>CAWIXR010000004.1:0-725031 GCA_963840145.1 uncultured Chloroflexia bacterium
CAGGAGGCGGCCGACATCGCCAAGGAGTCTACGTCGGCATGGTCCTCGACCGCGGCCATCGGCGTGCCGGTGCTGATGGCCTGCGCCGAGGGCGGCGTGGACATCGAGGAGGTCGCCGACGAAGCACCCGGAGAAGATCCTCAAGACGCGCCGTCGACCCCGACGCGGGCTGCTGCCGTTCCAGGCCCGCCGGCTGGCGCTTCGACCTCGGCTTCACCGGCGAGCAGGTCGCCGAGGCCGAGCAGACGATGACCGCGCTGGTCGAGGTCTTCCTGGACAAGGATTGCAGCCTGGCCGAGATCAACCCGCTGGTCGTCACCACGCAAGGGCGACGTGCTGGCCCTCGACGCCAAGATGACCTTCGACGACAACGCCCTGTTCCGCCACCCGGACGTCGAGGCGCTGCGCGACGTGAGCGAGGAGAACCCGGCCGAGCTGCGGGCGGGCAAGGCGGGCCTGAGCTTCATCAGCCTGAACGGCAACATCGGCTGCCTGGTCAACGGGGCCGGGCTGGCGATGAGCACGATGGACATCATCAAGTACCACGGCGGCGAGCCGGCCAACTTCCTCGACGTCGGCGGCGGCGCCAACAAGGAGCAGGTGACCGAGGCGTTCCGCATCCTGCTGTCCGACCCGAACGTGAAGGCGGTGCTGGTGAACATCTTCGGCGGCATCATGAAGTGCGACATCGATCGCCGCGCGCGATCCTGGCGGCGTTCGAGGAGGTCGGCTTCAAGGTGCCGTTGGTGGTGCGGCTGGAAGGGACGAACGTCGAGCAGGGCCGGAAGATGCTGGCCGAGAGCGGCCTGAACATCGACGCCACCGCACGGACTGACCGAGGCGGCGAAGAAGGTGGTGGCGGCGGCGAAGTGAGCTCAATGTAGACGCGGCGTCCCCGCCGCGTCCGCGAGGGCTTGGGTGGTAGCCGAGAGCGATTGCACGTGCGGACGCGGCGAGGACGGCGCGTCTACATTCCCATGCGCTTCTCATGACTTTGGCTTATGCGGCGATCACTGGCGTGAGAATCGATAGACTGGCGCATTGCCTCACCCCGCAGGAGTGATCCGACCCCATGCTACGACGGACGTTGACGCTCGCTGCTGCTGGTCGCGAGCCTGACCGGGCTGGTGTTGGCCAGCGACAAGACCGACAAGACCAAAGTCAGCCACGCCAAGCTGTTCAACCCGAACCTCTCCGAATCGCGGATCGCCGCCGACATCTACTACCTCACGACCGAGGAGTGCGAAGGCCGCGGCAGCACGACGCAGGGCATCCACAAGGCGGCCGACTACATCGTCAGCCGGCTCAAGCAGGCCGGCCTGCAGCCGGCCGGCGAACGAGGGCTACTTCCAGCACTTCGACTTCACTGCCCGCGGGACCGCACGGAGGGCCCGAAGAGCCAGGTCGAGCTTCGAAGGCCGGCGCACCGACGTGGACAAAAGCGACTTCCGGTCCTGGGCGTGGGCAATGGCGGCAGCGCGAGGGCGAGCTGGCCTTCGTCGGCTACGGCATCGCAAGCACGGAGCCGCAGTACGACGACTACAAGGAAGTCGAATGTCGAGGGCAAGGTCGTCGTCATCGTCCGCAAGACGCCGCGGCAGAGCAACGAGCAAGGAGCCGAACTTCAAGGGCAAGGACAGCCCGGCCGGCCTGAGCACCAAGGTGCCGCGAGGCAGCCAAGCGGAAGGCCGCGGCAGTCCTGTTTGTCAACGACCAACTCAGCGCCGGCGAAGCGCGATCCGTTTGTCGGTTCACCTACGGCGGCACTCGGGCCGAGCGGGGCTCGCCGCCGGTCTTCCAGGTCAAGCGCGGCGTGATCGACCAGGTGCTGCTCAAGGCGGGCGCGCAAGCCGCTCGCCGACGCTGGAGAAGGAGATCGACGAGGAGTTCAAGCCGGCCAGCAAGGTGTTCGGCGACGTGAAGGTGAGCGTTCAAGGCCGACATCAACCGCGAGCACATACAAGATCAAGAACATCATCGCCACCGTGCCCGGCGCGGGCGAGCCTGGCGGATGAGATCGTGGTGGTGGGGGCCACTACGACCACGTCGGCCGTGGCGAGACCGGCTCGCTGGCGGCAGCAAGGAGATCCACTTCGGCGCCGATGACAACGCGCTCCGGCACGTGCAACCTCGAGATCGCCCGCCGCTGGCACGACTTGCAGAACGGCCCCAACGCGATCAAGAACCGCCGCCGCGTCGTCTTCCAGTGGTACGCCGCCGAGGAATGGGGCCTGATCGGTTCTCGACCACTACGCCAACCACCCGCATCTTCCCGCTTGAGAAGACGGCGTCGATGCTCAACCTCGACATGGTCGGCCGGCTCGGCTTCGACCAGTACAAGGTCGGCCCGAGCCAGGACGCCGAGGAGATCAAGAAGCGGACGTACCCGCTCGAAGTCATGGGGACGACGTCGGCCAAGGAGTTTCCGGACCTGGTCAAGCGGCGCTAACAAGGACCTGGGCGTGAACGTGACGATGCCCACGTCGAGCCAGTACTTCTCCGCCAGCGACCACTACTCGTTCTGGCAGAAGAACATCCCGGTGATGTTCTTCTTCACGGGCATGCACCCGCAGTACCACCGGCCGACCGACACGTTCCAGACGATCAACATCAAGGGCATGCGCCAGTGTGCCGAGCTGGGCCAGAACATCGTCGAGGAGCCTGGCCACGATGGAGCGGCCCGAGTTCGTCAAAGCCGCGAGCACGACTCGGCGAACGAATCGGCCGGCAGAGAAGCCCACGGGCACAGCCAAGTCGACTGGTGAGTGAAAATCAACTGCGGCGGCCGAGACGTCGGACGCGGAGAAGCCGGCCAGCGCCGCCGCGACGGGCCGGCCGAGCATTGGCATCAGCCTGGGCCCTACAGCGACACGAAGGCAGGCGTGCTGGTCGACGCCGTCACCGAGGGCCGCGCCGCCGCCAAGGCGGGCATCAAGGTCGGCGACCGGATCATGGAGATCGACGGTCGGCCGTCAAGAGTATCGAAGAGTACACGGAGCTTCTCCGCAAGGCGAAGCCGGGCGACAAGCTGGCGGTCGTCCTCGATCGCAAGGGGGAGAAGGTCACGGTGACGGTGATCTACGAAGCCCGACCGGCGGCGCCGCCGGCGAAATCAAGTTAGGTAAATGTAGCCATCACGCTCCGCGTGATGAGCCCAAGATGTCTTGCCAGTGATTCATGCACTGAAGAGCGTGAGTTTGGGCTCATCACGCGGAGCGTGATGGCTACTTTCAACTTGCGTGATTGGCGAAAGTCGCTATCGTTCGCCGCCTCGGGGAATCGCAGTCCTGGGAGCAGTCAGCGACCATGGCGTGGTGGTTGCCGATTGTTATTTTCTTCGCCGAGCTGTGTGTTGTTACCTTCTGCGACGCTAAGAACGATCTTCGTCGCCCGCGGCATGAAGCGGTTCGCGGCCTGCCTGGGCCTGGTCGAAGCCTCGATCTGGCTCTTTGCCATCAGCCAGGTCGTCTCCAACCTTCAGCACGTGCCCGTGCTCGATCGCCTACGCCGTGGGCTTCGTCAGCGGCAACTATCTCGGCATGACGATCGAGGAGCTGCTGGCGATCGGCACGCAGGTGGTGCGGCATCATCACGCCGCGGCGGCCCGATCAGCTCGTCGCCGCCCTCAACGCCGCCGACTTCGGCGTGACCTGCATGGACGCCGCCGGCGCCACCGGCCCGGTCCGGGTCATCTTCACCATCGTGAAGCGCAACCAGATGGAGGAGGTCGTCAACATTCTACGCCAGCACGATCCGCAGCTCTTTTACACCGTCGAGGACGTTCGCCGCGTGCGGAAGGGCGTGTTTCGGGAACGGAAGGACAAAGCGGCGCCCCGCCGCGAGCCGTTCACAAAGCGGCTGCAGCGGGAGACGGTGCAGCTGTGAATGAGTGGTCAGTGGACAGTGGGCAGTGGTCAGTGAAAAAGGAATGTCTCTACTGACCACTGTCCACTGACTACTGATGTTACGCCACGAAGCCGGCCTGGGCGACCTTGATGCCCTTGAGGGCCATCTTGAGGGCTTCGGGGTTGGGGGCGACTTCGAGGGCCACGGCGCGGTCGATCTCGCCGCGCTCGACGAGCTGGCGCAGGTTCTCGTTGAAGTCGATCATGCCTTCGCTGGTAGCCGATGCGGATGGCGTCGGCGAGCTTCTTGTCCTCGCTCCTTGATGATCAGGTCGCGGATGATCGGGTTGACGATCATGATCTCGTTGGTCGGCACGCGGCCCTTGCCGGGCTTGATGCTCGGGCAGCAGCTTCTGGCAGACGACCGCCTTGAGGTTGAAGGCCAGCGCCTGGCGGATGGCGTGGTGCATGTCGGCCGGGAACAGGTCGAGGATACGGCTGATGCGTCGACGGGCCGGACGAGGCGTGGATGGTGCCGAACACCAGGTGGCCCGGTCTCGGCGGCGTGGATGCCGGCCTCGAACGTCTCGCGGTCGCGCATCTCGCCGACCAGGATGACGTCGGGGTCTTCGCGCACGGCGTGCTTCAGGGCCTTGTGCCAGTCCATGACGTCCAGGCCGATCTCGCGCTGGTTGATGATCGCCTTCTTGTCGGTGAAGACGAACTCGATCGGGTCCTCGATGGTGAGGATGTGCAGCGGCTCGCGCTCGTTGATGTAGTCGAGCATCGAGGCGATGGTGGTGCTCTTGCCGGAGCCGGTGACGCCGGCCAGGATGATCAGGCCCTGGTCGAGCATGCACAGCTTCTCGAAGACGTCGGCTCGCCGGCTTGCGACTTTCGTGTCGGGGATGGCAGGCCGAGCTTCTCGAAGGAGGGGATGTTGTTGTTGACGCGGCGGGCGACCAGGCGACAGCTGGCCGCGCTGCTTGAAGAGGTTGACGCGGAAGCGGCATTCGTCGTCGCCGACGACGTAGGCGAAGTCGACGCCGCCGGTCGTCCTCGAGGATCTTGCGGTGGTGCTCCTTCATGATCGGGAAGAAGAGCCGCTCCATGTCCTCCTGGGTGAGCGGCCGCATCTCCATGCGGCGGATGACGCCCTTGAGGCGCATCATCGGCGGCTGGCCGACCTTGAGGTGCAGGTCGGAGCCTTCGTACTTCATGACCATGCGGAAGAGCTTGTTGACTTCCGGCTCGTTCTTGACCTCGGCGGCCGGGCTGCCGTTGGCCGTCACCACCGCGTTCGGTTCGCTGGTCATAATCGTCGCTGTGTTCGGGGGGTTCGGAGGAATGGTTCGGACGAGTGAATTGTAACAGTGGCGGCGCGTGAATGCCACCGCGAGGTCGGGAAAGTGGGCGAGAGGACGGGGGCGGATGTGTACAATGAATAGCAGTTGCAACGGCAGTCGGGAGCGTTAGCGGCCGGAGTCAGTCGCAAACTCCGTTGCCGAGCGTCCCGGACTCGCCCCTGACGAGGTAACCCATGCCGCTTGACCTGCTGAGTCCGGTGGATTCGACGGCGCGGATGCCGGTGGATCCGTCGTTCGTGCCATATCAGTCGCTGTCGGATGCCGAGCTGACTGATCGGTGCTGGGCGGCGAAGAAAACGTTGGGTGAGAAGCTCCTCATCCTCGGCCATCATTACCAGCAGGACGAGGTCATCCGGTTCGCCGACCTCCGGGGCGATAGCTACAAGCTGGCCAGCTGGCCGCGCAGAGCTCGACGTGCGCGTCATCGTCTTCTGCGGCGTCCACTTCATGGCCGAGACGGCCGACATCCTGACCCGCCCCGAGGTCGATGTCGTCCTCCCCGACCTGGCCGCCGGGTGCAGCATGGCCGACATGGCCGACATCGACTCGGTCGAGGCCGCCTGGGCCGACCTCGGCGAGGTCGATCGACACCGACGACCTGATGCCGGTGACCTACATCAACTCGACGGCCGACCTCAAGGCCTTCTGCGGCCGGCACGGCGGGATCGTCTGCACCAGCTCGCAACGCCCGGGCCGTGCTCGAATGGTCGTTCGCCCGGCGCAAGCGCGTCCTCTTCTTCCCCGACCAGCACCTCGGCCGCAACACGGCCCGGGCGATGGGCATCCCGCTCGACCGAGATGGCCGCTCTGGAACCCTCGCGAGCCGCTGGGAGGCAACGCACCGACGCGCTCCGCGACAGCCGGGTCCTGCTCTGGAAGGGGCACTGCTCGGTCCACCAGATGTTCAAGCCGGCGCACGTCGACTCAGTTCCGCAAGCAAGTTCCCCGGGATCAAGGTCCTCGTCCACCCCGAGTGCATGATGTCGGTCGTCGACGCGGCGGACCTGGTCGGCTCGACCGAGTTCATCCTCAAGACCGTGGCCGAGGCCCCGCCGGGCTCGACGTGGGCGATCGGCACCGAGCTGCACCTGGTCAACCGGCTCGCGGCCGAGCACCCGGACAAGGCGATCCACTTCCTCTCGCCGATGGTCTGCATGTGCGCGACGATGTATCGGATCGACCTGCCCCACCTCGCCTGGGCGCTGGAGAACCTGGCGCAGGGGACGCCGGTCAATGTGATCAAGGTGCCGCCGATGACGTGGCGCAGGCACGCCAAGCTGGCGCTGGATCGGATGCTGCAGGTGAAGTAAAGGTAGACGCGGCTTCCAGCCGCGTTGTGCGGATCGCTCGTATTTGCGAGAGTGATTTGCTCCTGCGGACGCGGCAGGATGCCGCGTCTACATTAGGGGCACGCACAGCGTGCCTGACAAGGAGGATTTATGCTGATAGTGATTGCTACGCTCTTTATGCTGGTGCCAAACGATACATACCCGCGTGCGGACTTGCTGATCGAGCCGGCGGTGTTGGCCAAGTCGCTCAAGCAATTTCACGTCCTCGATGTACGTGAGCGGGCGGCTTACGAGGAGGGCCATGTGCCGGGGGCGGTGTCGACCAGCGCGGCGGAGTGGGGCAAAACGTTTCAGGACGGCAAGGACGTTGCGGGCTGGACGAAGCGGCTGAGCGACCTTGGGATCACGGTCGACACCAAGGTGGTCGTGTACGACGACAATAACAACAAGGACGCCGCCCGGGTGTGGTGGATCCTCAAGTACTGGGGCGTCAAGGACGTCCGGCTGCTGCACGGCATGTGGACGGGCTGGAAGTCGGCGGGATCCTACGCGATCAGCCGCGAGCCGGTGACGCCGAACGCGGTGACCTTCGTCCCGGACCCGAGGGCGGAGCGGCTGGCGAGGAAGCAGGACATGCTGAACGCGGTGAAGACGAAGGAACTGGCCATCGTCGACACGCGCAAAGCCGAAGAGTTTACGGGCAAGAGTAAGCGTGCCGAGCGGGGTGGCTGCATGCCCGGGGCGACCAACCTTGACTTCGAGAATCTCATCGACAAGAAGACCCAGCGCTTTTCGTCCGGCCTCGGAACTGAAGGAGCTGTTCGAGGCGAACCATATCGATCTGAACCGTCCGCAGGCGGTGCACTGACACAGCGGCGCCAGTTCATCGGTGATGAACTTTGCAATGGAACTCATGGGCGCCAAGCAAGTGCGCAACTATCACGCCAGCTGGAACGAATGGGGCAACAGCCCGGACACACCGATCGACATTCCGAAGAAGTAGTTCCTGGCCGACGCCGCCCGCATGCCAGGGAGCAGGTGGGCAGCGTTGTCCTTCCCTTGTCGGTAATCCAACGTGGCATGCTCTTGCAAAGGTTGCGGGTAACGGTCCGAGTAAAATTGTCCTCACCAACCTTTCACAGGCATTCGACCAGCAATTCGATCAATACATTGCCGTCCCTTGACCGGGTCTGTTACAATGACGTCACTGAAAAGCTTAGGTAAGGGCGGCGGCACCTGTGATGGTTCCCGAGTTTTGCCCCCGCTGCCAGCGGGCCAACCCCCCGGACGCCCAGTACTGTCACTTCGACGGACACGGGCTGCGCACGGCGCGGATGGCAAAGCACCCACCAATACCGCCCTGGGCCGCGAGTTTGTTTTTCCTTCCGGCCGCCGTTGTCGCACTTTTGACGAGCTCGTGCAGGCGTGCTCGCTCGAATGGGCGTCGGCCCGCAGCATGTTGCAAAAGGGCAGCCTGCGGCAGTACCTCGCCAGCATCGGCCGCATGGACCTCGCCCACCAGGCCGACAAGGCCGCCGCGCATGTCGACCCTGACCTCGGACTGGATCTCTTGCTCGCGACTTTTCCGGTGAAAGAAGGAACCGGGCCCCGCCTCGATCTCGCCCCGCGCCGGCTGCACCTGGGCACCATCAAGGCGGGGGATACCCGCGATCTGATGCTGCAAGTCCTGAACCGCGGCTCGCGGTTGCTCCACGGCGCCGTCGAAGTGCGCGGCGAAAGCTGGCTTCGCGTCGGCAGCGACGGCGGCGGCAATGGCCAGGCCAACGGCAAGGTGCCCATCAAGACCGGCCAGCTTCAAGATTGTCCCGTTCATATTGAAACCTCCGGCCTGCCCGCCGGCCAGCAGTATGCCGCCACCCTGGCGATCCTCACCAACGGCGGCACCGCCGAGGTGCCGATTACCTTCGATCTCTCGCCGATCCCTTTTCCTCACGCTCCGCTCGCCGGCTCCGCCACCCCCCGCGACCTGGCGGCGCGGATGAAAGAGCTGCCCAAGCAGGCCGCTCCCCTGCTCGAACGGGGCGAGGTCGAACGGTGGTTCACGGTCAATGGCTGGCGATATCCGGTGCAGGGACCGGCCGCCCAGGGCGTCGCCGCGGTGCAACAGTTCTTCGAGGGCATGGGGCTTTCGAAGCCCCCGCCGTTAAACGTGACGCCGACGCTCCTCGAGCTGGATTGCAAGCCGGGCGGCACGGCCCGGGCGGAAATCCACTTGAGCACCTCGGCGAAGAAGTGGGTTTATGCGTTCCTGGAAACGGATGTGCCCTGGATCAAACCCCTCACCTCGACGGTGGCTGGCGGACAAACCACGACCGCCGCGATCCAGGTCAGTGCCCGAGGGCTCACGCCGCTGACCCGGCATCCCGGCACGATCAACCTGATCTGCAACGGCGGCCAGCGCCTCCAGGTGAAAGTGGCCCTGAACGTCTCGGCCGTGCAGAACCACTGGCAGCGCCTCCTGCAGCCGGTCGTCGCCGGGTTCCTGGGCGGCCTGCTCTTGCGCGCGGTCTTGCTGCTGCCCGATCTGGCGGCGCGGAACTGGCAGAGTGTGCGGCCCGACAATTACGTTCAGAAGTTCTCTGTGCTGACCTTCTGGATCGCCATCCTGGCGCTCTGGTTCATCATCCGGCACACGGGCAAACTCCGCGACTTCGTCGCCGCCTTCTTCGTCGGCTCCTTCACGGGCCTGATCCTCGCCAGTTCCTTGGGCCAGGTGCTGCCGGTCCTCGACCGCCTCATTCCCGGGGGCCCCTGGCCGGGGTCGGAGGTGCTGACCTGGGCCGTGCTGGGCGGCGGGCTGGGGCTGGCGATTTCGCTGCTCGGTCCGGCGGGCCGGCAGTTGATTAGCCAGCTGAGTGAGAAGCTTGGCCGGGCCGCCCGCTTCCTGCGGCTGCAGCCGCTGGCGAACCTTTTGGAGGCATGACGCCTAAATGATTCGGCCTCGCGGGCGAATCATGCAATAACCCGCAATCCTACCCTTTCCGAGGCATGCCATGCCGGCCAAGATCCACATCGAACGCATGATGCACCGCAACAGCATCGCCGTGCGCGGCGAGTCGGCGGCCAGCTACGCCCTGGTCAAGCTCATCCCCACCGGCGACGGCGCGGCGCCGCTCCCGCGATGCCCCTCAACCTGGCCCTGGTCCTCGACGTCAGCGGCTCCATGTACGAGGAAGACGGCACCGGCATCAGCCGGCTGAAGCGCGTCCAGGACGCCGCCCTCGCCGCCTTGCCCAAGCTCAAGCCCGACGACACGCTCTGCATCGTCGCCTTCGCCCACGACGCCGCCGTCGTCCTGCCGCCCACGCTCCCTCACCGAAAAGGAGAAGATCGAGAAGATCATCCGCACCATCGACCTGTTCGACGTCGATCCGGGCGGCACGGCCATGGACGAGGGCATGAACTCGGCCTGGAGCAGCTTCGCGAGGTCGAAACACGGCCCCGGCACGCTGTCGCAGGTGGTCGTGCTGACCGACGGCGAGACCTCCGGCGAGCAGGACTGCCGCCAGCTCGCCCAGCAGGCGGCCGAAGAAGAAGATCCACTTCACCCTCATGGGCGTCGGCACCGAGTGGAACCAGACCCTCATCAAGGACCTGGCCAAGCTCAGCGAGGGCAAGTGGTACTACATCGACGTCAACGAGGCCGAGCGAGACCGCAGCGCGTCTTCGTCGAGGAGTTCGAGCACCTGGCCGCGACCGGCGTTCACTCAACGTCGAGATGCACCTGCGGCCGATGAAGGACATCAAGATCAAGCGCGTCCGCCAGGTCGTGCCCGAGATCAAGGAGCTGCCGCTGACCGAGCCGGAGGAGCGCCACCTCGTCGCCAGCCTGGGCACGCTGGAGCAGCGACAAGTCGACCCGCTACATCCTCGACCTGAGCCTGCCGAAGCGGCCCGACGGCAAGTATCGTCATCGCCCAGCTCGAGGTGACCTACGACACCGGCAACGGCCGCGAGAGCGACCGGCCCGGTGCCGCTGGAGGTGACCTACACCGCCGCGGCCAGGGCTACATCAACGCCGAGGTCGCCAAGCACATCGACGAGGTGCAGATCTTCGAGCTGAACAAGAACCTGCAGCAGGCCATCGCCACGGAGCGACAACGAGGAGGCCAAGCGGCTGGCCCAGGAGATCGAGAAGAAGGGCGAGGTGATGGGGCCGGCCGGCGCCAAGAAGACGATGCTGGCCCGGCAGGTGCTGCAGGAGCTGAACGCCGGCGGGGCGTGTCGAAGAAGACGCAGCTCGCCCTGGAGGACTCGCCGCGGCTGGCGGAAGAGATGCCGATGCCTTAACCTGGAAGTGTCCCCAGCCCCCCGAGCCCAGCCCTCGAGATGCATCCCATGATGACCTGCCCTTATTGTTCCTTCAAGAACGAAGAAGGGACGTTGTTCTGCGAACAGTGTAAGTCCGACCTCACCAGCCTCCCGGAGCCGAAGGCCATGAACGAGACCTCCGCCCTCGCCGAAGGGCCACCCGTCGTCGAGACGCTTCCCATGAACGAGGTGCCGATGGCCGAGCCGATCGGTGACCCGGCCCTGGAATCGGCCGAGGCGCCCGCCTTCGAGCCGGTCGGTGAACCGGTGATGACCGACACCGCGACCAACCCGCCGCTGCAAGCGTCGACTACCGATCTGCCTGCCCTGACCGACACGGCCTCGAATCCACCGGTGGGGGCTTCGCCCAAGCTGGTGGTCATCCGCGGGCTCAGGATCAACGCCGAGTATCCGATTTACCCCGGCGAGAACTTCATCGGACGCACCGACGAGAAGCCGGTCGACATCGACCTCGAGACCCAGGAATCGCCCGACCGCATCTGGTGCTCCCGCCAGCACGCCCGGATCCTCTCGGAGCAGAACGGCCTGACGATCGAGGACCTGGGCAGCCAGAACGGCACCTTCGTCAATCGCGCCCGCATCTACCCCGGCCAGGTCCGCCCCTTGACCGCCGGCGATGTCGTCCAGATCGGCACCGTGCAGATGAAGGTGACCTTCTAGGATTTGCGAATGCTGATTTTGGATTTGCGATTGCCGCGATGCGTAGCGGAGCGATCGCCTAGCGAGCGCTCTCCTTCGGGGTCGCGGCTAAAGATCAACTGCTCATTCGCAAATCGCAAATCCACAATCTAAGATCATCCCCCATGCCTGTCTTGACCCGCTGCGAACACTGTCAGAAGCTGTCCCGGGTGGCGGATGTGTTCGCGAACCGGCAGGTCCGCTGTCCGTTCTGCAAGGCGGTCTTCGTCGCCCGTACCATGGAGGAGGAACTGCCCACGGCAGTGCGGCCCACCAATGGGGTCCACGCGCCGCCAGCCGCCCCGGTGACGCTGCCGCGGCCGAACGGGCCGTTGGATCCTCCCAAGACGGTCGTCCAGGCGAATTGCCCGGCCTGCCAGGCGGCGCTCAACGGGGCGACCCTGTGCATCAGTTGCGGCTGGATGGCCCGCCCGCTCGGCAGCAACCCCGTCGTCGAGACCGAAGAGCAGCCGCTCCTCTGCACCAACCCGGCCTGCGGCACCGCCAACTCGCGCTCGGCCCGGTACTGTGCCCGTTGCCAGGCGATGTTGCCCAGCCCGCCCGGCGCGGTCCTCCACAACAAATACCGCGTCGACCGGCTGCTCGCCATCGGCGGCTTCGGCGGCGTCTACCTTGCCCACGACGTGACTGCCAATCGCCCGGTCGCGATCAAGGACATGCTCGCCTCCGACCGCGACGAGTTTCAGACCCGGTTGAACTTCTTCCGCCGCGAGGCGGAGATCCTGCGGATGCTCGAGCATTCCCCGATCGTGCCGAAGGTCTACGACTTCGTGGAAGACGGCCAGTCGGCCCATCTCGTCATGGAGTTCATCCCCGGCCGCGATCTGCTCAAGGTTCTGGAGGCCCAGGGCAACAAGCCGTTCCCGTCCGACCTGGTGACAGACTGGGGTCAACAGATCTGCGACGTGCTCACGATGCTCCATTCGCAGTCGCCGCCGGTCATCCACCGCGATCTGAAGCCCGACAACATCATGCTGCTCGAGGATGGCAAGAGCATCAGGCTGATCGACTTCGGCACCGCCCGCGAGCTGGAAAAGAGCGTGAAAAGCAAAAACGCCGCCCGCACCCGCGTCTACACCGAAGGCTACGCCCCACCGGAGCAGGTCATCGGCAAGCCCGAGCTGCGCAGCGATCTGTTCGCCCTGGCCGGCACGCTTTACCAGCTGCTGACCGGCAAAGCACCGGAGGGGCAGTACACCGCCATGGAGCTGCGCAACCTGCTCGCCGTCCAGCCCAGTCCCATTCCCCAGGACCAGCGCTGGCTCTATGAGCTGATCGCGACCAACCTGGCGGAAGACGCGAACGACCGTTACTTCTCGGCCCGAG
Source organism: uncultured Chloroflexia bacterium (assembly GCA_963840145.1). Classification (GTDB taxonomy): domain Bacteria; phylum Chloroflexota; class Limnocylindria; order QHBO01; family QHBO01; genus JACDBZ01. The sequence continues at coordinate 12,880 of CAWIXR010000004.1, forward strand.
AAATCAAGGGCGACCTCACCCGCAAGCACGTGACCCTGTCAGCCACCTGCCCCGCGTGCCGGCACATCAACAAGGTCCGCGAGCCCTACTGTTCCCAGTGTGCCGCTCCTTTGACCGACGTCCTGCCCGGGTGTGGAAACTGTGGTAAAGTAAATCGTCTGGGTTCCCGCTTCTGCACGACCTGCGGGGCCCGGTTGCGGTAATGCGTTCCGAGGGACGTGCGTGTCCAATTCGCCGCACAACGAAACGCCGCCGGCCCGCTGGGGGGACCTCTGGCATCGCCTCTGGCCCACCCGCGCGGCCGAACAGCCGGGGCAGGTCGAGGCCGCCGTCACGGATGAGGCCCTCGGCCCCGACGCCGAGGTCCTCGCGCCGGTCTGGGACACCCCCCCGGAACCCTCCGAGCTCGATACCGCAAAACTCGAAGCCAGTGCCGCCCCGACGGAGTCGATGGAACGCCCGCCCGAGCTGGCCAAGCCCCAACCCACGGTCTGTCCGGTTTGTTCGGGTCACCTCTCGCCCGATGGCGCCTACTGCGTCGACTGCGGCCTGGTCATTCCGGCCCACGGCGTCCCGGGCCGGCTTTCGAATCCCGAATTCCATACCGCGCCGTCCTGGCACGAACGCTATCTCCCGCGACAACTGCTGCCCTGTCGACCCGGGGTTCAGCGCTGGGTCGCCGAGGCCCGGCAAGTGCCCGATACGCCCAAGGTCGAGGTGTATTACTCCCTCGCCAAGGTGGCTGGCGAAGCAACCCAGGAAGAGATCGGCCCTGACGAGGACGTGGTGAACCTACAAGCACCACTGGAGCCCACTCCCTCTCAGGCGGCCCAGCAAACGCTCTCGCCCGAAGCGGCCGACTGGCCGGGCGCGAAGTGGCTGCTACCGCTTCCTCGCCCAGCTGCCCGGCGGCGTGCCTGCCGTTATCGAGTATGTCGGAGGAGAGCAGCGAAGAGGTTCTCGTTCTGCAGCCCCCCTTGGGGCAACCCTTATGGGACGCCTGGGAGGACGGAGCGGTTCCCTTGAGCCGCCGCTTCGGCTGGCTCCGGCAAATCGCCGAGCTCCTCCAACTCCTGCACCAGCACCAGGTGATCGTCGAGGCGCTGCGACCCGAGATGTTCGTCGTCACCGACGCGGACCAGGTCGTGCTGGCCGACCTCTCCGAGCTGCTGCCCATGCCCGTGCCCGCCGGGGTGCCGATGAAGGGCGATCTCTCGACCGCCCCGGAGCTGGTGCTCGCCCCGAGCTCGTTGACGGCCGCTCGGACTTGTTCCCCTTCGGCGCCACTGGTCTACGCGCTTCACCACGGCCGCGAGCTGACCGATCTCGACTTCGACGCCCATGGCGTGCCGCGCTCCTTCGTCAGCGTCTTCCCCGATGGTCATCCCGTGCTCACCCAGGTGGTGTTGAAGACCTTCACCCGCTACGTCGAAAATCGCTTCCCGACCGCGGAAGACAAGACCGACGCCACCGGCTTTGCCGAGCTGATTCGCCATCTGACGGCCGGTGAGCGATCCTCTGCCTCCCTACGCCTGGACGTGTCAGGCTGGTCATCCACCGGGCTGCTGCGGACGACCAACGAAGACGCGTTCGCCATCTTCCACACCGCCGCCTTCGGCGAAGACCACTGGGGCGATCAGGCGCTGATCGTGTTGGCCGACGGCATGGGCGGCTGCAACGCCGGCGAGGTCGCGAGTTCGTTAGCGATCTCCACCATTCGGGACGCCCTCGCCGCCAAGCCGCCGTTCAACGTGCTGATCAATCACGATCCCGGCCGCCCCGCTGACACGACGCCCGAGCAGATTACGACCGAGTTGCAAGCGGCCATCCAGGCGGCCAACACTACCATCCATGCCGCCGCCGAGCAGGGCGACGGCACGCACCTGGGCATGGGGTGCACCTGCGAGGCGGCCTATCTCTTCAAGGGTCGACTGTATCTCGGACACATTGGCGACAGCCGCACCTATCTCTACCGGCTGGGACAAATCCGACCACTCACGCAGGACCAGACCATGGTCAATCGCATGGTCGCCCTCGGTGTGATCACTGAAGATGAAGCCCTGCAACACCCGCGCAGGCACGAGCTCGACCAGGCCCTGGGCGGGTCGCATCCGGTCGAAGTGCAACTCGTCACCGAAACCTTGCAGCCCGGGCGATGTCCTGGTGATCTGCTCGGATGGACTGACCAACCATGTCGCCGACCGCAGCATCAGCGAGGTGCTGCGCAACTCCCACTCGGCCGAGTCGGCCGCCCGGCGGCTCGTCAACCTCGCCAACGCCCTGGGCGGCAGCGACAACGTCACCGCCGTCGTGGTTCGCGTTACGTGATCAACCATGGCGGAGCTGCCCACGATCCAGGCCCGGCGCAGCTCCGAAAAGCGAGAGATGAGTACTGTCGTGAGGCCTACCGGGCGCGGTAGGTGATTCGTCCCTTGCCCAGGTCGTACGGGGAGAGTTCCACCGTGACCGTGTCGCCGGGGATGATGCGAATGAAATTCTTGCGCATGCGGCCGGAGACGTGGGCGGTGACCATCTGTCCGTTCTCCAGCTCGACGCGGAACTGCGTGTTCGCGAGCGCCTCGCGGACGCGGCCGGTCACTTCGATGCCTTCTTCTTTGGCCATGATCTCCCTCGGAATGATGCGGAAACGTCCGTACACAGCATATTACACGGAAAACCTCCGTAAATCGCAAGGGTGACCCAGGAGAGCGCGCACGAAGTAAGCGGGAACATACCGGGGATACGGCACATTTCCCGCTTACTTCGTGCGCGGCTCTTTCATGTGCGCGCAGCGCTGTCGCCTTGAGCCGCGTGAGCAATCCCTGGATCTCTTGGTTGTCCGGGTCGCGATCGGCAACGCGCTGGTACAGGGCGCGGGCACGGTCGGGCATCTGGTAGGCTTCATAGAGCCGGCCCATTTCCGTCAGGGCGGCCGGGTGATTGGGATCGAGTGACAGCGCCTTCTGCAGGTGCCCCTGGGCGGCGGGCAGGTCGCCCTTCAGCCGGGTCAGCCAGCCGAGCTCGACCAGCGGCGTCCGCCGACTGCGGCTTGCTGGCCACCCAGCGCGCCGTGTCGTCGATCGCCTCGAGCGACTTCGATTCCGGTGCGAGCAGGAGCGAGATGATAGTTCCGCCGGCAGGCCGTGTGGTCCGGGTTGTGCTGCAGCGCCTGTCGGTAGTACTGCTCGGCGCATGCCGTCTGCCCGTGGCGGTGATAGGTGCTGGCCAGGTTGTAGAGCGTGTCCGCGTTTTGCGGCTCCTGCTTCCAGGCCTCGACGAACTTGGCGTGGGCATGTCGCAGGTCGTTCTTGGTCAAGTACTCCACGCCATCCCGGTTCAACTGCTCCGTGCTCCCGGCCAACGGGTGCACATCCCGTCATCATGGGGATCAAGAAAAGGCTGCAAATCTGACAGCACGACGGTGGTCCTGGTAAGATGGGTAAGATGATCGGAACGCACTATACGCAGTTCGGGAAATCCGAAAAGTCGAATCGCCCGGAATGGCAAAAGAACTGCTACACGATTTGACTGGTTGACAACTACAATATCGTGACCGCTATCGTCCACTCGGTTAAGGTAAGATGAAAAAAAGAACACTATCGTCCATCATCATCGCCCTGACTGCTGGGGGTCTTCTCCCTTGCAACTCTCGACGCCGCCGCCCAGGCTGCCGACGAACAAGACTCAGCCCTTCGCCCAGCATCGAAACCGTCCGCGATCTTCCGTACTGGGAGGGTCCGCGCACGGATCCGATCAAGCACAAGCTCGACCTCTACCTGCCCGCGGGCCGCAAGGACTACCCGGTTGTCCTCTTCGTCCACGGCGGCGGCTGGTCGCACGGCGACAAGAAGTTCTGGTTCGACCTGTACGGCAAGCTCGGCCGGGCGTTCGCCGAGAAAGGCATCGGCGTCGCGGTCACGAACTACCGCCTGGCCCCGCAGACCAAGGGGCTCGATCAGGCCCGCGACGTCGCCCGGGCGTTCGCCTGGCTACACCGCAACATCGGCAAGTATCGGCGGCCGGTCCGACGCGCTCTTTGTGGCCGGCCATTCCGCCGGCGGGCACCTCGTCTCGCTGATCGCTGCGGACGAGCAATACCTGCGCGAGGAGGAGCTCGAGGCCCAAGGTCATCCGCGGCGTGATCTCCGTCAGCGGCGTGTACGACGTCCGGCCGGAGCTGTTCCTCTTCGAGCGCGTCTTCGGCAAGGACTCCGACGAACGGCGGATCGCCTCGCCCATCACGCACGTGCAAGGCCGGCCTGCCCGCGTTCCTGCTGCTTGCACGGCGAATCGGAGCTGCCCTACTGCGACGCCTCCTGCGTCGAGCGGTTCCACGACACGCTCCAGGAAGCCCAGGTCGACTGCAAGGTGTGCCCGATCACGAAGCGGGACCACTATCTCGATCATCGCCAAGCATCAGCGAGGCGAACGACCCGGTCCAGCAGGCGATCCTGGACTTCATCACCAGCCACCGGCCGTGAGCGGAGTGCGTCGGCCGGCTCGCCCCGTCGCCGACCGGGGCCCAGCACGTCGGCAACGCCCGCACCTACCTGATCGCCTGGCTGTCCGCCCGCGCCCAGGGCGGCCGGTTGCTGCTGCGCATCGAGGACATCGACTCGCCGCGCATCAAGCCCGGGGCGGCCGACCAGGCGCCAGGACGACCTGCGCTGGCTCGGCCTCGACTGGGACGGCGACCCCGTCGTGCAGACCGCAGCGGCTGCCGCTCTACGAGGCGGCGCTCGAGCGGCTGAAGCAAGCAGGAGCTGGTCTACCCCTGCACCTGCACCCGCACCGACATCGAGCAGGCGGCCAGCGCCCCGCACCCCGACCACGAGGGGCCGCCCTACCCCGGCACCTGTGCCGGCCGCCGCGCGGCCGACGCCGACAGGCCTCGACCGGCCCGTTCTGCTGGCGGTTCCGCGTCGCCCGACTCGCCGGCGTTCGAGGACGGCTTCCTGGGCACGGTCGCAGTCGACCTGCCACAGCTCGGCGGCGACTTCGTGGTCTGGAAGTCGACCGGCACGCCGGCGTACCAGCTCGCCGTCGTGGTGGACGACGCCGACCAGGGCGTCACGGAGGTGATCCGCGGCGACGACCTGGTCCCGTCCACGCCGCGGCAGCTGCTGCTGTACCGGCGCTGGGCCTGACGCCGCCGCGCTTCGCCCACGTGCCGCTGGTGGTCGGCCCGGACGGCCGGCGGCTGGCCAAGCGGCACGGCGACACCCGGCTGGCGGCGTTGCGCCACCAAGGAGTGAAGCCGGAAGCCCTCGTCGGACTACTGGCCTGGTCGTGCGGTTGGCAGCCGGACCTCACGCCGATCGCCCCGCACGACTTGCTGCCCAGGTTCTCCCTGGAAGCTATCCCGCGCGAGCCCTTCGTGCTCTTGCCGGAACTCCTCCAGCGGATCGGCATTCCTCCTGCCTGAGTGCCTTCAACGGCGAATCGACTGATAAAGTTTGACCATGTCTTCCGCCACTTCCCGCATCGTTCGCGGCGGCTCGATGTGGGATCGAAGCGAATCCAACAGGCCGGGTTCATTGACAAGTCTCAAAATGCTGTCACGCAGCTGCGCGGCCGAGCCGGGCTCGAAGAGTAACCCGGTCTGTTCATGGCGTACCAGCTCGGCGATGCCGCCCAGATTGCTGCCCAGCACCGGCAAGCCCGCGGCAAACGCCTCCAGGACCACGAGGGGACCCGTTTCGAGCCACAGCGAGGGGACGACCAATGCGTCCGCTTCAGCGAGCACCTGTGGCATTTGGTGGTGGGGCACCCTCCGCGGTGGAGCAAAACGCGGATCGCTTTGAAGCTTGGCCAGGCAGGCCCGGCCATATTCCGATTGATCCCAGGCCGGCCCGATGAACGACACCTGCACCCGGACTTCCGACGGCAGACCTTTCACCGCGTCGATGAGGACGGCCTGACCTTTGATGCGTTCACAACGCCCCACCATCATCAATCGCAGTGGTGTGCCCGCGGCGCGAGCTGACTTGGCAGGCAGCGGCGCCGCCGCAAAGGGTAAACCGAGGCGAAAGAACGTGACTTTCTCCGCCGGCACGTGGTTTCGGTGCAGCAGCTCCCGGACCCAGGACGCATGAGCATGAAGGTGGTCAATGTGCTCGACCAGTTGCGCCAGGCGCCGGCAAAGCGCTGCGTCATGTGCCGCGCCGACAGCGCCCGGGCGAGTCGACTTTCACCGGCCAGCGGCAACGACACCTTCGCGAGGGGCCAGCGAATCGGCGCCGGAATGCCCTGGGCCCCCAGCCGGCACGCGGTGCAGCGGTCCAGGCGGATTTCACCATCGCATACGATCTGGCCGTTTCGTAGAAGCTCCCGTTGAAGACAGGACTGGCCCGGCGTGTGGTACGACATCACCGTCTTCGCCTTCGCCGCCCGTGCCAGGGCGAGGTGATGCAGATTTGCCCCCGCCGAGAAGTCCTGGAAATGCACGACGTCGGGCTTCAGTTCCCCGAGTAACTCGGCGAATCCGGGGACTTCGCCTGTGTTGCACGCATAGACATCTTCCCGGCGTATGCTGAGCGGTGGCAAAACATGGACGGGAATGCCTTCATGGTCGTGCGGGCCAAGTGGTTCCTGGTTGGCCGGGTTTTGATGGAAGGCGACGTGGCTGTTCCAACCAAGGTCGGTCAAGTGCCGCGCTAGGCTGTGGGTAAACGTTTCCTTGCCGCCGATCGTCCACGGCATGTAGGAGCAAGGAAGATGCAAAACTCGCGGCATTGTCAGGACCGAGCAGGGAAAGGCGGCCAGGGATTAAAGAGCACTGGTAGTAGCCGCGGTAGGTGGAATCAATCTGGAATGGTTCGAGAGCGGCCAGCGGCGCTGCTGGCCGACCACGAGCCGCCAGCAGGGCATCGGCCCACAGTTCAGGATTCTGACCGACTACGATAGTGCCCAAGGTGCCATCCTGAAGCACTTCCTGGCACGCGCGAACGTTGGAGCCGACGCAGGGCAGACCGGCCGCCAGCGCTTCGACCAGGGCAATCCCCATTCCCTCTTCCGGCCGCGCCGAATAGGCGAACACCTCGAGCTCGGCCAACTCCGCCGGGACATTCGTGACCGCGCCGCGAAACTCGACATGCTCGGCGATGCCCAGCTCAGCCGCCCGCACCGTGAGCCGCTCGCGCCACGTCCCGTCGCCGATAAGCCGCAGCCGTACGGACTGGCCCCGCGCTTTGAGCACGGCGACGGCAGCTAACAAGGTCTCATGGTCCTTAGATGGTTCCAGGCTCGCCACCATCCCGATGGTGAATGTCGCTTCATCCGATGGTCGCCCTCGGCGTACCGCGGTGAACGGCTCGAAGCGAATGCCATTATAGACCCGGGCGGTCTTCCGCCAGGGCAACCGGTAGTGCTCGACGATGGCCTGGCGGACATACTCCGAGCAGCCGACGTACAGCCGCGTGAACGGCAACCCGGCCAGCATCTGCCAGCGAAGAATACGAAGGGTACGCGGTTGATCCACCGGCGGCGCGGTGCCGACGTGAACCACGTAAGGAATCCCGAGCGCCGGGCCGCGGCCCCCAGGGGCACATGGCAGCCCAAAGCGTAGCCGATTACTCCACGCGGCTTCACCCGGCGCAAGGTCTTTACCGCGGCGGTGAAGAGGAGGTCATACGCGCTGCCGCCGCCAGGGAATGTCGTGAACGTCGACACCGAGTTCGTGAAAGTCTGGCGCCAGGTCGAGCGAATCGCGGCAATGGACGGCCACCTGCCCGAGCTCGCCGGTCTGACGCTGCTCTTCGCGGAGCATCTCCAGCGCCAGGCGAGGGGTTCCCTCCGCGCGCAGCCAGTAGAGCACGTGCAGGATGGAGCAAGCCATTACCGGGGTTCACCAATGGCTGCCAGGAAATCCGCGAGGTTGCGCGAAGGCTGAAAATGGGTCCGGGCCCGCTCGTAGGCTTGCGCACCCAAAGCTTGTCGCCGAGCCGGGTCACTCGCTAGCTGCCGGATCGCCGACGCGAGGGCAGCCGGGTCGTTGGGCGGCACGTAGACCACCGCGTCGCCCCCCACCTCCCGGCATGGGCCGATGTCGGTGAAGACACAGGGGAGCCCCAGGGCCATCGCTTCCGCCGCCGCGTTGCCAAACCCCTCCTGGGCGGTCGTGGAAAAGACGAACAGGTCCCAGCTCCCGAGCACGGCCTCGACGTTGTCCGACCAGCCCAGGAACCGGACCGCGCCGCATTCCAACAGACGCAGGTGCGCGGCCAGGCGCTGCAATTCGGGCTCCAGAACCCCGCGGCCGAGCAGCTCGCATTCCACGGAGAATCCCTGGTCACGGAGGCAAGCGACGGCGTGCAGGAGCGTCGCGTGATCCTTGATCGGATCCAGGCGGGCGACCATCCCCAGCCGGAATGGCTCGGTGTGAAGGCGAAGCGAGACCGGGTCGGCCGGCAACCGCACGCAATTGGGTGAATCGTGCAAAGGAAACCGGCAGTAGAACGGATGCTGTTTCAGACTTCGCAGCGTGTGCCGGGAATTCGCCACCAGGTGAAGGCCTGGAGCGGGCGGAAACACCCAGGCACGCAGCGTCTGCTTCCAGCGTTCCAATCCGTGAGGGTTGACGGGGTTGCCGACGTTGAGGACCTGGCGCGGCGCGGCGTTCTTCAGGGCGTTGGAGATTACCGTGAACTTCGCGGTGCTGAAGAGAAACGCGGCCGTAAAGGTCTGCCCGGCAACCGCCTGCGCGACGGCTCGATGCAGCCGCCAGTCCTTCGACAGCGGCGCCTGCAAGATCTGAATACGGTCACAGTAGGGCCGAAAGCGTGGCAGCACCGGGCCTTCCGCACCCAGCACCAGGAGGCTGACCTCGAAGCCCGCCTGCGTGGCCGCCTCGGCAAGCAGTTCCGCCTGCCGCTCGACGCCGCCGAACGTGACTTCGTACAGCACGAACAGCAGCCGGCGACGTGGCATCGACAAGAGATCTCGGAAGCGGGGCGAATCGACATTATAAGAAGGGGACCGCGCTTCACGAATCAGATCGTCAACGATTCCAGCCGCTTGATCCGCTCCTCGATCGGCGGGTGGCTGGCAAACATCGTTCCCGACAGGGCGGCAGAACTGCTTGATCGGATTGACGATGAAGAGGTGAGCCGTGCCCCGGTTCGCCACTTCGAACGGCTCGGTGTCGGCTGCCAGTTTTCGGAGGGCGTTGGCCAGCCCGTACGGATTGCGCGTCAGCTCGACCGCCGAGGCATCGGCCAGGTACTCGCGCTGCCGGCTGACCGCCCACTGAATGATCTGGGCCAGGATCGGAGCAAGAATGCTCAGGATAAACGCCAGGACGACCATGACTGGCGATGATCGCCCCGGCCCCATCTTTTTTCGAGCTACCCCGGGAACTACCGGCGCCGCCCCAGTGGGCCGACGTCCGCAGCGCCCGCCAGAAGAAATCGGAAAGCATGACGATCGTGCCGATCAGCGTCGCCAGCAGCAGCATCAGGCGGATGTCATAGTTGCGAATGTGAGCAATCTCGTGGGCGATGACGCCTTGCAGCTCGTCGCGGTTGAGCCGCTGCCGAAGTCCCGTCGTGATGGCGACGCTGGCGTGCTTCGGGTCGCGGCCGGTGGCGAAGGCATTGAGGGCCGAGTCGTCCATGATGTAGATCTTGGGCGGCGGGATGCCCGCGGCGATGGCGATCTCCTCGACGACGTTTCGGAGCATCGGGATCCTCGCCTTCCTGCAGCGGGCCGCACCCGCTGACGCCCAGCACCAGCGAGTCGCCCGCGAAGTAGCCCAGCCAGGCGACGCCGAAGGAGATCGCCCCCGCGATCGAGCCCGACGATGATCCCACCGCGCACCTCGTCCCAGGTCGCGCTGCCCGTGCGTCCAGTACAGGAAGGCAACCCCGAAACAAACCGCCACGACGGCAACAAACAGGACGAACCCAAGCACGAGCCAGAAGCTCGCCCGCTTGTTGGCGGCAATCAGATCGCGGAACGTCACCAGGTTCGACATGGGAGAATAGTTGGGAGTTTTGAGTTGAGAGTTGGGAGTGAGAAAGCGATTCTCTCAACTTACAACTCCCAACTCTCAACTGATGTTTAGAACTGCACCTTGGGCACCTGGCGGACGACGGCAGCCTCCTCGGGCGCGACTTCGAAGAAGCCGACCGGCGTAAAGCTGCCGAAGCCGGCGACGATGTTGTTGGGGAAACGCTGCAGGGCGGCGTTGTACTTGCCGGCCGAGTCGTTGTAATGCTGCCGGGCGAAGCCGATGCGGTTTTCAGTCCCCGTCAGTTCTTCTTGCAGGCTGATGAAGTTTTGGTTCGCCTTCAGGTCCGGATATGCTTCGGAGAGGGCAAACAGTTGGCGGAGGGCGCCGCTCAGCTGATTCTCGGCCGCGATCTGGTTGTTGATGCCCTGGGCGCTCGACGGCGGCGTTGCGCGCCTGGATCACCTTCTCCAGCGTCCCTTGCTCGTGCTTGGCGTAGCCCTTGACCGTTTCGACCAGGTTGGGGATCAGGTCGTGCCGCCGCTTGAGCTGCACGTCGATCTGGGCCCAGGCGTTCTGCGTCTCCATGCGAACGTTGACGAGGCTGTTGTAGATCATGACGCCGAACAGACCCAGCAGCACCGCCACGCCGACGATGATCCAGATCCACGGCAGGCCGCCCTCACCGCCCTGGGCGAAAAGTGACATGCTTGCGTCAAACCAACAGGCCATAGCTCGATCTCCAGGTATGGGAAGGTCGCCTTGCATTATCGAAGTGCAATCGACCCTTGTCTAGCAAGAAGTGCGGCTCACTTCCGTGCCCGAGGGCAGGGGAGGAGCAATCTAATGGTTGATTCGTTGACGCCGGTCGGGGATTTCATGCCGGCTGACCCGCTGGGCATTCGGAGGGGCTCACGTATCGTATTCCACGTTCCCGTGAGATCGCGCCGTTGGATGAAATTCAAGCCCATTCAGTTTCCGATGTCATCGAAGCCGTTGGTCAGGCTATCGCAACGGGTCAAGCCGTGTACCCGACCGGTGGAGGGACCCAGGAGCATCTCCTGGCGCCGATCCCGGCCGAAAGCCAAAGCTCGCGAATCAGGTTGCGTGGCATCAATCAGGTCATCGATTACCCCCATGACGATCTCACCATTACCGTCCAGGCCGGGATCACCCTCGCTGAGCTGCAGCACACGCTCGCCGCTCAGAGGCAAACGCTTCCCATCGACGTTCTGTTGCCCCATCAGGCCACCGTGGGAGGGTCGGTCGCGGCGAACAGCAACGGCCCGCGCCGCACCGGCTGGGGCACCTGGCGGGATTACGTCCTCGGCCTGAGCTTTGTCAACGACCGGGGCGAGGAAGTCAAGGCCGGCGGCCGGGTCGTCAAAAACGTCGCCGGCTACGACCTGTGCAAGCTGATGACTGGATCCTTTGGCACGCTCGGGGTCATCACCCAAGTCACGCTCAAGGTCCGGCCTCGGCCCGAGAAGCTGGTCCTGCAGTCGGTCCGGGTCGCCGCCTTACATCTTGTTCGGCTTCTTGATCTCTTACGAACCACCCGGGTGCGACCGACGGTGCAGCTTCTGACCTCGTGTGGTGAGAGATGACTACCGCCTGGAGCTCGCCTTCGAAGGAAGCCAGGCCGCGGTCGATTGGCAGCTTGCCCACTGGTCAAAGGAATGCCAGGGACTCGGTGCGGAAGTCGAAGCTCCTAGGGAGGGGCCGATGCGGAAGCTCGGATTCAGACGGCCGCAGCCTTCGCTCTGGAAGGTCAGGGCGGTCACGTTCCAGGCCAGCGTCCCCGGCTCGCAGGTCGCAACGGTGATACATCAATTTCGGCCTATGGTTGCCAGTTTGCAGGCGTACCCGGCCGAGGGCCTGATTATTGGAAATCGCTTGCCAGGTCTCCCCTTGGCTTACGAGAGTTCGACCATCTGGTCGCTACGCCGTCCGGTTCGCGGAATTGGGTGGACACTTAACCCTCCCCGCTGTCCCGCCGAGTGGCGTTTCCAGTTACTCCCCTGGGGCCCGCCCCGGCCTGAGTGGGCGATGATGCGTAAAATCAAGCACGCCCTCGACCCGCACAACCTGTTTCAGCGCGGCCGGTACGAACCTCTGGACGCCGAGATGCCCACTCCATGAACCAGCCCCGGGGTACAACTCCCGACACATCAAAAGTCGGTCAGGGCATCGACTACGAGCTGTTCCTCGACTGCGTCCACTGCGGCCTGTGCACGTCGGCCTGCCCGACCTACGTCGAGCTGGGCAACGAGAACGACAGCCCCCGCGGCCGCATCTACCTGATGCGGGCGTCATCGACGGCCGCATCCCGCTCGACGACGACGTGCAAGCGCCACCTCGACCTGTGCCTGGACTGCCGGGCCTGCGAGACGGCCTGCCCGTCCGGCGTGCAGTACGGCAAGCTCATCGAGCCGTTCCGCAATGACATGGCCGAGCAGAAGCTGGCGACGTCGACGCCTCGCCCTGGTGGCAGCGCTTCGTCCTCTTCCACGTGTTCCCCTATCGCCTGGCGCATGCCCGCCTCGCCCTGGCGCCCGCAGGCTCCTGCAGTGGCTCCGGCTCGACCGGGCCGCTCGGCGAAAGGTCCTGCCCGCGGCCGCTGCGGCAGATGCAGGAGATGCTGCCGCGGCTGCGATCCCTCCCGGCCGCTGCCGGAGGTGCTGCCGGCGGAGGGCACGCAGCGGGCCACGCGTCGGCCTGTTCCTCGGCTGCGTCGCCGACGCGTTCTCCCGCAAGACGAACCTGGGCCACGGCGCAGGTGCTGCAGAAGAACGGCTGCGAGGTGTGGACGTCCGCGGGCCCAGGGCTGCTGCGGCGCCCTGCACTACCACGCCGGCCGGGAGAAGGCGGCCCAGCAGTTCGCGCGCCGAACTGCTGCGACGTCATGCTCGGCCCGACCGGAGGTCGACGCGATCATCACCAACGCCGCCGGCTGCGGGGCGATGCTCAAGGACTACGCCCACCTCCTGGCCCACACGCCGCACGCGGAGCCGGCGAGGCAAGTTCGCAGGCGAAGGTCAAGGACATCAGCGAGTTCCTGATGGAGCTCGGCCCGGTCAAGCCGACGCACCCGCTGCCGCTGCAAGGCGACGTACCACGACGCCTGCCACCTGTGCCACGCCCAGCAGATCCGCCAAGCAGCCGCGGCAGCTGCTGGAGATGATCCCCGGCCTGGAGCTGGTGCCGCTGCCCGAGAGCGAGCTCTGCTGCGGCGCGGCCGGCAGCTACAACCTGACGCAGCCGGAGATGGCCGAGCGGCTCGGCCAGCGCAAGGCGAAGAACATCCTCGCGACGGGGCCCCAGGCGGTGTTCACCGGCAACGTCGGCTGCCTGATGCAGATCGGCCGCACCTGCGCGACGATCACCCCGACATCTGGGTCGCCCACCCGATCGACGCCCTGTGGGCGAGCTATTCCGGTGAGCGAATGTAATCACGTTCTCGTTCCCAGGCTCTGCCTGGGAACGCACTGCCGCGAGGCTCTGCCTCGCCGTCCTCGCAGACGCTGGGTATCGCGATTACGATTGCACGTGCGCGAGGCAGAGCCTCGCGGGCAGTGCGTTCCCAGGCAGAGCCTGGGAACGAGACGGAATTACTTCGGGCTGACTTCTCTCCATGTTCAACCTAGGATACCTCTAGACCCCTTCATTCAGTTGAGACTCTTGAATGCGTGTCATACTGGCCAACCCTCGCGGCTTCTGTGCGGGCGTGAACATGGCCATCGAATGCCTGGACCAGTCCCTCAAGCTCTTCGGCACGCCGCTCTACGTCTACCACGAGATCGTTCACAACCGGTACGTCGTCGACCGCTTCAAGAGCCAGGGCGTCACTTTCGTCGATGCACTAAGCGAAGTCCCGATCGGTGGCACCTTGCTCTACTCCGCGCACGGCGTCTCGCCCGCGCTGCGGGCCGAAGCATCAACGCGGCAGCTCCGCACCATCGATGCCACCTGTCCGCTGGTGACCAAGGTCCACCTGGAAGCGATCAAGTTCGCCCAGGAGGGGTATCACATCCTCCTGGTCGGCCACGCCGGGCATGACGAGGTCATCGGCACCATGGGCGAGGCTCCCGATGCAATCACCCTGGTCGAAACGGTGGACGACGTGGAGCGCCTGCCCTTCCCCAAGGACGCAAAACTGGCCTTTCTGACGCAGACCACGCTCAGCGTTGACGAGGCCAATGTCATCATCGCCGCCTTGCGCAAGCGGTATCCGCACGATCGTCGGTCCGAACAAGGAAGACATCTGCTATGCCACGCAAAACCGGCAGGAAGCAGTCAAAGAACTGGCTCCGGAAGCCGATCTTATCTTGGTGCTCGGCTCGCAAAACAGCTCGAACAGCCAGCGGCTCGCCGAGCTCGCTCGCAACCTCGGCAAGCCCGCATACTTGATCGACACCGTCGCCGACCTCGATCCACGCTGGTTCGACGGAGTTCAAACGGTCATGGTCACCGCCGGCGCCAGCGCGCCGGAGACGGTGGTCGAGGACTTGATCAACTACGTGCGCCGGCACTATGACGCGACGGTCGAAAGTCGGACGGTGCGCGAGGAGCACGTCCGATTCCCGTTGCCGAAACAACTCCGGTTGGTTATGGCATAGTTCTCGCAGGAGGGAAGCCCAGGGCGGCTCGGACCGCTGGTCATTCACCTCCTATTCAATCCTCGCCGAATTGATTACCATGTCCGAAAGAATGGAATCACTGAACGACGTGCTTCCCCTGACGCCGGATCGTCGGGGCGGGAGCTGGCAAGGGCAGACTCGACCCATGGCTCGCAAGCGCCTGCACATCGCCCTGGTCTACAACACCTTCCGCGCCGACGCAGTGCGTCGAGAGCCCGCACGACCGCGGCGGCATGGCCGACCTGCGGACCATGATCCGCCGGCAAGCCCGCGGCCTGCGCAAGGCCGGCCACACCGTCACCGTCCTGCCGCTGGCCGCCGACCTGTTCGCCTTCCAGCGCCAGCTCCGCCGCCTGCAGCCCGACGTCGTCTTCAACCTGTACGACGACGTCGTCCACGGCGCCCTGTACGAGATGCGGCTGGCGGCCGTCGTGCGCATGATGGGCTTCCCCATGACCGGCTCGCCGGCCCTGGCCCTGGGCCTGATGCGCTACAAGTTCATGTCGGCCAGCCTGCTCGCCGGCGCCGGCATCCCCATCCCGCCGAACACGGCCATGCTCGAAACCGTCCGCGCCGTCGATCAGCACAAGTGGCAGTTCCCGATCATCGTGCAGCCCAGCCAGGAGCACGCCGGCGTCGGCCTCGACCGCAACTCGGTCGTGCACTCCAAGAAGGCGCTGCGCGACAAGGTCCGCGAGATCCTGCGCGACCTACAACCAGCCGGCGCTGGCGCAGCGCTTCCTGCCCGGCCGCGAGTTCAACGTCGGCATCGTCGGCGGCAACCGCCTGCGCGTGCTGCCGCTGGCCGAGGTCGACTACTCGCGCCCTGCCGACCGACATCCCGCCGATCATGTCGTACGCCGCCAAGTGGATGGAGACCTCGGCCGAGTACCAGAACACGACGCGTCGTGCTGCCCCGCCGACGTCGAGCCGGAGCTGCGCCAAGCGCATCGGCCAGGTCGCCGCTGCGGGCCTTCCGCGCGGTCGGCGGCCGGGGCTACGGCCGCGTCGACATGCGCCTCGACGAGAACGGCAGCCCGTACGTGCTGGAGGTGAACTGCAATCCGCTGCCTGGACGAGGGCATGGGCCTGGCCCGCTCGGCCGAGAAGGCCGGCATCTCCTGGCCGAAGCTCCTCAAAATGATCGTACTTGCCGCCCTCGAGAAGATGCCGCACGACATCATGCTCCCCATCGGCGCCGGCACCAAGCTCGCCCCCTCCGGCAACGGCGCACTCCCACGCCCGCCTCCTCGCCGCGGCACAATAATAGTGGCCAGTGGTCAGTGGTCAGGGGTCAGAAAAGACATGACTTTTTTCTGCCCACTGACTACTGACCACTGCCCACTCGTCGTTTCAATAGGCTCTAGAATATCGTCAGTCATCTTGGAGCCGCCGAGTGAAGATTGTTCGTTTCCCTCACCCCGCGCTGCGTTATCCGGCCGCGGCGGTGACGTTGATCGATAACGAAGTGCGGAAGGTGATCGACGCCCTGCGCGACCTCATGTACCAGCACGAGGGCCTGGGTCTGGCGGCGCCGCAGATTGCGATGCCGATCCAGGTGTTCGTCATGAACCCGACCGGCGACCTCAACCAGCCCGAGCAGGAGCGCATCTACATCAACCCCGTCATCAGCCAGCGAGAGGGAAACGAGGAACGCGAGGAAGGTTGCCTGTCATTCCCCGAGCTGTACCAGAAAGTCCGCCGGCCTGCCAAGGTCCGCATTAAGGCCTATGACGCTTCTGGAGCGACGATCGACGAGGTCGTGGATGACCTCGTCGCGCACGTGGTCCAGCACGAAACCGACCAC
Organism: uncultured Chloroflexia bacterium; assembly: GCA_963840145.1. Taxonomy (GTDB): domain Bacteria; phylum Chloroflexota; class Limnocylindria; order QHBO01; family QHBO01; genus JACDBZ01. The sequence goes on from CAWIXR010000004.1 coordinate 29,276, forward strand.
CTGCACGGCAAGCTGTTCATCGACTACTTTGGCCCGATCGCCAAACTCGCCAGCCGCGGCACGCTCGGCACCTTCGAGACCGACTTCAAACGCGCCGAGGACCGCGGCGACTACCCCTCCAAAAAAGAAATCCTCCGCCAACTCCGTGCCCTGGAAGACCAATTCGCCTCCAGCAAGCCCCCCCATGCGGCGGTAATCTAAGGTAGACGCGGCGTCCCCGCCGCGTCGGCGGTGACATTGGGTCTTTGACGAAAGCGTTTGCACCTGCGGACGCGGCGAGGACGCCGCGTCTACTTTTGGACGACGTAATGCGCGTTCTGATGATGGGCACCGGGACCTTCGCGGAACCGACCTTCCGCGCCCTCCTCGACAGCCGCCAGGAGGTCGTCGGGCTGGTCACGAATCCCGATCGGCCGAGCGGCAAGCAGCAGGAGATGGAACGCGGCATGAAAAAAATCGCCGTGGAACGGAGCGTCGGCGTCTACCAACCGGAGAAGGTCAATACGCCGGAAGCCATCGAACACATCCGCCAGATGTTCGCCCCGGACATCTTCGTCGTCGCTGCCTATGGCCAAATCCTCTCCGCGGATCTCCTCCGCGTCCCTCCCAAGGGTGGCATCAACGTCCACTCCTCGTTGCTCCCGAAATATCGCGGCGCCGCCCCCATTGCCTGGGCGATTTATCATGGCGAGACCGAAACAGGCGTGACCATCATTCGCATGTCTCCTCGCATGGATGCCGGCGAAATGCTCGCTCAGGAGAACGAACCGATCCACCCCGACGACACCGCCGGCACCCTCGAGCCGCGCCTCGCCACCCTGGGTGTGCGGTTAGCCCTTCAGGTGCTGGATCAGATCAAAGCAGGAACCGAACGGGGCATATCCCAGGACGCAGCCCTAGTCACCAAGGCCCCGAAGCTCACGAAAGAGCTAGGCCTGATTGACTTTACCAAGACAGCTGATCAGGTGGCCCGCCAAATCCGCGCCTTCCAACCCTGGCCGACGGCTTACACCAACTGGCATCGCACCGGACGCAATCCGCTGCGCCTGATCATCGTGCGGGCCGAACCCCACGGCTCCGAACGGGCCGATGCACCGCCCGGCCAAGTAATCCACGCCGCGGACAACCGCCTGAGCCTCGCCTGCGGCGATGGCAGCATTGTAAACCTGGTCACACTTCAACCGAGTGGCAAGAAAGCCGTGGATGTCCGTGAATTTCTTCGCGGCTACCGGGTGAAGGTGGGAGAACGGTTCGAATAAGAGTGAGTGCCGAAGGAGGGACTTGAACCCTCACACCCTTGCGGATAACGGATTTTGAATCCGTCGCGTCTGCCATTCCGCCACTTCGGCCTACCGTCAAGACGACCTACACCACCTCGACGTTCGCTCTTCTCGCAGGATACTTCAACCTGAATTGGGAGGGCGAAGCTCCTGCTGAGCCGCGTACGGCAAGCGTGCAGTTCGGCTCGGCGGGAGCCTCGCCCTCCCGTCACCGCGAGCATTCGCTCTTATCGCAGGATATTTGCACCCCGGAACTCAGGCAAGTGGCGGCTCCGTCTCGACACGCAGCCGCTCGATTTGCGTCGCCACCCACTGCGAAACCTTGGCTCGCGTTGGGATGGAAACGATCAGCCAGACCTGCGACAGCGCCATGAAGGCCAACGAAGCCGCGTGGGCCTCCACCAGGTAGGCCATGCCCGAGAGCATGCCCAGCGCTTCGAGCAGCGCCGCCCGCAGGATAGTCTTGTTGTGCAATGCCTGAATGAGTTGAAACAACAGCTCCGCATCGGGCCGCTCAACCCAGGGCGAATCGGTTTCCGTCCACACTGGCAACGCTTCCGCCGCGAGCTTCCCCCGCCGCGCCACCCGACGGATGGCCGCCCGTTCAATCAACGGCGGTACGAGGATGATCACAAACAGCAGGAACAAACTGATCCCCGCCATCACCGCAGTGATGAGGGGGACGTTTCGCGCGAGCAGCACGATCTTCGCCGCCACCGGCCGGCCCAGCAGCTCGACGACGGTCACCACGACGATGATCATCACCAGCAACCCCGCGGCCAGCACCGTTGGGATCACCTGCATCTGAATCAGCTGCTTGCGAAACGGATCCATCCTGGACACGATACAAAAACTCGTGGCAGGGGTCTCGATACTCCGAAGCCCCGCCGATCAGAAACGACTAAGCCCACGGGTTGCCACCCGTGGGCTTGTAATCATTGACTCACGACAATTACGGGCAGCAGGGCGCCGAACACTCCGATTCGCACACCGGCACGCGCACCTTGACGGTCCGGCACCGCGTCTCGCAGTAGGTGTACGGCTCGAGCCGGCATGTCGTCACCGGCACCATCCGGCACCGTTCTTCCCGCTCGATCCGGCAGGTCGTGAACGGCACCTGGCGCGTATGCACCTCGGGCACCATCTTCACCCGCTGCATCTTGATCGTCCGCTGATGGGTCTCGGCGACCATCCGGCAGGTCGTCACGGGCACCTGCTTGCAGATCGTCTCGGGCACCATCTTGCAACGCGTCTTGGTCACGTAGTGCACGTGCTGCTCGCGCACCATGTGGCACACCTGGTATGGCACCTTGAAGCTCACCGTGTAAGGCACCTTCCGGCACACCTGGTAGGGCACTTGAATCATGTGCGTCTCGCGGACCATCTTCGTCACCGGTACCTGCTGGCACACTTGACGGGGCACGCAGACCGTGCGGTAGCAGGTCCGCGGCGGCATCTGGCACACCACCGGCCGGCACACCGGCGGCTTGGTGCACTTCGCCCCCGTGCACGGATCGACGAAGCATTCGCCAGGAATGGTTTCCATCTTCGTGTAGCACGGCCCGGGCACGCAGTAGGGCACCTGGTGCGTCTCGTAGAAGCACTTGGTCACCGTCACCATGTGCGTCACCGGCCGGCACGTCACCTGTTGCACGCAGCGGTACTTCGTCTCGGTGACCGTGTGGTAGCGGGTCTGGCACACGTCGCGGTAGCAGGTTTGATAGACCGGCCGGCACGTCGTGTGGCAAACGGGCACCTGATAGTTTTCATAGACCGGCCGGCAGACGACCTCGCGGGTCTCGACCATGCGGGTCTCGTGCACCGGCTTGCAGACGGTATAGGGCTGCACGACGTCGAAGCATTCGGTCACGGGCCGGCATACCGTGTATTGCTCGGTGCGGCAATGTTGTTCATAGACCGGCTTGCAGACCGTGTACTTCTCTTCGCGGTACTCGGTGTGGTGGACAGCGCGGTAGGCCGTTTTTTGGCACGTTTCGGTGACCGTCTGGTAGCAGGTGCGGTAGCGGACCTTGGGGTAACAGACGACGGGCGGGCAACACGATTGGTAGGCCGACGCGCCGCAGTCGCCGCAGCCGGCCTGGGCCCCGACTCGGCGCCAGCACGGCTGCCAGGCCCACGAGCGCAACGGCCCACCGGGACAGGGTGGACGTCATGGCAGCTTCTCCTCGGTAGGTGGTTCGAGCCACAGAGTCGGCCTCCATGCGCACGGCTGGAAGACCGCTCTAACTCTTCGCCAGACCACCCACCCCGGCAAAGCCTCCGACGCCATTTCCTCCGCTAAGGCCGCTTACCCAGCCCTCACGCACGGCAAGGTTCGATTCTTGATCACGCGCACGCGATCGAAGGATCGGCTCAAGTTGTAAATGTTACAAGTGACGTTGGTGTGTCAATAAAAGGATGTGGATATCACTGCAGCAGTTCTTTGGATTGCAGTGGTGGAATGACACCCGGATTCTCAGTAGCCAATTCCCGGCTCGCCGGCCGTTCGACCCACCAGATCGTATTGACTGCGGCAATGATTCCCAGTGCGACGGCAACCACTGCCGCGGCAACCATCACCCACAGTTCTTTTTCCAGGTTCACCGGAATCCAGGCTAGCAAGATGACATTGCAAGAACCGACGAAGGCGAATGAAGCACACAGCAGTGACAGCTGCAACGACTTGATCCACGGCTTCCTCAAAGGCCGCCAGAACGCCCCGATCAGCCCGGCCACGAACGACGAGTACTGGCCGACTAGGAACCAAGTCATTAAGGCAAATTCAAGCTTCGAATTCAAAAGTCCGCCATCTAACAACTGCCGGCCCGACGGGTCAAGAAGCATCGATAGCAACGACGCGAGCGTGATGACGAGGACGCCAAAAAGGCCCGCGACCATGCAGGCGATCACGAACCGGATGACGAGCTTGCCAGCATTGACCAGGAAGCGTCTCACGAACTTATCTCTGGAACGATATTGCTATCCTATCCCGATCACTCTGTCGTTGATCTCAACATGCTCATCGCTTTCGCCGGTCTGCCAGGCACGGGAAAGACGACACTGGCGACCCGGATCGCCAGTGAAGTTGGCGGCGTTCTCTTGAACAAGGACGCCCTCCGGCCCGCCCTTTCGCGCCAGAGGCGATTGAATACTCCCGAAAGCAGGACAACTTCTGCATGTCGATCCTGTATCAGCTCGCCGAGTACCACCTCCGCCACCGGCCTGAACAGCCAGTACTCATCGACGGCCGCACGTTTTCGCAGTCCGATCAGGTGGAAGACTTGCGAAAGTTCGCGACCCGGAGCAACGTGCCGCTCAAGCTTATCGAGTGCATCTGCAGCGAAACCACCGCCCAGCAACGGATCGCCAACGATCTCCAGGCCCAGACTCACCAGGCTGCCGACCGCGATGCGGCCCTCTATCACCGCATCAAGTCGAAATGGCAACCCATTCCCGGACCCAAGCTTGTCCTCGTCACCGACGAAACGGACCTGGATGACGCTGTCACCCAGGTCCTTGCCTATGTCCGCGAGTGATGACTTCTTCGGGACGCGGCTTCGAATAGTCGTTGGCTCCGACGGTGGCCGGTGAGTATCACTCCCAAGAGTGCTCCGCAGTGGGTGGCGGCCAATCCCGGTTACTGGTGTAGTTCGATTAACGATTGTGACTTCACCGACCGTGCGCTCGTCTGGAAAGGTGTGGAAGGCGTGGATCAAGAGGCAGCCGGGATGACCTTCCAGAACGATGAAGCCGAGCGGGGGCAAGGCCTTGCCCCGTTTCAGGGGCAGCCGGACGAGCATGCCGCGCTTGCGGGCGTCGGCCTCGATCTCGTCATGGACGCGGCGGAAGTCGGGACCCGCGAGTACTTCGGTGTGGAAACAGGCCTGGTAACGATAGCCGGGCTGGGTGCCTCGGGCCGGAACGTTGCGATAGAGGGGACCCGAGCCTGGTTGCAAACGGTAGTCCAACAAGCGATTGGCGGGGAGAAGGATGTCCTCGGCGGTCAGCACCTCGGTGAGGAAACGGCCCGCGGCGTGCCAGATCACGGTGTGCCCCGTGGCGGTCAATTGCACGGTGACGTCATGGCCGAGCTTCTGGACGCGCTCGCGGGCCCGGATCAGGAACAGCTCCGGGTGGAGCGGCCGGGTGTAGGCCTGGAAGACCAGTTCTCGCACTAGCGGGCGGCGCAATTTCATGTCAGCATTATAGGTCACGGATGGGGCGGTTCGTCCCGCGATTTCGGAGCAATTCCGACCCGCGGCGGATCGCAGCCGTACCAGAGGACCACCCGCGAAGCAAGGGCAAAGCCTGTGCCCGAACGACTTCGCATTGACACGAAAGTGCCTCATGCCCAGGACCATGCGAGCCATCGTTATCCGCGAGCCGGGCGGGCCCGAAGTCCTCGAGGTGCACGAGCGACCGTGCCCGCACCCCGCGGCGAACGAAGTCCTGCTCCGCGTTGTTGCCGCCGGTCTTAATGGCGCGGACCTGCTTGCAGCGAAAAGGGAAGTACCCGGTTCCACCCGGCGTGTCGGCGGAGGTTCCCGGCCTGGAAGCGGCCGGTGTCGTTGCCGCTGTTGGCGACACGGTGACACGGTGGAAAGTCGGGGATGAGGTGACCGCGTTGCTCACCGGCGGCGGCTACGCCGAATTCGTCACCGTCCCCGAGGGGCAAGGCCTGCCGCTCCCGAGTGGTTATGACCTGGTTCGCGCTGCCGCCCTTCCTGAAACGTGCTGTACCGTGTGGAGCAACGTCTTCGAGATCGGGGGCTTGCAAGCAGGCGAGACGATCCTGATCCACGGCGGGTCCAGCGGCATCGGCACGACGGCGATTCAGCTCGCGGCGGCTCATGGGGCCACCGTCATCGTCACCGCCGGCAGCCCGGCCAAGCTCAAGGTCTGCCATGAACTCGGCTGCATCACGTCATCAACTACAAAAACAACGACTTCGACGTGCAGGTGAAGGAGCGAACGCAAGGCCGCGGCGCCGACGTCATTCTCGATATCGTCGGCGGCAGTTACCTCCGGCAGAACCTCGAAGCCCTCGCCTTCCAGGGCCGGCTCGTCATCATCGCCACCCGCGGGAGGCGCGAAAGGTGAGCTCGAAATCGCTCAGGTGATGCGAAAACACGCCGTGGTGACCGGATCTTTACTGCGTCCCCGGAGCGTGGAAGAAAAATCACGACTGGTCCGGGAAGTCGAGCGGCACGTTTGGCCCCTCATCCGCGAAGATCGTTTCCAGCCGGTGATTGATAGCGTGTTTCCCATGTCCCAGGCGGCCGACGCTCATCGCCGCCTGGAGGCCTCAGAGCACGTCGGCAAAATTATTCTGTCGATGACGGACTGAGCCCGCCCGGCGGGGCGCCCCACATGCCGCGGACCATCGGCGGATCGTCCTCCTCCTCGCCCAGGCTCTCCAGGGCGGCGTTGGGGATGCGATTGAAGGCGATCCGCATCGGAGCGCGTTGTAACACATCATGCAGGGCGCCGAAGTAGGCTGCTTTGATGCCGAAACGCTGGTTCACCTCGTCCATGATCTTGGAGAGGGCGAGCAGCCCCCGGTCGCGCGAAAAGAGATGGTCCGGAATCTTGTCAGCCGCGACCACGTCCGCCAGCACGACGCCGACTTTGAGAATCTTCCCGGCTGGTTTCTTGCGATACAGATCTTCCGTCACGCTCCGAAGCGTCGGCGTGTCCGCCGACGGGTCGATGCGGCGGCGGCATCCCCCAGCTATCTCGCCCGAGGTAATCGATGTGAACGCTGACGGAGCAGGCCTTGAGGTTCTCGTGCCGCAGCCGCATCGCCGCCTTGTAGAGCATTCGTTGCAGCACCGCCCAGGCGTCGGCGTCATTTCGCAGCTCGGGGGGCAGGACGTGCGAGTGACCGAGTGAGCCCTTCTTCGTGGGGACTTCCGGCACGTCGTTGCCGCGGAGAGCGTCAAACCACTGGCTACCGAGTACCTTGCTGCCCCATAACTGACACATATCCCGCTCCGCGAGCTGACACAACTGGCGCACGGTGAGGATGCCCTGGCTGTGCAGCCGCTTGCCCATCCGCGGCCCAATACCCGGGAAATCCTGTAGCTTGAGGCCTTCGAGCCGCCCGGGTAACTCTTCTTTTCGGAGCACGGTCAGGCCGTCGGGTTTTTGCATGTCCGCCGCGACCTTGGCCAGCATGACATTGGGTCCCAGGCCGATTGAGCAGGTGAGCGACTTTCCCAGTCGCCGCCGGATGGAGGCTTTGACCTGCAAGGCGATCTCCGGGGCTCGCTCGGGCTCCCGCTCGCGGTTCATGAGTCGGCACAGCATCTCGTCGATGGACATGACCCGGTCGACGTGGATGACTTGCTCGATCGCGCTGACAATTTCGTGGTGGACCTCGACGTAGCGCCTGGGCCGGGCATGAACAATTTCGATGCCCGGGCACAACGACCGGGCCTCGCGAACGCGGGTGCCGGTCTTCACGCCGAACTTCTTGGCCTCATAGCTGGCGGCGATGCACGAGCTGGTCTCGGCCATCACCGGCGCCACCGCTACCGGCCGGCCGCGCAGCCGCGGCTCATCATGCTGCTCGACCGAGGCGAAATAGGCATTCATGTCCACAAAGAGATACCGGAGCATGCCCTCACCCTCCGAACTTCTTCAGCACTCCATCCATTCGCTCGAAATACATCCTTCTGAAGTCACCTTAGCATGCTTGTCGGCATCCATACTAGTGTACACGTTCGAAATGTTGATAGTCTTCATTTATGTGGACACACCTACATGTAAAGGCCAGGTTCGGAATGCAGCGACACTCAACGACTTCGCTCGAACCTGCTACGCTACTAAAAGCTTCCAACACAAACTCTGTGACGCGCATGGTCTTCGAGTATCTCGGCAAAGGACTGGTCCTCGGCATCCTGACGTACCTCGGCTGGTCCTACAGCCTGGCCGGCAGTGCGTTGACGTACGCCCTGCTGATCGTCGGATTAACCGCCGCTCTGGTCTTGGCGGCCCTTCGGGCCCGGCAGCAGGGGATCGTCCCCCACAACCCCGGGGCTGCCTTTGCCCTCTATTTGCTTCTGGAATTCCCGGAATGGGTGTATGGTGCAGTCGTTGGCACCTCCGTTCTCGCCGCTGCCCTCTTGACGTTCGTACTGGGCTCATGGTCACCTCGGGGATTTGGCCATCGCTCTGGGCCTGGGCGTGTTGCTTGGGATCGGGATGATCGGCTTACGCCTGGTGGCTCATCGCATCGTGCGCCGCGGGTTGATCCTGGTGATCGGCGGCGCCGTCGCGGCGTGGCTCGTCATTACCCAGCTCGCACCGGCGAACGATCCTATTTTCCTCCGCATGTTCGGTCTGCATTTGTTACTGGCAGTGCCAATCCTTTACCTGCTCACCCTCGCGGGGCGTACGGAAGAGACGGAGCTGGAGATCGGTCTGGCGTCGCTGCTCCTGGGCCTGGCCCTGTGGGCATTGCTGCCACAAGGGCTGCAGCTGCTGGCCATTGTGTTGCCGGTGTTGCTCTACATCGGTTACACGCACTATTTGCTGCGTGGCATGCAATCGTTCAAGGCCCTGCTTCGCGGCCTGGGCCACACGCGGCTGGGCCACACGGCCGAGGCGTTGACGGCGTATCGGCGTGCGCTGCACCTCTCGCCCAAAAACCAGGCGGCCCGGCAGGCGCTGTGGAAGGAGCATCGCCGCATTGACCTTCGCCAGGTCCATCAGGACGAACGGCTGCTGAAATTGATCGACTTCGAGCTGTGTCTCCGTCGAGCCCGTGATCTCTTGTTTGCCGACCAGGTGTCACCCGAGGCGGTAGCCGAGGCGAAGCAGCTGCTGGACCTCGTGGCCGACCAGCGGCCGAACCTGATCCCGGAGGTTCGCTACTACCGGGCGGTGGCTCACGCGCACGCCGGCGACCTTGGCAAGGCCGAGCAGTGCCTGACGAACCTGCTCGACCCGAGCCAGACCGGGCCGGACCAGGAGGCAAGTCGCGCCAAGGTCCAGCTTCCCGCCTGGCAGCTAGCCCTCCTGCAGCATGGCGAGCTGCGAAAACGCGTCGGAGATCCCTTGCTCCGCGCCGGCCGTCGCATGGATGCCATCGCAGCCCTCGAATCGGTCGGGCGCGGCGGACCGCTCGAACCGGATGTGCAACAATTGAAATCGCAGCTGTATGCCGACATTAATGCCGCCGAATATGACCGCGAGGCGGGGCCGGAGCCGTGGCAACAGGCCGCCTTCTTCGATCACAAGTTCGTGTATGACCAGGGTCTCGACCTGCTCGACGATCCGCAGCGCTGGCAGCGTGGGGCGGAATTGTTACAGATCGCCGTCCGCGGCCAGCCGAAACACGCGCCGGCGGTCCTGAAGCTGGTCGCCGAGGCGGCCGCCAAGCATGGGGATGCAATGGCCGAACGCGCCACCCTGGAAGATGTCAAAACGTGGGCGAAACGGCTGGGTCTCAAGGAACTCAGCGAGGAGAGCAAGGGGGCTTACTTTGCCGCCGTCCGGCAGCTCGGCGAGGCGGCCTACCGGGAGGGGCGAACTGAGGAGGCCCTCGAGAATCTGCTTCTATGTATCGAAGACCCGCAAAGTGGTGCGGCCACGCTGCGGATGATTGCCGAGCTGTATGAGAAGCAGGGCCACATCATCCAGACGCTGCTCTACAACGAGCAGTGCCTGATGTATGACGCGAAGAACCCCGACTACCTCGCCCGCCGCGACCGGGTGTATGTGTCGCTGCAGCCCGAGGACATTCGCCAGCACGCGGACAAGATCGGTAAGCTCATCGACATCTCGTACCTCGTCACCAAGGCGAAGCAGCTCGTCGAGTCAAAGAGTTCAGGCCCGGAGCAGTTCGAGTGGGCCGTGCACCTGTGTGGGTTGGTGACGGCGCTGGATCCCAACAAGGTTGCCGCCTGGGTGCTGATCGGTCGAGTGCAACTTCGCCTGGGACACGCCGAGGCGGGAGTGCAATCGCTGGAGATGGCGTATCAGCTCGGCAAGGCGAATAAGCCGGGCGGGGACGATCTGGAGGCGTGGTATCTCGCCTGCCGCATTCTCGGTGACCATTACCTGCAGCAGGGCCGGCACGCCGAGGCGCTGGAGTGTTTCACCGATTTCAGCCACTCGAGCAAGAGCGGCGCGGAGACGTATTACAAAATGGGCCAAGCGGCCGAGCACCTCGGCGAGTTGGCCAAGGCGAAGAAGCACTACCTCAGCGCGAATATGTACGATCACCCGAATAAGTACGACGTCGACCGGCGCTGGAACGGATTGCGGAACGGACCAAAGTGCAGGCGTGACAAAGCCCACGGATGGCAATCCGTGGGCTTGAAGCTGATTCCAAGTTTACCCACGTCGCCGGTAGGGCTGTCGGCACCGCGGCTGGCCGAGAATTTCGTTCAGGATGAACACGGACCGCATGCCTTCGCGGGTCTTGAGCATCATCTTCGCTTGTTTGACAATGGGTTCATCCATCCGCTGGCTCACGGTCGCTGGCACGTTGATCGCCGCGAGTTGCTTGAGCGACATGGCCTGCAAGGGCACGACCGGTTCGACCGGCTGGGCGATGATAATCTCGCTGGCGGGCACCGGCTCGGCGATGAGCACCTGCTTCTGTTGCACCTTGACCGGCTTGGCCATCACAATCTGCTGCGTGGGCTGGTGCTGCTCGATGAGCACCTGCTTTTGCCGCTGCGGCTCGCGCTGGATGGGGGGCGGCGGACGCGCCGCTCGTGTTGTTGCTGCTTACGCCGGTTGACCTCTTCGAGGAACCGGTCGATCTCGGACGATGTTGGCCGACCGCGTGGCATCGCATTTCCTCCGGCCCGGCCGCCGGGCTGCTGCGGCTGGTTCTTGTTCATCCCCGCCAGGTGGCTCACCACGCCCACCACGACGGCAATGATGACGATGATCCATCCGATCATGATGCTCAATCCCTCTCGTTCCCAGGCTCTGCCTGGGAACGCACTGCCTGCGAGGCTCTGCCTCGCGTGTCTGTTGCTTGCGATTGCACGTGCGCCGAGGCGGAGCCTCGGGTCAGTGGGTTCCCAGGCAGAGCCTGGGAACCAGGTAGGGACTTACACTCCCCGGTTCTGGGTGCCGGCGATGGCGTTGCGCATCTCGGTGTCGCGACGAGGTTGCGCAGGTTGTAGTAGTCCATGACGCCGAGCTGGCCGTCGCGGAACGCCGCGCGATGGCCAGCGGCACCTCGGCCTCGGCCTCGACGACCTTGGCCCGGTTCTCCTCGACCAGCGCCCGCATCTCCTGCTCGCGGGCCACGGCGGCGGCCCGGCGCTTCTCGGCCTCGGCCTGGGCGACCCGCAGGTCGGCCGCGGCCTGGTCGGCCTGCAGGTTCGCCGATGTTCTCGCCGACTTCGATGTCGGCGATGTCGATCGAGACGATCTCGAACGCCGTCTGCGCGTCGAGCGAGTTGTGCAGCACCGTCTGCGAGATCATGTTCGGGTTGGCCAGCACCTCGCTTGTGGTCGCTCGGCCGAGCCGATCGCCTTGACGATGCCCTCGCCGACGCGGGCGATGATCGTCTCCTCGGTGGCCCCGCCGACGAGCCGTTCGAGCTTGGTCCGCACCGTCACGCGGGCCTTGGCCCGGAGCTGAATGCCGTTGCGGCAGACGGCGTCGAGGAACTGCCGGCCCTTGGCCGGGTCGGGGCAGTCGATGACCTTCGGGTTGACGCTGGTCCTGACGGCGTCGAGCACGTCGCGGCCGGCCAGGTCGATGGCGGCGGCGGTCTTCCACGGCAGGTCGATGCCGGCCTTGTGGGCGGCGATCACGGCGGTCGGCCGTCTTGGGCACGTTGCCGCGGGCCAGGTAGTGCGCCTCCAGGTCCTCGGTCGTCGACCCTCACGCCGGCCTGCACCAGGGCGATCTTCTGGCGGACGATCATGCCGTAGTCGACGTTCCGCAGCTTCATGCCGACCAGGTCGAAGATGCCGATGTTGGCCCCGGTCAGCAGGCTCTGGATCCACAAGTTGAAGAAGTGAAGAAGAGCAGGACGATGATCAGCGCCAGCAGGCCGACGATGATCAGGGCGCCCAGCCGAGGATCGTGCTGGTGTCGACGCCGCCGCCACGCGGCGCCCGGGCGAACAGTGCAAAGGGGGCGAGATCGAGGTGCATTGAAAAGATGCCTTTCGGGAGAGTCACTAGATTCAGATTAGTGCCTGGAACGGGCGATGGTAGGGTTGGCCGTGCGGGTAGGACTAGTCAATTCACCTGTTGACGCGGTACTGTCGTTAGCATTCCTTCTGAAGGGGCAAAGAAGGAGACCATCCCTTCTTCAGGGCGATCACTAGGGCAGCCACAATCAAGCAAGCCACGCTGCCCAAGGCGATGCAAAGCGCTAACAGCACACCCGTGTCCTGTAAAGGATCGAAGGATGAGTCATGGACTGGTTCTGTAATCCCGTAGTGTCTTAACTCATATTCATTTTCGTTTACAGTATCATATGCTGATGCCTTCAGGACATTAAGCACAAGTACATCAGATGGTCTGTTGTCATTGCGCACGACTACTTTCTTGATGACGGGTACTTCATTGATAAGCTCGCCGTATTCTATTTCCCACTCTTCTTTATTTATCCTCCCACGAGTGATGAAATAAGAAGTTGACGGTGAGATGTCTAAATGTCCCTTGAGGAAGGAGGCGTTATTACTATCTAGGCAGTTGAACTGGATTCGAAAGGCGATTAAATTGTTATTGCGAATCACGGTGATCTGGTCTACGACAGTCTTGCTTGAGTCAGGTCTTCCCACGAAGCTCTTGCCTTTTAAGAGATCTGAAACCGACATAGCATGGCCATAAGTGGTAAAGGGTAGTCGGAAAGCGTGCGGAAAATTACGCATCATTGACGACTTTATGCTCTCATATGCGTCCGGCTTGACATTTAGAGGAAAGAACCCTGGCGAACTCCAGCCAGATGTGCCTTCTTCATGCAGAGTGAATTGATGGCGGGGGCAAAGGACCGTCAAATACTTCCTATTGTTTTGAATCATCAGTGACTTGCAGTAATCACCGCATACACTTCCTTCGTTTACGTCTCGTCGTTTGACGCTTTCAACGAGATATTCTTCGTGGATGGTCAGGTGGTTGTAGACATCTCTGGCTTTAGCAATGCCTGACTCGTAGAGCTTGCTAAACTCCTCGACCGGGATCGGTGACGCACTCTGGACAAGAACAGCAGAGAGAAAGAGGAGCGGTAAGTGCACGATGAGCTCTCGCAAAGGCTGGGTCGAGAGTAACCAACGATGGTGTGGAGTCAATGAAAAAGGGTCGCTTACGCTTCCAGGTCGGTCGGCAACTCGTTTAACTCCCGTTCCGTGACGGGCCGGACGACGAGCTGGTTGCCTTTGACGGCGACGACTTTGACCAGCTGGCCGGCGTCGAGGTAGGTGCCTTCGGTGGTGCTGTCGTAACGGCGGCCCTGGACGTCGACCGCGCCGGAGGGGGCGTGGGTCGTAGCGGTTTTGCCGACCTGGCCGCGGAGGCCCTCGAAGGCGACCTGGGCGTCGGTGTGGACGGAGGTTTCCTCGTCGGTCTGCTCGCTGAGGAAGACGGCTTTGCCCAGGGAGGTGTATTGCCAGTAGTAGAAGAGGACGCCGCCGAAGACGGGCAGGAAGATGAGCAGACCGACGATGGTGATGAAGCCGACCGTGGCGCCGCCGCCTTCGGAGACGGGGGCGAAGAAGATCAGCGTCACGCCGGCGACGAGCGAGAACAGGCCGACGATGAGCAGAATCCCTCCGGACGGGATGAAGACCTCCAGCCCGAGGATGATGATGCCGATCAGAATGGCGGCGACGGCAATTGTCATGGAGCTGTCCCTAGACTGGTTTGACCACCACACGGAGACCGTCGATCTCGACGATCTGGACCCGCTTGCCCGGCTCGACATAGCCTGACTCGGCGGTGACGTCAATGTACTCATCGCCGAAGCAGGCCCGGCCCGCAGGCCGCAGCTCGGTAACGGCGGTACCGACGGCGCCGAGCAGGGCAGGGGAGCTGGCCGGCGGCAGCGTCAAGCGCCTCGTGCTCATCGTCGGGCGTCGGCAGCATCAGCTTGTTGGCGAACGGAATGTGGGGCAGGAACCGTGCAATGGCGATGGCGCCGAGCACGGAGAAGATCAGGCCGCCGGTGAAGATGCCGAAGTTGCGGCCGAGCACCATGTATTCATCGGAGGTCTGCGGCCACTGCTTGACGACGACCAGCGAAAGGCTGAGCAAGATGAGCACGATGCCCGCCAGGCCGGTCACGCCGAAGCCGGGGAGGACGAAAAGCTCGACGGCCAGGAGCACGAGTCCGAGTAGCAAGAGCAAGGACCGCCAGGGCGTTGACTTGCCCGGCGAGCCAGGAATGGGCCCAGAAGATGAGCAGGATGCAGATCGACGGCGATGATCGCCGGCACCGTTAGGCCCGGGGCCTTCAGCTCGAGAATGATGCAGGTAAAGGCGATGATTGCCAGCAAGCGTGGTTGTCGCCGGGTGCTGCAGAAAGAAGACGAGGTTGTCGAGCCAGCTGGCCCGCAGGATGGTGACGTCGCTTTCGGAGATGCCGTAGACGGTGAAGACGCCCTGGAGCTCGCGGGCCTGCAGGGTGGTGCGGGCGACGCCAAGATCGACGGCCCGTTTGGCATCGAGGACGAGCAACTCGCCCTTCTTCTTGGCGGGCGGTCCGTCCACGATGGCCCAGTCCGGCCCCACCTCGCGTTTGTCGAGGAGCTTGATGGCCAGGTTCTGGTCGGGTTTGTTCGGGTCGGGCTTTCTCCTGAACCTGTACGATCTCCAGATCGCGGCGGAACATGCCCTGGACGACGATTTCGGGGAAGCCGGACAGGCTGGCGATCTTGGTCAGGTTGTCGACGCGGGTTATGATCTCGTCTTCGTCGAAGAGCTGGTTCGGCGCCTTGTAGACGAGGTTGTTGACATCGCCGAGCTTGGCCTGCGGGCCCATGACGATCTCATCGCAGGCAATCGCCAGATAGTTGGCGGTGCCGATGCAGTTTCGGGGATGAAGGCGACGGTCTTGATCCGCTTCTCCAGGCGGGCCTTCTCGTGGAGGTAGTGGGCCACCTGGGATGCCGTGGCGACGGTTTCGGGCCCGCCGATGACGTTGTCGAGGTGGAAGATGATGCAGTGGACGTCGTCGGCCAGAGCGCGGCGAATCTTGTCCTGGACCATTTCAAAGATGCCGATCGCCGCCTCGCCGGTGATTTCAATGACGGCCGCCTTGGGCCGCTCGGGCAGGGGCGTGCGGCCCGGGGGCACTGCCGATGGCGCTGGCGAGTTCCTGCTTGGAGCCGTAGACGCGGTTGACCAGGCCATACCGGGCGGCCAGGTCGGCGGAGTAGATGCCAAGCTGACCCGAGGGAATCAGCGGTGCTGGCTGAAAGCGGTGATGCTCCGGGCCGAGGAGGAACTGATTCGGCACGCCGAGGTTGAATTCGTCGGTCTGCTGCTTGCTGAGCTTGAACTCTTCACCTTTCCCGGCCTCAATCCGATACACCGCCAGGTCGGGCTTGAGCATCTTGAGCAGCAGCGCCGGCGGCCGAGCCGCGGTTGTCGCCGACGTTCACGTAGGCATTGGCCATCGTCAGGTCGACGCCGCCGAGCTTGCTTACGGCGCGCTGGTCGAAGCCGAGGAGCCCTGCCGTGTCAGGTACACCGTGCGGCAGGCGAGCACCGGCAGGACGGCGTGACCATTGATCGGGCCGTCGACCATCGCGTAGGTGTGGACGCGGCCCTGGATGTCCTTGAGGAGGAAGGTCGCCAGGTCGAGGCTCGGTCCAAACTCGCTCAACTCGCGGGACTGGAACTCGTAGACGATGGTCTGCACGCCGCGCTTGATGGCGCGTTCGGTGTCGTTTCGGATGGTGCGGACAACGTCGCTGGTGAGCTCGCCCGGACACGATGAACCACTCGCCGTTCGGCTTCTGGGCCGCGGCATCGGACGTGGCGAGCAAGACACGTCAGGCAGGCCAGGCCGAGCAAGAACGCGGGGCCGAGCGGGTAGCAACGCAGAGTCGACGTGCTGTGGGGTGACAGGACGGACCTATTTCCAAAAGCCGTCGAAGACGGCGGCATTGCGGTCATGGAGTGCATCCAGTTGGCAGGTCGCCGGAGAGAATCCCAACGGAAACGGGACCCGCCAGTTACTTCATTATAAACCGTAACTTCCCCGAGGGCTACCAAACACGAGCGCCGTGGCCGTTTCGCCGCAATCCGAAGGGGCGCACGCCGGGCGATCGCTTCGCTGCGCGTCGCGGCGAAACGGGGCCGGTCCGCCGAACCTGCTGCCGCGGCGTGATGTCATACACTGTCCCTAGCCGGCGCGGCTTCGGTCGCGCCGGTTTTGTTATTGGAGGATGCATGCATTCCCCTGTTTCGGACCGGTTGACCGGCTCGCAATGGCTCATCCTGTTGGTCCTGGCGGGGGTGCAGTTCACGAACGTTCTCGACTTCGTCGTCATGATGCCGCTCGCCATCCAATTCCAGGCGGAATGGCACCTGAGCCCGCGGGAATTCGGAGGACTGGTGGCGTCCTATGCGTTCGCCGCGGCGGTCTCGGGACTGCTCTCGACCTGGTTCATCGACCGGCTCGATCGGAAGCGCTCGCTGCTCCTCATTTACGCCGGCTTCACCTTGGCCAACGTTTTTTGCGCGATCGCCCCCAATTACTGGGTGATGCTCATCGCCCGCGCCATGGCGGGCATGTTTGGGGGTGTGCTGACCGGCACCCTTTTCGCCATCGTTGGCGACGTGATTCCGATGTCGCGCGCGGTTTCGCCACGGGCATCATCATGTCGTCGTTTTCCGTCGCGTCGATCGTCGGCATTCCGTTTTCGCTCTACCTCGCCGAGGAGTCGAGTTGGCGGTGGACGTTTGCCGCCCTGGCCGCCGCGAGTGCGATCTTGGTGGCCATAGCCTGGTATCGCTTGCCCTCCTTCCGCGGGCATCTGGTACACCAGGTTGCCGATCAGAATCCGTGGCACAACGTCTGGTCGCTCTTGAGCGAGCCTAACCTGCTCCGCGGCTACTTATTGATGGCGGTCATGATTATCACCACCTTCATGGTCGTGCCCTATCTGCCGAGCTATCTGGTCGCCAACGTCGGCATGCCGCAGAAGGACTTGAAACTGATCTACCTCTTCGGCGGCATTGCGACGCTGCTCATCATGGCCCCGGTCGGCAAGCTCGCTGATCGCTACGGAAAGCTGCTCGTCTTCCAGATCCTGGCGGCGCTGACGGCGATTCCGATGCTCCTCGTCACGCACCTGCCGCCGAGTCCGTTGTTCGTCATCCTGCTGGTGACGACGCTGCTGATGGCGGTCACCTCATCACGGTCGGTACCGGCGATGGCCCTGGTGACGGCGTGCACGACGCCGCAAAAGCGCGGCGGGTTCATGAGCGTCCTCGGCTCGGTCAACCAGCTGGCGATGGGTGTCGCCACGATGATGGCCGGGCTCATTCTTGGCGAGATGGCGTTGCCGGAGCAGCCGAGCCTGACGGTCAACCCCGCCAATCTGTTGGACCCGATCAGACCCATCGAGGGATTCCCGATTGTCGGCTGGCTCTCGTGTGCCCTGACACTGTCGACGATTTATCTCGCCACCCGCCTGCGAGCCGCGGATGGCCGGCCGATTGATCAAGTCAAGGGGGTCGGCCCCAGCGTCGAGGCGGCCCAAGCGAGTTCGGTCTCGGCGAGCGAGGAAGAGATCAAAGTCCAGCACGGCGTTTAACGCAGTGACGCCGGGCGGTCACACCTGGCGTTTTTCGCTGCGCACTTGCACGGGTCCGGAAATAAACTACCTCAGCAGGAGCTTTCTTCCCGGGCAGGGCCTGTGGCCGTGACACGTTCGCCGCGCATCGTGATCGTTGGGGCCGGAATCTCCGGGCCTGGCGACCGCGTTTGACCTGCAGAATGCTGTGCCCGCCGCCGATATCACCGTGCTGGAAATCTCCCGGGTGGGCGGCACGATCTGGACCGAACGGCGCGACGGTTTTCACGTTGAATACGGCCCGAATGCTTTCCTCGGCAACCAGGCGAGCACCCTGCGCCTCTGTCACAAGATCGGGCTCCAAGATGAACTCGTCGAGCCGTCCCCCGCGGCCCAGTTCCGCTACCTCTGGCATGAAGGCGAGATGCATGCATTGCCCACGACGGTGGGGGGACTCTTCGGCTGCAAGCTGATTTCATTCGCCGGCCTGTATCGCCTGGCCTCCGAGGCACTCCGGCGGCAGCGCCGCGGCGCAGAAGCCAGATGAGTCGATCTACCAGTTCGCCGAACGACGCGTTGGCCGGGCTTTGGCCGAGGTTTTCAGTGACGCGCTCACCACGGGCATCTTTGCTGGCAACCCCAAGCTTCTGAGCGTGCGTTCGTGTCTGCCCGGCTGCCCGGGCGGAACGGGAATTCGGCAGCATGCTGGGCGGTCTGCCTCGGGTGAGCAAAGCGGAACTCCAGCTCGCGCGGGAGGGCGGTCCCGACCCATTCCCGCGGCCGGTTTCCCTTTCCTTTGTCCAAGGCATGCGACGGCTCGTCGAGGCGGTGCAAGCGCGCTTGACCAAGCCGCCCCGCCTCAACACCGGCGTTCAAGCTGTCAAGCGAGCTGCCGATCAGACCTGGGAAGTCTTCACCGAGGCCGGTGAAGCCGATCCGCGCAGATGCCGTCGTGCTTGCCTGCCCGGCCATGCGCCAGGCGGGGTTGCTGGCCGATTTGGACGGCGACCTTGCCGAGGCGCTGTTGAGTATTCCGTACAGCTCCGTGGTTGTCGTGGCCCTGGGGTATCTCCGCGAGCACGTGCCTGGGATCGCCGCCGAGTCATACGGGTTTATCGTCCCGCCAAAAGCACAGGCGCAACCTGCTCGGGCGTGCAGTTTTGTTCGGCCATCTTCCGCGACCGCGCTCCGCCGGGGCACGTGCTGCTCCGGGCGATCTGTGGCGGCTGGCACCGGCGTGAGATGGTCTGCTGGGAGGACGACGCTCTCGCGGCCGTCGTCCGTCGGGAGCTGCGGCATCTCCTGGGCGTGACGAAACCGCCACAGTTTCTATCCGTCGTCCGCTGGCCCAAGGCGATCCCGCAGTACACCCTCGGCCATGCCGCCCGGGTGGCGACCATCGAACGCCTGGCTAGCACCTACCCGGGCCTGTTCCTGACCGGCAACGCCTTGCACGGGATCTCGATCAATGAGTGCACCTCCCAGGCGGAACGAATGTCAGGAATTATTCAAGATTACTTCGGCAGACGCTAATCTTCACTAATGTGCCTTTTCGGCACGACCGCTTTCTTCACGCCTGGGTTGTGGTAGGATTGTTTGCCCTATTCATCGTTTGGGCTTGCCTCGCCTGTCGATGAAGGGTAAGACCCTGCCGACTACTAGGGAAGGTCTCGTCTTACCAAGGGAGTGAGCCCTCACCGCTGCTCTCGCCGGCAATGTCAGCGTCCTTTCCCCCGGTGTAACGACCGGAGCGGCCCGCATCGGAGTTGACGGAAAGCAGATGCCGCCGCGGCGCACGATTGGCCCGGGCCGAGCTTGGCGGGAAGACTTGCACCAGCAGACCGGATCAACCAGGCTGCCTTACCAGGGACTGGAAGGTGCTGACCATGCTGCGCCGCCTTCACTCGCCCCAGATTCTCTACCTTCTCGCCGTGCTGGCGTGGCCGACGGCGGCCCAGGCCGGCGGCCGCTTCGTGACGGCGAACTTCGTCGTCTCCGCGGCCAATGACCAAGTCGCCCGCAAGGTCGGCGAGTATGCCGAGAAGTGGCGTCGCGAAAAGGCGATGGAATGGCTCGGCCGCGAGATGCCGGGCTGGGGTCGGCCCTGCCCGCTCAAGGTCACGGTCACCGCGGCAGGCTCGAGCGGCGAGACGACCTTCGCCTTCGACAACGGCACGATCCTCGACCAGCAGATGCACGTCGCTGGTTCCTTGGAGCACATTCTCGATAGCGTCCTGCCTCACGAGATCACGCACACGGTCTTCGCCTATCGCTTCCGCCGGCCGTTGCCCCGCTGGGCGGACGAGGGCGGCTCCGTCTTGTCGGAAGACGAGGGCGAGCGGAATAAGCATGACGACCTGATCCGGCGACTGCTGGCCAAGGGCAACCAGGCCTACCGGCTACGCTACCTGATGCCCATGATGCAGTATCCCACGCAAGGGAATCGGCCCGGCGAAGACGTCATTACCCTGTATGCCCAGGGTTACTCGATCGTCCGCTTCATGGTCGAATCGAGCAGCAAGCGCGTCTTCCTCGACTTCCTCGCCGACGCTCTCCAGCCGGAGATCGGCTGGGACCGGGCCCTGCTCAAGCATTATGACGTGCAGAACATCGAGGAACTGGAGAAGGCCTGGCTCAAGTGGATGCTCGATTGGTATAGTCCCCACGCGCGATTGATGAAGCAGGGCGACTCGCACGTCAGCGGGGTCGTAGCGGCGAACACGACCGCGTCCGGCCAAGCCCAAGCCGCCCGCGTGACCACCCCCAACAAAGGGGCACTCGGCTCGCCAATGACACAAAACGCCGACGGCGGGATCTGGTGAACCCCGGGAACGGCCTTTGACAGCCATCAGTGAATCGCCGGCCCCGGGCACGAACAACGGGTGGAAACCGGTCCAGGCGCGGCTCGGCGCCGTCGTGCCGGCTCCTGAATGAGGCAACGCGTAGCAATTTAACCCCCCTACTTAAACACCCACGGACACAATCCGTGGGCTTGAGTGTTTTTTAGGGGTGGTGAAAAGCCCTTAATCCCGGCGGTTTGGTGGTTTAGCCGCAATTCATGCGGTACAGTATCTGTTGTGAGGCCTGTCCGCCTCGATTTTCACTTCGAGTCGCCCTATGCAATCGCGTCAACCGACCAGAGGGAACGCCGCCGGTGGAAGCTATTCTCCCTCGGTTCCCCCGTTTGTGACCAACCCGCCGCAGGATGTGGGCGTCCCGTATTCCCGTCGCAATTCCCCCGCACCGCTTCAGCCCGTCGGTGCTCCCATGCAAATGTCCAATCAGTTTGTTCGCACGCCAGTCGTCCGCTATTCCAGCCGCATGCGGGTTGGCCGCATCCACTCGATGAAGGTGAGCCTGGCCACCAACGGGGTGCCCTCGCTCGCTTCCAGAGTGCCGACGGGTCATTTGATCCGCCCGTCGTCATCCAGTTCGACAGTCCCCGGGGCGGTGGTGACGCCGCCACACGTGATCGTGCCGCTCACGGGCGGGGACGCTCATTTCTACGTCCAGCCGCTGATGCCCGGGAAGCTCGTCGGCGCCAAGGTCGAATTCCTTTCGCAGGGCCGGCGAATCGGCGAAGTCCCCCTGCGCATGAAAGCCAACCGCGGGCGGCTCGCCAAGTGGCTCTTCTTCTTTGCGCTGATCCTGCCGTTCGTCATCAACTTCTTCCCCGAGCTGAGTTTCACGGACAAGGTCCGTCCTGCACCTGCCAAGCCGGCGCCGGAAGAGAAGAAGCCAGCGAAGCAACTGCCTGCCTCAACCGTTCAGCCTGAGGAGTGGGTCCTGGAGGATGCAGAAGACTTGATGATGCTGGTGATGACCCAACCGCCGAAGTCGAAGACCGAGACGAAAAAGCGACGCCAAGCAGGAGCGTCAGGACCAGCAGAAAAAAGAGGAAGAAAAAGCCGCCAAGCCCGAGGGCACGTCCGGTGGTGTCTTGAAAAAAGGCAACTCCACGGAAACGCCCAAGACCGACCCTTCCCCCGCCCCAGAAGACGAGGCCGCCCGGGACGCACCAGCTCCTGCTCCCAAGGTCCAGGCTACAGTTCCCTATCGGGGAGATGAAGCAATCTGGGCCTGGGTCCGACATCAACTGGATCAACACGGGTACCAGACGAAGCTGTTGCCCTACAGTGAAACCGAAGTGAACGTCCAGGATCCGCTGGAATACCTGGTGACGTTTCCGCCCGCCGGTACGAAATGACCGACGAGTCGCCCGGCAACTGGACCACTCCGAAGTTGCTCGCCACCGGCCTGTTTTACGTCGAGCCGGCACTTCGCTTCCTGTATCGGGGGTTCATTGAGTTTCCCAGAACCTGGCCGCTCGGCGACCTGATCTACTTTGCCGCCTTTCTCACCCTGGCGGGACTCGTGTGGATGATGACCAATCCCAACCGCCGGACCATCAAGGGACCGGTGATGAACATCCACGTCGGCAGCTAAGGTAGACGCGGCTTCCAGCCGCGTCGGCGGGGAAGTGGACGAACGCGTAGACGATTGCACGTGCGGACGCGGCAGGATGCCGCGTCTAACTTCTTACAGCGCTGGAATGTACAATGACCCTGATCCTTTCCGGGAGGCACCGCCATGCCCCACTACCTGCGTCTCGGCACTCTTCCCAAGAAGCGGCACACCGCCCACCGCGTCCAGCCCGGCTACAAGAACGAGGGCATCTACTACGAGGAGGTCGTCACCACCGCCGGCTTCGGCCGGGCGTACAGCATCGTCTACCACCTGCGGCCGCCGACGCGCGTCCGCAAGGTCGAGCCGGCCGGCGTCAGTCGCCGCTCGAGCTCGTCCCGCAGCCGGCGCTGCGGCACCACCACCTGAAGACCGGCGAACCTCCCGGCCAAGGGCGACCCGGTCACCGGCCGCGTGCCGCTGCTCACGAACGCCGACGTGACCCTGTGGCGCTGCCGGCCGGCCGAGCCGCAGGCGGAGCTGTACCGCAACGCCGCCGCCGACGAGATCCTCTTCGTCCACCAGCGGCCGCGGGCACGCTGCACACGCATGTTCGGCCTGCTGCCGTTCAAGCCGTTCGACTACGTCGTCATCCCGCGCTGCACGACCTACCGCATCGAGTTCGACGCCGGCACGCCAGCCCGACCTGCTCGTCATCGAGTCGACCGGCAACGTCGGCATTCCCGCCGCGCTACCTGAACCCCGACGGCCAGCTCCGCCTCGGCGCCCCGTACTCCGAGCGCGACCTGCACGGCCCGCGCGAGACCGCTCGTCGATCGACCGCGAGGAGGACGACGCCGGTCCTCATCAAGGACGGCGCGCGGCTGACGCGCTACACGCTGGCCCACCACCCGTTCGACGTGGTCGGCTGGGACGGCATGGTCTACCCGTTCACGTTCAACGCCGACGACTTCGAGCCGATCACCGGCACGATCCACCAGCCGCCGCCGATCCACCAGACGTTCGAGACGCACGGGCTTCGTCGTCTGCACGTTCGCCCCGCGGCTGCTCGACACGCACCCCGAGGCGATCAAGGTGCCGTACGCCCACTCCAACGTGGAGGCCGACGAGGTGCTGTACTACGTCCGCGGCCAGTTCGGCAGCCGCCGCGGCGTCGAGGAGGCGTCGTTCACGCTGCACCCGCGCGGCATCCCGCACGGCCCGCACCCCGGCACCATCGTCGCCAGCCGCGACGTGACGCGCACCGACGAACTGGCCGTCATGGTGGACACCGTCCGCCCGCTGCACCTGACCCGCCAGGCGCTGGAGCTGGACGACCCGAAGTATCCGTACAGCTGGCTGGATTAGGGTAGACGCGGCTTCCAGCCGCGTCCGCAGGGGCAATCGTGATCGCCAATCAGCCAAGCCGCCGCCGACGCGGGAGGATGCCGCGTTTACAAATGGGAGCAGGAGCATGCACCTCGACGTGCGGACTGCCGACGTTGTGACCCTCCAGCAATTGCTCGTCAGTGTCATCACTCCGCGGCCCATTGCCTGGGTGACAACCGCGGACCGAGAGGGACGGGTCAATCTCGCTCCGTTCAGCTTTTTCAACGTCTTCGGTTCAAATCCCCCAGTGGTGGTGTTTTCGCCAACGAACCGGCGTGATGGATCTAAGAAAGACACCCTCCTGAACCTCGAGGAGGTGCCGGAGTTTGTGCTCAATGCCGCGGTATGGCCGCTGGCCGAGCAACTGAATGCCACCTCGCGCGAATGGCCACGCGTCGTGAACGAAGCCGAGCAGGTCGGCCTGGAAGTGGTGCCCGCTGTCAAGGTCCGTCCACCCCGCGTTCGCCGTTCCCCGGTTCACCTCGAAGGCCTGGTCCGGCAGATCATTCCCGTCGGCGACGGCCCCGCTGGCGGCAATCTGGTCATCGGCGAGTTGTTGTACTGTCACATCGACGATGCGGTGCTCGATCCGCAAGGCCGGGTCGATCCCCGCAAGCTGCAAACCATCGCGCGCCTGGGCGGCGACTGGTTCTGTCGGACCACCGATCTCTTTGAATTGAAGCGTCCGACCTGATGTGCCACGATCGCGATGGTCGATGCTTCTATAATCAAGGCATCCTCTAGGAGTCTCTTATGAGATTTATGATGCGGTCGCTGGTTGCGGCCGCCCTGGTGTCCGGCGTGGTGTCGGCCCAGGATCCGCCCAAGCAAGATCCGCCGAAAAAAGGCGAGGCCAAACAGGAGGCCAAGCCCAAGACCCTTGCCGAAGAGATGGCCGTCGTTGAGGAAGAGCTCGAGCAGCTTCAGAAAGAAGCGCGAAAGAAATTCCAGGAAGCCAAGGACCCCAAGGAAAAGACCAAGATCCGCGAAG
The DNA here is from genome assembly GCA_963840145.1 of uncultured Chloroflexia bacterium. Taxonomy (GTDB): domain Bacteria; phylum Chloroflexota; class Limnocylindria; order QHBO01; family QHBO01; genus JACDBZ01. Next base: position 54,067 of record CAWIXR010000004.1, read on the forward strand.
AGTTCATGGCAACCGCGCAAGAAGTCGCTCGAGGTCGCCCGCAGGTATCCCAATGACCCCATGGCGTTCCAGCTCTTCGTCGGTGCAGGGGGCAAAGAGGGATATGACCTTTTGCTCCAGCACTGGATCAACGATGAGAAGATCGGGCTGGCCTGCCTGCAGGTGGGCCAGCAGGGATCACCGGCCGGTTTGACATTCGTCCGGGCGGTCCGGGAGAAGACAACCGACGAGAAAGTGAAAGGCATTGCCACGTTGGCCTTGGGTATCGCGCTAAAGTCCCAGGCCGACGATGATGAGAAAGAAGGGGCCAACCTGCTTGCCGAGGCGGAGAAGATCTTCGCGGAGATCGAGAAGTATCACGCCAAACTCGAGACGCCCCTGGGCTCGGCCGGAGAAATCGCCAAGAAGCATCTCTTCGAGATGCGCTACCTGGCCGTGGGCAAAACCGCACCCGACCTGACCGGCAAGGACCTGGAAGACAAGCCCATGAAGCTGAGCGATTACCGCGGCAAGGTGATCCTGCTCGACTTCTGGGCCCATTGGTGACCGCCTTGCGTGGGCATGTTCCCGCACGAGCGGTCGCTCGTCAAGAAGCTCGAAGGCAAGCCGTTCGTCCTCCTCGGCGTCAATGGCGACAACAAGCTCAAGCCCGAAGAGCTCAAGAAAAAGAACGAGGAGAATCAGATCACCTGGCGGTCCTTCAAGAATCACCGCGGCGGCGACCAGCCCGACATTTCCGAGGAATGGAACCTCGCCGGCTGGCCTACTCTGTTCCTGATCGACCACCAGGGAGTGATTCGGAAGAAGTGGGTCGGCGCACCCCAGAATGAAGAGCTCGACAAGGCTATCGACGATCTGGTCAAGCTGGCGGATGGCCAACCTGTGACGAAGTAATTTGGAACGTCAAAGCCAACAACCCGCTGGTCATCCCAGCGGGTTGTTCTTGTATCGAGGTGACGAGCTTATCGCGTGAACCCGCCGTTGAGGGGATTGAGCGACGAGGAGGTGATATCGGGGGTACCGCCGAAGCCAAAGCCTTTGGGGACGACGCCGGACAGGCCGCCGCCGGAGAAGCCGCTGCCCATCCCTCGCCCCGCCTCTCCGGGTCGGAGCCCGAAGAGTCCGCCTAGAATGGTGCCGCCGGTATTGGAGCCGATCTGGTTGCCGATGTTGCCCTGGAACCCGGCGCCGTTCACCGAGCCGGCGGCGCCGCTGGCGCCGCTGGCGCCGGCCGTTCCGGTGCTACCTCCGGCCTGCGAGCCGGTTTCGACGGCATCACCGAGGAATTTGGGATAGCCAGGCTTGCCATAGACGTCGGCGGACTGGAAACCGGTTTGGCTGGCGGCTGGTCGGACCCGCTCATTGGGGGCCGGGAAGTTGCGCGGCGGGGAAGTGCCAATCGGCTGCCGTGACCCAGGCATTTGCCGGCCTGGTTGTGCCGAGGCGACGTCGCCGTCCAGGAAGACCACGCCCAGGGCCAGCACGCTCAACCAACCGAGCCGACGCATCATGGTACACCTCACAAAACCCAGTATCCGCTTCCGGATCGCCGCCGGGCATCCTGCCCTCATTGTATCAAGCGGCTACGCAGCGCGACGTGCTCAACGGCGGTAGGTGCCGTCGCTACAGTGATTTTGAGCTTGGACGGGGGACCCGTCAAGCATTCTTTATGCAGCTTTCCGGAAATGCCGACGCCCGGTTGACGGGCGTACCGATTCTACTTAGCAGACCCGAGTTTTGCTGCTGAGTGTATCGCCACATCCGCGAGGTCGGGCGACTCGGCAAGCTTCACTTCGCCACAGCGCTGGCCTGCCGAGTTGTAAAAGAGAACTCGGTACTCATCCGCGGCCCAGACCGCATGGCTGCGCTGCATCTGACCACCCTCGAGCCGCAACAACAACCCGACGACTCGGCCATCCCGCCGCAACAAGCTTTTCTTTAAGTCCGTCTGCTCGAGCTCAAAACGTTCTAAATCACACAACGTTTTGTGGATGAAGTGCGCCAGGTCCGCGGAAGAAGTTGTTGAATACACGGCAGGTAGCATGGGTGGTGGGCAGAAAGGTGACAAACAGCCCTGCCTTTATCGACCACCCCCCGCCACGGGTTTCCTCCCGCCGCTTTTACTGAAGCAAACTGCAGTAAGCAGAAACGGATGATTTCACCTGTGCCGAATTTGCCGGATCGCTTCATAGAGCACGATGCCGACGGAGACGGCCACGTTGAGGCAGCGCACCTCCGGCCGGAACATATCGATGGTATAACTGGGCAAACTTTGCGGGCCCTGCAGGAGGCTCTCGGGTAATCCCTTCGTTTCGCTGCCAAAAACTAAACAATCGTCAGGTTCGTACCGCACGTCGGTGTACGACGTGAGGGACCGGGCGCTCAAGGCCAGGCAGCGAAATGTGGAATGCTGTTCCCGAAAGGTTTGCCATTCGGGATGGTGATGCAGTTCGACGAAAGGCCAGTAATCAAGCCCGGCCCGCCGCAGTGCCCGTTCATTGAGCCGAAAGCCCAAGCGTCCGACTAGGTGCAAGCTCGTGCCGGTGGCGGCACAGAGCCGGGCGATGGCGCCGACGTTCGGCGCTATATCCGGTTCCACAAGCGCCACGTGCAAGATCGGCGTCGTCGGTGTCATCGCCGGAGGTTCTTGAGAAAAACCAGGGGCCCTTGCCCGTCATTTTCCGTGGTGCATGCTCGAATACAAGCGGGAGACTCTGTCTCGCCAGGGGAACCGCATGGGGGACCAGTGCATGACGCGGCATCGACGACTCATTTTCGACTTGCTCGGCGTGTTGACGCTCGTAGTCTGGGTCGCCGCGGTCACGGCCGTCGTCAGTGCCGAACCGCGCGACCCGCCAACGCCTCTCATCCAGCCCGCTCACAAGCTCCCCCACAACTCTTTCGGGTTGGCCGGTGCGTGGCTGACCGCAATGCTGGTGACCACCTTTGGTCTGGCGGTCCTCCCCCTGCTGGGCGCCTGCTATCTCGGCGGCTGGTCGATTCTCCTCGAACGCCGCCATGGCACCTGGTCCCGCCGGCTTCTGGGATGGGTCCTGCTGGTGCCGTCAACGGCGTTGGCAGCGCAGCTCTTCGCTCCTCCACTCGGCCCGTGGCAGCCCCACACCGGTTCAGGGGGGCAGCTCGGTGTCTTGCTACATCATTTGTTGGCGACACAGCTCCCGCTCCAGGTGCTGTCCGCGCTGGCCCTGACGCTGGTCGCCGTGAGTTTGATCCTCGCCTTCGATTGGTGTTGGCCCCTTCTCAAGCGAACTCTCGTTGGTCTTTGGAAGGCACGCGTAGCCGTGACCTCGCCCGTTCTCGCCGCCGTCCAGGCACGGCCGATGCGGCTGGCGGCTTTCATGCCCTCGGAACCTCTCCCCGATTCCATCCCTATCAAGCACCCCGCTCCGCCGCTCCTGAAGCCGGGAAAGAAACCCGACCCGGCCGACGACACCGACGAGCATCCCGTGGTCGCGGCGCTGACCCTCAAGACTTTCCTGGGCCTCAAGAGCGAGCCCCAGGAAAAACCGGTTCCCGTCAACCGTCCGATCTCCGAACATTCGTCGGATGAGGTGTGGAAACCCACAGGCGGGGAATACGAGTTGCCGCCGATGGACGTCCTGGAGGACCCCGAGCCGCCACCGTACGCTCAGCCCGAGCACGAGCAGCAGCTCCGCGAGCGGGCCGCCCTGCTGGAGAAGACCTTCGCCGACTTCGGCCTCAACGTCCAGGTCGTCGGCATCAACACCGGCCCGGTCATCACGCAGTACGAGATCGCCCTGGAGACCGGCCTGCGCGTCAACAAGGTCACGAGCCTGGCCGACGACCTGGCCCTGAACCTGAAGGTGCCGAGCGTCCGCATCGTCGCCCCGATCCCCGGCAAGAACACCGTCGGCATCGAGGTGCCCAACGAGCACCGGGCCGACCGTCCGCCTCAAGGAAGTGATCCTCGCCGCCGGCCGCGAAGGCTGGCCAAGTGCAAGCTGCCGCTGTTCCTCGGCAAGGACACCGAGGGCCGGCCGCTGGTCTACGACCTGGCCGAGATGCCGCACCTGCTCATCGCCGGCCGCACCGGCACCGGCAAGTCGGTCTGCCTGAACGCGATCATCCTGAGCCTGCTGATGACGCGCCGGCCCGACGAGGTCAAGCTGATCATGATCGACCCGAAGATGCTCGAGCTGAGCGAGTACGGCAAGATCCCGCACCTGATGCACCCGGTCGTCAAGGACATGAAGAAGGCCGAGGCGATCCTGGCCTGGGCCGTGGACAAGATGGAGGAGCGCTACGACCTGCTGCGCCGGGCCCGCGTCCGCAACATCGCCGGCTACAACGAGCTGGCGCCCGACGGAGATCCTCCGCCGCGTCAAGCCCGCCGACGAGGACGAGAAGGCTCGCGTCCCCGAGCAGATGCCGTACATCGTCATCGTCATCGACGAGATGGCCGACCTGATGATGCCGATGAAGAAGGAGGTCGAGGGGCACATCATCCGCCTGGCCCAGAAGTCGCGGGCCGCCGGCATCCACCTGGTCCTCGCCACGCAGAAGCCGACGGTGGACGTGATCACCGGCCTCATCAAGTCGAACCTGCCGGCCCGCATCTGCTTCCAGGTGGCGAGCCGCACCGACAGCCGCGTCGTGCTCGACGAGATGGGCGCCGACAAGCTGCTCGGCAAGGGCGACATGCTCTTCCTGCAGCCGGGCACGAGCACGCTCGTCCGCGCCCAGGGCACCTACGCCAGCGACGAGGAGATCAGCCGCGGTCGTCGAGCACCTGGAGTCGACGAGCCGTGCTACGCCCAGCGAGCTGCTCCAGCTCAAGCACGCGCCGGCAAGGACGGCAAGGGCGGCGGCCTGCGAGAACGCTGCGCGGCGCGCGACGAGCTGTACGAGCAGGCGATCGAGGTCGTCGTCCGCGAGGGCCGCGGCAGCGTGTCGCTGCTTGCAGCGGGCGCTGGGCATCGGCTACGGCCGGGCGGCCCGGCTGATCGACTTCATGGCCGAGGACGGCATCGTCGGCGCCTACAACGGCAGCCAACGCCCGCGAGGTGCTGCTACACGCCCGAGCAGTGGGACGCCCTGAAGGCGGGTGAAGCGGTCGAGGTGTAACCCCTCCCATTGCAGTGATTCCGTTCAAGACAAGGCAATCGCGCGGCTGCTATCATCGGACGAAACCCGCTGGGAGTGGTCATGCGTTGCCTCGTTGTCCTGCTGGTGTCACTCACTTCCCTTCTGACTCTCCCGGCTCCTCAGCCGCAGCCGCGTGCCCGCTCCGGGCATGCGTTGGTCTATGACACCAAGCTGCAAACGGTCCTGCTGGTCAACGGCAACCATGACAATGAAGCGCACACCGGCGAGGTTTGGGCGCGTCGCGGCGCGGGCTGGGAGCAGATCGACAATAGCGGTCCGCCGCCGCGTACGCTCAGCGCGGTCGCCTACGATACCAAACGTCAGCGCCTCGTCCTCCACGGCGGTCTTGGTCCGGGCGATCAACACCATGCGGATACTTGGGAATGGAACGGCGCCGCCTGGGAACGCCGCACCGACCAGGGGCCGGGCATCCGCAACCATCACGCCATGGCCTTTGATGCAGCCCGCGGGGTCGTCGTCCTCTTTGGAGGCCAGGACAAGAATATCACTCTCTTGAACGACACTTGGGAGTGGGACGGCACCACCTGGAAGCGCGTCGCCACGACAGGACCTCCAAAGCGCGTCCATCACGACCTCGTCTATGACGCCGCCCGCAAGAAGATTTTACTGTTTGGCGGTTCCAGCGGGCGCGGCAACCTCGGCGATTTCTGGGAATGGACTGGTACCAGCTGGCGACAACTTCGAGCCACCGGGCTCGCGCCACGCTCACACCATCGCATGGCCTACCATACAGGTGAGAAGAAAGTCTATCTGTTCGGCGGTGGCAACGACCGTGCCGTTTGGACCTGGGATGGCAGCCGCTGGACCCGCCCCAACCTCACCCCGCCGCCCGCGCGCGGCCTACATGGCATGGCCTACGACGAGGCTCGGAAGGCTCTCGTTATCTTCGGCGGTTACGTCGGCCGGCGCAACCTCAGCGACACCTGGGAATTGATCAACAACCGATGGATACAGGTCGGGGAGGGCCGTTAATACAGTTAGCCTTCCAAACATGTAATTGACTACTTATTGACAGCTACTTCGAGTTAAAGTCAGGTCGACGGCATTGGCTTTGCGGTGTTGGCTTTCATGTCCAGAGCCACACTTCACCACAGTCGAGCTCGTGGTCGCCGATCAGGACGCCTATCTTTGCCGCATGTTCGCATCCCCTCTGATGCAAACGAAACGATCTTTACATTCGACAATCGTGAGCTGAAGCTGACGAACCTGCAGAAACTCTTCTGGAGCGAGCCGCTCATCACCAAGGGGGATCTGCTGCAGTACTACGCCGACGTGGCTCCGTACCTTCTGCCACACCTCGTCGATCGCGCCATGGTGATGAAGCGTTATCCGAATGGTGCCGCCGGCGAGTTCTTCTTCATGAAACGGGCGCCTTCGCCGCGGCCCGAGTGGATCAACCTCTGCACGATCGATCACGCCAGTGGCAACATCATTGATTTTCCTGTCATTCAGGATGTGCTGTCGTTGCTCTGGGTCGTCAACCTCGGCTGCATTGACCTCAATCCCTGGTATGCCCGCTGCGATGACGTGGATCGGCCCGACTATCTGCACTTCGACCTTGATCCGGTGCCCGGGGCGACCTTCGCGAAAGTCCGCGAGGCCGCACTCATCGTGCACGACGCCCTCGACCGCCTCGAGCATGCCGAACCTGGTGAAGACGACAGGCTCCAAGGGCATGCACGTGTACGTACCGATCGTCCGCGGGCCGACGCAAAAGGAGGTGTGGACGTTTGCCAAAAGCCTGGCTCAGACGTTGGCGGCCCAGCACCCAACATTGCTGACAGCCGAGTACCGGATCGCCCGTCGCCCTGCCGGGCGGGTGTTGGTCGACTACAACCAGAACGCCTGGGGTCGAACCCTGGCGAGCATTTATTCTGTTCGCCCTAAGCCTGCCGCTCCCGTGTCCATGCCGGTGACGTGGGACGAAGTCAGCCGCGGCGTCGAGATCGATGACTTCCGCCTCGACAATGCAAGAGCACGCCTCAAGCGGCTGGGCAACCTCTGGAAACCCCTCCTGGCCAAACGGGGTCGGGTCAACCTTGCACACTACTTGAAGGTAAAAGCAGTTTGACTCCTGATCTCAATTCGGACTCCCATGCTGAAACCTCCTTTCGAACCCATGGAAGCACTGCTGGTCGACGAGTTACCCGTCGGCACCGGCTGGCAGTTCGAGCCGAAGTGGGACGGCTTTCGCTGCCTGGCCTTTCGGAGCGGGACCGATGTCGAGCTGCAGTCCAAGGCTGGTCAGTCGCTCACCCGCTATTTCCCTGAGCTGGTCGAGCGCCTTCGTCGGGTGAAGGCCAAACGGTTCGTCCTGGATGGGGAGATTGTTGTTGCCGTCGGGGGTCGGCTTTCCTTTGACGACCTGCTGCAGCGGATTCATCCCGCGGAGAGCCGCGTCCGCAAGCTCGCCGCCGAGACGCCGAGTGCGTTCGTTCTCTTTGACCTGCTCTTCGATCCTGCGGGCCGGTCGCTGCTTGACAAACCCCTGCTTGATCGCCGCTCACGCCTGGAAGCATTCTTCGCAACCGCCGTGGCTGATGCGAGCGAACCGATCCGCCTCGTGCTGTCGCCGGCGACGCAAGAGCGTAAGGTCGCCCAGCGCTGGTATCGCAGTGCCGGCCGCGGCGCCCTGGATGGCGTCATCGCCAAGCGGCTTGACGACCCGTATCTCTCGGGCGAGCGGGCCATGCTCAAGATCAAGCCAGTGCGCACGGTGGACTGCGTCGTGGGCGGCTTTCGCTACGCCTCGAAGGGTCGAGTGATCGGCTCACTTTTGCTTGGCCTTTACGACGACAACGGACTGCTTCACCACGTCGGTTTCACGAGTAGCCTTACCGCCGAGGAGCGGAAGCGCCTCACGCCGAAGCTCGAAGTGCTGATACGGCCGCCCGGGTTTACCGGCCGCGCCCCGGGCGGTCCCAGCCGCTGGAGCACGGCCCGTTCCGCCGAGTGGCAACCGCTCGCTCCCAAGCTGGTCGTCGAAGTCCAGTACGACCACTTTTCCGGCGACCGCTTCCGCCATGGGACGCGGTTTCTCCGCTGGCGGCCCGATAAGGCCCCTCGGCAATGTACCCTCGACCAAATCATCCGCAGCGGACCGAATCTCTGGAAGATTCTCGGGCTCAAGGGCGAGCGGCGGGCGTCGTAGTTACAGCTTCCTGGTTAAGGGGTGAGGGAGGATGCCCACGGACGCAGTCCGTGGGCTTAGAGGTTGACGCATTAATTCATCATGGACATCCTCAGCAACATCGAACGGCATCCTAACTCTCGATCGAAGAGTTTGCCTCAGTGGATCGCCCTTAATGTACCGTGTCTACCGCAGAATAGTTAGCCCTTCGCAGTCGTCCGTTTCGCCACGCGCTTCAATACCAAGGGCCGCAAGATATCACGCAGCACATCCTTACCGACCCACCGCTCTGTGGAATCGTCCGAAGCGGCCAGGCGCTGGGCGAGACTGACACATTCGCCATGAAGGGCCTGGCTACGACTACCCATCGACCGCAACGCCCAGCTCACCGCCTTCTTGACAAAGTTCCTCTCGTCGCTTGCCACCTTTTCGATTAACGGCAAGAACCTGACGAACTGCCCATCGTCTCGCTTCTTGTCATGCAACGCCAGGCTGGCGAGCAAGGCGAAAGCGCCGCGGCGGACGAATTCTTCATTTCGCCGAGCCCACTGGTCCACCTTGGCAAACGCGTGCGGCGTTTTGTCGAAGAGGTGGAAGCACGCCGTGTCGCAGATGCCCCAGTTGTCGAAGTCTTGACACCAGTGATCCATCTGGGCGGGCGTCACCTGGGCCGGATCATCGACAAACGTCGCCAGCATCCGGGCATCATACCAACCGGTCTCCCAGAGTGCCGCGGCTAGCTCATGGTCGCGCCCCGAGGCGTTTACCGAAGTCACGAAGCTGCCCGACGGGTACGCCGAAAGCCTTGTCGGTGTGGATGCCATACCGCGGCCCCATCTCGTCACGGATGCGCGGATTGCCCAGGCGGCGAAGTTCCTTCACAATCGTGTTTACATTTGTTTTCGAACCTGTTGGCTTCGTCGTGGTAGCCTTCTTGGCCATTCCCTTCTTCGGAGATTCCTCCAGCTCAGCGAGACGGGCCTTGATGAGCTTCTTGACGAGAGCCGCCGGCAGCGGCTTCGTCGCAGGAAACCGGATGGTCCCTTTGCTGGTGTCATAGCCTTTTAAGTCTTTCGCCAAGGCCGTCGTGATTGAACCGCTCATGGGAAAGTAGGAACAATGCGCACTGGCAGCAGCGAAAGCTGCAAGGGGCTTCCCGTTCCAAATAAATGCGGGCAAGCCGTAGCTGAGACCCTCCTCTGCGTCCGGCGCGGCTGCGCGGATGGCCCGGCCCACCTTCTCCAGCGCGGCACGTTGCTCGGCCTTGAGCCCATCGAGATACTGTTGATGGGTCGTCGGCTTCCGGGCACTCATGGGGTTCTCGGATTCGGAGAAGAGGGAACGAATCGGCGTGGCGCTAATCGGCGTGCGTGGGGAGCGGATTACGCTCGGGACGCTTGCCAGTCATGGCCCAGAAGACGACTTGAAAGAACGCCATGGCATACAGCAGGGCCGCCCAGGCGAGAGCGAGCCCCACGGCCCAGTCCACGGCTGCCTTGAACACTGGCGGGATGTCCAGCACGATGAAACACACCGCCAGCGTGACCATGACCGGGATGATGACCCAGCTCAGGATCGCGTGCTTGCGCTTCCAGGGGCGGTACATGCTGAGCATGCAGATCGGGGCCAGCAGATAGTCCCAGGCGTTGCCGGTCTCGCCAAGAGCCAGTCGGGCCCGGGCGAGCGTCCGAGGGATGAGCCGCTTCTGGAAAATGACGTACGCCTTCACCACGCCGAGCATGATGACCACGCCGAAAAGAAAGTAGTCCATGGCGCTGATCGGATACCCGGGCGGGCCGTGGCCCGAATCCACGAAAGTCAGCTCGTATGCCTTTTTCAGCAGCCGATAGGCGCCGGTGCCGAAGAGGATCCCCAGCAACACGATGCCCCAGAGCTGGCCAGCAGTCTTCGCGGCGGGCTGATGGTCGGCGGGGGAGGGGACGTCCGGTGGGGCGGCTATACTCACGGTGGCTTCCTTCGTGGCTCGGATTCTCCTTATCACTCTAGGAACGCGAGCTATAGTTTCCTGGTCTCCCCGGCTGGCCCGGGTCTCGAAACTTCGGAACGCCCACCGATGTTCAGCAAAGAGAAGAAGCCCTTCGTTCCTCCACAGCATGGTCTGGCCCATCGCGCCTGGCTCGTCGAGATCGGGGCCGCCCTGCTGGTCGTCGCTATTCTTACGATCACCGAAAGCGGCGGACTTTTTCAGGACTCTGGGTCGCTCTGGCACCCCGTCGTCGGTGAGATCATCCTCAGGGATGGCTTCATCCGCACCGATCCGTTCAGCCATACCTTCGAAGGGAAGTTCTGGATTCCCTTTCAGTGGCTGGCAGAGGTCGGCATGGCCAAGCTCTATGCGTGGGCGAAGTATGATGGCCTGTTCTGGGCGACCGTGGCCCTCTTCGGCAGCCTGTTCGGTTGGCTTGCCGGCCGTGCCGTCCGTCGCGGTTGTCATCCAATCCTGGCCTTGCTGATCTGCTCGCTGACGTTCATGGAGTGTTGTCACCATTTCCATGCCCGGCCACATCTGCTCACCATGGCGGGCATGTGTTTCTTGTTCGCGTTGCTCAGCGACATCGAAGCCGGTCGTACCCGGTTAATTCACATTCTGTGGGTGCTGCCGCTCTATGCTCTGTGGACGAACTTGCATGGCGGCGTCATGGGCGGCGTCGGCACCATGGGCATCGTCTTCTTCGGCTGGGGTGTTTACTGGATGCTCGGCTGGCCGTCACCGATCCGCAGTTGGAAGATCGTGGGCGGGCTGGTGCTCGTCAGTGCCGTATCGTTCGCCACCTTCTTGATCAACCCCTACGGACAGGATCTTTTGGTGATGTGGTCCAATGTCATGAAGGCGGACCTGCCGAAGATCATCAACGAGCACAAGCCGCTCGAATTGATCACGCCCCGGGGTGACATCAACTATGTTGGTGTCGTCATCATCGGCGAGGCGATCTTGTATGTGTTGATCCTGGCCGGCACCTGGGGCCAGCGACCGCGCGTTACCTGGCTGCTGCCGCTCGTTTGGCTCGCGCTCGGTGTCAGCCGCATTCGTCATGCCCCATTATTTTCCCTCGTGGCGATGATCGCGATGCTGGACATGTTGCCCTATACCTGTTGGATGCGCTGGCTGGCGAAGCGCTCCGATCTTTTTGTCGCCCCGAAAACGGATGACCCGGAGGAGCCGAGGCATGGCATCCTCGCCGGGCGGCTGTTCCCGGTCTTGATCCTGATGTTGCCACTGATCTCCGGCTTCCGGTTCGTGGAGCTGGACAATCAACGCTGGCCGGTTGAGCTTATTCCCGACCTCCGCCAATTGGCGGAGCGGCCCGATATTAAGTTGTTCAACGAGGATTTGCACGCCGGCATGGTCATCCGCTACGTGCCGAAGATGAAGGTCTTTATCGACGACCGTTGCGAGCTCTACGGCGAGGAGTTCTTGATGGAATATGTCGATGCCCTGCGGCATCGACCGGAGTACTGGATGAAACACTGGGAGGAACGCCACGGTATCAACGTGGCGCTGACGCACCAGGAGAAGCCGTCCGAGAAGCGGAAGGGGAAGAAGAGCAAGTTTACGGAGTACCTGCTTGCCTCCCCCGACTGGACGCTGGTCAAGGAAAGTGATGCCGGCTGCCTGTTCGTGCGGAAATCGCTCACCAGCGCAGTGAAGTAGTTATTTCGTGACCGCCTCCACTGCCTTGGCGGTGCGATCTCCGCGGGTCTTGCCTCGAGGCTTCTTCACGTTGGCGAAGTCGCCACGCAGCGCCTTGAGGGCATATCGTTCCTGATCGATTTCCACCTGGGTCCGGAATCCGAACCGGCGCAGGATCGGGACGGGGGGACACCAGCCCTGGACGGCGTGCTGGAGCAGGAACCCCGCGACCACTGCCGGCAAGGCCAGAAACCGCTTATCGACATACGCTCCGAGGCCGATTCCGGCCAGAATGAAGGTTGCGGCATTCGTCTGCAGCATCCGCTCAATGTCCCACTCCCGGTCGAGCTCTTGCAGGCGGCGTTCAATCTCCTGCTCGCCGGCCGCGGAATACCGGGCAACATTTTGCTCAATCTGCTGCTGAATCGAATCGTTCACACTTGCGGAGGTATTATCCGCCACGCGGTCGTTGGCTTCAGAGGACATGGTCTTCGCTTCCTGTCGAGTGATGGATCACCCCGCCATCCCTTGCATCCAGGATGCCTGACCAGGAAAAAAGCGAGTCCAAGGCTCGTTAAAACTGCTCCAGGAACGCGCAGGTCGTTGCGCCCAGAACTGGCGGATGTCGTCGATGCGCGTACTTGCAGCATGGTGATCCGCTGCGGGCCCATGCCGAAGGCGAAGCCGCTGAACTCGTCCGGGTCGTAGCCGCCGTTGCGCAGCACCGTCGGGATGCACCATGCCCGCGCCCATGATCTCCAGCCAGCCGGTGCCCTTGGTCAGCCGGTCGCGCGTTCGGGTCGTCCTTCGGGCCAGTCGATGTCCACCTCGATCGCTCGGCTCGGTGAACGGGAAGTAGCTGGAGCGGATGCGCACCTGCCGCTCCTGGCCGAACAGGCGGCGGGCGAAGGCGGTGATCGTGCCCTTCAGGTCGGCCATCGTGATCGTGGTCGCCGACCGCCAGGCCCTCGACCTGCTGGAACTGGATCTCGCTGCGCGTGCGTGATCTGCTCGTAGCGGTAGCACATGCCGGGCAGGATGACGCGGATCGGCTCGGGGCACAGCTCGCGCATGACGTGGATCTGGCCCGGCGAGGTGTGCGTGCGCAGGATCACGCCGGGCGTCGTCGTGTGGAACGTGTCCCACATGTCGCGGGCCGGGTGGTGCGGCGGCATGTTGAGCAGCTCGAAGTTGGTCACGTCGTCCTCGACTTCGCGGCTGCGGTAGACCTGGAAGCCCATGTCGGCGAAGATGGCGTAGATCCGCCGCATGATCTGCGTGGCGACGTGCAGCCGGCCCCGGACAAGCGGGCGGCCGGGCAGCGTGACGTCGAGGACATCGGTGGCGAGGCTTCTTTCCAAGTCGGCGGTCGCGATTTCCGTGGCCTTGGTCTGCTCCGCGGCGAGGAGCGCCTGCTTGACCTGGTTGACCGCCTGGCCGTAGCTCGGTCGCTCGGCTGCCGGAAGGGTGCCGAGCTGCTTCAGGGCGGCCGTCAGGGCACCGGTTTTACCGAGGTACTTCGATGACCACGCTTTGAGGGAAGCTTCATCAGCGCAAGCCCTGAGCTCGGCTAGAGCTTGGATTTGGAGTTCAGCAGGAGATTGAGTTGACATCAGCTGCTTCCGCCATGTACCGGACCACAAGCCAGAAAACAGAAAGAGTGCCAACCTCGGGTCGGCACTCTCTACAAGATACAACGTGACTCGAAAAAGTTCGCTACGCCACCGCGACGGCCTGCGGCGTGGGAGCGAACTGCTTGGCGAGGTCGACGAGCTGATCGAAAGTCGTCGGGTCGTGGATGGCGATTTCGGAGAGCATCTTGCGGTCAAGCTCGACGCCGGCGCGCTGCAGGCCGGGCATAAACTGGCTGTAGGCCATGCCGCGGGATCGGGCGGCGGCGTTAATGCGGATGGTCCAGAGCCGGCGGAAGGTCCGCTTCTTGGCCCGGCGGTCACGATAGGCGAATGCGCCGGCCCGGGTCACGGTGGTCCGCATCTGGCGGTGCAGGTTGCCGCGGCTCAGGAAGTAGCCCTTGGCCAGCTTGCGGAGCCGGGCACGTCGGCGGAGGACAGTTTTGCCGCTACGGGCACGCATGGTCGATATCTCCAAGCTGACGCATCGGCGTCAGGGGGCCGTTAACAGTGGTTCCCTTGGACCATCGCCTTGACAATCTTCTTGGCGACGGTGTCGTTCATCGTGAGGGCTTTATCGAGTTGCTGCTTCCGCTTGCCAGACATGTCGCATTGAGGTGGCGCCGACCGGAGCGACGGAACTTTAACTTACCCGTGGCCGTCACCTTGAACCGGCGGCGGCTGGCCTTGTGCGTTTTCAGCTTCGGCATGGGTGCCTGCTTTGATCAAGAAAGCCCGTGACCCGTCACAGGCGTGGACCAGTATTGATAGAGACCTTCCGTCCACTCGACAACAGGAAATTCAGGTGGGTACCGCGCGTCCCACGCGTCTCTCTCGATCTATCAGTTATTTCGATCGTGCGGGTCGGGACGGATGGGTGCGGCCCTGCAGGGGAGGTGTTGACCTCGCCCCCACTATCTGGGGTGCCCTATCTTCCATCTTCCCGGTTCGCGTGGAACAATGATAGGTGAGACCGTCGTTGACACGATGACGGCGGAGGGAGAACGTCCATGCGTTGCCTGACAGCCTGCCTGGGATGGTGCGTGTTGATCGGTCTGGTCATATCGGCCCAGGCGCAGCCGCCGGCCGGCACCTCACCTGCTCCCTCGTACAAGGTGACACTGCGCTTTTTGATCCAAACTGATCTCCAGCAGCGCTACAGCTTCTATCGGCAGATGCTCGCCCGCTTCGAGCGCATGGGTTTCAAGGCCGATCCGGGCCGGCCGGGGGAAGAAATCTACGGCAACATGCTTTCGGGCACGATTCCGGCCACGAACCTGAGTGTGTTACGCGTTGAACCGTTCCTGCGAACCGCCATCCTGGTCCCGGCGGGCTTCGACCTGCCTGCCGATGCCGAACGCATGGTGCTGGTACGGCTCGAGCTATCCACCGTGCTGGGCCCCGGCCGGCAAAGTGAGGTTGCTCATCAAGCCCGCGCTCAGCTGCGATCGCTCGGCTTTGTCGAAAACGAAGGGCACATCCATACCGGGCACACGCTGCTCCTGGGGCGGCTTCCGGTCCCATCACTCATGGGTTTGCTGCGCGAAGATCTGGAAGTCACGTTAAGTCGCCCGACATTCCAAGGCCCGACGATCCAGATCAAATCACCGCTCATCCGCCTGGCCACCGTCATCCCGGAACCCAGCCCACCCCTGACGGATGTCCGCCGCCTGGCGCCGGCGGAGCGAGAATACTTGGACCGCATCAGCCCCGATCTGCGAACGTTTCTCGCCAAAGTTCCCGAGGGCGACGTCGATAAACTGATGCGCGTCGAGCTCGTGCTCCGCGGTTACCAGTTCAACCGCGAAGCACGGTCGCAGCTGGTTGACACGGAAGCGATGTTCATTCCCGAGGGGAGCTTCGGCCCGGTTGTGTCCGGCCTGGTCACTCCCTCGCGCGTTCCGCTACTCGCCCAAGCGTCCATTGTTTCGAGCGTACGATTGCCACAATTCGCGGACCCGTTCGTGTTGCCGGGCCACCAGGTCGACCTCGGCGTCGACTTCTTGCCGCTTGGCCAGGAGTTGCAACCGAACATTTCGCCCGTGTCGCTACGGCCGAAGCCGCCGGGCCGCTCGATCCTTGTCGGTGACGATTTCCGCGGCTACGAGCGCCAATTGCCGAAGCATGTCACGCTGATCGACGTCACGGCCGAGAACCGTCCGAGCCTCACGCCCACGCCGTACCCCGAAGGCGATTCCGTGGGGCAGAGCACGCTGCTTGCCGCCGCGTTCCTCAAGTCGCATCCAGCCCAAGACGTCATGCTCGTTCGCATCGACCCGGCCCTGACCTACCAGGTGGCCGAGATCGGCAACGCGAACCGCGGCTTCGGCTGGCAGACCGAAGCGATGGCCGCCCGCAAAGAAGAGCTGCGTCTCGAAGCGGACCGGCTCGAAACCGAGCGGACCGAGGTCCGGCTCCTTCGCCGCCGCGTGCTGTCGGAGTTCGGCATCGATGCCGATTCCGTCGCCAAGCGTGAAGAATATCGCAAGCGGCAGACGGCCTTGGACGCCCTGGAAAAGGAGTACTTTGCGAAACTCAATCGCTTTCAGAAGCTGGAGGACGCCGTAGGCCGACTCAGGGGGGCGAGCACGATCGCGGTCCTGCAGCAATGGGATGACGGCTATCCCGATCTTCCGGGCCAGCGCCCGCAACTGCGGTTCCTATCCCATGATGTCCTTCGCGCCGCCACGTGGTACCAGGCCTTGGCACGGCGGCCGGGGCAGGTGTGGTCCGGCCTCTTCCGCGACCAAGACGGCGATGGAGTCATGGAGTTCACCAACGACTTGCGGCTCCAGCGGCCCGACCTGGCTTTCCTTTCCTGGAAGCCGTTCGGCGTCAGCAGCCCACAGCAAAACCTGCCCGAAGGGGCTGTCGTGGAAGTGACGCTCAACTGGAGCGAGGCCCACGACCCGATTTTGTCGCAGGATGCCCGCGATATCTATCGCAAGCCGCTCGCCGATCTGACGGTGAGCATTCTTCGACAGCGCGATCCCACGGGCACGAAGTTGCCGACCGATGTTTTTGAAGTTGTCGCCCGCTCGCCGTTCCTGCCGGAACGGGTCGAGAACGATCCACGGTTCAGCATCTATCAGAACACGCTTCGGTTTGTCGTCCCCCCCGGCGGAGGCCGGTTCGCCATACAACTGGCCGGCAGTCCTCCAATGTCAACGCTGCCCGCCGACATCGAGCCGACCATGCCCGAGAAACAGGAACTGCGGCCGAAGTTGGTCCTGGAAGTGGCTGATCCGAAACTGCGTAACCAGGGACGTGTCGTATTCGAGCAGTTCGCGACGCCGGAGTAGTCGCAATAGGAAATGCAGCACGCCCGGTCGCAACCTTGCCGGGCGTGTGGCGTTTCTTGGTCGGGTTACTGGATCGGCATCATCCCGGGCGAGCCGCCGCCGAATACTGGGCGGCTCATGCCTTTTTCCTCGTCCTTCACTTTGAAGACGGGCTTGAGCAGGTGGGACGGATAAGTCGGGGGTCCCGTGTAGCGCGGATCATTCGCCGGCGGCGTGCGGTATTCTTCGGCGCTCAGGCGCCGCGATAGGGTGCGAAGACACCGAGGCCGGCCGTGGATGAACAGCCCGCGAGCAGCGACAGGCATAGTAAAAGCCCGCACACTCGCGATTCGCGCTGCCATCGTGTGGGCCATCGGCTGACCATAACGTGTCCTTGCGAGACGCAGCTAGTCTGGCGAGACGCAGCTTCCCCCGTCTGCGGGGCGTCTCTTACCCGTTCAACATAACCCGTCAAGAGCAACTTCGCCGCAGCAGGGAAGTTCGCCTACTTGGGCTGGAATCCGGGGCGAGCGGACGGTATAGTGCCGCCCGCCTTGGCGGGAGCAGGCCACGGATGGCCACACCGGGCATGGAAGCCCGGGCTCCCCCAGCATCCGACACCGCGGCCCCACCTTTGCCGCAGCTGGCTGACCAGGTCAAGGATGACCGACTCGACCAGCCCTCTTCTCTCGCAGTGTCTTGCGAACGACCCATCCCCATTGCCGGCACGGAGGTCCGCCATGCGTGGTCTTTACTGGCTTACCGCGATAACCCTGGTAGCGGCCGCCGTTACCACGGTTGCCATCGCCGACTACAGCCGCCGTCACAAGGGGAAGCCGGCCGCGCTGGCCGCCAGCTCGATCACCCAACCGGTGGCCACTTTACTCGCACCTACGCCCCCACCACCAAACGCCGAGGTTTGCGCCACGTCGTGTCAGACGCCGCCGACCGCGTGCCCCAAATCTTGTCAGGCACCCACGTGCCCCACCGCCATTAAAGTGGAAGACGTTCCCGAACACGAACAAATGAAGGAACACACTTTCAGCGGCCTGGCGATCATGCAGGACGCGCCCTTTGATAAGCAGGCTTCTGGTGGGTTTGCCCAGAATCGGCCGGCGCCGTCTGTCGTCGTCGACGAGTTTTCCTTCCCGGGCAAGAACACAACCCCTAGCAAGACCCAGCCACCTATCCCGGTTTACCAGCCTCTTCCTGTAGCGCCTGCCCCAGTCACCACACCGACATTTCAAAAGATAGCCGAGTTCACCCCGGCCAGCACATCCGGCCCCGAGGTGTTGCCCGGGCTTCATGCCGTGAAGACAGAGTCTGACTGCGATGCCAACCCGGTCAGCGATTGCCTGGCCGCCTGTGCCGAGTTCGTGGCGATGCTGTCGCCGCCCACCTACTTGGCCGCGCTGCCGATTCGAGCGGCGAAGGGACATGAATTTACAGCCGCCCAGTGTCCGACAGTCAGTGCTCAGCCACTACGTGCTCAGCCTTGCCCACAATTAGAAAAACGTGGCGAGGCAAAACGGGATGCTGAAGTGTGTCAGACGGAAGGCCTTCGTCGAGCAAGCGAAGCAAAGCGGAAGCATTGCGAAATTGATAAGCCGAATCCGATGACGGTGGAACGGGTCCACGGTGGGTTTGCCGACTCGTGTGTTCCCGCTGCCAGGCCGGCGTTAAGTCAGAATGATGCGAAAACCTGTTGCCTCGCTGCGAAATGCGCCGGGGTTGTCGTTCGCATCTACTCTGTCGCCGAGTTTTGCGGAAATGGCAGCAATCATCAGGAGCTCATTCAACTCATCACTCGGATGATTGCTCCGGATTCGTGGGAGACCCGGGACTCGAACATCGCGTACTTCCCGCTCGGTCAATGCCTGGTCATCCGCCACCAGGCAGCTGTGCTAGAAGAGGTCGACGACTTGCTCAGCCAGCTCCGGGCCGCGGTGCAGAAGCAGGGCACGGTGCGGGCCAAGCTGCCCACCCCGGTCATCCGCATGGAACCGACGCGGTTCATGCCGGGCGGCTGTGAAGCGGTGCCGATGCCGCCCATGTGCCGGCCGCGGATCATCACCAATGAACCCGAGCACGTTGCCGACGACGAATTCTTCGGCATGATCCCCACCCGGCCGGATGGCAAGTTGATGCCAATCCCGACCCGTGTGGAAGTGAATCCATTGATGCCCGCGACCTTCCTCCCGGGTCTGACAGACGGCCCCGCTGCCAAGGTGATGGAGAAGCGTGTCCCCGACTTTTTCCCGCTGGCTCTGCCCTACGCGCCGCTGCCCGCCGCCCCGGAGACTTGTGAAGAAGAAAAGATTCGGACGGTGGAGCTTCAGAAGTCGGCCACCGAGGGGCCGATGAAATCCATGACGCCGAAGAAATAGATTTTAGCCATCACGCTGCGCGTGATGTGCGCATGCACTTGCAGAGTCGAGAGGTTTGCGCTCGTCACGCGGAGCGTGACGGCTACATTCACACGATCCCGGGGCAAGTTCCCCGGGATTGTTCGTTTTGTAGCTCAGGGCATTACGATCCGTTATGATTTCAAGGCCCCTTCATCAAGCACCCACTGACGGTCTCCATGAGTGCTCCTGCCGGCTTCCCTGTCACTCGCCCCGTGCCGCAGCGACAGACCTACGTCCCTGCCCTGGGGCGAAAGATGAAAGGGCTGCTCGCCGTCGTGTTTGCGAGCTTCGCGCTGCTGGCGGCGACGGGTGCGTACCTCGGGGCGGTCACGCTGCTAAATGCCTGGCGGGCGCCTGAGACGTATACGAGTCAATTCACGTTGTGGATGTTCCTCGCCCACAGCGTGATCGGCATCCTCGCCCTCGTGCCGTTCTTCATCTTCGGCGGCTATCACTGGATCACCGCGCGGTCGCGGCAGAATCGCAAGGCGGTCCGGCTCGGTAAGCTGGTCTTCCTTGGCGGGATCATCGTGTGTCTCACCGGCGTCGCCCTGTTTCAGATCGAAGGTCTGCCGCAGCTGCCAACGGGAACCTGGAGCCGGGCGGTCGTCTATGTCCTGCACATCGTGGTGCCGTTCGCTCTCGTCGCCGCGTACGTCGCGCATCGCCGGGCCGGGCCGCCGATCAAGTGGCGGTACGGCTATGGCTGGGGCCTGGGGACGCTGTTGTTCATCGGCGGCATGATCGCCATGCACTGGCAGGACCCGCAGCAATGGTTCGCCGACGGTCCGACCGAAGGCGAGCAATACTTCTTCCCCTCCGCCGCCCGCACCGCCGACGGCAAGTTCATCCCGGCCGACGCGCTGATGATGGACGAGTACTGCATGAAGTGCCACCAGGACATCTACGACGACCACTTCCACTCGGCCCACAAGTTCAGCTCGTTCAACAACCCGCCGTACCTCTTCAGCGTCCGCGAGACGCGCAAGGACGTCGATGGAGCACGACGGCAACGTGAAGGCGTCGCGCTGGTGTGCCGGCTGCCACGATCCGGTGCCGTTCTTCAGCGGCGCGTTCGACGACCCGAACTTCGACGACGTCAACCACCCGACCGCCCACGCCGGCATCACCTGCACCGTCTGCCACGCCATGACGCACATCCACGGCACGACCGGCAACGCCGCCTTCACGATCGGGAAGCCGCCGCACTACCCGTTCACGTTCAGCAAGAACCCGCTGCTGCAGTGGATCAACAACCAGCTGGTCAAGGCGAAGCCCGACTTCCACAAGAAGACGTTCCTGAAGCCGTTCCACAAGACCGCCGAGTTCTGCTCGACCTGCCACAAGGTCAGCCTGCCGGTGGCACTGAACCACTACAAGGAGTTCCTGCGCGGGCAGAACCATTACGACTCACGTTCCTGCTCAGCGGCGTCTCCGGTCACGGGGCCCGCAGCTTCTACTATCCGCCCGAGGCGAAGCCGAACTGTGCCGATTGCCACATGCCGCTGGAGCCGAGCAACGACTTCGCCGCCAAGGACTTCGACGGCAGCGGCATTCGCAAGCGCCACAACCACTGCTTCCCGGCCGCGAACACCGGCCTGTTCGCTCTGCTCCAACACGAGAAACGCTACGAGCACCACGCCGACGGCTTCCAGCGTGCTATCGATCGCCATGCCGCGTTCCTCAAGGACAACGAAGCTGCGCATCGACCTGTTCGGCTTGCAGCGAAGGAGGCACGATCGACGGGAAACTGCTCGCCCCCATTCGACCCGAGCTGCCGCTCCTTCAACCAGGGAAAGCGTATCTCGTCGAGGTCGTCATCCGGACGGTCAACCTGGGGCATCACTTCTCGCAGGGCACGATTGATTCCAATGAGATCTGGGTGGAGTTCACGGCCCGCGCGGGACTCCGCGTCATTGGCCGCAACGGGTCACTGAAGGACCAGGACGCTGGCCCGCTCGACGACTGGGCCCACTTCGTCAACGTGCTGATGCTCGGACCGGACGGCAACCGCATCAACCGCCGCAATCCGCAGGACATCTTCACGCCGCTGTACGACCACCAGATTCCCGCCCGGAGCGGCCCAGGTCGTTCACTATCAGCTTACGATGTCCACCCGACGTGACCGGTACCGGTCGAGCTGATCGGTCCGGCTGCGCTATCGCAAGTTCGACTACGAGTACATGGCGCTCGTCCACAAGGACCGCCCGGTGCCGAAGCTGCCGATCGTGGATCTCTGCGAGGATCGTGTGACGTTGCCTGTGGTTGGAGTAGCGTCCCAGGTCGATGCCCAGGCGTCTCCCATCCAGCCGGCATGGCAACGCTGGAACGATTACGGTATCGCCAGCCTGCTGGAAGGCGGGGCAGGGGGGAAACGCGGCGAGCCGAAGCAGGCAGCCGCGGCATTTCGCAAGCTGTTGACCTTGGGTGTCAAGGAGGCCCTCCCACACGCCCATGTCAACCTCGCCCGGGTGCTCATCGAGGAGGGCCGCCTCACCGAGGCGGCGGTGGAGCTGGAGAAAGCGCGGACTACCGATCCGCCTGCGCCGTGGTGGCTGGTGGCCTGGTTCAACGGCATCGTGCAGGCCGAGCAGGCAAACTCCGCCGCCGACCTGGACAAGGCCATCGGCTACTTCGAACAAATCGTCGATCCTGCCCATCAGCCCCGGGAGCGAAAGTTTGATTTCACTAAGGACTACATGGTCCTCGAACGGCTTGGGCAAACGTTTTTCCGCCGCAGTCAGATGGAAGCGAGCGGCTCAGTCGCCCAGGTGCACTTCCTGCAACGGGCCATCGCGCGATACCAGGAAGCGCTGGGCCTGGACCCCGAGTTGATGGAAGCGCATTTCGGCCTCAACCAGTGTTATGCCCGGCTCGCCCCAGAAGTCGCACAAGTTCAAGTAACGGATTCTCCGGTCAATTCGAGTCAGGAGCTAGTCGATCAGGTAAGCCGAGTGATCAACGAGACTGCAGCCGGCCAGCGGCGCCGACTGGCGGTACTTGTTACGGTCGACCTGCGAGCCTGGGTGCAGCAGCCGCTTGACGTTTACCAACCGCGGTTGCCCATGCTGCAACAAACGGCTCGTCGACTCACGGAGGCCTACCTCCAGACCGCGGATCCGGAGGCGAAGCTTGCCCTGGCCCCGGCACTGAGCCAGGTCCACCTGGAAATTCATGCCCTCCTCAAGCCCGATGAGCTGGCGCGGGCTCGGGCAATCCGCATCTATCGCAGCAAGTATCCCGCCGCGTCGGCCGCCGCCGATCCGATAGTTATCTACCCCACGGACCACGATTTGCAGGACAACTCGAGTAACACCACCAAGAAATAGGTCGCCTTATGTCAGCCGAACCTACCTCCCCGTCCGATTCGCCGGCGACTTCGATGCGCGTCAGCGGGCGTCTGTTCGTGATCATCCTGATTCCGGTGATCATTATCGCCTTCGCCTGGCTCATCTACGCCCGGTCCAATTTTCGCGATGCTATCAAGCCGCAACCGACGGTTTCGAAGTTGCCGTGATCGTAGCCGTCACGCTCCGCGTGAGGAGCGCAGGCCCTTATTAACATGAGGGATTTATCGCTCATCACACGGAGTGTGATAGCCCAAGTCAGAGCTGGTCTTTTCCATTTTTCTGATTTTTGCTACAAGCTCACAGTTCCGGCAGAGCCTGCCGGCTCACGGGGGACGTCAGGGAGGACGGGGCCGTGGCGCTGCGCTTGCGCATCCGTCATAAGTTGTTGTTCGGCCTCTTTTGGGTCGGCGTGCCGATGCTCATTCTGCTCGCCGCGACCTTGCACGCGCTCCAGCGGCACCGCAACACCGTGCGGAGCATTGAGAGTCGGCAGCTCGAACAGAAAGCCGCCAAGCAGCTGCAAGTTCTGACCGACGCCTGGTTTCGAAACTATGTCAAGCAGCCCTTCGTCAGCGGCGCGGAACTCGAAGAGTTCGCGGAGCAGGTTCTCGACGCCGCGAAGCACTATGAGGATCAGCTCATCCTCACGCTGGCAGCGGGGTTCGATGGGAACCAAGGCTACGACGAGAAGAGCTATCTGGCCATGATTCGTGCCCGGGCTCAGCAGTTGAAATCATCTGCCGAGCCAGGTCCCCTTCGCGTCAACGCCGTCCATGTCGCGCCGTCCCGTCCCGCGCTCGAATCGCTGGTGAATCATTCCACCGAGTTGTACGACGTGATCGACACTGACGTCCGCCACCTCATTCGCGAGGGGGACAAAGCGTACCGCCGGACCCGGCAGCTTGTGCTCGCCATCAGCGCCGTGGGGTTTCTGCTTCTCCTCCTGCTCGCGCGGCTCACCTATACGTGGATCGCCGGTCCGGTTCGTGAGCTGCACACCAAGATCATGCAGGTGGCCCAGGGTAACTTTACTGGACGGGTTCAGGTGAGCAGCGGGGATGAGATGCAGGACCTCGCCGCCGCCTTCAATCACATGGCTGACCGGCTTCAAGAAACCTATCGGGACCTCGAACGACAGGTTGCCGAGCGGAGCAAGCAGCTGGTCCGCAGCGAACGGCTTGCCGGCGTCGGCTTCCTCGCTGCCGGGGTGGCCCATGAGATTAACAACCCCCTTGCCAGCATCAGCTTCTGCGGTGAGGCCCTGGAACGCCGGCTCAAGGATCTGCTTGCCCAGCACCCCGGGAACGCCGACGTGCCGCTGATCCAGCGTTACGTCGGCATGATTCAGCAGGAGGCCTTTCGCTGTAAGGAGATCACGCAAAAGCTGCTCGAATTCAGTCGCATGGGCGACCGGCCGCGCCAGATGTCCGACCTCGCTGCCCTTGTCCAGGGCGTGCTCGAAATGGTCCAGCACCTGCCCAACCACAAAGAAAAGCGAATCGTCTTCGAAGTCCATCAGCGGCCCCACCTGCTCCTGTCAGCTCCGGAGATCAAGTCGGTCGTTCTGAACTTGATCGTCAACGCCCTGGAAAGCATGGACCTCGGCGGGCTGTTGACCATCAAGCTGGATGTCTTCAACGAACAGGCCGTGCTGGCGTTTACCGACGCCGGCTGCGGCATGACGCAGGAAGTGCTCGACAACCTCTTCGAGCCGTTTTTTACCCGCAGTCGAACGGGCAAGGGCACGGGACTGGGCCTCTCGATCAGCCACCGCATCATCTCCCAACACGGCGGCGAGATTGAAGCGACGAGTCCTGGTCCGAACCAGGGAAGCACATTCACGGTGAGGATCCCACTAAGACAGGCCGAATCAGGGCCGCAAACCGATCCCGTAGCCGCGGTTTTGAAGAAGGCGGCGTAAGCTCGCCTTGACGAACCACCCCGTCCCTGGCATGACGCCGGGGCTATGCCCACACCCAGGGATGGACCTATGGCAAATTCCAAAGGGCTCCGCATCCTCTTCGCCGACGACGAGCCGTCGTTGCGGGAGTTCATGCGCACGGAGCTCCCCGGGCTCGGGCACGACGTCACGATTTGCCCCGATGGGGCCGCGGCCATTAAAACGCTCGAGAAAGGCCCCTTCGATCTCGCCCTCCTTGACATCAAGATGCCCAACAAGACCGGCATCGAGGTGCTCGAACAGATCAAGAAGCTCAGCCCGTCGACGGAAGTGGTCCTGCTGACCGGGTACGCCAGTGTCGACACCGCCATGCAGGCGGTCCGATTGGGCGCCTTCGATTATCTCACCAAGCCGTGCAAGCTCGCCGAGTTGGAAGCGTTGCTGCTTCGCATCCAGGAAAAGCGGGATCTGGTCAACAAGAGCATCGCCCTGGAGCGCCGTGTCAAGGCGGCCGAGGGGCCGACGGGCAGCAGCGCGGCGCCGCCGGGCCTGATCTCATCCTCGACCAGCTGCTGGGCGCCCGCGATCCAGTCGGCGACGGACTCGCAGCTCTCGATCGTCGGCTCGACCTCGTTCGGCAGGTTGCCGAGGTCGGACAGCGCCTCGACTTCCGCCTCCACGAGCGGCGCGAACGCCTCCTCGCACGTCGCCGATGGGCCGGCCAACGCCGCCCCGGAAGCCCCGGCCGATGCGGCCGCAGAGCCGTCAGGCGGGTCTGTTGCGCCGTCGCCCTGGGTGGTGCACGCGACGAGCAGGCCGGCCAACGCCAGCACGATGAGTGGTCTGTACATGCCTCGAGCCTCGCTGGGGATTCCTATCAGAAGTACCCCGGCCAGGCCGTCGAGGATCAGTCGACCCGAGCGAATGCCCCCGAGATCCGCTCGCGGAGGGCATCGAACGAGCCGTCGGCCAGCGAGGCGCGCAGGCGTCGCATCAGCTCGAGCGTCCAGGTCACGTTGTGGACGGTCGCCAGCCGGTACGCGAGCAGCTCCCGCGCCCGGAACAGGTGGGCGAGGTAGGCCCGCGAGAAGCCGCGGCAGGCCTCGCACGCGCACGCGGCGTCGATCGGTGAGGCGTCGTCGAGGACGGCGGCGTTGCGCAGGTTGAGGCGGCCGGCATCGGTCCAGACCTGGCCGGTCCGCGCCACGCGCGTCGGCAGCACGCAGTCGAAGAGATCGATCCCCCGCTCCACCGCCGTGAAGAACTCGGCCGGCGAGCCGACGCCCATCAGGTACCGCGGCCGGGGATCGTCGCCGAGCGCCTCCGCGACCACCTCCAGGGTCACGGCCATCTCCGCCTTCGACTCCCCCACCGACAGCCCGCCGACGGCGATCCCGTCGAACCCCATCCCCGCGATCACCGCGACGGACTCGCGCCGCAGCTCGGGGTCGACGCCGCCCTGGACGATCCCGAACACGGCCTGGTCGCCGGTGCGCGCGTCCAACGAGCGACGCGCCCAGGCATGGGTCCGCTCCATCGCCGCTGCGACCTCGTCGCGCGGCAGCCCCGGATCCACGAGCTGGTCGAAGGCCATCGCCACGTCCGAGCCGAGCAGGGCCTGGATCTCCATCGCGCGTTCCGGGGTCAGGCGATGGATCGATCCGTCGAGGTGCGACGTGAACGTCACGCCGTCATCGTCCACGCTCCGCAGGTGCGCCAGCGAGAAGACCTGGAAGCCGCCCGAATCGGTCAGGATCGGTCCATCCCAGCCCATGAACCGATGCAGCCCGCCGAGGCGGGCAATGCGCTCCGCGGTCGGGCGCAGGTTCAGGTGGTAGGTGTTGCCGAGGATCATCTGCGCGCCCGCCGCGCGGAGGTCGCCGGGGGTGAGCGCCTTGACCGTCGCCTGGGTGCCGACCGGCATGAACTGCGGCGTATCGATCGGTCCGTGGGTGGTCGTCAACTGGCCGAGCCGCGCGCGCCCGACCGCGGTCGGCTCGAGGCTGAAGGCGGCCGGCATCGGCGCAGGATACGGCACGGACTTGTAATCATTCGATAACCTACGCGGGTGCGACTGACTGAGTGGCCGCGGATGCCGTTCCTGAACGAAGAGGTGAAGGAGTGGATCGCGCTGGAGCTCCAGAGCCTTGGCGTCGAGGACCTGGCCGTCTATGCCATCGAGGCTGGGCAGGAGGGTGACGAGCGCCGCGTGATGGTCGCCACCGAGGTCGGACTGCTCGATCACCGCTACGCCCCCTTCGGCTCATCCGCGCGCTACCGCCTCGCGATGCTGATGTACCCGTGGCAGGTCCTGCGCGGCGTCGAGCTTCGAGCCGATACGTTCCGCCTCTGGGCCCGCGAGCACCGCACCCGATGGTCGTTCCGGCTGCACCATCCGCACTTCGAGGCGGCCACCGAGTCGCCCGACCTCGGCCAGGCACTCTGCGACCTCGCCCGCGTCTGCGCCGTGATGGCCGAGCCGTTCGGCGTCCCCGCCGGCCGCGTCTCGTCCGACGTTCCCGGCGTCATCCCGGGCGGGCCGCGTCCGATCCCGCCGACCGGCGACAGCCCCGAGGAGATCGCCGAGAGCAAGGGCGAGATTCCGAGCTCACCCGCCGAGGCCGAGACCGAGGCGGAGGCGGAGGCCGATGGCACCGATGGCGAGACCCCGCCAGAGACGCCGGCCGAGGATGCTGGGCCTCGGCCGACCGCCGTGCCGATCGGCGATGACGAGGAGATCCTCGAGCTGTCCGATGAGGAGCGCGAGGCCGTCCCGACCCGCTCGGACGACCAGAACTAGACGATCAGCATCGCGTCGCCGAAGCTGAAGAACCGATACCCCTCCGCCAGCGCCTCCCGGTAGGCGCCGAGCAGCCGGTCGCGCGCCGCGAAGGCCGAGCCCTCCCCCATTCCGGCCTGCACAAAGGCCGTCACCAGCAGGAGCAGCGAGCTGCGCGGCAGGTGGAAGTTCGTGATCAACGCGTCGACCGCATGGAACCGATACGGCGGCGTGATGTACAGGTCGGTCCAGCCGGCGGCGGCCTCGGTGCGAGCGGCGGTCTCAAGCACGCGGACCGAGGTGGTTCCCACCGCCACAACGCGACGTGCGCCCGCCATCGCCTCGCGGGTTGCCGGCGGGACCTCGTACCACTCGCGGTGGATGAGGTGCTCGTCGACGAACTCGCCCTCGAGCGGCCGGAACGTGTCGAGCCCGACGTGCAGGGTGACCGAGGCGCGCGTGACGCCATCGGCCTCGAGCGACCCGAGCAGGTCGTCGGTGAAGTGGAGCCCGGCCGTCGGTGCGGCGGCCGAACCGGGCGGCTGTGCGTAGACGGTCTGGTAGCGGTCCGGCGGCGCGGATCGGTCGCGGATGTACGGCGGCAGCGGCATCTCGCCGGCCACGGCCATGACCTCGTCCGGATCGTGCTCGAAGGTGACGGCGCGGGTGCCGTCCGTGAGCCGCTCCCCGATCTCGACTCGCTCGCCAGAACGAAGGGTCACGAAGGCGCCGATGGCCAGGCGTCGCGAGGGACGGACGAGCGCCTCCCAGCGCCGCTCGCCCTCCAGTGGCCGCAGCACGAGCACCTCCGCGGCCCCGCCGCCGGCGCGCTGGCCCAGGAGCCGCGCGGGCAGCACGCGCGAGTCGTTGACGACGAGCAGGTCGCCGGGGCTCAGCCAGCGGCCGATGTCGCGGAACCGCGCGTGCTCCACGACGCCCGAGGCGCGGTCCAGCACCAGCAGTCGCGACGCATCCCGCGGCTCGACCGGGGTCTGCGCGATCGCGCCCTCTGGCAGGTCGTAGTCGAAGTCGTCGACCCGGAGTCTCACGCCGGACACGGTAACGCCCGGCCGGATGGACCGGCCGGGCGCATCGGTCTGTCAGGACCGGCAGGCGCTCAGATGAGCGTGTTGAGCCAGGCCTGGGCGAAGTAGATCGCGAACGCGATGGCCACGACCCACATCAGCCAGTGGACGTCGCCGAACTTGCCGCGCACGGCCTTGATCAGGACGTACGTGACGAACATCGCGCCAATACCGACGGTGATGTTGTACGTCAGCGGCATGAGGGTGATGCCCAGCAGCGCCGGGAGCCCCTCCTCCATGTCGCCGAAGTCGATGTCCTTGATGAGCGTGGCCATCAGGTAGCCGACGACGACGAGCACGGGACCCGTCGCGGCGAATGGCACCAGCCCGGCAAGCGGCGTCACGAAGACCGCGAGCAGGAAGAGCATGCCGACGACGACCGCGGTCAGGCCGGTTCGACCGCCCTCGGCCACGCCCGCCGCACTTTCGATATAGCTCGTGTTCGAGCTGATGCCGCCGGCGCCACCGGCTGCGGCGCCGAGGGAGTCGACGAGCAGGACGCGATTGATGCCTGGCACCTTGCCATCCGGAGTCGAGAGGCCCGCCTGCTCCGAGATCGCGGTCGCGGTGCCCATCGTGTCGAAGAAGTCGGTGAGCATGATCGCGAAGATCGTCAGCACCGCCGCCAGGAGCGGCAGGGTCCAGACCTCCGTCACGTCGAAGTCACCGAGCGTCGAGAAGTCCGGCACGAAGCTCAGGTTTTCCGGCAGCTCCGTGAGCCCGAGGACGAACGCGACGATCGACATCACCACGATGCTGATGAGCAGCGCGGCGCGAACCTTCAGTGCCATCAACACGATCGTCAGCGCCAATCCGAGCACGAAGACCCACGTCGAAGTTTCCAGCGGGAAGTTGAACTGGACGATGGGCGTGCCCGGGACGATCAGTCCGCCATCGACGAACCCGATGAAGAGGATGAACAGGCCGATGCCGACGCCGATCGCGCGCTTCAGCGCGAGCGGCACCGCATCCATGATGGCCTCGCGCAGGCCCACGAGGACGAGCACGAGGACGACGAGCCCCTCGATCACGATCACGCCCATCGCTCCGGCCGGTGAGAGGCCGAGACCGATGACGAGCGTGAAGGCCACGATGGCGTTGATCCCCAGACCCGCGGCCAGCGCGATCGGCACGTTCGCGACCAGGCCCATGAGGATCGTCAGGAGACCCGCAACGAGTGCCGTACCGGCGGCCGCTGCGGGGATGAACGCGTCGCGCTCAGCGCCCTCCGGGAACATATTCGACAGGATCAGCGGGTTGAGGAAGATGATGTACGCCATCACCAGGAAGGTGGTGACGCCGGCACGAACTTCCGTCCCGATATTGGTTCCCCGCTCGCTGAGCTTGAAGTAGGAGTCGAACCCGCCTCGCGACTCGTCTGGTGGCGCTGGCTCGCTCCTGGGTACCTCGGTGACCTCCGCTTCCACGGACCACCCTCCGCTCCGTGGCACGCTCGCGCCCGACACCATGTTGGGCACCGGTGCCGCCGCGCAGCCTACTCTCGGACCGAGCCATCCCGTGGCCGTTTTCCGCGCCGCAGGCGCTATCGACGAAGGAAGAAGTTGAGGACGATCGTGAGGACGACGCTGATGACGATCATCGAGGCGATCGGGATGTAGATCGCTCCCCGCTCCCCTTCGATCGCAATGTCGCCTGGCAGCCGCCCGAACGGCAGCCGCACGCCAATCGCGGCCAGGCCGCCAACGACCACAAGCACGAGACCGATGACCAGGATGATGCGCCCGAGCTCGGGGGACATTGGTCTGCCCTGCGCTTATCCGTCGAAGAGGCCGGGCTGCGCCGCGGACCGATGCGCCCGCTGCCGCGGGCGGCGTCAGCCCGAGGTGCTCCCAGCCGCCGCCGGTCAGGGTGCGACCGCGTGAGGTCCGCGCCAGCAGCCCGATCTGCATCAGGTAGGGCTCGACGACATCCTCGATCGTCTCGATCGGCTCCGAGACCGTCGCCGCCATCGTGGACAGGCCAACGGGCCCGCCGGCGTGGTGCTCGGCGATCGCGCGCAGCAGCTGGCGGTCCATGGCATCGAGCCCTCGCTCGTCGATGTCGAGCAGCGCCAACGCGTCCGAGGCGAGCGATTCGGTCACCGTTTCGTCCTCGCCACCGCGGACCTGCGCGTAGTCGCGGACGCGCTTGAGCAGCCGGTTCGCGATCCGCGGCGTGCCGCGCGATCGGGCCGCGACGAGCCGGGCGGCGTCATCGGTCAGGCGCACCCCGAGGATCTCCGCCGAGCGTCGAAGGATGTGCTCGAGCTCAAGATCGGTGTAGTAGTCGAGCCGGTACGTCACGCCGAACCGGTCGCGCAAGGGTCCGGTGATGGACCCGACGCGGGTGGTGGCGCCGATCACCGTCACCTTTTCGATCTGGAGCCGCACCGTCCGCGCGCCCGGCCCCTTGCCGAGCACGACGTCGAGCGCGAAGTCCTCCATCGCGGGATAGAGGATCTCCTCGACGACATGGCTGAGCCGATGGATCTCGTCGATGAACAGCACGTCGCCGGCGCTCAGGCTGGTCAACACCGCCGCCAGGTCGCCGGCCCGCTCGATGGCAGGGCCGCTCGTCGTCCGGATCTGCGCGCCCATCTCGGCCGCCACGATGTTCGCGAGCGTCGTCTTGCCCAGTCCCGGCGGCCCGTACAGGAGGATGTGGTCGACCGGCTCGTCGCGCTTGTGGGCGGCGTCGATCAGGATCGCCAGGTTCTCCTTGACCCGGTCCTGGCCGGCGAACTCGTCGAGGCGCCTCGGCCGGACGGTCGACTCGAGCGCGCGCTCGTCCTCCGCGACCTCGGCCGTCGTGATCCGCTCGATGGTCATCGGTTCTGGGCGCCCGAATCGAACATGTGAGCGATTCTACCCTCGGTCCCGGAGGGCCTCGGCGGCCCAGGCGCGCACGGCAGCGTGGTGCGGCGACCACGCCTCCCAGACGGACGCGGCCCATTCCCGCGTCATCCGGACGTGCTCTTCCCCGCTCGTCGCCCGGAGCACGTCCACGACGGTCAGCTCGTAGCGTTCCGGCGGCGTGAGCCACGGCCAGTCCGGCTTCGAGGAGGCGAGCCCCTGGGTCATCGGGTTCAGCTCGGCGGCGGACAGGCCGTGCTCGAGCCAGTGACAGAGCCCGACGAGGTGGACCGCGACCGACTGGCGCTCCCGCCGTCCATCGGCACCGGGGTGTTGGACCACGTAGGCATCAACGGTATGGCGATGGACGATCCCGTAGCCCGGGTCGCCGAACTCGCGCGCGAGGAGCTCACCGAAGGCCGCCCAGCAGGCCGCGGAGGCACCGATGTAGTGATGCGTCTCGTCCTGCGCCTGCGGCAGGTAGCGCGCCCCGCAGCCCGGACAGGGCTCGGTGATGCGCTCGAGGTCGTCGGGCGTGTCGATGTCGGGGACGGCGTCATGCTCGACGGCGGTGACGACCGATGGATTGACCCGGAGGAGTCCGCGCAGGCCGGCGTCGCCGCCGACCGATTCGACGAGGTGGAAGCCCTCGCGCTCGATGAGCACCGGCGGCCCGAGCACGCCGTCCGAGCGGGTGGCCACGACCGGCGTGCCGCCGCGCCAGCCGTCCAGGATGCGGAGGTGCTCGACGGTGACCGTCGGCTGGTCGGCGAGCAGCACGACCGCGGCCTCCGCATCCGGCGGCAGCGCGGCGATCCCCATCCGCAGGGACCGGCTCATCCCCTGCTCCGGGGCGTCGTTGCGAACGGCTTCCGCGCTCTCCGGGACTGCAAGTGACGGCGGCGCGACGACGATCACCGGCGCCAGGCCCGCCGCCGTTGCCGTGTCGACCACCACCTGGAGCATCGTGCGCGAGCCGATCCGCACGGCCGCCTTCGGCGATCCGAACCGCGTCGACGCGCCGGCGGCGAGGATCACGGCGGCGACGGTCATCGGTCCATTGTGCTGCTCGCGGCCGTTCATCCGCACCCCGGCTGCAACGTCCAAGGATGCCGCGCTCCTCGTCGATCCAGCCGCACCACGGATCACCACTCGCGCCGGACGACCTACGATGTTCGCGTGAATGACAAAGGCCCGATCCCCGGCGTCCGATACGGCCACACCAACCTGATCGCTCGCGACTGGCGCCTCATCGCCGACTGGTACGAGCGCCTGTTCGGCTGCACGCCGGTGCCGCCGGAGCGCGATTACGCCGGTCCGGACCTCTCCCGCGGCACCGGCAT
The DNA here is from genome assembly GCA_963840145.1 of uncultured Chloroflexia bacterium. Taxonomy (GTDB): domain Bacteria; phylum Chloroflexota; class Limnocylindria; order QHBO01; family QHBO01; genus JACDBZ01. The sequence goes on from CAWIXR010000004.1 coordinate 86,626, forward strand.
CACCGATGCGGCGCTGAAGGGCATCCACCTGAGACTGCCCGGGCACGGCGACGAGGGCCCGACACTCGAGATCTACACGTTCGCCTCCACCGGCGAGGGCCAGGAGCCCGCCATCGATCGGCCAGGCTTCGGGCACATCGCCTTCGCCGTCGCGGACGTCGAGGAAGCGCGCGACCGCGTGCTCGCGGAAGGCGGGAGCCCGGTCGGCGACGTCGTCACGCTCACGACCGCCGACCGCCGCCGCGTCACCTGGTGCTACGTCACCGATCCCGAGGGCAACGTCGTCGAGCTCCAGAGCTGGTCGCCTCCCGCGTGAGCGAGCCGTTTGACCTGATCATCGAGAACGGGTCGGTCGTCGACGGCAGCGGAGACGAGGGCTTCGCGGCCGCAGTTGGCGTGAGAGACGGCCGCCTGAGCCTCGTCTTCGGCGAGACCGAGGAGGCAACCGCTGCCAACCGCCGCATCGACGCGAAAGGCCTCGTTGTCGCCCCCGGGTTCATCGATCTGCACTCGCACTCGGGACTGATGCTCTTCGCCGACCCGCTCCACGAGCCGAAGGTGCGGCAGGGCATCACCACCGAGGTCATCGGCGTCGATGGGCTCAGCTACGCACCGATCCCCGACCCGCACGACCTCGAAGCGCTGGTCCACATGAACGCAGGCCTCGATGGCAACCCCGACGACCTCGCCTGTGACTGGGGCTCGGTCGAGACCTACCTCGACCGGCTCGACGACCTCAGGCCATCGGTCAACCTGGCCTTCCTGGTGGGCAACAGCGCGCTGCGGATGAGCGCCATCGGCTGGGATGAGGTGGAGGCCACCGACGCCCAGATCCTGGACATGCGCGCGATGCTGCGCGAGGCGATGGAGGAGGGGGCCATCGGCCTCTCTTCGGGGCTGGACTACCCGCCCGGCGCCTACGCAAGCACCGACGAGCTGGCGCAGCTCACCCGCGAGACGGCCGTCCTCGGCGGCTTCTATCACACGCACGTGCGCTACGCGCTCGGCGATCGGTACCTGGATCCCTTCCGCGAGGCGATCGAGATCGGCCGGCGCGGAGAGGGGCCGTCGCACATCACCCACTTCTATCACCGGCAGACCTTCCCCGGCGGGCCTGGACCGATGCTGGCGCTCGTCGACGACGCGCGGGCGGAAGGCCTCGACGTGACATTCGACACGTATCCCTACGAGTGGGCCAGCACCCGGCTGCTGATCATGATCCCGCCGTGGGTGCAGGCGGGTGGACCGATCCCGACCAAGGAGCGCCTCGCCGAGACCTCCGTCCGCGACCGCATCCGACGTGATCTCGAGGAGCGAGGGGTGCTCTACGCGGGTCGTAATGCCTGGGACGACGTGCGGCTCGGCGCCTTCGCGCGGCCGGACCTGCTGCAGTGGGAGGGCCGGACGCTCGGCGAGGTTGTGCGCGATCGCGACGGCGACCCCGTCGACGTGCTCTGCGACCTGCTGCTCGAGGAGGACCTGCGCGTCAACCAGGTCACGCCGGGACCGTGGACGGAGACTCTCCGCGACTTCATCCGGCACCCGGTCGGGATGATCGGCACCGACTCGACTTTCGTCGGCGAGAAGCCCTCGCCGCGCACCTACGGATCGTTCCCGCGCGTGCTCGGGCAGTTCGTGCGCGAGGAGGCGCTGATCAGCCTCCCCGAGGCGGTCCGCTCGATGACCTCGGCCGCAGCCGCCCGCCTGGGCCTGCGTGACCGTGGCCTCCTGCGTGACGGGTACGTGGCCGATGTCGTCGTCTTCGACCCGGAGCGCGTGCGCTCGAACGCTACGTACGACGAGCCGCGCGCCTTCCCCGACGGCATCGAGTGGGTGCTGGTCGGCGGCGAGGTGGTCGTCGAGCCCGGCCGCCATACCGGCGCGCGATCTGGACGGGTCTTGCGCCGCGGCCGATAATCGCGGCTCGCGCGTCCCGAACCGTGGTCATGCCCGCCACGACGCGCGAGGAGGAGCCGGTCATGCCCGCCGCCCCGAGCCACGCGTTGCTCGCGCTGAATGCCCTGCTCGACGAGCTCGACACGCTGCACGCGCACGAGTCGCGAATCGCCGCGCTCGAGACCGATGTGACCCCGAGCGTCGCAGACGCGCGCAGCGAGGCGCTCACGCGCCTGGCCGCCGCCGGTCGGCTCGACCTGTTCGAGGTCGCCACCCAGGCTCTCGCCGTTGCCTGCGCTCGCCGAGAGGTCCCGCAGCCCGCGCGCGCCGCCGCCTACTCGGCGCTGATCGGGCTCATCGCCAACGACCTGCTGCCGCAGGCGACGTTCCGCACGCTCTACGAGTCGTGGGAGTCCGCCCTCGACGGTCTGGGCGAGTCGTCGGCCATCCTGCGCGGCGAAGAGGTGCTGTTCCACATCGACTAGCGGCGTGGTCACCGATGCGATGCCGTCGGCCGCGGCCTGGCGCGGCCTGTTCGGCAGCCTGGCTGTAACGATCCAGAAAGCTCATCGGCCGTCAATCTACGTGCTCCGTCAATGGACACCGGGACGCTAGGATGCACCGATGGAGGACGACCGCCCGCGCCTGACCACGCGAACGGTGCCGCCGGGCGTCGCCGCGCCGGCCAGCGCGCCGCCGGACGCCTCGCCGCTCGTCATCCCGGTCGACGCACCCGCCCCTGGCCGAGCGCGGCCCGCGGCGCCACTGCGCCGAGAGGGTCCACAGAAGCTCACCGGCGAAGCGAAATACGCCGATGACCTCGTCTTCCCCGGCGCCTGGTTCGGCGCCACGATCCGCTCGACGGAGCCGCACGCCCGCCTCGAGGCGATCGAGCTCGACGACGCGTTCGACTGGAAGCGGGTCGTGCTCGTCACCGCCGACGACATCCCCGGCGAGAACCTTGTCAGCCTCATCCAGGACGACCAGCCGGTGCTCGTCCCGGTTGGGGGCGAGATCCAGCACCAGGCCGAGCCATGCGCGCTGATCGCGGCTCCCGATCGCGCCACGCTCCGTGCGGCGAAGGCGCACGTGAGGCTGCGGACGACGCGCCTGCCGGCGGTCTTCGACCCGCTCGAGGCGGAGCGCGAGTTCGCGCACTACACCGTCGAGCACGGCGACCCGACCGTGGCGATGGACCAGGCCACCGTCGTGATCGAGGGAACGTACCGGGTCGGCCACCAGGAGCAGCTGTACATCGAGAACCAGGCGATGATCGCCGTGCCGCGCGAGGATGGCGGCGTCACCGTCCACGGTTCCCTGCAGTGCCCGTACTACGTCCACAAGGCGATGAAGCGCGCTCTGAAGATGGGCGACGAACTTGCGGTGGTCGTGCAGGCCGAGACCGGTGGCGGCTTCGGCGGTAAGGAGGAGTACCCCTCCATCATCGCCCTGCACGCATCGCTGCTGGCGCTGAAGTGCCACAAGCCGGTGCGGATGATCTACGACCGCCACGAGGACATCAGCGCCACCACGAAGCGCCATCCGGCGGTCGTGCGCGCTCGCTGGGGCGTGTCGGAGACCGGCGAGCTGCTGGCCCAGGAGATCGAAGTGATCATGGACGGCGGGGCGTACTGCACGCTCACACCGGTCGTGCTCAGCCGCGGCGTCCTGCATGCCGGCGGGCCGTATCGGTGCGAGAACGTGCGGATCACCGGTCGGGCGATGGCAACCAACACCCCGCCGAACGGCGCCTTCCGCGGCTTCGGCGCGCCGCAGACCGAGTTCGCGGCCGAAATGCAGGTCAACCGCATCGCCGACGCCCTCGACGCATCGCCGCTGGACCTGCGCCGCCGCTGGGTCTATCGCGAGGGCGACACGACGCCGACCGGCCAGATCCTGCGCGAGTCGGTCGGCGGGATCGACGTCCTCGAGGCGGCGGCGCAGGCATCGGCCTTCGACCGGCACGCCGGCCAGACGCGAGCCTTCCGCGAGGGCAGGACCGATGGCGCCCGCGTCGCCTCCGGCATCGGCCTCGCGCTAGCCTGGCACGGCGCCGGCTTCACCGGCTCCGGCGAGGTCAAGCTCGCATCGGTCGCCAGCCTCGAGCTGACCGATGACGGCCGCATCCGCATCCTGACCGCCTCAACCGAGATGGGCCAGGGCACGAAGACGATCTTCCCGCAGCTGGTCGCCGATACGCTCGGCGTCGAGTTCGGCGAGGTCGAGATCGCGCCACAGGACACCTCGATCGTGCCTGACAGCGGGCCGACCGTGGCCAGCCGCACCGCGATGGTCGTCGGCGGGCTGCTCATCCGTGCCGCCGAGCGAATGCGGGCGCGCGTGGAGGAGGAGACCGGCAGGCCGTTCGCGTCGGCGTACCGCGAGGCCGGTCCCATGCGGATCGACGAGCAGTTCGTCCCCTACCCCGGCGAGCCGTTCGACGACAAGACCTACCGCGGCGACGCCTACCCGGCGTTCGGCTGGGCGGCGTGCGTCGCATCGGTCGAGGTGGATCTCGACACGGGCGAGGTGGCGGTGCGCGACTGCGTCAGCGCGGACGACATCGGCCATGTCATCCATCCGATCCTCGCCGAGGGCCAGGTGGAGGGCGGCACGCTCCAGGCGATCGGCTACGCGACGATCGAGGAGATGAAGCTCGTCGACGGCCGCTACCTCAACGACCGCCTGGCGACGTACCTCATTCCGACGTCGTTGGACGCGCCGCGGCTGCGCTCGATCCTCGTCGAGAAGCCGTTCAGTGGTGCGCCACACGGGGCGAAGGGCGTCGGCGAGCTGCCGATGGACGTCGGCGCGCCCGCGGTCGTCGCCGCCATCCACGACGCCACCGGCGTCTGGATCCACGACCTGCCGGCCACGCCGGAGCGGATCATCGCCGCGCTGACCGACGGCGCTGCCCCGCCGGCGCCGGGCATCTCGCTCGAGGAGCCCGCTCCGCGCACGCCGGTCATCGAGGACCTGCCGGCGGGCGGCGACGAGATGCCGTTCCGGGCGCCGCAGGACCCGGAGGACCGATGAGTTTCACGTTCACGGTCAACGGCGCCCCGGTCGAGGTCGAGGCCACCGGCATGCGGCGGCTCCTCGACGTGCTGCGCGACGACCTCGGCCTGACCGGCACGAAGGAGGGCTGCGGCGAGGGCGAGTGCGGCGCGTGCAGCATCCTCATCGACGGCGCGGTGGTCGACGCTTGCCTGATCCCCGTCAGCCAGGCGCAGGGCGCATCGGTCCAGACCGTTGAGGGCATGGCCGCGCCGGGGACGCTCGGCACGCTCCAGCAGGCGTTTCTCGAGACGGGCGGGGCGCAGTGCGGGATCTGCACGCCGGGGATGCTGATTGCCGGACAGGCGTTCCTGGACAGCGGGGCGAGCCCGACCGACGACAACATCCGCGAGGCGATCGCCGGCAACCTGTGCCGCTGCACCGGATACACGAAGATCATCGATGCGATCGCCCTGGCAGCCGAACGGAGGACACCCGCATGAGCAACGAGCGCGAGAGCCTTAAGCAGGCGCTCGAGGACCGCGACATCACCCTGGCCATGACCCCCGCGCAGCTGATCCTGCTCGTGCTCGGCATCTGGCTGCTGCTGCGGGTGATCCGCGACCTGCGTCGCTGAACAGTCGAGACCGATGCCGAACGCCGTCGAGCCGCCGTCCGAGTCCCCCACCCGCCTGGAGGCGGCCTACGCTCTCATGGCCGATGGCTCCGGGTCGCCCTGGCGCCCCGTCGCCGGCGGGACGGACCTGATGGTGCAGGTCACCGGCGAGATCGGTGAGCCGCCCGAACGGGTCCTCGACATCTGGGCCCTCGACGAGCTCCGCGGGATCGTCGTCGAGACCGATGCGCTCGTGCTCGGCGCGCTGACCACGTACACGGAGATCCGCCGATCGCCGCTCGTCGCCGAGTTCGTGCCCGCGCTCGTCGAGGCGGCGGCGACGATCGGTGCGGCGCAGATCCAGAACCGCGGCACGATCGGTGGGAACGTGGTCAACGCCTCGCCCGCCGGCGACACCCTGCCCGTGCTGCTTGCCTGCGGCGCGGAGATGGTCCTCGGATCAGCCGGCGGCGAGCGAACGGTGGTGGCCGACGACTTCTGGCCCGCGTACCGGCGGACCGCGCGACGCGACGACGAGCTCCTCCTCCGCGTGCGCATCCCGCTCGTCCCGGACCGCCAGGTGCGCTTCCGCAAGATCGGCACGCGGCGGGCGCAGGCGATCAGCAAGGTCGTCATGGCCCTCGCCTGGCGTGCCGCGCGCGACAGCGACCCGTGGACCGACGTGCGCCTCGCCCTCGGCTCCGTGGCGGCCACCACGGTCCGCGCCCCCGCCACCGAGGCCGTCCTGAGCGGGGCCCGTCCGACCCGCGAGGTCGCCGATGCGGCCGCCGCGGCGCTCGTCGCCGAGATCGAGCCGATCGACGACGTGCGCTCGACCGCCGACTACCGGCGGACCGTGGCCGGCCGCGTCCTGCATCGGCTCATCAGCGACGCCGAAGGCTGGTAGGCGGCGCGTGTCCCCGATCCAGCGCCCCACGCGCGACCAGGTGGCGGTCTTCGACACGCCGGCCAGCTTCCGCGCCTGGCTCGAAGCCAACCACGACACGGCGAAGGAGCTGTTCGTCGGCTACTACAGGAAGGCCGCGGGCAAGGCGGCGATGACCTATGCGGAGGCCGTCGACGAGGCGCTGTGCTACGGCTGGATCGACGGCATCACGTTCCGGATCGACGACGAGGTCACGGCCACGCGCTTCACGCCTCGGCGCCGGACGTCGAACTGGAGCGCCATCAACATCGCGAAGATCGCCGCGCTCACGAAGGCCGGCCGCATGCACCCCGCCGGCACGCGGGCATTCGAGCGGCGCGACCGCCGGAAGGACGCGGGCTGAGCATCTCGCCTCGCAATTCGGCCGAATGACAGAAATGGTGATGCACGGAGCCGCTACCCTTCGACAACCGACCGATGACGCCCGAGAAGTCATCGGCGGAGATGAAGACGGAGGTCCGGCATGGACTGGCCCACCTTCGCGGTCCAGTGGCTCCACGTACTGCTGGGCATCACCTGGTTCGGCTACGCGATCTCGATGTACTTCCTGGTCAGTCCGGCGCTGGCGGAGCTTCCGGAGAGCCAGGGCCGCATCACGAACTCGCGCCTCGGGCAGATCGGCAAGCGGGTGTTCCCGATCGTCTCGTCGCTGGTCATCCTGCTCGGGATCCTGCGCGGCACGGTGTTCGGCAGGATCCAGTCGTTCGAGGACCTGAGCACGACCTACGGGATCCTCTGGGTCGTCGCCCTGGTGGGCTCGCTCGGGCTCGTGTTCACCGGCGCGCGGTACATCGGTCCGATCCTCGAGGGTCTCAGGGACACGCCCGACTACCCCGCCGCGGTCCAGCGCCTGCGCACGGTCAGCCGGATTGACCTCGGACTGTTCGCGATCGTCTTCACCACCATGATCCTCATGCGCTTCCAGTGAGCCGATAGACCGATGACGAACGGTCGCAGCCGCCCTCGGACCGCGGTCATCCTCCTGGTGGTCGTCGCCGTCCTGTTCATCCTGTCCGGCATCGGTGGCATCACCGTCGGCGGGGTCTCGGCGCAGGCGGGGTGGTGGATGGTGGCGGTGGGGTTCATCGGTCTCGTACTGGTGGCGATCGAGTTCGCCCGGCGGTGACCCCGGAAGCCGAGCCGGAGCGTCGATCGGTCTCGACGCTCGAGCTCTTCTTCGATCTCGTCTTCGTCTTCTCGGTCACCCAGCTGACCGCGGTCCTGGCCGCCGACCCAACGCTGGTGTCGGTGCTGCGGGTCCTGCTGCTGTTCGGCGTGCTGTGGTGGATGTTCGGCGGCTACGTGTGGCTGACGAACGCCGTCGCGCCGGACCGGCCGATGCGCAAGCTGCTGCTGCTGGCGGCGATGGTCGGGTTCCTCGTGATGGCGCTGGCGATCCCGACGGCATTCACCGGCGGCGGGGTCGTCTTCGGGATCGGCTTCATGGCGGTCATCCTCATTCACACCGGGCTCTTCGCGGGTGCGCAGTGGGGCCAGGGCATGTCGGGCGTCAGGACCCTGGGGCTGCTCAACGTCATCGGCGCGTCGATCATCCTCGGCGCGGGCTTCCTGTCCGAGCCGCTCGTCTACGTCGCGTGGGCCGCCGCCTTCGGGCTTGCCGTCGTGACCTCGTTCGTCGCCAGTCCGCAGGGCTTCCGGATCGAGGGGAGCCACTTCGTCGAGCGTCACGGGCTGCTGCTGATCATCGTGCTCGGCGAGTCGATCGTCGCGATCAGCGTCGGAGCCGCCGGCGTGCCGCTCGAGGCGCCGCTGCTCACGGCGGCGAGCCTCGCGCTGATCATCGCCAGCTGCCTCTGGTGGCTGTACTTCAGCGGCGACGACGTCCGCGCCGAGGAGGCGATCCTCGAGGCCACGCCGGAGCGGCGGATTCGCATCGCGCTCAACGCCTACTTCTATGCCCAGATTCCGATGATCCTTGGCATCGTCGGCTTCGCCGCCGGCGTGAAGTCGGCGATCGGCCACGCCTTCGAGCCGCTGCCGTTCTACGCCGCGCTGGCCCTGGGCCTGGGCATCGGGCTCTACCTCGTGGGCGACGTGCTTCTGCGGCTCTCCATCGGTTGGGGCCACGCGTGGGTTCGTTCTTTGGCGGCGGTGGCCGCCGTGGCGACGCTGCCGATCGGCCTGGCGGTCTCATCGGTCGCGCAGCTCGTGGCGCTGCTGGCGGTCCTGCTGGTCGCGATCCTGGCTCGCGAGTCATCTCCGATGGCTGCCGCGGGGGCCGGGTGAGCATCATCGAGGGGCAGACCATGGAGCCGATGGTCGGCGATCCCGACGATCACCGGCCGGACTCGCGCTGGGCGTTCGCGGTCGATCCCGGCGACGAACGCCGGCGCGTCGACACGCTGGCGATCATCCGCGAGGCGATCGCCGTCGGCGACCGCATCCCGCTCCACACGCACGACGTCGACGAGGCGATCACGATCATCGCCGGCGACGGGACGGCCAGGCTCGGCGAGGAGGAGCGGCGAGTCGGTGCCGGCGCGGTCATCTTCATCCCGGCCGGAACGCCGCACGGGACCGCCAACACCGGCGACGTCCCGCTGGAGATCCACGCGGTCTTTCCCGCGACGACGATCGAGATCGCGATGCTCGAGCGCAACCCGGCTCCCGGCACAGAGGCCGAAGCGCCACGCCGCAGCCGGTATGACCTGCGCACCGGCGAGGTCGAACTGATTCCGTGACGGAACTGTCAGCGCCTCTGCGTGAGATCGTGCCAACGCGATCTCGTGCCAACGTGCTGCACGTTGTCACGCAGCACCCTTGACAGGCGCGCAACCGGCCTACCGAAGCGGCGACCTTTGACGCTGACCGCCACGCACCGGACAATCGACCGATGAAGCTCTTGCCCGCCGGCGTCGTGATCACCTCCGAAGCGCCGCATCTCGAGGAGGTCCTGACGCCCGAGGCGCTCGACTTCGTGGCGCAGCTGCATCGGTCCTTCAACAACGAGCGCACCAAGCTGCTCCAGGACCGGGAGCGACGGCAGCGGCGTCTGGACGCCGGCGAGACGCCGGACTTCCTGCCAAACCCGATCGAGAGCCGCGAGGGCGAGTGGACGGTCGCGCCGGCGCCGGCCGACTTCGACGATCGGCGCGTCGAGATCACCGGGCCGGCGGAGCCGAAGATGATGATCAACGCGCTGAACAGCGGCGCATCGGTCTTCATGTGCGACTTCGAAGATGCCCTCTCCCCCACCTGGGACAACGTCGTGACCGGGCACTGGGCGGTGTCGCAGGCGGTTCGCCGGACGCTCACCTTCCAGACCGATGAGAAGTCGTACGCCCTCAACGACCAGATCGCGACCCTCTGCATCCGGCCGCGTGGCTGGCACCTGCCGGAAGCCCACGTCACAGTCGATGGCGCGCCGATCAGCGCGAGCATCTTCGACTTTGGCATCTGGTTCTTCCACAACGCCCGCGAGCTGCTGGCGCGCGGATCCGGGCCGTACCTGTACCTGCCGAAGCTCGAGAGCCACCTCGAGGCGGCGCTGTGGAACCGCATCTTCGTCGCCGCCCAGGAGGCGCTGGGCGTCCCGCAGGGGTCGATCCGCGCCACCGTGCTCATCGAGACGATCCTCGCCGCCTTCGAGATGGACGAGATCCTCTTCGAGCTGCGCGACCACGCCGCCGGCCTCAACGCCGGCCGCTGGGACTACATCTTCAGCATCATCAAGAAGTTCCGGACGCGGCCCGACATGGTCCTCCCCGATCGCGCGCAGGTCACGATGACCGTGCCGTTCATGCGCGCCTACACCGAGCTGCTGGTGCAGACCTGCCATCGGCGCGGGGCGCACGCGATCGGCGGCATGGCCGCGTTCATCCCGTCGCGCCGGGACGCCGAGGTCAACGAGCGTGCCCTCGCGGCGGTCCGCGCCGACAAGGAGCGCGAGTCCTCTGACGGCTTCGACGGCACCTGGGTCGCCCATCCGGACCTCGTGCCGGTCGCGCGCGCAGTCTTCGACGCGGTGCTGGGCGATCGGCCCAACCAGAAGGACCGATTGCGCCCCGAGGTCCGCGTCTCCGCGGGCGACCTGATCGATGTCTCCGTCCCCGGCAGCGCGGTCACCGAGGCCGGCGTGCGCGCCAACGTCTCGATCGGCCTCTCCTACCTCGCCTCGTGGCTGGCCGGCAACGGCGCCGCCGCCATCAACAACCTGATGGAGGATGCCGCCACCGCCGAGATCTCTCGCTCGCAGCTGTGGCAGTGGCGCGTCCACGGCGTGGGCCTTGCCGACGGCGGCACGCTCACGCCAGACCGATACGCCACGATCCGCGACGAGGAGCTCGCCAAGCTCCGCGAGGTCTCCCCCGACTCCCCCTGGACCGATGCCACCGCCCTCTTGGACGACCTGATCTTCGCCGAGACTTTCACCGAGTTTCTGACGCTGACCGCCTACGCCCACCTGAGATGACGACCGTGCTTACGCCATGGTCAGGTCGGACACGCGCAGGGACTGAGCGAGAGCAGCCGCTGACTTACGGCACCGTGAACGCTTCGACGTCCGTCAGATAGATGACGCTTGCGTCTGCATCGTGCAGGAGCACGATCGTCCCGAGATCATCGTCACCTTGGAAGTACAGGTACCAGACTGGTGCGTCGGGTGGCAGATCACTAGCCCAATCCTGAATCGGACTGTCTGGCCAGACGTCGCTGATCGGGCCCGACCGTACGACGCGTAGTTCGCGGTCGTTATCACGCGCGTAGCGTCAAGCGGCCTGCAGTGTGGAAGGAGTTGCGACGAGCCGAGGACCGCTGGCAGCAGGACTCTTCCTTCCCGATCAGTCCCATCCTCATCCGACGGTCTGAGGTGCGACAGTGTGCGCCCGCGGATCGATCGCCTCTTCCTCCGTCAGTCGATCCGTGGAGGAGCAAGGCAAGCCGGAGCTGCCCGTGGGCGCATCGCGGGCGAGTGTGTCGCCTGGACACTCTGCTCCGCGCCGCTCGGCTCGGCGGTGACGAGCGCGGTTAGGGCATCTCGGCTTACCGTCGAATACGAGTGCGACTGTTCGACCGAACGGATCCGACGACTGGGAGCGGCTTCTGGCGGCGCTGATGGACTTGGCGCACGCATCAAGAACAGCGCAATCGCGCTCACGATGGTGATAAAGATGGCCGTGCTCCGTAGTGGGTAGTTACGCATCCCGATCTCCCTTCGAGAGGACTTCCTTGCTCCTATTCATGACACCCGGCGACGACAGGGAACCCCGCGGCGGAATCGGGGATGCCCGGGAGCGGTCACAAAATCCTTCAGCATCGTCATCGCCCAGCGTCCAGTCCATCCCAAGGAACGGAACGTTTCCGTGGTTAGTGCAATCGGCCGGTCCCCCGGCGGACATAACTACATTGGCCACGCTTGAGTGCCGCAAGCCGAGCGTGTGGCCGCCTTCGTGTAACACGGTCGCAGTGGCGGAGAACTTGTTGTTGGCAATGCCGTCGTTGTCTTCCCAATCGAAGTCATCCGAGCACTCGAAATTCATAAAGATGTCGATCTCGTCATACCCGACGTTCACGTTGGCGGGGATTGGGGTTACCGCCAGGGTCGTCCCTGCAGGGATCGGGATTGGAGAACTCTCGCATGCCCCGGATCCTCGAAGAACGCCCATGTAATCTTGATGTTGGAGTTGTCGTTGCCACATGCTTGCTGATCGAAGAAGAGCCCCGGTTGGGTGTCATCCCAACGTGACAGCTCCGCGAACAGCGCCGCTCGGTTCTGGTAGATGGCGCTACCGTGGCCGGTGCCGAAGCAGACGTCGAGATCGAACTGGCCGTTCGAGTTGCTGTCGATGGCGGCCGTCGTGAACCATCCGCGGTTGTGGACATACCCCTTCACGGGTGACGCTACCGAGAGCACCAGAATGAGACTTGCACCAACCGCAGCCAACTGCCGCATCAACTCGCCTTCCAGAAGCTAGACGTCTCAAGTCATACGCGAGTTTCTACCACTGCGAAGCGCGCCGGAAGAGCACCGTTCTCCCTCGGTTCCGTCTCAATTATTCGTCGCGTCTGCACGTCGAGGAGACTGTCACCATGCGGGCCACCCATCGATGAGCGAGCAGGGCTGGCGAGAGTTCCTCGAGGCGGAGGGCGTCGACGACTGGGTCGTGCTGCACGGCGGTGCGACGGCGGCCTTCCTCGTCGGATCGGTGCAGGAGGCGCTTCGGCTGGCCGAGGCGGTCGCATCGGTCCAGGGCTTCGCCAACACGGGCGCGCTGCTGACGGTCGCCGATGACCGCCTCACCGTGCGACTGACCCGCGACATGTGGCAGCTCGAGGCGCGGCACATCGACCTGGCGGGCGCCGTCTCGGCGGTCGCGCGAGAGCATGGCGCGGTGGCCGACCTCGCATCGGTCCAGGAGATGCAGATCGCGATCTCCGCGAAGCCCGATGCGATCGACGTTGGCTTCTGGCGCGCCGTCCTCGGCTACGCGCCAATGGCCGATGACAACGGCGTCGACCCGCTCGGGCACAGCTCGACGGTGTGGCAGCAGGAGCTGGACGAGGGGAAACCGCTGCGACACGCGATGCACATTGACGTATCGGTCGCGCGCGAGCACCTCGAGGCGCGGCTCGCGGCGGCGCTGGCCGCGGGCGGGCGGATCGTGGACGACGGGACGGAGCACAAGACGCTCGCCGACCGCGCCGGCAACCGAGTCTGCATCTGCGCATGGCCCGACGGGTTGGTGGATCTGCCGCCGCGGCTCGCCGATTAGTCTCCGTCCGAGCGGTCGTCTACCCATCGACGAACACGTGCAGGGAGCCAAGACCATGAAGCTGACCGTCTCGATGATGCTGACCGTGGACGGCGTATACCAGGGTCCCGGTGGCCCGGACGAGGACCGGCGCGGCGGGTTCGAGCGCGGCGGTTGGACGGCGTCGCACACCGACGAGGAGATGTGGCCGTTCCTGATCTCGTGGTTCGAGCGCGCGGATGCGCTGCTCCTCGGACGCAGGACCTGGGAGATCTTCGAGTCCTACTGGCCGCACCACGATGCGGGTGACCCGGTCTCCCACGGCATCAACGTCCTGCCCAAGTACGTGCCTTCGACAACGCTCAAGGATCCAGGCTGGAACACCCACGTGATCGATGGCGACGTCGAGGCGGCGATCCGTGAGCTCAAGGCGAAGCCCGGCCGCGAGCTCCAGGTCCACGGCAGCGGCGTTCTGCTTCGCTGGCTGCTCGAGCGCGACCTCGTGGACGAGCTCAACTTCCGGATCTCCCCGGTCATCGTCGGCGACGGGCTCCGGCTCTTCCCCGAGCACGGCTCAACGCACGACCTGGAGCTGGTCGAGTCGCGGTCGACGCCGTCCGGCGTGATGCTTCAGACGTATCGACCGGCCGGCCGCGCGACCTTCGGCACTGCGGGCTGAGGGTTCCTAGTTGCGCGGCGGATCGACGATCAGGTGCATCCGGCCCTTCCCGATCGAGTGCTCGTGACGCCGGCAGATGCCCATCGGCACCCCGATCATCTTGAACTGCGGGTCGCGGAACCCGAACGTCACGGTTCGCAGCGCGCGCTCCGAGCAGCCCTCGACGTTGCAGTGGCGCCGCACCATGTGCTCGCGGAGATCGGCAATCGTGACCGCTGCGCCGCATGAGCAGTCGATCTTCGTCTGGAAGACCTCGCGACCGACGTAGCTCACGCAGCGCAGAATAGAACGCCCGTTCGGTTTCGCCCAGTCCCCGCCTCGATTTCGTCAGCGGCCGGCGGCGACCAGGAAGCCCTCCGTGACCTCGCCCTTGTGCGCCGCGAAGGCCGCCAGCGTCTCCCCCTTCTCCGGATCGCCGATGCCGAACGCATCGAGCGTGCGCGCGAGCTCCGCGGCGACCTCGTCGAACTCGGCCGGCGCGATCTGGAGCTCTCGGTGCGCCTCCTCCAGGCCGACCGGCGTGGCGCCCGGTCGAGTGCCGGCGTACGTGAACGGGCCGCCTGCGACGTTGCAGACCCACAGGGTCCGCAAAAACTTCAGCCCGGGCAGCCGATCCAGCTGCTCTGTGTGCCACTCCCGAAGCTGCGGGTTCTCCGACTGCTGCCCCACCTTCGGATTCGTGATCAGCGCATCGCTGAACTTGTCGACCACGGCGGCGATCGCGAACGCGCCGCCGAGTCGGTCGTAGAGGCTCTGCTCACCCATCGGTCTGGTCCTCCTGTGCTCTGCCGGCCGCGGCTTCTATCACCAGTATCGACCCGCGTTACAAGAATGCAACCCTTCCGGTCCGAACCTTGCTGCGCCATTGCCGGTGGCAACCTACGCGCTGATCCACGGAGCCGGCGACGTCGGCTGGTATTGGCACCTCGTCGAGCGCGAGCTCCGCGCCCGCGGCCACGACACCGTCGCGCCGGACCTGCCGATCGAGAACGCCGATGCGACGCTCGAGGACCACGCCCAGGTCGTGATCGACGCCATCGGTGACCGAGGCGAGGTGATCGTCGTCGGCCAGTTCGGCCGGCGGCTACGTCGCGCCGATCGTCGCCGAGCACGCGGCGGCGGCCGGCTCATCCTCGTCGCCGGAATGATCCCGCAGCCGGGCGAGACCGCCGGCGAGATGTGGGCAGACGACCGGCTGGCGGATGCCGCCCAGCGAGGACCCGAGGCGATCTGGCGGTCTTCTACCACGACGTCGACCCGGCGCTCGCCGCCGAGGCGCAGTCGAGAGAACGACCGCGAGGCGGACGCCGACGAGCCCTGGCCGCTCGCCGCCTGGCCGGACGTGCCGACCCACTTCATCCTCTGCCGCGACGACCGCTTCTTCGCCGCCGACTGGCTGCGTGGCGTGGTGCGGGATCGGCTGGGCATCGAGCCGGACGAGCTCGACAGCGGCCATACCCCGGCGCTCAGCCACCCGACCGAGCTGGTCGAGCTGATGGAGTCGTACCGATGACCGACGTCCCGAAGATCTCCGGCCCCGCCAACGACGCGCTGAAGGTGGCCGGCCTCACGACCCTCGAGCAGGTCGCCCGCACGCCTCTCGACGACGTCGCCGCACTCCACGGCATAGGCCCGAAGGGCATCCGCATCCTGACCGATGCGATCGAGACTGCCGGGCTCGGCCCGTGGAAGGCCCGGCGCTGACGCCATCCGTCAATCGTGAGATAGTTGCACGCGCAACCGCCCCACCGCGAACCGGAGACCAAATCCCGATGTCCGACTTCGACCCCACAGCCTTCGAGGATGCCGTGATCGCCGACATGCGCGCGAACGACGGCAATGTCACCACCGGCCCACTGACCGGGCACCCGCTGCTCGTCATGATCTCGAGCGGCGCGAAGACCAACGAGCCACGCCGAGCGCTCCTCACCTTCAGCCGCGACAACGGCGATTTCATCGTCGCCGGGACCGCCGGCGGCTCCCCGACCACTCCCGCCTGGGTGGCCAACCTCCGCGAGCACCCCGACGTCCAGCTCGAGGCCGAGAACCGGACCTTCGCCGCCACGGCGACGATCGTCGAGGGCGACGAGCGCAATCGGCTCTGGGACCAGCACGTCGAGCGGCTGCCCTGGTTCGCCGGCTACCCCGCCCAGACCGGTCGCCTGATCCCGATGGTGCGCCTCACGCCCGCCGACAGGAGCTGAGCAACGCCGCGATCGCCACTGGTCACGGATGAGTTTCGCAGCGCAACCCGGTCTCAATCTCCACACGCACCAGGAGACCCACGATGCTGAGCGGTAAGACGGCCTTCAGTGGCTTCTCGTCGAACGACATCCCGAAGGCGAAGGCGTTCTACTCGGACACCCTCGGCCTGGACGTGAGCGAGGCGGACGGGATGCTCACCCTGAAGTTCCCGAACGGCCACACCGTGCTGATCTACCCCAAGGACGACCACGAGCCGGCGGCCTACACCACGCTCAACCTCGAGGTCGACGACATCGACGCGGCCGTCGACGGCCTCACCGCCAAGGGCGTCGCCTTCGAGCGCTACGACGACTTCAACCAGGACGAGCGCGGCATCATGCGCGACCAGGGACCGCCGATCGCCTGGTTCAAGGATCCGGCGGGCAACATCCTGTCCGTCATCCAGACGTCCTGAGGTCGAGCACCACCCACTGTCCGGGTCGTCGGGCGCGTGCTCGGGGAAGCTCACGGCCGAAGGGGTAGGATTGAGCGCATGAGACTGCCTGGGACGCCCCGCGAATGCGGGCCGATCTGGGAGCTTGGCTGGATCAGCCGTCAGCTCCATCTCGGTCAGCCGGTCCCCGAGGGGGACGAGACCATTCCTGTCGCCTCTATCATCGGGACCGTCGAGCGCGGGCGTGACTTCGACGCCTGCTGGCATCCGCTCAACCCGCGCCTGGCCAAGGCTCTCGACGACATCGAGAAGGCGTCGCCGGCCACCCTCGACCAGCCGATCGACGTCATCCGCGTCGACCGCGCCTACTTCGTGAACGACGGCCACAAACGAGTGGCCCTCGCGCGGCGGACCGGCCGCGAGTTCCTCGACGCCACGGTGAGCAGTGTCCAGACCACGTACGCCGTCGAGCCGGAGATCGAGGAGACGGCCGTGTTCCGAACCGCCCGCGAATTCGAGTTTCGTCGGCACAGCGGCATGGCCGCGACGTTGCCCGACGTGCGCTTCGCGCTGACCGATCTCGACGCCTACGGCGAGCTGTTCCAGGCCGTCCAGGCGCACGCCTTCGAGATGTCGGAGCGCGCGGGCCGCATCGTCGACCGCGACGACGTCGCACGCGACTGGTATGCCGCCGACTACCTGCCGACCGTCGCCGCGGCCCGAGCGGAAGTTGGCAAGTACATCGGCGGCTGCAGCGACGCGGACATCTACCTCGCCATCCAGCGCCGGCGCGTTGCGTGGTGGGGCAGCGAATGCGACGACGCCGACTGCGCCGCCCAGGAGCTCCTCGTCGAGCGACAGCTTGCCGCCGCGCGCCGGAGCAGCCTGCTCGGCCTTTTGCGAGCACCGGCAGGAGAGACGAGCCAGGAGCCAGAACTGCTGCCGCTCTCGGTTCCGCCGAGGGCCTGACCCGCCGGCTCAGCCGGTGCGGACGCCTCGCTCGAGGTGGTGATGCCGATCGCGTCGAGCCGCTCGAGCCACGGCGTCGCGCCGAGGCTCGTGAAGATCACGCGCGCATCGGCGACGAATGGCTCGGCGTCGGCCTGGCGCTGCTGGTCGCGGAGCCAGGACGCGTGCTCGTACATCGTCACCGCCGCCCAAGCCGCTCGACCGTGCACACTGTGCCGATGCGAGTCTCCGAAGCGACCACCCTCTTCGACTACCTGTACTGGATGCGCGACACGGTGCTGCGCGCCGCGGGCGAGCTCGACGACGCGGCGTTCACCGCCGACGAAACGGTGACGAGCCGCGACCTGCGCGCCACGCTCGTCCACGAGCTCGACGTCCAGTGGAGCTGGCGTGAGCGGCTGCGCGGCGCCGACTGGGCGGAGTGGGGCGAGGATGCCGAGCTCCGCGGCGAGGACTACCCCACTCTCGAGGCCGTCGCCGAGCACTGGGCTCGCGACGAGGCGGAGACGCGCGCCTGGCTCGCCTCCCTGAACGATGCGGACCTCGATGCCCCGCCGGTCCGCGACGAGGACCGAGCGCAACCGCTCTGGATCTACGTCATGCACCTGGCCAGCCACGGCATCCAGCAGTTCAGCGACGCCGCGGTGCTGCTCACCCGCGCCGGGCACTCGCCCGGCGACATCGGCTTCCTCGAGTTCGTCCGCTCGCGCTCACTCGAGGAATAGGCCGGCGGGTACGCCACGCAGCCGCGGGGCGACGGGATCCTCGAGGTAGGCGGAGAAGATCGGCGCGAGGTTCGCATCGGTCCCGGACTGGAGGTGGCGCAGCAGGCGGTCGCCGGTCACGAAGCCATGGCGGTATCGGTCCACCCAGGAGCGCATGGCGGAGAAGAACGCATCGTCGCCCATGGCTCCGCGGACGGCGGTGATGAACTCGGTGCCGCGGTAGAAGACGGCGTGGAAGTAGCCGTCGCAGCTCGTCCAGTCGCCACCGCTCGTCGCACCGGCCTCCCAGGCGAAGACCTCGCTGTCGACCGGGCGCGTCGAGCACTGGTTCTCACCGATGCCCATCAGCCAGCGGGCGCTGAAGTCGGCGAATGCCTCGTCCAGCCACGGCTCGCGCTGCTGGTCGTTGCCGAGCTGGCCGTAGAACCACTGGTGCGCGACCTCGTGGTAGACGACGTACGGATCGGTGACCTTGCCGCGCGTGAGGTGGATCATCCGTGGGTACTCCATGCTGAATCCACCGCCGGAGCCGACCTCGGCCAGCACGAGGTCCGGCCACGGGTAGTCGCCGAAGGTTTCGGACATCCGCGCCAGGGCGTCGGCCGCAAGGTCGGCGGTGGCCGCCCCGGAAACTGTCTCGGTGAACACCCGCACCTCGGTGTCGCCGGCGGACCGCTCCGTCAGCCGGAAGCGCGGGTTGACGACGAACCCGAAGTCGCGAACGTCGGTGGACTCGCAGACCCAAGCCGTGCCGCTGGCTTCCGGGGCCTCGAGGAGGCCGGGGCAGGCGACGGCGTTCCGGCCGAGCGTCGTCGTCGTGGTCAACTCGAGGCGAATGACCTCGGCCGTGAAGGAGAGCTGCGGGTCGCCGAGGCCGTAGACGTCGTGCTCGGTCGAGACGATCGGGAACCACTGGCCGAAGCTCAGTACCTCGTTCTCGACGCTCGTCCGCGCGGTGAAGGCGTCGGGACTGCGGCCGATCGCCAGGGTGAACGGGATGCGCAGCGTCGCCGTCGCGCGCGGCGCCAGGTCCGGCAGCGGGACGCGCAGGTTGATGCCGGTCGTCCACGTGGCCTCGACCTCGTCGCCGTCGACCGTGATCGGGTCGGGCATCGACAGGTAGCCGAGCGCGCGCGGGACGACCGACAGGTTCAGGAAGTCGATCGGCCGCGACGATCGGTTGGTGACAGTCAGCGTCTCGACGGCGTCAAGGCGGTTGGCGCCCACATCGAGCGTGGCGGTGATCTCGTAACGCTGCGCGACATTCGTCGTGGTCGCCGCGGCGCTCGGTGACGGCGCCAGCAGGGAGCCAACGAGGACAAGTGATGCGAGCGCGACCGGCCAGTTCAGACGGTGCGCCGAAACTGTCACCGGATATATCACTAACGGCATATTCCATGACAGCAAGCGGACGACCCGAACGAAACGGCTCGCCGGACGCGCCATGGCACACTCGGGCATCGGCCCATGTTGCCGGACCCCGGATCGCCTGTCATTGTCGCCCGAGCCAACCATGAACAACCTTGTCCGCCGGCGCTGGCCTATCGCCGTGCTCGTCCTCATCTTCCTGTTCGCCACCGGTTTCGCCGTGGTCCAGGCCAACGTCCTCGGCATGGGCGAGCGTTTCGACCGATGGTCGGCGGTCGTCGAGAACTGGATCGACCCGCCGCCCGATCGGCCCACCATCCCGACGGTCGTCGTCACCGAGGAGCCGTCTCCGTCTCCCACGCCCGAGGTGACCCTGGCTCCCTCGGCCTCCCCGACCCCCTCGCCGACGCCGATTCCGCGCGTCGCAATGGACGTCGACCTCGTCGACGATCCGGAGGCCGCGTTCACCTCCCAGATCACCGACAAGGACTGCGCGGTGGCGGGCACCCAGATGGTCCTGACGATCCTCGGCCTCGGGCCGGCGGGCAACGAGTTTCAGACCGAGATCCACGATCGCATCGGTGAGTGGGAGGCGCTCGACGACAGCCTGAACGGCGGCTGGGGTCCCGACGCCGTCCGAAAGGCACTCGCCGCGTACGGCGAGGACGGGTACCGCGAGTTCGCATACGACTCCTACGCCTCCGCCCTGCGCGCATCGGCCGTGGCGATCAGCGAGATGAACAAGCCGGTGGTGATGTTCCCGTGGTGGGGCGCCCACACCTGGGTCATGACCGGCTACCGCGCCGATGCCGACCCGACCCTCTTCGACGACGCGGCCATCAGCGGCGCCTACATCCTCGACCCGTGGTACCCGCGCGTCTCCTCGATCTGGGGCGCGTCGGACGGTCCGGGCAACTTCGAGGACCTCGCCGAGCTCGAGCGCAACTGGCCGGCCTTCGAGGGACCGCCCGGCTACGAGTCGATCGGTCCCGGCTGGACGCGCCCGGAGGGCGCCTATCCCGATCGCGACGGCCGCTTCGTCGTCCTCATCCCGACCACCCCGCGAGAGGGTTCGTAGCGGGCCACCGTCGCAGGCGCCAGCCGAGCACCACCGCCAGCAGGACCGCCTTCACCGCCTGGCCGATCGCGAAGGCGAGCGGCAGCGCCAGCAGGTCGAGCGAGTCCACGAGCACCAGCGTCGAGCCCATGGTGACGAGAATCCCGACGATCGACGCGAGCGCCTGGAACAGGGTGTGGCGGGTCGCGAAGATCGCCCGGCTCAGCAGCTGCGAGATGCTCTCGAATGGGACCGACAGCGCGAAGACCCCCAGGACCGCCGCGGTGGTCGCCACCTCGTCAGGCCCGAACTGGCCGCCACCGAGCAGGATGCCGATCGCCAGCTCCCCGACGACGAGCATCACGACCGCGGCGAACACGGTCAGTGTCACGATGCTCACGGCATTCGACCCGAAGGTGCGCACGAACCGAGACCGGTCGTTGGCCGCGTAGGCGCGCGACATCGCGGGGAAGGCGGCGACCGCGAACGCCACGCCCACGAGGCTGACCGGCACCGACTGGAAGTTGCGCGCGTAGCTGAGGATGCTGAGGCTGCCGACGGCCAGGCCCGACGCAACGGCGTTGAAGAACAGGATCGTGATCGGCTCCAGCGGCTGGCTGACGAGCTTCGGCAGCGTGAGGCGCACGAAGTCCTGCACCGGCGCATCCCAGCGCGGCCTCGCGAAACCGATGCGGAACGAGCTGCCCCGCAGGCCGATGATCCGGCTGCCGAGATGGATGACCGCCCCCGCGATCGCTCCCAGAGCGGCGGCGTAGATCCCGAGTCGATCGGCCAGCGTCAGCGTCCCGATCAGGATGCCGGCGTTGTAGAGCAGCGGCGCGACGCCGTACCAGAAGTAGCGCTGCTCGACCAGCAGCACCTGGCCGAGCGTCAGCGACGCGGCGAACAGGACCTGCGTGATCAGCATGAGCCGGAAGAGGTCGACGTACAGCTCTCGCTGGGCGCCGACGAAGCCGGGCGCGATCCAGCCGACGAGCGGCTCGGCAAGGAAGAAGAGCACCACGGAGCCGATGCCCATGACGGCCACGCCGATCGTGAGGATCATGCGGCCGAAGCGGTTCGCCTCGGCGGCATCGGTCCCGCCTCGCAGGCGGACGAAGATCGGGATGAAGGCCGCCGCCAGCCCGGCCTCCACCAGGACGTCGAAGAGGATCTCCGGCAGCTGGAAGGCCGCGTTGTAGGCGTCGAGCTCTGCGCTGGCACCGAAGGTGCGCGCAAAGACCCGGTCGCGCAGCAGCCCCATCAGGTAGCTGCCGAAGAGGAGGACCGAGAGGATCGCCGCGCCGCGCGGCACGAAGCGCGCGATCAGTTCACGCGCGCGGCTCACGCTCCTTCGGTGCGGCGGAGTCGCTCGGCGAGCGCGTCCATGACGGCTGCCCGGACGGTCGGGAATTCGTCCATCAGCGCGTTGAACTCGCGGTGGCCGATGACGAGCAGCCGAACGAGCCCCTCCGCGCGGACGGTGGCCGTGCGCGGAACGCTCTCGATCAGGGCGATCTCGCCGAAGAACTCGCCCGGGCCGAGCGTCCGGACCGGCGTCCGCCCGTCGAGGACCATGACCCGGCCATCGAGCACGAAGAAGAACTCGTGGCCGACGGTCCCCTGCTCGGCAAGGACGGTGTCGAGCCCAACCTCGACCTCATCGGCCAGCTGCCCGAGGCGCTCGAGCTCGCTCGTCCCCATCTTGGCGAAGAGCGGCACCCGCTTGAGATGGTCGAGCTTCTCATCCTGCGCCATGCGCGCAGTCTACGGCGCGCCGAACGGCTGTCGAGCCCTCTGCGGCAATCCGTGCTATCCTCGTTCGGTAATCGCGCAATGTGCGCATCAAACCGCGGCACCACGAACGCTCCTCTCACGGTCTTTACGGCGAGATGGCTCGCTGAGGCCGCACGAGAAGGAGTGTTTCTCTTTGTTCACCTATACCGATAAGACGCTGACCTGCGCCGACTGCGGCACGGAGTTCGCGTTCACCGCGAGCGACCAGCAGTTCTACGCGGACCGCCAGTTCAGCGAGCCGCGCCGATGCCCCGCGTGTCGTGCAGCCAAGAAGGCCGCCCGCGGCGAGAGCTCGGGTGGCTATGGCAACGGCGGTGGCGGCGGCTACGGGGCGGCGGCGGCGGCTACGGCGGCGGCGGCTACAGCGACAGCCCTCGCGAGATGTTCACCACCACATGCGACAGCTGTGGCAAGGAAGCTCGCGTCCCCTTCCGCCCGACCGGCAGCAAGCCCGTCTACTGCAGCGACTGCTTCCGCCGCTAGGCGCCAGTCAGCTCAGCACCGATACGGACCCGGTGGCTTCGGCCACCGGGTCTCGTGCTATTCGGCGGCCGGCACGCCCCACGGCTCGGACCACGGGTAGCGCTTGCTGGCCACCTCGAGCGCGGCGAGCATTCGCGCGCGGGCGTTCGCCAGGGCTCGGGTCGCGTCCGCCACCTCAACCGGGTCCGCGTCGGCGTGCGCTGCCTCGGCGCGCAGGGCCTGGGAGATGCGCCGATACGCCTGGATCCCGTCGTTCGCCGAGCGCGTGATCTGGCCGGTGGCCTGCCGCAGGTGCTTGAGCCGCTCCTCGTCTCGCCCCTCGGTGCTCAGCTGTCGGTCGAGGATGACGGTCAGCTCCTCGATGCGCTTCGTGGCGCGATCGATGGCGCGGAGGTCGGACGAGGAGCGCCGCGCGAGGCGGCTGTGGGCGCGGAGCAAGCCACAAGGGTACAGCTTCGGCGCGAACCCGGTGCGGCAGTCGCTAATCGGCCGCCCGGTAGACGAGGCCGATGCTGCCCGGATCGGTCAGCGTCAGCAGGTCGCCCTCGATCGTCGGAACGAACCCGTCCCCGATGACGCTGACGACATGACTGTCCTGTTCCTGGAGATCGGCTGGGCATTCCCGCCCATCCATGCTCATGATCGGCGCGTCGATCTGGTTGCCGGATTCCAGCCACTGCCCGCTGAACGAGCGGCAGCCCGTCGAGCCGGTAATCTCGCCGTCCGACGAGAGCTCGAGCGTGGCGCGCTCGCCGAGCGCCGGACTGGCGATGTCGCCGACGACGAGCGTCTCGAGGACCCAGGTCTGGTCGACGAGCTCGGCCGTCGGCGGTTCGGCCAGCAGCGCGAACCGCAGCTCGACGTCGGGTCCGGTCAGCACGAGCTCGTCGCCCTCGCGAGCCACGCGATCCACCGCGCGGAGGGCGGCGACGTATCCCTCCTCGGCCGCGAGGACGTCCGGCTCGCAGCCCATGTCCGTCTTGAACATCTCGCTCATCGAGAAGTCGCCGCCGGCGAGCGAGACGCGGCCGCCGTACTGGTTGCAGGCGGCGACGCCGCTGAACTCGGACCCCGTGAACGCCAGGGTGATCGGGTAGTCGTCGACGATCGGCACGTCGGTCCCTGCCGTCAGCTCCCACGACCCTTCGAGGTCGAGCTCGGCGGCTGGCGTTGGCGTGGCGCCGGGAGAGGCGCACGCCGCGAGGAGGAGGACGGCGAGGGCGATTCGCATGGCGGCCTGACGTTCAGCCTGCGGAGCTGGTTGCGCGTCGCTCCAGGAAGCGTCCGTTGCCGACCTCCGGGTCGGCTCCCCTGACCAGCACACGGACCGGCGCGCCGGTCATCTCCATGCCCTCGTACGGCGTGTAGTCGCTCGTGTGATGGAGGTCCGCCTGGCGGAGCGTTCGCCGCGTCGCCGGATCCCACAGCACGAGATCCGCGTCGCGGCCGACCTCGATCGCCCCCTTCGACGGCAGGCCGAAGAGTCGCGCCGGTGACGCTGCCAGCACCTCGACCAGGCGCTCCACCGACAGCCGGCCACGAGCGACGCCCTCGGAGAAGACGACGCTCAGCAGCGTCTCCACGCCGGGACCGCCGTTGCTGATCTCCGGGAAGGGCGGCGCCGGGACGGACTTCTCGGTATCGAGCCGATCGGGGACGTGGTCGCTGCCCACGACGTCCAGGATCCCGTCGCGGAGCCCCGCCCACAGCTCGTCGACGTCGGCCGCCGTGCGCAGCGGCGGTGAGATGACCCGCTTGATGACCTCGGCCTCGTCGGGATCGGTGTAGAGCGCATCGGTGAAGGTGAGGTAGTGCGGGCAGGTCTCCGCGTAGACCGGCTCGCCCCGGGCCTTGGCCTCCGCCACCGCCTCGAGCGCCTCGGCGCACGAGAGATGCACGATGTAGAGCGGCGCCTCCGCCCGTCGGGCCATCTCGATCGCCTTGCGGGTCGCCGAGCCCTCGGCCCGCGATGGCCGCGTCAGCGCATGGAAGCGGCAGGCGGTCTCGCCGCGGCGCAGCGCATCGGCGACGAGCGGGTCGATGATCGCCGGCTCCTCGCAGTGCACCTGGAGCATCCCGCCGTGCTTCGCGGCGGTCCGTAGGGCGCGGTCGAGGTCCGCATCGGCGAGGCGGAAGTCGTAGACCATGAAGGCCTTGAAGGTCGGAACGCCGCTGGCGATCAGCGTCGGGAGCTCGCCGATGGGGTCGTCCTGCTGCCCGCTCACGACGGCGCACAGGCCGTAGTCGATCGCCGACTCCCCCACCGTGCGGCTTCGGAACTCGTCGAGGCCGCGCAGCAGCGACCGAGCGCCGTCCCCGCTGATGCCGGTGCCGGGGTTGTTGAAGGTCAGGACCGTGGTCGTGCCGCCGGCCGCCGCCGCCTGGGTGTCCTGCCGAAACCGATACGGACGCTCCGCGTCCGGCAGCCGCAGATGGGTGTGAACGTCGATGACGCCGGGAAGGACCAGCAAACCGGTCGCGTCGAGGACCTCGGCGCCATCGGCCTCCAGCCCTGGACCGATGCGCTCGATCAGCCCGCCGGTGACCGCGACGTCGGCCGCGATGGCGCCGTGGGGTGTGACGACGGTGCCGCCGCCGATGACGAGATCGGTCATCGGTCAGGGTTCCTGGCTGATCTCGATCTCCTGGGCGCCCTCCCAGAGCACGCGCCGACCCATCTCGGCAAGCTGCTCCCGGCCGCCGATCAGGGTGGCGAAGTGGTTGCCGGCCAGCGGACCGACGCGCGAGCTGAAGCTGCATGCGCCGTACGGGAAGAGGATCTCGCACTCGCTGATCTCGCCGGTGTAGATCAGCAGGTCGCCCGGCGCGGGATGGGCGTTGTGGTTCTCGTAGCCGACGTCCGGGCGCTTCTCGCCGAACGGGATCCAGGTCGACTCGCCGCTCCACTTGCAGTGGATGAGCCTGTCGCGGATCGGGAGCCACGGCTCGAGGGCGGCTCGGGTCAGCGGAGCGGCCTCCTCCCAGCGTGCCGTGAAGCGCAGGTCGCCGACGCGGATGCTCAGGTCAGGCATGGGCGCAGCATACGCTCCAGCGCTGCGTTCCCGCGCCAACGACGTTGGCCTACAGACCGACGAGCCGCCGTTCCTCGGTCTTTGGGCCAACCCTACTTGCCGATCGACCGAGGAAGGCCAGATTCCAGCGGTCCATCGGTCCGTAGGCCATCCAGGTTGGCCGAGCTCGCCCGTTACTCAGGGTGCGGGCGGGATGCTGCCGTTGGGAGTGAAGACCAATCGATTTCCAAGTGGCCGTTGCAGATCGACCGTCAAGTCCATCGGTACCGGTTCCGGAGCTTGGGGACCGATGACGAACGAAAACGTTCTGACGGTAATCGTCACCGAGTCATCCGTCTCGGCGATGCCGGTGACACGTGTTTCCGCTTCCTCCTCCGCCCAAACACGGATGACGAGCGTGTCGGCGTCGACGAGACGGTAGTGATCGATCGAATGGGGCTGGCCCCCTGGCCGGAGGATCCAGAAGCCGGCCCCGAGCACGGCGATGGCGGCGAGGAGGACGCCG
This sequence comes from uncultured Chloroflexia bacterium, assembly GCA_963840145.1. Lineage (GTDB taxonomy): Bacteria > Chloroflexota > Limnocylindria > QHBO01 > QHBO01 > JACDBZ01. Next base: position 113,044 of record CAWIXR010000004.1, read on the forward strand.
ACCAGGATCCACGCGCGCACTCGCGATCACCCCGTCGCTCAGCGGGGCGTCGACTCGGAGGGAGCGAACGGCGCGCCGTGCCCCGGCACGATGAGATCCGCGAACCCCAGCACCCGCGCTCTCGACGCGTGGAGCACCGCCGGGTCCGGCGCGTACGGGTCCTCGACCGGCGACGTATCGGTCCACCACAGGTGCGTGAGCACCACCACACCCTCGGGCGTGCCGACGACCGTGGACAGATCCTCCGCGGTGTGGCCGGCCGTTCGGATCAGCTGGACAGACGGAGTCAGCACCCGCCCCTCGCATTCGACGTCGTCCCATCGGCCGGAGAAGTCGTAGATCGCCCAGTGGTCGTGGACCCGCCCGCGAGGAAACAGCGCGACGTTCAGGCAGTGGTCGGGATGGTGGTGCGAGATCACGACATCGGTCACGTCGGACGCGTCCAACCCGAGCGCTCGCAAGGGCTCGAGGATCGCCTCCTGCGAGGGCGCCAGCCCGGGATCGACCACCGCCACCACCGACCCGTCGCGCACGAGCGTGCAGGTGCTGGCCACGCGCGGCCCGGGCGATCCGGCAAGGAGCACGTCGAAGCGGGCCGTACGAGCGACGGGTGCATCGGGCATGATGGCGGAGCATAGCGGAGGCTCCCATGGCGGCCGCGCGCCCGACCATCAGCACCCATGTCCTGGACCTCGCGAGCGGCGAACCCGCGCCCGACGTCGGCGTCGCGCTGTTCCGCCTGGCCGATGACGGCGCCCCTGAGCTGGTGAGCGACCTCCGCACCGATGGGGACGGTCGCATCCGCGACCTGCTCGACGGCGCCGACCTGGCCGAGGGCGACTACCAGCTCGCCTTCGACGTCGGTGGCTATGCCGACGACCCCGACGCCTTCTTCCAGAGCGCCGCGGTCGCGCTGCGCATCACCGATACGGATCGCTCCTACCACGTCCCCCTCCTGCTCAGCCCGTTCGGGATGAGCACGTACCGGGGCAGCTGACGCACGATGCCGACCGTCGAGGAGCTCGACCGGATGTCCCCGGACGCGTTCGCCGCGGCCGTCGATCCGCTGTTCGAGCGCGCGCCGTCGTTCGTTCGCCGCCTCGCGGACGCGCGACCCTTCGAGACCGAGGAGGGATTCTTCGACGCAGCCCGGGTGACCGCCCGCGAGATGCCCGAGGCCGAGCAGATCGAGCTGCTGAACCGGCACCCGCGCATCGGCGCCGACCCGGCGACCGTCTCGCCGCAATCGCACGCCGAGCAGGGCTACGACGCCGACGACGGACCGGACCAGTCCTGGATCGACGACGAGCTGACCGCGCTCAACGAGGCCTACGAGGGCCTCTTCGGCTTCCGGTTCGTGGTCTTCGTCGCCGGCCGGCCGCGCGCCGACATCATCCCGATCCTCGAGCACGCGCTGCGCGCCGAGCGCGACGAGGAGCTCCGACGCGGGCTCGACGACGTCGTCCTCATCGCGCATGACCGATGGGACCGAATGCGCGGTCCCCGTCCCCTGGCCGAACCGCTCCGCGAGTCGATCGCGCTGGAGGTCTCGCGCTACATGGTCGGCGAGATCGACCGGGACGGGCTGATCCGCGCGACGCATCGGCTCATCGAGGAAGGCGTCGAGTCGCCGGCGCTGCTCGCGCTGTCGGTGGCCACCGATGAGGGCCTCGAGGGATCGATCACCCGGCTGATGAACGAGATCGGCCTCGATGGCTGGGAGGCGCCGCAGGCCGGGCAGCTGCTCGCGCTCCACGCCGCGGCCTCGATCATCGGCGAGGTGAGCCAGCCGATCGAGGGAGCGCGGCGGATCGCATCGGTCTCGGGCAATCAACAGTTCAACGACCTCGTCACGCGCTGGCAGGCCGAGGAGGACCGCCGGCCCGAGCTCGACGAGGAGATTCGCCGCTCGGCGGCGCTGCTGTTCGGTCCACCCGTCCCAGCCGAGGAGGCGGAATGACGCACGAGATCCGCTACGGCAAGGCCGACGTCAAGGTCTATCGCACGCACGCCGAGCCGCTGGCCGGCATCACCCAGATCCCGGAGTCGCCGTTCGCCGGGCGCGACAACGTCCTGGCCGCCGCCGAGGTCGAGGTGATCGTCCACGGCACGCAGTTCCTGGACGCCTACACGAAGGGCGACAACCGCCTCGTCGTGGCGACCGACACGATGAAGAACTTCATCCACGCCGTCTCGCTTCGGGCGCGCGCCCGGGCGCTCGAGGAGTGGCTGTTCGAGGTCGGCACCGCCTTCCTCGACACCTACCCGCACATGGAGCGCCTGACGATGGTCGGGCGCGACCTGCCGTTCCCCGCCGCGGTCGTGCCCTCGGCCGACGGCTTCGAGATGTCCGACCGTCTCTTCAGCCGGGACCGGTCCGACTACGGCACCGCCCGCCTCGAGCTGGCGCGCGACGACGCCGGCGGGGTGCGGATCACCGACCACGAGTCGGGCCGCCGCGAGCTCCAGCTCATCAAGATCACCGGCTCCGCCTTCGCCGACTTCGCCCGCGACGAGCACACGACCCTGCCCGAGCGCCGCGACCGGCCGCTATACATCTGGTGCGACATCGGCTGGACCTATGCCGATGCGTCCCACGCCGTTCTCGGCGGACGCGGCGCAGCTACGTCGCCTCGGAGCAGGTCGCCGACGTCGCGAACGCCGTCTTCCACGAGTTCGTCAGCCTCTCGATCCAGCACCTCGTCAACGAGATCGGCCTGCGTATGCTCGACCGTTGGCCGCAGCTGGCGTCGGTCTCGTTCGACGCGCAGAACCGCCTCTGGGACGTCGGAGCGGAGGCCGATGACGGCCGCACGAAGACGTATGCGGACCCGCGACCGCCGTTCGGGCACATCGGCCTGGTCCTGCGCCGCGACTAGGCGCAATAGGTGCGAATTCAGATGGTGGCCGCGTGATGGAGCGAAGTCGGGTCGGAAGAGGCCCCGCTGCAGGCTGAGAGCCGCACCGAGCCCGGATCGGCACCCACTTCGCGGCGTAGTGCGGCCCTCGTCTGAATCCGGCCCGACCCCGTGTCCGCGACTGAGGCTCAGCTCGCGGGCGGTGCCGCACGCCGGAACAGCAGCCACGAGGCTGCGATGACCAGCAGCACCACCACCCCGACCACGATCGGCCCGAACGGAATGTCGACCGGCTCCACCGTAGGCCCGTCGCCGGCCGCGCGGAACGGCCGATGCAGGAGCGTCGACATGCTCGACCCGTCGTTCCAGGTGGCGCACAGCATCTGACCGGCGTCGATGGCCGGCGGGACGTCCGGCGGAGCGAACTGCTCCCATGGAATCGGGTCCCGCGTGATCTGGATGAGGCCCCGCTGCATCGCGTCGTCGCCGACGCCCGGTATCGCGTCGACGAGCCCGAGCTCGGCGATTGTCGTCTCGCCCTCGAAGGCAAGCGGGGGCTCGCAAGCGCTGAGGACCCGCCCGCCTTTGACGAGCCCGGGTATGGGCTCGGGCATCGGGTCGTTGGGGACGAGCCCGCATCCGGCGAGGACGACGACCACCAGGAGCCAGCGCGATCGCCTGACGGGCATCAGCGCGTGCCGATCATCTGCGGATGGTCGATCGCGGGGCATCGGTCCATGACGACGAGCAGCCCGGCATCGGCGGCGAGCTGCGCGGCCTCCTCGTTCCAGACCTCGAGCTGCATCCAGACCGCCTTCGCCCCGATCTCGATCGCCTCTTCGACGTGCGGTAGGACGAGGTCGGAGCGGCGGAAGAGGTCCACTACCTCGATCGGCGACGGGACGGACCGCAGGTCGGGGAAGGCGGGCTGGCCGTGGACGGCCTCCTCCTTCGGGTTGATCGGGATCACCTCGTATCCCTGGCTCAACAGGTAGCGCGACACGCCGTGCGACGCCCGCCAGGGGCGCGACGAGCAGCCGACCACGGCCCAGATGTGGAACTCGCGCAGGATCCGCTCGGCGACCGTCGGATCGGACCAGTCACGCACGCGGTCGGCGGGCTCTGCCATATCGCAACAGTATTGACGCTGGGCACGGACGCGAGCCAGTCGCCGACTCACGGTCGCGAATGCTCATCGAACGTGCATCGAACCTGCCGCTATCGCGAGCGCGCCATCTCCTGGAGGGCGGCCTTGATGCGGGCGTCGAGGGCGCCATCGGTCCCGGCGACGGCGCCGGCGGCGCGTCGGGCCTCGTTCGCGGTGTAGCCGAGCGACTCGAGCGCGGCGACGACGTCCGAATCTGATCCGGCACCCGGCCCAACGGCGATCCCCGCTGCGTGGACCTTCTCCTTCAGCTCCAGGATGATCCGCTGCGCAGTCTTGCGGCCCACGCCGGAGACGGACGTGTAGACGTCGACGTCATCGGTCACGATCGCGAGCTGGAGCCGGGTCACCGGATGGGCCGAGGTGATCGCCAGCGCCAGCCGCGGGCCGACCTGCGAGACGGTCATCAGCAGCTCGAAGAAGGCAAGCTCCTCGGTGCTCGCGAAGCCAAAGAGGGCCTGCAGGTCCTCGCGGACCAGGTGATGGGTGAAGACCGATGCCTCGCTGCCCACCCGCAGCTTCGCCAGCAGCGCCGGGCCGGCGACCACGCGGTATCCGATGCCACCGACCTCCACGAGGGCGTGGTCCTGCCCGACGTGCGTGACGTTCCCCCGGATCGAGCCGATCACCCGGCAACGACTCTCGGCTCGGCAGCGGCGCGATAGGCGCAGCCGATGGCGAGCGCCAGCGCATCGGTCGCGTCGTCGGGAACTCGCTCGAGGGAGATGCCGAGCAGCCGCTCGACCATTGCCGCGACCTGCCGCTTGTCGGCGGCGCCGTTGCCGCAGACCGCCTGCTTGACCTCGTTCGGGGTCGGCTCGTCGATCGGCACGCCCGCCTCCGATGCGGCCAGGAGGGCCACGCCGCGGGCCTGGCCGACGGTCATCGCGGTCTGCACGTTGCGCTGGAAGAAGAGGCGCTCGATGGCGATCCGTTCGGGACGGTGCTCCGCCACGATCGTGCGCAGTGCGGCGTGCAGGCGGCGCAGGCGCTCGGCGTCGGTCTCGTCGGCATCGGTGCGGATGCAGCCGGCGTCGACGAGGCGCAGCGCTCCCCGATCGAGCGCGACCACGCCGAAGCCGCAAACGGCGGTGCCTGGATCGATGCCGAGCGCGATCACGCTCGCATGGTAGACCGCGGTGGCCGCGGATTTGTCCGATTCTTATCGTACGGAGGGCTTGACATCGTACGAAGTGTGTCGTACGATGCCGTCAGATGCGAAACAACTCGGATGAGTGAACTCAAACCGGACGAAGGGATGGTTCCAGAATGACAATGAGTATGTCGAACCCCGCCGTCCTGGAGCACTTCCACACGGAACGCCAGCGACGCCTGCGGCCGACGCCGCGCACGGGCGGAACGCACTCAACCATCACGCGCGCGGGGATCCGCGTACGACTCGGTCACGCCCTCATCGGGGTCGGGACCGCGATCTCGGGCGAGCGGGTCGAGCCCGCTCGCCACAAGCCCAACCCACAGCCGCGCACCGCCTGATTCCTTCAGCAGGAGGTCCGATCCATGGCTCCCACGCGTCGTCCCGATAGCGCGCCGATCGTCAAGCTCGACGTCTCCCCCGCCTACGAGCTGCTGCAGTCGATGGCGGTGACCTTCACCGAGCATGACGCCGACACGTACGAGATCGGCGACGCCTGGCTCGGGGAGGCGCGGGAGCGGGCGGGCGCGGAGCTGATCGGCCGCATCGGCGAGGTGATGAAGGGCGACACCGACACCTTCGTCCATCTGACCTCGCTCGTCCACGACACCCCCGCACCGCGCGACGTGCCGGCGTTCCTCGCCCACCTGCGCGAGACCGAAGCCACCGAGATCCTGCTGCACCTCGTGCAGTTCTACGCCCGCGAGACCCGTCGCATGACGCCGCCTGCGGTCATCCGCGCGGCCGTTGCCGGCGACCGCGACGCACAGGGCGAGTTCCTGCGCACCTCCCACCCGGAGTGGGAGCCGTGGACGAGCTACCTGAGCCGCCTCTTCGAGGCCGACGCCGAGGAATTCAAGGCCGAGCTGATCGCCGTCATCGAGGCGTGGGCCGAGCGCGTCTGGAAGCCGGAGTCACTGACGATCATGCCGATCCTCGAGCGCGACGCCGACGCGAAGCGCGAGCTTCAGCGCGAGCTGCCGATGGATCGGTTCATCACTACCGCCACGAACGGCGTCGAGTTCGCGCCGCGGCCCGGCGTCGACCGCGTGGTCATGATCCCGAGCTTCGTGAACCGGCCGCTCGTCACCTACAACGAGTTCGGCGAGACGCTGCTCATCGTCTACCCGGTGGCCGACGAGAGCGTCACGGCCGATGCCGACGCTCCCCCGCTGCGCCTCGTCCGCCTGTCGAAGGCGCTCGGGGACGAGAAGCGGCTGCGCATCCTCCGAGCGCTCGCCGACGGTGAGAAGAGCCTGATGGAGCTGGCCGAGATGTTCGGCGTCCCGAAGACCAGCATGCACCACCACATGATCGTCCTGCGCTCCGCCGGCCTCGTTGCCGTCGGCGTCGGACAGAAGCGCTACCGGCTGCGGACGGAGACCGTCCCGGACCTCGGCGCATTGCTTGGCGGGTACCTCGGCGCCGCGACCCCTCCCTCCACGGCGTCGAGGCCGCCCGCTCGTCGCACCGGCACGGCCGGATGAGGAACGCCGCCTAGGCGATCTGCTCCTCGAGCTGCTCCATGAGCTCGCCGGGGATGTCGAAGTTGGCGTAGACGTCCTGGACGTCGTCGAGGTCCTCGAGCAGCTCCACGAACTCGAGCACCCTGCGCGCGGTCTTCGGATCGCTGATCGCGACGGGCGTCGTCGGCTCCATCGACAGCTCTGCCGACTCGGCCTCGAAGCCGGCATCGGCGAGGGTCCGGCGCACGGTCTCCAGGTCACCGGGCTCGGTGGTCACGACGATCGAGCCGGCATCGGGCGCGCCCACGTCGACCGCGCCGGCGTCGATGGCGGCGAGCGTGATCTCGTCAGGGTCGCGGCCGTTCAGCGGGATGCTGATCACGCCGCGCTGGACGAACTGCCAGGCCACGGTCGATAGAGTGCCGCCGTGCCGCGTGAAGATCGATCGCACCTCCGACGCGGTCCGGTTGCGGTTGTCGGTCATGGCCGCGACGATCACGGCGACGCTGGCGGGACCGATGCCCTCGTAGGTGATCTCCTCGAACTGCTCCGCATCGGCCCCGCCGCCGGTGGCGCGCTCGATGGCGCGTTTGATGTTGTCGGCCGGCATCGAGCTGGCGCGAGCCTTGTCGACCGCCATGCGCAGCCGATAGTTCGCGTCGGTATCACCACCACCCTGCCGCGCGGCGGTGATGATCTCGCGGGTCAGCTTCGTGAAGAGCGCGCCGCGCTTCGCGTCGTTCGCGCCCTTCTGCCGCTTGATCTGGGACCACTTGCTGTGGCCGGACATCGCTGCTCCCGTGATGGTCGAAAGTCGGCCGGGATTCTACCAAGCCCCGCCGGATCAGGCCCGGAAGCGTTCCACCAGCAGGCCGTGGCGCAGCCCGCGGTCGCTCACCGTCAGCGACTCGTGGCCGAGCAGCTCCATCACCACCCGCACGATGCAGGCGCCGCCCAGGATGACGTCGGCGCGCGCCGGCTGGAGGCCGACGATGCCACGACGGTCGGCCGCGTCGCGCGATCGGTACAGCTCGATCTGGCGATCGACCTCGGCGAGGTCGACGACCGAGCCGGAGACGACGTCGGGGTCGTAGGTCGCGAGCTCGTGCATGACCGCGGTGATGTTCGTCACTGTGCCGCCCATCGCGACCAGCGCGTCCGCCCGCGGCCGCCCGTCGAGCTGGGCGAGGTCGACGGCGATCGCCGCCTTCGCATCGGCAAGGGCGTCGGGGCTCACCGCTGTGTCGAGGCCGAAGCGCTCGGTGTAGCGCACCGCGCCGGCCTCGAGGCTGAAGCGCTCGTCGATCCGATCGTCGTGGGTGAACGTGAACTGCGTGCTGCCGCCGCCGGTGTCGAACACGACGGCCGTGCCGGAGCCGAGCCCGAGCCGCGCCTTGGTGGCGAGGAACGCGAGCCGCGCCTCCTCGTCGCCGCTGATGACCGTCACCGCGACGCCCGCACGCTCCTCGATGGCGGCCACGACGGCATCGCTGTTCGTCGCCGACCGCATGCCCGCGGTGCCGACCGCGGCAATGGCGAGCACGCCGCTGCGCTTCGCGTCGTCGACCATCTCGACGATCGCGGCAACCGTCCGGTCCACGGCCGCCGAGCCGATCTCGCCGGTCTGGCCGAGCCCCTCGCCCAGCCGCGTCACAACGGCGCGGTCCATGACGTCGTGCCACTCCCCCGCCGCATCGCGCTCGCCGACGTGGAACTTGACCGAGTTGGTGCCGATGTCGATGACCGCGTAGCGAGCCGGGCGCCCCTCGAGGAGCGCGGTGATGCCGCGTGGATAGGCGGTGTTGACGTAGCCGGTGAGGCCGAGCTCCTCGATCGCGGCGCGCACGAGCGCGGGGTCCTCCGACTCGACCGCGATCGTCTTCGTCTCGCGGCCGTCGGCGACGACATCGGTGAGCTCGGCCTGGGCGCCGGCGACGGTGTAGCGCGCCCGCCGCTTGTGCACCGCCACCTGGCGCACGGAGCCGTGCGGCGCCACGACCTCGGTGAGGAACTGCTCGAGGGAGTAGGTCTCGCGATCGAGGGTCGGGCGCTCGGCGCCGAGCGCGTCCATGATCCGGCCCGCGTCCGCCGCGGCGATCGGGATCGGCGCCTTCAGCACCGGCTCCCAGCGCTCGAGGCCCGCGGCATCGACCTCGCGCAGCGTCTTCACGTCGAGGAGCTCGAAGCGGACCTTCACGGTGTCGGCGCCGATTCCGACCAGGTAGACCTCGTCGGACTCCTGGATCGCTCCCGGCGCGAGTGCGGCAAACGCGGCCTCCGCGGCACCGAAGCTACGGCCGAACGTGCGCCACTCCCAGCGCGTGCTCGTCTCGCCCATCAGATCCCTGGCCCGCTCTTCGGCATCGTCGACTCCTCTGCGTGTGGCCGGCTGCCCTCAGGGCAGCGCTGATTGTCCTGCCGGCGTCGGTCGCGGTCCAGCCCGTTGATCGTTCGTCATGCCGCCGGGGACCGGAGGGCGGTCGACGCGACGCGGCTCAGCATCGAGAGGATCGCCAGGCCAATGACCGCGTTGATGACCGCGCTCGCGACCGCGCCGGAGACCGGGATGCCGGCGGCGAACGGCCACGCGACCGCCGCCAGCGTCGCGAGGCCGACGATCCAGCTGAAGAACGCCATCGGTCGCGGCGCGGCCACGATCAGCAGGTGAAGCAGCCCGGTTGCGACGAGCGCCGACGCTGCCGCGAAGATCGCCCAGTTGCCCGTCAGCGTGTTCCAGAGACCGATGACTTCCGGTGGCCCGAGCAGCTGGAGCTCGAGCACGCCGGCGCCGATGAGGACGCCGACCACCGCGATCAGCGCCGCCACGACAGCGGTGGCGAGCCCGCCGGCCCAGAGGCGGCCGGCGTCGAGGGACGGCGACGTGGAAGGAGTGGAGTAGCTCATGTGCCCGGTGCCTCCTGTGGTTCGCCAGTGTCGGGGTTCGGCTGCCTGGCGTCGAGCCAGGCGACGCCGGTCAGGACCGCCGCGGTCATGCCGGCTCCTCGTCGACGAGCGGATCGCGACGCGAGTGTGCGCGCATCCAGGCGACGTAGCGCTCCGTGAGCGGCAGCGCCGTCACGCCGTGCGCGAAGACCGAGACGACCACCGTCAGGCTGATAGTGGCCAGGACGAGGCCGAGGTTCGGGATCGGCTCGGCCTGGAGGATGAGCACGGCGAAGACGATCGATGCGAGGCCGCGCGGCCCGAACCAGCCGACGAATCCGACCGTCGGCGCGCGGGCCTTCGTCCCGAACAGCGCGATCGCGACCGGCAGCATGCGCACCACGGTGAGGGCCAGGACCACGAACAGCAGCGACGCCCAGGTGACCGCCCCGAACACGGCCGGAACGATCGCCGCCCCGAAGACGAAGAAGGTCACCGCGCTGAAGGCGTCGCCGATCGTCTCGATCGTCTCGATCGACTCCCGCTCGGTGGCGGCGGCGAGGGTCCCGAACGCGAGGCCCGCGGTGAACGCGGCGATCAGGCCGCTGCCGTGCAGCACGGTCGCCAGGCCGTAGGCAAGGGCGGTGGCCGCCAGCGGGACGAGCGGCGCCCACGGGCCGGCGACCCAGCCGCGCGCACGGCTGAACCGCAGCGCCAAGGCGCCGAGCACGCCCGCGGCCAGTCCGCCGACGACGCCGAAGCCGATCTCCTCGAGCACGAGGCGGACCGGCTCGGTCTCTCCCCCACCCTCGGCCGATGCAAACGCCAGCGCGACCAGCAGCAGCGGCACGCACAGCCCGTCGTTGAGGCCGCTCTCGACGTTCAGCCCCTGGCGCACGCGCGAGGGGACGCGCTCGTCGGAGACGACCGCCTGGCCGAGCGCGGCATCGGTCGGAGCGACCGCGATCGCCAGCAGGGCCGCCTCCACGAGCGAGAGGCCCGGCAGCAGGAGGGCGGCCGCGGTGCCGGCGACGATCGTCAACGGCAGCCCGATCCCGAGCAGCCGGGCCGGAATCGCGATCTCGCGCCGCAGCAGCCGCAGGTCGATCCGGGAGGCATCGGCGAAGAGGACCAGCGCCAAGGTCGACTCGGCGATCAGCCGCAGCGCGGCTCCATCGGCCTCGACGGCGAACCAACCGAGGAACGCGTCGCCCAGGAGGATCCCGGTGCTGAGGAAGAAGATCGCGGGCGTGAGGACGGTGCGCCCCAGCGCGCCCGACACGACGGCGTACGCCATGCCCATCAGCGCCAGGATCGTGAGGTCGAGCGCTTCCATGGCCGCCGGCCTCCCGGGCCTACTGGCGCGCCATCGCGATGCGGTAGCGCTCCTCGTCCGAGATCAGGTGATCGGCGTCCGCGGCATCGTCACCAAGGTCGATCTGCACCCACCTGACGCGGCCGCCAAACTGCGCCTTGCCCTCCTCGAGGTCATCGGTCACCGGTGTGGCGGTGTCGTTGCCGACGTCCGCGGTCTCATCGGCCGAGAAGGCCATGGGGACCGTCGCCTCGACGCGGCCCTCCCCGACCTTGGTGCCGTCCAGGTAGAGCGCCACATCGCCGCCCTTCCCCAGCCCGCCGCCGTCGTACGCGAACTCGACGCGCACCTGGTGCTCGCCGGCGGGCACTGGATCGCTGCCATAGACCTTGAACTGCTGGAGGCCGAACAGGTTGTAGCAGTAGGCCGGCTTTCCATCGGTCAGGTAGACGCTCCACCCGCCGAAGGCGCCACCCTGCGCCACGATCGTGCCGCTCGCGCCGCCCTCGGGCACGACGATCTGCGCGGTCACCGCGTGTGACTTGTTCTTGATGACGATGAGCGAGTTCTCTGAGAGCCGCCCCATCCCGCCGAACAGGATCTGCGTGTTGCCCCTGATCAGCTGGGGCCGCCCGGCGATGTCGGAGTTGAAGCGCTCGAAGCGGCGGTCGTCCAACGGCAGGACGTTGTACTTGCCCGCCTCGATGATGAACTGGCGCTGCAGCTTCGCCAGCTGCTCCGGCTGCTCGGCCGAAAGGTCGTGAGCCTGGGTCCAGTCATCGGGCGCGTAGAGCTCCCAGACGTCGTCATCGAGGGCAGGGACCGCCGTCGCGGCCCAGGGGATGCTGTGGCGGGTCACCGCCGTCCAGCCGTTGTGGTAGATGCCGCGGTTCACGAACATCTCGAAGTACTGCGTCGTGTGCCGGTCGTCCGCATCGGCATCGTCGAACGAGTACGCCATCGAGACGCCCTCGATCGGCGCCTGCTGGATGCCGTGGACGAACGTCGGCTCCGGAAGGCCGGCCGCCTCGAGGATCGTCGGCGCGACGTCGATGACGTGGTGGAACTGATGGCGCAGCTCGCCCCTGGCCTTGATGCCATTCCCCCAGCGAACGATCGTGCCGTTGCGCGTGCCGCCCCAGTGCGACGCCACCTGCTTGGTCCACTGGTAGGGCGTGTCCATGGCGTGCGCCCAGCCGACCGCGTAGTGGTTGTACGCCTGGGGGGTGCCGAAGAGGTCGATCTTCGAGGCCATGAACTCGGTCGTCTCGAGGCCACCCGCGCCGTTCAGGACGATCAGCTCGTTGAAGCAGCCCTGGGGCGTTCCCTCGGCAGACGCGCCGTTGTCGCCGATCATCACGTAGACCAGCGTGTCGTCGAGGATCCCGATCTCCTCGAGCGCGTCGATGAGCCGGCCGACGTGGTGGTCGGTGTGCTCCATGAAGCCCGCGTAGACCTCCATCTGGCGCGCCAGCACCGGCTTGAGGTCGTCCGCGATCTCGTCCCAGGCGGGGATCTCGGCCGGCCGCGGGGTCAGCTCGGCATCCGCGGGGACCACGCCCAGCTCCTTCTGGCGAGCGAGGCTCCGCTCGCGCAGGGCGTCCCAGCCGTCGTCGAACGTGCCCTTGTACTTGTCGGACCACTCCGGCGGAACGTGGTGCGGCGCGTGGGTCGCGCCGGGGGCGTAGTAGACGAAGAACGGCTTGTCGGCCATCAGCGCCTTCTGCTGCCGGATCCACTCGATCGTCCGATCGGTCATGTCCTCGGTGAAGTGATACTCCTCGCCGGGGACGATCACTGGCTCTATCGGAACGGTGTCGTTGTAGATCGCCGGAGCGTACTGGTTCGTCTCGCCGCCGATGAAGCCGTAGAAGTGCTCGAAACCGCTGCCCGTGGGCCAGGCGTCGAACGGCCCCATCGGGCTCGTCTCCCACACCGGCACCTCGTGGCACTTCCCGAACTGTGCGGTCGAGTAGCCATTGAGCTTGAGCGTCTCGGCGACGGGCGCCTTGTTCTTCGGGCGCACGGAGCTGTAGCCAGGTGCCGATGTCGCGATCTCGGTGATGCCGCCCATGCCGACCGAGTGGTGGTTCCGGCCGTTCAGCAGGGCAGCGCGGGTCGGCGAGCAGAGGGCGGTCGTGTGGAAGCGGGTGTACTTCAGACCATCGGCCGCGATCCGCTCGAAGCTCGGGGTGTTGCACGGGCCGCCGAAGGCGCTCGAGGCGGCGAAGCCAACGTCGTCGATGAGGATCAGGAGCACGTTCGGCGCGCCATCCGGCGGCCGCAGGGGCGTGATCGGTGGGAACGTCGTGTCGGGGTCCTTGGCGTCGTAGGTGGTAACGCCGACGTACTGCGGGTCGGGAATCGGAAGGACATCCCGCTTCACGGGATCATCCACGGGTCAGCTCCTTCGTTCGTCGGCTGATCGGGTAACCCGCGCCCAGCCACACTCAACGCAGCGCCATCACGGCGCGCGGACGGACAACGATTTCCCGGTGACCGGGAGGCGGACCATGCCGCCTCCCGTACGCTCAGGCGCTGAGCAGCTTGGCCTTCGCAGCCTGGAACTCATCCTCGGTGAGGACGCCCTGCTGCTTGAGCTGCCCGAGCTGCATGAGCTGGGCAGTCAGGTCAGGGGTGCCGGGCGGCGCTGCTGCTGCCGCCGTGGCTGCGGCGGCCTGCTGGGCCTGCATCGAGGCCATCTGCTGCTGGTACGCAGCGGCATCGGCCTCCTGCTGGTACGCGGCCTGGGCCTCCGCGTCCTGCGCGGCGTACTTCTGCTGCTGATGGTGCTGGACACCACCGGCAACCGCGGACGCGGTGCCCACCACGACGGCGGTGCGCGCCACTCCTCTGACCAATCCACCTCGACGGCGTCTCATCTTCGATGCTCTCCTCTCGGCTGGCTGCCGCTATGCCGGCGTTCCAACTTGCTTTGCTGCCGCGACCTCGGCGATCAGCTCGTCGATCACCGCGCGCGGGACGCGCTCGATCATCACCAGCTCGCCGTTCGCGTTGCGCATGGCTTCCACGAACTTCGTCGCCCACGTGTTTTCGAACAGGAGGATCGCGGCTGACGAGTTGTTCTCGAGTCCGCCGCTGAGCGATCGGGCGTCGTCCTCGGTCAGTGATCCGCTCAGCTCCGATGGTTCCGGCTCGAAGATGGCGAGCGTCTCGTCACCAAGGGCGTTCAGCTCGAGAACGGCGAGGGTCCCCTCCTCGTCCTTGATGGCGAAGATGAGGTCGATGATGCGAATCGTCCCGGCCTCGACGAGCTCCTTGAGGGCTGGGGCAATCTCACCCTTGAACTGGTTGCCGGGAAACTTCACAACCAGCAGCTCGATAGGTCCGATGGCCATGCTTGGCTCCTCCTCGACCGGGCGCGGGCCCGATTTCCTGTGGGCGATGGATCGCTGTTGTCGGGTCCGTCGACTCGGTCCCCGGGCCCGTATCAGGAGGCTATGGGTGGCCACTCCGGGCAGCATCATCCCGATCGGGTGAGATTGACGGAGGGCGCCGCCTTGCGGCCGCGACCGGCCGCGGTTCCTCCGGCGGGTCGGTCACGTCGGTCGCACGATGCAGCGGAAGCCGAGGTGGCCCATGGAGGTCTCGATCGACTGCGCCTGGCGGGCCGCCGGCCGATAGCGGAGGCAGTAGTTCGGCGCGCAGAGGTGCGAGCCGCCCTTGACCACACGCCGCGGGAACTGCTCGCCGGGCTGCCCGACGTTGTAGCTCTGCTCCGGCGACGTGACGCGCGGGTTCGCCGGAGGCCCGCAGCACGCGTGGCTCATGTCGGCGCTGTGTCGCGGCGTGTAAAAGTCGGTCGTCCACTCCCACACGTTGCCGGCCATGTCGTACAGGCCGTAGCCGTTGGCCGGGAAGGACTTCACCGGTGCCGTGCGCTCGTATCGGTCCTCGAGCAGGTTCTGCCAGGGAAACTCACCCTGCCAGGTGTTGGCCATCGACCGGCCGCCGGGCTTGAAGTCATCGCCCCAGGTGAAGACCTTGCCGTCCAGCCCGCCGCGTGCGGCGTACTCCCACTCCGCCTCGGACGGCAGGTCCTTGCCGGCCCAGCTCGCGTAGGCCTCGACGTCCTCCCAGGCGACGTGCGTCACCGGATGACGGTCGCGACCGTTCGTGTCGCTGCCTGGTCCCTCGGGGTGCAGCCAGCTGGCGCCGGGCACGTATGACCACCAGTTGCGATAGTCGTCGAGGTCGACCGGCCCGCGGGTCGGGTGGAAGACCAGCGCACCCGGCAACAGGAGGTCCGGATCGGCATCGGGATAGTCGCGTGGGTTCAGCGGGCGCTCGGCGACCGTGACGTGGCCGCTGGCCTTCACGAAACGGCGGAACTCGTTGACGGTGACCTGGTGCTCGTCCATCCAGAAGCCATCCACCGTCACCTCGTGGACCGGGCGCTCTTCGGGGTAGAAATCCTCGGATCCCATGCGGAAGGTGCCGCCCGGGATCCAGCGCATGTCCCGCGCCGGTGGGCCGCCGCTCGGCTCGCTCGCCGCGTCCGTGGTCGCCGATGCCATGCCGAGAGCATCCACGACTTGCGGCAGAGGCGTTTCATCCGCTGCGGGTGATGCCAGCCGGACTACAGGAGCCGCACGATGGCCGCGCCCGGCGCCACGGCCCTTCAATGACCGGGCGTGACTCTGAGGTGTGCTGCGATGTGTCTATTCCTGAGCCTTCTCCTCTTCGGCCCCAGGGTCGCGATCCTGTTCTGGTGGCTGGTGGAGCCGGTGCGATGGTCGGCGACCTTCGACACGTTCTTCCTCCCCCTGCTGGGCTTCCTCTTCCTGCCGTGGACGACGTTGATGTACGTCCTCGTCAGCCCATTCGGCATCGAGGGCCTCGACTGGCTGTGGATCGGCCTGGCGGTGGCCGCCGACGTCGCCTCGTATGCCGGTGGCGCGCTCGGCGGACGCGGTCGGGTGCCGGGTTACGGCTCACCGAGCTGACCGGTCGTCTGAACGGACGTTCAACCCACCCCGAGGCCGGCATCGAGTCCTTCGATGTCGGCCTCGACGTCATACCCGAGCGCCATCCCGAGCTTCGGTGCGGCCGAGACGACACGCGCCGACCCGATCACCGGCGCCAGGGAGATGAGCAGCGCGACCAGCTCGTCGGAGGTCACTCCGGACGCCAGTGCGACCGACGTCGCCCAGCCGTACGAGCTATCGGGAGCGTCGAGCGCGAAGAGCGCCGCCATCCGGCCGAGGCTGCACGCGCGCGGGTCGAGCTGTCCGTGTTCGTTTCCGCCAGAGGCTGTTGAAAGCACGCCATTGAGATAGCCCTGGTCGTGCAGCGACAGTCTCCGGAGTGAATCCCGTCGAGACGTCATGGTGGTTGGCCCTAGCGCGAATTCGATTCGACGCCGCCCGGGCGCCTGCCACATCATCCCGAGTGGGTGAAACGGTGCGCCGGAGCGGCCGAGTCGATGAGGCCGACCTGGACGGCGCGCTCGATCGCTTCGCTCCGCGAGGTCGCGTCGAGCTTCCGGTAGATCGAGATCGCCTGCGTCTTCACCGTGTTGTGGGACACGAAGAGCTGCTCGCCGATCTCCCGGAACGAGAGGTGGGTCGTGAGCAGCGGGAGGAGCCGGAGCTCGGCCGTCGTCAGCGTCGACGCGCCGAGGAAGTCGCCGCGCATCGTGTCGACCTGGCGCTGGATCACGGCTGCCTCGTCGGCCAGTGCCCCCATGTTTGGCCGACGGACCAGGATGTCCCGCACCTCAGCGAGGAGGGTTCGCGCGCCGGGGGCATCGGCCAGGGCAAGATGGGCGTGCGCCAGGTCCAGGCGCACACGAATCGCGACCCATGGCAGCGCGCGCGTGAGGAGCGGTCGAAGCCGTTGCGCGTGGGCGAGGCATGCCCGGGCCGCATCCAGGTCACCGCGGTGGATCGCCAGGCGAGCCTCGACACCGTCGACCAGGGCTCCCGGGACCTGCTCGCTGCCACCGCCGGCCTCCACCTCCGCGCGGGCTTCGACCGCGAGGGCGGCGGCCGCATCCCGGTCGCCACGGGCGATGGCCAGCACCGCGCGATAGCACAGCGCGGCGGCCGCCGTCCCCTGTGCGATCCCGGCCCCGCGCGCGATGCGCACGGCCTCCTCGAGTGTTGCGTCTGCTCGCGCGGCACCGACGGACGCGTGCTCGGCGACGCCCAGGGTCAGGAGGACGAGGGGGCGCCACTGGTTGTCCGCCGCGAAGGTGGCGAGCGCTGCGCTGGCGTCCTCCCGCATCCCATCCACGCCGCCGCGGCACAGAAAGGCGCGGCCGAACCTGAGCATGGCCGTCTGATCCGGAGCGCCATCGAGCGTGGTTCCGTGGACGTATCCGGCCCAGCGTTCGGCCCGGGCCACGTCATCGAGCAGCGAGAAAAGGATCGCACCGACGACGGCCAGGTCAACGTGCTTCTGCGGCGTGCCGCCCTGGTCGATCTCCTCGAACCAGCGACGGAGGCTCCCGACTCGGCCCGAGTTGTACGCACGCTGCGCCAGCTGTGGCAGCAGCCGCGCGGCGAGGTCGATGTCGCCGGCCAGTATCGCGTACTCGAGTGCCGTCTCATCGTCCGCGCGCGATCCGTGCCACGCCGCGGCGCGAGTGTGGAGCGCCTGGACTCGCGCCTGGCCCCGCCCGCGGAGCTCGGCCAGGAGGTGCTCACGCAGGAGGTGGTGGTATCGGTACCACTCCTGTGCGTCGTCGAGCGGGATGATGAAGAGGTTGGAGTGCGCCAGGTCGTTCAGGCGGGAACCCGAGTCGGCGCGCTCCATGACCTCGTCGCACAGGGGGCCACTGAGGCGCTCGAGGGCTGACGCGTCGAGCATGAATGCGAGATCGTCCTCGGTGAGGCTGCCGAGGATCTCCGAGCGGATGTAGTCGGCGACGAGCCCACCCGTCAACGGCTTGGCGGCGGCCCGACCATCGCCGTCGGAAGTTCTCGACCGGATGGAGAGCGCCGTGAGGTAGAGGCCGGCCGGCCATCCCTCGACGCTCTCGTTGATCGAACCGATCTCGTCAGCCGGCAGATCGACGCCGGCTGCGAGGAGCAGGGATGCCGCCTCACCGTCGTCGAGCCTGAGGTCGCGGGCATCGATCAGCGTCCCGCGGCCGCCCGCGAGAATGCGGGGAATCGGGAGTCGACCCGCGGTTCGACCGGCAAGGACGATCTGCGAACCCCCTGGGAGATGGCTCGCGAGGGCCACGAGGGCATCCGCCGGGTCCGCCTCGGTGAGACGGTCGACATCGTCGAGGACCAGGACGAACGACCGCGGGTGCGCCGCCAGCGCGGCGCCGAGGCGCGGGACCGCTGCCGACCAGACCGACGGTCCTGGTGACGCAAGGGCCTCGGCCACGTCGGGGCCGAGCGACGAGGCTCCGCCGAGGGCGAACGCGATGTAGGAGAGGAGCACCGCCGGATCGTTGTCGCGCTCGTCGATCGAAACCCACGCGAACAGACGCGGGTCGCTCTCCGCCCACTGCGCCAGTACAGTCGACTTGCCGTAGCCGGCCGGGGCGAGCATCGCCACGACCGGGACCTCGCTGTTCGTCACGAGACGTGCGACCAGCGCGTCGCGCCGGAGAAGGCCCGTACGCGAGGGCGGCGGCACGAGTTTCGTCTCCAGAACGGGAAAGCCGCTGGCCAGCCGGCGCTCGCCGGTCACGGGCCTGCCAGCTCTCCTCGTCTTGGCGGTCATCCGCCGCGATCCAAACCGCTGTTCCACGTCGGCACGCCTAGGGAATACGCGAGGTGACGGCGACCGTCAAGCCCGGGTTGACGAGCGGGCCGGGAACGCGGGCGAGCCTGGAGGTCGATCATGCGCCTGTCTCGGGTTCATGGCCCGGTGACGACCGATGCGGCGGAAGCCCGAAGGCTACCCCAAACTCGCCCAGCGAGCGTGCTCCGGTTTCATCCGAACGGGGCGATGTGTCGCATGCAGGCTCGCAGGAAGGTGGGTTGACAGCGAACACACCGAGTATCAGGAGACCGACGATGACCCTGCTCTCACGCCGAGCCGCGACCATCGGACTCGCGACGATCGCGGCGCTCGCACTCGCCGCATGCATGGAATCCGCGCCCACCGACCAGGCTGATGCGGAAACGGCGCTGTGCGACAGCCTCGCCGCGTTCAGCACCTCCCTCACCGCGTTCCAGGATCTCGATCCCGCAACGGCCTCCGTCGAGGACGTCCAGGCGGCACGAGACGACGCCCAGGAAGCTTTGGCTGACGTGCGGGCCGCCGCCGCCGATATCCCGGAGGCCGATGATGCGGCGCTCGACGCGGCCTGGCAGGAGGTCTCGACTGCCGTCGATGACTTCTCGACCGATGTCCCGGTCGCGGAAGCGCTCGTCCCAATTCAGGAGGCGGCCGGTGAGGTGCAGGCCGCGCACGAGCAGATGCGGGATGGCGTCGGCTGCGAGTAGCCCAGCCGACGTTCCACAGGAGGGCCTCGCCGATCGCGGCGGGGCCCTCGACGCATGTCGGGAGGCCCAGGCCGGCTGAGGAGGCTCAACGCGATGGCGACGACTGACCAGGCATCGGCGCCGATGGAACCGATGAACGAGAGCGGAAACGAGCGTCACTCGTACAGCATCTTCATCCTCGTGCTGACCGTGCTCTCGCTGGTCATCATGGGGTTGCTGCTCCTACCCCTGAGCGACGCCACCCTCGACGTCCTGCGCTTCTACGACAACCTGATCTGCGTCATCTTCCTTATCGACTTCGGCGTGAACCTGGCCACGACGCGTCCGAGGCGGGACTACCTCATCACTCGCCGGGGCTGGCTCGACCTCCTCGGCTCGATTCCGAGCCTCGGCTTCTTCCCCGCGGCCGGCCTCTTCCGCCTGGCGCGCATCAGCCGCCTGGCGCGGCTCACGCGCGTCCTCGGCGGCGACAACCGCAGGGCGCTCATCCGGGACGTGGTGACGAACCGTGGCGAGTACGCGCTGTTCGTCACGGTCTTCTCGGCCTTCCTGGTGCTGGTGGTGTCGAGCGTCCTGATGACGCAGGTCGAGAGCGGATCGCCGGATTCGAATATCACGACCGGGGGCGATGCACTGTGGTGGGCCTTCGTCACGATCACGACCGTCGGGTACGGAGACTCCTATCCGGTGACTGCCATGGGGCGCACGGTCGCGGTCATCGTGATGTTCGCCGGCGTCGGGATCATCGGCTCCCTCGCCAGCATCCTGGCCAGCGTCCTGGTGCCGCAGCCCGAGCCGAGCCAGCCGGCCGCGTACCCGGCGTCGGCCGGCGCGACGGTGTCGGATGAGCTGGCCAGCATCAGGTCGGAGCTGGCGGCACTCCGCCAGGCGCTCGAAAACGGCGACCGCTGAGGGCGTTGTCGCCGCGAACCCGTCCCGCGCCCTACTCGGCAGGGGCCTGAACCGGCCCATTGATCGTCCGCTCGACCCTCGCGGCCTCCTCGGGTGCAGGCGGGATCGGCCGAGAGGTCGGGCGGTCGCCCAACACTTCGATCACCGTCCGCCAGGTGGCGGCGATGACGCCGAGGATCGGCACGGCCAGGAACATCCCGGCGATGCCCGCCACCGCTCCGCCAGCCGGGATGGCGAGGAGCACGATCGCCGGATGCAGGTGCACCGCGCGGTTGTAGACGAGGGGCGTGACAATATTCCCCTGCACGAGGTTGAACACGATCGTGTACACGAACATGATCACGATCTGCGTCGGCGTCCCGTAGCCGACCGCGATCAGGAAGGCGAGGCCGGTGGTGACGAAGCCGCCGTAGTACGGGATGAAGCAGGCGATGAACGACAGGACCGCGACCGGGACCGCGAACGGCAGGTCCAGGATCAGCATGATCGCGAGCTGCGAGACCGCGCCGACCGCCGAGATCGCCGCTGTGCCGAACATGTAGCCCCCGAGGATCCCCACCGCATCCCGGCCCGCTCGGTCGAGCGGCTCGCGTCGCCAGTGATTCGCGCGCTGAATGACGGTTGCCCAGCCGCGCGCTCCGTCGCGCAGGAAATAGAAGGCAACCAGGGCCGATAGCAGGAGCACGACACCGATGCCGGCGACCACCTGGAGTACCGTTGCGATCGTCTCCACCACGTTGCCTCCAAAGGTGTCGGCGACCGACCTCACCCACGCCAGGCTTCCGCCCGCGTCGTCCTCGAGCTCACCCGCGCCGGCGATTGCCGCTTCGATCGCCGCTGAGACCGGCCCGGCAAGCTGGACCGCCGCGAGGACGACCAGCACGACGATCACCAGAAAGACGCCACCGGTGGCCGCTGCGGCCGCCCGACTGCTGCCCCAGCCCCGGCGCGCGAGCGCCCGAGAAATCGGCAGCACCGAAGCCGCGACCACGAGGGCGAGCACGACGGGGACGACGACCATCGGAGCCTGGGCGACGACGAAGACGCCGAGCCCGATGACCCCGATCGCGGCGAGCAGCCGCCAGCTCCACTGTGCGAGGCGGTCGATCCAACCGGCGACAACGCGATCCGGGTCAGGCCCGGTATCGGGCTCGAGCGCCTCGACCAGGGCCCCGCCGATCGCCACCGCGAACGCCGTCGCGGGGATGGCGGCGAAGACGCCGATGATGCCCGCAACGGCCGCGCCGGCCGGGATGGCGATGATGATGATCGCCGGATGCAGGTGCACGGATCGGCCGTAGACGATCGGTCGCAGGAAGTTGTTGGTGACCCCGTTGGCCAGGAGCATCAGGACGAGGAGCACGAGCGTCGTCTGGGGCCCGACCGTGCCGAGCGCGACGAGCAGCACGGCGATCATGGCCAGCAGCGGGCCGATGTACGGGATGAAGCCACCGAGGAGCACGAGCACGGCGAGCGGCAAGATGTGAGGCACGTCCAGGACGAAGAGGAAGACTGCGTAGAGGACCGCCTTGACCGCGGACAGGATCGCCGTCCCGCGCAGGTACCCGCCCACGCGCTCGAGCGCAACGCGTCCGCTGGCGTCGATCCGCGCCCGCTTCGTCTCGGTCGTGACCTGGAGCAGCCAGTTCCATGCTCGCTCGCCGTCGTTGAGCACGAAAAAGGTGAGGAACAGGGCGAGAATGGCGACCGTCACCACGGACGCGACCGCGCCGACGACAGCCTCGAGTCCGGACCCGATCCAGGCACGCACGCCGTCGGCGATCTGCTGAACCTGAGCGCCGATAACCGGCGACAGCGATGCGGCATCCAGCTGGGCGCGCAGCTCGTCGGTTCCCGACCGGATCGCGGTGCCAAGGGCGAGCAGGTCGGGAACGACCCCGACCACGAAGATCAGGAGCGCGCCGACGCCGATGAGGAAGAAGCACGCCGTGGCGGCCGCCGAGGCCTTCGTGGACGACCATCCGCGGGCACGGAGAGCGCCCACCATCGGCGCGAACGAGGCCGCCACCACGAGCGCGAGGAGGACCGACACGGTGACGGTCCCCAGAAGGACGGCGAGCCAGATCGAGAACGCGGCGAGGCCCGCGATGACCAGGAGACGCCAGCTGATCGCGCCGGTGCGCTGCAGCCAGCGTGGGACGACGGGCTCAGCGCGTGTGGATGCGGTCACGACGCTCCCTCAGTGCACCGGGGACTGATGGTTGCCGCACCCCTCGGTCGCCGGTTGTCGACCGACTCGGCCATGACCAGGTCTCGATCGTCTCGTGGTCGCTACCCGCCCGCCGCGCGGGCGAGCGCCTGCTGCTTGAGCGTCGCGAACTCTTCGGGCGTGATGGCCCCCGACGTCAGCAACAGCCTGGCCTTCTCGATCTCATCGGCGGGTGAGAGCTGGCTGGGGCCGGGCGCGGCATGGCCCCGAGCGGGCGGCAGGTCCATGACCGCCGATGCGGGACGTGCGATCACGTAAATGAGGACCCCGAGGAAGGGCAGGATGACGATCAGGACGATCCATCCCGCCTTCCCGACCCCCGACAGGTCGGTCCGGCGGTAGATGTCAGCGAAGGCACCGATGAACATCCAGATCAGGGCGGCCCAGAAGAAGAGGGCGAGCATCGTCAGCAGGATGTCGCCGAAACTCCACTGCACGGTGGGCATCTCCTCCTGCGGCCAACTCCGGGTCGCGGCGCGGCAACCGCCCCTCCAACCCCGTCAGGCTGACGCCCCCGCTCGCCAGCGCCATCACCCATACAAGGTGAATGCACTTTCCGTCTTGTCAAGCGGCGTGCTTCGCGCAGCCCGCGGCGCACTCGCCCGTTGATGATCGCGACGGGGCCGCTCCTATAATGGCCGTCCCTGAATCGGCCACCGATCGCCTGAGGCGAACTCCATCGGCCTCGGCGCTGAGCATGATCGCCCGCAAGGAGCACCGATGAAGCCGACCACCCCCGACATGATCCGGAACGTCGCCCTCATCTCCCACGGTGGCGCCGGCAAGACGAGCCTCGCCGAGGCGATGCTCTTCGACGCCGGCGCGATTCCACGTCTGGGGACCGTCGAGGCGGGCACGACCGCGCTCGACTGGGATCCCGACGAGCAGCGGCGTGGCCAGAGCATCAACCTGGCGATCGGCTCGCTCGAGCACGACGGGGTGCGGGTCACGATCGTCGACACGCCGGGCTACGCCGACTTCCAGGCCGATGTCGTCGAGGCGCTTGCCGCCGTCGACGCGGTGATCGTGGTGGTCGACGCCTCCGCCGGCGTCGAGGTCGGCACCGACGAGGTCTGGAAGCTTGCCGATGCCCGCGGGCTGCCGCGGATGGTCTTCGTCAACAAGATGGACCGCGAGAACGCGAACTACGACGCCACGCTCGACGCCCTGAAGGCGCGCTTCGGGCCGAAGATCGCGCCGGTCTACCTGCCCATCGGCTCCGCCGACTCGTTCTGCGGCTACGTCGACGTCATCGAGGAGCACGCCAGCGTCTACGAGAACGGCCAGCCGAAGGAGGTGCCGATCCCGCCGGAGCTGGAGGGCATCGAGCACTCGCGGCGCGACGCGCTGGTCGAGGCCGCCGCCGAGGCGTCGGACGAGCTGATGATGAAGTACCTCGAGGGGGAGGCGATCACCGACGACGAGATCGGCGCGGCGATGCACAAGGGCACCCGCGAGGGCTCGGTGGTGCCGGTCTTCGTCGGGTCGGCGACGAAGAACATCGGCGTCCGCGAGCTGATCGACATGATCGTCAAGCACATCCCCTCGCCTGCGGAGGTCGGCACGCGCGCGACCGCCGACGGAAAGGAGATCAAGCCCGACCCGAACGGCCCGTTCGTGGCGCAGGTCTTCAAGGCCGCCGCCGACCCGTTCGTCGGGCGTCTCACCTACTTCCGGGTGATCAGCGGCACGCAGTCCGGGCAGGGCCACATCTACAACGTCGACAAGAAGCAGGAGGAGCGCGTCGGCACCTTCCTGTCGGTGCAGGGCAAGGACCAGGAGAACCTCGCGAAGGTCGGTCCCGGGGACATCGCCGCCGTCGCGAAGCTGACCTCGACAGCCGCGGGCGACACGCTCGTCGCCGATCGGTCGCAGGCCGTCACGCTGCCCGGAATCGAGTTCCCGGCGCCGTCGCTGCAGGTCGCGATCGAGCCGGAGTCGAAGGCCGACCTCGACAAGCTCGGCCAGGCACTGCATCGGCTCAGCGAGGAGGAGCCCGCGATCAGCATCCGTCGCGAGGACGGCACGGGCCAGACGATCCTCACCGCCATGGGCGACGCCCACGTGGACGTGATCGTCGATCGGCTCAAGCGCAAGTTCGGCGCATCGGTGAAGACCGCCACCCCGCGGGTCCCCTACCGCGAGACGATCCGACAGGCGGCGCGCATCGACAACAAGTACAAGCGCCAGACCGGCGGCCACGGGCAGTACGGCCACGTCGTGATCGAGTTCGCACCGGCCGAGATGGGCACCGGCTTCCAGTTCGGCGACAAGATCGTCGGCGGCGTCGTGCCGAAGCAGTACATCCCCGCCGTGGAGAAGGGCCTGCGCGAAGCGATGGCCGAGGGCGTCCTGGCCGGCTACCCGGTCGTCGACCTCCAGGCCACGCTCGTCGACGGTTCGTACCACACCGTCGACAGCTCCGAGATGGCGTTCAAGGTCGCGGCTTCACAGGCGCTCAAGAAGGCCTTCGACGCGGCTTCACCGGCGCTGCTGGAGCCGATCCTGGTGGTCGAGATCGTCGTCCCCGACGAGTACATGGGCGACGTGATGGGCCAGATCACCGCCAAGCGCGGCCACGTGCTGGGCATGGACTCTGCCGATGGGCTTCAGCACCTCAAGGCGCAGGTCCCGCAGGCCGAGATGTTCCACTACGCCACCGAGCTGCGATCCATCACCCAGGGCCGCGGCCGCTTCAGCTGGCAGATCGACCACTACGCCGAGGTGCCGAGCAACATCGCCGAGAAGGTCGTCGCGGAGGCCTCGAAGAACGGCCACGGCGCCTCCTCGGAACGCGGCGGCCACTGAGGTTCATCGCGCGCGGCGTTACCGGCGGGGATAACCAACGGACATCGAGACCCGTTACCGGGCTCACGGATGGCGCCTTTGTGCCCCCGGCGATAACCGCCGGCAATCGAGATGCCCTTCGGTGTCCGTTGGATACCGCCACGGGCAAATTGCCGACCACCGACGCCGCGCGGGCGCCTCCTCTCCTACTCCCGATACGCCCAGGGCTCCCCGGTCGAGCGCTTCCGGGCGCTCTCGCGCTGGTGGAGGTAGCGCTCCGCGAGGAACGTCGCCGCGCCGATCACCAGCGCCACGACCGGAATCAGCCACGGCGCGACCGCCCACGGGTCCGACGAGCCGGTGAGCAGCGTCGCGACCCAGACGACGAGCGCCGTGAGCCCGGCCGCCGCCAGGGCGGACGCAAGCGCGCCTGTGGCGAAGGCGGCGTTCATGAGTCACGCACCTCGGCGACCGCCAGACTCCGCTTGCCGCGGCGCAGGAGCAGCCAGCGGCCGGCCAGCAGGTCGGATCGGTCCGGCACCGCCGCCGGGTCGGTGACGCGACGATTGTTGAGATAGGCCCCGCCCTCGCCGAGCGTCCGCCGCGCCTGGCCCCGGCTCTCCGACAGACCGGAGGCGACGAGCAGGTCGAGCACCGACGGGATGCCATTCGCGGCACCAATGTCGGCGCGCGGCAGATCGGCGAATGCCGCTTCGAGTGTGGCCGGATCGAGCGAACCCAGGTCGCCGTCGCCGAAGAGCGCGCGGCTGGCCTCGGCCGCGCCAGCGGCCGCATCGGTCCCGTGCACGAGCTCGGTCACCTCCAGTGCCAGCGCGCGCTGTGCCTCGCGCGAATCCGGACGCTCAACCACCGACGCCTCGAGCGCCTCGATCTCCGAGCGTGAACGGAAGCTGAAGACGCGCAGGTACGTGCCGGCGACGCTGTCATCGGTGTTGACGAACCACTGGTAGAACGCGAACGGCGTCGTCAGCGCCGGGTCCAGCCAGAGCGTCGAGCCGGTGCTCTTGCCGAACTTCTCGCCGTCGGGCCGCGTGATCAGCGGCGTCGCCAGCGCGTGAGCCTGGACACCCTCGACGCGGCGGATGAGGTCGACGCCCGCCGTCAGGTTGCCCCACTGGTCGCTGCCGCCGAGCTGGAGCATCACGCCATGGCGCCGATACAGCTCGAGGAAGTCCAGCGCCTGCATCACCTGGTAGCTGAACTCGGTGTAGCTGATCCCGCCGGCCTCGAGCCGCGCCGCGACCGCCTCCTTGGCCAGCATGCGGTTGACGCTGAAGTGCTTGCCGACGTCGCGCAGCCAGTCGATCGCGCTCAGCTCGGCAGTCCACTCCAGGTTGTTGACGACGATCGCGGCGTTCTCGCCCTCGAACGACAGGTAGCGCTCGATCTGCGAGCGGATCCGCTCGACCCAGCCACCGATGACGTCGCGCTCGTGGAGCTGGCGTTCGGCCGATCGGCCACTGGGGTCGCCGACCAGGCCCGTAGCGCCGCCAACGAGGCCGACCGGTCGGTGTCCGGCAAGCTGGAGCCGGCGCATCGTTACCAGCAGGACGAGGTTGCCGAAGTGCAGGCTCGGCGCGGTCGGGTCGAAGCCGCCGTAGTAGGCGACGGGGGCGGCGGCCATGGCGCCGCGGAGCGCGTCGAGGTCGGTGTGGTCGGCGATCATGCGCCGCCACTCCAGATCGTCGAGGACCGCGGTTCGGGACTCGTTCGTCACCATCGGCACGAGTATAGGAACGGTCGGGCCGATGCGGGGCTCCGGCGGGGATACCAGTCACCCAGGAGTATCGGCCGCTGGAGCGCCGGTAACGGTCGCGCCGCGAGTAGCGTCACGGGTCGGTGCAGAGGATCCCAGGCAGCGCACGGCCCCACGCGGGGTTCCGTGCTACCCTGCCGCGCGAATGACCCGACGACCACCGCCGCCGGGCCGTGGACCCGCACCGCGCAGGGGGGCCAGGGGATCCGACCCGCGCCGCCGTCCCGGGTCGACCGCGGCGCCGCGCATCATCCTGATCGTCTTCGGCCTTGCCGCGCTTGCGCTGTTCATCGGCATCCTCAGCGCGTACGCGTCGTACACGACCGGCCTGCCCCCCGTCGAGCAGATCGAGGACTTCGACCTCGCTCAGGGCTCGACCGTGCTCTCCGCCGACGGCACCGAGCTCGCCTCCTTCGCCGTCGAGGACCGCCGCGAGATCGCGTTCGAGGACATCCCGCAGGTCATGCGTGACGCCCAGGTGGCGGCCGAGGACCAGAGCTTCTGGAACAACCCGTGCATCGACTTCCGCAGCATCGTCCGCGCCTTCCTCCAGAACTTCCAGGCCGGCGAGACGGTCTCGGGTGCGTCGACGATCTGCCAGCAGCTCGTGCGCATGCGCCTCTTCGATGCCGAGCTCCTCGCCGATCCCAACCGCCAGGTCGAGCGCAAGATCAAGGAGGCAATCCTGGCCCTGCGGCTCGACGGGCGTTACACCGGCACCGAGGGCAAGGAGCTCATTCTGCAGGAGTACATGAACCAGTCCTACTACGGGAACCAGGCGTACGGGATCTGGGCCGCCGCCAACGCGTACTTCGGCAAGGACCTGACGTCCGACGCGCCCGAGAACCAGCTGACGGTCGGCGAGGCGGCGATGCTGGCAGGGCTGGTGCGCGCGCCTTCACGCCTCGACCCATCCACCGAGGCCGTCCAGGTGGGCACGGGGACGAATGCCCGCTACGTCGTGCCGCCCACGGCGCAGGCGATCGTGGTGCGCGACTTCGTGCTCGCGCAGATGCTCGAGTCGGACTTCATCAGCCAGGAGCAGTACGACGAGGCCATCGCCGAGGAGATCAACCTCGCTCCCCCAAGCGACAATGCCTACCTGGCACCGCATTTCGTCTACGCCGTCCGCCGCGAAGCCCGCGACCTCCTCGAGGGCGAGGATCTGCTCGACACCGGTGGCCTGCGCATCCACACCACGCTGAACTACGAGGGCTACCAGGTCATCGCGGAGAAGTGGGCGATGGTCGCCTACGACATGGACCGCCTGACCGATGAGGAGCTGATCGAGAAGTACGGCGAGACGGCGCTGGCCTGGATCCAGCAGCTCCAGGGCCGCAACATCAACAACGACGCGATCGTGACGGTCAACTACCGCACCGGGGCCGTGCTGGCCTACGTCGGCAGCGCCAACTTCTACGGCGAGGCGACGCCGGAGCACCAGCCGAACTTCGACGTCATCGGCCAGGCCTACCGCCAGTCGGGCTCCGCCTTCAAGCCGATCACCTACGCCACCGGCTTCGAGGACCGCGTGATCAGCCCGGCCTCTATGTTCATGGATGTCCGGACCGATATCGCCGAGGGCTTCAACCCGCCGAACGCGGACGGTCGCGAGCGCGGCCCGGTCCGCGTGCGCGACGCCCTCAAGTACTCGCTGAACATCCCCGTCACGAAGGCGCAGCAGCTGATCGGCTCCGAGCGCGTGGTCGAGATGGCCCAGGCCATGGGGCTGGAGTTCGACCCTGCCCACAACGGCGAGCACGCGGTCCCGTCGCTCACACTCGGCACGCTCGGCATCCACCAGATCGACCTGGCCGGCGCGTACGGCGCGATCGCCAACGACGGCGTCCTGATGGAGCCGTACCTGATCGAGCGGATCGAGGACTCCGACGGCAACGTCATCTACGACCACGCCACCGATGCCGGCGACGGCGAGCAGGTCCTGACCCCGGCATCGGCGCATCTCGTCACCGACATCCTGGCCGACAACACCGATCCGGCCACGAACCCGCTGTGGGGCCCGCGCTTCCAGCTCCAGACCGATGGCGGACGGCGTCCGGCGACGCTGAAGACGGGCACGACCAACGACTTCAAGGACCTCCAGGCCTACGGCTACCTCGCCGGCAACCCGGACGACCCCGAGGATCCGAACGGGGCCATCGTCACTGGCGTGTGGGTCGGCAACAGCGACTTCAGCGCGATCCAGGACGTTTTCGCGGCCGACGGCCCGACCTTCATCTGGCACGACTACATGGCCGAGGTCGCCGCCCTCAACGAGCTGCCCGTCTACGACTTCGCCCGGCCCGATGGCGTGGCCGAGATCACGATCGACGCGATGAGCGGCCTGCTGCCCGGCGAGTTCACGACCACGACGGTGACCGAGCTCGTGCGCGCGGACACCCAGCCGAGCCAGACCGATACGACCCACCGTGAGCTGGCGATCGAGGCCGAGTCGGGCAAGATCTGGCGCGAGGGCTGCGGCGACTTCGAGTCGATCCCGCCCGCGGCATCGCCCGATCCGGACTCCTCGCCACCCCCGCCGGAGCCGGACCTCCAGGTCTTCCTCGACTTCGAGGGCTGGGAGGAGCATCACCCCGCCTGGGACGAGGCGAACCACGACTGGCTCGACTTCTGGAACGACCGCGAGGATGAGCTCAACAGCACGCTGCGCGTGCCCTTCCCCGGACCGCTCGATGCGGAGCTGGCGCCGGCCGCCGAGTGCACGCCCGGCGAGTTCCCGACCTCGACGCCGACCCCGTCTCCGACGCCCTCGCCGTCCCCCACCCCGACGCCGACTCCGCAGCCGAGCCTCACGCCCGAGCCGACGGTGACCCCGGAGCCGAGCCCAACGCCGACGCCGGCGCCCTAGAGCTCCGCGACCGTCGCCCCGTCGCCGCCCTCGTCCTTGCGACCAGTACGCACCGATCGCACGCGCGGATGCTCGGCCAGCGCCTCGCGCACCGCTCGCCGCAGTGCGCCGGTGCCGATGCCGTGGACGATCACGACCTCGTCGAGCCCGGCGAGCAGCGCGTCGTCGAGATGGGCGGTGAGGCGCTCGAGGGCGGCCTCGACGCGCTCGCCGTGAAGGTCGAGCCGGGTTGAGACGCGCTGGGCGGCGCGACGGCGCATCTCCTCCGCCTCGAGGTCGCGTGGTGCCGGCCCGCTGATCGGCTCCGGCACGACCTCGACGTCGTCCGCCGGCACCACGAGGCGCGCGCCATCGGTCTCCAGGGTCACCCGGCCGGTCCGGCCGCTGATCTCGACGATCCGCCCGGTGCTGCCGAGCGTCCGGGACCGGCCGAACAGCCCGACGCGCGGCTGTGGACCGGCCTCCTCCTCGACGACGAGCTCCGGAACGTCGACGACCGTCTCCGTGCGCGCTCGTGTGGCTTGGCGGGTGAGCTCGTCGAAGGCGGCCGCCCCGCTCGCACCGCGCTTGCTGGTGGCGAGGTTGCGCTGACGGGTCATCTCGCGGCGCAGGTCGGCGACCTCGCGCTCGGCGCGGGCAACGAGCTCGTCGGCGGAGCGCCGCGCGTCGGCGAGCAGCTTCGCCGCCTCCCGACGGGCCTGGGCCACGCCGCTGCGGGCGAGCTCGCGCTCGTCGGCCGCCGATGCGCGCTCGGCCTGCGCCGACTCGAGCGCCGCCACCTGCGCCTGCTCGGCCGCCGCGATCGCGGCCAGCGTCTCCTCCATCGAGGCGTGCTCGGCCGAGATGCGATCGCGGGCGTCAGCCAGGATCGGCTTGGGCAGCCCAAGGCGTTCGGCAATGGCGAACGCCTGGCTCTTGCCGGGCAAGCCGATCGTCAGGCGGTACGTCGGGCGCAGCGTGGTCACGTCGAACTCGACCGCCGCGTTGCTGACGCCGGGGTGCTCCGTGGCGAACGTCTTCAGCTCGGCGTAGTGAGTGGTGGCGGCGACCATCGCGCCGGCGTCGAGGAGGCGGGCCAGGATGGCCATCGCCAGGGCGGAGCCCTCCGCGGGATCGGTCCCGGCGCCGACCTCGTCGAGCAGGACGAGCGTGGCGGGACCTGCATCGGCGACGAAGCGCACGACGTTGCGCAGGTGGCTCGAAAAGGTCGACAGCGACTGGGCGATGCTCTGCTCGTCGCCGATGTCGGCCATGACCCGCCGGAACGCCGGCAGCCGCGCACCGTCGGCGGCTGGGACGCGCAGTCCGGCCTGGTGCATGAGCGACAGGAGGCCGAGCGTCTTCAGCGACACGGTCTTGCCGCCGGTGTTCGGGCCAGTGACGACCAGCGCGCGATACCCGAAGCGGTCGCCCAGCCGGAGGTCGATGGGCACGGCGTTGTCGCCCAGAAGCGGATGGCGCGCGGAGAGCAGCTCGGCCGCATCCTCGACGATCGTCGGGCGGACACCGTCCATCGCGGCACCGAGGCGGGCCCGCGCCAGCCACAGGTCGGCGCGGGCGAGGGCTGCCAGGCTCTCGCGGAGCGTGTGCGCGCGGTCCTCCACGAGCCGCGACAGCTCGTCGAGGATGCGCTCCTCCTCGCGCTCGGCGGCCAGCGTCGCCTCGGTCCACTTGTTGTTGAGCTCGACGACGGTGAGCGGCTCGACGAAGAGCGTCGCGCCCGACGCGCTCTGGTCGTGGACGATGCCCTTGACCTTGCCCTTCGCCTCGGCCCGGATCGGGATGACGTAGCGGCCGGCGCGCATCGTGACGATCGCCTCGCCGATGACCCCGGCCATCGCCGACGAGCGCAGCATCGAGTTCAGGCGCTCGCGCACGCGGTCCTGGGCCGTTCGAAGTCGCTTGCGTATGGCGGCCAGCTCCGACGAGGCGGTGTCGAGGATCTCGCCGCCCTCGTCGATGCTGCGGGTGATCCGCGCGGCGAGCTCCGGAGCCGGGTCGAGCAGGTCGCGTATCTCCGACAGGTGTGGCCCGCGCCAGGCCTTCAGCCGCGCCGCGAACCTCCCGGTGGCCTCGAGCGTCTCGCCGACTTCGAGCAGCTCGGCGGGCGTCAGCCGGCCGCCGCGTCCGGCGCGCTCGAGCGCGGCACGAATGTCGCGCGCGCCGCCGATGCTCGCCTGCGCCTGGTCACCGAGGAGCCGATCGGCCTCATCGGTCTGGTCCTGGAGGAGCCCGACGTGGGTCGCATCGGCCACCGGCAGCGCCGCCTCCGCGAGCTCGCGAGCCGGCTCGAAAGAGGTGTGGGCGGCCAGCTGCTCGACGATCGCACCGAACTCGAGCGCGCGCAGCGTGCCCGCATCGGCCGCGGAGCCGACCGCGGCGTCAGCGGCGGGAGACGTGCGGGTCATCGGTGATCCAGAAGCGCAGCGGTCGCGAGGCCCAGGCGCCGGCGTAGGCGACGCCGATGCGCGGGCCACGGCTGACCCGCGGCCGCTGCCCCGAGCGGGGCTCGACCCGGACCGGCCCGTCCAGGAGGCTCACGCCGTTCAGGCCGCGGTCGACGCCGAGCGCGCGCCCGGCGTTGCCGGGTCCCGAGGCCAGCCGCCGGTCCGCGACAGTGGGTCCGCGGCGGCGGCGCGCAAGATCCAGGCCCTCGTCGAGGTCGAGGGCGCGGATGAGCACCGCCTCGGGCTTGCCGCCCGGCCCCGCGACGACGTTCAGGCAGTGGTGCAGCCCGTAGATCAGGTACACGTAGAGATGGCCGGGCGGGCCGAACATCACCGCGTTGCGCGGGGTGCGGCCACGCGCGGAATGGGCGGCGAGGTCCTCCGGCCCACGGTAGGCCTCCACCTCCACGATCCGGCCGCCGACGCTCCCCTCCGGCGCGTCGTGGATGAGCCGGCTGCCGAGCAGATCGAGCGCGAGACTGGCCGCGGGTCGGTCGAACCAGGCCGTCTGACCGGCGGCCGCGTTGCCCGCCGTCGCTCCGGTCACGAGAGGAGGACGGCGATCTCGTCCGGGACGAAGGGGCGCATCAGGAAGCCCGCCAACGGGATGATGGTCTCGCGGAAGAACCCGATGATCAGTGAGCTGTCGAGCTCGTCGTAGTACGCGCCCAGCCAGCCGCCGGCTTCGCCGCCGTCGAGGAAGTAGCTGTCGAACACGACGAGGTGGAGGCTGATGAAGAGTGCCACGTACAGCAGGCCGAGGATCGCGCCGCCGATCTCGTCGATCTGCTTGGCAACCGGCAGCCGGGTGCGCCGGTACGCGGCGAAGATGATCAGCCAGGCCGTCACGCTCAGGCCGACGAACAGAAGCATGAACAGGATCAGCTCGCGTCCCTCGGGCGAGAACGCGGTCCAGAAGCCGAGCAGGTCGTGGATCGGTCCCTTCAGCTGCGCGGCGACGACGAAGGCGACGAGCAGCGCCAGCGAGTTCAGCAGGTAGACCATCGTTCCCTGTGTGAAGCCCGCGAAGACGCCGACGGCCAGCACCAGGATGATCGCCAGGTCGACCCAGCTCAGGCTCTGGAACACGTCCACGCCACGGCCCTCCGCGCTTCTGCCGAGGACCGGGCGGCCTCGGGCGGGCGCAAGGGTAGCAGACCCGATATTCCTAGCGGATCTCCGCCGCGAGATGGTGCCGGAGCGACCCGCGAACCTTGTTCAGCGCCCGATCGATCTCCGCCTCGTCACCGGCCTCCAGCGGCTGGAAGCGAAATGCCAGCGCGTAGCTGACGCGACCGGGACCGATCTGCTCGCCGCGGTAGACGTCGAAGAGGCGAACCGTCACGAGCCGCGGTCCGGCCGAGCTGCGCGCGATGCGCAGCACCTCCCCCACCGGCGTCTCGTCGCCGACGACGACGGCCAGGTCGCGATCGACCGGCTGAGTCGCCGGCACGGGCACGGCGCGGACGACGTCGGGGCTCAACGCCAGCAGCCGGCCGAGGTCGATCGCGGCGTCGACCGGACGCCCCGCCAGGCCCCACGCCTCGACGACCCGCGGGTGGACCTCGCCGAGCGACCCGTACGGGCGGCCCGCGGCATCGGTGAGCAGTGCCGTGCGTCCCGGGTGACGGTGGGGATGATGCTGGCCGGCGGGCTCCGCGGTGTACCCAGGCCGTGGCGCGCCGAGCCCGTCGTGCAGCGCGTCGACGATGCCCTTGATCGTGGCCACGTCCGCGACCAGCGGCTCCCCGCCGAGCGGCGCGGGGGCGGCGCTCCCCGACACCGCGATGCCCAGCTCCCACGACTCGTATCGGCCCGTGCCCGCCGTCTCCGAGGCGCGGTCGCGCGGCGACGGCTGGGCGGGGTGGTGGTATACCTTGCCCAGGTCGAAGAGCCACGCGTCGGTCCGGCGACGCCGCGCGTTCTCGGCCAGGCTGCCGAGCATCGAGGGCGCCATCGAGGGCCGCAGGATCGAATGCTGCGGGCTCAACGGGTTGAAGAGCCGCACCAGCTCGGGGTGCGACGGGTCGAGGCCGGCGCGCTGGAGGTCCTCCGGGCCGATGAGCGCGTGCCCGATCACCTCCTCGAGCCCGAGCCCCGCCAGGATTCGCCGAACGACGCTGCGCGGCTCGCTCGGGTCGGGACGGAACGGCGGCAGCGCCGCCTGCGGCAGCCGCCCGGCGATCTGCTCGTAGCCGTGGGCACGCGCGATCTCCTCGGCCACGTCCGCCGCCACGACGACGTCGAGCCGATGCGACGGCACCTCGACGGTGACCTCGTCCCCGTCTCCGTCGACCGTGAACTCGAGCGGCTCGAGGAGCTGGCGGACCCGCGCCGCGTCGAGCTCGATCCCGAGCAGGCGGCGCATCCGCGGCACCTCAACCGCCACCCGGTGACGCAGCTTCGGCTGCGGGTCGTTGTCGACGATGCCGCGCCCGACGCGCGCGCCGGTGATCTCGGCGATCAGCTTGGCCGCGCGATCGGCGGCGAAGCGCGGCAGGTCGTGCCCGATCCCCTTCTCGTGACGCATGCTCGCCTCCGAGCGCAGGCCGAGGCGCCGGGCGGCGTTGCGGATCGTCGGGCCGTGGAAGATCGCCGACTCGAGGATCACCCGCGTCGTCCCCTCCCCGACCTCCGTCGACGCGCCGCCCATGATCCCCGCCAGGCCGATCGCCCGCTCGCGGTCCGCGATCACGAGCATCCGCTCGTCCAGCTCACGTTCGAGGTGGTCGATCGTCAGCAGCCGCTCCCCCGGCCGACCGCGCCGCACGACGATCTCGCCGCCCGGGACCGCATCGGCGTCGTAGGCGTGCATCGGCTGCCCGAGCTCGTGCATGACGTAGTTCGTGACGTCCACGACCGCGCTGATCGGCCGCATGCCGGCCGCGATCAGCCGGCGCTGCATCCACTCCGGCGACGGGCCGTTGGCGACGCCGTCGAACCAGCGCGCCGCGAAGCGCGGGTTGAGCTCCGGCTCCTCGATGCGGACGCTGACGTGGGCCGCGGCGTCGTCATCGGTCTCGACGACGGTGGCGTCCGGGAGCCGCAACGGCATCCCGGTGAAGGCGGCGATCTCGCGCGCCAGCCCGACCATGCTCAGCGCGTCGCCCCGGTTCGGCTTGACGTCGACGTCGAGCACCGTCTCGCCGACGAGGTCCGCCAGTGGCGTGCCGAGCGCGTACTCGGCATCGTGGCCGAGGATGTGGATGCCGTCCGCATCGGACCCGAGGCCGAGCTCGGAGGCGCTGCACAGCATCCCGTGGCTCACCTCACCGCGGATCTTCGTGCGCTCGATGCGGCGATCGCCGGGCAGCACCGCGCCGACGAGCGCCGCCGGCACGAGCTGGCCGGCCTCGAGGTTGTCGGCGCCGCACACGATCGCGAGCTCGCCCCCGGCCTCGCCGACGTCCACGCGCGTCAGCCACAGCGTGTCGGCGTTCGGGTGCCGCCTGACCTCGAGGACGCGCCCGACGACGACATCGGTCCAGTCGGCGCCCGCCGTCTCGACGGTGTCGACCTCCATCCCGCGCATCGTCAGCTCCTCGGCCAGCGCGCGCGGCGACAGGTCAACGTCGACGTAGTCGCGCAGCCAGGAGAGCGGCACTCGCATCGGTCAGTGCCCCGCCGGGAACTGCGTGGCGAAACGCAGGTCGGCCCCGAAGAAGAGCCGCAGGTCGCCGATGCCGTGGCGCAGCATCGTCATCCGGTCGGGGCCCATGCCGAAGGCGTAGCCCTGGAACTCGTCCGGGTCGAAGCCGCCGTTGCGGAGCACGGTCGGGTGGACCATGCCGGCGCCGAGGATCGTCATCCAGCCGGTGCGCTTGCAGGCCGGGCAGCCCTCGCCGCCACAGACCAGGCAGCCGATGTCGAATGCGACGCTCGGCTCGGTGAACGGGTAGTAGCCGGGCCGGAAGCGGGTGCGGACGTCACGCCCGTACAGCGCGCGCGCGACCTCCTCCAACAGCCCCTTCAGATCGGCCAGCGAGGTGTCGCGGTCGACGACCAGCCCCTCGACCTGGAAGAACTCGAAGCCGTGGCTGGCATCGACGGCCTCGTAGCGAAAGCAGCGGCCAGGGGTGAGGACGCGGATCGGCGGTTCGAGGGCGCGCATCGCGCGGATCTGGGTCGGCGAGGTGTGGGTGCGCAGGATCGTGCCGTCCTCGGCCGGCCGCGGCTCCCCCGCCTCGACACTCCCCGGCTCCGCGACGTAGAGCGTGTCCCACAGGTCGCGCGCGGGATGGTCGGGCGGGATGTTCAGCAGCTCGAAGTTGTACTCGTCGGTCTCGATTTCCGGCCCCTCGAAGACCTCGAAGCCGTAGGCGTGGAAGATCTCGCGCAGGTCGCGCATCAGCGTCATCACCGGATGCAGGTGGCCGATCGGTACCGGCCGTCCCGGCGCGCTCATGTCGAGCGCCTCCTCCGCCAGCCGCGCATCATCCTCGCCCCCAGCCAGCGCCGCCTGGCGCGACTCGATCGCGGCCTCAAGCTCGCCGCGAACCTCGTTGGCCAGCCGGCCCAACGCGGGACGGTCGTCGGCGGGGACCGATCCGAGCTGCTTGAGGAGCAGCGTCAGGCTTCCGGAGCGCCCGAAGAGCTCGTGGCGGAGCTCCCCCAGCCCATCGGCGTCGCCGACCGATGCGACGCGTGCCGTGGCGTCGGCGCGGAGGCGCTCGAGATCGGTTCGGAGGTCGGTCATGCTGCGCTCACATCATCGGGGAAAACGAACGACCCCGCCCCGGATTCCGGGAGGGGTCGTGGGTGACCGGCGTCGGCGAGGCGCCGGTCAGGTGGTAAAGGAGGACTTGGCGGTCTCGACCATCGCCGCGAAGGCGGCGGGCTCGCGAACGGCCAGGTCGGCGAGGATCTTCCGGTCGACTTCGACGCCGGCGCCCTTCAGCCCGGCAATGAAGCGGCCGTACGGCATTCCGTGCTGGCGCGACGCGGCGTTGATGCGCTCGATCCAGAGTCGCCGCATGTCGCGCTTGCGGTCGCGGCGGTCACGGTAGGCGTAGACGAGGGCGTGGATGAGCGCCTCGCGCGCCGGGCGGATGAGCTTGGAGCGCGTCCCGCGGCGACCCTCGGCGCGGTTGAGCAGGCGCTTGTGGCGCTTGTGTGCGGCGACGCCGCGCTTGACCCTGGCCATCGGCTACTTGCCCTTGCCCGCGTAGGGCATGAGCTTCTCGAGCGTGCTGGTGTGGGTCGGCGAGACGGCCGCCATGCCGGCGTAGCGGCGCGTGCGGCGGCTCGACTTGATCTCGAGGTGATGGCCGCGCCAGGCCTTCGGCCGGATCCACTTCCCGGAGCCGGTCTTTCGGTAGCGCTTGGCCGTCCCCTTGTGGGTCTTCATCTTCGGCATGGCTTGTCTTCGATCCCTACTGTGCCGGCGCTTCGCTGGCCGCCTGGGGCGCGCTGCCCTTGGCGGCGATCGCGTCGCCGATGGTCTCGCCGCTCGCCGGCGGCTCGCTCGTCGGTGACGTGGCGGCCGTTCCGCCCTCGTCGTCCGTCTCGGTCTTCTTCTCGGCGGCCGCTTCTCGATCGGGGCCATGATGATGTACATGCTGCGGCCCTCGAGCAGCGGCTGCCGCTCGATCGCCCCGTGCTCCGTGAGGAGCTCCGCGGTCCGCATCAGCAGGTCGCGGCCCAGGTTCGCGTGGCTGATCTCGCGCCCGCGGAAGCGGACGGTGACCTTGACGCGGTCCCCGTGGTCCAGGAACTGGCCCGCTCGTCGCGCCTTCACCTGGAGGTCGTGGACGTCGACCTTGACGCCCAGGCGGACCTCCTTGAAGGTCTGCGACTTCTGCTTCTTCTTCTGTTCGCGCTCCCGCTTCTGGAGCTCGTACTTGTACTGCCCGTAGTCGAGGATGCGGCACACCGGTGGGACCGCGGTGGGCGCGACCTCAACCAGGTCGAGCCCCTTTTCCTGAGCCAGCGCGAGCGCCTTGAACGTAGGCATCACGCCGAGCTGTTGCCCCTCATCGTCGATGACCCGAACCTCGCGGATCCTGATCATCTCGTTGACGCGGAGATCCCTTGCCAGTCTGCTACCCCTTCAACAACAAG
Organism: uncultured Chloroflexia bacterium; assembly: GCA_963840145.1. Lineage (GTDB taxonomy): Bacteria > Chloroflexota > Limnocylindria > QHBO01 > QHBO01 > JACDBZ01. Next base: position 151,398 of record CAWIXR010000004.1, read on the forward strand.
GCCACCTCTCCGATCACGGACGGGTGGCCCTGCGAACGTACACGAATTGCCGGCGGATGATACACCGATCCCGATCGGACGGTCAACGCGGATAGTCGTAGAAGACCGCCACCTGGCGGCCGTCGGGATCGGCCAGGCGAAAGCTGCGCGTGCCCTCCCAGTGGTCGCCGGACGGCGGCGCGGCCAGGGCGAAACCTCGCCGTCCGAGCTCCTGCGCCCAGGCGTCGACCTCGGAGGCGGTCTCGACCTTGAAACCGATCTGGATGCCCTCGCGGGTGGCCTGTTCCCCGCGGCGGAAGCTCAGCTCGAAGCCACCGAGCTCGAGGTCGACGCCGCCCTCCTCGCCGGCCATGCGCCGGAAGCCGAACGCCGACTCGTAGAACTCGGCGACCCGCGGCGGGTCGGTGCTGAGCAGGGCAAGCTGGCCGACGCCACGCATCTTCCTCATCTGGGGAGGATCAGTCCGTAGGCCCGTCCGCGGCGACCGGCCACAGCTCGCGCGAGGCGTTGCGCGCGACGAGGTCGACGACGAAGTCAGCCAGCGCGACGCCCTGCGACGACTCGCCGGTGCGCAGCCGCGGTGACACCGCGCCGGCCTCGGCGTCGCGGTCCCCGACCACGGCCATCACCGGGATCTTCTGCTCCTGGGCGTCGCGAACCTTGAGCTGCATCCGCTCGGATCGGTCGTCGATCTCGGCCCGCAGGCCGGCATCGGTCAGTGCCTGGCGAACGGAGGCGGCGTAGTCGAGGTGGCGGTCGGCGATCGGGACGATCATCACCTGGACCGGTGCCAGCCAGAACGGGAAGGCGCCGGTGTAGTGCTCGGTGATGATGCCGATGAAACGCTCGAACGACCCGTAGATCGCGTAGTGGATGACGACCGGGCGCTCGAAGCCGCCATCGGCGGATCGGTATTCGAGGTCGAAGCGCTGCGGCAGCTGGTAGTCGGCCTGGATCGTCGCCATCTGCCACTCGCGGCCGAGCGCGTCCTCGATGTAGATGTCGATCTTCGGTGCGTAGAAGGTGCCGCCGCCGGGATCGACGTCGTAGGGCATGCCGTCCTCATCGAGGCGCTCGCGCAGCCGTTCGGTCGCCCGCTCCCAGTCCTCCTCGGACCCGACGTACTTCTCGGGGCGCGTCGCCAGCTTCGCCCGGGGCTCGAAGCCGAACGGCTCGTACTGCTTCCGGACGAGCGACAGCGCCAGGCGGATCTCGTCGTCGACCTGGTCGTCGCGGCAGAAGACGTGGGAGTCGTCCTGGGTCAGCTGCCGGACCCGGAACATCCCCGCCAGCACGCCGGTGCGCTCCTTGCGGAAGAGGACCGAGTAGTCGTTGAAGCGCATCGGCAGGTCGCGATACGAGCGCGACCGGGTGCGGTAGATGAGGATCTCCTCCGGGCAGTTCATCGGCTTCAGCCCGGAGACGTGGTCGTAGTCGTCCAGGACGAACATGTTGTCCTGGTAGTTGTTCCAATGGCCCGACGTCTCCCACAGCTCCTTGCGGACGAGGCTGGGGGTGCGGACCTCGCTGAAGCCCGCCTGCGCGACGGACCTGGCGCGACCAGTCCTCCAGTGACCGCCACACCGCCATCCCGCGCGGATGGAGGAACGGCGCGGCCGGCGACTCGGGATGGAACGTGAAGAGGTCGAGCTCGCGGCCGAGCTTGCGATGGTCGCGCTTCTTCGCCTCCTCGATCCGCCACAGGTGCTGATCGAGCTGTTCCTGCGTGTCCCAGGCGGTGCCGTAGATGCGCTGGAGCATCGGCCGCGTCTCGTCGCCGCGCCAGTAGGCGCCGGCGGTGTTCAGCAGCTTGAATGCGCCGAGCTCCTTCGTGGAGCCGAGGTGGCCGCCGCGGCAGAGGTCCTCGAAGGTGCCGTGGCGGTAGAAGCTGACGGTCGGGCCCTCGGACTCGTCGAGGTCGTTGACGATCTCGACCTTGAACGGCTGGCCCTTGGCCGTGAGCTCTTCAATGGCCTCCGCCCGGGGAAGGTCCTTGGAGTGTTCGAAGGCGAGCGCGGCAGCCTGCTGCTCGCGCATCTTCGCCTCGATCTGCTCGAGGTCGGCAGGCGTCAGCGGCCGCGGCAGGTCGAAGTCGTAGTAAAAGCCATCCTTGATGGCCGGACCGATGCCGAGCTTCGCGTCGGGGAAGAGCTCGAGCACGGCCGCGGCCATCATGTGTGCCGCGCTGTGTCGCATCGCAGAGAGGTGATCCTCCGTGCCGGAGGAGAGCGCCGCGCCGGCGTCCTGCGCGATCTCGTCAGCGTCGATTGCCATGGCCCGAAGCGTAGCGCATCGGGCCCTCGGGTCAGATGCGCTTGAACTGCTCGAACGGCTGGCGGCAGTCGGCGCAGTGGTAGATCGCGCGGCAGAGGGTCGGCCCGAAGGGGTTCTCCATCGTCGTGTTGCGCGAGCCGCAGTACGGGCACTCGGCGACCTGGAGCACTGTCAGCTCGCTCAGGCTGTCGCCGACCGGCGCCGGACCGACGTGCGGCGGGGCGAACCCGCTCAGCCGCAGACGCTCGCGACCCTCCGGCGTGATGCGTTCGCTCGTCCAGGGCGGGTCGAAGCTGATGCGCACCTCGACCTCGTCCGCGATGCCCAATGCACCGATGCGCTCGGTGATCTGCTCCTGCATGACGCCGATCGCCGGGCAGCCGACGAAGGTCGGCAGCAGCTGGATCTCGACACGGCGGTCGTCGACACTCACCGAGCCGATGACGCCGAGCTCGACGAGGCTGATCGCCGGGATCTCCGGATCGGCGATGGCCGCCAGCTCGGCCCAGATCCGCTGTTCGCGGGCGTCGATCGGCGCCTGGGTCACCACATCGCACCTGCCTCGGCCCGCGCCACGCTCGTGAACTCGCCGTGGAGCCAGGCGAAGTCGTCGGTGCGCCGCGCGCGACCATCGGTCCGCGGCCGTGCCTCCGCCAACGGTCCGGCGATCGGCTCGAGCACCGGGCGGACCTGGCGCTGCCAGTCGGCATGGAGGGCGGCCATCGGGCTTGGCAGCAGTCCGTCTCGAACGAGCACCTCCTCGCCGGCGAGCGGCGCGAACAGCTCCTGGGCGTCCGGCCACAGCGTGCGCAGCGCGGAGGCCAGGCGCTCACGCGTATCCGGCTCGGCGAGGCGGCGCAGCCACGCATCGGCGTGGAGCAGGTGGTAGGTCTCCTCGCGGCGCATCTTCCCCGCCAGCTGCGCCAGCGGCTCGTGCGCGGATCCCGCCAGGGCGCTCAGGCGAATGGCATCGGCCGTCTCGTACAGATAGCGGCGCGCGACGCTGAACGCCCAGTCGCCGCGGGCGTGATTGAGGAGCGCGGCGTGCCGGAAGTCGTCGGGCGAGCGGCCGTAGGCGATGCGGTCGGCATCGTCATCGGTCAATTCCGCCAGGAGCTCGTACAGCGCCCGGGCATGCCCGATCTCGTCCTGGGCGATCGAGCTGGTCGCCACGTCCTCCTCGAGCATCGGCGCAATGCCGGTCCATTCAGAGTCCCAGAAGCCGATGACGAACTCGTCGTCGGCGACGCTCAGCAGCAGCTCGGCGAGCGCCTCGCGCCCGACGGTGTCGAGGGTCGGTTGGGCCTGCGTCACTCCCCCGCCTCCGTGGCGGCGCGCTGCTTCGCGGCCTCGAGCTTGTGCTTGATGATGTAGCCGCCCGGCTTCTTGTGGCTGCGATCGAACGGCGGCTTGAGCAGGTCGGGGTCGTCGAGCTCCGTGATCTGGTCGCGCGCCACGATCCACAGGCGATGGCTTTCGCCGCGGCGACCGTACATCTCGCGGGCGTAGTGCATCGCCAGCTCCTCGTCCGGGGCGTTGACGTTCCCGGAGTGGATCATCGGATCGCCGTCGTCCTCCTGGCGGAAGACCTCCCATACGCGCTCGTTCATCGCACGAAGCGTACCCCTCGTTCGGTGGGGGCGCCATTCGTTGCCAGGGCTCTGACGCGGCGAGGTTCACATTCAGGTCAGGTGCGCGTTATTGCTGGATCGAAGGCCCGCTGGCATCCACCTGCGGCCCTCACCCTGCAGATGGCGGGGTTTGGGCCTGATTAGGCTGATAGCGCGGCTGCCACCTGAATCCGACGCACTTCCCCGCCGCGAGTGTGCCGCGCTCGGGTCAGGCGGCGGCGGTGGCACCCCCGAGCAGCGCGTCGCGGACCCACTGCGTCTCGGCAAAGTTGACGCGGCGAAACTCCAGCCGCGACTGAGAGGCAGGCCCGTGGCCGGTGACCACTGACTTCAGCTCGTCCCAGTCCGGCTCGGTGTAGTGCCATCGGCCGGTCTCGTCGTCGAGGCGGAGCTCCGGATCCGGAATCGTGAGGCCGAGCTCGCGGATGCGCGGCACGTAGATCGACAGGAACTCCTGGCGCAGCTGTTCGTTGTTCTTCGCCTTGATCTTCCAATGCAGGTCCTTGTCCTTCGCCGGATCGGTCGGCGGGCCGTGCATCTGCATCAGCGGACCCCACCATCGGTCCAGGGCCTCCTGCACCATCGCGCGCTGGGCATCGGTCCCGTTCATCAGGGTCAGCACGACGTCGCGGCCGTGCATGATGTGGACCGATTCCTCCCAGCAGATCTTCTTCATCGTGCGGGCGTACGGCGCGTAGGAGGAGTCGCGCAGGGCCTGCTGCGAGACGATCGCGGCAGCGTCGACGAGCCAGGCGATGATCCCGACATCGGCCCATGACTTCGTCGGGTAGTGGAAGACGTTGTGGAACTTCGTCTTGCCGTCGATCAGATCCTGCAGCATGGCCGCGCGCGGCTTGCCGAGGTCCTCGGCGACGCGGTAGAGCAGCTGGGCGTGGCCGACCTCGTCCTGGATCTTGCTCGTGAGCGCGAGCTTCCGGCGCAGGGTCGGCGCGCGCATGATCCAGTCGCGCTCCGGCAGCACGCCCATCAGCTCGGAGTTCGCGTGCATCTCGACGAACTTCAGGACCGCGGCGCGGTACTCGTCGGGCAGCCAGTCGTCGGCCTCGACCTTGCCGCCGGAGCCGACGTGGGCGTAGAACGCCTCGGCGTCGCCGGGCTCGTACGGCGGGCGCCCGTTCAGGGGCTGGATCGTATCGGCGTCATGCATTTCAACCAAAGGGTACTGCAAGACCGATGCTGGCCGGTGTTGTTGCGCCGTATATACGTATATACGCCACTCACACCGGCTCGAGCTCGAGGGTCGTGTCGAGGATGTCGTCCTGGAGCATCGAGGCGAGGGAGGCTCGGGAGGTCGCGTACTTCTGGCGCAGGAGCCGGCTGCAGGCCTTGATCCCGGCCTCGTCGGCCGCGACGGCCCGGACCGGGAGCCGATGACCACCGACAATCACCGCACCAGACGGGTGAGCGACGAGCTCGCGGTACCAGCGACCGCGAGGGCCTCGCACCGATCGCACGAAGGCGCGTCCGGTCTCGTCGGCCACGATCCAGATGATCGTCCGATGCACCGGCGCGTCGGCCCCGGCCGACGTCTCGATCGTGATGGTGCGTGCCTTGCGAAGCTCGGCCGCCACATCGGCCGCGAAGGTGCTCATTCGGCCGCGTGCGGTGCGTGCTTCAGTGGCCGGTGCCAGCGGTCGTAGGCCTCGCGCTTCCCAACCTCGACCCGGAGCCGCCCGTCGCTGAGCGAGGTCTCGGTGCGCGGCACGTAGAGGTCGACCGGCAGCAGGCTCGCGGTGCGGACCAGAAGGTAGTCGGCGAAGACGGCGTCGACCGTGCCGATGCGGCGCCCGCCGGCGCCGTGGAGCCTCGTCCCGACCTCGATGCGCTCTACCGTCATCGGTTCCAGCCTAGCGGGTCGAGGCCACGTCGAGGACGCCGGGATGGACCTCGACCGTCAGCGGGAGCGTGCCGAACGGCTCGCCGTCCAGGTGAGCGTGCGTGGCCGTGTCGCCGCTGACCTCGATCCGCCGCGCCCGATGGACCGATACCGCCGGGTGGCGTACGTGGGTGCCGCGATAGAGGTTCGGCAGCTGGCGGATCGCGGTCACCCGCGAGACGTCGCCGACGACGCAGAGGTCCAGCCAGCCGTCGTCCGGGACGGCGTCGGGGGCGATCCGCATGCCGCCGCCGTAGTACGGGCCGTTGGCGATCGCCACCAGGAGCGCGCGGCACTCGAGCGGCTCGCCGTCGAGCACGAGCCGCAGCGCTCGGTTGTCGAAGCGTCGCAGCTCGGTCAGCGTCGTCAGCAGGTAGCCGGCCTGTCCGGACTGCCAGCCGCGGCGCGTCGACATCGCGGCCGCGACCTGGGCGTCGAAGCCGATGCCCCCGGCCGACGCGAACCAGCGCCGCCGCCCCTCCCCGTTCGTGGCCTGCGCGACGTCGATGCTGGCGCGTGCCCGCGGCCGATCGCCACCGTCCACGCCTCGGCGGGATCGGTCGGCAGGCCGAGGCTGCGCGCCAGGTCGTTCCCGGAGCCGACCGGCACGATCCCGACCGAGGGCCGCGCGTCCGCCTCCAGGATTCCGTTGACGACCTCCTGGATCGTGCCGTCGCCACCGACGACCACGAGCCGATCGCAGCCGCCGGCCGCGGCGCGCGTCGCGAGCTCCTGCGCCTCGCCGGGATGGCGCGTCACGTGGAGCTCGACATCGGGGCGCAGTTCCAGCCGCTCGCCGAGCCACGGGACCAGCTTCGCGGCGCGCCCGGAGCCCGCGGTGGGGTTCACGATGATCACGGGCGCGTCCGGCACCGACCGATTGTGCGGTTGGCGTCAAGCCGATGGAGACGGTAGGGTGAGGCCATGGGACGCTGGCTCACTCACGCGGCTCGGCTGCTCGGCACCGCCGTCGGCGCGTTCGCCGGGGTGGCCGCCGTGCAGCTCATGCGGCTGCGCCGAATGGAATTCCTCCCCGGCCATCCGGGCTTCTACGTCAACCACGTCGTCATCCCGAGCGCGGGGGCGACCGGTGGAGGTCGGCTGCGGATGGTCGTGCTCGGCGACTCGACGACGGCCGGCGTCGGCGTGGAGCGCCCCGAGGACGCACTCCCCCACCTCATCGCCCGCCGTGTGGCCGAGGCCGAGCGCCGCGAGGTCCACGTCGTGAGCTACGGCTGGGCCGGCGCGCGGGCCGCGGACCTCCCACGCCAGCAGCTGCCGCGCGCGATCGAGCCGCTCCGCGCGACCGAGACGCACTCATTCCTCGCCGGCGCCGACATCGTCGCGATCGTCATCGGCTCGAACGACGCCACCCACAACACCCCGCCGGGACGGTTCCGCGCGAGCCTGCGCGCGGTGCTCGAGGGCGTGCGGGCGACAGCGCCGTCGGCGCGGCTGGTCCTCGCCGGCATCCCGGCGTTCCGGGGCGCGCTGCGCGGCATCGAGCCGCTGATCTTCCTGGCCGACCAGTACGCCCGCCTGCTGAGGCCGATCAGCCGCGCCGAGGCAGAGCGCGCCGGTGCCGCGTACGCCGACCTCGCACGCGACGTCCCGCCGCTGATCGCCGGGCGCACCGACGTTCTCTCGATCGACCAGTTCCATCCCTCGGTCGTCGGCTACAGCGCCTGGGCCGAGGTGATCGCCGCGGCGCTCCTGTCACCCCCGACCGAGCCGGCGGCCGGCCACCTGGAGCCCGCCCGCACCTGACCGGCCGTCGCCGAGCCGAACGCGGTTGCGCCGTGGCCGGCATCGGTGCCATGCTGTGACCGGCTGATCCTCACCCATGTGCCCGCTGGGGGAGTCCCGTTGCGCTCGGTCCTGATCCTGGTCTCGCTGCTGGCGACCGTTATCGGTAGCCTTGGCCTCCCCACGCCCGCCGCCGGCGCGGAGTCGACCGCCAAGGTCGCGATCATCGTCGGTCCCGTCGGTGAGGAGCTGACGCCGGTCTACATCAGTCTCGCCGAGGCAGCCGCGAGCGCGGCCGAGGAGCGCGGCGCCACCGTCGCCCGCGCCTACTCTCCCGATGCCGACCAGAAGTCCGTCCGCGAGGCGGTGCGCGACGCGAACATCGTCGTCTACTTCGGCCACGGCGTGGGCTCGCCGAACCCGTACAGCGACACGCCGAGCCCGCTGACCACGAACGGCTGGGGCCTGAACGGCCCGAACCGCCGCGGCGACCACTCCGACTCGTTCGCCGATGGCAGCCTGGCCTACTACGGCGAGGCGTGGATCGCGAAGCACGCGAAGCCGGCGCCGGGCTGGGTGATGATCTACTCCAACGCCTGCTACGCGCCCGGTGCCGGCGAGGAACACCACGACGCCGCCACCCAGGAGGTCGCCGCCGAGCGGGTCAGCGCCTACTCCCGCGGTCCACTCGCGGACCTCGGCGCGAGCGCATTCTTCGCCACCGACTTCTACGAGGGCGCCGCGCACCTCGTTGGTTCACTGCTGGACGGGCCGGAGCGGCCGTTCCGCGACATCTTCATGAGCGAGCCGCGCTTCGAACGGGACGCGCTCGTCACGGGACCGCACGCGACGCTCGACGGCGCCGAGACGTGGCTCCACAAGTCGCCGTACTTCGAGGGCAAGGTCGACTACTGGTACGCGTTCGCCGGCGACCCCGACGCCAGCCTGAACGGCGGGCCGACGGCCATTGTGCCGGGGAGCGCGACGGCGGCCGCGCCGGGGCCGGCCGAACCTGAGCCCGCGATCGCATCGGTCGATGGGATGGTCACCGGTATGGCCTCCTCGTACGGCGAGAGCCGCGGGTGGGAGGGCAAGGCCACCGTCGCGCTGCCCATCGAGATCGGCGGCGGCATGCCGGACGGCGACCCGGACTACGTCCTCGTCTGCGCCGACCGCTGCGTCTCGCTGCCGGTCGTCGACTCCTGCCCGTGCTACGTCGGGACGGCTGAGCAGCGGGTCGCGAACCTCTCGCACGAGGCGTGGCGCCAGGTCAGCGACATGCCGCTCGAGGAGGGGCTCATCGAGATCACGATCAGCTTCTCGCCGATCGCGGCGCGTCCAGCCGGCGGAGCGCCAACGCGCTGAACCGTCTGGGCCGATGGGTCAGCCGACGCTGATCTGGATCGTGTGGTGCCCGCGGGCGCCGTCCGGAGCCGGCTCGCTGAGCTGATCCGTCTGGACCTCGCCCTCGCCGTCGATGGCGCGGACGCGGATCGTGTGGTTGCCCGGCGACGCCTCCCAGTTGTAGAAGAACTGGACCCACGTCGCGTCGGAGATCGGCGCGCTGAGCGTCGCGGGTGCCCAGCCCCCCTCGTCGACCTGCACCTCGACGCCGTCGATGCCGCGGTCCGGCGCCCAGGCGACGCCGGCGATCGTCGTCGTACCGGCCGCGAGGTTCGACCCGTTGCGCGGCACGTCGATGCGTGACTGCGTGAGGACCGGCGCCTCCTTGGCCCACCCGAGGGGCACCCAGTACGCGTCGAAGCCCTCCCACGTCGTCAGCTCGATCTCGGACAGCCATTTCGTGGCGCTGACATAGCCGAACAGGCCCGGAACGATCAGCCGCGCCGGGAAGCCGTGCTCGACCGGGAGCGGCTCGCCGTTCATGCCGACCGCCACCAGCGGCTCGCGCTCGTCGGCAATGGCGTAGGCCGTCGGGAAGCCGACGGTGAAGCCGTCGACCGCGCGGCCGACGATCTGCGTCGCCTCCGGATCGGTCACCGCCCGCGCCAGCAGCTCCTTGAGGCGCACGCCGCGCCACAGTGCGTTGCCGACGAGGTTGCCGCCGACCTCGTTGCTGACGCACGCGATCGTTACGTACTGCTCGACGAGCGGAAGGGCGACGAGCTCGTCGTACGTGAACACGAGCTCGCGGCCGACCATCCCCTTCACGGTCAGGCGCCACGTGTCGAGGTTCGGCCGCGGCAGCAGCAGCGCGGTGTCGATCCGGTAGAACTCGTGGTTGGGCGTCACAAGCGGCGTGATGCCCTCGACCTCCAGCTCCGCACCCTCCGGCCGGGGCGGGGCGGTCTCCATCGGCTCGGGCAGCGTTCCCGCCTGGGCGATCGCGTTCTGGCGGCCCCGTTCGAGCAGGGTGCGCCCGACGACCCCGCTCACGACCGCCAGGCCGATGACGGCGATCGAGGTGCCGATGAAGCGGCGGCGTCCCCACGCGGGCATCTCCGCCTCCGGCTGCGCGGCTTCGGCGGCGGCCATCCGCAGCAGCCAGCGCGTGGCGTAGATGGCGACGAGCACGGCCACGACGACCACGATCAACGTCGTGAGCGGCTCGGCCAGCGGATCGCGGAGGCCGGCGACCAGCGCGAGGATGCCGAACGCGGCCGCCCCGATCGGCACGACCCACGGACGGGTGCGCGCCAGGATGCCGCCCACGGCCGCGGCACCGATCGCCACCGCGGCGATGAACAGGTTCAGGACGAGCTTGTCGGCCTCGCCGAAGAGGTCGACCACGAACTGCTTGGCGCCGGGCGGCTGGAGGAAGATGACGAGGTCGCCGACGGCGACGATCGGGCTCGTCGCGCCGGGCAGGATGCCGGCCAGCAGCTCCGCGACGCCGAGTGCCAGGGCGCCGCCCGCGGCACCGGCCAGCGCGGCCCGGGACGCGGGGATCGTCGACGTCTGCGGCTCGCTGGTCATGGGGTGGATACGAGGCGGGTTGCGGGCGTATCGTACGACGCAGGCGGCATCGGTCTTGCTGGATGGGGTGACATGGCCGGACTGGTCTGGGTCAGCGACAGGGAGCCCGGCGTGCGCGAGCTCTTCGAGGAGCTCCTGCCCGAGGCCGAGATCCTGACGCCCGACGAGCTGGCCGCGCGCAGCGCGCTTGGCCAACAGCCGGACGCCCTCGTCATCGACGGCACCCAGCTGATGGAGCTGCCGCCACGGCGCCGCAGCGCGATCCTCGCCTTGCCGCGGGTCCTGATCTGCACTGGGATGCTGCTGGCCTCGATGCCGATGAAGATCGTGCGCGGCCCGAACGTCGCCGTGCTGGCCAAGCCGTTCTGCATCGATGACCTCGAGGCCGCGCTCGACTGGCTGCGCGGCACCCCGTCGGCCTTCCCGCCGGCAAGTGGCCAGCTGGCGGCGATGCTCCAGCGGCCGCGATCGCGCCGCTCCGGCCCGACCCTTCCGATCGCCTGAGCCGCGTGCCTATCATCGGCGCCATGGCAGACCGCATCGACCTGCGCTCGGACACGGTCACCCTCCCGACCGACGGGATGCGCCAGGCGATCGCCGCCGCCGAGGTCGGCGACGACCAGTACGGCGAGGATCCATCGGTCAATCGGCTGCAGGAGGAGGTCGCCGCCCTGTTCGGAAAGGAGGCGTCCCTCTTCCTGCCGAGTGGAACGATGGCGAACCAGGTCGCGCTGCGCACGCTCACCCGCCCCGGCGACGACGTCCTCGTCCCGACCGACTCGCATCTCGTCCTGCACGAGACCGGCGCCGGCGCCGCCAACGCCGGGGTCCAATTCAGCCCGATCGGCTCGGCGGGGGTCTATGGCGCCGATGCGGTCCGAGCCGGGATCAAGCCGCGCGGCCACATCGTCTATCCGCCGACGTCGCTGCTGGTCACCGAGAACACTCACAACCGGGCCGGCGGGATCATCTTCCCGGCCGATGCGCTGTCGGCTTCGCTGGCGGTCGCTCGCGAGGCCGGGCTGGCCACGTATCTCGACGGGGCACGGATCCTGAACGCGGTCGTTGCCAGCGGCCGTCCGGCATCGGAGCTCGCTGCCGGCTTCGACCTCGTCTCGCTGTCGCTGAGCAAGGGGCTCGGCGCGCCGGCCGGCTCGATGCTGGCGGGGCCCAGCGAGCTCATCGAGCGAGCGCATCGGTACCGGCGCATGGCGGGTGGGGCGATGCGCCAGGCCGGCATTCTCGCCGCGGCCGGCTCGTACGCGCTGGCCAACCACGTCGATCGCCTCGGCGACGACCATGCGAACGCGCGCCTGCTCGCCGACGAGCTCCTGCGCGGCGACGACGTCGAGCTCGACCTGGCGACGGTCCAGACGAACATCGTCGTCTTCTCACTGGTCGAGCGGAAGGGCGTGCCGGACGCGGCCGCCTTCGTCGAGGAGTGCCGCGCGCGCGGCGTCTGGCTCAATCAGTTCGGGCCGCGCACGGTGCGTGCGGTGACCCACCTCGAGGTGTCCGCCGACGAGTGCCGCGAGGCGGCGAAGGTGATGCGGGCGGTCGCCGACGGCCGCTAGACCTGCTCCATCGGCTCCGGTGGCGGCGCCGAGGGATCCAGCTTCAGCGACGCCGAGTTGATGCAGTAGCGCAGCCCCGTCGGCTGGTCACGGGCGTCGTCGAAGACGTGGCCGAGGTGGCTGCCGCATCGCGCGCAATTCACCTCCGTGCGGGTCATGAAGAAGGACCGATCGGTCTCGGTGTCGACGGCATCGGCCACCTTGGGCTGGTAGAAGGACGGCCAGCCGGTGCCCGACTCGAACTTCGTGCTGGCGTCGAAGACCTCGTTGCCGCAGGCGGCGCATCGGTACACGCCGGGCCGATGCTCGTCCCAATAGGCACCGGTGAACGCGCGCTCGGTGCCCTTCTCTCGGAGGATGTGGTACTGCTCAGGCGTCAGCTCGGCTCGCCACTCGGCGTCCGACTTCGCGATCTTCTCGGTCGTCATGCGTCAAGCGTACGCCGTCGTATGCTTCGGCGCATGAGCGCCACCAGGATCCTGCTCGCGCCGGGAGCATCGGGGAACCCGAAGCAGCTGGCGCCGCACGCGGCCGGCCTCCGCGAGCGAGGCTATGAGGTCGAGATCGTCAGCCTGCCGAAAGGGGCGGCCGAGCGCGCGATGCCGGTCTATCACGACGCCGTCGGCGCCGATCCGGCGAGCGTGGTCACCGGCGGCCAGTCGTTCGGCGGGCGCGTTGCCACGCTGATCGCGGCCGAGGAGCCACCGCAGGCGCTCGTCCTCTTCGCGTACCCGCTCCACGCGCCCGGCCGCCACGAGGCCTGGCGCGAGCGCAGCGCACACTGGCCGCGGATCACGTGTCCGGTCCTGCTGCTGTCCGGCGAGTCGGATCCATTCGCGCGGATCGACCTGCTGCGCGAGGCGGTGGAGCAGCTGTCGGCGGCGACGCTGGTGACCTATCCCGGCGTCGGGCACGGGGTCGTCCCGGTCCTCGACGCCGCCCTCGACGAGGTCGACACCTTCCTGCGGGCAAATACCTGACCGATCCTGTCGCCATTTCGCGCGTATTCTCCGCACCGATGCGCGCGTCACGCCTCGTTCAGCTGCTCCTGCTCCTCCAGGCGCGCGGCCGGACCACGGCCGCGGTGCTGGCGACCGAGCTCGAGGTCAGCGAGCGCACGATCCATCGCGACGTCGACGCCCTCAGCGCAGCCGGCGTGCCGATCTACGCCGAGCGCGGCCCGCACGGGGGCATCCAGCTGGTAGACGGCTACCGGACGAGGCTGACCGGGCTCACCGCGGACGAGGCGGAGGCGCTCTTCCTCTCCGGCATGCCCGGACCGGCCGCGGAGCTCGGCCTGGGCACCGTCGTCGCCGCTGCCCGCCTGAAGGTCCTCGCCTCGCTACCGGGCGAGCTCCGTGCCCGCGCCTCGCGCCTGGTCGAGCGCTTCCATCTCGACGCGACCGCGTGGTTCAGCTCGAGCGACCCGGTCCCGAACCTCGCCACGCTCGCCGACGCGGTGTGGGAGGCGCGCCGGGCGACGATCGGGTACCGCCGCGGCGACGAGACCGTCGAGCGCGAGCTGGAGCCGATCGGCCTCGTGCTGAAGGCCGGCGTCTGGTACCTCGTCGCCGGGACCGAGGAGCAGATCCGGACGTACCGTGTCTCGCGCATCACCGAAGTCTCGGTCAGCGAAAATCACTTCGTGCGCCCGGCCGACTTCGACCTGCCCGCCTACTGGACCGAGTCGACGTCGACCTACGAGCAGGGAGCGCCGAGGATCACGTTCATCGTGCGGGTCGACCCGGCCGTGCTCGGGGTGCTCGCCGACGCGGTCGGGATGCAGGCCGTCCGCGACGCGGAGCGCCTAACGGCCGACGACCCGGAGGGCTGGCTCCACCTGCGGGTGACAGCCGACTGGCCGGAGGAGGTCCCTGGGCGGCTCATCGGCATGGGCAGCCGCGCGGAGATCCTCGACCCGCCCGAGCTGCGGGAGCGTTCGATCACCCTCGCGCGCCGCATGCTCGAGCGCCACGGGGCGCTCTAGGCCGGGGTCAGGCGAAGGGGCCGACGAACGCCGAGATCACCGCGGCGACGACCCAGATCACGAAGGCAACCATGCCGACGAGGATGCCGACGATCAGCAGCAGCGAAAGCCACTCGTCGCGCGTCGAGCGGTCCGGCTGCTCCAGCCAGGTTTTGGCGAGGCCCAGGTTCCGCGTGTTTGCCTTGAACCACAGGTCGAACGCGTCGCCGGCGAACGGGATCACCCCGACGACGAGGTCGATCGCCGAGTTGATGAGCATCCGCGCCACCACGATCCGCGGCAGGCCCATCCGTGAGGCGCGCCAGACGACGAAGAGGCCGAGCCCGGCGCTGACGAGGTCGCCGAATCCGGGCACGAGGCCGATGATCGCATCGGCACCGAAGCGCCGGCCGCCGAGGAACGGCACCGGGATGCTGTTGTCGAGCAGCCAGGCGAGCGTCTCGACCTCGGCCATCGACCGCGATCGGTCGGAACCCCTCGCGGGCAGGCGCGTGACGCGGCTCATGGGCGGCCACTCTGCAGGACCGATGCCTCGGCCTCCCGCGCGGCTTCGCGTTGCGGCCGCTTGACGAACCGTCGAAACTGTCGCGGATGACCGCCCAGACCGCCTCGCCGACGGCAGGCCCCGCCCCGGACGCCCGGGTGCCGATGGTCGGCGTCCTCCGTGCGCTCCTGCTCGCCGAGGCCGTCGCGGGGCTCGTGCTCGCGATCTTCCTGAGCATGGGGGCGTCGCAGGTCGGGGTTCACGAGGGACCGGACGCCGAGGTGCCGCTTCGCTTCGCGGCCGGTGGCGCGCTCCTGCTGGGGATCTTCGCCGCCATCGCCTCGCGCGGCGCCCGCCGCCGCCGGTCCTGGTCCTGGACGATGGCCGCCATCCTCCAGGTCATCATCGCCGTCGCCGCCGGCATCGTGGTCCTCGGCGTCGAGTGGCACCCGGTCTACCTCGTCGCCTTCGGCGCGGCGGCTGGGGTGATGCTGGTGCTGTCGACGGCATCGGTCAGGAAGGCGCTGGGCCAGGCATAAGCGCGCCTCGCACATCGGTTCCTGACAGAGATTGGCAGGTTTCCGGCCTAGGATTGACCGATGAGCGACACGAACGCCCATGACCCCGGGCCGGAGCTGGCCGGCGACCGCGGTGAGCGGCATGCGACGGCGGCGCGAGCGCCGCTGACGATCGACGGCGCGACCGTCCGCATCGGAACCGCCTCGTGGACAGACCCGACGATGACCGCGTCCGGCGTTTTCTACCCGCCGGATGCGAAGACGGCGGAGGATCGGCTCGTCTACTACGCGAACCAGTTCCCGATCGTCGAAGTGGACGCAACCTACTACGCGCTCCCTGCCCGCCGGCAGGGAGAGCTGTGGATGGAGCGGACGCCGCCCGACTTCACGTTCGACATCAAGGCCCACGCACTGATGACCGGGCAGCCGTCGGAGCCGAAGCGGCTGCCGAAGGATCTGCGCGAGGCGCTGCCCGCCGAGCTCGCCGAGCAGAAGCGTGTCTACGCCCGCGACCTGCCGAACGAGATCGAGGACGAGATCTGGGCGCGGTTCGCCGACGGCATCGAGCCGCTGCGCAGCTCCGGCAAGCTCGGTGCGGTCTTCCTCCAGTACCCGCGCTGGTTCTTCCCCTCGAACGAGTCGCGCGACGAGATCGTGAAGGCGAAGGAGCGCCTCGGCGACACGCCGTTCGCGGTCGAGCTGCGCCACGCGTCGTGGCTGAACGACAAGAACCGCGAGCGGACGGTGAATTTCTTCACGAAGTACGAGATCCCCTTCGTGATGGTCGACGCGCCGCCGGGGACGCGCTCGTCCCTGCCGCCGATGACCGTCGTCACCTCGCCGAAGATGGCGGTCGTGCGCTTCCACGGACGGCGCAGCGAGACGTGGGAGAAGTCCGGCATCCCGGTCGTCGAGCGCTTCCGCTATCTCTATGACGAGGGCGAGCTCGGCGAGTGGGTGCCGCGCATCCGCGAGACGGCCGCGCAGGTGCCCGAGATCCACGTGCTGATGAACAACTGCTACGCCAACTACGGGACGACGAACGCGAGAGAGATCGCCGACCTGCTGGCCTCCGAGGTGCCTCGGCTGGAACGCTGAGCCGCTACCCTGTTCCGGGTGGGGAGTCCGAGCAAGGCGCCAGTTCCGATCCTCGTCGTCGCGTTGCTGGTGACCGCCTGCGTGCTCGGGCCGCTGGCGACCCCGACACCGATTCCGACCCCCTCGCCGACGCCATCGGCCTCGCCCTCTCCCTCGCCGTCCGGCACGCCCGGCCCGACGCCGTCCCCCACGCCCGACTTCGGCGCGGTCCCCGACTTCAACGCCGGCGAGGTGATCGTGACGGCCATCGACGGGCTGCGGGTCCGGCAGAGCCCCGGGCTCAGCGGCAACGTCGTCACCGGACTGCTGCCGCTCGGCGTCGAGCTCCAGGTCCTGATGGGACCGATCCCGACCGCGGATCTCGCCTGGTACCTCGTCGCCGACGCCGATCCCGCCGAGCCGGAGTTCGACGAGGGCTGGATCGCGGCGGGCTTCGAGCCCGATGCCTGGCTGGCGTCCACCGGCCGGACGGTCGACGGCTCCCCGTACCTGGCGTCGTACGCCCACACCGGCGACGCCGAGCACGGGCCGGTCGAGATCGGCTCCGGCGACCACGCCATCCGCTGGGTGGCGAGCGATCTCCGTGGCCGCGGCTGCCGGTTCGCGGTGTCGCTGGCGGCCGGTGGCGACGAACCGGTGCCGGCCATCCGCTCCACGGTCGGCGAGGGCGACCTCGTGCCCGGCACGCTCCAGCCGGCCCAGTTCGACGCGCTCGGCGTCCGTGGCGCGACCTTCGTGACCGTCGCCTCGGACTGCGCCTGGACGCTCGTCATCGAGCGCGTGCCGGAACCCGAGCCCTCCGAGGCGCCCTAGCCATCGCGACGGGCGAGCTGTCGCGCGACCACGCTAGGCTGGCGACATGAGGGGGTCGAAGGCACACCGATGCAGCTGATCGACGGCCAGCCCGTCTTCTCCGCGACCGATCTCGTCGGCTACCTGGCCTGCGAGCACCTCACCGCGCTCGAGCGGGCGGCGCTGGCCGGCCTCGTGACGAAGCCGATGCGCGAGGACCGTGAGCTCGACGTCATCCGTGAGCGCGGATTCCAGCACGAGGCGCGCTACCTCGCCGAGCTTCGCGACGCGGGGCTGAATGTGACGACGATCGAGCGCCACGACGACGAAGAGCGTGGCGATCGACTGCGTCGCCAGGCGACCGAGACGATCGACGCGATGGCCTCGGGAGTCGACGTCGTCTTCCAGGCCACCTTCTTCGACGGCCGCTGGCTCGGATACGCCGACTTCCTGATGCGCGTTTCGTCGCCGGAGCGCCCATCGGTCTGGGGGCCGTATCACTACGAGGTGGCCGACACGAAGCTGGCGCGTCACGTGAAGGCCGGTGCCGTGCTCCAGATCTGCTCGTACGTCGATCAGCTTGAGCGCATCCAGAAGGTCCGGCCTCGGGAGATGCGCGTCGTGCTCGGCGGCAGTGCGCACGAGACCGCAACCCTGCGGGTCGACGACTACATGGCGTACTACCGCGCCGCGAAGCTTCGTTTCGAGCGGAGCGTCCTCGGGACGGATGTCGGGCCACCAACGTATCCGCCCGCCGAGACGTACCCGGAGCCGGTCGACCACTGCGACGTGTGCCGCTGGGCCGAGCTGTGCGTCAAGCGGCGCCGCGACGACGACCACCTCTCGCTGGTTGCCGGCATCAGTGCGCGCCAGCGCAAGGCCCTCGTCGCACGCGAGATCGACACGGTCGAGCGGCTGGCGGCCGCGCCGATTCCGCTTGATCCGCCGCTCGACGGCTCCAGCGCATCGAGCATCGAGCGCGTCCGCGAGCAGGCGCGGATCCAGGTCGCCGGGCGCGGGCTTCCCTCGCCGATCTACGAGCTGCTGCTGCCGAAGCCCGGGGAGCCGATCGAGCCGGAGCGCGGCCTGACGATCCTGCCGCCGCCCGATCCGGGCGACCTGTTCCTCGACCTCGAGGGCGACCCGTACGCGCTCGACGACGGCGTCGACTACCTGTTCGGCGTGTTGGACGTCGAGGGGTCCTTCACGCCGATCTGGTCGTTCGACCCCACGGTTGCGACGGACGTCACGCTCGCGGGCGAGAAGGCGGCATTCGAGCGGCTGATGGACCTGCTCACCGCACGGATCGAACGCTTTCCGGAGATGCACGTCTATCACTACGCGCCGTACGAGCCGACCGCCCTGAAGCGGCTCATGGGCCGCCACGCCACACGCGAGGACGAGGTCGACCGGCTGCTGCGTGGCGGCATCCTCGTCGATCTCTTCCGCGCGGTCCGGCAGGGCGTGCGCGCTTCGGTCGAAAGCTACTCGATCAAGCGGCTCGAGCCGCTCTACGCCTTCGTGCGCGACGTCTCACTGCGTGACGCGGGCTCGAGCATCGTTGCGTTCGAGGAGTGGCTCCAGCTCGGCGACCGGGATCGGCCGTCCTCCGCCATCCTCGACGACATCGCCGCGTACAACCGTGACGACGTCCGCAGCACGCTCGCGCTGCGCGACTGGCTGGAGCGGCTCCGCCTCGAGCTGGGCAGCGCCACCGGTGCAGCACGTGCCGCGTCCGTCCGAGGTCTCGACCGAGGCGCCGGTCTCGACGGCCGCGTCCGATGCGCTGGTGCAGGCCGTCGCCGCGGAGCTGACCGCAGGAGTGCCCGACGACCCGGCGGAGCGCGACGACGAACAGCGGGCCCGATGGCTCCTGGCGCAGCTGCTGGCCTGGCACCGGCGCGAGAGCAAGGTTGCGTACTGGGAGTTCTTCCACCGCCTCGGCCTCGACGAGGCGGACCTCACCGCCGACAAGGGAGCGCTCGGACCTCTCGAAGTGGTGGGTCCGGTCGGCGATCCATGGCGGCCGACACCACGGTCGAAGCCACGCCAGACCTGGCGCTACCAGTTCGCAGCGCAGGACTACGACATCGGCTCGCGGTCGGCCCTGTATGACCCGAAGCTCCACCGGCAACACCCCGGCGAGCCATGGAAGACCTGGCTCGTCAGGGGAGGCCTGCACGCCATCGACGACAAGGCGTCCGTCCTGGAGCTGAACTGGCCGCCCGACGTGGATCCGCCGCATCCCGAGGCGCTCGTCCCGCTCGACACGTTCAACGACAGGGACCAGCGGGCGGCGCTCCTCGCGCTCGGCGAGTGGGTCGCCGCGAACGGTGTCGACACGGATGGGCCGTGGCGCGCGGGTCGCGACCTCCTGCTGCGGCGACCGCCCGCCCTCGGCCAGGAACCCGGCAAGCCACTCCGGCACGAGGGCGAGGCCGGGCTCGAGGCGGCGCGCCGCCTGGTGCTTCGGCTGGACGAGGGAACACTCGCCATCCAGGGTCCACCGGGGTCGGGCAAGACCTACACCGGCGCACGCATGGCGGTGGAGCTCCTCCGCGCCGGCCGGCGCATCGGCATCAGCGCGATGAGCCACAAGGTCATCACGCACTTTCTGGACGAGGTGCTCTCGGCGGCGGGCGACGACGTCGTCGTTCGTGCGGCACAGAAGGTGTCCGATAACTCGGCTCGGTCAGAGCACGATCGCGTGACACATGTCGGCGAGAACGCGGATGTCCAGGACGGCCTCGCCCGCGGAACCTTCAACGCGGCGGCGGGGACGGTCTGGCTATGGGCGGCCGAACGGAGCGCCGAGATGGTCGACGTGCTGTTCGTCGACGAGGCCGGACAGATGTCACTCGCCAACGTCCTGGCGATGTCGCGATCGACGCGCGCGATCGTCCTGCTCGGCGATCCGCAGCAGCTCGACCAGCCCCTCCAGGGCTCGCACCCGCCCGGCGCGGATCGATCCGCGCTGGCGCACCTGCTCGACGGGCACGATGCGATGCCGGAGCACCTGGGGCTGTTCCTCGACCAAACGTGGCGGCTGCACCCCTCGCTGACCGCCTTCACGTCGGCAGCCTTCTACGAGGGCAAGCTCGTGTCGAGGCCGAACCTCGAGACACAGCGCCTGCTCGGCCCAGCGCCGATGCGTGACCACGGCGTTCGCCTGCTCGAAGCCGACCACGTCGGTGCCGACAGCGTCTCGGCGGAGGAGGCACACCAGGTCGCGGGCCTCGTGCGCGCGCTGGTCGAGAGCAGGTCGAGCTGGATCGACCGCGACGGAGAGGAGCATCCCATCGGCTACGGCGACGTGCTCGTGGTCGCCCCGTACAACGCGCAGGTCGGTGCGATCGCCGCCCTCCTGCCGCCCGATGCCAAGGTCGGCACCGTCGACAAGTTCCAGGGCCAGGAGGCGCCGATCAGCATCTACTCGATGACGTCCAGCTCGCCCGAGGATGCGCCACGTGGGATGAGCTTCCTGTACTCGCGGAACCGACTGAACGTGGCAACGTCACGGGCTCGGTGCGTCGCCGTGGTCGTTGCCGAGCCCGCGCTCCTTCGCGTGCGCGCTCGGACCCCGGGACAGATGCGCCTGGCCAATGCACTGTGCCAGTTCGCCGAGATGGCAACCGGCGCCGACGCAACGGCCCCGTCAGCCCCGGTCGGTCACCAGCTTACCCAGCTGCCGGCCCAGGACTGACGAGCGCGGGCTCGGCCCGTCCCGTCAGCGAGCGGCGCCGCGCTGCGATTCGGAGAGCGGGCTGTTGTCGCCCTCGTGGAGATGGCAGATGAACTCGCGATCGCCGGCGTTCCAACCCTCCTCGGATGGGGTGATCGCCGATGCCCACAGCTGCGACTCCTCCCACGCGATGCCGACGTAAGGCTCGAATGGCGGGACGCAGACCTCGAGGAACGCCGTCTCGAACAGGGCGTCCGTCCCGGGGTATACCGAGCCGTTGTAGTCGCTCACCGCATACACCTCGTATGCATGCGGCTCGGTGCACGGCACGGCATCGACGTCGTTGACCTCGACGTCGCCGCTCGAGTCGAACGAGGCCTCGTTGAAGCAATCGCCAACCTGCAGATCCCCGACGGTGAGGTTCCCGGCGGTGGAGACGGTGCCGTCGTCGTCACGATGGGCGGTGGTGAGGTAGCCAACTCCCACCACGATCGCCGCGACGGGGATCCACCAGAAGCGCGCGAGCATGGGCAGCAGACCACTGCCCCGACCCTCGCCACTGCCGGAGGCCGCCGTGGGCGTGGCGGCCCAGGCAGACTGATCGGCCGCGGTTGACTCGGCACCACGGAGGAGGCCGCATTTGTGGCACTGAGGGGCGGCTCCCTCGTTGTCGGCGAAGCAGCGCTTGCAGACCCATCGGTCGTTCATGGCGACAATCTAGCCGACGACCGATCCTGCGCGGCAATGTGACGTTCGTAGCCCTGCACGAACGCCACCTGTCCTGCCGTCTCGACGGCGGTCGGATGCCGCACCGCCCGGACGCGCGCGATCGAATCGGCGGCGGAATGCCCGGCCGCCACGAGCGCGCAGGCGGCCACGGTGCCGGTCCGCCCGACTCCGCCCATGCACGCCACCGCCGCATCGCCGCCGGCGCGCGCGAGCTCCAGGCGCTCGAGGATCGCGTCCATGGCATCGGTGCTGGGAGGCGCAGAGCCGTCCGGGATCGGGTGACGGTCGATCTCGATTCCCACCTCCCGCCCGCGCTCCACGATCGAGGGGTCGCCCCAGCGCGCCAGCTCGTGATCCTCCACGAGCAGAACGAGCACGCGCACGCCGGCCGAGCTCAGGGTCTCCAGGTCGCGTGCCAAATCGCGCCGGTAGACGCGGCCCGGGTAGCGGAACGACGGTCCGTGCTTGCCGGGCAGGAACGTCAATCCGAGCCGCCCCGGCCTTCCGTCGGGGAGATCGGCGGCGTCCAGCCAGTCGACCCGAAGCGGCGGATCGAGCTCATCCCCGGTCGACCCGTCCGCGGATCCCACGCTCAGTTCAGGGAGCCGTTGCCGCCGGAGAGGCAGAAGTGGCCGGTCGGCTCGAGCGGCTGCCCGCAGAAGGGGCACGGCGGCCGCCCGCCGGATAGGAGCACCTCGGCGCGCGCCACGAACCGGCGGGCATCGGCCACGTCGATCCGCACGCGCAGCAGGTCCGGGCCATCCTCCGCGTCGTCGGGGAGCTCGAGGTACTCGCCGTCCTCGGTCGGGGTCTGTGCCTCGATCACGATCGCCTCGTTGCCGGCGTCCCACGCCAAGGCCATGGCGCCGACGCGGAAGAGCTCGACGACCGGCTCCTCGAGCCGCCCCGGCTCGTCGGCGGCGGTGCCGCCCTCCGGCGCCTCGACCGCGTTCAGCAGGTCGTCCATGCGCTCGGCGAGCGCGGCGACCTGGACCTTCTCGAGGCCGACACTGACCAGCGAGCCGCCCTTGCGGGCCTGGAGGAAGAACGCTCGTTCGCCGGGCTCCCCCACCGTGCCGGCCACGAACCGATCGGGATCGTCGAAGATGAAGAGGCGTCGCGTCATCCGAGCCATGCTACCCGCTCGTCGGTCCCGTAGAGTGACGGTGCCGATGAGCACCATCGCACGCGTCGCGACCTAGGCCGATGCGAGAGCGCTTCCTGCCGCGGCGCCCGCGCCCGATGGCGCGCCGGCCGGGCGAGGGCGGACGCTTCACGCTCTCGCCGCGCGCGCGACTGATCGCCGGCTGGGTCGCCGCAGTGGTGCTCGTGCTCGGCATCGCCGGCGCCGTACGGCTGTTCGGCGACAGCGGCGACGATGGCGCGCCGACGCCCAGCCCGTCGAGCAGCGGCGGGACGACGATCCTGCCGATCGTCTTCGGCACGGAGCTCACCGCCGAGCGCGTCGTCCCGGTGGAGGCGCGCGCGACGAGCTTCGAGCGGGGCACGACCTTCGCCTATGCCGTCGACGGCGGCGCGCCGGCCGAGGCGGTCTACGTCGAGGTGGAGCGGACGGACGGCGGGCCGCTCGAGACCGTCCAGGAGCCGACCGAGGCGCAGGGAATTCCCGAAGCGCCGGCGCTGATCGGCTTCATGGTGCCGACGGCGACGCTGCTCGACGCCTGGGGACCGGGCGCGTACACGATGCGCATCTACCTCGAGCCTGGCGCGGCTCCGCTTGCCGAAGGGAGCTTCGTGATCGTGGAGGCGGCGTCGAGCTCGCGCTAGCCCGGCGGGCAACGAAAAGGGATCGGAGACGTGCCCCATCTCCGATCCCGGCAGGCAAGTCGGCGTGCCCATCCGACTCGTCGAGGACAGACTACGGTCCCCGGACCGCGCCTGTCAACACTCAATTGACCGCGAGCGCCTCGCTGGTCAACTCGTACGCTCCGCGATGATCGCCGGCGGCGGCGCGCAGGTCGGCCCACTCGCGCAGGACCTCCCGTAGCCGGTTCGGCGCGCGGCTGGCCCTGGCGACGCGGGCGGCCTCGGCGAACCGTGCCTCCGCCTCCTCTCCCCGGTCGGCGCGGCGGAGCGCGCGGGCCTCCGTGAGCATCGCCATCAGGCCGCCGAACTCGTTGCCGCTACGCTCCGCGTACTCGCGGGCGCGCTCCGCCAGTCGCAGCGCGCGATCGACGTCGCCATCGGCGAGTGCGACCTGTGCCTCGGTGTCGACGACCGCGGCCATCCATCGCTCGTCGCCGGTCTCCTCGATCTGGCGCCGCGCGTCGGCGGCGAGCTCGCGGGCTCGGTCCACCTGGCCGGTGGCCAGGAATGCGAGGGCGAGGTCGTTCTCGATGCGCGCCGACTCGAAGATCGCGCCCGCGGCGCGGTAGAGGGCCATGCCCTGTGTGCCGGCGCGAATCGCGGCCTCGTAGTCGCCGACCTCGCGGTAGTTGATGGCGAGGTTGAAGAGGAACGCCGCCCGGCGCCGATCGTCGAGGTCCGCGGACAGACCGCGCGCCTCTTCGAGGTACGAGAGCGCGCGTGACGCCTGGCCGGCCCGCGACTCCACCGCCGCGAGCGAGGTGAGGAGGCGCATCTCGAAGTCGGGCTCGACGCGAAGCCCGCCGCGGACCTGCTCGAGCACGGCCGACAGGATGCTCCGCGCGTCGACCTCGTTGTCCGATTGGTAGAGGCCGTACGCGAGCCAGTAGCGCGCCAGCGCCGCATCGGCCTCGCGGCCGGCTTCGGCATAGATGCGGGCGGCCTCGGAAGCGGCGGCGACGGCGTCCTTGCCACGGTCGAGCCGAGCGGAAGCCTCCGCCAGCCCGCGCAGCAGGTCGACGCGCGTCGCGTCATCGGTCGCATCGGCCAGGAGGCTCTCGTAGCCGTCCGCGGCTGCCTGCCAGTCCCCCGCCGCCAGGCGCATGTCGACCTCGAGCCGGGTCCAGGCCGGGTGCCCCTCGTCGATGAAGTGGCTGGCCGGCAGCCCGAGCCGCTCGGAGAGGTAGCGCAGGGCGACCATCGAGGGTCGCGCGATGCCGGTCTCGAGCGCGCTGACATACGCCTTCGTATAGCGGTCGCCCGCGAGCTGCTGCTGCGTCAGCCCCGCACGGTGACGCGCCTCGCGGAGGCGTTGACCGATGTGCTGCGCGAGCGCGCGGTCTTGATCGGTCGTGGCGCGCGTGCCGGTCTTCGTACGAGGCATGCGCGCAGTTTACACGCGCTGGCAAGCGTCAATTGACCGCGCTCGCCGACGAAAGTACTCGGCCGTCAATTGTCCGCCGGGACCGATGGGTCATTGCCCGCTGGTCCCATCGGGGCGACTTTGGAGCTCAGCGGCTCGGCGCACCAGCCGAGCGCCAACCAGGGAGCGAACGACAGATGCGCACCAGCCGATTCCTCCGCACGCTCGTGGTGGCCGGCACGTCCGCGGCGCTGACCTTGCTCAGCATTGCCTCGACCGTGATGGCCGCAACCGGCGGCGGCGACTTCCCCCGCCTCAAGTAGGCCAGCCGCAACCCCACGCCGACGGGCCCGAGCGATCGGGTCCGTCGTTTTTGCCCGCGATCAGTGCCCGTGCGAGTAGTACGGGTTCGCGCCGGCCGCGTGGTCGGTGGCATCGACGATGGCGGTCACGCCCGGCACCGCCGCGCGGATCGCGGTCTCGACGCCGTGCTTGAGCGTGACGTCGACCGCCGCGCAGCCCTGGCAGCCACCGCCGAATCGGAGGTAGGCCGCTCCGTCGCGGACCTCGACGAGCGTCACCATCCCGCCGTGTGAGCCGACGCCCGGGTTGATCTGGCTGTCGAGCACCTCCTGGACGGCCTTCGCCAGCGGGTCCTGCCAGCCCTCGTTCGGGTTGTCGATCCGCAGGCCGCCGCCCGTAATGCCGCCGTCGAGGTCGACGGTCGAGCCGGAGAGGTCGGCCGCGCTGAGCGGATCGACCGCCACGGAGAGGCCGTCGAGGTCGACGACGAGGTCGTCATCGGTGCGGTCGCGCGGGTCCTCGAGCGCGATCTCGTAGCGGAAGCGCGGTCCCTCCTTGGCCAGGATGCGGATGCGCAGCACCGCCTCGGGGAATTCGTTGAACTGGCGGACGCCGTCGATCTTCTCGCGGGCCGCGGGGGTGACAGTGAGCAGCTTCTCGATCATCGGCTCCATGGTAGAGGACTCAGCCGAGCGACGGCAGGACCTGGTTGTCGCCGAGCACGCCGGCGAACGGATCGCCGACGGCGCGCACGCGTTCCATGGCGTCCCGCACGGTCCATCGGTCCGGGCGCAGTTGCGGGTCGTCGAGCTCGTCCCAGGTGATCGGCATGCTCACCGGCGCGCCGGGTGCGGGTCGCGTGCTGTACGGGGCGACGAGCGTCTTGTTGATGACGTTCTGGGTGTAGTCGAGCCGCGCCTTGCCCTTGCGCGCGCGCTTCGCCCACTCCCAGCTGACGAGATCCGGGACCGATGCGCCGACGGCGCGCGACAGACCCTCCACCCAGTTCCTCGTGTCTTCGAACGTCGGGCCGCGCGCGATGCCGATCCAGACCTGGATGCCACGCTTGCCGGTCACCTTCGGATGGCCGATGACGCCGAGATGCTCCAGCGCGGTTCGGTACAGGCGAGCGAGGACGAGGAGCTCCTCCCAGGTCGTGTCCGGCCCCGGATCGATGTCGATGAGGGCGTACGACGGGAGGTCCGGTGCCTCGATCGGGCTCGTCCACGGGTGCAGCTCGACCGCGGCCTCCTGCGCCAGCCAGGCCAGGGTCGCGGCCGAGTCGACGACCGCGTACTCTTTCGGCCCCTCCTCGCGGTGGTGGTACGTCCAGCGCTTGATCCAGTCCGGCGCGTGGCCCGGCAGGTCCTTCTGCCAGAACCCCTTCTGCTCGTTGCCGTTCGGGTAGCGCTGGACCGTCAGGCCGTGGTTGTCGAGGTACGGCACGAGCGTCGGAGCGACCTCCACGTGATAGCGCAGCAGGTCGCGCTTCGTCACCGGCTGCTCCCCGTCGCGGGCGGAGAAGAGGACCTTCTCGAGGTTCGTGACCCGGATCTCGTGGCCGTCGACGACCCAGGTCCCCTCCTTCTCGATCGCCTCGAGCGCCGCGATCGTCTCGGTCGGGTCGGCCATGGCGGCCTTCGCGGATGGCATCGGATCGGGAGTATGGGCGCGCTCCGCATCGGCCGTAGCGCGGGCGGTCGGCACCTCGCGCTCGCGGCGCACGCTGCGCGGGTCGCGATCGGGCTCGAAGCCCTTGAAGGCCGCCTGTCGCAGCAGGTCGTCGGCGGTCCACTCGGCGAACTCGACGCGGATGACGATCCGCGGCTCGACCCAGCGAGAGCCGCGCAGCCGCGGTGCGGGGTCGAGCGGCGAGTCCGGCCGCTCGATCTCGCGAAGGCGGGCGAGCAGCTCCCGCCGTGTCCGCGCGTCGAGCCCGCTGCCGACCTGGCCGGCGTGCACCCAGCGGTCGCCGGAGCGCACGCCGAGGATCAGCGAGCCGAGATCGGCGTGGCTGCCCTGGCCCGGCAGCCAGCCGACGACCACGAGCTCCTGCTCGCGCCGGACCTTGAGCTTCAGCCACGAGCGGCTGCGCCGATCCGGCTCGTACGGCGAGCGCTTCAGCTTCGCGACGATGCCCTCCAGCTCCTGTGCTCGGGCGGCCGCGAAGAATGCGTCACCATCGGCGTCGACGTGCCCTGCGAAGCGCACGAGCGGATGCGGCCGCAGGCGGCTGCGAAGGAGGCGCTTGCGCTCCTCGAGCGGCACGCCCAGCAGCGACTGCCCGTCGAGGTGGAGCAGGTCGAACGCCTGGTACACGACCTCCGCCGGGGTGTCGCGGCGCTTGCCGCCGGGCGTGCGCCATGTGCGAATGCCGGTGTGGTCCTGGAGCAGGCTGAAGCGCGGCCGCCCCTGCTCGTCGAGCGCGACGACCTCCCCGTCGACGATCGCCTCGCGAGCATCGATCCAGCCACTCGCCTCGGCGAGATCGGGGAAGTAGGCCGAGGCGTCCTGGCGGCGCCGCGTCCAGAGGCGCACCTTCCCGTCACGCACGACCGCCTCGACGCGGTAGCCGTCCCACTTCACCTCGAACAGCCAGTCGGGGTCGGTGAACGGATGCGTGGCGAGGGTCGCGCTCATCGGCGGGATGAAGTCGGGCATCGGTGACTCGCGGGCCGCCGACAGGTCGACCTCGCCCGGCGGTCGCGGCGGGTCGGCGTCGAAGCGCGGCGGGACGCCGTCGCGCACCTCGTCGTTCGTGCGCCCCGATTTCACGCTCGCCGGGTGGTCCTCAGCGTCCCAGCCGTCGGCCGCGGCCTCGTCCTTCTTTTTGATCAGCAGCCAGCGTTCGCGGCCGTCGTCGTCATCGGTCCTGACGATCGTGTAGCGCCCGTGCAGGCGCTGGCCGTGGAGGATGAACTTGATCTCGCCCTTGCGCAGGCCGGTGCGCGGTGAGGGCTCGCCCGGCTCGGGCTCGAAGATGCCCCAGTCCCACACGATCACGTCGCCGCCGCCGTACTCGTTCGCCGGGATCACGCCCTCGAACGGCAGGTACTCGATCGGGTGATCCTCGGTGCGCATCGCCAGCCGGCGGGCCTTCGGGTCGAGCGTCGGGCCCTTCGGCACGGCCCAGCTGACGAGAACGCCGTCGATCTCGAGGCGGAAGTCGTAGTGGAGCGCCGTCGCCCGGTGGCGCTGGACGGTGAACCGCCCGCTGCGCTCGACGACGTCGGCGGGTGCCGGCTCCGGGGTCCTCCCGAAGTCGCGCTTGCGCCGATACTCCTCCAGCGGCATCGGCTACTCCGGCAGCTCGAGCTCGTCGAGGGTGCCGAGGACCTCCGCCGCACCGGCGTCGCGCAGGTCGGCCTCCGCGACAGCCGCTCCTGCCAGGACGCCGATCGCGTGCATCCCCGCCGCGACCGCCGCGCGCATGTCCCAGGTCGAGTCGCCGACGTACCAGGCGTCCGCCGGACGGATCCCGAGCCGGCGCGCAGCCAGCAGCAGCAGGTCGGGCGCGGGCTTGGCGTGCTCGACCGCGCTGCCGTCGACGATCCGCGGCTCGTGGTCCAGCCCGAGCGCCGCCACCGAGGCCGATACCTGCTCGGCACGCGAGGAGGTGGCGATCGCCCACGTCACGCCGGCGGCGTCGAGGCGCTCGAGGAGCTCGCGGGCGCCGGGCAAGTGGCCGCGGATCACGGTTGCGCTCGTCGAACAGCTCGCCGCGCAAGCCGGTCGACCTCCTCCGCGTCGCCGTCGTCCTCCCAGCACCTCGGCCGCGAGGCGGCGGCCGTCCATGCCGATCATCGGCTCCAGCCGCTCTCGCGGGACGTCGAGACCGCGCTCGGCGAAGGCCGCCTGCCACGCGTCGATCCGCGCGCCGACCGTGTCGACCAGGGTGCCGTCGAGGTCGAAGATGATCGCGGCGGGAAGGCGTGGCGTGGTCCATCGGCCGTACGATACCGAGCCGATGCCCTCTGAGCTCGCCGTCCACTGGACGCTCGACCCCGCCGTGACCTTCCTGAACCACGGCTCGTTCGGCGCGACACCGCGCCCGGTGCTCGCGGCGCAGGACGAGTGGCGGGCTCGGATGGAGCGCGAGCCGGTGGCTTTCTTCGCCCGCGACCTCGAGCCAGCGCTCGACGATGCGCGCGCGGCGCTGGGCGCATTCCTCGGCGCCGATCCCGACGACCTCGCCTTCGTCACCAACGCCACCACCGGCATCATCATCGTCGCGCGCAGCGTGCGGCTCGAGCCCGGCGACGAGATCGTGCTGCTCGACCATGCCTATCCCGCCGCCCGCAACGCTCTGCAGGCCGTGGCCGACCTGGCCGGCGCCCGCCTGGTGACGGCGCGCATCCCGTTCCCCGGCGCGACGCCGGAGATCGCCCGCGACGCCGTGCTGGCGGCCATCGGACCCCGGACGCGGCTCGTCATGGTCGACCATGTCACCAGCCCGACGTCGCTGGTGCTGCCGGTTGCGGAGATCGTCGCGGCGCTGGCGGAACGTGGTGTCGACACGCTCGTGGACGCCGCGCACGCGCCGGGGATGCTCGAGATGGACCTCGACGCCATCGGTGCGGCGTACACGACCGGCAACTGCCACAAGTGGATGTGCGCGCCGAAGGGCAGCGCCTTCGTCCACGTCCGCTCCGACCGCCACGCCGCTGTCCGCCCGCTCGTCATCAGCCACGGCGCGACCTCGCCACGAACCGATCGCAGCCGCTTCCGCCTCGAGCACGACTGGACCGGCACCCTCGATCCCACGCCCTGGCTGAGCGTGGCCGCCGCGATCGCCTTCGGCGACGGGCTCCTGCCCGGCGGATGGCCCGAGCTTCGCGACCGCGGGCACGACCTGGCGCTGCAGGCCCGCGACCACCTGGCCGATGCGCTCGATGAGCCCGCGCCGGTGCCCGACGAGATGATCGGCGCGATGGTCAGCGTCCCGCTGCCGGCGACGACCGCGCCGCGACCGGAGAGCACATACGCCGACCCGGTCCACGCCGCGCTGCTCGACGCGGGCATCCAGGTGGCGATCTCCGCGTGGCCGCCGGACGGGCAGCCCTGGCGGCGACTCGTCCGGGTCAGCTGCGCACCGTACGTCGGCCTCGAGGACATCGAGGCGCTGGCGGCCGCCCTCCCGCGACTGCTCGTGGCCGCCTGACCGATGCCGCTCGATCCCGCCACGCTCGACCCCGATCCGATCCGCACCCTCGACGCCTGGCTGCGCGAGGCGACCGATGCCGGCGCCCCGCTGCCGAACGCCTTCGCGCTCGCCACCGCCGACGGCGACGCGATGCCCTCGGTCCGCTACGTCCTGCTCCACGGCCTCGACGCGGATGGCCTGCGCTTCTTCACGAACCGCACGAGCCGCAAGGGCCGCGACCTGGCGGTCAACCCGTGGGCCGCGGCGGCCTTCTGGTGGCCGGCCCTCAACCGCCAGGCGCGGGTGACCGGACCGATACGCCTCCTGCCCGAAGACGAGTCGCTCGCCTACTGGCGCTCGCGGCCGCGCGGCGCGCAGCTGTCGGCGACCGCATCGGCCCAGAGCCAGGAGATCGCGTCACGCGCCGAGCTGGAGGCGGTCGTGCGCGACGTCGACCAGCGATACCCCGACGACGTGCCGCTGCCGCCCAGCTGGGGCGGCTTCCTCATCCTTCCGAGGACGGTCGAGCTTTGGGAGAGCCGGCCGGATCGGCTGCACGACCGCGTCGAGTACCGCCGCGGCGGGGACGGGTCGTGGCATCCGCGACGGCTTCAGCCGTAGGCTCCTCGACGACGTCGGGGATCTCGACCACCACCGTGGCGTGGCGCGGCGAGCGGTTGTAGACCGCGGCCAGCAGCGACCCGATCAACCCGCCGATCAGCCCGGCCACGATGGCGAAGACCACCGCGGTCGTCGGGATGACGAGGAACCAGTTGCTGCTCATCCAGCGCAGCGCGCCGACCTCGTTGCCGAACGGCAGCAGCGCCCGGGCCACGCCGAGCGTGAAGGCCAGGTCGCGCTGCCAGCCGAGGATCGTGCCCGCCGTCCACGCCAGCAGGGCACCGCCGATCGAGCCGGCCACCAGGCCGAGCGTGACGCCGACCCACAGGCCCGCCACGAACGATGCGCGGACCGAGACGGCGGCGAGGCGGCCGCGGACGAGCCTCATCGGCCCGCTCTCCCGATCGCGCGCCCGCCACGGCGGGTGAGCAGCAGGACGGCGACGCCGATCACAGCCGTCGACAGCCCGACGCCGTAGGCGAGATAGCCGGCGAGCGCCCACTCCCCGACCTCGCGCCCGGGGCGCGCCCGCGGTCGCTCGAGCTCCGGGTCGAGCATCTGCTGCGCGCCGCGTCCCGCCGGCGCGTCGAACGAGTCGCTGGCCGACTCACCCGCCGGTCGAAGCGTGCCGTCGGGCCGGTAGAGCCCGAACTGCTCGAGGCCGATGCCTCCGTGCTGGGTCGCGAAGTCATGGAGCGTCCACCATGCCGCCCCGCTCACGAAGCCGCCGGGCCGATCGGCGCGGAAATCCTCGAGCGCCGCATACGTTTCGGTGAAGATCACCTGCTGTCGTGCCTCGTCGAAGTCGAAGTCGGCCCACCGGCCGAACTCGAGCGCAAGGATCGGCTTCTCCGGGTTTGCCTCGTGTGCGGCGCGCAGCGCGCGACGCGTGTCCGGGCCCGGCTCGGAGCCGTAGAAGACGCCGTGATACATCGTGAAGCCGACGACGTCGAGCGGCGCGTGGGTCGGATCGTCGGGCTGCCAGCCGTAGGCGGCCTGCCCGGTGAGCCGCGTGCCGTCGATCGCGCGGTCTACCTCGTGGAGCGCGGCGAGCGCATCGGTCCGCTCGTCGGTGCCGGTCGACTCATTCGCGAGCCCATGGAAGAGGACCGAGGGGCGGTTCATGTCGCGCAGGGCCATCTCGCGGAGCATCTGCTGGGGAATGCCACGGCCCATCGTGCGCTCGAAGACGAGCGGCGTGGCGTGGTACATCGGGATCTCCTCCCAGACCGCGAAGCCGAGCCGATCGGCGAGCATCAGCACGATCGGGTCCGCCGGCAGGTGACCGGTGCGGATCAGGTCGGCGCCGATGGCCCGCGCGTCGTTCAGCTCCGCGAGCGCGTCGACGGGTTCCTGGTACGGCGTGCCGCCCGCCGGCTCGCCCTCGGCGTCGATGTCCAGCGTCTCGGCGTGCAGGCCGACGCCGTTGAAGAACGCGGCCTCGCCGTTGATCATGACCCGCGGACGGAGCGGGTCGACGGTGACGTGGCGCACGCCGAAGGTCGTCCACAGCTCGTCGCGCACGGAGCGGTCCTCGCGGTGCAGCTGGACGCGGAGGACGTAGAGCGCGGGTCGCGCGGGGCTCCAGGTGTCCGCCTCGCCGAAGACGACCGAGATCGGGACGAGCGCCGTCTCACCCGGTGCGGGCAGGTCGAGCTCGTCGTTGATGATCGCCAGCGGATCGTCCAGGTCCGGAACGAGGGCGCGCGGGTCGGGGTTGAGCAGGTTCCGCGCGTCGACCGAGGCCGGGAAGATCGCGAGCTGGATCCGCTCCGCCGCGGATTCCTCCGGGTCCGCCGGGTCAGGGGCGTGATGGACGAGCACGTTCACATCGAGCGCGTCGAGGTGCGGCACCACGTCGGCTCGGGTGACGTGGATCGGCGGCGCGGCCTCGAGCCATACCGGCCCGGTCAGCCCGCCGTAGTTCCACCAGTCGATGATCCCCCACGGCACGATGTCGCTTCGCGTGCCGAGCGGGATCGTCTGCACCCGCACGGCGAGCACGTTCTCCTCGCCCGGCCGCAGCGCCTTGCCGGCGGCGAAGGCGAACGGCGTCGAGCCGCCCTCGTGGTAGCCGAGCCACGTCCCGTTGAGCCAGGCATCGGCGATGTAGTTGGCCGATCCGAAACGGATCGTCACCGACTGGCCGACCCAGTCCGCGGGGACGTCGAAGCTGCGCCGATACCAGCCGCCGCCCTCCTCGCCGTCCGGCGGCTCGTTCAGGGTGCCCGGCACCTCGAGCTCCTCCCACCCGGCATCGTCGTGCTCGGGGAGCTGGCGCCCGGCGGCCTCGGACTCGATCGCGTCCAGCGACCCGTCCCGCGAGGCCAACGTCAGGTCGGTGTCGAGCGTCGCGCGCTCCACCCGCCACGGCCCGTCGAGATCGATCCGCGGCCGCGGCTGCCACTCGAAGGTCGGCACCGGCATTCCGTTCTGCATCGCGATACCCACGCCGCTCGAGTCGTCGATGGTCAGGGTCGGCGCCAGCGTGCCGACCGTCGAGATCGGCACGCAGCCGGCGATCGTGAGCGCCGCCAGGACGATGGCGGCGGCCGTCGCGAAGCGCATCGGTCCGAAGTTGGCCACCCTCATGACGCGCAGCATGACCACGCTCCGCACGCAGGGTGATCGTCCAATCGTCCGGGGACCTCCGCATCGCGCATACTCACCGCGATGCCTGGGCAGATCGTCGTCATCGGTTCGGTCAACGTCGACCTCGTCGTCACCGCCGACCACCTCCCGTCTCCCGGCGAGACGGTGCTGGGCGGCCGGTTCGCCGTTCATCACGGCGGAAAGGGTGCCAACGCGGCGGTCGCGGCGGCCCGGGCCGGAGGCGCGGTGCGGATGATCGCGGCGGTCGGCGCGGACGACCACGGCGAGCACGCGGTGGCGGCGCTCGAGGCGGAGGGCGTCGACGTCTCGCGCATCCGTCGCGTGGACGGAGAGCCGACCGGCGTGGCGCTGATCGTGGTCGGGCCGCGCGGCGAGAACCAGATCACGGTGGCGCCCGGCGCGAACGCCACGCTCGAGCTCGACGCCGATGACCGGGCGCTGATCGGCGAGGCCGACGTGCTGCTCACGAACCACGAGATCCCGCTGGCGACCGTGCTCGAGGCGCTGCGCGCGGCGCGCGACGGAGGCACGCTCGCCATCCTCAACCCCGCCCCGGCACACGCGCTGCCCGCCGAGGTGCTCTCGCTCGGACCGATCCTGACACCGAACGAGCACGAGCTGGTCGTCGCTATCGGCAACGACGAGACCGGGCCGGCGCTCGACGAGCTGGCGGTGCGCCACCACGGGCCGATCATCGTCACCCAGGGGCCCGCCGGCGCGCTCCTCGCCGATCGGGACCGTCGCCAGCGCTTCTCCGGCTACCCGGCGGCCGGCGTGGTGGACACCACCGGAGCGGGCGACACGTTCTGCGGCGTCCTCGCCGCGTGGCTCGCGGACGGCGTGGCCCTGCCCGATGCGATCACCGCCGCCAACGCGGCCGGCGCGCTCTCGGTGGGCGCTGCCGGGGCGCGGGCCGGGATGCCGGCGCGGGAGGAGATCCTCTCCCTGCTCGACCCGGCCTGAGGCTCAGCCGCCGCGCAGCCCGAGGCCCTGGTCGCCGGCCATCAGCGTCAGCGTGCCGGCATCGATCGCGTACTCGATCTCCTCGGCGCCGAGCACGCCCATCACCGCCGACTCGAGCTGCGCCCCGGGCGCCTCACAGGCGCGCAGTGTCGTCATCAGCTCGCTCACGCGCAGCGTGTCATCGGTCACGTCGTAGGTGCCGCCGCCGACGTTGCAGCCGTTGTCGACCTCGACGCGACCGTCTTCGGTGAAGACGAGCGTCGCGACCGCACCGTCCGGGACCGATGACACCGCATCGCCGCTGATGATCGAGTCGACGGTCCACGTCGTCCCGGCCAGCGGCAGGTCGGGCTCTGCGAACTCCGCATCCTGGAGCGCGATCACCGTCGCGCCGGAGGTCAGCGTCAATTTGTCACCGTCCTGCGCGACGTCCGGCTGCGAGCCGAGGAAGGCCAAGAGCCAGTCGTCCTGCGCGTGGCGCTCGTCGTCGCAGCCCATCTCGGTCATGCCGCCGCCCTCGAAGACCAGCCGACCGTCCTCGATTCGATAGCCACCGCCCATCGAGTTGCACCCGGCCGACGCGCCGAGCTGGCTGTCGGCGAAGCTGAGACGGATCTGGGTGCCGTCCACGAGCGGGCGATCGGCCCCGTCCTCGGTCACGGCCGTCGAGAGCCACTCGGTCGCGTCGAGCGCCGGTGCGGTCACGCCGGCGCAGGCGCTGAGCGCGAGGAGCAGGAGGATCGGACGCCAGTTCATCGGCCCAGTGACGCGGGATGGACCCGGCTGGTTCCGCACGCTCAGAGCGGACTGCCCGTGAACCGCGCCCGGTAAGCCTGCGCGACCGCCTCGATCAGCTGCTCGTCGGAGAGCGGCGCCGCTCCGGGGCGCTCCCCGAGCTGCTCGCGCGCCCTCGTTGCCAGGCGCGCCGCGAGCTGTCGCCGTGCCTCCGGGTCCAGGCTGTTTCGGCGCGTCAGGAAGGTGCGGATCACGGTGTAGTCGTGGGACGTCATCCGTGACGTGTCGAGCGTGCCCGCGGTCCCATTGGCCGCGGTGCCCAACATGACGGGGTCGGGCGCCGGCAGCCTGCGTTCTCGCACCACCATCGTTCCGGCGGCGAGGTCGCCGAGCCGCTGGCCGCGGCTGGTGAGGACCATCGAGAAGAGGGCGAGGAACGGGAGCAGGAACACGTCGACGATGCGGACGAGGTTGCGGACCATCACCGGCGCCAGCCCGGCCGGCTGGCCGTTCGTCCGCACGACCCGGATGCCCTGGTATCCCTTCCCGAGCGTCTGGCCGCGGCGAAGCCACTCAAACGCGGGGTAGTAGAGCCACAGCACGATGAAGATGAGCAGGGAGATCGCGATCGCCTCGGGCGTGCCCGCGATCCCGTCGCCGACCAGCACGAACAGCACCGGCGCCAGCACCGCGGCCTGGATCAACGAGTCGATGATCAGCGCGATCGACCTCGGGCCGATGCCGGCCACGTCGGCCTGAAGCTGCACCGCCTCCGGGGTGACCGTACCTCCGATGTAGTCGCGCCTCATCGCCCCTCCATGAACCCGGCTCCGTACACTGAGCCCGACGTGGACCTCGATTCTTACATCGCCAAGCACCGCGGTGAATGGCACGCGCTCGAGAGCGCGGTGGGCCGTTCGTACCGGGGCTCGCGCGACGGGGCCGATGTCACCGAGATGATCCGCCTCTACCTTCGGGCATCGTCACACCTCGCCGAGGTCCAGTCGCGGTACCACGACCCGGCGCTGATCGACTACCTGAACGGCCTCGTCGTGCGGGCCAACGCGGCGATCTACGGCACCGAGGCACGCTCGTTCCGATCCGCGATCACGCTGTTCGGGGCCAGCTACCGATCCGCCATCCGGCGCACCGTGCCCTACATCGGCGTGGTGGCCGCGCTGCTGTTCGGCATCATGCTGATCACCACCGCCTGGGTGGCCACCTCGCCCGAGGCCCAGGCCGGGGTCATCCCACCCGCCGCCAGCGAGGCGGTGCAGCGGAACGACGACACGGCGACCGATGTCGAGCTCGGCGGCGCCGAGATGTCGACGTTCATCT
This sequence comes from uncultured Chloroflexia bacterium, assembly GCA_963840145.1. Classification (GTDB taxonomy): domain Bacteria; phylum Chloroflexota; class Limnocylindria; order QHBO01; family QHBO01; genus JACDBZ01. The sequence continues at coordinate 187,653 of CAWIXR010000004.1, forward strand.
TCCAGAACAACGTCCAGGTGGCCTTCCTGGCCTTCGCGCTCGGCATCACCCTCGGGATCGGGACGATCTTCGTGGTCGTCCAGAACGCCGCGCTGATCGGCCTCCTGGCCGGGGCCTTTCACGCTGCCGGGAGCGCGCACATCTTCTGGTCGCTGGTGCTCCCGCACGGATTCCTCGAGCTCATCGCGATCTGCATCGCCGGCGGCGCCGGCCTGCGCATGGGCTGGTCGCTGGTCGATCCGGGGGATCGGCTGCGCGTCACCGCGTTGGCCGAGGAGGCGAGGGACGCCGTGCTGGTCGTCATCGGTGTGATTCCTGCGTTCCTGATCGCCGCCCTGATCGAGGGGTTCGTGACCGGCCGAACGGGCCAGCCGATCCTCGAGATCGCCCTCGGGGCGGCGGTGGCGGCCGGCTACGTCGCCTTCCTGTTCGGCTGGCGGCGGCCTCGGCGCTCGCCTACAGCCGCCCCAGCGCCTTGACGCGGAGGTACTCGTCCGCAACCCGGCCGGCCAGCTCGTGGGGGTGCAGGTCGAACGTCGGCACGCCGGAGCGTCGCAGCAGGGCCGCCGCCGCGTCGCGCCACTCCAGGAACCCGGAGGCGGCGGCCTTCTCGTAGGCCGCCTCGGACGTCGCCGGCGCGGCCCGCGCCATCGACTCGACCTCGGGGTCGCGGACCGAGGCGATCATCAGCACGTGGCGCGTCAGGAGCACGGGCACGGTTTGGAGCAGCGGCTCGAGCACCGATCGCTCCGAGAGGTCGGTGAAGAGGACCATTAACGCGCGCCGGCGGTGCCGCCGCAGCACGCCGGCGAACGCGCCACCGTAGTTCGGCGCCTCGAGCCGCGGTTCGATGCCGAAGAGCAGGTCGATGATCCGATGGGGCTGGTCGCGGCTGCCCCGCGGATCGAGCTGGGCGCGGACTTCCTGGCCGAACGCCACGACGCCGACGTGATCCCCGATTCTCGTGGCGAGCTCCGCGACGGCGATGGCGGCGTCGAGGGCGTGCTCGAGGCGGGAAACCCCCTCGACCTGGCCGGCCATTGCACGGCTCGCGTCGAGCAGCAGGATCAGCTGCTGATTCTTCTCCTCGCGATACGTGTTCGTGATCGCTGTGGCCGATCGCGCCGTGGCGCGCCAGTTGATGCGGCGGAACTCGTCGTCGGGCAGGTACTCGCGCAGCGCGTCGAAGTCGCTTCCCCCGCCGCGGATGGCGGACGAGCGCACGCCCGACTGGAGCAGCCGGCCGCGTCGCAGGCGGAGCGCCACCTCGTCGCGGCCGCGCAGCGCGGGGTAGACCTTCACCTCCTGCACGTCGGGCAGGGTCGCCTGCCGCCCGGCGAGCCCGAGCGGGCCTGCGGTCCGAACGGTCGGCGGCCCGAGGCGGAATCTGCCGCGGCGGGTCGGCTCGAGATCGGCCCGAAGCTCGAGCCAGCTGCCAGGCTGGATCAAGGCGCGATGCCGTCTGGGCCTCCGGCCCATCGACGGCAGCGCGGCGTCGTGGAGCGCGATCGCGAGGGGCCGGCTCTTCGGGTTGTGGAGGGAGACCGTCGCCTCGGCCGGCCGGCGCAGGCGCAGCACCCCCGGAGCCTCCCGGCTCGCCTGGAGCGTGGCGGGCGCTGGCGCGAGGATCACGTCGACCGCCACGAGGACGAGGACGAGCGCGATCCCGGCCGCCAGCACGACCCATGGTTCGATCGGCGCGACGAATGCGGCGGCCGCGACGAGCAGGATCGCGAAGGGCAGCCGGCGGCCGAGGTACATGACTAGCGCGGGACGGGGACGCGGTCGACGACCGCCTCGACCACCGAGTCGGCGGTGCCGCCCTCGAGCTCGACCTCCGGTCGGAGCACGACGCGGTGCCGCCACGCCGACTTGACCACCGCCTTCACGTCGTCCGGCGTCACGAACTCGCGCCCTCGGAGGTACGCCCAGGCCTTGACCGCGACGAGCAGCATCGCTGCTGCGCGCGGGCTCACGCCGAGGACCAGCGACGGCGTGCGGCGCGTCTCGGCCGCAAGGTCGAGGACGTACTCGACGACCTCGGGGGCGACCTCGATCGCGCGCACCTGGCGCGCGCCCTCGCGCAGCTCCTCGGCACCCGCGACGGGCTGGACGCCGAGGCTGGCGAGGTCGTGCGGATCCTTGCCCTCGTCGTGCATGCGCAGTACCGCGCGCTCATCGTCGCGATCGGGATAGCCGACGGCCAGCTTGAAGAGGAATCGGTCCAGCTGCGCCTCGGGGAGCGGGTAGGTCCCCTCGAACTCGATCGGGTTCTGGGTGGCGACGACGAGGAACGGATCGGGAAGCGCCGAGCTCTCGCCCTCGATCGTGACCTGGCGCTCCTCCATCGCCTCGAGCAGGGCCGCCTGGGTCTTGGGCGGGGTCCGGTTGATCTCATCGGCCAGCAGGAAGTTCGTGAACACCGGGCCGCGCCGGAACCGGAACTCGCCGGTGCCCGAGGTGTAGACCACGTTGCCGGTGATGTCCGACGGCATCAGGTCCGGCGCCAGCTGGATCCGGCGGAAGTCGAGGTCCAGCGACCTCGCCAGCGCCTTGACCGTGAGCGTCTTGGCGACGCCGGGCACGCCCTCGAGGAGGACGTGGCCACGGACCAGCAGCGCGACCAGCAGGCCGTCGACGACGTCGTCGTGCCCGGCAACCGCCTTCGCCACTTCCGTGCGGACCGCGGCGAGTGACTCGCGAGGATCGTTCATCTGCTCCCCATCTCTGCTCGGGCGGATAGCCCTTCAAGCTCAGAACCAAGGTTCATCAATTCTGTGTCGTCGCGAGGGCCGTCGCCCTCGAGGATCGCCTTGACGCGGTCCTCGGGCAGCCCGCTCGTGCGGGCCAGCGCGGCGGACAGGTCGTCGGCGCCCGTGGAACCGAGCCGCCTCGACATTCGCGACGCCGCGGCTCGTCGCATCAGCGTGCCGGCGTACGCGGTCGCGCGTGCCTGCCGGTACATCCGGCCCGCGGCGCGGACCAGCTCGCTTCCCGGGATCGGAGCGATCGGCTCCTCGACCGGCGGCCGGCCGAGTCGCCGGGCACGGACGAGGGCGAAGGCCACCGCCGCGGCGACGACCCCAGCCAACGCGGCGCGCGCGCCGGCCGGCAAGGCGTCCCAGAGGCCGACCGGCGCCGGTGCGACCTCAGCCGGCGGGCCGAAGACGACGTCCGCTCCCGGGCCGATCACCTGCGCGGCGAGCGCGCCGTTGTCCGCCTCGCGCAGCAGCGCGTTCGTGAACGCGCTCGCACCGCCGAGCAGGGTGACGCGGCCGTCCCCGTGCGCGCGGGTGAGGAGCAGCGCACCGTCATCGACGGCAAAGCACGACACGAACGCCGGATCGTCGGAGGTGAGGACCCGGTCGGTCGACCGAGCCACGATGCGATCCACGCCGACCGCCGCCGGCGCCAGACAGCCCGGCTCGAGCTCCGTCAGCCCGGTGAACCCGATCGTCGGTCCGGCCGACGCGCCGAGCATCCCCACGAATCCGGACTCGGGGGAGGCCACGACGAGGTGTCCACCATCCTCGACCCAATCGAGGATCGCCTGCGCCTCGGCTGGTCCGCGCACGTCCTCCAGCAGGACGAGCGTCCCATCGGCGGGTGGCAGTCCCTCGCCAGCCCGCACCTCTTGGCCCAGGCTGCCCAGGTAACGGCGCAGGGCAGCCGTGTCGTTGGGATCCTCGCTGCGCGGGGTGAGCAGCACGAGCACCGCGAGCACGACGATCGCGCCCGCGATGAGAAGGCGGCGCCGGTTGATCACGGCCGGCGCGCCTCGGCGGCGGCATCGCGGAGATGCTCGACGTCGCGCTCGTCGGGGACCGCGCCGCCGTAGATCACCCGCTCGTACGCGTCGGTGGCGCGGGCGATCGCCGGGAACAGCGCCGGCCGCCGGCGCTGGACCGCGAAGCGGGCCTCGCCCGCGGTGAGCGCGGGCGCATCGGCCACGATGCCTCTGCCGGCCAGGGTGGCCAGCAGCGCCAGGTACATGGTTCGAACTGCCTCGTGGAGGTCGCCGGCGCGCAGGGCTTCCTCGGCACGCGCCGCCCAGTCCACCGGGCCGGACCCACCCCGATCGGCACGGCCGGCACTCGACACCCGATCGGGAACCAGCCGCGCGCGGAACAGGTAGACGACGACGATTGCGCCGATCAGGATCAGAGCAACCCACGCCAGCACGTTTCCGGCACCGGATACGAGGTTGCCGATGCGCTGGATGATGGCCTCCCACACCTCGCCGATGATCCGCAGCACCTCCTGGAGGAGGTCGGGACGCGGCGGGACCACGCCGCGGTAGGCCTCGTCGAGCGCCTGCGCGATCCGATCCGCCGATGCGGGCTCGCGCGCGAGCGTATCGGACAAGGAGCGCTCCAGGGCGCTCAGCCGGGCGGAGGCCTCCTCGAAGTCGACCGCATCCGATCCCGTCAGTCCCTCGAGGATCGCGTCGGGCGGGACCTCGGTCGTCCCCTCGCCGATGACGAGCTCGACCGGCAGTCCGAGCGCGGCGCGGACCTCGTCCATGCGTTCCGGCGACGGGGCGTCGCCGTCGAGCCGCGCGAGCGCCTGCGCGCGCGCCAATCGGTCCTGGAGCTCATCGGGGCTGATCTCGGTCTGGGCCGCACCGATGCCGGCCAGCGCCAGCGTTCCGACCAGTGCCGCGATCGGCACCAGCAGCCAGCCCCTCCGGCTCACGACGAGGGGCCGAGCTCCTGCGCCATCACCTCGATATCGAAGCCTTCCTTGCGGATCCGCATGTCGAAGTAGAAGAGCACGATGATCAGGATGCTGAACGGCGTGATCAGCACCGATGCGACCGACTGCCCGAGCGCGGAGACCGGCCACCCGCCCGCTCCCAGCGCGGCCGCGAGGGCCTCTGTGGGGATCGTGATGATCGCTGCGGCGACGCCCCCGATGAGCGTTGCCAGGACCAGCAACCCGAGCAACCGCCAGAAGTGGCCCTTGGTGAGGCGCCAGGACCTGCCCACCGCCTTCGTCCCTCGCACGTCCTCGACGACCACGACCGGCGGCGCGAGCGACAGCCGGATGAAGGCAAGGGTCGGAAGGACGATGAGGAGGACGACGCCGATGATCACGACCCCGACGCCGATCGCGTCGGCGATCGCGGCGCCGAGCACGATGACGACAAAGCCCAGGATCCCCGCGACGATGGCGACACCCGCAGTCAGGAGCGTGATCCACAGGATGGCCGGCAGCCTCCTCAGCGCGTACTGGAACGTGCGCCCGATGCCCACCCGCTCACCCATGTACGCATCGGCCGCCGCGCGGGTGATCGCCGCGAGCAGGAAGGGCTGCACGATCAGGAACTGGATCACGAAGACGATCCCGAAGGCAACGAGCGCCTGGTAGATCGCCTCTTCCGAGGGGGTCGCCGTCGTCGACGCCAGCGGCGCGATCAGGCTCTGGGTGAACCAGATCTGGACGAAGGTCACCGGCACCAGCACGAGGGCGACGATCGCCATGAGCGCCAGCCAGTCGCGCCGATAGAGCTTGACCGCCCCATCGATGATCTCGCCGATCCCCATCTGCCGCAGCGGCAGCGGTCGCTGGCCGGGAGCGAGCTCCGTGCCGCCCGGTGCGACCGGTGTTTCGTGGGCCTCCCACCGCGGCTGATCGGTCATGTGGCCAGCATCCTAGCGCCTCGAGCGTGGCCGACGCGGGCACGCCCGCCGTTGCGTGGAAGCGGGACACGCGTCGCGACCCGTGGGTTCCACGGGTGCGACCGGCGGCGGGCCGGAGGATCGTGGCGACATCGAGATCACCCCGGATCGACTGAGTGGTGAATCGACCACGTTCGAAGGAGCTGACTGATGTCGCAACCACTGCGTTCGCCGGACCTCGCACCGGCGGCAGACCCCGAAGCAATCCGCCGGTACCGCCTGGAGCCCGTGCAGCAGGAGGCGCTGGACGACCTCCGTCGCCGCATCGAGGCGACGAGGTGGCCGGACCGGGAGACGGACCCCTCCCAGGGCGTTCAGCTGGACACGATCCAGGAGCTCGCCCGCTACTGGGCCACCGGCTATGACTGGCGCGCGTTCGAACGACGATTCGCAGCGTTGCCTCACTTCGTGACTGAGATCGACGGCGTGGACATCCACTTCATCCACGTCCGTTCGGAGAGTGAGAACGCGCTTCCGCTCATCGTGACGCACGGCTGGCCGGGTTCGACCATCGAGCAGCTGAAGCTGATCGGACCCCTGACGGACCCGACGGCTCACGGCGCGGACGCGTCGGACGCATTCGATCTCGTCATCCCGTCGCTGCCGGGACACGGCTTCTCAGGCAAGCCGGCGGAGTCGGGATGGGACCCGACCCGGATCGCGAAGGCGTGGGCGGAGCTGATGCGCCGCCTCGGCTACAGCCGATACGTCGCACAGGGCGGCGACTGGGGCAACGCCGTGACGGAGCAGTTGGCGCTCCTGAAGCCGGACGGGCTGCTCGGCATCCACACGAACATGCCGGCGACCGTTCCTCCCGAGATCTCCAGGGCGCTCGCGGCCGGAAGCCCGAAGCCGGCCGGTCTCTCAGCCGATGAGGAGAGAGCGTTCGCCATCCTCAGGCACTTCTTCGCCACGGGCGTCGGCTACGCCCAGGAGATGAGCAACCGGCCGCAGACGCTCTATGGCATCGTCGACTCGCCGATCGGCCTTGCAGCCTGGATGCTCGATCACGACGAGGCCAGCTACCGGCTGATCGCCGACGCGCTTGCCGGGCAGCCGGGTGGCCTGTCGCGGGACGACGTCCTCGACAACGTCACCCACTACTGGCTGACGAACACGGGGATCTCCGCGGCACGACTGTACTGGGAGAGCCACCTGGCGTTCTTCGACGTCAAGGGCGTCGAGCTCCCGGTTGGCGTGACGGTCTTTCCGGACGAGCTCTATCCGGCCCCGAGGAGCTGGGCCGAGCGCGCGTATCCGAACCTCATCCGATTCAACCAGGTTGACCGGGGCGGCCACTTTGCCGCCTGGGAACAGCCCGAGCTCTTGTCCGAGGAGGTGCGCGCGACGTTCCGATCGCTCCGCTGACCGCCGAATCGGTCAGCCGAGCGTCCCGGTGGCGATCGATCGGCCGACCTCCTCGTCGAGTGCGGACGACGCGAGCACCAGGCAGAGCGGGGTGGTTCCGCCCGCCTGGTGTCTCGCTGACGTCTACACGAACCGCTTGACGAAGTTGAGCGCCGTCTCGGCGACCTCGCGCCAGCCGTGGTCGATCGTGAGGGAATGGCCTCGGTTCGGGATCTTCACGATCTCCGTCACGCCGGGGTTTTGCTTCTGCCGATCGTAGGATGCCTTCGCGATCGCCCACGGCACCGTATGGTCCTTCTCGCCCTCGATGATCAGCAAGGGACCGCGGTCGGGGTTCTTGATGTCGACCTTCGCCTCGGTCCACGGGTTGAGGTTCGCGTTGCCCATCTGCGCGAGCGAGACCCCGGACGCGGCGACGTGGAACTTGTCGTAGAGCTCCATCGCCTCCTCCTCGTCCAGGTTGTTCGTCCAGGCGTATCGGAACTGGTCGAAGGTCAGCGTGAGCGCGCGGCCGCGATTGCGCGGGTTGACCAGGAACGGGCCGGCGGACCTGAGCACCGACAGCGGCAGTGGCAGGACGCCGCGGAAGACACCGGGGTCGATCGCCACGGTGACCGCCGAGCGGCCCTGCCCGGCGAGGATCTCCGCGAGCAGACCGCCGGTGGAGTGCCCCATCACCACCGGCTTCTTCTCCAGGGCACTGATGATCTCGGACGTGTGATCGGCGACCTGCTTCAGGGTCTTGTTGGCGAGAACCTCGGGCTCGGCCCTGGCTTCCTCGACCGATTCGGGATCATCAGGCCAGTCCGGCGTCAGCGCGACGTACCCGGCCTCCTCGAACAGCGTTGCCCAGTTATCCCAGCTCGAGGGCAACAGCCACAGCCCATGGATGAAGATCACCGGGGTCGCCGTGGTCGCGTTCGCGCGGTCGATCTGCTCGCGCTCGCGGTCGGTGATCGACCCCGCGGTTTCGGTATGCGCTGACGTGGTATTCATCGGTCGAGTCTCCTCTCTCGTTGATCGGGTGGGCGCGGCTTGAGAAGCGCATCCCCGCCCTAACTGACGCGGCCCGCATGGATAATCCGCGTGACGGATTGCCGAGGGTGCGCCCAGGGCGGCGTCGCGGAGTTCGGGCTCGCCGACGCCAGGCTCGCCGGTGGCAAGGGGGCCGCGCCGTCGGTCCGGGCCGTGGCAAGGAATGCCTGAAAGCGGGCCACCTTCGCCTCGCGCGACCAACTGGCCGGCATGGCGATCGTTGCCATGCCGTTCGTCGTCTGCGGCGGTCGGACGTCTGTCATGGGCAGATACCCGCTGAGGCGGACCTCGCAGCGTTCCCGGATCGCAGTCTGAACCTCGGCGGTGCGGCAGGCAAGCGGTTACCTAGCCGTGGGGCGCAGTTCGACAGCTGATGCGTCGGCCCACGAACCACCGCCACCAGTGCCTCAGCGGCTGAGCCGTTCAGGAGGACGCACGGCTGTCGTTCTGCAGCTTGATCCGCAGGCTCCGGATATGGCGATCGACGACGTTGCTCTCGGCCACGAAGTCGGTCGCCCACACCGCGTCGAGGATCTCCTGGCGCGTGAGCATCTCCAGCCCGGGCCGCCAATACATAGAGCAGGCTCTGCTCCACGCTCGTGAGGTGGACTACCGAGTCACCGGCGCGCACCCGGACCTGCCGCCGTAGTTACGGCCCAGTCGCGTGGCGGCAATAGCAATCGAGGAGGCGCGCGAGGAGCTGCTGCCGCAAGGGCAGCCGCCGCCATCCCGACGCACCGATCCGGCTCCGCGTTAGAGTTACGGATGAGCCGCCGGTTCAACTGCGTTCCCCCCGCAGTCTGTCCGGCGGCTCATTCGTTCCCCCCGATTGCGACTACTCCCTATGCACCGGTCATGCCATCGCACGAGCCGCTGCTATCCCGACTTTGCCGAACCGTCCTGCTAGTGGCCCTGCCGAGCGATAGAGCAAGACCGCCGTTATGGCGGTCATTCCGTGCTCAAAGTGAGTGTTTGGTGGGCGACACTGGACTCGAAACAGTGACCTCTTGCATGCGGGCCTCACCGTAGTACGCGCAAGCGTGGCGGGCTCGCCATGTCGGCGGGTGTTAATGCGGTCAGCAAGCCTCGGACTCGCCGGGGTCAAGCCGACGGGCCCGAGGCACGGCCGATCCTAACTCGCCCGCGCCGTGGGGATCTCACTCTCCATCCCGGCATCTCGAGTATTCCAATGCCGCTTACGCCACTATCACCTGCTAGCTCAGGAGGCGGGTAATGGCCGGGCTTCGCGCGGCTTCCGTGGAACGCTAGTCGGCCGCGAGGCTATTGCGGCTTACTCGTCGCCTTCTTCGTCGGCAGCATCGCCCACGATGGTGAAGTCCTCGTCGAGCTGGACGTCGACCTGACCCCCGTCGTCGAGGGTCACCTCGACCTCGTAGTAGCTCTCCTCGTCGCCGACCTCCGTGTCAGTGACCCGACCTTCGCCAAGATGGTCGAGTGCGACCTGGCTGGCGCGGTCAAGCGCGGAGCCAGTGATGGCCCGCTCGGTGGCATCGTCGTCGGTCGCGCCGGTCGCGATGCTTGCCCCAGCCACCAGTCCGACGGCAACTAGCCCGCCAGTCAACAGCAGCGCGAGCGCTCGCTTTCGCATCAGATGTGTCCCCCTAGATGCCGCGTTGGACCACCAACCTAGCACGTTGACTTTCAAGTGGCTCGGAGCGGCTATCCCGACGCACCGATCCTCCGGGCGCCGGGTTGGTCCGGGCCGCACCTGTCCTCACATGCCGCCCAGCAGCCGCCGCTATCCCGAGTTGCCGAACCGTTCGGGCGAGCGGAGACGTTGTGGGGCTTCGCGGCGGCTCCTGCCCGATGGTTGGCCGGTCCGCTTGCCGCCGCCTTATCGGCTACTTGGCTGCTGAATTGTTGTCGCGAGAGACGAACCAAGTGTCGTTGCCCGAGGCATCGTTCGGCAGAACCTGGGTCATGGTGCAGAGGAGTCCGTCGTCGTTTCGGTCAAAACGGGCGAACTCGCCGTCGGCCTGGGCGGGATCTCCACCCGTTGCGGCGATCGCAGAACGCAGTCCCGGGAGGGTCATCCGTTCCCAAGCTCCGATAGTTGAGTTGCCGGCTCTGGGCGGGCGAGCAGGACACCCCTCGTGTGGTGGGGCTGCCAAGGCAGCGGTAGCGGTTCCTAGGGTCAGAACGCTGACCAGCAATAAGCTTCTCGGTAGCGAGCGCATGGGATGGGCACCTCGAATGCGTCGCGGGTCGGGTTCGCCAGTGGCTCGACGCGTTCCCCGGCGGCCATGAGTGTGGTCCGCGCGTCATCGCCTCCCGCAGTGCCATTATTCGCCGGGGTCAAGCGAGCAAGCCGGACGCCGCCGCTATCCCGACTGCCTTCCAACGGCCGCAGCTACTCACGCGCTTCGGATCGGTCGCCACGGAGTAGCCACACGCCGACACCGAGCATGACGCCCCCCCACACCAGGAAGCCGATGTCGTAGAGCAGCTCGTCAGGCCCAGGCCGAACGTGATGCACGCCGAGAAGTTGGTGGTCGATGATGCCCTCGACCACGTTGAACGCACCCCAGCCGGCAAGCAGCCCGCCGATCAAGCGACTCCAGCCGAGCGGCGCCCCACGCCGCATCGCGGCCCACAGCAAGAACAGGCCGAGCGACGTGAAGATCCAGGTCGACGCGTGGAACAGGCCGTCGGCGAGGGTGTTGAACTCTAGATTCGCCAGAGAGTCCGGCGGCGTGTGCGCCGAGAGCATGTGGTGCCATTGGAGGATCTGGTGCAGCACGATGCCGTCGAAGAACCCGCCGAGGCCAATGCCCAGCAGGATCGTCGGTACCGTAGCCGAGGGCCGGTCACCCTGACCCGAGTGAGTCTCGTCCATCGGGGCCGCTCATCAGCACGAACCTCGCCATCAGTTCGGCAAAGCCGCCGCTATCCCGACGCACCGATCCTCCCTGCTAGCTCAGGAGGCGGGTAATGACCGGGCTTCGCGGCGGGTCCGATGCCGGAGGCTAGTCCGGTGTTTTTGCTAGCGAGAGGGAGGAATGACCTCGACGTCGAACTCTTGACGGCAGCCTTGACCGTCGCGGAATGCGAGTCGATGGACGCCAAGGATGTAGAAGGACTCGCCGTACTGTGCCTCGTTCAGCAGGCGCCCATCGAACTCCGCCTCCTCCGTCTCGCCATCGGGCAGGCTCTCGGTATAGGACACCTGACGGGACCAGCCGTCGCCGTCCAAGATGACCTGTGCCTCGCCGCCGACTAGCTCCAGCCGATAAGGCCTGTCGAAATGCTCGCCGCTACCCATGGCAACCAACGCCATGGTGCAGTTGCCGTCCGATACCGAGCCGTCTAAGACACAAGCGGCGAGCAGCACTGTCGTCAGGCCGGCCGCGATCCACTTGAGGGTCCGTCCCATGGCCGCAGGATAGGCCCAACATAGAAGCCGCCGCACCGATCCCCCTACTAGCTCAGGAGGCGGGGTAATGGCCGGGATTCGCGGCGGCGAACCGCATGACCTGCCACGGCCCGAGAGTGACGCACCGGCCGGAACCGACCTCCGGCCAGGACCGCAGAATGGTGTTGTGGTGGGCGACACTGGACTCGAACCAGTGACCTCTTGCATGTCAAGCAAGTGCTCTAACCAGCTGAGCTAGCCGCCCGCCGAGGAGGTCGGGATCGTATCAGACCGCCCCAGTGAGCGCGAGTCGGCCAGTAACGATGTCAGCGAGAGCCGCGGGGTACCTCAGGCGGCGGAGGCACGTCGACGGCCGTTGGCCTGCGCCCGTCTCTCGGCTACCAACCGAGAGGGATTGGTTCTCGGCCCGGATCAGCTCCACCTGCACTCCACGCTCATCGGCTCAGATGCCTTGGGGCCGCGAAGTGTGACAGAGCCGATCCGGTCAGCCGAATGCTGGGGTCAGTGCAGCGTGCGGGTGCCCGCCTAGACCTCGTCGGCGTCGTAGCCGATGTCCACCTTCGTCGTCAGCGCCCAGATGACCAGCACGCTGAGGGTGAGCACGACGATCGACCAGAACGGCTGGTACGGGATGAAGGCGAAGGCCTCGAGTGCCGAGACGATCGCGACGATGATGCCCACCATGCGCGCCCACGTCTGCCCCGAGAGCACCGCGAAGCCGGCGAGGAGGACGATCACGCCCCAGATCAGGTGAATCCAGCCCCAGGTGCCGACGTCGAAGGCGAAGATGTAGTCCGCCGTCGCGACGTAGAAGTCCTGGTTCAGGACGGCGACGAGCCCCATCGCGGCCTGGAAGAAGCCGATGAGGATCATCATCATCGCGGCGAAGGCCGTGAACCCGACGGCCCAGCCGCTGCTGCTGTCGCTGCTGCTCGCTGTCATTGAGCTTGCTCCTCCGATCGGTTCGGTTGTTCGGCGACCACGTCGCTCGCCCGGTCAGAGAATAGGCCGATGCACGCTCCGTCGGGCGTCATTTCAACGAGCTTCGGCCCCGTCGACCATCGTCATCTCGGCGCGCACATCCGCCAGCCCTTCGTCAGCGACGAGGAGCGTGTCGAGGTCCACGTTCAGGACGGCCAGGTCGGCCCGCGCACCGACCCGCAGGTGGCCCTCGTCGACCGCGCCGATCGCGCGTGCCGGGCCGAGCGTGTAGGCATTGAGCGCCTCGACGATCGTGAGCGCCTGCTCGGTCCGCCAATCGTCGCGGGCATCGGTCGGGAGCCGCCGATGGACGGCCGCGAAGACGCCGAGCCACGGATTGACCGATTCGACCGGGGCGTCCGACCCGGCCGCCAGATGCGCGCCGGCCGCGCGCAGCGACCGCCACGCGTAGGCCCCGTCCTGGCGGCCGTCCCAGCACGCCTCCACGAGGTCGCGGTCGGCCGCGGCGTGGATCGGCTGGATGCTGGCCGTGACGCCAAGGCGCGCGAACCGATCGGCCTCCGATGCGCGGAGGAGCTGGGCGTGCTCCAGTCGGTCGTTCGGCACGCCGGCCGCGCGGGTCGGGGCGCGCTGGACCGCGTCGAGGACGGCTGCCGCCGCGCGGTCGCCGATCGCGTGCACCGCCAGTCCGATGCCGGCCGACCGGCCCGCGGCGAAGAGCGCGTCCAATTCGTCGGGGGTCACGCGCAAGATGCCGGCGTCGCCGTCGCCGCACGTCCGTGGCTCGAACAGCGCCGCCGTGCCGGAGCCGAGCGCGCCGTCGGAGTACTCCTTCGCCCAGCCGAAGCGCATCGTGCGCCGGCCCTCGAGCGCGGCGCCGGTTCGCAGGCCGCGCGCCGCGGCCGCTGGAATGGCGTCAACCGGAATGCCGAGCGTCATCCGCAACCGCCCGTCGAGCAGGTCGCCGAGATCGGTGAGGGTCGAGTACGAGTCGCCGAACGCCGCATCGGCGCCGATGCCGTTGGCATCGGTGTAGTCCCCCGCCTCGCTCGCGCCGGTCACGCCGAGGCCTGCGAGGTCGCGGAGCGTGGCGTCGAGGTCATCGCGCAGCGCGTCGCCCTGCGCGCGCGTCACGAGGGGCGCGACGAGGTCCATCGCCGTCTCGCGCAGGATGCCGGAGGGCTCCCCGCCGTAGTCGCGCTCCAGGCGGCCACCCGGTGGATCGGCCGTGGCGGCGTCAAGGCCGGCGAGGCTCCTGGCGCGCGGCGAGGCCCACGCCGAGTGCCCGTCGTGGCTGCTCAGGAAGACGAGCCGATTCCCCGCCGCCGCGTCGAGCGCTCCCGGCTCGACCCCGGCCATGTGCCGCTCGCTCCAGCCGCGGCCGGTCAGCCACGCGTCGGGCACGCCGGTTCCGGCGGCCGCGGCGAGGCGCGAGGCGACCTCCGCGCCGTCGATCGCATCGTCGAGCGCGATCGCTCCCCGCGTTCGCGCGAGGCCGACGAGGTGGATGTGGAAATCGTGCAGGCCGGGGATGACGGCGGCATCACCCGCGTCGACCAGCCTGGCGCCGGGCGCGGCGCCATCGGTCACGTCCGCGCGCGTTCCCGCGGAAACCACGCGACCCCCATGGATACCGATCGCCTCCGCGGTCTCGAGGCCGTCCGGCTCGGCGGCCAGGATGACCTGGCCGGCAACGATCAGGTCGGCGCGCAGCGGGCTCATCGGTCCTCGACACCGGTGAAGCGCGGGGTCTGGACGAATCCGGCGGGCTCGGGGCCGAAGGCGATGCGCACGAGCACGACCGGCACGACGAGCAGCCAGTGCGAGAGGAACAGCGCGCCGCGGGCGGCTCGGCCGACGAGGCGGAGGCCGCGTTCGCCGGTCGCCCACAGCCCGCCGAGCGCCAGGAGGAAGATCCCGGCGCCGTAGCTGAGGAAGAGGGCCAGCGGCACGCTCCAGTCGGCCGGCCGCGGGAGCGGGATCGTGGCGAGGCTGGCCACGATCGTCGCGGCGAACAGCGGAGGGACGAGGAACTCTCCGGCGAAGGCGAGGAAGTCGGCCTTGCGGCTGAGCGGCTGCGGGCCGAGCACGAGGCCCGGGCCGTGCTCCAGCAGGCGCCGCAGGCTGCCCTCCGCCCAGCGCATCCGCTGCCGCCACAGCGCGCCCAGCGACTCGACCGCCTCCTCCCCGACCGACGCCTCCGGCGCCAGCGTCACGTGCCGGCCGTTCGCCTCGAGGCGCGTCGACAGGTCGAGGTCCTCGGTCAGCGCGCGCGGGCTCCAGCCCCCGACCGCCTCGAGCGCCTCGCGACGGACGAACATCCCGTTGCCGCGCAGCTCGGCGGTGCCATCCGTCGACCATCGGCCGCACTGGCTGGTCAGGTCCATCAGCTGCTCCTCGCCCTGCGCCTGCGTCAGCCACGAGACCGATGCGTTCCGCGGCGCGCGCGCCACCTGGATCGCGTCGGCATCGGCGTCGCGGCTCCACGCGCGCATCGCGCGCTCCAGGAACGCGGGCTCGACGAGCGTGTCGGCGTCGATTGCCCCGATCACCTCCCCGCGCAGCGACGGGTAGGCCCACGCCAGCACCGCCCCCTTCGTCCGCGGCCCCGGCTCCCGCTCCCGCCGCCGGACGATGACGTGCGGCGCCTTCCCGGCCGCGTCCCTGGCGCGCGCGCCGGTGTCATCCTCCGATCCGTCGTCCACGACCATCAGCTCGTAGTACGGGGCGCCATCGGCGTCGGCGTAGCGCTGGGCGCTCAGCGACGCGACCGCCGCCCCGATGACCGATGCCTCGTTCGAGGCCGGCAGCACGATCGACACGAACGGCAGGCCGTCGGCACGGCCGCTCGGCTCGTCGCGCTGCGCCAGCGCGGCCTGGATGACGCGCGCGCCGTGCCAGGCCAGCCAGCCCACGTAGCCGATCGAGACGACGATCAGCAGCTGGAGCAGCCGCGCGGCGAAGGGCTGCGTGATCGTCAGCCACGCGACAAGGGCGGAGACGGCGAGGAACGAGGCGGCGACGATCCTAGTCGCCATGGGCGGCGGGGCGATGGCGCCGCCGTCGGCGGTGCGGCGGTTCGCTCGGCGTCGCCGGCGCGGCCACGTCCGGCAGCCCGGGCGCGATCGCCGTCGCCGCGTCGGGGGTCGGGCCGGGCGGCCCGGGCGGTTCGGCCGAGGGCGGGTCGGCTGGCGGTGGGTCGGTGGGCGGCGACAGCCCGCGATCGTGCTCGTGGAGGCCCTGACGCGCGTTGCGACGCCACGACGCGATTCCGGCCCACAGGGTCAGCAGGCCGAGGAAGGCCATCACCGCCGGGATCCCGGCGCCCTCGAAGAAGATGTTGAGGATGTCCGCGATCAACGGCGCCAGGAGGACGGGCAGGAACGAGGCGACCGACAGCAGCGTGTTGAGGATGCCGAAGATGCGGCCGCGCACGTCGGGCGGGAGGTCCTCCTGGAGCGCGGTCTGGGCCGGGATGGCGACGAAGGCGTACTCGACGCCCGCGAAGAGGGCGATCACCACGACGACTGCGATGACGCTGATGAGCGGCGCGATGGCGGGAACCGCCTCTTCGAGCGGCAGGGTCGCGGCGCCGAACGCGCTGGCGACCGGCTTGACGGTCGCCAGCAGGACGAGCGTGATGCCCATCGTCACCAGCCCGATGTCGATGACCAGCCGCTTCGGGATGGCCTTGCCGTACGAGTTGAGGAAGAGGATGCCGAGCACGGCGCCCAGGCCGGCGGGTCCCATGATGAAGAAGAAGTTCTCCGGCGTGAGGCCGAGGACGTCGACGGCGAACCCGGGACCGATTGCGCCCAGGACGCCGATCAGGCTCGAGCTGATTCCCAGGTAGGCGAGGCTCCAGGCAACGACCCGATGCCGCTTCACGAAGGCCACGCCCTCGGCGAGCTGCGCGTAGAGCTCGTGCACGGCGCGTCCGGCGGCATCGCCCGCCCTGGCGACGACGTGGTCGGGCCGCATGTCGGGCAGCGGCACGATCGCGAGCGCGGCGGCGCCGAACATGACCGCCACGACGATGTAGACCGCGATCGGTCCCAGCACGTTGAGCACGAGCGGCCCGAGGAAGCCGAAGCCGATCGCGAAGGTCGCGTTGATCGTCAGCACGAAGATCGAGTTCGCCGCCATCAGGTTGCGGCGATCGACGATGCGCGGGATCGCGGTCAGCTCGGCCGGGGCGAAGATCGCCGTCGCCGTGGCGATCCCGAAGTTGATCAGGTAGACGAGCGGCACGTTGGCGGCCGCGGTCGTCGGCGCGACGAAGATGAAGGCGACGGTTCCGACCGCCCGGATCAGGTTCGTGGCGAGCATGATCGTCTTCGCGTTGCTCCGCTCGACGAGCACGCCGCCGAGCGTGCTGAACAGCACCGCCGGCACGAGGAAGCTGAGGATCAGCACCGCCACCGCGGTGTCCGAGCCGGTCGTGCGCCGGACGGTGGCCATCAGCGCGGCGAGCACCATGTTGCTCGCCAGCTGGCTCAGCGTCTGGGCCGACCAGAGGTAGACGAAGGCGCGGTTGCGGAAGATCGTCCCGGCCCCGGCGAGGTCGCCGGTGGCGTCGTGGGGTTGCAGCTCCACGTGCGCCATCGGTCTAGGTGTGCTCCTCGGAGCCGCGGGCGAGGTACTCGGTGAAGCGCCGCTCGACGTCGAGGCGGTCCATCAGGATGCGGTGGCCACAGCCACCGCAGACGAGGCCGATATCGGCTCCCAATCTGACGACCTCCCAGTCGCGGCTCCCGCACGGATGCTCCTTGCGCAGTCGGAGCCGATCGCCGATGCGGAGCTCGAGCGGGGCGGCCATCGTCACCCGGCGCCCTCCGAGACGGTCGTTCCGGTGAAGTTGAACAAGCCGAGGTGCAGCGCCGGCACGCGCGAGGCACCGAAGAACTCGCCGGGCAGCAGCTTCGTCTCGCGGCTGGCGGCGCGGACGTCGCTGAAGGCCTCCGGGATCGACTGCGTGAAGCGGAAGTTCAGCACCGGCCTGGTCAGCTTGCCGCCCTCGATCAGGAAGGTGCCGTCCTTGGTCATGCCGGTGAGGATCGCCTTCTTCGGGTGGACCGGGTTGATGTAGTGGAAGCGCGTCACCCACACGCCGCGCTCGATGCCGGCGGTCAGCTCGTCGCGCGGGGTCGTGCCCGGCGCCATGAACGTGTTCAGCGCCATCGGCCCGATCAGGTTCGGCGCCGGCAGGCCGTGGCCCGTTGACCCCGTGCCGGCGCGCGCGCCCGTGGCGGCGTCGTGGACGACGGCGTTCGCGACGCCATCGGTGATCAGGTCGACCCGCTTGCGCACGACGCCCTCGAAGTCGATCGGTGCCGGCAGGCCGGAGGCGTCCGCTCCGTCGTCCCAGATCGAGACGTTCTCGCCCATCACCCGCTTGCCGAGCTCCATGAACGAGCGGCCCTCCTCGAGCGCCATCCCGCTGAAGCCGATGTAGGACAGGTACTCCATCAGCCCGGCGACGGCGTACTCCTCGAGGATGACCTCGTACTCGCCGGCCTCGAGCGCCTCGGCGCCGCGCATCCGGTCGCCCTTCTCGGCCGCCTCGGCTCCGATCGCATCCGCGTCGATCTCACCGATGTCGGCGGCGCCGGCGTGCGCATAGCCCGATGCGGCACCCGACGCGAAGCCGTCCATCATCACCGTCAGCAGGCTCGCCCGCGTCGAGCGGTGGCTGGCGCGGATGCCCTTCGAGTTGGCCACGGCGATCGTCATCACCGTCGTCGAGAACGAGCCCGCCGTCTCCAGCTTCGCGCCCTGGCCGGCGGCGATGACCGCCCGTGCCCCCTCCGCCCGCCGCTCGGCGCCCGCCTCGGCGGTGGCCGCCACGAGGCCGAGCTCGGGGTCGTGGCTGCGGCCGTCCGGCTCGGGCAGGATCGCGGCGCGCGGGTTCGGCGCGGATCGCTCGGCGATGGCCGCGGCCCGTTCGACGACGCCTCGGATCCCGGCCTCGTCGAGGCGATTCGTGGTCGCAACCCCGATCCGTTCGTTGTCGACGACGCGGACCTGGAGCTGCGCGTCGTGCTCGCGCATGTTCTGGTGGATCCGGTTGTTCGCGAACCGGGTGAGCGCGGCGTCCTGGCCGATGTAGAGCGCCTCGGTCGCCTCCGCGGTCGAGTGCGTCAGGGCCCGGTCGAGGAGGTCGTCGACCTCGGTGCGGGTGGCTACCATCGTCCGACTCCCACCTTCACGTTGCGGAAACGCGCCGGTGCCGCGCCGTGCCCGACGTGGCCGGTCTGCACCGGTTCGCCCTTGCCGCAGTTCGGCACTCCCCACAGCGTCCACTCGTCGGGGCCGCAGATCGCGTCACAGCTGCCCCAGAACTCGGGGGTGATGCCGGTGTAGGTCGGGTTCTTCACCAGCTGCGTCAGCTTGCCGTCCTTGATCAGCCAGCCGGCCTGGTCGCCGAACTGGAAGTTCAGGCGCCGATCGTCGATCGACCAGCTCTTGTTCACGCTCATGAAGATGCCCTCGCGGGTGTCGGCGATGAGATCCTCGAGGCTGCCCGCGTCGCCCGGTCGCAGGTTGATGTTCGTCATCCGGATCAGCGGGATGTTGCTCCACATCCAGGCGCGGGCGCTGCCCATGCTGCGGCGGCCGATGCGCGGCGCCGTCTCGCGGCTGGTGAGGTACCCGACCAGCATCCCCCGCTCGATGAGCGGCACCTTCTGCGCCGGCACGCCCTCGTCGTCGTAGCCGAACGTGCCGAGGCCGCCGGGTGCCGTGGCATCGGCGTCGATGCTGACGAGGTCGCTCCCGTAGCGCAGCGTGTCGAGCTTGTCGGTCGTCAGGAAGCTCGTGCCCGCGAAGCTGGCCTCGGTGCCGAAGACGCGGTCGAGCTCGGTGGGATGCCCGCACGACTCGTGGATCTGGAGCGCGACCTGGGTCGAGTCGATGATCAGGTCCATCTCGCCCGACGGGCACTGCGGCGCATCGAGCAGCGCGACCGCCAGCTCCGCGGTCTCCTGCGCGTGCTCGGCGAGGGCCAGCGCGCGGACCGCCTCGAAGCCGCCGGTGACCGCCTGGCCGCCGAACGAGTTCGGGTAGCTGCGCTGCTGCATCTCCGAGTCGTTGACCGCGGTGGCCTCGATCCCGCCGCCGGCCTCCACGATCTCCTGCTCGATCCACGCACCGGGCAGCGAGGCGAAGGTCTTGCGCTCGCGCCCGGCGACCATGTTGCCCTCGCGGATCGCGACGCCCGGGACACGGGCCATGGCCGCATCGGCCTCCATGAGGATCGCGAGCTTGTCGTCGAGGCTGACGCCGAAGGGATCCTGCTCGAAGGCGGTGCGGTAGGTGTCGGTGACCGCCTCGGTCTCGTCGAGCTCGACCGGAGCGCCGCCGGCGATGCCGGAGGCCGCCGCGATCTCGAGCGCCTCGCGGGTGATCCGCTCGGCTTCGGTGAGGTCGAGGTTCGCGCTGGAGCTGAAGCCCCACGCACCGTCGACGAGGACGCGCACGCCGAAGCCGGCGCTCGAGTTCGAAGTCGCCGCCTCCAGCGCCCCGTTCTTGACGGTCAGCCCCTCGGTCTCGCGCTCGACGACGCGGATGTCCGCGTAGCTCGCGCCCCCCCGCTCCGCCGCGTCGAGCGCGCGCTCGATCAGGTCTCTCATGGCATCAACTCACGCAGGCTCCGTGGTGGTGGACGGACAACAGGCTACTCGACCGGCCGCGCCGCCGCCGGCATGAGGTCGCGCTCCGTGGCAGGCACGACCAGCCGGTCCTCCTGGCGCACGGTGAAGCGGGCGTCGATCGACTGCTCGTACAGGTTGAGGATGCCGCCCGGGCGCTCGATCGCCGCCCGGAGCCCGTCGGGCGAGCCGATCGCCCGAATCTCGAAGGTCGGACCGATGGGCACGCCGTCGATCTCGATCGCGCTCGTGCCGAGCACCGCGACCGAGGCGGCGGTGATGCGGATCTCGTCGATCGCGATCGCCTCCGCGCCGGCGTTGCGCAGCTCGTGGATGAGGTCGTTCACCGCGATCGGGTCGAACGAGCCCTCGGCCATGATGCGAATTCCCTGGCCCTCCACGCCGACGAGCCCGCCGAAGGCCGAGATGCCGGTCAGCGTCTCCTCGGTGACACCGAGGGTCGACTCGCCATCGACGGCGGCACGCTCGTAGTCGCGGATCTGGGCGCGGAGCGCGTCCAGACCGTCGCCGTCCTCGACGTTCGCCGCCTGGAGCTGCTCGATCAGCTCGGAGAGCTCCTGTGCCGACAGGTTCGACAGCTCGATCGGCCCCGCCTGCGAGCGGAGCTGCCCGACGAGCAGGAGGCCGATGATGAGCGCGACGGCAAAGAGGCTGATCTGGGCCATCCGGGCGGCCATCAATCGGCCTCCTCCGAGACCGCCGTCCCCCACCGCAGCCGCGTGTTGCCGATGAACTCGGCAAGGAGCAGCTCGTCGCGCGGCTCGCTCGCAAACTCGAGCCCGTACGCGTCGATGCGTCGCGCGACCCGCGCGAGGAAGCTCGGGTTCGCCAGGAACCGGTCGTGGAGCCCTTCCGGGCCGATGGCCTCGATGCGGAACGGCGGCGACAGCGGAACCGCGTTGACGAGGATCGCCGCTCCGGCGCCGTAGATCGAGCTCGTCGCCACCAGGCGCTCCGTGGGCGCTCCGGCGGTGAGGCTGCCGGAGATCGTGATCGCCTCGGCACCCGATGCCCACAGCGCGGTGACGATGTCGCGGAGGTCGTCGACGAGGACGATGTAGTTCGTCGCGCTCTCGCCGACCGGCACCTCGCGCCGGCTGTCGGCGATCTCGAGCACCATGCCCGGCCCGATGACGTCGGTGAGCCCGGACCGCAGGCGCGCATCGGCAAGGGCGCGGTTGAGCTGCTCGCGGACGACCTGCGAGCCGACGTCCGCCTCCTGGAAGCTGCGGACGCGCGCCTCCGCCTCCTCGATCTCGGCCCGCAGGCGTTCCTGCTCGCGTGACGCCTGCTCCGCCTCGGTGATGAGCACGCGCTGCGCGGAGGTGATGAACTCCTGGCGCGCCAGCGAGCTGTTCCACTGCGCGGCGCCAACGAAGCCGATGACGCCGAGCGCCGCGGCGACGCTGACGATCCACGCCCGCCGATCGTGGCCTGGCGGCTCGCGCCGGGTCATGGCCGTGCCTTCCGCTCGGCGCGGCGAGACATCGCGACGGCCCCCACGCCCGCCGCGACGAGGCCGATCCCCAGGCCGGCGATCACCACGGCCTCGGTGCCGGAGGTTGACGGGGCGTCCTCGCCCGGCGCCGGATCGCCGGGCGGCGGCTCGGCGCCGGGATCGACGCCGCCGGGATCGATCGGGCCGGCGGTCGGGCGGTCGACGTTCGAGGCCGCGATCGGCTCGGGCTCGATCGGTGTCGGCTCGTCGACGTCGAACGCGGCGAAGAAGGCCGCGTAGAGGTCATCGGCTGGGACGCCGGCGCCGGCCTCCAGCGCCTCGTCGTCGGACGCGCCCTCTCGATACGCCGCGGCGATCCGCGCGATCGCCTCGCGCCCGTACTCGGCGATGATCATGTCGATCATCGTCGTGCCCTGGGCGTACGAGAGCCGGCCGCCCCGCTGGCCGATCGGGAACTGCTCGGTGATGGCCTCGAACGAGAAGAGGCCCTCTCCGTTGGCCTCCTGCTCGACGATGGCCCGCTCGCCGGAGGCCTCCTCCGTCTCGGACCAGGTGGCGATCCCCTCGTTCAGCCAGCGAGCCGGCTCGTGGAACGGGTTGTCGGTGGCGTCGTGGAAGACGATGTGGGTGATCTCGTGGATCATCACCGTCTCGAGGTACGCCTGCGAGCCGGCCTCGGACGAGTTCCACATGAAGATCGTGCGCAGCTCGGCATACGCAGCCGCCCCGGTCCACTCGCGGACGCCAGGGCCGAGTGCGCCGAAGAACTCGTCGGCCGAGGTGTAGACGAAGACGTCGACCGGCCCGGCCAGCTCAGTGCCGAGCAGCAGCTCCGCCCGCTCGACGCCGACCGCGCTGAGCTCGCCGAACAGGAGCGCCTGGTCCTCGCCGTCTCCGTACCAGTGCACCGTGGCCTCGCCGAGCTGAACACTCTGCCAGTCGAGGCCGGGGCGGTCGTCGACGTAGCGGAACTGCCCCTCCTCCGAGAGGACGACCTCGTCCCCGTCGATCCCGCGCCACTGGTAGGTGATCAGCGTGTTCGGCACGACGTGGTCGACCGAGGTGTCCCACACGTATTCGGCCGTCGCGCCGGATGGCTCGACCGGGATGACCAGCGACCCGTCGCCACCCGGCGTGCGGATGAGGAGCTCCAGCCGCTCGGGGGCGGGGCCGTTTATCGTCGCCTCGAAGCGGATCTCGACCCCGTAGGTCGACTCGACGCTGAGGTCCTCGAAGCCGTCGAGGGCCGCGGCCGCATCGGGGCCGATCACGATGAGCGCGACCGCCAGCAGAGGCGGCGCCAGCCAGCGGGTCAGCCGTCCCACGACACCCTCCCGAAGTCGATGAGGCCGATGGTCAGGTTGCCGAGCCCGCGCAGCCCGTCCGCGACGAGCCACCACGTCTCGCCGTACGACCACGGGATGATCGGCGCCTGGTCGGCGACATACGCGTCGACCGCATCGTAGGCGGCGCCGACCTCGGACTCCGGCGCGCGCGCGGCATCCTCGAGCAGGCCGGCGAAGGTTTCGTCGCGCCAGTCGCCGTAGTTGCTGAGCGCGCCCGGCTGGAGGAGGAGGCCGTAGATCGCGTGCGGTGACGGATAGTCGGCGATCCAGTTGACGGTGAAGATGCCGGGCGGCTTCGAGTCGAGCACGGCGAGATAGTCGGCGAACTCCATGGCCTCGATCTCGACCTCGACGCCCAGCTCGTCGCGCCAGATCTGTACCGCCGGACCGACGCCGAGGCCGGCGCTGCTCACCACGATCGTGCCGAGGTCGGCGCGGTCGGTGTAGCCCGCCTCGTCGAGCAGGCGCCGCGCCTCGTCGGGGTCGTGCTCCGATGCCGGTGCGAACCCGTCCGGCCAGATCGCGGACGGGACGAGACTGTCCGCGGTCGTCGAGGAGGCTCCCTCGGAC
This sequence comes from uncultured Chloroflexia bacterium, assembly GCA_963840145.1. GTDB lineage: Bacteria > Chloroflexota > Limnocylindria > QHBO01 > QHBO01 > JACDBZ01. Next base: position 211,118 of record CAWIXR010000004.1, read on the forward strand.
AGCGGGACGAGGCGCTGGCGGTCAAGGGCGAGGGCGAACGCGCGCCGGACGCGGGGGTCGTCGAATGGTGGCCGGACCGTGTCGAAGCCGAAGTAGCTCACCGTCAGCGGCTCGGCGGCGTGCAGGCGCGGCCCGAGCTCGGCGTCGAACGCGATCCAGGTCGCGTCCCACCCGGCGACCTGGACGAGGTCGATCTGGTCGATGGCGAAGGCCGTCGCCCCGTCACCGTCGATTGTCGCCACCCAGCGGATCTCGTCGATCGGTGGCGGCCCGGCGACGTACTCCTCGTTGGCGCGCAGCACGAGGTCGACGCCCTCGGCGCCCGCAACGGTGTACGGCCCGCTGCCGACGAAGGCGTCCGGCGTCTGCCACGTCTGGGTGGCGTCCGCACTCGGCGGGACGACGAAGGTGGCCGGCGTGGCGGTGATCTCGACGAAGTACGAGGCCGGGTGACGGAGCCGCACGACGAGTGTCGTCTCGTCGGGCGCCTCGATGCCGACCTCGCCCTCCTCGATCTCGCCCGCGAGCCGCTCGCTGGCGCCCTCGACGACGCTCAGCACGTCGGGCGCGGTGGAGCCGGTCGCCGGATCCAGCAGCCGCAACCACGAGCGACGGACGTCGTCGGCGACGAGCGGCGAGCCGTCGCTGAAGGCGAGGTCGTCGCGCAGGGTGAACCGATACGTGAGCCCGTCGTCGCTGACCTCCCATCCGGACGCGAGGGACGGGTACGCCTCCCCACGCTCGTCGAGCCGCGTGAGCCCGGCGTACAGCTGGAGAAGCAGCTGGACGTCGGCGGCATCGGCAATGTACGCCGGGTCGAGCGAGCCGGCCGGCCCCGCCAGGAAACGCAGCGGCGGTCCGGCAGCCTGGAGCGGCGCACCGGCGGTGGTCGCGACGAGCGCGAGCAGGACCGCGGCGACGACCGCGGTGACCCCCCGCGCGCGCCTCATGCGGCCCCCTTCGTGAGAGGGGCCTGGGGCAGGGCTCGGCGCACGGCGGCTAGTATACGGTCGCCCGTGCAGCACGTTCATGAGCATCGATTTCGGCCGCAGCCGGCCGGAAGCCTCACGCTCCGCCAGTTCGTCGAGTCGCTTCGCCGCTGGACGCCCGAGATGCGCCAGCTGGTCCAGATCGCCTTGACGCGCACCGAGGCAGAACGCCGCCAGTACCTCCAGCAGTTTCACGCCGGCCACCACGACCGCCAGCCCGGCCCGAACGACAGCTTCCTGCGCTGGGCCTACTCGGACCCGCGCCTGGAGGACATCCCGCTCCTGCTCGCGGAGGTCACCCTGACCGATGCCGACTACGCCGGCGCCCTCGAGCACGAGGCCGACGTCCTCGTCCGCGAGCGCGCCCATGGCAAGAGCCCCGCGCGCCGCGTGGCCGACTACCTGGCGCTGCTGGGCATGGAGAACAACGAGCGCGTCCGAGCGGCGATCGCCGGCCTCCTGCCGCCGGGCACGCCGGATGCCGCCGTTGCCGCGACGATCCGCCAGATGCGCCGCCGCTGGCTCGAGCTCTACGGCGACGACCCCTTCTTTGCCGAGGACTGAGCGCCGATGAACAGCTCCAACCTGGCCTGGGGTCTGGTCGCCTACGGCGTCGTCGGCCTCGTCCTGTCGATCGTCGGCTTCACGTTCGGGCTCGACGCGGCCGGGCAGATCGAGCGGCTCGCGGCGGCGAGCGACGCGACCCTCGAGGCGGCGGCGCGCTCGACGGCGGCAGCGGCCGACTCCTTCGAGTCGATCGACGGGAGCCTCGTGAACGCGGAGGACTCGATCGCCCAGGCCGCCATCCTCTCCGCCGATGCCGGCGCCACGCTCGACGCCCTCTCCGCCGCGATGAACCTGTCGATCTTCGGCGCGCAGCCGCTGCAGCCACTCGCCGACGAGTTCGCCGACGCCGCCGAGCAGGCCGAGGCGCTGGCCACGACGCTCGGGACGACCGGCGGGTCGGTCTCCGACGTTCAGGCCGATGCGGCCGCCATCGGCGTCGAGCTGGGTGCCCTCGCCGCCGAGCTCGAGGCGCTGCGGGAGACGGTGCCGGCCAACCCGATCCCGATCCGTGGCATGGTCGCGCTGCTGCTGGCGTACCTCACGCTGCCCGCGGTCGCGGCGCTGGTGGCGGGCTACCTGATGCTGCGTGCCCAGCGAGCGGCGCGCGAGGCGCCGCCGGCGTGATCGGTCAGTCGGCCGACCGCATGATCCGACGCAGGCGCAGGAGCGACCCGAGGTAGAGGACGAGGCCGATCGCGGCCAGGGCGCCGATCATCCACACCTGCTGGACCTCCCCGCGCAGCATGTGCTCCTGGAGCAGTGTGATCCCGTGGGTCACCGGCAGCAGGTAGGCGAGGTACTGCGTCCACTCCGCGAAGTCGGTGACCGGCAGCACGAAGCCGGAGAAGAAGACGCTCGCCAGCAGCAGGATCATCGAGAGCTGCACCGCCTGGCGCTCCGAGTCGGCGACCAGCGAGATGAGCAGGCCGAAGCCGAGCGACGCGAACGTGAGCAGCAGCACGATGCCGACGAACGCCAGCCAGCCGCCGAGCAGCGGCACGCCCAGCGCGCCGACGAGCAGCGCGCCGACGATTCCTGCCGTGGCCAGGCTGAGCACGGCGTACGCGACGTACTTGCCGATCAGCAGCTCGGTCGACGTGACCGGCGCGACCCGGAATCGGTCCAGCTGGCCACTGAGCCGCTCGCGGACGAGCGAGAGCGCGGTGAGGGTGATCGCGAGGTGCTGGATCACGAGGGCGAAGACCGCCGGACCGAAGTAGCTGATGACGTCCGGTTCGCTGGGCGCCACGTTCTCCGTCTCGGCGGTGGTCGGGCGGGCGACGACCTCTGGTGGCACCGCGGCCGCCTCCGGGCCGATCTCGCCCTCGGCGAACGCGATGCCCTCCGCCGCGGCGGCCTCGATGATCTCCGCGTTCAGGCTGCTGACGAGGATCGAGGTGGCGAGGCCGGCGAGCTGGTTGTAGACCGGGTCGATCTGGTTCCAGAGGACCCGAATCGTCGTCTGCCGGCCGTTGCGCAGCTCCTCGACCGCGTCGCCGGGCGCGACGATGACGAGGTCGATCTCGCCGTCGCGAAGGCGCTGCTCGGCGGCCTCCGCATCGGTCCCGATCTCCTCGACCACGAGGCGTCCCGGCGCGAGGTTGGCGTAGTACTCGGGATCACGGGGGAGGTCGATGCCATCGGGGATGACGATCTCGGTCGTGAACGGCGCGCGGTATCCGGAATAGCCGAGGCCGAAGATCAGCATGACCGCGAACGGACCGACGATCGTGCTGAGCAGCACTCCCGGACGCCGGATCACCTCGCGCAGCTCCTTGCCGGTGAAGGAGCCGATGCGGACGAGGCTACTCATCGGACGGGTCGCCGTTGCGGGCTGCGCGGCGCTGCGCGACAAGCTCGGTGAAGACCTCGTCGAAGGTCGGCTGCTGCTCCTCGATCCCGGCGACGCCGATGCCGGCGGCCCGCATCGCCTCGACGATCCGCGGCGTGAGCGCGCCGGCATCCGAGACGGTCGCGGTCAGCGTCCGCGGCCCCGGCTGCCGCACGTTCTCGACTCCGGCGACGCCGGCGAGCAGGTCGGGATCGACGGCGCGGTCGGCGGTGACCTCGAGGACGTCGCCGCCGAATGCCATCTTGCGCAGCGCCTCCGGCGCGTCGAGAGCGACGAGCTCGCCGTCGAGGATCAGCGCCACTGCGTCGCAGTCCTCCGCCTCCGAGAGGTACTGGGTGGTGACGACCATCGTCCGGCCCTCCTCGCGGAGCCGGCGCAGCTCGTCCCAGACCGTCTGGCGCAGGAGCGGGTCGATCCCGGCAGTCGGCTCGTCGATGAACAGCACCTCGGGGTCGTGGACGAGGGCGCAGGCCAGCTCGAGCCGGCGCTGCATGCCCCCGGACAGGTTGCGGGCGAAGACATGACGGGACTCGAACAGATCGACGACCTCGAGTGCGCGCCGGATGCGGTCGCGCCGCGTGAACGGACCGATCCCGTACAGCGCCGCCACGAAGCCGACGTTCTCCTGTGCGGACAGATCCTCGTAGAGGCTGAACAGCTGGGGCATGTAGGCGAGCTTGCCGCGCACGCGCCGGCTGAACCGCATCGGGTCCTCGCCGAGCACCGTGATCTCACCCTTCGATCGGCCGAGGGTGCCGGTGAGCATCCGAATCGTCGTCGTCTTGCCGGAGCCACTCGGACCGATGACGCCCAGGATCGTCCCGGCGCTCACGTCGAAGGTGACGTCGTCGACGACGACGCGGCCTTCGAAGGCGCGCGTCACGTCGCGAGCGGAGATGATCGGGCCGGCTTGCTGGGTCACTGGGCGCTCGAAACGCAAGCAGCGTGCCCCGATTCCGGCACACGATCTGCGTGCCCCCGTGGCGAAGACCGCACGAAGGGGAGACCCATGGCTGAGCTCGACGCCGAGGGGCGCGACAATCTCCGCTCGAACCAGTTCGCATACGTGGACCGCGACGGTGGCGAGCACCTGCCGATCCACGACGAGTCGCACGTTCGCAACGCGATCGCGCGCTTCAACCAGACCGACTTCCAGAGCAAGACCGCCAAGGAGGAGGCGCGCCGGAAGATCGTCCGGGCCGCCGAGCGGTTCGGGATCGAGGTCGACGAGGACAGCAACGTCAAACAGCCGGCCGGTTGAGGCGCGACGCTAGAAGTGCTCCTCGCGATCGGCCTGCTCGTCGCCGCCGATCCGTGACTCGCGCGCCTCCCGCTCGTCGTCCGACTCCTCGGCCGCGTCATCGGCGAGCGGGTGGTGCTCCTGGACGTGCGTGGCCTGGGTGCGGGTGACGTCCGCATGGTGCGCGGGGTCGCTCGCCTCGCGCCACTCCCCCGGCTCGAAATCGCGCTGGATGTCGTCCGGCGTCAGGTCGCCCGTCGCCCCGGTGAGCCCGCCGCCGGACTGGTCTCGGCGACTCATCGTCCAGACGGAACCTCGACCTCGCCGCGCCAGCCACCGGACTCAGAGCCGCGGCTCTCGATGAACTCCTTGAAGCTTTCGAGGTCGCCCTTCACGCGCCGATCGAGGAAGCCGAGGGCGGTGCCCACGTTCTCGACCAACCCGTCGGGATCGACGTCCATCTGCAAGGTGACGCGCGTCGTGTCGTCGTCCAGGCGATGGAACGTGACTACGCCCGCGTTCTGCGTGCCGGAAGTCGCGCGCCACGCGACGCGCTCGTCGGGATGCTGCTCGGTGATCTCTGCGTCCCACTCGCGCTCGACGCCGCCGACCTCGGCGACCCAATGGAGGTGGGTGTCATCGGTCTGGGTCACCGACGTAACGCCCTCCATGAAGCGTGGGAACTCCTCGAACTGGGTCCACTGGTTGTAGGCGGTGCTCAGCGGCACGTTGACGTCGATGCTCTCGACAACTGAAGCCATGATGATTGCTCCTCCAGACCGAATGCTGCTCGTGTGCCCAGCCAGTTGCAAGGCCCGCGCCAGACTCCGCTCCTATACTCTCGGCCGTCATGCACCGCCGGCGGGACCTCATACCCCTCCTCTTCGCCATCGCGATTTCCGGGTGCGTGGCTGAAAACCGTCCCGATGATTGCGACGAGCCCGCGAAGACGATCGAGCTGACGGTCAACGCCACGACGCTCGAGCCGAACGATCCGGCCGCCTGCCGCGATCAAGAGGTCACCCTCCGTGTCGGCTCGGAGGTCGACGGGGTCATCCATATCCACGGCCTCGACGCGCTGGTGCCGGCCACAACGATCGCCGCCGGCGAGGAGGTCGTGCTCGACTTCACCGCCGAGCGCAGCGGCCAGTTCCCGATCGAGCTGCACCCCGCCGATGACCCGCAGGGCGTGAGCGTCGGCATCTTCACCGTGCATGAGCGCTGACCGGCGGTGGGCGCTCGCCGCCTTCGTGGCGGCCGCGCTCGCGCTTGCGCTGCCGGAGGCGGCATCGGCCCATGCCATCGACGGCGCCTTCCAGCTGCCCGTCCCGCTCTGGCTGTACCTGCTCGGGGCGGCCGTGGCGGTCGCCGCCTCGTTCGTCGTCACGGTCTTCACGACGCGCACGGCGAGCGCCCCCGACTACGCCACCACACCCCTCAACGCCACGCTGAGCGCGGTCCTGCGGACACTCCTCCGCATCGTCGGGCTCCTGTGGTGGTACGGCGCGATCGTCGTCGGCTTCGTCGTCGCCGATATCTCGCCGCTGCCCGCGGTCCTGCTGTGGATCGGGATCTGGGTGGCGCTGCCGATCGTCGCGGCCGTCATCGGCAACCCGTGGCCGTCGCTCAGCCCGTTCCGCACGACCTTCGCGGGCATCGAGTGGCTCGCCCGCCGGCTGGGCGCCGAGCGCCTCGACGGTGCCCTCGCCTACCCGCCCGGGCTCGCCCGCTGGCCGGCCGTCGCGCTCCTCGCCGTCGGCGTGTGGTGCGAGCTGATCCTGCCCGGCAGCAGCGTGGCGACCACGGTGGCGGCGCTGATGGCCGGCTACACGGCGCTGATGCTCGCCGGGATGGCGCTGTTCGGACCCGTTGCCTGGCTGCGGCACGGCGAGCTGTTCGAGGTGCTGCTCGCCTGGTTCGGAAGGATCGGTCCCGTGGCCCGGCGGTCGGTCAGCCGCGAGCTCTGCGCCGAGTGCGACGAGGGCTGCAGCCCGGATCGCTGCATCGACTGCCCGGAGTGCGCCACCGCGGCCGACGACCCCGAGCGGCGCCCCGAGCTTCGGAGGTGGTTCATCGGCCTCACCGAACCGGTCCCGCCGGGCTGGTCCGACGCGGTCTTCATCGTCCTCGTCCTCGCCGGCGTGACGTACGACGGCCTGAGCGAGACCGCGTTCGGTGGAGCACTGCTGACCGCCCTGCAGACGCCGATCGTCGACGCGCTGGGCCCGACCGGGTTCGCCTTCCTGCTGACCGATACGGCCGTGCTGGCACTCGTCGCCGCGGCCTTCCTCCTTGCCTTCGCGGCCACGCTGGCGCTCACGCGGGCGCTCGCGCCCGGCTCGTCGATGCGACCGGCCGCCTACGCCGCCACCCTGCTGCCGATCGCCGCGGGCTATCTCGTCGCCCACTACCTGACCCTCGTCATCCGCGGCGCGATCTGGCTGCCGTCGCTGATCGTCGACCCGTTGATGAGCCTGGCGCCGGACATCGGCTGGATCCCGGTCGGCGCCATCTGGTACCTGAGCGTGACGGCGATCGTCGGCGGCCACATCGCCGGCATCGTGCTCGCCCATCGGCTCGCGCTGCGCGACGCGCCGGGACGTGCGACCGTCGCCGGCCTGCCGATGGTGGCGCTGATGATCGGCTACACCGTCCTGAGCCTGTGGATCATCGCGCAGCCGATCGTCATCGAGCCCGGCGTGCAACCGGCGGCCTTCCGCTAGGCTCGGCGGCATGACCGAGGTCAGCATCGCGGTCGCCTTCGCGGCCGGGGTCCTCAGCTTCATCTCGCCGTGCGTGCTCGCGCTGCTGCCGGTCTACCTCGCCTTCCTCGGCAACGCCGCGGTCGCCGACGGCTCGGGCACGGTCGCCGCCACCCGCGCCCAGGTGCTGCCGCAGGCGCTGCTGTTCGTCGCCGGCTTCAGCGTGCTGTTCATCGTGATCGGCACCTCGATCGGCCTCGTCGGCGGGCCGCTGTTCCGGATCCCGGAGGCGCGCCAGGCGGCGGGCATCCTCGTGATCGTGCTCGGCGTGCTGACGACCGGGGTCTTCGGCCCCGTCCTGGATCGGTTCAGCGTCGGTGTCAACCCGGAGTGGCTGCCGGCGGCGCGCTCGACCCGGGCGCTCGCGCTCGGCGGGCTGGTGGCGATCGGCTGGACGCCGTGCATCGGCCCGGTGCTCGGCGCGATCTTCACAATGGGCGCGTCGACCGGCTCGGTGCCGGCCGTCGCGCTGCTGTTGACCGCCTATTCGCTCGGCCTGGCCGTCCCGTTCCTCGTGGCCGCCTTCGCCTTCCCGGCGCTGCGCCCGCTGGTCACCTTCCTGCGGCGCCACCACCGCGCCGTGCAGGTCGTGACCGGGCTGCTGATCATCGGCATCGGCGTGCTGATCTACATGAACGCCTTCGCCACACTGGCCGGGCTCTTCACCTTCGCGCTGTAGGCGTCAGCCCTGCGGCGTCGCGGGCGTCACCTCCGGCTCGCCACGCTCCTCCAACACGAACCGATAGACGAGCGCGATGATCGCGGCCCCCACCAGCGGACCGATCCACCACACGTACCAGTTGTCGTACGTGCCAGATGCGACCGCCGGCCCGAACCAGCGTGCCGGGTTCATCGCCGCGCCCGTCAGCGGGCCGCCCATGAGGATGTCGGCCGCCACCGCCAGGCCGATCGCGAGGCCGCCGATCTTCGGCGCGCGCGGGTCGATCGCGGTGCCGAACACCGCGACGAGCAGCACCATCGTCAGGACCGCCTCGATGACGATTGCGGACGCGACGGTGATCCCCGGATCGACCGCCGGCGTCCCCAGGTTGGTCGGCGGCCCCCACGACGTCTCGGGGAAGACGAAGCGGAGGGCGAAGCCGGCGGCAACCGCCGCGGCGAGCTGGACGACGACGTAGAGCGCGGCCCGCATCGGCTCGATGCGACCGGTGATCCACACGGCGAATGTCACCGCGGGGTTGAAGTGGCCGCCCGACACGGCGCCGAGCGCCGAGACGAGGACCGCCAGCGCCAGGCCGTGGGCAAGAGCCACGCCGACGAGTCCGCCGGCGGCGTCGGGGACATGCGCGCCGAGCACCACGGCGCCGGCCCCGACGAAGAAGAAGAGAAACGTGCCGAGCGCCTCGGCAACCAGGACGGACGTCAGTCGCGGCATGATCGGCGAACCTCGCTATTCGAATCGAGCGGGAAGAGGGTACGACACGCTACCGTGCCCACGTGACGCAGATCACGCGCCCGACGATCGCAGTCGCCCTCCGTTCGAGGTGGGTGGCGCCCGCGGAGGGATTCGAACCCCCGACGCCCGCCTTAGGACGGCGGCGCTCTATCCACTGAGCTACGCGGGCGGCGCTCGGCCGATCCTACTCTATGATCCCGGCCATGCCGCGCCCGACCCTCTACGTTCGCGAGGGCTGCCACCTCTGCGAGGAAGCCAGCGTCCTGCTCGACGACATGCTCGGATCCGACGGCTGGGACGCCATCGACATCGACGCCGATGACGATCTCCTCCTGCGCTACGCGCACCGAATCCCCGTGCTGGTCGTCGACGGTCGCGAACGCGCCGAGCTCGTCATCACCCGCCCCGACCTCGAGGAGGTCTTCGCGGACCGATGATCCCGGCGATCCTCCGGCGGCGCCGATACAGCCTGCTCTGGCTCACGGCGATCCTCCTGCTCGGCGTGCTCCTCGCCTGGCTCGTCAGCGTACCGATCCTGCGCGGCGAGCCCGATGGCCGCTCCGGCACGCTCGTCGGCCAGGCCGCCCCGGCGCTCACGGCACCGGACCTCGACGGCCGCGAATGGTCGCTGGCCGATGCGGACGGTCGCATCACCTGGGTCAACTTCTGGGCCACGTCCTGCGAGCCGTGCCGCACCGAGATGCCGGCGATGCAGCGGATCGCGGAGGAGTACGCCGACGAGCTGCTGATCCTGGGCGTGAACTGGGGCGAGGAGGACGACGCTGTCGCCGGCTTCGCCGAGCGCTACGGGGTGACCTACCCGGTCCTCCTCGACCCTGGCCTCGAGATCTACTACGACTGGGCCGGGACCGATGGGCTGCCGCGCCACTACTTCATCGGCGAGTCGGGAACGGTCCTGCGCGAGGTCATCGGTCCGCTGGACCCCGCCCGCATGGTCAAGATCATCGACGAGCTGCTCGACGGATCGGCCTAGACAAGGCAACGGGGCGCGCATTGAGCGCGCCCCGTCATCGGTTCCGAAGGAAGAGCTCAGCCGCTGACGACGACCGTGCCGTTCATCTCGGGGTGGAGGTCGCACTGGAAGTAGTACTCGCCGGCCTCGAGGGCGCTGACGTCGAGCGTGGTGGTCTGCCCCGACTCGATGGTGCTGCCGAGGGCCAGCACTTCGCCGCCCTCCTCGGAATAGATGCTGATGTTGTGCGGCGCCACGTCGTTGTTGACGAGGGTGATCGTGAAGTCCTCGCCGGCGGGCGCCTCGATCGTGTCGACGTTGAAGACGAGCGACTCCTCGGCGGTGATCTGGACCGCGCCGTTCTCGACGGTGGCCGTGCCGTCGCCGGTGCCGCCGTCAGCGGGCTCGCTGGGATCGGTGCCGCCGCTGCACGCGGCAAGCGCCGAGCCGAGGACCAGGGTGAGGGTGATGAGCGCGCCGCGGCGCAGCGCGAAAGAGGATCGAGTCATGCGTGAAGTGCGTCCTTTCGACGTTGGGATCCGACATCCAGGGCGTCGGAGGTGGCGTGACCATGGTATCCGGCCCGCCCTCCGGCGTCGAACGACGTGCCCTAGGGCGCCGACTCCGCCACGCGATACCCGCGCTCGGTGGTCTCGATGCGCACCGGCATCTCGCCGGGGTCGTGGGTGAAGTAGCACCACCAGCCCTCGCTGGCGGCGCGAGCAACGAGCTCGTTGCGCACCTCGATCGCGTCGATCGGGTAGTCGTCATACGCGCTCGTCCAGCGCACCGGCACCTGCCAACGCGTCGGGATCAGGTCGCCCCAGAAGATCGCGCGGTCCGGGAGCGGATCGTCGGAGCGCCGGCCTGGCCGATCGCCCCCGATCAGCACCGCCTGCGAGCCGCGCGTGTGCCCGCCGGTGCGCAGCACGCGGACGCCGGGAATGACCTCGACCTCGCCGTTCACCTCGGCAAGCTGGCCGGCGGCGCGCACCGCGTCGAGCTGCTCGACCTCCATGACTCCCTGCACCCGCAGCTCGTCGCCGTGGGCGGCCTCGGCCTCGTCGCGCTGCACGACGTATCGGGCGTTCGGGAACGCCGGGCGACCATCTGGCCCGAGCATCCCGCCGGCGTGGTCGTAGTGAAGATGGGTGAGCACGACGTAGTCGATCGATGCCGGGTCCTCCCCCACCGCGCGCAGCGCCTCGGCCGGGTCGCCGCCCTCGACGCCCTTGATGTCGCGGTCCTTGTCGCTCATCCGCACGCCGGTGCCGGTCTCGACCAGCAGCCGATGCCCGCCGGCCTCGACCAGCAGCAGGTTCAGACGGCAGAGGATGCGGCCGCGCTCGTCGGCGCTCACGAAGCGGCTCCACAGCGCCTGCGGCACGACGCCGAAGAAGCCACCGGCATCGGGCCGGAACCAGCCGGCGCGCACGACGCGGAGGGTGACGCCACCGCCGAACGACCGGGTGGGACCGATCTCGTGAAGCGGCGCGCTCGTCTGCGCGGTCATCCGCGCACGACCCGGCCGCGCTCGAAGTCGGCGTGGTAGCGGCTGGCGGTCGGATCGGTCTGTCCGCGGTACTTGGATCCGATGCGCGCGTCGCCGTACCCGACCTCCACCGGGGAGCTGAGGCGCTGGAAGCTGACCTGGCCGATCTTCATGCCGTCGTACAGCATGATCGGCAGGTTCGCGACATTCGATAGCTCGAGGGTCAGGGTCCCCTCCCACCCTGGGTCCACGTACCCCGCCGTCGAATGGATCAGCAGCCCGAGCCTTCCCAACGAGCTTTTTCCTTCGAGCCTTGCCACGAGGTCGTCGGGCAGGCCGACCCGCTCGAATGTTGCGCCCAGCGCGAACTCACCGGGATGCAGGATGAACGGCTCGTCGCCGGCAATCTCGACCAGCTCGGTCAGCTCGGGCTGATCGGTGCGCGGATCGATAACCGCGGTGCGGTTGTTGCGGAAGACGCGGAAGCGGTTGCCGAGGTGCAGGTCGACGCTCGACGGCTGGACCGCATCGGGCACGAACGGATCGATGACGATCCGGCCGGATTCAATCTCGGCCCGGATGTCCCGGTCGGACAGGATCATGCAGCGCCGATCTTACTCGCGCTGCCGGATGAGCCGATCGACCTCGCGCTGCAGGGTCTCGATGTCGTCGTAGGCGTGATAGACCGATGCGAACCGGATGTACGCCAGCTGGTCGAGGTCGCGGAGCGCCTCGGTGGCCAGGCGCCCGATCTCGGTCGAGGGCAGCTCGGCGTCGCCACGCCCGCGGAGGGTGGACTCGATCTCGTCGAGGGCGGCCTCGACCCGGTCCAGGGTCACCGGCCGCTTCTGGAGCGCCTTCAGCAGTCCGGCGCGCAGCTTCTCGCGGTCGAACTCCTCGCGGCTGCCGTCGCGCTTGACGACGATCAGGCGCGCGCCCTCGGGACGCTCGTAGGTGGTGAACCGATGCCCGCAGGACTCGCACTCCCGCCGGCGGCGAATCGTGCTGCCGCTCTCGAGGTCGCGGGAATCGATGACGCGAGTGCCGGTCGCCTCACAACGGGGGCATCGCATGCTGTCTTCGGCGCTCCTATACCAGTGGTGGTACCCCCGCGAACGATACCACAACCTGTTGGGGCACCGCGCCCGATGCCCGGGAGCTATTCCCGATCCTCGGCTGCTCGGCGGTTGCGCGCCCGGCGCTTGCCCTCGTGCATCGCCTGCACGCGGCCTCCCGGGATCGAGCTGCCTTCCTCGATCAGCGCCGCGCTCAGCGTCTGTGGCGCGGGCATCTGCTCGGCCCACGGGTCACCATCCCCCAGCAGGCCGACGGCGGAATGGATCGTGAAGTCGCGCGGCGAGACCGCGTCGAGATCGTCCCAGCCGACCGGAAACGAGACGGGCGTGCCGGCCCGCACCCGCGGGCTGTAGGCGGACACGACCGTGGCCCACCCGACGCGAGTGGCGTCGATGAACACCTTCCCGCCGCGGTCCTCCTTCATGAAGGCGGTCGTCGCCATCTCCGGGTCGAGGCGCGCCGCCCGCTCGGCAATCGCGCGGGTGGCGGCGGCCGCATCGGCCATGGAAGGCTCACCGGCAACGGGCACGTACACGTGCAGTCCCTTCGAACCGCTGGTCTTGACGGCGCCCTCGAGGTCCAGCTCGGCGAGCGCGGCCCTCACGAGGTGCGCGGCACGCACGGCCTGGTCGAAGGCGTCGGCGTCGGGCGGATCGAGGTCGATGACGAGATGGGTCGGGCTCTCGAAGCTCCCCACGACCACGAGGGTCGGGTGGTACTCGACGGCCCGCTGGTTGGCGAACCAGACGAGGGTGCGCCGGTCGTTGCACAGCGCGTAGGCGACGTCACGCTTCGAGCTCTCCGACCAGAGGCTGATCGTGCGCACCCACTCGGGTGTTGAGCGCGGCACGTTCTTCTGCATGAAGGCCTCCTGGCCCCGATGCACCCGGATCACCGAGAGCGGCCGATCCGCCAGCTCGGGCAGGATCCGGTCCCGGACGGCATCGAGGTACTCGACGAGGTCGCGCTTCGTCGCCTCCGAGCCCTCGAAGAGCGGCTGATCGAGGTTCGTGAGCGGGACGCCGTCCCGGGTCTCCTCGGCTGCCATCGCCAACAGCCTAGCCCGAGGGCCTCAGGTTCGCGCCCGGAACTCCCGTCGCAGCCTCGTTTCGGCCGCGCCGCCACGCTTCACGCCCAGCTCGTCGAGGCCGAGGAGGGCCGCACCGAGCACGGGCCGATCGCGCAGCCGCGCGATGCGAGCTTCCGGGACGCCGGCCCGCACACCCGCCTCGAGCCGTTCGTAGAAGGCGGGATCGGTGGCGCGGAAGACGCCGCCGGTCAGGACGATGTCCACCGGCCGGCGCGCGACCCGCAGCCGGCGCGCGATCGCGACGGCCATCGTCGCGAGCTCGTCGGCGAGGCGGTCGACGATCGATCGCGCCACCGCGTCGCCCTCGCCGGCGAGCTCGAAGACGAGCGGTGCCAGCTCCTCGAGCCGGCGATTGCTCATCGTGCCCTCGTAGATCCCGCGGGCGACGTCGATCGGGCGTCGAACGCCGAGAGCCTGTGGGACGCGCGTGGCCAGCAGTGTCGACCGCCCGCGGCCGTCCCGGGCCCGAACCGCGGCGGCGAGCGCCTCGCCACCGAGCCCCTGTCCGCCGCCCCAGTCGCCCGAGAGGTCGCCGATGCCGGCGAATCGTGCCGTCCGCCCGTCGGGGCCGACGCCGGCGGCGTTGACCCCCGAGCCGCAGATGACGACCACGCCCCAGCCCTCCGGCGCGCCGGCCCGCAGCGCGGCGAAGGCGTCGTTGTGGACGGAGACGCGCTCCGCGACGCCCGAGCCCGCGAAGGCGCCGGTCAGAGCGCGGACGTCCGCTGGGAAGTCGGCGCCGGCGACGCAGAAGACGCCGAGGTCGGCGAGCGGCGCCACGCCGGCCTCGCGCGCTGCGCGCGCGTTGAGGTCGGCCAGGCGCGCCATCGCGACCTCCATCGGCACCTGCTGGTGCGAGATCGTCGAGCCGGTGACGAGCGCCAGCAGCTCACCGGAGCGCGAGACGAGGGCGAGGTCGATCTTCGAGTTGCCGCCGTCGACGGCGAGGACGGCCGCCCCGCGGCGAGTCACCCCATCGGCGCCGCGGCGGGCTGAGGCTGTGCGACCGGCGACAGGTCGGCCGGCAGGTCGAGCTCGTCCACGCCGACGAAGCGCGCGCCCTCGGCGCGCAGCCGCTCGACGATCTCGGCCAGCGCCGGTGCGACCGGATCCGGCCAGGTGTGCAGCAGCACGATCGCCCCGTCTCCGCGGCTCAGCACGCCCTCGACGGCGCGCGATGCGACCTCGTCGGCGGTTCGGCCGGGGTCCCACTCGTAGACCTCGACGTCCCAGCCGATGTGCCGGTAGCCGAGCTCGGCCAGGCGGGCGACGAGGTCGGCACGGTCGGCGCCGGCGCCGAAGGGAAAGCGCGCCCACGGTCGCGGATCGGTGCCGGTCGTCTCGATGATGACGCGCTCGGCCTCGCGGACGTCCTCCGCGAAGCCATCGGCGCTCAGAAGCGGCATCCGCGCGTGATAGAACGAATGGTGCCCGACCAGGTGGCCATCGGCCGCCACGCGCCGGGCGAGGTCGGGGAACGCCTCGGCCCATCGGCCCTGGAGAAAGACCGATGCGCGCACGCCCAGCCGCCGAAGCTCGTCGAGGACCCAGCCGGCGTGGGCGCCGTGGTGCGGGCGGTCCGGATGCTCGGCGTCGAAGGTGAGGGCGACCCGCGGGCCGTCGCTCACTTCTCGACCCCGGTGATGACGATGCCGCGCATGAAGTAGCGCTGGCACAGGAAGAAGATGACCATCGGGATCACGATCGTCATGAGCGTCGCCGCCTGGACCAGTTCCACCTGCTGCGAGTATTGGCTGTTGAACCGTGCCAGGCCGGTTGCGATCGGCTGCAGGTCGGGCTTCGACGACAGGTACAGCAGCGGCTCGAAGTACAGGTTCCAGGTGTAGACGACATGGAAGACCGCCACGGCAACGATCACCGCCCACGACTGCGGAAGGATCACCGACCATAGGATGCGGAAGGGTCCGGCACCGTCGATCTTCGCCGCGTCGTCGAGTTCGCGCGGGAGCGTCATGAAGTATTGGCGCATCAGGAAGACGTCGTAGGCGTTCGCGAAGAACGCCGGCACCAGGAGCGGGAGCCAGGTGCCCACCCAGCCGAGCTCGACGAAGATCGTGTACGTGGGAATCAGAGTGACGGTCGCTGGAAGGAAGACCGTCGACAGCAGGACGAGGAACAAGAAGTTGCGGCCGGGAAATCGGAACCGCGAGAAGCCGTACGCGACCAACACGCAGGAGAGAAGTGTCCCAAACGTGCCGATGAGGGCCAGCAGCGCGGTGTTGCGGATGAGCAACGGGAAGTCGATGATGGTCCACGCGTCGCTGAAGTTCGCCCACTTTGGGTCGAACTCCCACGGCCGCTCGAGAGCACGCCACGAGCCCTCCCAGGTGATCGGCGCCGCATCCGCGTTCGCTGGATCGACGAAGACGCTTGATTGCCGCCCGGGCTCCAGCAGGGCGAGCTCAGGTGACGTGCCGTCCGGCAACGGGACGACGTAGACGTCGAGCACCTCGCCCTCGTACTCGTACGTTCCTGGCGTGGCCGGCCAGAACGGCGCGTTCGTGGCACCGATCTGCTCGGGAGTCTTGAGCGCCATCATCGTCGTTCGGAGCAGCGGCGACAGGAAGGCGGCGACGACCACGACGGCGAAGAAGGTGACTCCGAACGAGCGGAGGATTCCACGCCGATCCACCGGTCGGCGCGCGGCGCGCTCGTCGATGGCCGAGATGGGTGGAGCGGCCAGCAGCTCGGTCTCGGTGGCCATCTACTTGGTCTCTCCCGCGTAGTAGACCCAATAGCGCGCACTCCAGAACAGGAGGAGCGTGAAGGCGAGGATGATGAGGAAGAGGAACCAGGCCAGCGTCGCACCCTCCGACATGTTCTGGAAGGTGAAGAACGTCTTGTAGATGTGGACGTTCATGAAGTACGTGTTGCCGGCCGGCCGGCCGTCGCCGCCGTTGAGGACGAGAGGCACGAGGAAATACTGGAGCACGCCGATAAGGCCGAGAGTGATGCTGTAGAAGAGGACCGGCGACATGAGCGGGATCGTCACGTGCCGCAGCTGGCCCCACCAACCGGCACCGTCGACGCGGGCGGCGTCGTAGAGCTCGCTAGGCACGTTCTGAAGCCCCGCGAGGTTGATGATGATCGAGCTGCCGATGCCCCAGATGCCGATCAGAACGAGCGCCGGGAAGATCCAGTCCGGGTCGTTGATCCAGTCCCGACCCTCGAGCCCGATGAATTCGAGGAAGCCATTGATCCAGCCGGTTTCGGGGTTGAGCATCCCCGCCCACGCGAACAGCGCCGCAACGAACGGGATGACGAACGGCATGAAGAAGAGCGCCTGAAAGTAGCGCCGCCCGCGCAGCGACTTGCTGTTGAGGAGTATGGCAATGGCGAACGGGACGATCAGACCGATCGGAAGCGCGACCGCCGCGAAGCGCAGCGTCACGCCGAGAGCGTCCCAGGTGCGCGGGTCCGCGAACATCCTCTCGTAGTTTTCGAACCCGACGAACCGGAGCGGCTCCTCACCGGTGAGGGTGATGTTCGTGAAGGTGAATACGAGGGTGGCGATCATCGGGATCGCAGTGAGCAGCGTGAAGCCAACAATCCAGGGCGAGATGAAGAGATACCCCCAGATCGCCTCCATGCGCGCGAGGCTGAACCTGGGCTCGCCGGCCCCTGACACCGGGGACGACTCGAGCTCGGTGATCGCCATCAGGGCTACCTCACGGTCGCGTGGTGCGGGTCGGAATTGGGCCCGCCCGCCACGGATGGCGGACGGGCCCTTTGATCACTCGTCGGGCGATGGTTCTGGGGTGGATGGTGGAGCCTCGAAGATGGCCTGCAACTCCGCTTCGAAGTCGTCGATGGCCGCGTCGATGTCGAGGCTGCCATCGGTCCGCATCGTGTCGCCCCATGTGACGATTGATGCGAAGGCTTCCTGGTAGTTCGGCATCCAGGCCTCGAAGCTCGGGTTGTCCGCGAACTCGATGCCATCCCTGGCGACCTGCCAGTTGACGCCCTGCGTCCAGCGCTCGTCGAGGCTGGCGAAGAACGGATCCTGGTCGGCGGTCCGGGCGGGCATGCCGCCGTAGATGCCGAGCAGGTCCTGCGACGCGTCACCGATGAGGTACTCGAGGACGGTGAACGCCTCCTCCGGATTCTCGGTGTCGCCCCAGATCCGGAACGTGTCGGCGTTGAAGTTCGCCGTCGTCACACCGTTGTGCGACGGCACGACCGCGACGTCCCAATCGGGATCGACAGGGTCGCCCGCCTCGTCCACCGCATTGGCGCAGCAGGTGTACCACGTGTGCGAGAGCGCCATGGCGGCCCTCAGCGCGTTGAACGGGTTTCCGTTGCCAAATTCTGGCGCATCGCGCAGCGCCAGCGGCATGGTGATGTTCTCTTCCCAGATGTTCTCGTAGTGCCAGGTCCAGGCCTCGCGCCATGGATCCGGAACTTGAGCGGTGACCTCGTCATCGGCGACAAGGCGGCCCGCACCGAAGTATGAGCCGATGGCCCGGGCGTCCTGGAAGATCGGGTCGTAGCCGTACTGCTCGATCTGCTCCGGGTCGAAGTCCGCGCTGGTCGCGTCGTTGCCGTTGATGTCAACGGTCAGGCGCTTCGCGACTTCGCGAAGCGTGTCGAAGTTCCACTCGACCTCCTCGCCGTCCAGGACGTACGGCAGTCCGTACTCCTGGGGCGGATATTCGAGGCCGGCCTCGTCGAACATCGAGCGCTGGTAGAACAGCATGGACGGGAAGATGGCGAACGGCAGGCCAACCTGGCCCTGGCCCTCCACCTGGTAGAACTCGACTGATCCTTCCGAATACTGGCTCAGGTCGTGGCCGGTGGACTCGATGAGGCTCGTCAGATCGAGCCACTCCCCCTCGAATGCTGCGGCTCCAGTACCACCAACCGGCCCAATGATGTCGGGCGGGTCCCCACCGGCGATCTTCACGGCGAGCGCATCGTAGGCCTCGTCGTAGTCGATCATCTCGAACACGAGCTCGATCTCGTCCTGGCTGGCGTTGAACTCCTCGACGATACGCTCCTCTGTCGGAACCTGCGTCTCCACGTTATCGCCAGCACCGAGGCAGCAGAACCAGGTGATCTCAACGGGCTCACCGCTGGCCGGCTCATCGGTCGCAGCGGGCTCGCTGCTGTCGGGCTCGGTGGTCTGGCCGGTGTCCGAGCCGCACGCCGCGAGGACGAGCGACAGGATGACCATCCATACACCGAACCGAACGATTGTGGTCCTCATGGAATTTGTACCCTCCAAACCGGTTACCTCCACATTTCCGGAGACGGAGTCGTTCAGCCGCTTCCCTCCTCTCCCCCAACCGCGGCGCCTCCGTCACGGCGGCCGACTCCGGCCACCGCCACGCGCATCCGATCGGTGCTGTCGAGCCAGTGGGCGCGCACGACGTCGCGCTCCAGGTAGTAGCGGGTGCGGTCGCCCCGCACGAAGCTGCGTGCCGCCTCGACCGCCGAACCGTCGGCGGCGAAGGCCACGCCATCGATCTGCAGTGCCAGTGAGCGCGTCGGCAGGTCGAGCAGCTCGGCCTCTCGACGCTTGAGGACGACGGGCTCCACCGCTTCGCGGGCGCGCACGATGCGCGTCGCGTAGCGCTCCGAGAGGATGTCGTACAGGGAGCGGCGCTCGAAGTCGAAGGCCAGCAGGCCGGGGAAACGTTCGGCCGGAAGGCGCGCCTGCTCGAGCAGCAGCGGCTCGCCGCTGCCGAGGCGGACGCGCTCGAGGTAGACGACCGGCGCATCGGCCGCGATCGCCAGGGAACCGGCGACCGCCTCGCCGGCGGGCTCGATGCGGGCGGTCACGACGCGGGTGGCGGGGTCGAGGCCGCGGCGCTGCATCTCCTCGGAGAAGCTCATCGCGCCCGCGATGTCGCGATCGATCCGCGGCTGGAGGACGAAGGTGCCGCGCCCGCGGGTGCGCTCGATCCGCCCTTCGCGGACGAGTTCGCCGAGCGCGTGGCGGACGGTGATCAGGCTGCAGCCGTAGCGCTCCGCGAGCGCGCGTTCGGTGGGCATCCGGTCACCCGGCTGCCATTCGTGCGCGTCCAGCGCCGACTTCAGGTCCCGGAAGACCTGATGGTGCAGCGGGATGGGCCCGCGCTCGAGTTGGAATCGAGCCATTCCGTCCTCGTAACGGCCTTGACCGATGTCTGCTCATAACGTTATAAGCAATCTGTCAATACCCCGGGAGGGCCGGATGGGCCTCAAGGTCGCGGTCATCGGCGGCGGCAGCACCTACACGCCCGAGCTCATCGACGGTCTCGCGAGCCGGCATGATCGCCTGCCGATCGACGAGCTCGTGCTCCACGACATCAATGCCGAGCGCCGCGAGGTCGTCGGCGGGCTCGCGCGGCGCATGCTCACCCGCCTCGAATGGGGCGGCCGCCTGACTCTGACCGATGACGCGCGCGCCGCGATCGACGGCGCCGACTTCGTCCTCATCCAGCTCCGGATCGGTGGCCAGGCTGCGCGGCTGCTCGACGAGACGCTCCCCCTCCGCTTCGGCACGATCGGGCAGGAGACGACCGGCGCCGGCGGCCTCGCCAAGGCGCTGCGGACCGTGCCGGTGGTGCTCGAGCTTGCCGAGCTCGCGCGGCGGCATGCCGCGCCGGGCGCGTGGATCGTCGACTTCACGAACCCGGTCGGCATCGTGACCCAGGCGCTCGTCGATGGCGGCCACCGCGCGCTGGGGCTGTGCAACGTCGCGATCACCCTGCAGCGATCGATGGCCGCGCGGCTCGGGATCGACCCCGATCGGCTCGAGCTCGAGCACGTCGGCCTCAACCATCTGAGCTGGATCACGGCCGCGCGCGTCGACGGCACCGATCGGCTCCCGGAGCTGCTCGAGCGCCACGGCGGCGAGATCGCCGGCGAGCTGCGACTGCCGGAGGTGTTGCTCCGCCAGCTCGGCGCCGTGCCGTCGTACTACCTGCGCTACTACTACGCCTTCGACGACGTCCTCGCCGAGCAGAACGGCGGTCATCACCGCGCCGAGGAGGTGATGGATCTGGAGCGTCGCCTGCTCGCGATGTACGCCGACCCGACGCTCGACACGAAGCCCGAGCTGCTGGCCGATCGCGGCGGCGCCTGGTACAGCGAGGCCGCGGCGCGGCTGCTCGCCTCGCTCAACGACGGCGCCGGGGACGTCCAGGTCGTCGACGTCCGCAACGGGGGCGCGATGGCCGAGCTGGAGCCCGATGACGTCGTCGAGGTGCCATCGCACATCGACCGCGACGGCGCCCACCCGATCACCCAGCCGCCGATGACGCCGGCGATGCGCGACCTCGTCCGCGCGGTGAAGGCGTACGAAGGGCTCGCGATCCGCGCGGCCGTCTCCGGCGAGCGCGCCGACGTGCGGGCCGCGCTCGAGGCGCATCCGCTCGTCGGCGGCCGGATCGCCGACGTCAATCCGCTGCTCGACGCGCTGCTCGAGGCGAACCGCCCGTACCTGCCGCAGTTCGGCGCGGTGACGTGATCGACGCGGCCCGGTCCCAGACGCGGATGGGCCGCGAGATCGGCCAGATCCCCGCCGCCGTGCAGCGCGTGCTCGACGAGCCCGACCAGCTCACCGCCGTCGCCGCGGCGATCGCTCGCGCGAGCCCGCGCTGGATCATGATCGCCGGCCGCGGCACCTCGGATCACGCCGCGGTCTACGCCCAGTACCTGTTCGAGACGCATCTCGGGCTCCCGACCGGGCTCGTCAAGCCATCGGTCACGACCGTCTACGGCGCGTCGCTGGACTGGCGCGGCGGCCTGGTCGTCGCCATCTCGCAGTCGGGCCAGAGCCCCGATGTCGTCGCCGTCGTCGAGGCCGCGAGACGGAGCGGGGCGCTGACGGTGGCGATCACGAACGAGCCGGCCTCGCCCCTCGCGGCTGCCGCGGAGCTGTCGCTGCGCATCCATGCCGGGCGCGAGCTGGCGGTTCCGGCGACGAAGACGTACGTCACGGAGCTGGCCGTCGTCGCCGCGCTCGCGAACGCCGTCCGCTCGACCGACGCGCTCACCGCGGGCCTCGCCGCCCTCCCGGCCGAGCTGCGCGACACGATCGCCCGCACGCGTGAGTGGCTCGTCGGGCCCGGCGCGACGGCCGTCGACGCCTTCGCCGCCGCGGACCGGGCGCTGCTCGTCTCGCGCGGCTTCAACCTCGCCACGGCCCTCGAGCTGGCATTGAAGCTGAAGGAGACGTGCGGCCTCTTCGCCGAGGCGTACTCGACCGCCGACTTCATGCACGGCCCGCTCGTGCTGGCGCGGGCCGACGTGCCGACGCTGGCGATCCGCCCCGACGGCCTGATGGGCGCCGACGTCGACGCCACCCTCGCCGCGGTCGCCGCGCGTGGCGGGCGCACGACCGTGTTCGGCGGCTCGGAGACCGCCGGCCGACCGGACGCGCTGACCCTCCCCCACTCGCTGCCGGAGTCGCTGACGCCGCTGCTGTTCGTCGTGCCCGGGCAGCTGCTGGTCGAAGCGGTCGCCGCGGAGCGCGGCGTCAACCCCGACGCGCCCGATGGCCTCGGCAAGGTGACCCTGACGCGCTAGGTCTTCTTCACGCGCTCCATGCGCGCCGTCACCGTCGCTTCGGCGGGGCGGCCGGGCTCCCAGGTGAGGAGCACCTCGACGATCTCGGCCATTCGCATTCGGGCGTGAGTCACGTTGCCCGCACCGCGCTTGTAGTACGTATACGGCTCCTCGTCCTCGGGTGGCCGGTGCGGAAGGCGGGTGATCGCGCAGCCGCGCTCGACGACGAGGATGCCGCGCAGCGAGCGCTCGAGGTTCGCCTCGTACTCCATGTGCAGCCCGTGCAGCTCCTCGGGCGCGAGCATCTCCTGGACCCCGTCCGACTCGTCCTCGAGGGCCTCCTCGTGGATCGTCAGCCGCTCGATCGCGGTGTCGGGGTCGATGTCTCGCCGCCGCAGCGACTCGATCTCGTCGGCCACCTGGGCCAGCCGCGTGTCGATGCGCGCGGTGCGCTCGTGGAGCTCGTTGCGATACTGGCCCAGCTCGTTGCCGTGCCCGAAGACGCCCCGCCGACGACCGCCGAACAATCGCATCGCGCCGATCCTACCCTACGATTCCTTGCGCCTACGGAGCTCTTCGGTGAGCGCGGGGACGATCTGGAACAGGTCGCCGACGACGAACAGATCGGCGAACTCGCCGATCGGCGCGTCGGGGTCCTTGTTGATGGCGATCACGTGCTCGGCGGTCTGCATCCCGACCCGATGCTGGATCGCTCCACTGATGCCGGCGCCGATGTACAGCGACGGCTTCACGACCTTGCCGGTCTGGCCGATCTGGAGCTGGTACGGGATCCATCCGGCGTCCGCGGCGGCTCGCGAGGCGCCGACCGCGCCGCCAAGCGCCGCGGCCAGGTCGCGCAGTGGCGCGAAGCCGTCCTCGCTGCCGACGCCGCGCCCGCCGGCGACGATGATCGTCGCCTCCTCGAGATCCACGACCTTGGCATCGGCCGGATGGCTCTCGGCCACCGCCGCCTTCGTGAAGCCCGACTCCTCGGCCGCGGGCGCCTGGGCCACATCCGCGGTGCCCGAGCCGCCCTCGAGCGGTGTGAAGGTGTTGGCGAGGACCAGCACGACGGCCGGGATCGGCGCGCCGTCGACCGGCCGCGAGGTCGTGATGACGCTGCCCTGCAGCGTCGACTGCTCGAGCTCGATCGTCCCGTCGGCGACGCGCGCGGCCCGAACCGGTCCGAAGGCGGGCAGGTGGAGGCTGCCGACGAGTGCGGCCGCGAGGTCGCGACCGTTTGGCGTGGCCGGGGCCAGGAGCGCCAGGCCGCCATCGCGCGCGGCGGCGATCGCGGCGGGGGCGTAGGTGATCGCCGGGCGCTCCTCGTCGCCGAGGACGACGGCGCGCGCGGCACCGGCCGCCCCCAGGCCGGCGGCGCCGGACGCCGCGCCGGGGCCGTAGGCCAGCGCCACCGCCGACCCGCCGGACTGCGATGCGAGCTCGGACGCGCCCGCGGCCAACTCGAGGGCCGATCGGGCCGGCGAGCCGCCGGCGAACTCGGCCAGGAAGAGGATGTCGTTGCTCATCAGATCAGCTTCCGTGCGGCCAGCCAGTCCGCGATCTTCGTCGCGGCCTCGGCGGCGGGGAGGTTCTCGATCCGCTCCGTCGGCCCCTTGGCCTCGGGCGGGTTGGCGGCGGTGACCTGGGTCAGTGCGCCGCCCTTCAGGTCGTCGCCCGACAGGCCGAGGTCGGCCAGCGACCACGTCTCGAGCGGCTTGCGCTTGGCGGCCATGATCCCCTTCAGGCTCGCGTAGCGCGGCTCCCCCACCTGGTCGGTGACGGTGGCGACCACCGGCAGCGGGGCGCCGATCCAGTCGTAGCCGGTCGCGCTGAGGCGGCGGACGCGGGCCTCGCCATCGGCCAGGGCCAGCTCGGACCCGTACGACAGCAGCGGCAGGTCGCGCATCGCGGCCACGGCGCCCGGCACGAGCGAGCCGCGGGCATCGTCGGAGGCCATCCCCATCAGCGCCACGTCCGGCGCAAGCTTGTCCAGCGCCGCCGCGAGCACGCGTGCGGTCGCCCACTCATCCGCGCCCGCCAGGGCGTCATCGGTCACGAGGACGGCGTCGTCGCCGCCCATGGCCAGGGCTCGCCTGAGCGCCTCGGCGGCGGATGCCGGGCCCATCGACAGGTAGGTGACGGCGTCGGCGGAACCGGCATCGGCCAGGCGCAGGGCCTGCTCGATGGCGTACTCGTCGAGCGGGTTGATGATGGCCTCGACGCCGGCGCGGTCGAGGCGCAGGTCATCGGTGTAGCGCTTGTCGGCGCCCGTGGCCGGGACCTGTTTGATGGTGACGACGATCTTCATCGGTTCGGGGCTTCGCTCCTCAACTCAGCCTCGCCGTCCGGTGCCGGCCCGCTGAAGGAGCTGGCGCGCGACGATGAGGCGCTGGATCTGCTGGGTCCCCTCGTAGAGCTGCGTGATCTTC
Organism: uncultured Chloroflexia bacterium; assembly: GCA_963840145.1. Taxonomy (GTDB): domain Bacteria; phylum Chloroflexota; class Limnocylindria; order QHBO01; family QHBO01; genus JACDBZ01. The sequence goes on from CAWIXR010000004.1 coordinate 235,523, forward strand.
GCGTCACGCATCATCCGCTCCACGGGGTACTCGGTGATATAGCCGTATCCGCCCAGCACCTGCACGGCATCGGTCGTGACCCGCATGGCGGTGTCGCCGGCGACGAGCTTGGCGCTGCTTGTCCAGTAGGGCAGATCGTGTGCCTGCGCGTCGACCTTGGCCGCCGCGGCGTAGGTGAGCTGGCGGGCGGCCTCGGTCTGCGACGCCATGTCGGCCAGCATGAACTGGATGCCCTGGAACTCGCTGACGCGCTGCCCGAACTGCTGCCGGTCGGCCGCGTACGAGACCGATGCGTCCAACGCTCCCTGCGCGATCCCGACGGCCTGCGCCGCGATGCTCAGCCGGGACCGATCCAGGGTCTCCATCGCGATCCGGAATCCCTCGCCCTCCTCGCCGATCCGGTCGGTCTCGGGCACGCGGACGTCATCGAAGGTCAGCTCGGCGGTCGGCGAGCCGCGAATGCCCATCTTGTGCTCGACCCGTGGAGCGGCGAAGCCGGGGCTCGTCGCCTCGACGATGAACGCGCTCATCCCCTTCCGGCCGCCGGCGGCCGGATCGGTGAGGGCGAACACGGTCAAGAGCTCCGCAACGCTTCCGTGAGTGATGAAGCGCTTGGAGCCGTTGAGGACGTAGTCGTCGCCGTCGCGCGTGGCGCGCATCCGGTTGGATGCCACGTCGCTGCCGGCGGCTGCCTCGGTGAGGGCGAAGGCGGCGAGCCACTCGCCGGAGGCCAGCCGCGGGAGGTATCGGTCCTTCTGCTCGTCTGTGCCGGCCAGCAGAATCGGCAGCGCGCCGAGCTTCTGGACGATCGGGATCAGGCTGGTGGTCGCGTCGGCCCGGGCGATCTCCTCGACGAGGATGCACTGGGCCACAGTGTCGAGGTTCGTGCCGCCGTGGCGCTCCTCGAAGCACGTGCCGAGCAGGTCCTGCTGAGCCAGGAGCTCCTTGAGGTCGTGCGGGAATTCCTGCTTCTCGTCGATCTCGGCGGCCCGTGGCGCGATCCGCTCGGTCGCCAGCTCGCGCACGACGGCGCGCAGCTCGTCGTGCTCGGCGGTGGGCAGGTAGGTCACGCGGACTCCTCGCGTCGAAGTTCGGCGGTGCGGGCTCGGGGCGCGTGAAGTCTAGACGATGCGCCGATCGTGGCGGCCGCGCGTATATCCATCTATACGCTCGCGAGGCGAACCTCAGTCGTGCGGGCCCTGGATCTCCACCTGGCCGTCGTTGACGCGAGCGCGATACGAGACCTGGCGCGACGACGCCGGACCGTGCAGCACGGCCCCATCGGTGATGCGGAAGACGGAGTAGTGCCAGGGGCACGTGATGCGCTCCCCGTCCAGCTTCCCCTGCGACAGCGGGCCGCCGGAATGGGAGCAGGTGTCCTTCAGCGCGTGGACCACCTCGCCGCGCCGCACGAGCATGATCGCGGTCGCACCGAAGGTGACCTTGGTGGGCGTGTCCTCCGGCACCTCGGCCACCGGCAGCACCGGCGTGAACTCGGCAGCGCGCTTCCCGCGCGAGAAGGCGTTGAAGTTCACCATGTAGCCGTACTTGAAGACGATGTGGCCGCCGATGTACCCGCCTGCGCTGACGACCAGGTACGAGACAGCCAGCACCCAGAAGCCGGCGTCGTGCGCGCCGACCAGGCGCAGCCACAGCGAGATGCCGAAGCCGGCAGTGGCAACGAGGTTGACGAGGCCGTGCAGCCCGGCGATGTCGCGTAGCGACGTGTCGGGCGCGGTGTCCTTGTAGTCGGTCAGGCCGGTGACGACGGCGCCGAGGGCGGAGAGGAAGACGAGGCCGACCGTCCAGGTCGTGGCGGTCTCGAGCCCCGACACCCCGAACAGGACGCGCAGCAGGTCCAGCAATAACGCGACCGTCGCGCCGCCGATGACGATGTCGACGAGCACGGCGTGCAGCGAGTGGCCGAGCCACGACCCGTTCAGGAAGTCCTGAAGCAGCCTCCCCGGCCCGCCCAGCACCCGATAGAAGCCCCTCATCGCTGTCGCGATCCCGTTGGACAGGCCCCGCAGCGGCAACGCCAGGCGCTCGATCATCTCCTACCTCCTCAACCCCATACGCCGGGGGTTCCACCGAGCATCACTCAGGCGGTCAGCTCGGTCGCGAACTCGCGGAAGACCGCGACGTGCCGCTCGATCTCGGCTTCCGTGTGCTGGACCGATAGCGTCCACTGGTCGTCCGGTCCGGGCGGCAGCAGGATTCCGCGGTTGGCCAGGAAGAAGAAGAACGCACCCCACAGCTCGGCATCGAGGCCGATGAAGTCGCGGTAGTTCGTCACCCGATCCGGGGTGAACATCACGCAGCCCTTCGGGCCGACGTTGATCGCGTAGCCGGGCAGCTCGAACTCGTCGAGCACGGACTGGCAGCCGGCCGTCAGCGCATCGGCCCGTGCGTGGAGCGCCGGGTACGCATCCTTGGTGAGGATCTGCGTCAGCGTCACGAGCCCGGCCGTCATCGACAGCGGGTTGCCGTTGAAGGTCCCGAGGTGCGCGACGCGCGTCGCGCCGCCGGGGATCGTCGAGCGGTCGATCCCGGATCCCGGCGCGCCGCTGCCCTCCAGCGTCTCGATGACCCGCATCACCTCGTCGCGGCCGCCGAAGGCGCCGATCGGGATGCCCCCGCCGATGCTCTTCGCGAGGCAGAAGAGGTCGGGCTTCACGCCGAAGTACTCGAACGCGCCGCCCCAGGCGAGCACGACGCCGGTCTTCACCTCGTCGAAGATGAGCACAACGCCGTGCTCGGTGGCGAGCTCGCGGACGCGCTCGAGGTAGCCCGGCTTCGGCGGGACGACGCCGATGTTGAACTGCACCGGCTCGACGATGATCGCCGCGACCTCGTCGCGGTTGGCCTCGAGGATGGCGGCGAGGATGTCGGGCTCGTTGAACGGCGCGATGACCGTCTCCGCGATCCGCGAGCGCGGGATCCCGGCGCTGGCCGGGACCGTCGCCGGCTGCTCGATCGGTCCCATCGCCTCTCGGGGCGGCTGGATGCTGACGAGCACGTCATCGTGGTGGCCGTGGTAGCCGCCCTCGAACTTGATGATCTTCTCGCGGCCGGTGTAGCCGCGCGCCACGCGGATCGCGTCCATCGTCGCCTCGGTGCCCGAGTTGCTGAAGCGGACCAGATCGGCGCCGAAGCGGGCCTTGATCTCCTCGGCCAGCGCGATGCCGTCCTCGACCGGGAAGGTGTAGCAGGTCCCGTTGGCGACCCGGTGCTGGAGCGCCTCGGCCAGGATCGGGTGCGAGTGGCCGGCGGCGAGGACGCCGAACGCCATGTCGAAGTCGATGTACTCGTTGCCGTCCGCATCCGTGATGCGGCTGCCGCGCGCATCGGTCATGAACAGCGGGTGCGGGTCGTAGGCCTGGAAGGAGCTCGCGACACCGAGCGGCAGAGCCCGCTTGGCGCGCTCGAACAGGTCGGCGCTGCGACGAGTGCGGCGGCGGTATTCCTCCTCCTCGCGCGCGCCGATCTCGGCGACGCGTGCCCGATTCACCCCCCGGTCGGTGACCGTCACCGTCGACCTCCTAGCGCGTCCCCCACTGGTAGCTTTCCTTGATGAAGCGCAGCTCCACCATCGTCTCGGTGGAGCGAATCCCCTCGATCCTGGCGAGGTTCTCGGTCAGGACCCGCATCAGGTGCTCGTTGTCCGCGCAGACGACCTCGCACATCAGGTCGAAGCGGCCCGCGGTGACGACGAGGTAGGTCACCTCGTCGAGCTCGGCGATCTTTGTGGCGATCTGCTCGAGCTTGGAGGCGTCGACCTTCAGGCCGATGAGCGCCGGCTGCTGGAACCCCATCGCCAGCGGATCGGTGACGCCCACGACCTGCACGACCCGGCGGCTGATCAGCCGCTCGGCTCGTTGCCGTACGGTCGCCTCCGGGACCTTCAGCTCACGACCGATCTGCGCGTACGGGCGCCGGCCGTCGAGCTGGAGACAACGGATGATCGCCTTGTCCAGGTCGTCGAGGGCAGGACGTCGCCCGGACTGCGCGATGCTGCTAACGGCCACGCCCGAAGTCTAGGGTGCGATGGTTTGCGTGGTCAACAATTCCGCAACTTGACGCCGCTGATCTTGCGGATTCCGTGGGGAACGTTGCGCGCGGACTGCCAGTCACCGCTGACCGATGACCGTTATCCAGGCTTGTCCTGCGCCAGACCCTCCGGCGCGCTGGGCACGCCGACCTGGAGCGTCCAGGCGCCGGTGGCATCGGCCAGGAGCTCGGCGACGTCGCGGACGGCGACATCGGTCCGTTGCAGGTCCGTCGTGCCGTCGCGGAGCATGATCAGGCAGAACGGGCACGAGGTCGCGATCTCGTCCGGCGACTTCTCGAGCGCCTGCTCCACGCGCCGATGGTTGATCCGCTGACCCTCGCGCTCTTCCATCCACATCCGCGCGCCGCCGGCCCCGCAGCACATCCCCTTGCGGTGGTGAAGGTCCATCTCCACGATCGACTGGCCGGGCACCGACTCGACGACGCGCCGGCCCTCGTCGTAGACCTGGTTGTAGCGGCCGAGGTAGCAGGCGTCGTGGTAGGCCACGACCGCCTCGTGGTGTTCGGTCGGGACCAGCCGGCCGTCGGCCACCAGCCGGTCGAGCAGCTGGGTGTGGTGGATGACCTGCACGCCGGAGAGCCCCATCTGCGGGTACTCGTTGCGGATCGTGTTGAAGCAGTGCGGGCAGGTCGCGACGATCGTCGAGATCCCGTGCTCGGCATGGACCGCTGACAGCGTCGCCACGTTCTCCTCGGCGAGCATCTGATAGAGGTACTCGTTGCCGGCCCGCCGCGCCGGGTCGCCGGTGCAGGTCTCGCGCGGACCGAGGACCGAGAACGGCACCTCGGCCTGGCGCAGCAGCTGCGCCATCGCCCGCACGACCTTGCGGTTGCGATCGTCGAACGCGCCGGCGCAGCCGATCCACAGGAGGATCCGGCCGGCAAGCGCATCGGTCATCGGTGCCGAGGAGAAGATCGTCCGCCATGGCGTGCCGTCGGCGCCGGCGTCAGCCAGCGCCAGGCGCGTATCGGTCTCGCCGAGGACGGAGACGTCCAGCCCCTTCGCCCAGTCCAGGCGCGCGGAGCGCGGCTGGCCCCACGGGTTGCCGGCGTTCTCCATGTTGCGGAAGGCCGTGTTCAGCTCCTTCGGGAAGCGCGACTCTTCGAGAACCGCGTTGCGACGAATCTCGACGATTGTGTCGACGTGTTCGATCAGCACCGGGCAGCCCTCCACGCACCAGCCGCAGGTCGTGCACTGCCAGACCGCCTCCTCGGGGATCGCGTTGTCCATCAGCGGCAGGCTCAGGGCCTCTTCGGCGCGCTGGTGCGCGAGGTTCAGCGCCTCCTCCGAGGCCGCCGCCCCGCCGTTGGCCCCGCCCTTCCACGCTCGCTGGGCCGATGCGGCCGCCGCCAGTGCGGTCTCGGCCGCGAGGATCTGGTCGCGCATGCCCTCCATCAGATGCTTGGGCGAGAGCGTCTTGCCGGTGACCGATGCCGGGCAGAACTCCATGCATCGGCCGCACTCGGTGCAGGCCAGCGGGTCGAGCAGGTGGCGCCAGGTCAGGTCCTTCAGGCCCTTGGCACCGAACACCGGCTCGGGCTCGCCCTCCTCAGGCTCGGCCTCGAGGTCCATCAGCCGCAGCGCGCCGCGCGGCTCGAGGCTCTTGGTGTAGACGTTCGGCTCGCTGCTGATGATGTGCAGGTGCTTGCTGAACGGCAGGTACGCGAGGAACGCGAGCACGAGCAGGATGTGCGCCCAGGCCATCACGCCGTATCCCACCAGCGCCGCCTCCTGGCCGATGCCCTCCAATGCCAGGCTCAACGGCCCGGCCAGCACCGCCCAGGTCCGCGACGGATGGTCGGGCTCGACGACGTAGGCGGTGGCGTCGCCGATGAGCTCGGTCAGGACGATGAAGAAGATCAGGCCGAGGATCACGAACGCGTCGCGGGTGAGCGCCAGCCGCGCGGGCCGGGTGATCGTTCGCCGGACGACGAAGTAGATGACCGATGCCAGCACAAGTCCGACGAAGACGTTGGCGAAGAAGACGACGATGCTCCAGAAGAACCCGCCGAGCGGCCAGCCGACGATCGTCTCCACCAGGCCGTTGGTGATGTAGTTGCCGGTCGTCGCCAGCAGCACGACGAAGCCCCAGAACACGAACGCGTGCGTCAGCCCGGGTCCGAGGTCCTGGAGCAGCCGCCGCTGGCCGAAGACGAAGACCCCGAGCGCCTTGATCCGCTGCAGCGGCCGATCGGTGCGATCGAGCGGCCGTCCGCTGCGCAGCACGGCCATGTGCCAGCGCCCGCGACGCCAGAACGCGACGATCGCCGCGACGATCGGCACGACGACGAACGGATAGAACGGGATGACCGGTTCCATGCGTGACGGATGGTAGCGGCGGCATCCCGAGATCAGCGCGACTTGCCGGAATTGACCGCCCGGCGAGACCGAGGATCGGCCGTCGTCTACGCGGGCTGGTCGCCCCGGATGCGCTTCCAGCCGAGGTCGAGGACGATGCTCACGGCGAGGATGAAGACGAGCGCGGCAATCGTCGCGGGCTCCTCGGCCAGCGTCGGGAGGAACATCAACAGGACGACGGCCGCGGCGAGGACGCCGAGGATGAGGATCGGCGCGCTGGCGCCCGTCTCCTCGCGGATCCGCAGGTGGCCGATCCCGACGAGCGCGAACACCACGAGCGCGACCGCGCTCCCGATCGAGGCAATGGCGTTGAGGTCGAATCCGACGGCCAGGACGATCGCGATGATGGCGGTGAGCAGCAGCCCGGCCGGCGCACGTCCGCCGAAGCGGCGCGCGAGAAGGGGCGGGAACTGGCCGATCGACGCGAGGTGCTCGCTGAGGCCGGTCGCGGGGTACAGCCCCGCGTTCGTTGCGCCGGCCGTCGCGAAGAGCGCGGTCACGGTCATCAACCAGTAGCCGGCCTGCCCGAGCACCGGCTCCGCCGCGACCGCCAGGGCCGTCCCGCCCGACTCGATCACCTCGTCCACGGTCAGCGTCCCGAAGACGCCGAGCGCGACCGCGACATAGATGAGCGTGGCGATGCCGAGGGCCAGGTATACGGCCCGCGGCAGCTGTCGCGGCGGATCGACCATGTGCACCGCGGTGAACGTGATGACGCCGAACCCGAGGAACGCGAAGAACGTCAGCGCCACGCTGGCGAGGATGTCGCCGAGCGGCGGATATCCCGCGGGCGCCAGCAGCGCGAAGTCAGCGGTCGCGAGCGTGGTGACCGCGAACACGGAGAGGATGCCGATCACGACGACGACGACCACGGACTGGACCCTCGCCACGGCCTGCGAGCCGAAGGCGTTCAGGGTCGTCATCGCGATGACGAGGAGCGCGGCGAAGGCCTTCGTCGCGAACTCGGCGTCCTCAGCCCCGATCGCGGAGGCCGCGTAGCTCCCGAAGGAGACCGCAACCATCGCGGTGATGATGGCGTTCACCGCGAGCACGAGCCACGCGATGACGCCGGTCACATGGCCGTTGCCGTAGCCGCGGACGACGTACTCGAGCAATCCGCCCGCTGAGGGATAGCGGGCGCCGATCTTCGCGAACGAGTAGCCCTGCAGGACGGCGACGGCGCCGGCGAGCAGGAACGAGATCCAGACCGCGGACCCGGCGACTTCCCCGGCGGCTCCGAGCAGCGAGAAGATCCCCGCCCCGACCATCGACGCGACGCCGATGAACGCGGCCTGCCGAATCGACAGGCTGCCCGGCTTCGGTTCCTCAGTTGCCACCCGCATTCCTCCGATGGTCCGATGACGCGCGCATCGTACGCCTCGACGTCAATCGATCAGTGGTCTCCACCGCCAAGCTGGTCGAGCGCGTGCCGAAGCACCGGCAGCAGGGCCTCGAGGGACTGGATCGCGCCCTTCGGCGAGCCAGGAAGGTTCGCGATCAGCGTGCGTCCCCGCGCGCCCACGACGCCGCGCGAGAGTGCGGCCATCGGCGTGTGGCTGATGCCCGCCGCGCGCATGAGCTCGGCCAGGCCCAGCGCTTCGCGCTCGATCACCCGACGCGTGGCCGCCGGGGTGACGTCGGTCGGCGTGAGCCCCGTGCCACCGGTCGTGAGGATGAGCCGATGCCCCGCATCCGCCAGGCGGGCGAGCGTCGCGGCGATCTCGGCCTCGTCGTCGGGGACGACGATCGGCTCAGGAGCCACATCGAACCCCGCAGCCGCCAACGCTGACACCAGTTCCGGGCCGGACGCATCCTCCCGCTCCCCCGCGGCCGATCGGTTCGAGCAGGTGACGACGACCGCTTCGTGGGTCGCTCGCTCGACGGCATCGGCGGCGAAGTCACCGGAGCGGCCGCCGGACTTCTCGAGCAGCCGCACCGACTCGATGACGATGTCGCGCTGGAGCGCCTTGGCCATGTCGTACAGGGTCAGCGCCGCGACCGATGCGGCGGTGAGCGCCTCCATCTCGACACCGGTGCGGGTCGTCGCGGCCACCTCGGCGCGGATCTCGACGGCGCCGGCTGCGGCATCGGGCGTGAGCTCCACCTCCACGCGATCGAGCGGCAGCGGATGGCAGAGCGGGATGAGCTCCGCGGTGCGCTTGGCGGCACCGATGCCGGCCAGGCGAGCGGTGACGAAGGCGTCCCCCTTCGGTCCGCCGGCGTCGACCAGCGTGGCCAGGACGTCGGGGCGCATGCGGACCGTCGCCGCCGCCACGGCTCGGCGAGCGGTCACCGGCTTCGATCCAACGTCCACCATCCGCGGCTCGCCCTCGTCGCCCAGGTGGCTCGGCTTCATGACAGCGGCTCGAGGACGATCGCCTCGTAGGCGACGCCCGCTTCGGCGGCCGCGGCGCCCTCGGGGATGACGAGAAGCGCGTTGGCATCGGCCATCGGTCGCAGCTGCGAGGATTGCTGCCCGCCCGCGGGCCGAGCCACGTAGCCGTCGTCGGACGCGCCGACCACCACCCGCAGGAACGCACGACGGCCGGCGTCCTTCGAGACCGGTTCGGAGAGCACGGCCCGCACGCGAGCCCGACCGTCGCCGCCCAGCCCGAGCATCGCGCGGATGAACGGCCGCACGAAGAGCTCGAAGGTCACGAGCGCGCTGACCGGGTTGCCGGGAAGGCCGATGACGGTCGTGCCATCGATCTCGCCCACCGCCAGCGGCTTGCCCGGCTGGACGGCAATGCGCCAGAAGTCCAGGGCACCGTGTCGCTCGAGCACGGCCCGGACGTGATCGTGGCGGCCGACGCTGACCCCGCCGGAGGTGACGACGAGGTCGGCCGACCCCGCCGCTGCGCGCAGGACGCTCTCAATCGCCTCCGGATCGTCGCCGACGCGCGGCAGGAGCAGCGGCTCGCCCCCGGCTTCCGTCACCGCCGCGGCCAGGGCGACCCCGTTGGCGTCGTGGATCTGGCCGGCACCGAGCGGCTCGCCGGGAGCGACGAGCTCGTCGCCGGTCGAGAGGATCGCGACGACCGGCCGCCGCAGCACTTCGACCGCGCCCAGCCCGAGGGACGCCAGCACGGCCAGCCGCGGCGGCGTCAGCGGCCCGTCGAGCAGCACCGCGTCCCCCGCCCGCGTGTCGTGGGCCGCCGCGCGCACGAATGCGCCCGCGGAGACGGCCGAGTCAACCGAGACCGCACCGTTGGACTCCGCGACCGCCTCGAGCGGCACGACTGCGTCGGCGCCGGGCGGAATCGGCGCGCCGGTCATGATCCGGACGGCGCTGCCGCCCTCGACCGCCGGCAGCGACGCGACGCCTGCCGCCACCTCGCCGGTCACCCGCAGCACGCCCGGCGCATCGGCGGAGCGCAGCGCGAACCCGTCCATCGAGGAGTTGGCGAATGGCGGAACGTCGACCGCGGCGATGATGCGTGGATCGGCAAGGACGCGCCCGGCGGCATCGGCCAGGGAGACGCCCTCAGCGGCGGAGCGCGACGCGTGCGCCAGCAGGCGAGCCAGGGCCTCCTCCAGCGACAGCATCGGTCTCGATCAGAGCCCGAGCTTCATGCGGGCGTCGATGAGCTTGAGGATGCCCCGCCGGGTCACGATGCCGAGCGGGATGCGGTTCTCGGGCTCGACGACCGGCAGCTGGCCGACGACGCGAGCCTGGATCAGGCGCAGCGCATCCGCCATCGGCGCATCCGGGTCGATCGTGGCGAGGTCGGGGAAGCGGGTCATGATGTCGGTCACGCGGGCGTTCGGCCAGTCGTCGCGCGGCAGGCCGCGGACGTCCTTCAGGGTCACGATCCCGGCCAGGCCGCCGTCGTCGTGCCGGACGAGGTACGAGCGGTCCTCGCCGCGCAGCATCCGCTCGTTCACGAGCTCGGCCACCGTCTCGTTCGGGGAGACCGCCGGCGGGTTCGGGTCCATCGCGTCGCGCACGCGCACGCCGCGCAGGCTGCGCTCGACGCCGGCCTGCATGAGCGTCGCCTCCGCCGCGTTCGAGAGGAACCAGCCGATGAACGCGAGCCACAGGCCGGCCTGGATCCCGCCCGGCTGGAGCGCGATGAACACGCCGAGGCCGACCATCACGTAGGCGAACAGCCGCCCGATCCACGCGGCATTGTGGGTCGCCGCCAGCCGGTCGCCGCGCAGCCGCCACAGGAAGGCGCGCAGGACGCGGCCACCGTCCATCGGGAAGCCCGGGATGAGGTTGAAGACCCCGAGCGCCACGTTCACGAGGCCGAGCCAGCCGACGAGGGCGCCGAACTGCGGCGGGCGGATGAAGAAGCCGATGGCGACCAGCAGCCCGCCGAGCACCAGGCTCGCGGCCGGACCGGCGAGCGCGATCAGCGCCTCCTCGCGCGGGGTCCGGGAATCGGTGTCGATCGTGGTGGCGCCACCGAAGATGAACAGCGTGATGCCCTCGACCTTGAGCCCGAACCGACGGGCCACGATCGCGTGCGACAGCTCGTGGGCGACGACCGAGCCGAAGAAGAAGGCCGACGTCGCGGCGGCGACGAACCAGTACTGCGCATCCGACCAGTCTCTGAACTGGCGCGGGAACTGGAGCACCGCCAGCTGGTACGTCAGCAGGGCGGCGATCACCAGCCACGACGGGTGGATCGAGAGATCGATGCCGGCCAGCCGGCCGACCTTCCAGCCGGAACCCATGGCCGGAGTCTAGATCAGGCCGGAAGCGGGGTCTCCGGGCCGTTCCGCCAGAGCCGATACCCCGCCAGCGCGCACAGCGCCGCGGAGAGGATGATCGTTGCGCCCGCCGCCAGCGAGGCGTCGAACCAGAAGCCCTCCGGGAACAGCGCGATGAGGTTCGAGCCGGGCTCGAAAAGGTACGTCCCCGGGGGAAAGAAGACCGCGTGGAAGGCCAGGAACGCCGGCTCGAAGGCGACCGCGAAGGTCAGCGCAAGCGCGACCGCCGCCGCACCGATGACCGCCGCGGTCCGCAGCATCACCGCGCCGACGCGCCGCTGCTCACCGCGCATCCGTCGGGCGCAAAGCACCGCCACGACGGCCGCGACGAGCACGCTGGCGGCCAGGATGCGGACGAGCTGCGAGACGTCCGACATGTGCGATCGCTCGCGCTCGTTGAGCAATGGGGGCTCGCCGGGGAACGCAGCGTCGAATTCGCCATCGGTGAAGATGTCGACCAGCAGCACAGCCGTGGCCCGGTCGACCTCGGTGGCCGGCACGCCGAGCGCGGCGGCGACCCCGTGGCGCTGCTGGAGCGCGGACACGAACGGCGGGTTGAAGAGGAGCAGCGGGCCGGCCAGCAGGATCACGATCGCCAGCGACACGCCGAGCGTGGCCGCCACGAACCAGGGCGCGCGATTCATCCTCGGGGGCGGAGGGTCAGACGGCCTTCCGACCCGCGCCGACCACCGTCGAGAGCACGAGGCCGACGATGCTGATGACGATCGCCCCGAGCAGGGCCGGGATGAAGCCGGTGACCTCGAGGCCCAGTGCGAGCTGGTCGGAGATGACGCCGGTGAGCCACAGCAGGAACGCGTTGATCACGACCATGAAGAGGCCGAGCGTGACCACCGTGATCGGTAGCGCCAGCAGCTTGAGGACCGGCTTCAGGAACGTGTTCACCAGCCCGAAGATCAGCGCGACCAGCAGGAACTGCCACCAGGCGTCCGGCTGGGAGAAGTCGAAGTCCACGCCGTCGATCAACAGCTGGGCGACATACAGCGCCGCGGCGTTGATGAGGACCTGGATGACTCGATCCATATGCCGCGCAGCCTAGCCGATTCCGTCGATGCCCGGAGGCCCGCCGAGCAAGCGCCCCCGCACCCACGCGCCCCGCACCATGTTCGGGTGCGGCCGGAAGATCAGCCGGCTGGCGAGGTCGTCGGCCTCGGTCGGCGGATCGTCGCCGGGGAGCGGGGTCGTGAACCGCGGGTCGACCGCGATGAGATCGGCCTCCTTCCGCACCTCCACCGAGCCGACGACGCCCTCCAGCCCGAGCACCCGTGCGCCCTCCAGCGTTCCCATCCGCAGCCAGTCGAGCGCGCGCAGCGCCGATGCGCGCTCCGCGCGCCCAGTCAGCTCGAGCACTCGCTGGGTCACCGCCGCCGCGCGCATGACGCCGAGCATCGAAACCTCGGGACCGGCGGCCACGTCGCTGCCGAGGCCGACTGTCATGCCGGCCGTGCGGTACGCGCCCAGCGGCATCATCCCGCTCGACAGGAACAGGTTCGAGGCCGGGCAATGCGCGACGCGCGAGCCCGACTCCACGAGGCGCGCCACTTCGCGCTCGGAAAGGTGGATCGCGTGCGCGAAGATCGTCCGCTCCCCGAGCGCGCCGGCGCGGTCGTAGACATCGAGGTAGTCAATCGCCTCCGGGAAGAGCCGCCGGACCTCGTCGATCTCGCCGTCGTCCTCGGAGAGGTGCGTCTGCCAGTACGCGCCGTGTTGGTTCGCCAGCGCCGCGGACTCGCGCAGCATCTCGGCCGAGCAGCTGACCGCGAAGCGCGGCGTGAACGCGTAGGCGAGCCGCCCGTCATCGGCGCCGTGCCAGCGCGACGCGAGCTCGTCGGACTGGCGCAGCGAGGTCTCGAGGATCTCGCCGGGGTCGATCTCGGTGTCGTACGAGAGCCGGTCCATCATCACCTTGCCGATCACCGCCCGGATGCCGTGCGCCTCGGCGGCGGCGAAGGCCGCATCGGTCGAGTCAGGCCAGAGCGCCGCGTAGGCAACGACCGTCGTCGTGCCGGCGGCGGCAAAGGCTCGCCACGCGGCAGGCGCCTGGCGCTCCGCTACCGATCGGTCGTAGGCGCGCTCGAGCGGGAAGATGTATCGGTCCAGCCAGGTCAGCAGGTCCAGCCCGCTGCCCAGCCCGGCGTTCGGCAGCTGCGGCAGGTGCGCGTGCAGATCGACCAGGCCGGGCATCACCACCATCGGCCTCAGATCCAGGACCGATGCGGGCGCCGCCTCGGCGCCCGGCCACGCGCCGGCATGCGAAATCCGGCCGGATTCATCGACGACAACCAGTCCATCGGCCTCGTCGAGCCAGCCTCCGTCGGCCATGGGCGAGAGCAGCCGCGCGCGCAGTGCGAAGGGTGGCGTGGCCGGCAGTGCCGTCATCGGCGCCGATGCTACAGGCCTTAACGGGGTACCCTTGGGCCCTACCGACCGTTTAGGAGGCCACTCATGGCCAATGGTTCCATCAAGAAGGTCGTCGCCGATCGCGGCTTCGGCTTCATCACCGGCGAGGATGGCAAGGACTACTTCTTCCATCGCGACGGACTGAGCGACTCGATCGATTTCGACCGCCTCGTCGGCGGCGAGAACGTGACCTTCGACGTCGAATCCAACCCGCGCGGCCCCCGCGCAACGAACGTGAAGGCGGCCGAGTAACTCACTCGGCCCTCTTCGTCGCATGAAGCGGCTGCCGGCGTCCACTCGGGCGTTCGCCAGCCGCTTCGTCGTGTCCGGGGCGCTTCTGCTCCTGCTCGTCGGCGCCGCGTTTGTCGCACTCTTCGTACTCCGGCCGTTCGAGCCGGTCCGCGCCGAGGTCGTGCAGGAGGGCCTCGAGCACCCGTGGGACATCGCCTTCGCGCCCGACGGTCGGATGCTCGTCACCGAGCGGGCGGGCGGTGTCCTCGTCTTCGAATCGGGAGCTGCCGGCGCGGCGCTCCTGCACACCGCGACCGTCCCCGATGTCCGCGCCGAGCTGGAGTCCGGGCTCATGGGCATCGCCGTGGACGGCGCGACCATCTTCGTCTGCGCCTCGCGTGATCCCGACGATGGGCCGTGGCGCGTCGACCTGCTGCGATCGACCCTCGCGTCCGACGGGTCGCTGGCGCCGTTCGAGGTCATGCCGATCGGCGAGGCGACGGGTGCGCCGCGCCACCAGGGCTGCGCCGTGGAGGTCGCCGGTGGCTACCTGTGGCTGACGATCGGCGACGGAAACCTGCCGGTTCGCGCCCAGGATCCGGAGTCGCTGAACGGCAAGGTCCTGCGACTGGCGCTGGACGGCTCGGTCCCGCCCGACAACCCGCTCGGCACGGCCGTCTTCAGCCTCGGGCACCGGAATCCGCAGGGCATCGCGGTTTCGCCCACCGGGCTCGTCGTCACGGCCGAGCACGGGACGGATGTCAACGACGAGCTCAACGTCATCGTCGCCGGCGGCAACTACGGCTACCCGTGTTTCACCGGCGCGTCCGACGTCGGACCGGTTCCCGACGGCTGCGGCCCGGCGAGCGACTACCGGGCGCCTGCCTGGGCCACCGGCTCGCCGACGCTCGCGACCTCGGGGGCGACGTTCTGGGACGGCGACCTCGTGGTGAGCACGCTGAAGGAGGAGGACCTGCGGATCTTCTCGGTCTCGGCGTCCGGCGAGGTGACGCTCGACGAAACGCTGCTCGACGGGGAGTTCAAGCGTCTGCGTGCGGTCGTCATCGGTCCGGATGCGGCGCTCTACGTCTCCACCTCGAACGGCGCTGCCGACCGGATCGTGCGCGTGACGCGCTAGCCTTCCGAGCGATGCAGGTGCGACTGACGACGACCGGCCGCAAGAGCGGCGAGTTGCGCACGGTGACGCTCTACGCCTACGAGAATGCCGACGGCGCGCTCGTGATCACCGGCTCGCTCGGTGGCTCTGCGCACCATCCGGCCTGGGTCCACAACCTGCGCGCGGAGCCGCGGGCGACGGTCACGGTCGGCCGCGAGGAGCGATCGGTCGTCGCGCGCGAGGTTGCCGGCACGGAGCGCGAGACCCTCTGGGCGCTCGTGACGCGGGAATTCCCGCTGTACGAGACCTACCAGCGTCGAACGAAGCGTCTCATTCCCCTGTTCGTGCTCGAGGTACGTTGAGCGGCATTGAGCGGATCGCGCCGCTCGTAGGATGAGGCGTGCAGATCCGGGGACGTGCCGTTATCGAGGTCGTCGCGGCGCTCGCCGTGACGACGTTGGCGGTATGGGTCCTCGAGATCGGGTTCGGCGTCGAGCATGCAGGCAGCCTCTACCTGATGGCGGTGGCGTTCATCGCGCTCCGGCACGGCACTCTGGCCGCCCTTCTCTCCGCTGCCGGCTCCTTTGTGGTCTACAACCTCCTCTTCGTCGAGCCGCGCTTCACGTTGGCGGTGGCGCGTCCCGAGGATCTGATCACGCTGCTCCTCCTGCTGTTCGTCGGCCTTGTCATCGGGCGCCTCGCCGGCGCCCAGCGCGAGCGGGAGCGCCTCGCGGCGCGGCGCGAGCGAGAGGCGCGAGCGCTGTTCGCGATCTCGCGCGAGCTCGCCACGGCGCCGCGGCTGACAAGCGCCATCGAGACCGTCCTCGAACGAATGCGCCTGGATGCGGGCATGGCCCGCGCGTGGATCGGCCTGGGGTCGACGGTCGCCGGCGAGCGCATGGTCGGCGATACGGCCCCCGGCCAGCCGATCGAGCCGATCGGCACCCACCATCTCCTGCGCCGCGACCGCCCCGAGGATGCGGCGACCTGGGTTCGGATCCACCCCGAGTCCGGAAGCCGGCCTCGAGGATCGTCGCCCGTGGCCCGATACCGGGTCGCGCTCACTGCCGACCGCGATCAGCTCGGCTCGCTGTGGTCAGAGCGAACGAGCGGTGACGGGCCTCCCACGCTCGAAGAGACCAGGCTCCTGGCGGCAACGGCCGACCAGGTTGCGCAGGCCGTTCGGCGGGACCGCCTGGCGGCCGCAGCAGCCGACGCCGAGGTCGAGCGACGAAGCGACGAGCTCCGCTCGGCGCTGCTCGACTCCGTCTCCCACGACCTGCGCACGCCGCTGGCCACGATCCGCGCGGCCGCAGGAAGCCTCGCCGACCCAACGATCGACCTCGGAGCCGATGAGCGGCGCGCGACCGCGCGTGCCATCGATGAGGAGGCGGATCGCCTGAATCGCCTCGTCGACTCGTTGCTCGACATGAGCCGCATCCAGTCGGGTGCCCTGGTCAGCGAGCCCGAGGTCACGCCGCTCGGCGAGCTCCTCGAGCCGATCCTCGAGCGCTATCGGCCGAGGATGACCGGCCAGCTGACCACCAGGATCCCCGACGAACTGCCGGCGCTGTTCGTCGACCAGACCTTCCTGAGCCAGGCGCTGGCCAACGTCGTCGACAACGCCGCGACGCACGGCTCGCCGGGCGCCGATATCGTCGTCAGCGCGGCCGCCGTTGCCGGCGCCGAGGTGGAGATCCGCGTGGAGGACTCGGGGCCGGGCGTCGCGGCTGACGCGTTGCCACGCCTCTTCGACCGCTTCTACCGCGCCCCCGGCGAAGCGGCACGGTCCCGGCACGGCGTCGGGCTGGGGCTGGCCGTGGTGCGCGGCCTCGTCGAGGCGATGGGCGGGACGGTTCGCGTTGCGCCGAGCGAGCTCGGCGGTCTGGCGGTCACGATCCGCGTGCCGGCTGCGCCCACCGGCCAAGGGGCGGAGTGATGGCGCCGAGCGACGGTCCCGAGATCCTGCTCGTCGAGGACGACGAGCCGACCCGACGGATGGTCGCGGCGAACCTGGCCGCGCACGGGTACCGGGTAACGGAAGCGCCGGACGGCGAATCGGCGCTGCGAAGCTGGGAGCGGCGTCGACCGGACCTGGTGATCGTCGACCTCGGGCTCCCGGGCATCAGCGGGCTGGCCGTCATCCACCGAGTCCGCTCGGACGCCGCGACGCCGATCCTCGTCCTGTCCGCACGCGACCGGGAGCGGGACAAGGTGGCGGCGCTGGACGCCGGCGCCGACGACTACCTCACGAAGCCGTTCGGCGTCGGCGAGCTCCACGCGAGGTTGCGGGCCGCTCTGCGGCGGGCCCTCGGGCCGGCCGGGGAGGCGGGCGGCGAGGTCCGCATCGGTCCACTCCTCCTCACCCCGTCGAGACGCCGCGTCGAGGTCGACGGCAGGGAGGTGAGCCTGACCCCGCGGGAGTACGAGCTGCTGAAAGTGCTCCTCGCCCACGCCGGCCGTGTCGCCAGTCGTGCGAGGCTCCTGCGTGCCGTGTGGGGAGCCGAGTACGCGTCCGAGCACCACTACCTCCACGTCCACGTCGCCGCAATCCGACGGAAGCTGGCCGCCGTCGATCCCGATGGCGTCCTCCGGCGCCTGATCGTCGCTGAGCCCGGCGTCGGGTACCGGGTGCATGACGCCGAGGAGCTTCTCGGCGACGAACCTTGAGCGGTTCTTGAGCGGCGCCGGCTGACCACGACCGGCCGCCTCTTGGGGGCGTGTGGCACGGTGGATTCGTGGACCGATTCCACCGTACTGAACCACCGCAGATTGGCGCGCCCCTTGATGCGCTGCGCGCCGCGATCGACGTTGTCGCGGCCGGGCAGGCAACTCGCGTCACCGTCCAGGCTCCCGGTGCGCGAAGCCTGCTGCCCGCAGCGATGCGGCTCGCCCGGCGCGCGGCGGTCCGCGTCGAGCTCGTCGAGCCGGGGGGTGCCGACTCCGAGATCTCCGTGCTGCCGATCGCCGCTTCCGGCCGCTGAGGGCGAATGGAGGAGGAACGACGGATCGACGCGCACCTGGAGGTGCGTGAGAAGCGACGAGGACGCCGGCCGGGCGACGCGTACGTCCGGATCGTGCGCCCCTACGACGAGCTCTTCGAGCGCGGCGACGAGGGCGAGCTGGTCGCCACGGAACGCACCGTGCTCGATCGCCCCGGCTGGACGCGCACGCTGCGCCGGATCCGAACGTTCCTGATCGGGCGCCCGATCAGCAGCGAGCTGGAGGAGCACGAGCGGCTCTCCAAGCTGAAGGCGCTGGCGATCTTCAGCAGCGACAACATCAGCTCCTCGGCGTACGCGACCGAGGAGATGATGCGGATCCTCGTGTTCGCGGGGATCGGCGCCATCGCGCTGACGATGCCGCTGACGATCGCGATCTGCGTCGTCCTCGCGATCGTTGCCACCAGCTACTGGCAGACGATCCGCGCCTACCCGAACGGCGCCAGCAGCTACCTCGTCTCCAGCGACAACCTCGGGCCGACGGCGGGGCTCGTGGCCGGCGGTGCGCTGCTCATCGACTACACGTTGACCGTGGCGGTATCGGTATCGGCCGCGGTCGCGGCGATCACATCGGTCATCCCCGAGCTCTTCCCGGAGCGCGTGCTCATCGCCGTCGTAATCGTCGTCGTGCTGATGGTCGGCAACCTGCGCGGCGTCCGCGAGTCCGGGACGATCTTCGCGGCGCCGACCTATGTCTACATCGTCGCCATCCTGGCGATGGTCGGCATCGGTCTGTTCAGGCTGGCGACCGGGACGCTCCCCGACTACACGCCGCCGGCCGAGTGGCTGACGGCGGAGGCCGGCGGAGAGGCGCTCGGGCTCTTCCTCATCCTGCGGGCCTTCAGCTCCGGCGCGGCGGCGCTGACCGGCGTCGAGGCGATCTCGGACGGCGTCCCGGCCTTCAAGCCGCCCGAATGGCGCAACGCGCGGATCACGCTCGTGTGGGCCGCCGCGATCTTCGCAGCCCTCTTCCTCGGCATCAGCTTCATGGCGAGCACGCTCGGCGTCATCCCCGACCCGCACGAGCAGCAGACAGTCCTGTCGCAGATCGCCCGCGTGCTCGTAGGGGACGGCGCGTTCTTCGTCCTCATCCAGGTGGCGACGGTCCTCGTGCTGGCCCTCGCCGCCAACACCGCCTTCGCCGACTTCCCGCGCCTCGCCTCCTTCCTTGCCCGCGATGACTTCATGCCGCGCCAGTTCGCGTTCCGCGGCGAGCGCCTGGCCTTCACCACCGGCATCGTGGCGCTCTCGGGCCTCGCGGCGCTGCTGCTCATCGCGTTCGGCGCGAGCGTCACCGCGCTCATCCCGCTCTACACGCTCGGCGTCTTCCTTGCCTTCACGCTCTCCCAGTCGAGCATGGTCGTGCGCTGGTGGCGACGTCGCGAGGCCGGATGGGTTCGCGGCCTGGCGATCAACGGCCTCGGCGCGATCACGACCGGCGTGATTGCCCTGATCGTGGTCCAGAGCAAGTTCCTGGCGGGGGCCTGGATGGTCGTGCTGGCCATTCCGATCCTCGTCCTGCTCATGCGCGGGATCCGTGCGCACTACCGATCCGTCGACGACGCCGTCCGGCCCGTTCGCACGCCCGCCCACGCTGCGGCCAAACCGATGGTGATCGTCCCGATCGCCCGCCTCGACGAGCCCGCCCGCCAGGCCATCGCCTTCGCCACGTCGATCTCGCCCGACGCGACCGCCGTTCATGTCACCAACGACGCCGATGCCGCCGACGAGCTGCGTCGCGAGTGGCCGGAGTGGTCAGGGGGCGCGGAGCTCGTCGTGATCGAGTCGCCGTACCGGGCGCTCATCGGCCCCTTGCTGGCCTATCTCGACGTCCTCCAGCGCCACGATCCGTCGCGCCCGGTGCTCGTCGTGCTCTCCGAGTTCGTCCCGCGCCACTGGTGGGAGAACCTGTTGCACAATCAAACGGCGCTCCGCCTGAAGCTGCGGCTGTTCACGCGCCCGAACACGATCGTGGCGGACGTCCCCTATCACCTGCGCCGCACGCCGAGGTGAGATTGGTCGGGGCGAGAGGATTCGAACCTCCGACCCCTTGGCCCCCAGCCAAGTGCGCTGCCAGACTGCGCCACGCCCCGACCGAGCGAGGATCGGCGCCAGTATACGGGCGCCTTCGCGGCACGTCACCGAGGGTGTCGATTTCAGCGGTCTCCGAACGTCGTGCTGATGAATGGCCGATGACGGCATCGGTCCCAAGCAGCCCTGAAGGAGACCGATTCCATGGGAGCCAAGATCATTCACGTCGAGGTCGCCGGCAACGACGGCCCCAAGCTCCAGAAGTTCTACGGCGACGTGTTCGGCTGGGAGCTGGACACGAACAACCCCGGCGGCTACGGCCTGCTGCGCCAGGGCGAGATGACCGCCGGCATCGGTCCGGCCCAGAACGGTGGCGACGGTCACGTCACCTTCTACGTCAGCGCCGATGACCCGGCGGCGACCCTGCGCAAGGTCGAGGAGGCGGGTGGCCGCGTGGTCATGCCGCTGACCGAGGTCGCCCCCGAGACGACGATCGCGCTCTTCACCGATCCGGAGGGCCACCTCATCGGCCTGATGTAGGCCGGGAGCTCAGCGCCCCACTCGCTCGCGGACGGCGGGCGCCACCTCGGCGGCAAAGCGCCGAACCTGGTCGGCGTCGCCGTCCTGCGCGTAGAGGATGAACGAGTCGATCCCGACGTCCTCGGCCCACGACGCGATCGTCGTCACCCAGTGCTCGACGGGACCCGTCAGCGGGGCCTCGCCCCGCTCCCCCTCGACGATGACGCCGTTGAAGTTGACCAGCCTGGTGATGTCGTCAGGGTTGCGGCCCGCCGCGACGGCCGCCCGGTCGATGGCCTCGCCCCCCTGCTTCAGCCCCTCGAAGGTGGCGTAGCCGAGCGACGGAATCCAGCCATCGGCCGCGCGGCCGACGAGGCTCAGCCCCCGGGACCGATACACGCCCAGCCAGATGCCCACCTGATGCGCCGGCGGCGGCCCCGCCGGGTAGCCCGGGATCGGGTACCACGGCCCGGGACCCCGCACGACACGCCGTTCCGGGCCGACGTCGAGGGCGGCGCGGATGATCGCGATCGCCTCCTCGAGCGCCTCAAACGCCTCCCGGTTCGTGCGCCTCGCCCGGCCCATGCCCTCGACCGCGTCCCAGAAGTTGCCCGCGCCCAGGCCGAGCTCGAACCGGCCGCCGCTCATGATGTCCATCGAGACCGCCGCCTTGGCGATCATCGGCGGATCGCGCATGGCCAGGCTGGTGACGTCGGGGAAGAAGCGCAGCCGATCGGTCCGCGCCACCAGATCGGCGATCAGCGAGTAGGTATCGAGGAACCGTCGCTGGTACGGGTGGTCCTGGACGCCGACGAGGTCCAGCCCACCCTCCTCCGCCGCGTGGACCTGCGCGAGGATGGCGTCGTAGTCCGCCGCATTCGGAACGACGTTGATCCCGAAGCGCAGCGGCCGCGCCATCAGTCGTCCAGCTCGTCCTTCGTACTGCGCGACATCAGCTCGGCGACGGCCGCCATTGGCGGCTTGTGGTCGAAGACGATGGCGCGGACCTGCTCGGCGATCGGCAGCTCCACCCCGTGCTCGGCGGCGAGTTCCAGCGCCCCGGTGACGGTCGCCACGCCCTCGGCAACACCGGCGAGCCGCTCCCCCGCCTCGGGCCACGGCACGCCCGAAGCGATCAGCTCTCCCGCTCTCCGGTTCCGCGACAGCGGCGACATGCAGGTCGCGATCAGGTCGCCGACGCCCGCCAGACCCGCGAAGGTCAGCGGCTGCGCCCCCGCCGCGACGCCCAGCCGCGTCATCTCCGCCAGTCCGCGGGTGATGATCCCGGCCTTCGCCGAGTCCCCGAAGCCCAACCCGTCGACCGTCCCCGCGGCCAGCGCCACGACGTTCTTCAGCGCGCCCGCCAGCTCCACGCCGACCAGGTCGGGGTTCGTGTACACCCGGAACCGTTCGGACGACAGGACCGATGCCAGCTCCGCCGCAAGCTCCGCATCCTCCGACGCCACCACCGAGCCGGCCGGCTTGCCGGCCGCGATCTCGCGCGCCAGGTTCGGCCCCGAAAGCGCCGCGACCCGCCGATGCGGCAGCTCCTCGGCGGCGACCTCGCTCATCCGCAGGTGCGTCCCCTCCTCGATCCCCTTCACGACGCTGAGGAGGTCGGCATCGGCGTAGAGAACTTGGCTGAGCTGCCGCAGCGTGTCACGCAGGTGCGCCGATGGCGTGGCCAGCAGGAAGAAGCGATGCGGCTCGGCGAGGTAGGCCGCATCGGTCACGACGCGCAGGTTGGGCGGGAAGACGACGCCGGGAAGGTATCGGTCGTTGGTGCGCTCGTGCGCCAGCTTTTCCGCCGCCTCGGGCGAATGCGTCCAGAGGCTGACCGGGCGCTGGGCATCGGCCAGGAGCACGGCCAGGGTGGTTCCCCACGCTCCGGCGCCGATGACGCCGATCTGATCGGTCACACCGCGAGGATATCAGCGGTCATTCGAAGATCAGGACATTCTCACCTTCGGCTCACCGTTCGCTCACGCAACGATGGTCGAATGAGGAGCGTCAAGGACCACGATCATGCAACCGCAACCGAGCGATTACGACCTCTTCGACACCCTCTGCGTCCTGCGCGACAACTACGCGCGCCTGGGGACGCTGGACCGTGACGCCGGCCTGAGCGTCGATGCCGCGCTGGTCTACGGCGAGGGCCTGATGCGCATCGCGCGCCGCCGCGACGAGCACGCGGGTCGGCGCAACTCCGCCACCACGGAGTAGCTACTTCCGCTTGGTCGCCCGCTTGCGCGGCTTCGCCGATCGCCGCGCCGACTCCTCCGACTCGCGCTGGCGCAGGATCAGGCGGATCGGCGTCCCGAGGAAGCCGTACTCGGCGCGGATCCGGTTCTCGAGGTAGCGCTTGTAGCTGAAGTGCACGATCGCCGGGTCGTTGACGAAGATGACGAACGTCGGCGGCGCGACGCCGACCTGGGTCGCGTAGAAGAACTTCGGCAGGCGGTTGCGGACGTGTGACGGCGGGTGCTCGCGGACCGCGTCCATGACCAGCCGGTTCAGCTCTCCGGTCGGCACGCGCCGGTAGCGCTCCTCGGCGACCCGCAGCGCCTCCGCGAGGATCCGCTCGGCGCGCTGGCCGGTCAGGGCCGAGGCGAAGACGATGTCGGCCCAGGCCAGGTACGGCGCCTCGCGACGCAGCCGCTTCAGCCACTGGTCGGCGGTGTGCTCGTCCTTCTCGACCGCGTCCCACTTGTTCAGCACCAGCACGACGCCCTTCCCCGCCTCCAGCACGTACCCCACGACGTGGGCGTCCTGCGCCGTGTAGCCCTCGGTCGCATCGGTCATGACGACGGCGACGTCGGCCGAGTCGATCGCCTTCATCGAGCGCAGCACCGAATACCGCTCGATGCCGCGGTCGATCGACCCGCGCCGCCGGATCCCCGCGGTGTCCACCAGCACGAGCGGCTGGCCGTCGAGCTCGACGGCAGTGTCGATCGGGTCGCGGGTCGTGCCCGGCACGTCGGACACGATCATCCGGTCCGACCCGAACACCTTGTTCACGAACGTCGACTTGCCGGTGTTCGGCCGCCCCACGATCGCCACCCGCGGCGGCCCCATCTCGCTCTCGGCAAGCTCGGCCAGCTCCTCCTCGGTGAGGTCGTCGGGAGAGGCCGATGCCGCCGCCTCCGCTTCGCTCGGCGGCGGGAGGTGCTCGACGATGAGGTCGGCGAGGTCGCCGGTGTTGCGGCCGTGCTGGGCGGAGATCGTGATCGACGGGTCGAAGCCGAGGGCGAAGAACTCGACCGCATCGGCCTCGCGTGCCGGGTTGTCGCCCTTGTTGATGACGAGGATCACCGGCGCGTCGGCGCGGCGAAGCCGATCGGCCACCTCGTAGTCGAGCGGCGCCAGCCCGGCATGGGCGTCCACGACGAAGAGGATGAGGTCCGACTCCTCGACCGCCACTCGCGCCTGGTCCTGGACACGCTCCTCGATGTCGCTCCCCGGCCGGAGCTCGAGCCCGCCGGTGTCGACCACCGTGAAGGTCCGGCCGTTCCAGTCGGAGGTGCCGTAGACGCGATCGCGGGTCGTGCCGGCGACGTCGGAGATGATCGCGGTGCGCTTGCCGATGAGCCGGTTGAAGAGCGTGCTCTTCCCGACGTTCGGACGCCCGACGATGGCAACGACCGGCAGCGAGGACATCCGACGAGTCTACCCGCGCATCGCCTACGATCCGGGGCGTGAAGATTGGGATCGCCGCCACGCGCCTCGCCGGCGTCGACGGCGTGACCTTCGAGACCGCCAAGTGGGAGACGGTGCTCGAGCAGATGGGGCATGACCTGCGCCTCTGCGCCGGCGAGGTCGACGCGCTCCGCTACCAGGCCCGCCTGGTCCCACCGATGCACTTCACCTGGCCGCCTGCCGCCCGCGCCACCGCCGCCGCGTTCGACCCCGACAGCGACCCTGACGCCGTGCGTACCGAGATCAATCGCCTCGCCGACCTCCTCGTTCCCGTCCTGCGCGACTGGGTCCGTGTCAGCGCGCTCGACGCACTCATCGTCGAGAATGCCTGGGCCATCCCGATGCACCTGCCGCTGGGCCTCGCCCTGCGCCGGGTGGTGGAGGAGACGCAGCTGCCGGCCATCGGCCACCACCACGACTACTGGTGGGAGCGCGAGCGCTTCGCGACCTGCGTCGTGCCCGAGATGCTCGACGAGGCGTTCCCGCCGGACCTGCCGTGGGTGCGGCACGTCAGCATCAACAGCCTGGCCGCCGCCGAGCTCCAGAAGCGTCGCGGCATCCGCTCGAAGGTCGTCCCGAACGTCTTCGACTTCGACCAGCCTCGGCCCCGCCGCCACCCGGCCGTCCGCCGACGGCTGCGTCATGAGCTCGGGATGAACGAGCGCGGGCTGCTCGTCGTGCAGCCGACGCGTGTCGTGCCGCGCAAGGGCATCGAGCTGGCGATCGAGCTCGTCGGACGCCTCGGCGACCCCGACGCGGTACTGCTCATCACCTCGCCCGCCGGCGACGAGGGCCTCGACTACCTCGTCGAGCTCGAGCGGTTGGCGGAGCGCCACAAGGTCCGACTCGCGTATGCCGCGGACCGCTTCGCCCCCGATCACGAGGGCAAGCCCCTGCGCCCGGCGCACTCGCTCCATGACGCCTACCTCGCCGCGGACCTCATCACGTACCCGAGCCTGTACGAGGGATTCGGCAATGCGCTGCTGGAGGCGCTCTTCTACGGCGTGCCGGTGCTCGTGAACCGCTATTCGGTGTACGTCGCCGACATCGCGCCGCTCGGGCTCAAGCTGATCGAGATCGACGGCGAGATCACCGATGCGACCGTCGCCAGCGTCAAGTCCCTGCTCGCCAACCCCGACCGCATCCGTGCCAACGCGCGCCACAACTTCGACATCGCGCGGCACCACCTGTCCTACCGGGTGCTTCGCCGCCGCCTCCGACGGCTGCTGGACGAGCTCGTGCCTGCCAACGCGGGCTGAAGGGCACCGACCGCCCGCGAACAGTCCGTACGCTCGCCCCGTGGGCCTACGCGCGTCGGACGGACGCGAATGGTCAGATCGGCGGCGTGCTGCCCATCGGATGGGAATCTGGACGCCTCACGGGCGGTCGATTCACGTAATGCCCGCGGAGAGAGCATTCGGACGCTTCGACAGCGCCGAGGTGCTCACGCGGCCGTCAGGGCGTAGACGCGGTCGCGGACCTCTTCGAGGTCGACCTCGGGCGTCGAGGTGCCGCCGGTGATGCCGATGCGCGCCTTGCCGAGCAGCCAGGCGGCGTGCTCGGTCGCCAGCTCGTCCGCATCGGCCACGTGCACGGTCTCGGCCTGGATGCCGCGGCACTTCACCGCCAGCTCCTTCGTGTTCGAGCTGTTCTTGCCGCCGACCACGATCATCGCGTCGACCTCGGCCGCCAGCTTCACCGAGTCGTCCTGGCGCGTCAGCGTGACCGGGCAGACCGTGTTGACGACCCGCATGTCGTGGCATCGGCGCAGGCAGAAGGCGGCGAACTCCTCGAGCTTGTTGGGCAGGATCGTCGACTGCGACAGCACGCCGATCTTCTTCGTGCGCGGCACGCGCTCCCAGGTGGATCGGTCCATGTCGTCGACGACGACGTGGTTCTCACCGGCATACGAGCGCACGCCCTTGACCTCGGGATGGTCCTCGTGGCCGATGATGCACACCGTGTAGCCGGCCTCTGCCAGCTCGCGGGCGGCCTTCTGTGACTGGAGCACCCAGGTGCAGGTCGCGTCGATGACCTCGAGGCTCTCCTTGCCCTTCACCTGCGTCGATCTCCGACTTCGGGACGCCGTGGGCGCGGATGACCAGCGTGCCGCCCTCGACCTGGTCGGCCAGGTCGGCGGTGCGGATGCCGCGATCGGACAGGTCGGCCTTGATGCCGGGGTTGTGGACGAGCTGCCCGAGGGTGGTGACCTCCTTGCCCTCGGAGCGCGCGTGCTTCGCCTTGTCGATCGCCAGGCGCACGCCGTAGCAGAAGCCGGCGCGCTCGGCGATGCGGACGTCGGGTCGCGTTGCGGTGGTCATCGGCTTCATTCTAGGGCGGATCCGGCGTATATACGTATATACGCCGCGGCGAGGGCCTGGTCCGCTGCCTGTCAGCCGTTATATCACTGCCGATATGTTTTCTGACGCGACGCGCCGCTGCTCGGCGGGCAGGAGCGCCTCGATCTCACCCATGATCCGCTCGGTCCCCGCGGCAATCGCCTCACGGTCGAGCCGGCCGTCGGGAACGTGCGGCAGCGTGAACGGCTCGCCGATCCGCACGACGATCCGGGATGCATGCGGGAACCGCGAACGGCCCGGGAAGATCCGGTGCGTGCCCGAAATCCCCGCCGGCAGCAGAGGCGCGCCGGAGCGCATGGCCAGGAAGGCGGCGCCGGACTTGCCGGCCTTCAGGCGGCCGTCGCGCGAGCGGGTGCCCTCCGGGTGCAGGGCGATCGGGCGGCCCGCGGCTAATGCCTCGAGCGAGAAGCGCTGGGCGGCGCGATCGCCTTCGCCGCGCCGGACGAAGATGACGGCCGACTGCGACGCCAGCCAGCCGAGGATCGGCCATCGGCGCATCTCGGCCTTGGCCATGAAATGGATGAGCCGGTCGGTTCGCTTTCCGACCGCCCAGCCGAGGATCACCGGGTCGACGTTCGAGGCGTGGTTCGCCACGAGGATGAACGGACCCTCGCGCGGGATGCGCTCGGTGCCCTCGACCCGGGTGCCCCACAGGAGGCGCGCCACGAAGCCGATGATCGCCGTGCCGGGCCAGTAGAACCAGCTAGCCACCGATGGCCTCCAGCCGCCGGACGATGGCCTCGATACACTCGTCGACGCTCAGATCGCCGGTGTCGAGGACGAGGGCACCGCTCGCCTGGCGTAATGGCGCCACATCGCGCCCGGAGTCCGCGGCATCGCGGCGCTCGATCTCGGCGAGGTAGTCGAGATACCGATCCGGACGCCCCATCTCGGTCGCGCGTCGGGCGGCGCGTACATCGGCGCGGGCGGTGAGATAGACCTTCAGCGTCGCGTCCGGCAGGACGACCGTGCCGATGTCGCGGCCGACCATCACCGCGTCGCCGCGCTCCGCGGCCGCGCGCTGCACCCCGAGCATCGCGTCACGCACCTCGGCGTGCCGGCTCACCGCGCTGACCGCCCGGTCGATCGGCGGCGTCCGCACCTCCGACGTCACATCGCGGCCGTCGAGTCGCACCGTCTCGAGCCGGTCGGTCTGGTCGGGGCGCGGTCGCTCGACCTCGATGCGGCACTCGGTGGCGAGCGCGCCGAGCGCCGGGCCCTCGTCCACGTCGATCCCCCGCTCCAGCGCCGCGAGCGTCAGGGCGCGGTACATCAACCCGGTGTCGACGAAAGTCGCGTCAATGCGATTTGCGAGCGCGAACCCGATCGTGCTCTTTCCCGCCCCCGACGGCCCGTCGATGGCGACCGTCCGCGTCACCGCGGCCGCGATCCCGACAGGGCGGACACCTCGCTGCGCCGCAGCCGGCGCCACTCGCCCTCGCGCAGTCCTACGAGCGCAAGCGTGCCGATGCGCGTGCGCACGAGCCGCTCCACCTCGCAGCCGACGACCTCGAACAGCCGGCGCACCTCGCGCTTGCGGCCTTCCCCGATCCGCACGCGCAGCCACTCGCCCCGTTCGGACCGGCTCCGCGCGACCTCGCGCGGCGGCGGCTCGTGGCGCGCGGAGAGCAGCCGCGCCGGGCCGTCCTCGAGCGTGACGCCGGCACGGAGTCGGGCCAGCGCCGCGCCCGACGGCGGCGGTGTCACGAGCGCGGCGTACTCCCGGTCGTTGCCGTAGCGCGGGTGGAGGACGCGATTGGCCCACTCGCCGTCGTTGGTGAGGATCATCAGGCCCTCCGACTCGACGTCGAGGCGGCCTGCGGGCCACAGCCGCTCGCCGCCCGCGTCCACGAGCGTCACCACCGAGCGACGGCCGCGCTCGTCACGGGCCGAGCTGAGGAAGCCGCGGGGCTTGTGGACGGCGATGTGGACCGGTGCCGGGGCGGCCGCCAGCGGACGACCGTCGACCTCGATCGCGTCCGTCGCGGGATCCGCGGAGTCGCCGAGGCCCGCTCGCCGGCCGTTGACGCGCACGCGGCCGTCGACGATGAGCTGCTCCGCGCCGCGGCGAGAGGCGAGCCCGGCCCGCGCGATGAGCTTCTGGAGGCGCTCACTGGCCATCGCTTGCGTCGGCCAGCGCGGCGAGCTGCGCCGCGTCGCTGGAGAGGGGCGGCAGGTCCTCGATCGAGGTGAGCCCGAAGCGCTCGAGGAAGGTGAACGTGGTGCCGAACAGGACCGGCCGCCCGGGCGTGTCGCGCCGGCCGAGCTCCACGACCAGGCGGCGGTGCAGCAGCGAGCGGATCACGTAGTCGGAGTCCACGCCGCGTACGCGCTCGACGTCGCCGCGGGTACACGGCTGGCGATACGCGATGACCGCCAGCGCCTCGAGCGCGGCCGGCGACAGGCGCGCCTCCTCCCGCGCGGCGTAGGCGGCCAGGCGAGATCCGACCTCCGGCGCGGTGACGAGCTGCCAGGCGCCGTCGTGGTGCTGGACCCGCAATCCGCGACCGTGGTCGGTGAGGCGCTCGGCGAGGGCCGACAGCGCCCTCTCCGCCTGGCCGCGGGGGACCTCGGCCAGCTTCGCGAGCTCATCGGTCTCGAGGGGTCGCTCGGCGATGAACAGCAGCGCCTCGTAGAAGCTCTCGAGGTCGTCGGTCATGACTCGGTCTCGACGATGATCGGGCCGAACAGCTCGTCCTGCTCTGCGCGGACCTCGCGACGTCGGACGAGCTCGAGCGTGGCGAGGAACGTGACCGCGGCCTCGGTGCGGGACCGGCAGCGGGCGAGGATCGTCTGGAGCAGCACCCGACCGCCGCCGGAAAGCGCCGCTCGCAGGACGGCGATCTGCTGGCCGATCGTGATCTCGCGGGCGACGACCTCCGGCGGCGGCGGCGCGGGCTCCGGGATCGCGGCGAGCGTCTCGAGCGCGGCGGCGAGGACGGTGGGCGCCAGTGGCGCCGTCGGCGCGGCGGGCAGGTCCGACTCGCGCGGCTCTCGGCGCATCGCCGGGGCGACGCCGTCGCGCTGGCCGAGCGAGACGGCCGCGTCGCGCAGGGCGCGGTACTCGAGCAGGCGTCGGCGGAGCTCGTCCTCGTCGGGCTCATCGGTCCCGTCCGGCAGCGGCGGGAGCGGCTCGGCGGGCAGCATCCGCTTCGACTTCAGGAAGATCAGCTGAGCGGCAATCGTCACGAACTCGCTCAGGGCGGTCGCGTCGACCGGGTTCTGGGCGAGATGCTCGACGTAGGCATCGGCCACGTCGGCCAGGGGCACGGTCAGGATGTCGAGCTGGCGGGACTCGATGAGGTGGAGGAGGAGACCCAGCGGGCCGGAGAACACCGGCAGCGCCACCGAGAACGAATCGTCGCCGATCGGGACGGCGACGCCCGCATCGGTCTCGACCGGGATCGGCTGCATGCGGTCAGGATGCGTCATCGGCGGCCTTCAGCGCGGCCTGAAGGGGCACATCGGTCTCGTCCGGCTGGCCGCGGATGAAGGCGCCGGTGCGGGGCGCGCAGCCGGCGCTCACCGCCATCTCGGCCGAGATTGCATCGTGATGGAGGTAGATGTGGAACGGATGGCGCCACGAACGCGGGTCGGGGCTGGCCAGGCGGTTCAGCGCGCTCGGCGCAACGGCCTCCAGGAGCACGCCCGACACGCGATGCCAGAGCCGGAGCCGATGCCCCTTTCCGGCGTCGTGCAGCAGGGCCGCGGCAAGCAGGTCGCGGTCGTCGTGGCCGGACGCCAGCAGGCGCTGCGCGACGTCGAGGCCGTGCCGCCGATCCGCCACCGGCATGCCACCGAACAGCGCCTGGGCCGGCGCCGGCAGGACCCGCTCGACCAGCGCCTCCTCGGCCGGGTCGACGCGGGCGCGCACGTGGGCGACGAACTGCCCGACCCTATGCACCGATCAGGAACTCGGTGATCGGGCCGGCCATGCCGAGCAGCAGGCCGAGCGGGCTGTTCGGCAGGATGACCAGCAGCAGCAGCACGATCACGCCGAACGCCGCGTACCGCTGGTAGGCGACCGCCTGACGGGGCGAGAGGAAGGCGAGGAGCACGTTCGAGCCGTCGAGCGGCGGGATCGGGATCAGGTTGAAGAGCGCGAGCAGGATGTTCAGGCGCACGATCAGCTCGATCAGCCGCATGAAGAATCCGCCGTCGACGCCGGCGAGGTCGAGCACGCGGTAGACGACCGCGAAGCCGATGGCGACGATGACGTTCGCGATCGGCCCAGCAGCGGCCACGATCGCCAGCCCACGCCTGCCGCCGCGCAGCGCGGCCGGGTTGACCATCACCGGCTTGGCCCAGCCGAAGCCGGCGACGAGCAGCAGGATCCCGCCAATCGGGTCGATGTGCGGGATCGGATTCAGGGTAAGGCGCCCCATCGCCCGCGGCCGCTGGTCGCCGAGCTGGTCGGCGAGGAGCGCGTGGCTGAACTCGTGGAAGGTCAGGCCGACCAGCAGCGCGATCGCGCCGGCGATCAGCTGCTCCAGGGACATGTTCCCGAAGAACATCAGGCCAGGCGCGGCAGCAGGTCACCCAGCAGCGTCACCAGTCGCTCGGCGCCGATTCGGCCCATCTCGATGACCTCCTCGTGTGTCGCGCCCTCCTCGACGTCCTCGGTGGCCTTGTTGGTGATGAGGCTGAGGGCGAGCACGCGCGCGCCGGCGTGACGGGCGACGATCGCCTCGTGGGCGGTGCTCATGCCGACCGCGTCCGCCCCGAGCCCTCGGAGCATCCGCATCTCCGCCCGCGTCTCGTACGACGGCCCGCTGAGCATGACGTAGACCCCCTCCCGCAGCGCGACGCCGGTCCGGGCCGACGACTCGCGGGCCGCGGCGAGGAGCGCCGGGTCGTAGGCATCGGTCATGGCCGGGAAGCGCTCGCCGAAGCGATCGAGGTTCGGGCCACGCAGCGGGTTGTCGCCCGACAGGTTGAGGTGGTCTGCGATGAGCATCACGTCGCCGGGGTCGAAATCGGGGTTCAGGCCGCCGGCGGCGTTGGTGAGCACGACGGTCCGCGGCCCGAGCGCGAGGACCGCGCGCAGGAGGAGGGTCGACTCCCGCTGAGAAAAGCCCTCGTATGGATGGGCTCGGCCCGAGAGCAGCACGGCCGGTGTGCCGCGCACGGTCCCGGCGATCAGGGCGCCGGCGTGGCCGGCCACCGACGAGGTCGGCACGTTCGGAATCTCGCCGTAGTCGAGACTGACGCGCGGGGCGGCGTCGAGCAGGTCGGCGACGCCTCCGAGCCCCGAGCCGAGCACGATGACCATCTGCGGTTGCGCGAGGGCGGGCTCATCGGCGAGGCGGGCGCGAATCGCGTCGGTGGCCTCCGTGATGCGCCGGTCCAGCTCCGCCCCGTACACCTCCCCGCGGAGGTCCGCCAGGGTGGCCTCGGCCACTACATGCGCTCCAGGAGGTCGCGCTTCTTGGCCTCGTACTCCTCGGGCGTGATCAGTCCCTTGTCGCGCAGGTCGGCCAGCCGCTCGAGCGTGGCGCCGATGTCACCGGCGGCGTTCGGCGCGGCCGCTGCCGTCGGCGCCGGCTCGGGTGGCGGCGGTGCGGCGGCGGGCTCGGGCGTGGCGGCCGCGGCGCCCTCGTCGTAGACGGCAACCCGATCGGAGCCGGCACGCGGCGCCATCGGCTCCGCGCGCTCCATCGGCGGCTGCTCCTGCGGGCGCTGGTAGCGCGGCGGCGCGAGGTCCGGGTTCTCCAGCATGTGCTTCTGGTCGAACATTGCCTTCTTGAATAGCACGGGGTCGGCGATCATCGGGAAGTCGGCGACGGTGTTGCCACCAAGCTCCTCGGCGGCGGTCAGGATGTCGAGCGTCCCGAAGCCGAAGATCCGGCCGAAAAGGTTCTGGTCGAGCCGGGCGTCGTTGATCTTCTCGAGGCTCGTATCGGTCACACTCTTGTTCAGGACGCCCTCCGCGCGCATGACTCGGCGCGTCGTGATCAGCCACTCCTGGTTGCGCCAGTCCCACAGCACGAAGGCGATGTAGCCCAGGCCGCCAAGCAGGCCGCCGAAGGTGATGAGGGTGACGATGCCGTCAATCGTCGCGTCGTCGAAAACCTGACCTTCTCCGCTGATCCAGATCAGGATCGCGAGCGCCACGATCAACACGAGGAACCAGATCCCGATCCGCCAGACCACGGCGAACCAGTGCTGTCGGGATTCGTAGACGACCTCCTCGCCACGGCTGAGGAGGTTTCGCGCGTAGCTCATTGGCTCACTTGGCTCCCGCTTCCGGTTCACGCTCTCGGGTGCGCCCGCGCGTAGACCTCGCGGACGCGTTCGCCGGTCAGGTGGGTATAGAGCTGGGTGGTGCTGATGCTAGCATGGCCCAGCAGCGCCTGGACCACTCGCAGGTCGGCGCCTCCCTCGAGCAGATGGGTGGCGAAGCTGTGCCGGAACGTGTGCGGCGTGACCCGCTCGGTCACCCCCGCCGCGTCGGTCCAGCGCTTCACCAGCCGCCACACGGCCTCACGACTCATCCG
This sequence comes from uncultured Chloroflexia bacterium, assembly GCA_963840145.1. Classification (GTDB taxonomy): domain Bacteria; phylum Chloroflexota; class Limnocylindria; order QHBO01; family QHBO01; genus JACDBZ01. The sequence continues at coordinate 268,540 of CAWIXR010000004.1, forward strand.
TCTCCCGCGCTGGCCGACGAAGACGGCCTCGGTCGGCTTCTTTGCCGTCCACTCCGCGCGCGGGCCGATGCGGTACCGATGCATGCGCTCGCGCGCCTCGTCACCCATCGGCACCCGGCGCTCCTTGTTGCCCTTGCCGATGACGCGCACCTGCTGGTTCGGCAGGTCGACGCGATCGGTGTCGAGGCCCACCAGCTCGCTGACGCGAAGGCCGCAGCCGTAGAGCAGCTCGAGGATGGCGCGGTCCCTGATGCCGATGGGGTCCTCGGCCGGTGGCGCGTCCAGGATCCGCTCCACGTCGTCCGCGGCGAGGACGTCGGGAAGGTAGGAGCCGGGCTTTGGAGCGTCCACGAGCGCGGGGATGTCCTTCGTCGCCTCGCCCTCGCGCAGGGCGAAGACGTAGAAGCTGCGCACCGCCGCTGACTTGCGGGCCTGCGTGCTGCCCTTGGCACCGGCTTTCTGGAGGCCTCTGACGAACTCCAGCAGTGGCTGCGGGTCGTCGCGCCACGTCGTGCCGGCCACCTCGGCGAATTGGGCGAGGTCGCGGCGGTAGGCGGCGATCGTGTGCGGGGAGAAGCCGCGCTCGACCCGCAGCTCGACGAGGAACGCGTCGATGACGTCGGGAAGCGCTGTCGTCACGGCGTATCGATGTCGATACGATCGGTCACCGTGGCCGCCTATCGTGCGGCCCGAAGCAACGCCTCGGCCGCCGCGTGCGCCTCGTCTCCTGCTCCCTCGCCGGCGAGCATGGCCGCCAGCTCCGCGGCGCGCTCATCGGGATTGAGCACGCGGGCCTCGGTGACGGTGCGCCCGTCGACCGCTCGCTTCCCGACCACGACGTGCGCGTCGGCGTGGGCGGCGACCTGGGCGAGGTGGGTGACGCAGAGCACCTGGTGGTGCGCCGAGAGCGCCTTCAGCCGCTCCCCGACCGCCGCGGCGTTGCGGCCGCCGACGCCGGCGTCGACCTCGTCGAAGATCAGCAGCGGCGTCTCGTCGGCCGCGGCCAGCACGACCTTCAGGGCCAGCGAGAGGCGGCTCGCCTCCCCGCCCGACGCGATCCGCCCGAGCGGCCGTGGTGGCTCGCCGGGGTTCGGCGCGAACGTGAAGGTGGCGCGGTCGGCACCGGACGGCCCGGCTTCGACCGGCTCGAGGGCCACGTCGAAGGCGCCGGCGGGCAGGCCCAGCGGCGGCAGCTCCGCGTTCACCGCCTTCGCCAGGCGCTTCGCGGCGGCGTCCCGGGCCGCGGTCAGGCCGGCGGCGGCGGCGTCCAGTGCGACGCGCAGCGCACCCTCCTCGGCCCGCAGGCGGTCGCGCTCGCCCTCTTGGTTCTCGAGCCGCTCGAGCTCCTCGGTGGCGGCCGCGCCGAACGCGACGACGGCGTCGAGCGTGTCGCCGTACTTGCGGCGCAGGTCGTAGAGCGATGCCAGGCGTTCCTCCGCGGCGGCGCGGGCGGCCGGGTCGAGGTCCACAGAATCCGCCACGGCGGCGGCATCGCGCGCCAGCTCGGACGCCTCGGCGGCGAGCGCGGCGGCGCGGTCGGCCAGGGGCGCGAACCGCTCGTCGTGCTGCGCGGCGGCGGCCAGTTCATGCTCCGCAACCGAGAGGCGCTCGGAGGCCGCCTCCTCGTCGCGCAGCGCGGCGACGGCGGCCGACGCCGAGCGCGCGATCGTCTCGGCGTGAGACGCGGCGCGGAGCTGCGCCTCGAGCTCGGCATCCTCGCCGGGGCGGGGCGCGGCGGCAGCGATCTCATCGGCCTGGTGGCGGAGCAGCTCGACCCGACGGGCCAGCTCGTGCGCATCGGTCAGGAGCTCGGCGGAGGCTGCAACGCACGCCCGCCACGCGCGATGCGCCTCGGCCACCTCGGCTAGCGGCGAAGCGTGGCCGCCGAACCCGTCGAGCAGGCTCAGCTGGCGCGCCGGCTCCAGCAGCCGCTGCTGATCGTGCTGACCGTGGATCTCGGCCAGGCGGGCGCCGAGCCCGGCCAGCCCGCCGACGGTCACGGCCCGATCGTTGACCCGCACGAGCGAGCGGCCTTCCGCGCCCACCTCGCGACGCACGATCACCGACCCCTCGCCCGCCGCGATCACCTCGGCCAACGGGTCATCGTCCTGCGGCGGCGGGGCGTCGAAGATCGCCTCCACGCGGGCGGCATCGGTCCCGGCGCGAACCTGGTCCGACGACGCGCGAGCGCCCAGTGCCAGTGCCACCGCGTCGACGACCAGCGACTTGCCGGCACCGGTCTCGCCAGTCAGCACCGTGAATCCGGGAGTGAGCGCCAGGCGGACCGATTCGACGACGGCCAGGTTCTCGACGGTCAGCTCGCGGAGGGCCATGGCGTCAGTATCGGCCTAGTAGGGCAGCAGCGAGGCCTTCGTGCGCAACAGGTCGTAGAACGGCGTGCTGCCGGTCGGCTGGATCAGGCGCATCGGCTCGGGCAGCGCGCGCACCTCGACGCGGTCGCCGACCCGGATCGGCACGTCGAGCTGGCCGTCGAGGCTGACGAGGGCACCGTCGTGCGCCTCGCGCAGCGTGAGGTGGACGACGTGATCCTCCCCGGCGACGACGCTGTGCAGCGGCGAGAGGTAGGCCGCGACCGGGGTGATGACCATGTTCCGCAACCGAGGATCCAGGATCGAGCCGCCGGCGCTGAACGAGTAGGCCGTGGAGCCGGTGGGCGTCGCGACGACGACGCCATCGGCCACGTAGGTGGCCAGGTGCGAGCCGCTGACCTCCACCTCGAGCTGGATCATCCGCACGCGGCTGCCGCGGGCGACGACGACCTCGTTCAGGCAGGCGTGGTCCTCATCGGTCCCGTCCTGGCGCACCAAGCGCGCCGCAATGCGGAACCGATCCTCGACGGTGTAGTCGCCGGCCTTCACCTGGTCGAGGGCCTTCTCCAGGTCCTCGGACTCGACCTTCGCCAGGAAGCCGACCCGCCCGAGGTTGACGCCAAGCGCCGGCACGCCCGAGGCGCCGATCGCGCGCGCGGTGCGCAGGAAGGTGCCGTCGCCGCCGAGGACGCAGACGAGGTCGGTGTTCGGGAGCTCGGCGCTGATCCTGTCGAACGCGTCGCCCTGCGCATCCCAGGTCTCGATGCCGTTCGCTTCGCACCACGCCCGCCCACGATCCAGGAAGGACGGCGCGCGGTCGCTGTACGGGTTGAACGCGAAGCCGATCCGCTTCATTCGGCCTCGTGGTCGCCCGGCTGGAGCGTGGCCGCGAGACGATCGACCGCGCGCCGGATGTCCGCAAGCTCGGCGGCCATGTCGCTCGGCTCGCGGACGGCGGCGTAGGACCGATCCAGACCGGCGGCGATGAACGCGCGCATCAGGCTCGACGGGCTCACGCCGCGGGCGGCGGCGGCCTGCTCGACGCGAGCCATCAGGGCGTCGGGCATCCGCAGGCTCACGATCTGGCGCATCGTGTCGGGCGCCGGCTCCTGGACCGGCGGCTCGACGACCTCGATCCCCTCGAAGCCGATATCGAGCTGCTCAGCGGTCGGCGCCGAGCCCCTGCTGCGTCTCATCGGTGTGATCGTAATACGCCGCGTGCTACATGCGGTGGTTCTGCCGGCGCGAGTATATATGTATATACGCCCGGCGAAGAACGGTCAGGGTGCCACCCCGAGCTGGACGAGGTCGACGACGATCTCACCGCTCAGCGCTGCGGTCGTCCCGTCCGGACGCGCGACATCGGCACAGTCGATCGCCAAGCGCACGACCGATGTCTCGGGATTGAGCCGGCCGAGGTCCTCTGAGGTCAGCCGGCATGGGCGGGTCAGCTCGGCGAACTCGCCGTCGAGCTGGACGCCGGTGAGCTCGTAGGAATTGTCCGCGGGGTCGTACAGGATGGCCAGCGCGGTGAACGCGTCGGCCGGCGCCAGGACCGGCACGCGCTCCTCCTCCATCGGCGCGATGCCGCCGATCAGCGCGACGCCCATGACGATCTCGATGGCCGTCTCCCCGAGTTCGACGCTGCCTCCGGTCGCCGGCAGCACGCCCCGGTCGCCGAGCGCGTCGGCCGGCACCGCGATCACCCCGTCCAGGCCGATGACGCCGCCGCCCCGCAGGTCGGCGACGCTGGGGCAGTCGACGCGGACATTGAGCAGGCCGGCGTCGTCGTTGCGGCCGCCGGGGGTGGCCACGCAGTCACCCGGGTCGAGGTAGAAGGACATGCCGTCGTACTCGATGCGCGTGATTTCGCCCGTCCGCGGGCTGAACACGATGTCGCCCTCCGGCCCTCGCACGATGACGTCACCGCGCACGTAGGCAAGCCCGCCCGCAACGGCGGGGTCCGGCTCGTATCCGGGCGTGGACCGGGCCGTCGCGAACGTCATCGCGCCCTCCCGATCGCCGGTGACGGTCAGCTGGCCGCCGATCTCCGTCGGCGCCGCCGAGAGGTTGAGCTCCACCACCGGCGTCGGCAGGTCGACGACCGGATCCGTGGGACGAGACACGAGGACGCGGCTGAGCGCAAGCGTCATCAGCACCACCAGCGACATGGCGAGCGCGAGGATCGCCGCCGATCGCGCCGCGTTGCGCAGGCGTGGCGGCGGCAACGACGGTGGCAGCGGCCGGAGGGCAGTCGCAAGCATCGCGCTAGACGCTACCCGTACCGTCGCCCATGGGTTCATTGATGGCACCCGCCACGCTCATGTGTTCGCTCGGGGGATCCCGCCGGAGGTCGACGAGGAACTCGACGTTGCCATCGCTCCCGGTGATCGGCGAGCGGATGGCCCGATGTGCATGGAGACCCGCGTCGTTGGCAGCCGCCACCACCTGGAGGAGCACGCGCTCCCAGATGTCCGGATCGGTCACGACACCGCCTCGCGGCACATCGTCCTTCCCAGCCTCGAACTGGGGCTTGACGAGCGCCACGACGCGGCCCGCATCGGCCAGGAGGTTGCGCACCGCAGGCAGCACGAGGCCGAGGCTGATGAAGCTCAGGTCGAGCGTGGCGAGGTCGATCGGCTCCGGCAGCGCACGCAGCTCGCGCAGGTTCGTGCGCTCCATGCTCACGACGCGCGGGTCCTCGCGCAGGCGCTGGATCAGCTGCGCGCGGCCCACGTCCACCGCGTAGACGCGGCGAGCGCCGCGCGCCAGGAGCACGTCGGTGAAGCCGCCGGTCGAGGCGCCGGCATCCAGTGCTGTGAGGCCGGTCGGGTCGATGCCGAAGGCGTCGAGCGCGTGCTCGAGCTTCACGCCGGCCCGGCTTGCCCACTTCGGCTTCTCGACCAGCGAGACCGATGCGTCACGGTCCACCTGTTGCCCGGGCTTCAGGCGGCGGTTGCCCTCCAACTCGACCGCGCCCGCGTGGATCAGCGCCTGCGCCTCCGCGCGGGAGCGCGCGAGGCCGCGTTCGGTGAGGAGCTGGTCGAGTCGGACGCGTGCCACTGACCGATGCTACTGGACCGTGCCTCGGCGACCTCAGTGAGGCCGGATTCATCCCTGGTGCGCATTACGGAGCCAGGTCGGGTCACATCAGGCCCTCCTGCGTGCTCAGGCTTGCACGAGGGCAGCTAAGGACCACATCTCTGCGCGTAACGCGCATGCCACCTGAATGCGGCCCAAACCGCACCCCCGCCGAGCGATGGCCTACGCCGCGGTGACCTTCGCGCGGCGACCGCGAACCGGTACCGGAATGCCGAGCGCCTCGCGGACTTGGGCGAGGATCCCGGGGCCGTCGATCCGCTGCTGGGCGCGCAGGTCGTCGACCGCGCCGTGGTGGACGAAGCCCTCGGCCAGCGCGACCTTCAGCAGCGGCACCCGAACGTCCGCGCGGTTCAGCGCATCGAGCACGCCGTCGCCGAAGCCGCCCATCGCGGCCGACTCCTCGGCGGTCACGACCAGCCGCTTCCCCGCGGCATGCGACGCGATCAGCGCCTCGTCCATCGGCTTCGCCCAGCGGGCGTTGATGACGGTGGCGGAGACGCCATCGGCCGCGAGCTCCTCGACGACCCACAGCAGGCGCTGGACGATCGGCCCGAAGCCGACCATCAGCACGTCCGACCCCTCTCGGACGACCTCCCCTCGACCGATCTCGAGCGCGACGCCCTCTCGATCCGCGAGGTTCTCGCCGGCGTCGCGCGGGTAGAGCAGCGACATCGGTCCGGGATGGGCCAGGGCGGTGACCACGAGGTCGCGCAGCTCCTGCTCGTCCTTCGGCGAGCCGATCACGAGGTTCGGCAGGGCGCGCATCGCCGGCAGCATGAACATGCCCTGGTGCGAGGTGCCGTCCTCGCCGACCAGCCCGGATCGGTCCAGCGCGAGCAGCACCGGGACGTCGTTCTGGCAGACGTCGTGGACGATCTGGTCGAACGCGCGCTGGGTGAAGGTCGAGTACAGCGCCACGACCGGGCGCATGCCGGCCAGCGCCAGGCCCGTCGCCAGCGCCACCGAATGCTGCTCGGCAATCCCGACGTCGTGGAAGCGTCCAGGAAAGTGGTCGGAGAAGCGCTGCAGCCCGGTGCCGGTCGGCATGCCGGCGGTGATCGCGCAGATGCGCGCATCGGTCTCGGCCAGGCGCACGAGCTCCTCGACGAACGTCTGGGTGTAGGTCTTCGCCTTGCGCGTCGGCTCCGCCTCCGCCGGGAGCGGCTCCTCGGTCGGGTCGATCAGGGCCAGGTCGATCGGCGGCAGGGAGGCGCCGTGGAAGTTCATCGAGTCCAGCTCGGCGGGGGCGTAGCCACGGCCCTTGATCGTCTTCACGTGCACGAGGACCGGCGCCGGGATCTGGAACGCGGCCTCGAACGCTCCTTCGAGCTCCTCGAGGTCGTGGCCGTCGAGGACGCCGATGTAGGTGATCCCCATGTCCTCGAAGAAGCCGACCTTGGCCCACGAGCGCTTGAAGCCCTCCTTCGCCCACGCCAGCAGGTCGAAGGCCGGTTTGCCGACGACCGGAACCCGCGGCAGCGCGCGCACCGTGGCCGACTTCGTCTCCTGGTAGGCGCGGCTGAGGCGCATCTTGTTCAGGCGCGTCGACAGCCCGCCCACCGACGGGCTGATGCTCATCTCGTTGTCGTTGAGCACGATCAGCAGGGGGTGCCGAGCGTTGCCGACGTGGTTGAGCGCCTCCATCGTCAGGCCGGAGCCGATTGCCGCATCCCCGACGCAGACCGCGATCCGCTGCCGCCGCGCCGGATCGGTCTTCGGACGCACGTCACGCGCCGCCGCCAGCCCGACACCGATCGAGACGCCCGTGCCGGCGTGGCCACCGTCGAAGACGTCATGCTCGCTCTCGCCGCGGCGCGGGAAGCCGCCGACGCCGTCGACCTGGCGCAGCGTCTCGAATCGGTCCCAGCGCCCGGTCAGCAGCTTGTGGGCGTACGCCTGGTGCCCGGTGTCCCACACGATCCGGTCGCGCGGCGAGTCCATCACCCGGTGCAGCGCGAGCGTGATCTCGACCGCCCCGAGGGAGCTCGCCAGATGCCCGCCGGTCTGCTTGACCGTCCGGATCATCTTCTCGCGCAGCTCGCCGGCCAAGGCCTCCAGCTGCTCCTCGCTGAGGTCGCGGAGCTGCCCCGGTTCGCGGATCGTTTCGAGCAGAGTCAAGGCTGGTTGGTTCCTCCTGGGGTCGCCTGCGCGAGTATATGACCGATGCCGGCCTGCGGCCGGATCGCACCTTTAGACGATCGGCTTCTCGAAGACGTGACTCGTCTTGACCAGCGCATAGCCCTCGCGCTCGTAGAACCGATGCGCCCGCTCCCGCGCGATCCGCGAGCGCACGACCATCAGTGCGGCGCCATGGTCGCGCGCCCACTCCTCCGCCGCGGCCAGCAGCTCGGCACCGATACCGCCCGACCGATGCCCCTCGTCGACGACCAGGCCACCGATGTCGGCGGTGAGTCCCACCGCCAGGGATGGGACGAGCGCGACGTGGACCCAGCCCACCACTCGGCCGTCCTCCTCGGCGACGAGCGCGCCGCTTCGCGCGTCGAGTGTCGCGATCCGCTCGACGGTCTCCTCCGCGCTCGTCGGGTAGCCGAGCTGGGTCGTGAGGTCGGCGACGACCCCTGCATCGGCCGCGGTCATCGGCCGGATGCGCATCGGTTACTCGTCCTCGCGCGCTTCCGTGACCGGGGTTACGCCGCGGCGGCCGAGCTCGGTGATCGTCAGCTCCGCCTCGCTCAGCCGCGTCTCGCAGGCGGCGTGGAGCCGGAGCCCCTGCCGGTAGAGCTCGATGCTCTCCTCGAGACCGACCGTGCCTGCCTCGAGCTGCTGGACGGTGCGCTGGAGCGCGGCGACGAGCTCGTCGAAGGGCTGGCGGGCGAGCTCCTCGTCGGTCAGGACGGCGAGCTTGGCGTCGTCGATCACGGGACGAGCTCCTCGCTCCCGGTGCGTTCGACGCGTGCGTCGACGGAACCGCGCGCCACGATGACCTGGAGCGGGTCGCCCTCGTGGAGCATTGCCGCGTCGTGGACGATTCGGCCGTCGGCGGTGCGCGCGACCGCGTAGCCGCGCTCGAGCGTCGCGTTCGGCGACAGGGTGCGTAGCGCGTCGTGCGCGGCGTCGAGGGCCAGGCGGCGCCGTTCGACGCGGTCGGTCACCGTGCGCCAGCCGCGGTCGAGGAGGTCGGCCGAGCGCTGCCGCGCGGCGCCGATGTCCGGCGCAAGGCGGTTGAGCGCGCGCGCCTCGGCCTCGAGGAAGCTGCGCCGCGACGCGGCCCGACCGAGGAGCGCGGCCGAGGCTCGGTCGCGCAGCCGGTTCAGGATCGTCGGCAGCTGCGAGCCGTCCGGGGTTGCCAGCTCGGCGGCGGCGGTCGGCGTTGCGGCGCGCAGGTCGGCGGCGAAGTCGGCGAGCGTCGTGTCCGACTCGTGCCCGACGCCGACGATGATCGGCACCGGCGCGCCCACCACCGCCCGGACCACGCGCTCGTCGTTGAAGCTCCACAGGTCCTCGAGAGAGCCGCCGCCGCGGGCCAGGATGACGACGTCGAGCGCGGGGTGCTCGTAGAGGCGCTGGAGGGCGCGGACGATCGACTGGGCGGACCCCTCGCCCTGGACCGATGCCGCGCTCAGCACGAGCTCGGCGAGGGGATAGCGCCGGCGCAGCACGTTGGCGATGTCGCGCCACACCACGCCGACCGGCGAGGTGACGACGCCGATGCGTCGCGGCCAGCGCGGGATCGGCCGCTTGCGACGCTCGTCGAACAGCCCCTCGGCGGCGAGCTTCGCGCGGAGCTGCTCGTAGCGTGCGTGGAGGTCTCCTGTCCCGGCGACGGTGATCGACTCGACGTACAGCTGGTAGACGCCCTGCGGCTCGTAGGCGCGCACGCGGCCGTGGATGATGACCTGCATGCCGTGCGCCGGCCGCATGCCCGCATTCACCAGCTGATCGCGGAACAGGGCCGCGCGCACCTGGCTGCTCGAGTCCTTGAGCGTGAAGAAGCAGTGTCCCGAGGCCGGGAACGAGGGCTGGCTGACCTCGCCCTCGACCCAGACGTCGGCGAGGACCGCATCGGTGTCGAGCAGGCTGCGGACGCGCCGGTTCAGGTCGGTGACGCGCAGGATGCGCGGGGTGGCTCGAACGGGGGCGGCCTCCGGCTCCGGCATCGGCTCCGGAGACGCCTCGTCCCAGAGCGAGCGCTGGTTCATTGCACTCGCGTCATGTACTCGCCGTTGCGCGTGTCGATGCGCAGGACGTCTCCCTCGGACACGAACAGCGGCACCTGCACGACGTGGCCGGTCTCGAGGGTGGCGGCCTTCTTCGCGCCGGTGGCCGTGTCGCCGGCGAAGCCGGGATCGGTCTGGGTCACCTTCAGGTCGACCGTGACGGGCAGCTCGACGCCGAGCACCTCGCCCTCGTGGCTGCTGAGCATGACCTCGGTGTTCTCGAGCAGGAACTTCGCGTCGTCGCCGATCAGCGCGGCCCCAACCGCGGACTGCTCGTACGTCTCGGTGTCCATGAAGTGGTACGTGCCGCCGTCGCTGTACAGGTACTGCGCCTTGCGCTGCTCGACGCGTGCCCGCGGCCATCGCGTGCCGGCCTGGAACGTTCGCTCCACGATGTCCCCGCGCCGCACGTTCTGGAGCTTCATCCGGACCTGCGCCGACCCACGCGCCATCTTGATGTGGCTCCAGTCGAGAACCTTCATCAGCTGTCCGTCGAGCTCGATGATGACGCCCTTCTTGACGTCTCCGGTGCTGATCAATCGCTGCTCCTGCTGGCTTGACCGATGCGTGCGTGGGGAAGTCTAGCGCGGCGGTTCTCGACGGAGGCGTATCAGGGCATGCTCAGCCGATGACGACCGGCTCCCGTGGCGCGTTCGTCAACAGTCGCGGCCCAGACTCATCGAGCACGACGATGTCCTCGATCCGGATGCCGGTCACGCCGGGCTGGTAGATCCCCGGCTCGACGCTGAAGACCATCCCCGCTTCGAGCGTGTACGGACGCGACGCTCGCAGCGACGGCGGCTCGTGGACCTCCAGACCGATGCCGTGGCCAAGCCCGTGCCCGTACGGCTCGAATCCCGCGTCGGTGATCACGCGCCGCGCCACCGCGTCGACCTCCTGACCGTTCACCCCGACGGCGAGCGCCTCGATGGCCGCGGCCTGGGCCTCACGCACCGTGTCGTGCGCGCGTCGCACGTGAGCCGGCACCTCGCCGACGAAGGCGGTGCGCGTCGTGTCGGACCGATAGCCGTCCACCGTGCAGCCGAAGTCGATCAGCAGGACGTTGCCGCGCTCGACGGTCGCGGTCGGACGGCTGGCCGTGCGGCATCGCGGCACGCGGGCCGGCGAGGACGATCGTCGGGAAGGCGAGCCCGTCGGCGCCATGAGCGCGGAAGAAGGCCTCGAGCTCCCACGCGATCTGCAGCTCGGTCATTCCCGGCCGGACGAACTCCATGAGGTGGGCGAAGCCGGCATCGGCCAGGGCGCAGGCGCGCGCGACGGCCGCGAGCTCGTCATCGGTCTTGATCAGGCGCAGCGGGACCAGCTCGTCGTCCATGGCGTGCAGCTCGACGCCGGGGGCGGCCGCCGCCAGCGCGGTCCAGTCGGCGTGGGTCATCACCTCGGCCTCCATGCCGAGCGAGACGACCTCGAGGCGCTCGAGGACCGGCGGCAGGTCCTGGCCGATCCCGCCGGTCGTGAGGATCACCTCCCAGCCGGGGCACTCGCGCTCGGCCTGCTCGGTGTAGCGCGAGTCGGCGAGGACGATCGTGGCCGAACGGGTGACGAGCAGTGTCCCCGGCCAGGTCGCCTCTTCCTCTTCCATCAGGCGGAGGCCGCTGAAGTAGCGCTTGTTCGCGATGCGGCTGATCAGCATCCCGTCGAGCTCGCGCTCGTCGAGGATGGCGCGCAGGCGCGCGACGCGCGCATCGGTCATGGAGACGACTCCCGTCATACGCCGGCACACTCCTCGTTGGCACGCGCGACGTTCGCGTTGTGCTCGGTCAGCGATGTCGCGAAGTAGTGCGAGCCATCGCGCACGCCGTTCGGGCAGCCGGCAACGAAGTACAGGTAGCCCTCCTCGAGCGGGGCGCGGGCGACCGCGTCGATCGACCCGATGCGTGGCGCGGCGATCGGTGTCGGGGGCAGGCCGGTCTGCGTGTACGTCTGGAACCCGAGCAGGTACTCCTCGAGCGCGACCTCGGCGCCGCCGACCTGGAGCTGCGGCCACCACTCGCCGCTGCCCCACTCGTCCACGGGCAGGAAGCCGCCCTCGGTGTTGGCGAGCAGCGGGTGTCCCTCCGGCCGGACGTCGCCGGTAGCGAGGCCGTACTGGAGCGTCGGGTCGGCGTTGAGCAGGCCGACGGTCTCCAGCTGCGGATTGAGGAAGCGGTTGATGTAGACCGCCGCGATTCGCGGGCGCTCCTCGTCGATGACCGCCTCGCGCTCGACGATGCTGGCGATGATGATCGCCTCGTCGAGCGTCAGCCCCTTCGAGCGGATGCCGGCGAGGATCTCCTCGCTCAGCGCCTCCTCGAGGGAGGTGAGCAGGGACCGCACGACGTACGTCGGCGTCGCGTTCTCGCCGCTGATCTGGAACTCGAAGGTCTCGGGGCGGATGTAGCCCTCCAGCGAGCGCCCGGCGGGCAGGTCGGCGAGGAACGCGAACTCGTTGAGGATCTCCGCGGGCGGGGCGTAGAGGATCGACGCGAACTCCTCGATGTTCATCGTCATCTCGCTGGCCGCGAAGGTGGCGACGATCTCCTCGAGCCGATGGCCCTCGACCAGGGTCACCCGCGTCGTCGGGCCGAACTCCTGGCCCTGGAGCGCGGCGACGATCTGCGACGGTCGCAGGGTCGGCGACAGGTCGAAGTTGCCCGCGGCAATCGTTCCCTCCCGCTCGGCGTTGATGACGGCATAGTGGAAGGCGATCTCACTGCTGATCAGCCCCTCGGCCAGGAGGGTCTCGGCGATCTGGCTCTCGGTGGCGCCCTGCGCGATCGCCACCGTCACCCGCCGCACCTCGTCGGACGCGGGCTCGTCGGCGAGGAGCTCCGGGCTGTACCACGTCACGAAGTCCTGGACGATGCCGTGCTCGATGGCGCCGGGGTTCTCCTCGATCCAGGACATCACGCGCGGGGCGAAGATCGAGTTGAAACCGAGGAGGATGAGGACTCCCAGGAGCGCGATCGTGCCTGCGATCCAGATGAGGAGGAGGAGCGGCTGGATCCGTCGCCGGCGGCGCATCGGTCCCTCGCGCTGCTCGCGGAGCTCGCGGATGCGGGAGTTGCGGCGCTCCTCGTACTCGTAGGCGCTGGGGCGTCGGCTCATTCGGTCTCCTCGGGCCGGTCTGGATCGGAACGGTGCCCGGCGGGTGGCCGCCGGGCATCGAGGTATTGTTGCAGGATCACGCGCGCGGCGGCCGAGTCCAGCTCACCGCTCCCCCGCCCGGCTCGACGTCCGTCGGCCGTCAGGTCCTCGGCAGCCTGCCACGAGCTGAGGCGCTCGTCCTCGTAAGCCACCTCCAGGCCGATGCCGGCCAGCCCTTCCCCGAACGCCCGCGCGGCGGCCGCCTGGCTCCCCTCGCTGCCGTCCATGTTCAGCGGCAACCCGACCACGACGAGTACCGCCCCCTCGGTGGTGCACAGCTCACCGACGAGGTCCAGGTCGTGGTCAAGGTTGCGGCGCTGGATCGCCGCACGAGCAAACGCCATGCCCGTTTCGGTGTCCCCGACCGCCACACCGATTCGCCGTGCGCCATGGTCGAGACCGATGATCCTCACGGCTCGGCCACCCGCACCTCGATCCGCCACACCAATGCCGGGACCGATGCGACCCAGTCCGGCCACAGCTCGACCGTTGCGTCGCCGAGCTCCGCGAGCGCGGCCTCGGCGTCGTCCGCATCGAGGCCCGTGATGCGCTGCGCGACGTCGCCGGGGTCGACCATCGCGGCGCTCCGGCCGGTGGCGGTGACGTCGACGCGCATCGACCCGGCCTCGACGTTGGCCTCCTCGATCGCGATCTCGATGCTCTCTTCCAGGATCGCATGGCCGTCGGGCTCGGCCGACGGGTCGTCGACGAACTGTCCGCGAGCTGCGTCCATGACCTCGTTCCGGTCGGCGGTCCAGGCCTCCCATGGCAAGGTGCCCTCGATCGTCGCCTCCGCCTGGTCGCGCGTGCCGACGAGGTCCTCGAGGCCGGTGATCGTCGGCTCCGGCAGCTCGGCCTGGACGACGATCTCGTCGGCGTGCTCGGCGATCTCGCCCGCGACCTGGGCCTGGAGGTCGGCGGTGAGCGCCTCGACCGCGGCGTCGACGTCGGCCTGGCTGATCTCGACGCCGGCCTCGTCGCGGCCCCCGCTCGTCGCCGCGGGGTTCGTGACGCGCTGCTGGCCGTTCTGCGGGAAGCCCTGGAGCCGCGCGTCGGCGTCCTGGCTGAGGACGGTGTCGATCTCGTTCGCGCCGACGTTGCCCGCCGGACCCGCAGCCGATGCAGCCACATCGACGGCCCCCTCTCCGGCCTGGATCGTTCCCTGTGGGGTCAGCGATCCGGGCGGGACGACGACGTCGGCCTGCGTTTCGAATGCCTGCTCGCCGGCCGCAACGAGCGTGCCGGCCGCGATCGCCTGGGGGAAGGCGGTCCAGTTGAAGAGCACGACCGTGCCGGTCGCCGGTCGGTTGATGTCGTACTCGCCGGTTGCGGTGACGGTGGCCGTCGCGTCGGCCGTGCCGCTCAGCTGCCCCGGCTCGTCGACCGCGATGACGTACGGCGTCGGCCCGACCGCCACGGTGTCCGGGACGATCGTGACCGTCGCGCCGGGAAGCACCGCGGCGCCGGCCAGTGCGAGGATCAGCAGCACGGCGATCACCACCACGACGAGCGCGGCAAGCGGGCGGCGGCGCCGGCGTGCGGGTGCCACAGCCGGTTTGGCCAGTGGAACGGCTCGCGTGGCCTCGTCGGCCGCGATCGCCGGCGTGGCGACCGTCTCGTCGGTGCCGCGCACGACGTGGATCGCGGCGTGGTGCACCTCGGCCGGCTCGCCGGGGGCCACGGGGTCCGCGCGTCGCGCGTCGTCGAGCGTTGCGTAGGCCGCGATCCCCGCCTCCGTCGCGAGAGAGCGGGTCAGCGCGTCGCCGACGACGGTGACCTCGCGTCCCTCATCCTCGCCGGCACGGGCCAGCAGCCGCAGCGCGACGGCGCTGGAGGTCGCCCGTGAGCGGCCCGGCACGACGACGATGACCCGCTCCGCATCGGCCGCGCGGACGCGCCGCACGACGGAGGTGATCTCGTCATCGGCCTCGAGGTAGACGACCGCCTCGCTCACAGCCTCATCTCCCGCACGGTGCTGCGCATGGCGCGGTCGACGGCGGTCGCGCCGGCGTCGAGGATGAGCGCCTGGTGGGCGAGGGCCATCGGGGTGACATCCTGGCGCGTGCCGAGGCCGCCGGTCACGTCGCGGAGGCCCATCACCTCGTCAGGGCCCAGCGCGCGGACCTTCGGCTTGCGCGCGAACGGCAGGCGCTGCCACCAGCCGTCCTCGTCCAGGACCGATGCCACTTGCGGCAGGTCGGCGCCGCCCCCGCAGAGCAGGACGCGTCCCGGCAGCAGGTCGCCGCCGGCGAGGTCGCCGATCATCAGCTCCACCCCGTCCCGCCAGATGCGGGCGTCCTCGAGAAGCGCTTCGGCCACGCCGGGTGCGCCGTCGGCGGCCGCGAGCTTGGCGCGCTCCGCATCGGCGAACGAGAGGCCGAGGCGCTCGGCGAGGCCCTTCGTGAAGGCGCGTCCGCCGAGCGCCAGCATCTTCGTGCCGCTGATGCCGCCGCCGCGGACGAGGGCGACGTCGGTCGTGCCGCCGCCGATGTCGACGAACACCGCTCCCGTGTCGCCGAGCTCGCCGGGATCGAGGCAGGTGGCCACCGCGTACGGCTCGGCGATCACGCCGAGCAGCTGGAGGCCGAGGGCATCGGCGACGGACTGGAGCGCGCCGAGGTGGACCATCGGCGCAAAGGCGTTGAAGACGTGGAGCTCGACCTGGGCGCCGCTGAAGCCGATCGGGTTGCTGACCGGGTAGCCGTCGATCGTCATCTCGACGATCGCCGCGTGCACGAGCCGCACGTCGAGCCGGTCGACGCCGGACTCCCAGCGGATACGCTCCTCCGCCTCGCGAAGGGCGGAGTCCTGCGCGCGGCGGACGAGCCGCTCGAGCTCGGGCTCGTCGAGCGGTCGGCGCGGATCGTCGCGGCGGGTCGTCAGCGTCGAGGTGGCGCCCTTCACGAGCTCTCCGGCGATCCCGATGACCGCGGCGATCGGCTTGCGGCCGGCCTCGGCACGGGCGGCGTCCATCGCCGCGCGGCTGTTCTTCACGACCGCGTCGATGTCGCTGACCGTCCCCGACTGCATGTGCGCGAGGCCCTGCCGCTGCCGCCCGCTGCCACGGACGACGCCGGTGAGCCGGCCGTCGGCGTCCCGCTCGACGCTCAGCACGAGCGCCTTGGCGAACTCGGTACCGATGTCGAGCGCGGCGATCGCCGGCGCGTTGCCGCGTCGCGCCGCGCCGCGCACCCGATCGGCGACCCGGCTCCAGAGCTGTCCGACCGCGGTCACGACGCGCGGGTCAGGCCGACTCGATGCGCTTGAGCGCCTCGAGTGCCAGCCGCCCTGCCTCGCGCAGCGCCTCGTCGAGCCGGGCGGAGTCCTTGCCGCCGGCCTGCGCCAGGTCGGGCCGGCCGCCTCCGCCGCCGCCGATGATCGGTGCCGCCTCGCGCACGATCGCACCGGCATCGAAGCCCTCGGCGGCGAGGTCGCGGCTGGCGGCGACGAGGATCGACGGCTTGCCGTCGGTGGCGCCGCCGACGACGGCGACGAATCGACCGGTCATGCCGCGCAGGTCGTCGGCGAGCGTGCGCAGCGCAGCCGCATCGGTCTCCGCGAACGACTCGATGATCACCTTCGTCCTGCCCGCCTGCTGGGCGTTGTGCAGCACCGCCGCCGCATCGAGCTTGGCGGCCGTCGCACGCGGCGCCTTCGCCGCCTTCTCCGCCTCGCGCAGCCGCGTCAGCAGGCCTTCGACGCGCTGCGGGACGGCCTCGTCGCGCTCGCCGAGCAGCTGGGCGGTGGCGCGCAGCGCATCGAGCCGGTCGGCGACGAGCTCGGTGGCGGCCTCGCCGGTGACCGCCTCGATCCGCCGCAGCCCGGATCCGACGCTCGACTCCCCGGTGATCAGGAGCAGGCCGATCTGTCCGGTCGACGCGACGTGGGTGCCGCCGCAGAGCTCCTTCGAATAGCCGTCGACCTGGACCACCCGCACCGATTCGGGCACGTACTTCTCGCCGAAGAACATGTCGGCGCCGAGAGCCTGGGCGTCGGCGATCGGCATGAACTGCGGCTTCACCGGCGCGTCGCGCCGGATCTGGGCGTTCACGATGCGCTCGACCTCGCGGAGCGACTCGCGTGGCGTCGCCGAGGTGGCCGGGAAGTCGAAACGCAATCCCTCCGGCCCGACCCACGAACCCGCCTGCTTCGCGCCCTCGCCGAGGACGTCGCGCAGGGCCCGGTGCAGCAGATGGGTGCCGGTGTGGTTCCGCGCCGCCGCCCATCGTCGTGTTGCGTCAACCTCGCCGCGCACCGCCTCGCCGGCGCTCATCTCGCCCGAAAGCTCGCCGAGATGGACGATCGCGTCGCCAACGCGCTGGGTATCGGTCACCTGGAGGCTTCCACTCGGACCGATGAGCTCGCCGCGGTCCCCGATCTGGCCGCCGCCCTCCGCGTAGAACGGCGTCTGGCCGAGCACGACCGCCGCCGGCTCGCCGGGCACGACCGCCAGCACGCGCAGGTCGTCGGCGCTCGTCTCGTTCGGGTAGCCGATGAACTCGCTGCGCTGCGCGGCGACGTCCGGCGGCAGCTCCAGCGCCTCACGCTTCTCGCCGCGCGACCGCTCGCGCTGCTCGGCCATGGCGGTGTCGAAGCCGGCGCGGTCGACGGTCGCGCCCTGCTCCGCGGCGACCTCGACGGTCAGGTCGATCGGGAAGCCGAAGGTGTCGTGCAGGCGGAAGGCATCGGCCCCGGAGATGACACTGCCCGCCGCGACCAACTCGGCCAGGCGCGCGGAACCAGCCTCGAGGGTGCGCGCGAACTTCTCCTCCTCCGCGTTGACGGCGCCGAGGATCTCGTCGCGACGTTCGCGGAGCGCGGGATACGCATCGGCCATGAGGTCGATCACCACCGAGCACGTCTCGCCCAGGAATGCGCCCGCGATCCCCAGCAGGCGGCCGTGGCGCACCGCGCGGCGCATGATCCGGCGCAGGACGTAGCCGGGGCCCTCGTTCGACGGCGTCACGCCCTCGGCCAGCAGGAAGGTCATCGCCCGCGAGTGATCGGCGACGACCTGGTAGCTGAACCGCTCCGACTCGACGGTCTCGGGGTCGTGGCCGATGAACTGCGCGAGCCGCTCGATGATCGGCACGAACAGGTCGGTCCGGTAGTTCGAGTCGACGCCCTGGACCGCCGACGCCATCCGCTCGAGGCCCATGCCGGTGTCGACGCTCTTGAACGGCAGCGGCGACAGCGAGCCGTCGGGGGCGCGGTCGAACTCCATGAACACGAGGTTCCAGATCTCGAGCCAGCGCGGGCAGTGCTCTGAGTGGTCGGGGAGGCACTCGGGCCCCTCCGACAGGTGCGCGCCGCGGTCGTAGTGCAGCTCGCTGCACGGGCCGCAGGGGCCGGTATCGCCCATGCGCCAGAAGTTCTTCTCGTCACCTTCGGCGATGTTGCCCCAGCGGACCAGGCGCTCGGGCGGCAGGCCGATCTCATCGGCCCAGACGCGGTGGGCCTCGTCGTCATCGGTGTAGACGGTCGCGGCGATGCGCTCGGGGTCGATCCCGAACTCATCGGTCAGCAGCTCCCAGGCCCAGTGGATCGCGTCGCGCTTGAAGTAGTCGCCGAAGGACCAGTTGCCGAGCATCTCGAACAGGGTCTGGTGGCGCGGCGTGCGCCCGACCTCCTCGAAGTCGTTGTGCTTGCCGGCGACGCGCAGGCAGACCTGGGAGTCCACGGCGCGCACGTAGTCGCGCTTCTCCTCGCCGGTGAGGACGCGCTTGAACGGCGCCATCCCCGAGTTCACGAACAGCAGCGTCGGGTCGTCCTTCGCCAGCAGCGGCGCCGATGGCACGCGCGTATGCCCGCGCTCCTCGAAGAAGCGCTGGAAGCGCTCGCGGATCTCGGCCGAGGTCATCGGCTGCATCGGTCTGTTACCTGCCATTCACGACGGAGAGCCGGCGACCCACCGGCTCTCGCGCTGCATGTTGGGGGTCGGACGTGGGGGCTACAGGGCCTGTCCCTCGGCGGCGTCGAACTCGCTGACCATTCCGGCGCGCGCCTTATCAGCCGCGGCGCGACCCTCGTTGATTGCCTCGTCCCACTCTGCCCGCTTCTCGCCGACAAATTCGTCGATCTGCTCGCGCAGCTCCTCCCCGGTTCGCGGTGCCAGGAGGAGCCCCAGCGCGGCACCGATCAGGCCGCCGATCACGACGCCTGCCAGGAAACTGCCGATTCCGGAGTCCTTCATGAGTCTGATGAGTCCTCTCGCGTTTCCCACGATTCTACCGGCACGCGTTCAGGGTGTCCGGTCGCGACCGTGATCTGCCCGCGCTCGAGGCCCTGCTGGAGCGTGTTCATCAGGTCGGTCAGGCGGTCGAGCTTGACCGCGACGTCCTCGCTCAGCACCTCGGCGTTGCTCGTCAGCTCCCTCGTGTTGGCGAGGATCGGGCGCAGCTCCGCGTCGGCGGTTCGGGTGAGCCTTCGCAGGTCCGAGGTCAGGGCTCGCGACTCCTTGATCAGCGGCGTCATTCGCCAGGCGAGGTAGACGAGCGCCGCGCCAGCGGCCAGCACGCCGAGCCCGGCACCGATGTTGAAGATCGCCAGCGCGAGGTCCATGCGCGCGACTCTACACCGGGGCGCGCGCGTGTCGGGCTATTCCCGGGCTGGCCAGTTGACGAACGGTCCGAATGCTCACCGCGTGGGCATTACGAGCGCCAACAGGTCGCGAGACGTCCGAATTCCCGTGAGGTGAGCGGCAGGTGCCGCGTTCGACCGTTCAGCCGATGACGAACGGCGTAACGCCCGCCCCACGGGAATCTGGACGCTTCGGCGAACCAGCGACGACGGCCCTTAGCCCATCGCCTTCTGCTTCAGGCTGTTGTACTCCTCCTCGGTGATCGCGCCGGCGGCCCGCAGCTCGGCGAGCTTGGCGATCTGATCGGCCGGTGAGACGGCCGCGGCGGCCTTCGAGGCTGCCTCCATCCTGGTCAGGTCCTCGATGTCCTGGGCCGTGACCTTGGGCCGCGCGATCATGTAGATCAGCGCCCCGAGGAACGGCAGGATCACCAGCAGGAAGATCCAGCCCGCCTTGGCGCCACCGGACAGGTCGTTCCGCCGGAAGATGTCGCCGAAGAGCGAGATGAAGATCCAGATGAAGATGAACCAGAAGAAGAACACGATCAGCGAGAAGACGATGTCCCAGAACGTCAGGCTCGCCGAGCCGACTTCGGCACAGGCGGCGAGCAGGACGGGGAGGGCCAGCAATACCGGCAGCGCCGGTCGGACCATGGGGGGACGCAGGGACGCGAGACGGGTCATCGGTTTCTCCGTGACGTAGTGGACGGTCGCAGCATAGCGCCGCAGTCGCCACGGGTTGGACCTCACTCCTCGATCCGGACCGGGCCCAGGGCGGCGAGGAGCGTCGCGGCGACCATCAACAGCTGCGCGCCGACCGACGCGGCGATCACGTGCATGTCGCCGACGCGAAGGACCTCGAGCCCAAGTCGCTCCCCCACCCAGTCACCGATGACGACGCCGGCGACCGACGCGAGCCCCAGCACGAGCACGATCCGGCCCCATCGGCCGCGGATGGCGACGAACACGAGCAGGTTGATCAGCGCGAGCAGCGGAACCCAGATCAGCCACGGTCCGAGGGTCATGTGGATGTCCCGACCTTTCGTCGCGGAGGTCGTGAAACTGTCAGCGGATATATCACTAGCGAGATAATCCGTGACAGCGGCGCGAGCCGCTCGACGGAGAGCGGGAACAGGTCATGCGCGGGCGATACGTCCCCCACCCAGACACTCGTCGCCGTCGTACAGCACGGCCGCCTGCCCCGGTGCCGGCGCCCAGACCGGCTCCGCGGTCTCGACGACGAAGCGGTCGCGGCCGACCATCGTGACCTCGGCCGGCACGTCCGGCGCCCGGTGACGGATGCGGACCGATGCGCCGAAGCGCTCCGACGGCGGCTGCCCGGCGGTGAAACGCGCGCCGTCGACGCTGAAGGTGCGCTGCGCGACCTCGTCGCGGCGGCCGATGACCACGGTGTTGGTCCGCGGCTGCACTTCGCGGACGTAGACCGCTTCGCCGAGCGCGACGCCGAGCCCGTGGCGCTGGCCGACCGTGTAATGCGCGTATCCGGTGTGCGTCCCGACGGTATTGCCCTCTGCGTCCACGATCGGTCCGGGGTCGCCGGCGTAGCCGCGCCGCTCCTCGAGCAGCGCGCGGTAGTCGCCGAGTGGCACGAAGCAGATCTCCTGCGACTCCGGCTTCTGGGCGGTCGGAAGGGTGAGCTCGGCGGCCATGGCGCGCACCTCGGGCTTCGTCAAACCGCCCAGCGGGAAGCGGGTCTGCGCGAGCTGCTCCTGCGACAGCACCCACAGGAAGTAGGTCTGGTCCTTGTCCGCATCGGCCGCGCGAAGCAGGCGCCAGCGGCCGTCCCGGTGCTCGAGGCGGGCGTAGTGGCCGGTGGCGACCGCATCGGCCCCGTAGGCGGCCAGTCCGCGACGGAGGAGCTCGTCGAACTTGATGTACTGGTTACAGGCCTGGCACGGGTTCGGCGTGGCGCCGTCGAGGTAGCTGTCGACGAAGGCGTCGATCACGCGCGCGCCGAACTCGCGCTCGACGTTGAGCACGAAGAACGGGATGCCCAGGATCTGCGCGACGCGGCGGGCGTCGTCGGCGGCATCTGGCGAGCAGCACGACCGCGAGAGCTCGTAGCCCTCCGGCAGGTCGGCGTGGGTGCGCATCCAGACGCCGATGACCTCGTCCTCGGCTTGCTCGCGGGCCAGGAGGGCGGCGGCCACCGACGAGTCCACCCCGCCGCTCATGGCGGCCACGATCCGGCTCATGCGCTGGCGACCATCTCCCGCGACGCGCGGAGTCGCGGCAGCACGGCGCCGAAGACCTCGAGCGTTCGGTCCACGTCGGCGGCGGTCGTCTCCGGGCCGGTCGTGATGCGGATCGAGCCGTGGGCCAGCTCCGGGTCGATGCCCATCGCCAGCAGGACGTGGCTCGGCTCGGTGCTGCCGGAGGTGCAGGCGCTGCCCGTCGAGACCTCGACGCCCTCGAGGTCGAGCGCGGCCACGAGGTCCCCGCCCTCCACGCCGTCGATCACGACGCTGACGTTGTTCGCGAGCCGATCGTCCGGGTGACCGGTGAGCGCGACGCCGTCCAGCCGCAGCAGGTCGTGCCGCAGGCGCGCCGTCAGCTCGGGATCGGTGTGGGCGGCGAGGTCAAAAGCCGCGCCGAAGCCGACGATGCCGGCCACGTTCTCGGTCCCCGCCCGGCGCTGGCGCTCCTGCGAGCCGCCGTGGAGCTGCGGCAGCAGGTGCGTGCCGCGCCGCACGAACAGCGCGCCGACGCCCTGCGGGCCGCCGAGCTTGTGCGCCGAGAGGCTGACGAGGTCGGCCTGCCAGGCGTTGACGTCGATCGGCTCATGGGCGGCGAACTGCACGGCGTCGACGTGGAACTTCGCCGCATGGCCGCGCACGATCTCCCCGATCTCGGCGATCGGTTGGATCGTGCCGACCTCGTTGTTCGCCGCCATCACGCTGACGAGCGTCGTGCGCTCGGTGAGCGCATCGGCGACGGCCATCGGGTCGACAAGGCCGTATCGGTCCACAGGCAGGACGGTGACCTCGAAGTTGCTGCGCTCCATGACGGCCAGCGTGTTGAGCACGGCCTTGTGCTCGACGGCGGTGGTGACGATGTGCCGCCCGCGTGCCGTGGCCGCCCAGCCGACGCCCCGCAGCGCGAGGTTATCGGCCTCGGTGCCGCTGCCGGTGAAGACGATCTCGCGCGGCTGCGCGTTGATGGCTGCCGCGATCCGCTCGCGGGCCTCGTCCACGCCCTGCCGTGCTCGCCGGCCGCTGCCGTGGAGGCTCGACGGGTTGCCGCCGTGCTCGCGCAGGAACGGGAGCATCGTGTCCAGCACGTCGGCGCGCAGCGGGCTCGTCGCGGCGTGGTCGAGGTAGATCGCCATGGTGGACCGATGATAGACGCGCGGCCGTTCGGCGGCCGTATGCACGCCACCGCGTGTATCGGCCACTTCCTGGCCGTCTCACGCGCCCACCGATTGCATCGGCCAAGCAGAGGCCATTCTGCCTGGCCGATCCATGCATGGGCGGATAATCGGCCAAGACGTGGCCGATACAGTCACCACCCGAATACCGATGGAGGCGCGCGCATGCTGGTCCGGTCCCTCGACGAGATCACCGATACGGACCTCGACGTCCGCGGCGACGGTTGGCGCGCGAAGCGGCTCTTCGTCCGCGACGACGGCCTCGGCTTCTCGCTGTCCGAGACGACCGTCGCCGACGGCGCGCAGATGCAACATCTGGTACAAGCACCACCAGGAGGCGTGCTTCGTGATCGACGGTGCGGCCGAGATCACCGAGCGCGACACCGGCGCCGTCCACCGCATCGGTCCCGGCGACGCCTACGCACCGCAGCACGATCGCCATGCCATCCGCGTCCTCGAGCCGCTGCGCCTGGTCTGCGTCTTCAGCCCCGCGCTGACCGGCCAGGAGACCCACGACGCGGACGGGAGCTACCTGCCGGCCGACTAGGCGGTCAGGGGCCGACGATCTGGATCGGTGCGCAGATGACGTCCGCGGCGTTGGCGGTGCAGATCCGGTAGCTGCCGGCCTCGGCGATCTCAGGGATGGGCACCCGGTCGGGACCGATCCCGCCGACCCCGATGGCCTCGACGTCGAGGCCCGCACCGCCGGCCCGCGTCCACGTTGGCTCCCACCCCGGTCCGGGGCCGTCGGACGTCAGGAAGTAGAGCGTGCGCCATCCGTCGGGCGCCTCACGATCGAGCGTGAAGAGGATGCCGCGGGCGGTCTCGTCCGGGAACGAGAGGGCGACCAGATCGCCAGGCTCGATCTCGGACGGCTCGGCGACGATGAGGTCGGGGCGCATCTCCGCGGCTGGATTCTCCGGCACGCCGACCGACGTCGGCATGAGACCGATCCCGCAACCCGACAACAGCGCGGCCGAGAGGAGGCCGCTGACCGAGCGTCTCATGCCGCCAGAACGCCGGAAGCTCGCCATGGGTTGCGGAGGGGCCGGGACCGAGCCCGGGCTAGTCGCCGTCTTCCTCGACGATCCGCAGGTGCAGCTCATCCAGCTGCTGCGGCGCGATCGGTGAGGGGGCGCCCATCATCAGGTCGCCGCCGGACTGCGTCTTCGGGAACGCCATCACCTCGCGGATGTTGTCGACCTCGGCGTAGAGCGCGGCCCATCGGTCCAGGCCGATGGCGATCCCGCCGTGCGGCGGCGCCCCGTACTCGAGGGCGTCGAGCAGCGCGCCGAACTCGTCCCGCATGCCCTCGACGGTGTGGCCCATGAGCGCGAACGCCTTCTCGAGCAGCGGCCGCTGGTGGATCCGGACCGATCCGCCGCCGGCCTCCCAACCGTTGAGCGCCAGGTCGTACTGCTGGGCGCGGACCGCGCCGGGATCGGTGTCGAGCAGCGGCAGGTCCTCGGGGACCGGCGCACTGAAAGGGTTGTGGGTGGCGTCCCAGCGCTTCTCCTCTTCAACCCAGGCGAACATCGGGAAGCGGTGGACCCAGACGTAGGAGAGCACGCCGGGCTGGCGCAGTCCCAGCCGATCCCCCATCGCCAGGCGCACGTGGCCGAGCGCCTCGGCCGCGGCGACCCGGTCCGCATCGGCCACGATCAGCAACAGGTCGCCCTGTCCGGCCCCCGTCGCCGTCAGCAGCCCGACTTCCCGCCCTTCCAGGAACTTGGCCGCCGGACCGTGCAGTGAACCATCGGCCTGCACCGCCAGGTGCACGAGCCCCTTCGCGCCGTGGCGCTTGGCGAGGTCGATCAGCTCGTCGAGCTGCTTGCGCGAGTAGTCCGCGCAGCCCGGGGCGGTGATGGCGAAGACGGCGCCGCCTGCGGCGATCGGCTCCGAGAAGACGCGGAAGTCCACGCCGGAGACGGCGTCGTTGAGCTTGACGAGCTCCATCTCGAAGCGGATGTCGGGCTTGTCGGATCCATATCGGTCCATGGCCTCCGCGTAGGTCAGCCGCGGGAAGGGCTTCGACAGGATCGGCCGCTCGGGAAGCACCTCCTCGGCGACCCGCGTGACCACGCGCTCGACGGTCGAGATGACGTCCTCCTCGGTCACGAAGCTCATCTCGATGTCGACCTGGGTGTGCTCCGGCTGGCGGTCGCCGCGCAGGTCCTCGTCACGATAGGCGTGGGCGAGCTGGTAGTAGCGGTCGTAGCCGGCGACCATGAGCAGCTGCTTGAGCTGCTGCGGCGATTGCGGGAGCGCGAAGAACTCGCCCGGACGAAGGCGAGACGGGACGACGAAGTCGCGCGCCCCCTCCGGCGTTGAACGGATCAGGGTCGGCGTCTCGATCTCGACGAAGCCCTCGTCCTCGAGCGCGCGCCGGATGCTGCTCGCCAGGCGCGCGCGCATGAGCATCCGCTCCTGCATCTTCGGCCGGCGCAGGTCGAGATACCGATGCTTGAGGCGCAGGCTCTCGTCCAGCCCCGGCTGCTCCTCGTTGATGTAGAAGGGCGGCACCTTGCTCGGGTTCAGCACCTCGAACCGATCGACCGCGACCTCGACCTCGCCCGTCGCCAGCTCGGCGTTCGTCGTGCCTTCAGGCCGATGCCGCACGGTACCCTCGACCTGCACGACCCACTCGTTCCGCGCCGGTTCGCCGTTCGCGTGCGCCTCTGCGCCCTCTTCCGCGCTCGTCACGACCTGCGTGATCCCGTCTCGGTCTCGCAGGTCGAAGAAGGCGAGATGCCCGTGGTCCCTGCGCCGATGCACCCATCCGGCGAGCGTCACGCGCTGGCCGACATGCTCGGCGCGCAACTCGCCACAGGTATGGCTACGGAAGGTCGTGCTCATGGGAGCGTGATGGTAGCCGTCACGCCCCGACGGCGGCGGCGACCTCGCTCACGGCGACAGTTCGCTGGTCTGACGCCTCCAGGTCCTTGAGAGCGACCTCGCCGCGCACGAGCTCCTCGCCAACGATGACCGCCCAGCGTGCGCCGGCCTTCGAGGCGGCCTCGAGCTGCTTCCCGAGCTTGCGGTCGCTGGTGTCGGCTCGGACGCTGAGGCCGGCGGAGCGCAGCTCTCCCGCCACCCGCAGCCGATCGGCATGGTCGTCACCAGTCCCGAGCACCGCGACCAGCGGCGGCCCAGCCGGCGCGGTCACGCCCTGCGCTTCCAAGGCGAGAACCGTCCGGTCAAGGCCGATCCCGAACCCGATCCCCGGCGTCGGACGGCCGCCGAGCAGTTCGGCGAGGCCGTCGTAGCGGCCGCCGCCGCCGAGCGCGTCCTGCTGGCCCTCGCGTCCGGCGACGAAGAACTCGAACGTGGTGCGCGTGTAGTAGTCGAGGCCGCGCACGAGGCGATGGTCGATGACATGGCGTACGCCCATCGCATCGAGCAGGTCGAGCACGGCGCGGAAGTGCGCGCGGCAGGGGTCGCACAGGTGGTCGGCGCTCTTCGGCGCGCCATCGGCCAGGTCTGGAGCCAGCGCCTTGTCGTCGAGGACGCGC
Organism: uncultured Chloroflexia bacterium; assembly: GCA_963840145.1. Taxonomy (GTDB): domain Bacteria; phylum Chloroflexota; class Limnocylindria; order QHBO01; family QHBO01; genus JACDBZ01. The sequence continues at coordinate 294,776 of CAWIXR010000004.1, forward strand.
AGCGGGTTGACCTCCAGGCGCCGGCGGGAGTCATCGGTCAGGCGCTCGAGGTTCGCGCTGAAGTAGTCGACCAGCGCGTGGCGGTAGCCCGGCCGGCAAACGGCGTCGCCGATGGAGTTCACGTGGGCAACGACATCGGTCAGGCCGACCTCACCGAAGAACCGGGTCGCCAGCTCGATCAGCTCCGCATCGACGGCCGGTCCGGCATCGCCGATGACCTCGACGTCCCACTGGCTGAACTGCCGATAGCGCCCGGCCTGCGGCCGGTCGTAGCGGAACATCGGACCGATGAGCCACAGCCGCAGCGGTCCCGGCCGCACATGCAGCCCGTGCTCGATGAAGGCGCGCACGATCCCGGCAGTCGGCTCAGGGCGCAGCGCCCACTCGGAGCGTTCCTCCTCGCTGCCCGATGCCCCGCCGACGCGGAACATCTCCTTGTCGACGGCGTCGCTGGACTCGCCGAGGCCGCGCGCGAAGAGCTCGACGCGCTCGAAGAGCGGGATGTCGATGCGCTCGAAGGCGTACCGGCGGCTCAGGTCGCGGGCGACGGCCTCGACGTGCTCCCAGGCGAGCGTGTCGGGCGGCAGCAGGTCGCGCGTGCCGCGCGGCGCGGCGATCTTGTTGGCCATCGGTTGCGAGTCTATCGGCCCGGTGTGGCGATGGTGTGGTACGCGTTGCCGATGAGCTCCTCGACCCGCTCCCAGTCGACGTCCACGTCGAGGTAGACGCCGATCCAGCCGCGGTGCCCGACGTACGGCGGCACGAAATACCGTTCGGGCTCCGCCTCGACCAGCGGGTCGCGGGCGCCGGGCGGCGCGGCCAGCCAGACGGCGACGCGGTCGTCGTGGTGATGATCGGCGCCGGTGGCGAAGCTGCGCTTGTCGCGATGGAACCAGGTCGGCTCACCATGGCTGAGCCGCTCGGTGACGTCTGGCCAGGAGAGGCAGAAGCGCCGGACGCGCTCGATCGGGACTTCGGTCACTCGCTCGTGCGACTGCCCATGCGGCGGCGCGTGGACACCTCGACCGGCCGCTCGCTCGATTCCTCGTGCGCGGGATGCTCGACGAGGGCGACGAGCCGGCTCTGCATGAAGCGACCGGTGCGCACCGGCGTGCCGGATCGCGTGACCTCGGACACCTCTACGATCCCGCGCGCCGTCGTCACCTCGATGCGGCGTCCGGCGCGGGTCGCGGTGATCTCGAAGGTCTGGGTGCCGCCCTGGCCGGTGTCGACGACGGCCTCGACGCGATCGCCCTTCATCGGCGAAGTGTAGCGCGGCAATCTCGCGCCGGCGTATATACATATATACGCGCGCACCGCCGCAAGCGACTAGCGCGCCTCGCGGGTGACCGAGGTGATGTCGCGCAACCGCTCGATCTTCGACAGCACCTTGGCCAGCTGCTGCAACGAGGTGACCTTGAAGGTCGCGGTGATGGCGGCGGTGCCGTCGGGATGGGTCGCCACCGAGGCGGCCACGATGTTCACCTTGTACTCGGCCACGACGTTCGTGATCTCGTTCAGCAGCCCAGGCCGATCCAGGGCCGAGATCCGCACGGTGATCGGATACGTCTGCTGGCCGACGAGCTCCCACTCCACGTCGATGAGCCGCTCGATGTCCCGCTCCGACAGGACCGACGGGCACGACGCCCGGTGCACCGTCACGCCCTTGCCTCGGGTGACGTAGCCGGTGATGTCGTCGCCGGGGATCGGTGAGCAGCACTTCGCGAAGCGCACGAGCAGGTCGCCGACGCCCTTGACCTTGACGCCGGTCGTGGACGGCGCGGCCGGTGGCGCCATCTCGGGCAGCGTGATCGCCGCGTCGTCGTGGATCTCGAGCTTGCTGACCACGGACGCGCTGCTGATGGCTCCATAGCCGATGGCGGCGTAGAAGTCGTCCATCTCCTTCAGCTTGTACTGCGCGGCGATCTCCTGGAGCTTGGCCGCATCGATCCCCGCAAGCGTCTCGTGGGCCAGCCGCCGCAGCTCGCGGTCGAGCAGGTCCTTGCCCTGCGCGATGTTCTCGTCGCGCTGCTGTCGCTTGAACCAGGCGCGGATCTTCTCGCGCGCGTGCGAGGTGCGGACGATGTTCAGCCAGTCCCGGCTCGGCCCGTGGGCGGCCTTGGTGGTCACGATCTCGACGATGTCGCCGTTGCGAAGCCGGTAGTCGAGCGGCACCAGCCGGTTGTTGACCTTGGCGCCGATGGTTCGGTGGCCGACATCGGTATGGATGCGGTAGGCGAAGTCGAGCGGGGTCGCGTCGCGCGGAAGGTCCTTGACGTCGCCCTTCGGGGTGAAGACGAAGACCTGGTCCTGGAAGACGTCGAGCTTCAGGCCCTCGACGAACTCCTGGGGATCGGTGACCTCGCGCTGCCAGTCCATGAGGTTGCGGACCCAGGCCAGCTTCTCGTCGTACTTGCGGTCGCCGCGGCTGCCTTCCTTGTAGCGCCAGTGCGCAGCGATGCCCGCCTCGGCGACCTCGTGCATCCGGTAGGTCCGGATCTGCACCTCGAGCGGCTTTGCCTCCGGGCCGATGACGGCGGTGTGCAGCGACTGGTACATGTTCGCCTTCGGCATGGCGATGTAGTCGTCGAACTGCCCCGGCACCGGGCGCCACAGCGAATGAACGATGCCGAGGGCCGCGTAGCAGTCCTTGACATCGTCCACGAGGACGCGAATGGCGTTCAGGTCGTAGATCTCGGTGAACTCGGCACCCTTGCGCTCCATCTTCTTGGAGATCGAGTAGAGGTGCTTCGGTCGGCCACTGATCTCCGCCTTGATCTCGACCTTCTCGAGCTCCTTGCGCAGGATGCCGATGCTCTTGTTGACGAAGCCTTCTCTCGCTCGGCGCTGATCGGACAGGATCTCGACCAGCTGGCGGTACCTCTCCGGCTCGGTGTACTTGAAGGCGAGGTCCTCGAGCTCCCACTTGATCTGCCACATGCCGAGCCGATGCGCCAGCGGGGCGTAGATCTCCATCGTCTGGCGCGCGATGCGCTGCTGCTTGTCCGGCGGGAGGTGCTCGAGGGTGCGCATGTTGTGCAGCCGATCGGCGAGCTTGATGATCACGACCCGCACGTCCTCGGCCATGGCCATGAACATCTTTCGGATGTTCTCGGCCTGCTGCTCCTCCATCGTCCGGGCACTGCCGAACTTGCTGAGCTTCGTGACGCCGTCGACCAGGCGCGCCACCTCACGGCCGAAGCTCTTCTCGAGATCGGCGATCGTAAAGTCGGTGTCCTCGGGGACGTCGTGGAGGAGCGCCGCCGCCAGCGTCTCGTCGTCCATCTGGAGCGTGGCGAGGTAGTACGTCACCGCCACCGGGTGCGTCACGTACGGCTCACCGGAGCTTCGCAGCTGCCCTTCGTGCGCGGCTACGGCCGTCTCGTACGCGCGGCGCACCAGCGGCGCGTTCAGGTTCGGCCGATGGCGGGTGGCCTCCTCGACGATCTCGTCGATCGTGCGCGGGGGCTCGCCCAGCGCCTCACCGCCGCGCGTGATCCTCTGCACGACGGCGGCAGGCGAGAATCGAGCGAGCTGCGCCATGGGAGCGTGATGCTAGCACGCGCCACTCTCGACTCCTGCGTGCAGTGGCGTGGGCTTGAGGTTCGTCTGCGGGGGGGAGCAACTATCCACGAAGAACGGCCCAGACTTGGAGCGTCCGTGGTCGTCCGTTGCCGCACACGCAACTCATGGCGCACGAGGGGCGTGAAGTTCGTCGTTAGTTGCCGCGGCCGCACCTGGCTGGCCGATGGTCAGCGTCGCTGGACCGCGAGGCCCTCGACGATGCGCATCGATGGCACGCCGCGCAACGCAGCCGGCGCCACGCGCAGCTTCGACGACCGGTTGCCGCCGCCGAGCACGACCCAACCCGGCTCCATCACGCGCGCGTCGACGAGGACCGGGAGGTCGGGAGGCAGCCCGAACGGCGTGACGCCGCCGATCTCCATGCCGGTCAGCTCGCGCACGGGATCCGCGGCGGCGAACGACGCCTTGCGCGCGCCCATCTCGCGACGCACGACGTTGTTCACGTCCAGCGAGGTCGTCGCCAGCACGACGCAGGCGACGTACGTCGGCTCCGCGCCCTTCGATGCCACGACGATCGTGTTCGCGGACCGATCGAGCGGCACGCCGTAGGCGGCGACGAAGGCAGCGGTATCGGCCAGTGCGGGGTCGCATTCCATGACCTCGAACGGCATTCCGAGTGAGTCCAGTGCCGCCCAGACCGCCGGATGGAGCAGCGCCGGATCGGTCATGTCAGGCGTTCTCGGCGGGCTGTCCGCCGCCTCGGCCAAGGACCCGCAGCCGGGCGCGCTGGGCGAGGCCGTAGGCCGGGATCGCGACGCGCAGGGCGGCGTCGATCGGTGCGCGCAGCGCGAGGTCGCGCGCGCCGACGTACTCGATCTCGCGGCCGCCGAAGCCCTCCTTGAACTGGCGGATGCCGCCGGTGGCGAGGCCCCAGAAGTCGTAGACAGCGAAGCCCTCGCGCGCGAAGCCGGCGATCGCGTCCCACTTCAGCAGGTAGTTGGCGCGGGCGTCGGCGCCGGCATCGGTCATGCCGCCGTAGGCCTCGACCGCGCGGTCGCCGCAGGTGAAGTGATAGATCGTCGCCACCCGCTTGCCGTCGAGCAGTGCGAACGACAGCCGCACCCGGCCGGTTGGCGCGAACAGCGACCAGACGCGCTCGTAGTAGAACGGTTGGCGTGCCACGAAGCCCGCGCGCTCCGCGGTGGACCGATAGATCCGGTTGAAGTCCGCCAGCGCCGGACCGATGACGTCCGCCGGCGTCGAGCCGTCGAAGCGCTCGATCGTCACGCCACCACGCTCGGCCTTGTTCACGTACTGCCGATGCTTGCGCTTCAGGTCGGCTCGCAGTGCCTCCTCGCCGACGGTGAGGTCGAGGACGCGGGTCGTCGGCGGCTGCACCTTCGGCGCCGCGCGCCAGGGGTCAGCCAGCAGTGCCTGCCCGTAGGCCGTGGAGGGCCCGGCTTCGGGGTCGGCGCGGACGGTCGCGATCCGCTCCTCGCGTCCGAGCGCGCGCAGCGCCGCCAGCAGGCCATCGCGGATGGCGGGGTCGTCCAGTTCACCGACCGGGCCGCGCGCCACGTAGGCCAGGTGCCAGCCGAGCAGTGGGATCGAGCGCAGGAGCAGCTGGGCCCCGGCCACCGGTTCGTCGTGCGACGGGCCGATCGCCAGGCGCAGGGGCCGCCAGCCGCCCATCGCGCGGACCTCGCCCCACTCCCACAGCTGCGGGAAGGCGTGGTACGGCGCGGCCTCGACGAACGCGTTCCAGGCCGCCGGATCGGTGACGCGCCACGCTCGAAGGTCGGTCACGAGCGCCACCCCGCCGCGGCCAACGCCTCGCGAGCGACGACGCGGTCGTCCCATGGCAGCTTCTCGCCGCCGTAGAAGATGCTCGTCTCGTGGCCCTTGCCGGCGAGGAGAATGAGATCGCCCTCCCGTGCGAGGCCGATGGCGTGGGCGATCGCCTCGCGCCGATCGTCGATGACCCACAGCCGCTCCCCGTCGACGGCACCGGCCTCGCGTGCGCCCGCGGCAATGGCCTCGTTGATCTCCCGTGGGTCCTCGAGGCGCGGGTCCTCGTCGGTGACGACGACGAGGTCCGCATCGGTGGCCGCCACGCGGCCCATCGGCGCCCGCTTCGTGGGATCGCGCTCCCCGGCCGACCCGAAGACGACGATCAGCCGGCCGCGCGTCAGCGGCCGCAGCGTCGCGAGCATCTTGTGCAGCGCGTCGGCGGTGTGGGCGTAGTCGACGATCAGGGTGAACGGCTGGCCGGCGTCGATCCGGTCCATCCGACCCGCCACGCCGGCGGTTCGCGACAGGGACTCAGCCGCGCGCTCGAGGTCGAGGCCGAGCGCATCCCCGACCGCCAGCACCGCGAGGGCGTTCGAGACGTTGAACCGCCCTGGCATCGCGAAGCGGACCGGGCCGGTCCAGCCGGGTGAGGAGAGGACGAACGTCGTGCCGCTCGCATCGGCCTCGAGGCCGTTCGCGCGCAGGTCCGCATCGGCGTCGATCGCGTAGGTGATCACCCGGTCTCGGGCTCGCTCGCGGAAGTAGGAGCAACTGGCGTCATCGGCATTGAGGATGGTGATCGGCGCCTCCTCGACCAGCTTCGCCTTCGCGGCACGGTAGCTCTCGACCGTTCCGTGGAACTCGAGATGCTCGCTCGTCACCGTCGTCACCACCCCGACGTCGAAGCGGCAGTTGCGCGTCCGGCCCAGCGCCAGGCCGTGCGACGTCGCCTCCATGACCACGCTGTCGTTGCCGGCGGCGACCATCTGCGCCAGCAGCTCCTGGAGCTCGAGCGCCTCCGGGGTCGTGCTGCGGTCGTCGTTCGGCTCAATCCGGTCGCCGACGCCCACCGACACCGTCCCGATCTGCCCCGGGTTGAAGCGCCCGCTGTCGCGCAGCATCTCTGCGGCCAGGGCGGTGACGGTCGACTTGCCGTCGGTGCCGGTCACGCCGATCACCGTCAGCCGCTCGCTCGGCCGCCCGAACCACCCGTCCGAGGCGTCCGCCAGCGCATGCCGGCTGTTCGGCACCAGGAGCTGCGGGACCGATGCGTCCGCCAGCTCCCGCTCGACCACGAGCCCGACCGCACCGTTCGCCGTTGCCTCAGCGACGTAGTCGTGCCCGTCGACGTGCACCCCCGGGACGGCGAAGAAGAGGGCGCCCGGAGTCACGCGACGCGAGTCGTACGCGAGGCCCGTGACCTCGCCGACGGGGATGCCGACGACCTTGTCGGGGCCGATCAGGTCGGTGACGGCACCGAATCCCATCTTCATCGGCGCAATGCTCGCAGCCAGCCGCGCGCGATGCCCGTTGCGGCTCGCAGCCGGTAGAGCGTCGGGTCGACGACGAGGTCCCACGACCCCGCCCAGTGCACCTCGCGGCCGCCGAAGCCCTTCTTGAACAGGCCGACGCCGTGCCACGGGTGGTCGGGGCCGGCGTCGGCGGGCGCCACGCCCCACAGGTCGTGGTGCCTGGCTCCCCGCGAGCGAGCCAGCTGCATCATCGCCCACTGCAGCGCGTAGCTGGCGTACCGCTTCGGCTCACCGCGCTCTTCGCGCCGCGAGCCGCTGAACAGGTAGAACGACCGATCCCCGGTGACCACGACCATCCCCGACGCAAGCAGCGCGCCGTCGAGTCGCGCCTCGAGGATCGCCGCCGTGCCGGCCGAGGCCAATGCGCGCCAGGCGACCCGGTAGCGCTCGAGCGGTGGCAGCGGGAATCCGGCCCGCGCCTGGGTCTCGGCCACGAGCGCATGGAGGTCGTCGATCGCACGCTCGCTCGCGTCCTCGACGACCGTCACCTGCACGCCCTCGCGCTCGGCGCGACGCACCGAGTAGCGCGTGTCCTTGTCGAAGCCGGCCATCAGCGCCTCGTCGTCGACCAGCTCGACGATCCGGGAGTGCGGCACCTGGAGCGACTCGTCCGTGCGTCGCAGCCCGCGTCTCTCGAAGGCGGCCACCGACGGATCGCCGGCCTCCAGCCGCGGCTCGAGCTTGACGGCAATGGCCCGATGCCGGCGCGCCACCTCGCGCAGGCCGATGACGAGCGCCCGCAGCCGCTCCCCCGCCCGCGGGTCGCCGTAGTCGAGGACCGGGCCGTGGGGCACGTACCAGAACTCGCGGCCACCAAAGACCCGGCGCGCCTGTGCGGCAACGAGGGCGACGATCGCGCCGTCGTCGTCGGTGAGCACGAAGCGGCGCTGCGGCTGCCCGTCGAAGGCGGCGACATCGGCCCAGGCCCAGGCGTGCAGGAAGTCGCCGGCATCGGTTCCGGCCAGGAAGGCGGACCAGGCGGATGCGTCCGCATCGGTCGCGGGGCGAAGCTGCATCAGACGGCCGACCTCCGTCGCCAGACCGCGTCGCGCAGCTGACGCAGCTCCGGCGAGCGCAGCAGGCCGGCGACGAGCACGAAGACAGCCGCCCCGGCCGCGGAGAGCACGAGCAGAGCAAACAGCCGCCCAATGGGATCGGCGAGGGCCTCCGGGAGCACCAGGTCGAAGAGCGCGAGCCCGCCGGCCATCACCAGACCGGCGACGAATGAGGCAAGCAGGGCGCGCACCAGCGACCAGGCGATCGATCGGCCCTCGATGCCCTCCAGCCGGGTCCGCAGGCTCCACAGCAGCCCGGTCACCTCGATCAGGGCGCTGATCGAGAGAGCCAGGGCCAGGCCCTCGACGCCCATCGGCCCGACCAGCAGGATCATCAGCGGGACGTTGACCCCGACCGCGACGATCGCCCAGGTCACCGGCGTTCGGGTGTCCTGCATCGCGTAGAAGGCGCGCGCCAGGACGTGCACGACGATGTGGCCGATGAGGCCGATGGCGAACCAGGCGAGGGCGCTCGCCGTCTGCTCCGCCGCCTCCTGGCTGAAGAGGCCGTACTGGTAGAAGACCGCCGTCACCGGCTCACGCAGGACGATCATCACCGCCATCAGCGGCGCGGCGACGAAGATGAGGACGCGCACCGCCCCCGCGACCTGCCGCCGGATCTCGCCGACCCGCCCGAGCGCGGCGTCCTGGCTCATCGTCGGGAAGAGGGCGATCGCGACGCTCACGCCGATGATCCCGACCGGCAGCTGGCTGAGCTGGAACGCGTAGTTGTACGTCGTCAGGCTGCCCGCCGCGAGCCCGGAGGCGAGGATCGTGCTGACGAGGAAGTTCAGCTGGCCGGCGGCGAGGCCGAAGAAGCGCGGGCCCATCAGGCGGGCCACCCTGCGCACGCCCGGATGGTCGAGGTTGACGCTGAGCTGGTAGCGATGCCCGACGCGCGCCAGGCTCGGCAGCTGGATGGCCAGGTGGGCCGCAGAGCCGATGACGACGCCGACCGCCAGGCCCTCGATGCCCATGATCGGCGCCAGGAAGATCGCCGCACCGATGATCACGAGGTTGTAGGCCAGCGGCGCCAGCGATGGGATCGTGAACTGCTGGTAGCTGTTGAGGAGGCCGCTGACCACCGCCCCCATGCCGATCAGCACCGGGCTGATCAGCATGATCTGCGTCAGGCGGACCGTGAGCTCGGTGGTCGGCGCGTCGAAGCCGGGCGCGACGAGCGGCACGAAGACCGGCGCGAAGATCGCCATCAGCCCGCTCAGCACGACGAGCGCGATGAGCACGAGGTTGATGACGCTGCTCGCGAGCTTCCACGCCTCGACCTCGTCGCCTCGGGCGCGGTAGCTGCTGAAGACCGGGATCAGCGCCGCGCTCAGCGCGCCGGCCACGACGAGCTGGAAGATCAGGTCCGGGATGCGGAAGGCGGCGAAGTAGGCGTCGAGCTCGCTGCTGGCCCCGAACTGCGAGCCGATGACGAGCAGCCGGAACCAGCCCAGGATCCGGCTCGCCAGCGCCGCCGCGGTGAGGATCAGGCTGGCGGTGACGAGCACCCGACCGACCGAGATGCTCTCGCGCTCGGGTGGTGGGTTCGGTGTCGGCCCGGCGGGCGCGTCGCCCCGCGTCACCGTCCCGCCCGCCCGCTGCCGGATCGCCCGGCGCGCGGATGCGCCTCGCGATAGGCGCTGCGCAGGGCGGCATCGGAGAGGTGGGTGTAGACCTGGGTCGTCTGCAGGTTGGCGTGGCCGAGCAGCTCCTGCACGACGCGCAGGTCGGCCCCGCCCTCGAGCAGGTGCGTCGCGAACGAGTGGCGCAGCGTGTGCGGGCTCGTCCGCTTCGGGGAGCCCGCCGCCTGCACCCAGCGGTCGAGGATCCCGCGCGCTCCGCGCGCGCTCAGCGGCGCACCGGCGGCGTTGAGGAAGACCGCGCTCGTCGTGTTGTCGGCGCGCGCGGCGAGCACCGGGCGGCCCTCCGAGAGATACCCGCGCAGGGCGGCCGCCGCCGGTGCGCCGAACAGCAGCTGACGCTCCTTGTTGCCCTTGCCGATCACCCGCAGCCGTCCTCTGTCGAGGTCCAGCCTGTCGAGCGTCAGGCCGGCGAGCTCGCTGATCCGCATGCCGGTCGCATAGAGCAGCTCGAGCATCGCGGCGTCGCGACGGGCGAGTGCCTCGTCGCGGGACCGCAGGCGCCGCGGCGCGGTGACGAGCGAGGCGGCCTCGTCCACCGACAAGACCCGCGGCAACCGCGACGGGCGGCGTGGCGCGCGGACGCCGGCGAGCGGATCGGTCTCGATCCGGCCATTGCGGAGCGCGTGGCGATAGAGGGACCGCACCGCGGCGAGGCGGCCGGCCACCGAGCTGGCTGCGAGGTCGCGATCGGCGAGGCCGGAGAGGTAGGCGCGGATCGTGGCGCGGTCCGGATCGGTCCAGCCCACCCCGCGCGCGTCGAGGAAGGCGAGGAACTCGGTGGTGTGGCGCCGGTACTCGATGATCGTGCCCGGCGACGCGTTGCGCCCGGCCAGCGACTCGAGGAAGGCTTCGACCGCTCGCCTCGCGTCCGGCGGCAGCTGCGTTCGGACGGCCTCAGTCACCGCGCTCGCCGGCGGCCGTGCGCTTCGTGCTTCGCCGCCCCGATCCGGATCGCTTCGTCGTTCGCCCGCGCCCGCGCGGCTTGGCGCCCTCGCGGGCCTTCAGCAGCCCGACCGCCGCGTCGAGCGTCACCGCGTCGCTGTCCAGCTCCTTCGGCAGCGAGGCGTTCGTCGTGCCGTCGGTGACGTACGGGCCGTATCGGCCCTCGAGCAGGCGGACGGCCTCGCCAGACTCCGGGTGCGGGCCGAGCTCGCGGAGCACCTTGCGGCTGCCGCCGCGACGCGACGGCTTCTCCTGCCGGAACAGCTCGACCGCCTCGTCGAGGGTCACGCTGAAGACCTCGGCGTCGCTCGACAGCGATCGGAAGTCGTCGCCGCGCTTCACGTACGGCCCGTAGCGCCCGAAGTTCGACACGATCTCCTCACCGGTGTCCGGATCGCGGCCGACGAGGCGCGGCAGCGCGAGCAGCTCGAGGGCGCGCGCCTCGGTGATCGTGGCCGGGATCGTCGTCGCGGGTGAGCGAGGCGCGGCGCGGCTTCTCGGTGCTCCCCCGCTCCGGGGTCTCGCCGAGCTGCACGTACGGGCCGAAGCGGCCGGTCATCAGGTAGATCGGCAGCCCGGTCGCCGGATCGGTGCCGAGCTGGTCCGGGCCCTTGGCACGCGCCTCCACGAGCGCGATCGCGCGCTCGAGCGTCAGGTCCGCCGGCGGCGTGTCGTCGGGGATCGACGCGGTCTTCGCCTCGTCGCCCTCCCCGAGCTGCACGTACGGGCCGAAGCGGCCGATGCGCACGACGACCGGCGTCCCGCCCTCGGGATGCTCGCCGAGGCCGATGACCGGGTAGTCGATCTGAGCCTCGTTCTCGACGAGGTGCATGAGGCCCGGCCACTGGCGGCCACCGCGGTAGAACGTCTCGAGGAACTCGTTGCGGTCGCGCTCTCCCTTGCTGATCTCGTCGAGGCCCTCCTCGATCAGCCCGGTGAAGCCGAGCTCGACGAGCGCGGCGAAGTGCTCCTTGAGCAGCCGCGTGACGGCGTAGGCGGTGAAGCTCGGCACGAGCGCCTTGCCCTGGCGCCAGACGTAGCCGCGGCGCTCGATCGTCGAGATGATCGACGCGTACGTCGAGGGGCGGCCGATGCCGTCGTCCTCGAGCCGCTTCACGAGGGACGCATCGGTATAGCGCGCCGGCGGCACCGTCTCGTGCCCCTGCGGGACGACCGACTCGAGCGCGAGCGGCCCGTCGGCGGTCACGAGGTCGCCGACGCTGAGCTTCGGCAGCACCGTCTCCTGGTCACCCAGCTCGGCGGCCGGATCGTCGGAGCCCTCGACGTAGGCGCGCAGGAAGCCGGCGAACTGGATCGCCTTGCCAGACGCGGTGAAGACGGCCGGCCCGTCCGGACCCTCCGCGGTGATCTCGAGGCTCGTGCGCAGCACGCGGGCATCGGCCATCTGCGAGGCCACCGCGCGCTTCCAGACGAGATCGTAGAGGCGCTGCTCGTCGGGGCCGAGGCGCTGAACCGTGGACGGCGGTTGGCCGAAGTTCGTCGGCCGGATCGCCTCGTGGGCCTCCTGGGCGTTCTTCACCTTCGTGCGGTACTGGCGCGGACCGCTGTGGAACTGCTGCCCGTAGAGGTCGCGGATGGCGACGGCGGCCTCACCCAGTGCCCGCTCGCTCAGCGTCGTCGAGTCGGTACGGTGGTAGCTGATGAGGCCCTCGGTGAAGAGGCGCTGCGCGGCGCTCATCGTGCGGTCGGCGGAGAAGCCGAGCTTGCGGTTCGCCTCCTGCTGGAGCGTCGAGGTCGTGAACGGCGGCGAGGGCCGCTGCGTCCCCGGCCGCTCGTCGACGGCGGTGACGCGCCACGGCAGCGCTTCCGGCAGCGCCTCGGCCAGCCGGCGGGCGGAGGCCTCGCTGAGCCGGCGCACCTCCTCGGACTTCAGCCGCCCGAGGGCATCGAAGTCGCGGCCGCTGGCCACCCGCGCGTCAGCGATGCGATCGAGCCGCGCTGCGAAGGCGACTCCCGAGCTTCGCAGGCGAGCCTCGAGGTCCCAGTAGGCGCTGCTGCGGAAGGCGCCGCGCTCCTCCTCGCGCTCGACGACGAGCCGCACGGCCACGCTCTGCACGCGTCCGGCGCTGAGCCCGGTCTGCACCTTCTTCCACAGCACCGGCGAGACCATGTAGCCGTACAGCCGATCGACGATGCGGCGGCTCTCCTGGGCGTCGACCAGCTTGAGGTCGATGTCGCGGGAGTCCTCGATGGCCGCGCGGATCGCCTCCTCGGTGATCTCGTGGAAGACGATGCGGCGGATCGGCACCTGCGGCTTGAGGACCTCGCGCAGGTGCCAGCTGATCGATTCGCCCTCGCGGTCGGGGTCGGTGGCCAGCAGGACCTCCGGCGCGTCCTTGACCGCGGAGCGCAGCTCGCGGATGCGGCCGGCCTTGTCGCGGGCGATCACGTAGTACGGCCGGAAGCCGTTGTCGACGTCGATGGCCATCGAGCCCCACGCCTTGTCCTTGATCTCGGCCGGGACCTCGCTCGCGTTCTCGGGGAGGTCGCGGACATGGCCGATGCTGGCCTCGACGCGGTACTCGTCGCCCAACAGGCGCGCGAGCGTCCGGGCCTTGGCCGGCGATTCGACAATGACGAGGGGCTTCGCCATCAGTCCGCCTCCATGGTCCGCGTCATTCGGTCAGGGAGTGTACACCGGCCCCCGGCCCGAGACGCCGTGCGGCGATCGAGGCGCGAGGGCCGATGATGGATGCGGGCCGGAACCGATGGCCGCGCCGCCCGCCGGCGACGCGGCCGCACCGACTCAGTCGGTGAAGTTCCAGGTGATCACGGTCTTGCCACCGACAGTGGCGATGCCGACGCCCATGCGTCGCGCATTCGGGTTGAGGATGTTGGCGATGTGGTTGAAGTGCCCCGGGTAGGGCTCGGCCATGAATTGGCCGTGGCACCAGTTGAGGGTCGCCTGCTGGCTCATCCCGACGTGGTAGCACTGGTTCTCCCCCGACCATCCGAAGCTCACGCCACCGGCCTGCAAGCGCGACTGGCGCGAGCTGCCGTTCCGGCCGTAGTGGCTGAAGTAGCCGTTCACGGCCTGGTCCATGGCGTGCGATGCGGCCACGGCCGAGATGCTCGCGTCGAGCACCAGCGGGGCGAAGCCGTACGCCGCGCGCGCGGCGTTCACCTGGTTCAGCGCGTAGCCGGCCAGGCTCGTGGCGGGAGCCGCGGGCGGCACCGACACGGTGGTGCTGCGAGTCGAGACCGACGTTCGCGCCGGCGCGGGGGCAACGACGGGGACGACGACCGGGGCCGCCTTCGTCTTGAACGACCACTTGATCTTGACGCCGTTGCCGTCCGCGTCGCGCCCGCCCTTGGCCAACGTGACCTCGAACGTGCGGCCGGCGGCGAAGGGCTGGTCCGGCGTGAAGCTCAGCTGCGTGGACGCCTTGTTCCAGGTCGCCTTGCCGGCCACATGCGAGCCGCTTGCGGTGTCGGTGACGCGCAGGGCCTTGCTCGTGGCCTTGCGGTCCATCGGCTGGGTGAACCACATCGTGAGCTTGGCCGGCTCGACGTCCGCGGCGTTCGCGGTCGGGCCGGTTTTCGACAGCTGGGCGCTGGACTGCACGACGAACGAGAAGTTGCCCTCGCCGCCCAGCACGTTGCCGTTGCGGTCGTGCGAGCCGATCACGCTGATCGTGTAGCGCGTCCCCGGATGCAGCCGCTCGGAGGGGGTGAAGACGAGGCTGCCGTGCTTCCAGCTCAGCGAGCCGTCGACCTCCGGGAAGATCGCGAAGCCCTCCTCTACGTCGGCACGGTCCATCGGGACGCTGAAGTCGATCGAGATCGACGTCGCCGCGCTCACCTCCGTGGCGGTGCTCGTCGGCGGCTGGCTCGTGGCGCCGGCGCCGATCGGCTGGCTGGTCGCGTCGTTCCCGGCCGAAGCGCCGGAGTCCGCGGCCATGACGGTGCTCCGCACGGAGACTTCCTTGGCTGCCGCTGCGGCCTTCGCGGCCGCCAGGTCCGGTCCGGCGAGGTGCACCTGGAAGTCGACCACCGCCGGGGCGGTCGCGGTCGTGAACGAGTATCGCTGCGCGGAGCGCAGGCTCGTGCCATCGGCCAAATCCGATGCGGAGCCCACGACGACGAGGTAACGCTCGTCGGTGCGCCACTGCCGCTCGGGGGCGACGGTCAACGCGGTGAGTTCCTCGTTCCACGACAGCTGCACCGGCTGGGCGGGCAGCAGCTGGAAGGCAGATTCCACCGATGTGGTGTCCATCGGGGCTTCGAAGGAGATCGTGATCGGCGCCTGGGTGTCGACGGCGATGCCGACGCTCGCGGGGAGGAGCGATACCGGTGTGACCGGTGTCGCCTCGGGGCCCGCCTGGGCTGCGGGCTGCTGGCTGAGGGCGGCGATGACGGTGAAGGAAAGGGCTGCCAGCGAGACGCGGGTGATGGCTCGATGGCTGCTCAGCAATGTGCCAAGCGACGCGAACGGGGTGGCGGACAAAGCCGCTCGCTCGGTTCGTATCGGACGCAATAGACAGACTCCAATGGGGGTTACATACCGTCCTTGTGGGCACGCGGACGGCGTCGAGTACTCGCGGGAGCATAGCCCATGGGTACCAGACGTGTCACACCAGCCCCGCGAGGCGTCGCGCGCCCAGGGTCGGGTGAAAGGTCGCTCCGCCGAACGTATTCACGAGCCCACGGGCCTCGAGCAGCGTCAATGCGGCGGCCACCGAGGCAGCCGGCTGGTGCGCTCGGTCAACCAATTCCTCGATCGATCCGCTCCGCTCGAGGAGGCGTCGCAGCACCTGGCCCTCGACCTCCGACAGGGCGCTGACCGCCGGGGGTCGCTTGCCTTGCGCGAGGCCGATGTGCCGCAGCAGCGCGCCCGCCGACGTCACGAGCACGGCGTCGCCGTCGGCGATCAGCCGGTTGCAGCCGCGGGCCGCCTGCGCGTCGATCTGCCCCGGCACGGCGTACAGCTCGCGGCCGATGCTGATCGCCGCCGCCGCCGTCAGCAGCGCGCCCGACCTGTCCGGCGCCTCGACGACGACGACCGCCTCCGACAGTCCGGCGATGATCCGGTTGCGCCTCGCGAAGTCCGGCTTCCCGACCGGCGCGCCGATCGCCACCTCGCTGACAAGCGCTCCGCCGCCGCGAACGATCTCGCGTGCGAGCCCGCGGTGGCGCGGCGGGTAGATCCGGTTCAGCGGGGAGGGCAGCACCGCGATGGTTCGACCGCCGGCGCTCACCGCTGCGAGGTGCGCGGCGCCATCAATCCCCAGGGCCAGGCCCGAGACGACGACGATCCCCGCCCGCGCCAGCTCGCTGCCGATATCGTTCGCCGTCGCCAGCCCGTACCCCGAGGCGCGGCGCGTGCCGACGATGGCGACGGCGCGCCGCGCGAACGCGGTGCCATCACCGGCGATGAACAGGGTCGGTGGACGCGGGTCGAGCGTGCGCAGCGCGTCGGGGTAGTCCTCGTCGAGGCCGGTCACGATCCGACCGCCCGCCTCCGCGGTGCGCTCGGCCAGCCGCCGGACGACGGCGCGCGGACCGTCGCGACGCATGCCCGCCAGGCCCTCCTGCGCGCCGGACCCGAGACGACCGATGCCATCGAGGCCGGCGGGACCCGCATCCCAGGCCGCCGCGGCCGATCCGTGGCGTCCGACGAGGTGCGCGAAGCCAGCCGGACCGATCCCCGGCACCAGCGACAACGCGATCCAGCACTCCCGCTCGCTGGCGCGCATGCCGCGACCGGCCGGAGACGGCCCGGGCCCGACGCCGATCATGCGGCGAGCTCTTTCGGCCGATGCTGGAGCGCCTCGTCGAGGTGGTCGCGCTCGACGTGGCTGCGCTCGTCGAGGTCGGCGATCGTGCGGGCGACGCGCGCCGCACGGTGCAGCCGGCGCAGGGAGAGGCCCATCTGCCGTCCACGCAGCTCCAGCAGGTCCAGGATCGGGCCGCCGAATCCGTGTTCGGCGCCGAGGTCGGTCGGGCCGAGCTCGGCGTTCGGCCGTCCCTGCCGGGCACGCTGTGCTTCGCTGGCGCGCGCGACCCGTGCCGCCACCGCGGCGGTCGTCTCCGACGTGCTCCGTCCACGGACCGTCGGGTCGAGGGGGACAACGAGGTCGAGCCGGTCGCGCATCGGTCCCGACAGCCGAGCCTGGTAGCGACGGCGGGCGCCGTCCTCGCAGCGGCACTCGCGGCCGCCCACGCCGAACCAGCCGCACGGGCACGGATTGAAGGCCGCCAGCAGCATGAACCGAGCGGGCAGGGCGAGCACGCCATCCACCCGCCCGATCAGCACCGTGCCGGCATCGATCGGCCCACGCAGGGCGTCGATCGCATCGGTCCGGAACTGGAGCGTCTCGTCGAGGAAAAGCACGCCCCGATGCGCGAGGCTCGCCTCGCCGGGCCGGACGCGCGGACCTCCGCCGACGAGGGCCTGCATCGAGATCGTGTGGTGCGGAGCGCGGAACGGCGGCCACGGGGAGACCGGCGTTCGGGGATCGGTCACGCCCGCGACGGAATGGATGCGGCTGACCTCTGCCGCCTCCTCCTCCATGAGCGGCGGAAGGAGCCCCGCGCCGGCTCGCGCCAAGAGGGTCTTGCCGACGCCGGGCGGGCCGGTGAACGCGAGGTTGTGGCGACCCGCTACGGCGATCTCGAGCGCCCGTCGGCCGACCACCTGGCCGATGACCGACGCGAGATCTGGGGCATCCTCGCGCTTCGCCGCTGCCGCGGTGACCGCGGTGGGCGCGAGCGGCTCGAGCTTGTTCAGCCCGGCGAAGTGGCGCACGACCTCGCCGAAGCACGCCGCCGGGCGCACGACGACGCCGCCGACCGCGACGCTCTCCGGGCCGTTCTCGGCCGGCACGATCGCCTCGCTGATGCCGGCACCGCGGGCCGCAGCGACGAGCGCCATCGCGCCCGGGATCGGGCGCAGCGATCCGTCGAGTGCCAGCTCACCGATGAGCGCGGTGCGTCCGAGATCGGCCTCGAGCTGGCCGGAGGCGACGAGGATGGCGGCGGCCATGGCGAGGTCGTGGCCCGTTCCCTCTTTCGGCAGGTCGGCGGGCGCGAGGTTGACCGTGATCCGGCGCGCGGGGACCTCGAATCCGGAGTTGCGAAGTGCGGCGCGCACACGCTCGCGGGCCTCGAGCACCGCGCTGCCGGCCAGGCCGACGATCGTCAGCCCCGGGAGGCCGAACGAGACGTCGACCTCGACGCGCACCGGCACGCCGTCGACCCCGACGATCGAAGCGCTCAGCGCGTTCGCGAGCATGTGCACGCCCTTCGCGGGAGGCGACGTCGGTGATGGTTCGAGCAGTGCCGGCCGCCCGCCTGCTCGCCTCCCTACTACCAGCGGCGACCGGCTCCGCCAGCGTAGGGATGGCCGATTACCGGCCGGTTATGTCCGGCTTACTGAAGCGCGACGTCTCAGACGCGGACCGGGACCGCCGCTTCGGCGAAGATCGCGTCGACCTCGCGGGCGAACTTGCTGACGCTCTGGCCGAGCGGGCCATCGGGCCGCGAGGCCATGAACGGCTCTCCGGAGTTGAGGGCGCTGATCGCGCCGCGGTACTCGTTGATGATCTGGTAGTCGATCTTGCGTCCCAGCGCGGACTCGGCGTTGTCGACGTTGATGCCGGTGTACGCGTTCGATCGGTTCAGCACCAGCTGGATCTTCGAGCGCTCGTAGCCGAGCGAGTCCATGACCTCGAGCACCAGGCGGACGTTCTTCAGGCACGACAGGTCCGCGGTCATGACCACGAAGATGATGTCGGCCTCGTCGAAGAGCTGGAGATTGAAGTCGTCGATCGCCTTGGCCATGTCGACGATCGTGTAGTCGTGCGAGCGGCGCAGGAGGCCGAGGATGTTCGTCAGCGAGGCCGGATCGGTGCGCTGGCGCTCGGCGACGATATCGGCCGACTCCGGGTTCGGTGGTGCCAGCAGGAGGTCCAGGCCGCCGTGGTGGGTGACGAGCAGCTTCTTCAGCAGATCGTCATCGAGTGCCGGCTCGGTGATGGCGTTCACGATCGACGAGGAGTTCAGGCTCAGGTCCATGAAGACGCGCATATCGCCGAACTGGAGGTTTGCGTCGAACAGCGCGGTCTTGCGCCGCAGCCGCGACGCGAGCGCGATGGCGGTGTTGATCGCGATCGTCGTGTTGCCCACCCCGCCCTTGGCCGGATAGAAGCAGGCCAGCTTCCCGAGCGTGGCCTTCTCCGCCGACTTCTTCTGCTGGCCGCTGCCCGAGCGCGCGAGGAGCGCCTTGATGCGCGCGATCAGCTCGAGCGGGTGGAACGGTTTGACGATGTCGTCGTCCGCGCCGGCCCGCAGGCCACGGACACGCTGCTCCACGTCGGCCTCGGCGGTGAGCATGATGATCGGCACCTTGGCGCCGGTCTCCAAGGCACGAATCTGCCGCGTGGCGGCGTAGCCGTCGAGCATCGGCATCGCCACGTCCATGAGGATGAGGTCCGGGACGATGCTGGCGGCCATCTCGACGCCGGCCTGCCCGTCGGACGCGACGTGCACCTC
Source organism: uncultured Chloroflexia bacterium (assembly GCA_963840145.1). Lineage (GTDB taxonomy): Bacteria > Chloroflexota > Limnocylindria > QHBO01 > QHBO01 > JACDBZ01. Next base: position 313,781 of record CAWIXR010000004.1, read on the forward strand.
GTACCCCTCCTGCTTGAGGGTGAACACGAGGACGCGCTGGATGTTCAGGTCGTCGTCGACGACCAGGACCTTGGTGGCCATTCACGAACCGATGCGGGGCGAATCGGCACAGAGTATATGCGCGCGAAGAGCGGTGACTCCATGCACCAATGGTCCCGGGTCGCTACCCGAGATGGCGCTCCAGGAAGTCGAGCACGCGGCGCCGATACGTCTCGGGCTCGACCGCGTACGCCTCGGCATGCCCCGCGCCCTCCACGACCAGCAGCTCCTTCGGCTCGCCGGCCGCCTCGTACAGTCGCAGCCCCTGGCGCCAGCTGATCAGCTGGTCCTCCTTCGGCGCGATGACCAGCAGGGCCCGCGGCGAGAGTCGCGCGACGTGGCGGATCGCGTCGGGCAGGCGCGAGCGCGTGCGGAGTGCGGCGGCGGTCACGATCGCCCGCGATCCGAGTCCGGCCAGCGGGTAGCCGGCCTCGCGCATCCGGTTGCCGATCGGGTGGTGCAGCTCGGCGAACGCCGAGTCGGCAACGACCGCGGCGACGGGCAGGTCCGGCGCGGCGACGATACCGATCGCGGCGCCCATGCTCACCCCGAACAGCGCGATCGGCCCGAGGCCGCGCGAGTGCATGAACGCGACCGCCGCGGCGACGTCGCGACGCTCGTGCGAGCCCAGCGTCACCCAGCCCGGCCCGCTCTCGCCGTGCCCGCGGAAGTCGAACTGGAGAACGTGGTGGCGCTCGTGGAGCCACGGCACGAAGGCCGCCAACTCGGCGAGGCGGTTGCCGCTGAATCCGTGCAGGACGACGACCGCCGTGCGCGTGTCCCGGGCAGCCGGGACCAGCCAGCCGGAGAGGGTGACGCCGTCGTCGGTCGTGAAGCGGACCGGCTCGTACTCGAGGCCGATGTCGGCGGGCGTGGCCGGAGAGCCGACCTCCTCGGGCTCGAACGGACGTACCTCCGGGCTGACGAGCAGCCGCGACCCACGCACGGCGACGTAGGCGAGGTAGGTACCGGCGACCAGGCCGACGACGCGGCCGATGGCTCGCAGGATGTGGCGGATCACCGAGAGACGGTCAGCCGCCGTCGCTGTTGGCGGACAGCTCGCGCATCGCCTGGCTGATCGGCCGGGTCAGCTCCGAGAGCTCCATCGGCACGATCCATTTCGTGCTGTCGCCGGCGGCGAGCGCCTTGATCGCCTCGAGGTACTGAAGCGACATCGTGTTGGCGTCGACGCCCTGCGCCGCGCCGAAGATCGTCTGGAGCGCGTTGGCGTAGCCCTCGGCCCGCAGGATCTGCGACTGGCGCTCGCCCTCGGCGCGCAGGATGTTCGACTGCTTGTCGCCCTCGGCCACGTTGATCGTCGCCTGGCGCGTGCCCTCCGACTCGGTGATCACCGCGCGACGGTTGCGCTCGGCGCTCATCTGGCGGTTCATCGCGTCCTGGATGTCGCGCGGCGGCACGATCTCGCGGATCTCGACGCTGGTGATCTTCACGCCCCAGCGCTCGGTGACCTCGTCGAGCTTGGCGCGCAGGATGTGGTTGATCTCCTCGCGCTTGGCGAGCACGTCGTCGAGCGGGATGTCACCGATGACGGCGCGCAGCGTCGTCGCCGCCAGCGCCTGGGAGGCGCCGGTGAAGTCGGTGACCGCCGTGACGGTCTGGATCGGGTCGAACACCTTCGAGTAGACGAGGAAGTCGATGTTGATCGGGGCGTTGTCCTTCGTGATGCAGGTCTGCTGCGGCACCTCGAGGAAGCGCTCGCGCAGGTCGACCTTCACCGACTGCTGGACGAAGGGGATGAGCAGCACGATGCCCGGTCCACGAGCGCCCGGCTGGAGGCGGCCGAACAGGAACACGACGAGTCGCTCGTACTCGCGGACGATGTGGACGATGCTGAACAGCAGCCACAGGCCGATCGCGACCCCGATCGCGATGATGATCGGTCCGATCAGGTCTTCCATGGCGCCTTAACCCTCCGTTGGTCCCCCATCGCCGGCGGCTGCCGGCTCGACGATCAGCTCCAGCCCGTCCACCCCCACTACCCGAAGTGGCGTCCCCGCACCGATCTCGGCATCCTGGCTGCGAGCAGACCAGCTCTCGCCGCCAGCATAGGCGATCCCCGTCGGGGCGATGAGCGTCTGTGCCATGGCCGATCCGCCGACGAGCGCGGCCACCGGCGCGTTCGCCACGCCGCCCTTGCGCATCTGCATCAGCGCCCGGACGAGGATCCAGGCGTACGCCACCCCGACGACCGCGATGATCGCGATCACCCACGGGCTGACGCTCACGTCGAAGGCGAACTCGCCCGGCTCCACGCCAGTCCACAGCGCGAACCCGCCGAGCACGATCGCCACGATCCCGCCGACCGTCAGCAGGCCGTAGCTGGCCACCACCGCCTCGAGCGCCAGCAGGCCGATGCCGCCCAGCACCAGCAGCAGGCCGCCCACGTTCAACGGCAGCGCGTTGGAGCCGATGAGCGCGACGATGATCGCGATCGCGCCGAGGATGCCCGAGAAGAAGTTCGGGTGGAACAGCTCGGCCACGATCCCGTAGAAGCCGATCGTGAACAGCAGGAACGCGATGTTCGGGTCGCTCAGCAGGTGGAGGAACTCCTGGCCGGGGTTCATCTCGAGGTCGACGAGCGTCAGGCCGGAGAGCGGCGGCAGCGGCTCGCCCTCGAACGTGTAGGGATGGCCGTCGGGACGCTCGCCGGTGTCGATGGCCGCGAACAGCTCGTCGGTGGTCGCGGCGAGGATGTCGACGACCGGCGGCTCCATGCTCACCGCCTCGTTCGCGTCGATGCTCGCCGCGTCGCGCACCGCCGACTCGGCCCAGTCCGCGTTGCGTGCCTGCTCGTTCGCGAGCGACCGGATGCGGGCGACCGAGTCGTTCGTGATCTTCGCCGCCAGCGTCTCCGGGAGCTCCTCGCCGCCCCCGCCGACGATCGACGCCGCGCCGATGTTCGTGTTCGGTGCCATCGCGTTGACGTGCGCGGCGAGGGTGATGAACGTGGCCGCCGATCCGGCCCGCGCGCCCTCCGGCGCGACCCACGCGATCACGGGAACGTCGCTGGCGAGGATGGCCTTGATGATCCGGTCCATGCTCGTCAGCTCCCCGCCGGGCGAGTCGACGACGATCAGTGCGGCCGCGTTCTGGTCGTCCGCCGCGACGCGCAGCGCCTCCTCCACGTACGCGGCGTTGACCTGGTCGATCACGCCGGTCAGCTCGATGCGCGCGATCTCGTCGGCGTCCGCCGCAACGGGCGCGGCGAGGCAGACGATTCCGAGCGCCAGGCTCAGGGCGGCAAGCCCCCGTCTCACCATGGATCGAGTATATCGGCGCCGCGGCAGAATGCCCGCTCAGCGACCAAGCGGCGGCCCGAGGCCGATGGCGGCGGCAACCAGCTGCGACCACGTCTCGAGCCGATCCCAGGCGGCCAGCACGACGTCGGGCGCGACGAACGCGCCGGTCAGCTTCTCGCGCTCGCGGACGTCGACCGCGCGACCATCGGCCTCGACGGTGAAGACGACGCCGAGGTGAACTGCGCCGACCGGGTTGCTGTCGTCGTTCAGGAGGCCGACGAGCCGGAAGTCCGGCGTCCACCCGGCTACAAGCTCCTCGTCCCACTCTCGCCGCAGGCCGGCCATGAGGGCATCGTCGCCGTCGTCGACCGGGTTGAGATGACCGCCGACGCCGATGCTGGCCTTGCCGTGGAGCCGCGCGTCGCCACCGGCATCGGTGCGCTCCATCAGGAAGACGCGCTCGCCAGTCGCGCATGACGACGTACGGGAATCAGCTGCTTTCGACGCCGAGTCCTCCTCGGCGACCGGTCGGTCGAGGTAGCAACCGCGCGCCGCCGACGGCCTCGCGCAGCGTCTCGAGCGTCGCCTCGTCGGCAGCGCCGGATGCCATGGAAGTCGCAGCCGCCCGGCACGGCGTCGCGGGGAAGGACGAGGACGCGCTCGGTCATCGGTCGGGAGTGTACCGAGCGTTGTCAGGTAGGTGGCAAGGTTGCAGGCCTAGGATCTATTTTCGCACCGCTCCGCACCTCACCGGCCAACAGTGCCCAGCGACAGGTCGAAGTGCGGTGACTGCGGTCACCGACGGCGATCGGAACCGGTAGTCAGGGGCGACCGCTGGTACTAAGGTACTGCTCCATATCAGGAGGGACGCACGTCATCCGGGGGTCAATCGCACCTAGTTCGGCCCTGCTGGTCCACCCCGACATCGTGCCCAACCCATGCCGGAAGCCGCCGTCATTCCGCGTTCCAAGCGCAGCCGCTCCCGCCGCGGCCAATCACTCGTCGAATTCGCCCTGGTACTGCCGATGCTGCTGGTGATGCTACTCGGGATCGCGGACTTCGGCCGGGTGTTCTCGGCCGGGATCATTCTCGAGGCAGCCGCACGGAATGGCGCCGAAGTGGCCGCACAAGAATATCTCCAGCTGGCGCGGAATGCGCCGACGATCGGCGCCGACGACTACGCGCGCATCCACGAGGTCGCGCTCACGGAGGTGTGTCGCGAGGCGGAGCGCCTCCCCGCGGAGGTCGATGTCGACGCCAACGGCATCTGTGAGATGCCCGTCGCGTCAGTCTGCGTGCACGACCTCCCGGCCTTGCCCGGTGACCTCACGCCCCCGCCTGCCGGCGGGGATCCTGGATGCGGCGGAGAGTCGGGCCTGGCTCCGCTGCCGGGCTGCTCCGAATTCGCCAGCGAGGCATGGAGTACGGCCAAGGACGGCGGGAGTGTCGCGCTGCCGTACGTCGAGGTCCGCGTGTGCTACCGGTTCACGACGCTCATCAACCTCTCCGAGCTCAGCCTTCCGTTCGGCTGGGACCTGTCGATCGGTGAGATCTGGCTCCAGCGCGACCGTTCCTTCGCGGTGGCGGACTACTGATGACGCGGAGTGCGGCCTCGACCCGGGGACAGAGCATCGTCGAGCTGGCGCTCGTCCTGCCCCTGTTCACGATGGTCCTCTGCGGAATCATCGTCCTCGGAATCGGGATCTTCTACCAGCAGCAGGTGTCCAACGCGGCGCGCGAGGCGGCTCGGTATGCCGCCATCCACTCTGCGACAGCCCGGTGCCCTGTCGTCGGTCAGTGGGATCCAAGTCCCAAGCCGCCGACCTACGACCGCTGCGATCGACCGCAAGAGAGTTGGCCACTCATGACAGCGGCCGGCAGGCAGGCAATCTTCGGTCTCAACCCGACGGCGGTGCGGTTCACCCCGTGTTGGTCTGGCTACGTGAAGAACGGAAATACGCCGCCGAACGGGATCGACTACATGCCGCCTGGCGAGTACGTCGTCGCCCCGAGCGCAGCGCCGGTTCACGTGGCCGACTCGACGTACCGGCCCTGCAATATCGGCGGGGTCGACCCAGGGGTGTCGGCGAGCTCCCTCGGCTGCACCTCGGGCCTCTCGCGGGCCGATACCGCCAGCTCCGCGTCGGAGGGACAGGGCCGGATCGTCGCGAACCAGGTGACCGTTTATGCATGCACGCTTTGGTCGCCACCGCTTGCCGGCTTCCTTCTCATTCCCAACGTGGTCACGCTAAGAGCGGTCATCACCGAACCGATTGAGCGTCAACAATGAGGATGCGGCGACACGCGACCTCCTCCGAGGGTGGCCAGGTGCTGCTCGTGACCGCAGCGGCCATGATCGTGGTGTTCGGGATCGCCGCCCTCGTGGTCGACCTCGGCTTCTCATGGATGCTCCGCCGTCAGGAGCAGAACGCCGCGGACCCCGGAGCGATCGCCGCCGCCCGACACCTCAAGGACGATCTGGGCAACGCGAGCTGGAACCAGGCTGCCGCCGAGAGCGACGCGTGCTTCTACGCCCAGGAAAACGGGTTCTTCGACGGCGATGGCGGGTGCGGGGCGGCGCTTGCCACCGGACGGCTCCAGGTCCATGCGCCACCGATCAGCGGGCCGTATTCGGGCATCGGCGGTCATGTCCAGGTCGTCATCCGCGCTACACACCCGTCCTTCTTCGGCCGCATCCTGACGGGAGAGGATCCCGTTGTGACCAACGGTGCGGTGGCGGCGAACACGGCGGGGAACTCGAACACCGCGTCCCTCTTGGCTCTCCAGACCGACTGCGATGGCGGCTCGGCAGGCGACGTCGACGGCGGTGGCACGCTCAACATCTTCCCCGTCAACCCGGGCGACACCGGCGGATATGTGCACGTGAACTCACCGTGCGGCAACTCCGAGGACGACAACTGCACCAACGGCGTCGGCGCGGGCGCGCTGTCGATCAGCGGCACGTTGCGAGCACCGTCCGTGAACGTGGTCGGCTCGTGCACAGAGCAGGGAAGCTCGCCCGGCCTGTTCTGCACTCCGCCACCCGTGCCGCCGGCCACCGGATGCGTCGACGAGGACTCGCCGATCCTCGCCGATCCGCTCTTCGGCCTTCCCGAGCCGCACCTTGACGCGTTCCCGAACGGGGTGTGCCCGAATGGCGCGCCGTCGACGCCGAGCTCCACCCAACCATGCCGTCTTCGCGGGAACGGGCAGGGCGCCTGTCCCCTAGTTGGCGGCATCCGCACCTGCACGCTAAGCCCTGGCGTGTATTACGGCGGGTTCGATATTGAGGGCGTGCGCGTGCGACTGAACCCGGGCATGTACATTCTCGCCGGCGGCGGGATCGCGCTGTCGGGAGGATCGCCTTCGCTCGAGGCAGTGGCGGGTCCGACCGGGATCGAGGCGCGGGTCATGATCTTCTCCACCGACGGCCCCGGGTGCCCCTCCATCAACGCGCAGTGCCAGGACGACATCACGTTCACGGCGAACGAAAGCTTCAGGGCGAAGGCGCTGAATGCGGCGACCTGCGGTCTCGTGAGCCCGCAGGCGTGTCCGTGGTCAGGAATCCTGCTCTGGCAGGATGCCACCGCGAGCAATGGCGACGCAACCGTGAAGCTGGGTGGGCAAGCCTCCTCGGTCCTGGCCGGAACCATCTACGCCCCCGCCGCGGACGTTCAGATCGCCGGCGGGACCGGCACCACCGGATGTTCCGGCCCAGTGGCGACCCAGTCGTGCCTATCGATCCAGATCATCTCGTGGCGATGGAAGATCACGGGCAACGCAACAGTTGACATGCCGTACGACCCGAACGAGATGTACAAGCCCGACAATCGGGGCCTGGTCCACTAGCCGGGCTCGCTGGGGCCCTCTTTCGCGAGCCGAAGTGCCAGTGCGGCGGCCTCTCGCGGGTCCTTCGCGCGGTGCATCGTCGGGCCGCCGAACCGACTGTCGGACTCGACGCGCCAGGAGCTGAGGGCGACGACGTGGCGACCCATGCGCAGCGCGATGCCGATCTCCGAGAGGGTTCCGTGCCGGCCGCCGATCGCGATCACGGCATCGGCCGCGGTGACGACCACGAAGTTGCGGACGACGCCAAGGCCGGTCGCGATCGGCGTGCGCACGAACTCGTTTGCCTCGGACGGGTCCGCTCCCGGAAGGATGCCGATCGTCTCGCCACCGGCACCGACGGCCCCCCGAGAGGCCGCGCGCATGATCCCGCCCAGCCCGCCCGTGACGACGACCGCACCGCCACGGGCCAGAAGCTGACCGATCTCCTCGGCGGACTCGAGGAGCCGATGGGCATCAGGCCCTCGTGGGTCGCCATCGCCGATGACGGCGACGTATCGCTGCCGCTGCGGTCCCGGTTGATCGGTCACTGCCCCTCAGGCCTCGCCAGTGCGAACGACGCCAGCGTCTCATATCGGGCCGGTCCGGCACCGAGGCGGCGGCGCATGAGGTGCACGGTGTCCACGACCAGATTCGACTGCGGCACGACGGCGGAGGCCGGTTCGATCCAGCCTCGCAGGTCGACCGCACGTCGTCGGGCGCGCGCCAGAGTGAGATGCGGCCGGTATGGCTCGTCGTTCGGCAAGCCGAGCGCCGTGGCCAGCGCGTGCAGCGAGATCGCCCAGTCGGCCATCTGGATCACCGACGCCGTACCACAGCGTCCTCGCACTCCCCGGTCTGGCGAATGCCCCGAGTCGGCCAGTGAGAACGGTCAGCGGGGCATGAACCGCCGCGACGCCCTCGATCTTGCGGCCGAGCTCGGCGATGGCCGCTGGTTCGGTCGCACCGAGGAAGGCGAGCGTCAGGTGCATCGCCTCGGGATCGACCCAGCGCAGCTGTTCGGTTGACGCCTCGAATCGCCAAACAGCCATCGCTTCGGCAAGTGCAGAGCGAAGGCCGTCGTCGAGGTTCGCGGCCACGAAGCAGCGCCAGAGATCGCTCATCGTCCTCCGAGCCGCGAGTCCACGATCGGCAGCAGCTCGGTGAGCGAGGTGATCACCGACACGCCATCGGGCACCTGCGTCGGGTCGTGGCGGCCGAATCGGTCGATCAGCACCCCGTCGATCCCGACCCCGCGCGCGCCCTCGATGTCGGCGACGACGTGGTCGCCGACGTGGATGACCTCGGCGGCACCGGCCTCTGCCTGCTCGAGGGCCCACTCGAAGATGCGCGGGTTGGGCTTCTCGAAGCCGATGCGGGAACTGGCGGCGATGAAGTCGAAGTGCCCGACGAGGTCGAGGGCGTGCAGCAGCTCGGGCAGGTTCCAGACCCAGTTGCTCACCGCTCCGACCGTCAGCCCGCGCTCCTTCAGCGCGCCCAACGTCGGGTAGGCGTCGGGAAAGATGTGCCAGTGGCTGGTCACCATGAACAGCTCACCCAGCCGGCGGTAGAACGCCTCGGGCATCGGCACCAGCCCGAGCTCGGCGATCGCGGCGGCGTCGATCGCGACGGTGCGCTGGAAGCTCGACTCCTCGTCGGCTCGAAGCCGACATCGTCGATCCCCCAGCCACCGTGGTGATAGGCCTTGCGCAGGGCGGCGTACAGCTCGCCGATGTCGACCTCCACCCCGAACTCGCGGAACGCGATCGCGTACACCGCCTCCCACGAGGGATTCGGCCGCATGACGGTGTCGCCGATGTCCAGGAAGACGGCGCGCAGCGGCCGGGGCTCATCGGTCATGACGGGTTGAAGGGTAGCGCTCGGGAGGTCCTCACAACGCGAACGTTGCCTCCGAGGCAACGAGCGGTCAGGCGGCGGAGACGCCCATCGTGCGCAGGATCCCGTAGATCTCGGTGCGATAGCGGATCCCCGACGAGTGGCGCGAGAGCCACAGCAGGTAGTCGGGGTCGCGGTGGGCGAGGTCGCGCAGGCTCCAGCCGGCGTATCGGCCGAAGGAGAGCACGCTGCCGGGGCTGGGAGATGACGGAGGCGGCACCGCTCCGGAGCGAGCGGTCGAGGCGACGCTGATGCCGGCCGCAGCGGCCCGGCGGGCGCGGTCATGGGCGGCGCGCGAACGCTCGTCGCGCAGAACGGCGTAGGCGCGGTTCAGCTCCGCCATCTTGTCGGCGGCGCGGCGGGTCGCGTCGTGGTCCGGGTGGTACTTCAGGGCGAGCGCCTTGAAGGCGGCGTTCACCACCTCCTGCTCGGCGTTCGGCAGGACCTGAAGCACGGAGTACGGATCGAATGTGGGCTGACCGGTGGGCATCGGTTACGGGGACCCTCAGTCGTTGTAGAGGCGTTCCTCGATGAGCTTCTCGGCCGTGATCCGACCGGTCGGGTCGAAGCAGCTGTACTCGAAGAGCTTCTCGTACTCGAGGTCCACGTTGTCCTGTCCGCCCCGGTTCTTCTCGATCGACGCGATGACCCAGTCGCGGTAGCGCTGGGCCTGGTACGGGTTGAACTCGATGTTGACCTTCGCGACGATGTTGTACTTGTCGTTCAGGATCAGGATGATGTCCGACTCGTAGTTGATGGCCGATGAGCCGCGCAGATGATGGTTGCGCAGGCGCTTGGCCTTCAGCCCCTCGCGGTCGGCGGCCACGATCGCGACGACCGGCACCATCTCGCCGAGGGCGATGTCCTTGAGCCCCGACACGATGCGGGTGACCTTCTCCTCCTCCGTGTTCGGCTCCGGAATCACCGGCACCTTCTGGAGGTAGTCGACGAACAGCACCATGCGCCGCTCGTCGTCCGAGCCGCGGTGCTCCTTCACGAGGTCGCGCAGGTTGTCGATCGTCGAGTGCGTGGCCGTGCCCCGCATGAGGTACAGGTTCGAGCCGTAGCGCGCGATCCGCTCGAGCGACGGGCGCAGGCGCGGGTTCGCGCCGAGCTTCGCCTTCGTCCCCGACTCCGCCGAGGCCGTGTACGAGCTCACGACCTCCTTTTTGACGTCCTGGATCTTCACCGCGCCGGACTTCTGCGGCAGGTGGCTGAGCGCCGACTCCATCGCGACCATGCGCTGGACCAGGTACTCCTCGTCATGCTCGAAGCAGACGTAGAGCACGGTCGCCTGGCCCGATGCGGCCATGTTGCGCGCCATCTGCAGCGCCATCGTCGTCTTGCCCTGGCCCTGCGCGCCGCCGATGAGCATCAGCTCGCCTGGTCGCAGGCCGCCGCCGATCGTCTTGTCCATCGGCACGAAGCCGGTCGCGATCGGAACGAGGTCGTCGATGCTCCCCGTCGCGACTCGCTCGTTCAGGCGGGTGAGCACGTCGAGCGCGGAGCGCGGGGCGAGGGTGCCCGTCGGCGCGTCGAGCTTCCAGTCCGCATCGGCCTTCGGCTGGGTCTGAGTCGGAGTCTCGGTCGGGGTCTGGGCTACCGGCTCGTCGATCATCTGTGTGTCGGCTCCGTGTGCTCGTGCTCGGGGTGCTCGGATGGGCCGCGGGCAGGGGTGCCTGCACGCAACACGGTGGCGAGTATACGGCCCACCTCCTAGATGCCAATGACCCGATCGGGCTACCTTCCTGAGTGCTTGGCCAACCCGGCTGGCCCGGGGACTGAGGAGCGCCAACTCATCGGTCCGTACGCCATGGAGAGTGGCCGGCAGCAGCGGGATGGCGAGCGCGCTACGCTTCGAGTGCCATTCAGCCAGAAGACCGATACGGAGGCCACCGCGTGCATTGTCCGAGGGACCAGGTCGAGCTCGTCGTCGAGCGGCATCAGGGGATCGAGGTCGACCGCTGCCCCCAGTGCAAGGGAGGGTGGCTCGACGAGGGCGAGCTCCCGCAGTTGGAGGCGACCGTCGAGTCCACCGAGGAGCAGCGCGCCGCGATGATCGAGTACGCCATCCGCGTATCGACGCTGGCGTGCCCGAAGTGCGGCGCGCAGATGTCGGCCTTCAACTATCGGGCCTACAACCTCGAGCTCGACGCGTGCACGGCGCGCCACGGCTTCTGGCTCGATGAGGGCGAGGCGATCCGCGTCCGGGAGATCGTCGAGGAGCGGGTCGAGGGGCTCGAGCGGGCGGCGAAGGCGGAGGAGGGCTGGGCGAAGTTCGTCGACGACCTGAAGGACGGACCCTCGTTCTGGGATCGCCTCACCGGCCGCTGACGCCCTGACCGCGGTGGCCGCCACCGCGAACCCACCGATCGCCCGCGTGCGAACGCCGTAGTGCCCGCCTGACGGGAATCCGGACGCTTCGCGCGAGTAAACCCTTCGCGCAACGAACGAGACCGGCCACGTCGGGCCGGCCTCGAAGGTTTGACGCGGGTTTGGGCCTAGGCCGGCTGGGGTGCCGGTCCTCGGCGACGACGCTTCGGCTCGCCGCCCTCGGCCTCCGGCTCGGCCGGTGCCTCGACGCCGTCCGTCGCCGGCTCGGCGCCGATCTTCTTCGGCGTCGGGCCGCCGGAGCGCGGCGGGAGCACGCCCTCGAAGAGCGCCTCGAACTCGTCGTGCTCGATCGTCTCCTTCTCGACGAGCAGGGCCGCCAGGCGGTCGAGCACGTCGCGATGCGTGGTAAGGGCTTCCTTGGCGCGCATGTACGCCCGGTCGATGATCTCGCGCACCTCGGAGTCGATCTTGGCGGCAACCTCGTCGGAGTAGTTGCGCTGCTCGCTGATCTCGCGGCCCAGGAAGACCATCTCCTCCTTCTTGCCGAAGGCCAACGGGCCGAGCTTCTCGCTCATGCCGTACTGGGTGACCATCGCGCGGGCGAGGTTCGTCGCCTTCTCGATGTCGTTCGAGGAGCCCGTCGTCGTGTCGCCGAAGACGATCGTCTCGGACACGTTGCCGCCGAGCATTCCGGCGATCTTGTCCTCGAACTCGGTCTTGCTGTGGAGGTATCGGTCCTCCGCCGGCAGGCTCATGGTGTAGCCGAGGGCCATCCCGCGGCTCACGATCGTCACCTTCGTCACCGGGTCGTTTTTCGGCAGGACCCGCTGCACGACGGCGTGACCGCCCTCGTGGTAGGCGATGATGACCTTCTCCTCCTCGGAGATGATCCGGCTGCGGCGCTCCGGCCCGGCGATGACGCGGTCGATCGCCTCGTTGAACTCGTCGGCGCCGACGCTCTTCTTGTTGCGGCGCGCGGCTAGGATGGCCGCCTCGTTGACGAGATTCGCGAGATCGGCGCCGGAGAAGCCTGGCGAACGCCGGGCGATGGCCTCGATGTCGACCGTCTTGTCGAGCGGCTTGCCCTTGATGTGGACGTTGAGGATTTCGCGGCGGCCCTTGATGTCGGGCCGATCGAGCACGACCTGGCGGTCGAATCGGCCCGGGCGCAGGAGCGCCGGGTCGAGGACGTCCGGTCGGTTGGTGGCGGCGACGACGATCACGTTCGTGTTCGTGTCGAAGCCGTCCATCTCGACGAGGATCTGGTTCAGCGTCTGCTCGCGTTCGTCGTGCGAGCCGCCGAGGCCGGCGCCGCGCTGGCGTCCGACCGCGTCGATCTCGTCGACGAAGACGATGCACGGCGAGTTGCGCTTGGCCTGCTCGAACAGGTCGCGGACGCGCGAGGCGCCGACGCCGACGAACATCTCCACGAACTCCGAGCCGGAGATGCTGAAGAACGGCACGCCCGCCTCCCCGGCCACGGCGCGCGCAAGGAGCGTCTTCCCCGTGCCGGGCGGACCGACGAGCAGCACGCCGCGCGGGATGCGGGCCCCGAGCGAGTTGAACTTCTCGGGGTACTTGAGGAACTCGACCACCTCGGTCAGCTCCTGCTTGGCCTCGTCCACGCCGGCGACGTCGTTGAAGGTGACGACCGTCTTGTTGCCGAGGAACATCCGAGCGCGGCTCTTGCCGAAGCTCATCGCCTGGTTATTCGTGCCCTGCGCCTGGCGCATCATGAAGAAGATGAACCCGCCGATGAGCAGGACCGGCAGGAGCGCGGTGATCAGCAGCGTGATGATGCCGCCGGCGGCGCTTGGCTGGATGTAGTCGTACGTCAGGTCGCCGCACGCCTCCCCACACGCCGCGAAGACCTCCTCGCGATAGTTGATGGCGCCGTCTCCGACGGACGCCGTCTTCTCCGCCTCCTGGGTGTTGAGCTGAACGGTGAGGGTCGTCCCCTCCTGGGTGATCGACTCGACGTTCCCTGCGGCGACGTCGTCGAGGAGCTGGCTGTACGTGTAGGTCTCGCCACTCGCGCCGGTGCCCATGAACGTCCACAGCACGGCCAGTCCGAAGACGGCCAGGACGACGAGCACGACGCTGTTGCGAACGATGCGACTGGTCAAGTTGGGTCTGCTTTCGCCTCCGTGCGAACGACGCGGCAGACGGCCGCGTCGGCCCGGGCAGATACGTGCCGCAGGCCGGGTCAGTATATGTGCGCGCCGACGGCCGAACAAACAGCCGATCAGGCCCGCAGGTACCTTCTATACGTACTGGGTTGCCGCGCGGCTCAATCGGTGTGACGTTTCCGACACGAATGGTCAGCGCGAGATCCGGATCCTCCGTCGGTTGATCGATGCGACCCGGCCGCCGCCCAGCTCGATCCGCACGCCACCCCGGTCCCCGGCCGCCGCCTCCAGCAAGGCCTCGATCCGCTCCGCGCTCGGCACCGGCTCGCCGATCGCCTGCCTGAGCACTCGGCGGCCGAGCGCCGGCAGAGGCGGGTCGTGCCAGTCGATCCCGTCCTCGCCGGTCCGGCGTGCCAGCTCGGCCCCCGCGAGATCGTCGAGCAGCGCCTCGTCATCGGCCGCCAGCCGGCTGAACTGACCGATGCGATCCGCGGCGCCGGGACGGACCTCCTCGAGCAGCGGGATGACCTCGTGGCGCACGCGGTTGCGGAGGAACGCCGGATCGTCGTTCGACGGGTCGAGCCGGTACGCGATCCCGGCCGCGTCGAGCAGGTCGCGCAGCGACGCGCGTCGCTCTCCGAGGAGCGGCCGGACGATCCGCCCCCGCCGCGCCGGGATGCCGCGCGCGCCCGCCAGCCCGCTGCCGCGCAGCAGGTTGAGCAGGACCGTCTCGGCGGCATCGTCGGCGGTGTGGGCGGTCGCGATCAGCGCGCCGATCGGGCGCGACGTCCTCGAGGAACCGGTAGCGCGCCTCCCGCGCCGCATCCTCGACCGATCGGCCCTCGTCGCGCGCCAGCGCGGCGACATCGGTCCGAAGCCCCTCGAAGCGCAGCGCCAGGATCTCCGCGGCCTCGGCGACGAAGCGGGCGTCGTCCGCGCTGTCGGGACGGAGCGCGTGGTCGAGGTGGGCGACGATCAGCTGCCAGCGACGGGCATCGGTCTCGACGAGGCGGGCCGCGCCGTGCAGGAGGGCCATCGAGTCGGGACCGCCGGAGACGGCCACCACGAGCGCCGCGTCGTCGGGAATGGCCAGGCGTCGCGCACCGGCGTCGACCACGCGGGCGAGGTCGTCGGAAGGGTTGGTAGCGGAGGGCGGATTCGAACCACCGGCCAAGGGCTTATGAGTCCCCTGCTCTACCACTGAGCTACTCCGCCACGGCGAACGATTCTATCGCGCTCGACGGATTCGCTCCACCGGACTCGTGACCTACGCATCCTCCACGAGGCGGCGCGCGAAATACGTCCCCCACGGGTCCGCCGGGCGCGGGTCGGTCTGCTGGAACACCTCCCACATCGTCGCGAGGTGCCGCGCCAGCTGGTCGGCGGTGATCTCGCGCCCGAGGATCGCGCCGATGCCGTGGTCGACGGCGTAGCCGGCGTACCAGCGCGGCCAGTCGGTGTCGTAGACGCCGTTGAGCTCGGTCGTTTCGTAGACGCCGTGCGCCGCCTCGGTCTCGGCGAGGAGCGCCTCGAGCGCTGCGATGCGGTCGGTGGTCATCTCATCCTCCTGTTGTCATCGGCTACAGCCGCCGTGCACGGCTCAGGAAGTCCTCGATCTGTCGTGCCGGTAGGCCGTCGTCGGCGCGGAACTCGCCCGACCGATGGCCGACGACGAGCCCGGCCTCGGCGATGCGGTTGATGTACGGCTCGCTCACGCCTCGTCGATGCGGCCGTCCGCCCCTGGTCACCGCGTCAGAACGGCTTGGCCAGCATCAGCCACACGATGACGGCGAGACCGATGCCGCCGACGATCGCCAGCACCCAGGGACGATTCGAGGTCGCCAGCGCCTCGAGGTCGGCCTCGGTGGCGGGCGGCTTGAACTTATCGGCCGATTGGCCCATGCCGCCGACGCCGGCGGCAGCCCGCATTCGCCCGTAGAACGGCGTCGCCACCACGTACATCACGGCGATCACCGCGACGAGGATCCCGAGCGAGGCCCAGATCCAGCCGCGACCCCAGTGGCCGCCGACGAAGCCGGCAGCGATCCCGGCGACGAGCAGCAGCAGCAGGCCGACGTACATCAGCCCGATGCCGGTCCCGGACAGCTGGAGCAGCGCGGCCTGGCGCGCACGATCACGCTCCCCGCGCAGCTGGAAGGAGGCGATCATCGAGACGCCGTGCGCGGCGACGAAGGCGAAGGCGCCGAGGACGTGGAGGAAAACGATCCACGGATACATCCGCCAATCCTACGGCGTCGACAAGCCCTTGGTCGCTTCCTGTCGCGTATCATGTGCGGAACTGCGTCGCCGGCATGGCGGCTGCAGAGCAGAGGCACTGAACAAGTGACCGCGGAAGCCGACTCACGGGTCCGGGAAGCCCGTCGACGCGCGGCCGGTCGACTCGTATCGGCGACCCATCTGCCCGAGTAGGGCGCCGGGTCGCACGCAAGGAGGAGACCGTGGCGACGACGCAGCTCCGAAGCCCCGCATCGACGATCGAGGCGACGTACCGCAACCTCTCGACCGCCGAGCTCTACGAGCACGCCGTCCGCAACGGCGAGGGGACGATCAGCGCCCACGGCTCCCTCGTCGTCCGCACCGGCACGCATACCGGACGCTCGCCGCAGGACAAGTTCATCGTCAAGGAACGATCGAGCGCGGGGAAGATCTGGTGGGGATCGGTCAACGCGGCGATCAGCGAGGAGCACTACGACCGCCTCCGCGCGCGCCTCATGAAGTACATCGCCGATCGGCCCATCTTCAGCCAGGACCTCTACATCGGCGCCCATCCCGACCATCGGCGCTCGCTGCGTGTCACGACCGAGACCGCCTGGGCGTCGATCTTCGCGCGGAACCTCTTCCGCCTGCCGCCGGCCGAGGACCTCGCCGACTTCGCGCCGAACTTCCGGATCATCGACATCCCGTCGTTCAAGGCCGATCCAGCCACCGAGGGCACCCGCACCGAGACGGCGATCCTGCTCCACCTGAAGCGGATGGAGATCATCATCGTCGGCACCGAGTACGCCGGCGAGATCAAGAAGTCGGCCTTCACGGTGATGAACTACCTCCTGCCCGATGAGGGCGCCCTGCCGATGCATTCATCGGTCAACGTCGGTCGGGACGACGACCCGGCGCTCTTCTTTGGGTTGAGCGGGACGGGCAAGACGACGCTCTCTGCCGACCCGGAGCGGTCCCTCATCGGCGACGACGAGCACGGCTGGGGCCCCGACGGCCTCTTCAACTTCGAGGGCGGCTGTTACGCGAAGACGATCCGCCTCTCGCCGATGTACGAGCCCGACATCTTCGCCACCACGCGACGCTTCGGAACGATCCTCGAGAACGTCGACCTCGACGCGGTCACCCGCGAGCTCGACCTCGACAGTGAGCGCTTCACCGAGAACACGCGCGGTGCGTATCCCCTGGAGTTCATCGGCAACGCGGATCCCTCCGGCATGACGACACATCCGCGCAACGTGGTCTTTCTCACGGCCGATGCCTTCGGCATCCTTCCGCCGATCAGCCGCCTGACGCGCGAGCAGGCGCAGTACCACTTCATCAGCGGCTACACCGCCAAGCTCGCCGGCACCGAGATCGGCGTCACCGAACCTCGCGCCACCTTCTCGGCCGGCTTCGGCGCGCCGTTCCTGCCGCGCCATCCCGGCGAGTACGCCTCGATGCTCGCCGAGCGGCTCGAGGAGCACGACGTCCCGGTCTGGCTCGTGAACACGGGCTGGACGGGAGGCCCGTACGGCGTCGGCGAGCGGATGCGGATCGACCACACCCGCACGATGGTCCGCGCGGCGCTCTCGGGCGCCCTCGACACAGTCGACTACGAGACCGATCCGGTCTTCGGCGTCGCCGTCCCGGTCACCGTGCCGGGCGTGCCGTCATCGGTCCTGCGTCCGCGCTCAACCTGGACCGATCCCGCCGCCTACGACGAGAAGGCCCGCGAGCTGGCCGAGATGTTCGCGGAGAACTTCGCCGACTACGCCGATGGCGTGTCCGAGGCGGTTCGGTTGGCCGGACCTCGCGTGGAGGCGCCGCAGGCGGATCGGCCGAAGCGCATCAGGCGGGACGAGGCTCCCACCGACTGAGGCCATCGGCGCGCGTGCGCCAACCTGGTTGACCTACCAACCGACGAGCAGGTGGAATCGGTCTCTCCTCGGTCTTCGCGCTACCGCCATTGGCCAGGCGACCGAGGAACAGCGCCTCATCGGGCCGTAGGCCAAGCACAGTGGCCAACCACAGGATGGCCCCGACTACTCCCCTGGGCCGAAGAAGAGCACGACCCACTGCTCGAGGAGCGGCTTCGGCCGCTGGAGCGCGGCGAGCTCCTCGGGGAGCGGCGCCTCGGCGCCAGGCGGGATGATCATCAGCTGCTCACCGGCGCGACCGAGGTTGGCCAGGCGGCGGGCCTCGGCGCTGACGAAGGCATCGCTGCGCAGGTAGCTCAGCTCCTGCTGGAGTAGCGCATTCTCGGCCTCCACGGCCGCGATCTCGGCCTCGATCTCGGCGGCGCGCTGCCCGATGTCCCAGTTCGCGTAGATCTGCCGGCCGAACTGCACCGCCAGCAGCGTCCCCACGATCAGGAGCACGGCCAGCCACGCGAGCCCGCCGCGGGAGGCTGGCAGGCGGAGCCGCGAGCGCCCGGGTGAGCGCGGCGGCATCGGCGCGGAGACATCGAGACCGGTCATCGCGGAGCGAGTCTAGCCCACGCTCCACCCTTGCGACACGCGAGCTGTCGCATCGGCCACCGAGATTCCGAACATCCGTGCTATGGTTCGCGACCGAACAGATGTTCGGTTTGGTGGAGGAGCCGATGATCACCGCGCCCCCGAGCAACGCCGACCAGGCGATCGCCATGCTCCTGGCCGATCCCCTCTTCGCACCGCTGATCGCCGCACATCGCGAGCTCGAGCCGCGGCCGCCGCGCCACGCGCCGTGGCCGAAGGGCGTCGACGCGCGGATCGTCCATGCGCTGCGCGGCCGCGGGGTCGAGGCGCTGTACACCCACCAGGCCGCCGCCTACGAGGCGGTCGCGGAGCGCAGGAACGTCGTGGTCGTCACGCCGACCGCATCGGGCAAGACGCTCTGCTACAACCTGCCGGTTCTCGACGCGGTCGCGAGGAACCCGGCGGCCCGAGCGCTCTACCTCTTCCCCACCAAGGCGCTGGCGGCGGACCAGCTCGTGGAGCTGCGCGCGCTCGCGGGAGCGGCCGACATCGGCCTGAAGACGCACACCTACGACGGCGACACGCCGGCGAACGTCCGCAGCGTCGTGCGGGCGGCCGGGCAGGTGGTGATCACCAACCCGGACATGCTGCACTCGGCGATCCTTCCGCACCACACGAAGTGGTTCAAGCTGTTCGAGAACCTCGAGTTCGTCGTCATCGACGAACTCCACACGTACCGCGGCCTCTTCGGCAGCCACGTCGCCAACCTCATCCGCCGGCTGCGGCGCATCTGCGCCCACTACGGCGCCGATCCGATCTTCATCTGCGCCAGCGCCACGATCGCCAACCCGCGCGAGCTGGCCGAGCGGGTGCTCGAGGCGCCCGTCGAGCTGATCGACGACAACGGCGCGCCCGCGGGCCGCAAGCACATCCTCGTCGTCAACCCGCCGGTCGCGAACCAGGAGCTCGGCATCCGCGGATCGGCGCTGCTCACCGGGCAGCGGCTGGCGGAGCGGCTCATCGGGGGAGGAGTGCAGACGATCGCCTTCGCCCGCTCGCGGACGTCGGTCGAGGTGCTCACCAGCTACCTTCGCGAGACGTTCGAGCCACCGCCGGGGCATCCGCACACGATTCGCGGCTACCGCGGCGGGTACCTGCCGAACGAGCGCCACGAGATCGAGGCCGGCCTGCGCGACGGCCGGGTCCGCGGCGTGGTCGCCACCAACGCGCTCGAGCTGGGCATCGACATCGGCTCGCTCGACGCCGCGATCAGCATCGGCTATCCCGGCACCATCGCCAGCACCTGGCAGCAGATGGGCCGATCCGGACGCCGCACAGGGACGAGCCTGGCCGCGCTGGTCTGCTCGTCCTCGCCGATCGACCAGTTCCTGGCCGCGCACCCGGAGTACCTGTTCGACAGCTCGCCGGAGCACGGCCTCGTCAACCCGGACAACCTGCACGTGCTCCTCAACCACCTGCGCGCCTCGACCTTCGAGCTGCCGGTGCCCGCCACCGAGCGCTTCGGGATCGAGGAGACGCCGACCCTGCTCGACGTCCTCCAGGAGGACGGCTGGATCCGCCGCGCCGATGACGACCGCTATTACTGGAGCCACGAGAACTTCCCGGCGTCCGACTTCAGCCTGCGCTCGGGGGCGCCGGAGAACGTCGTGATCGTCGACACCACCGGGGATCGCAACCGCGTCCTCGGCGAAATCGACCTCTTCGCGGCCCCGCTGCTCGTCCACGAGAAGGCGATCTACATCCACCAGGGCATCCAGCACCACGTCGACCGGCTGGACTGGGCGGAGCGCAAGGCGTACGTCACCCGCACGGACGTCGACTACTACACCGATGCGGACCTCGGCATCACGCTGAAGGTGCTCGAGGTTTTCGAGGATGCCGATTCCCCGCCGGCCGGCCTCCGCCAGCGTGGCGAGGTGATGGTCGCGTGGAAGGTGACGATGTTCAAGAAGCTCAAGTACCACACCCACGAGAACGTCGGCTGGGGCTCGATCAGCATCCCCGAGCAGGAGATGCACACGACGTCGACCTGGCTCGTGCCGCCGGCGGAGCTCGTGAACCGATACGACCGAGACACGCTCGACGGCGCGCTCATCGGCCTCGCACGGGTGGCCCGCACGACGGCCTCCCTCCTCCTGATGTGCGACCCGCGCGACCTCGGCGTCCTGGCCCAGGTCCAGTCGCCGTTCACCGGCCGCCCGACGCTCTACCTGTACGACGCCGTCCCCGGCGGGGTCGGGCTGACTGAACGGCTCTTCACTCTCGTCGACGACCTCGTGCGCGCTTCCCGCGAGGCGGTCGAGTCGTGCACCTGCGCGGATGGCTGCCCGGCCTGCGTCGGCCCCGCGATCGAGGTCGGGCATCGCGGCAAGCAGGTCGTCGCCGAGCTCCTGGCGGGCATGAGCTGAGCCGATGCTTGCCCCGCGAACCCTGGCGGATCGTCTCGAGGCGATCCGCACGCGACCGGCGCCCGGCCTCGAGCGGCCGCCGGCCGACGACCGGCTCGCCACACTGGCCCGCTGGTTCGACGCCCGCACCGAGGTGACCCTGGGCGGCACCGCGCTCGTCATCGAACGCAGCGTGAACGTCGCCGCCACCACCGCCGAAGCGTTGTCCGCGCTCCCGCCGGCGGCCTACTTCGACACCGAGACGACCGGCCTCTCGACCGGCGCGGGCACGGTGATCTTCATGGCCGCCGTGGCGCGGCTCCACGGGACGCGGGTGACCGTGCGCCAGTACCTGCTCCCCGACTTCCCGCACGAGCCGTCGCTGCTGCGGGCGATCGCGGCCGACCTGGCGACCTTCGCGCGCCTGGTCACGTACAACGGCCGCGCCTTCGACATCCCGATGCTCGCCGCCCGCCTCACCGTCCACGGCCTCTTCCGCGAGCAGGCGATGCTGCCCGATGCCCACGACGACCTGCTACCGGATGCCCGACGCCTCTTCCGGCGCCCGCTCGGCGGCGCGCGGCTGGCGGACGTGGAGGCCGGCGTGCTCGGCGTCCGGCGCACGTCGGACTGCCCCGGCTCGGAGGTCCCGTCGCGCTACTTCGGCTACCTGCGGGGCGGCTCGCCGGACATCCTCGCCGAGGTGCTCGACCACAACTTCCAGGACGTCGTCAGCCTCGTCCTGCTGGAGGCGGAGCTGTCGCGCCTGCGCGACGGCGGCTGGCGGGACGCCCCGGTCCTCGACCCGCGCGGCATGGCGCTCGAGCTGCTGCGAGCCGGCGCGGTCGACGATGCCCTAGAGCTGGTCGAGACGGCCCAGGCCGTCGCCGCCGACGCGACCGAGGCCAACGCGCTGCGCCGCGTGGCCTCGCGGCTGCTCATCGCTCTCGGCGAGGTCGAGCGGGCGGAGGAGCTGTGGACCATCGGCACGCGACGCGCCTCGGTCGACGCGGCGACCTCCTGGATCGAGGTGGCCCGCATCCGCGAGCGCCATCGCGGGGACCTGCGCGGGGCGATGGAGGCGGCCGCCGCCGCGTCACGCGTCCTCGACATTGCCTTCGCCCTGGGTCGCGGCGGCACGATCGCGGAGGTCGGCCGGACGCGCATCGCCGTCGAGCGCCGGCTGCGACGCCTCCGTCGCTGGGTCGCGGCCGAAGAACGCCGCGAGTCGGCGCGGCCACGGACCACCGCGGCGGCCTGACCGGCCCGTTACTGGCGGCAGTCGACCCAGACCACGGGCCGCCAGGTCGTTCCCTCGATCGTGACCTCGACGGCGGCCCTACTTGTGGCTGGACCTGCGACTCTCCAGCAGGCGGATGACGGCATCGGTGGCGGCGGTGGCGGCCACGTCCGCCGGCGCGCCGCGGCCGAGGTGGATGGCGAGCGCGGCGCCGAACGTGTCGCCGGCGCCGACCATCGCCACGCCGTGGACGACGCGCCGCGGGACGCTGGCCACGACGCGATCGGCCGCCGGGTTATCCAAGAGATAGCCGTGCTCGCCCAGGGTGAGCACGAGCACCGGGCGCGGGCCGAGCCGGGCGCGGACCGCAGTGGCCTCGACGAACGGGTCCTCGGGCGACTCGGCGAGGTCCTCGGTGGAGACGACGACCGCATCGGCGGTGCCGAAGGCCTCCCACGTGGCCTGTGGAACCTCGTCAAGCGCGAGAGGACGGGCGGGCTCGCCGATGAGGAGGCGGCGCAGCCAGCCCTGGATCAGCAGCACCGTCAGCCGGGGTCGCGCGGAGTCGCGCAGCGAGGTGATCGCGGAGGCGGGCAGCTCGTCGGCGATCGGCGCGAGGAGGGCGACGGCGGGAGGATCGGCGAGAACCGGCGGCGCGATCGGTCCGGCGGTGGCCAGGTAGGTGAGCACTCGCCGGCCGGCGACCTCACCGTGCCCGTAGGTGACCGTCGACGGCGCGCGCTGGTGGATGAGCTCCCCCATGTCGGCGAGCTGGCGGAGTCCGACCGCGGCCTCCGGCTCGTCGCCGGCGACGGTGAGGATCGCGACCGACACGCCCTCGGCGACCGCGGCGCGACCGGCGTGGATCACCGAGCCACCGGGCGCCGCCGAACCATCGTCGAAGCGGTCGATGGTCAGGCCGCCAACGATCAGCAGCTCGGGCATCGGGCTATCATCGGTGCATGCGGCTCTACTACTACGAGCTCCACGAGGGCGCCACCGACCTGATGACCGATGCGATCCTCGTGTCCGAGCGCGACCATACTCCAGCGCAGTTCGAGGCGATGGTGCAGACCGCTCGAGCCGCGATCCTCGACACCTTCGAGGAGGACACGCTGGTCGAGGCGATCGCCCGCGAGCTCGAGCGCTCGCACGGCTTCACGTACATCGGCGACGAGAAGCTGCGCGGCTCGATGAGCGTCGGGATGGAGGACGAGGACAACTACCTCGTCGAGCAGAGCGAGGAGTTCCGCTCGATCGTCGCGGAGCTGGAGCGCTCCTAGACCAGCGGCCGCAGAGCTCGGCTCCTGGGGCGCCCGGGTATGCCCCCAGCGACTGTATCGGCCACGTCTTGGCCGTTTCACTCACCAGCGGACTGAATCGGCCACGGAAGGCTCGATTGCACGGCCGTTTCAGTCACCCGGGGCATATTCGGCCACTTCGTGGCCGCTTCAGTCACCCCAGGAATACCCGCGCCGCCCAACCGGTGACCGCGTGCTCAGACCAGCTGTCTGATCACCCTCGCGGGGTTGCCGACCGCCAGGACGCCCGCCGGCAGATCGCGGGTAATTACCGCGCCGGCGCCGACGACGGTGTCCGGGCCGATGCTCACGCCGGGGCAGACGATCACTCCGCCGCCGAGCCAGACGTTGTCGCCGATCGTGATCGGCTCGGCCGCCTCCGCTCCGCTGCGCCGGAGCGACGGCTCGAGCGGATGGGTCGGCGTCAGCAGCTGGACGTTCGGACCGACCTGGACGTCCGCGCCAATCGTCACGCGCCCGACGTCGAGGATCACCGCCCCGGCGTTGATGAACGTGCCCGCGCCGATCGTCGTCTGTTGGCCGTAGTCCATGAACAGCGGTGGCTTGATCACGACCCGCTCGCCGACCGAACCGAGGAGCTCCCGCAGGATCGCCGTCCGCTCCGCCCCGTCTTCCTCGGCGTTGAAGCGCCGCAGGAGCCGCTCGCAGCGGGCGGCATCGGCTTGCAGCTCGGGGTCGTCGGCGTGGTAGAGCTCACCGGCGAGCATGCGGTCCTTTTGCTCGCTCATCGGCCCACGTTGAACAGCACTTCGATGACGTCGCCGTCGGCCACGACATACGCCTTGCCCTCCTGGCGCAGCGTGCCGCGCGTGCGTGCCTCGGCCATCGATCCGGCCTCGATGAGCTCATCGACGCCGATCACCTGCGCCCGGATGAAGCCGCGCGCCAGGTCGGAGTGGATGGCGCCGGCCGCATCAACGGCGGTCGCCCCGCGTCGCAGGGTCCAGGCGCGGCACTCGTCCTCGCCGGCGGTGAAGAAGCTGAAGAGGCCGAGCAGCTCGTAGGTCAGGCGGATGATCCGGCCGCGCGACGGCTCGGCGATGCCGAGGTCGTCCATGAAGAGCCGCGCGTCCTCCTCGCCCAGCTCGCCGAGCTCGGCCTCGATCTTCCCGGCCAGGGCGGCGACATCGGTCTGTGGCTGGGCGTAGCGCGCACGACCGCCATCCTCCAGTGCGGACGCCTCGGGCAGGCGCCCCTCGTCGATGTTCAGCACGACCAGCACCGGCTTCTGGGTCAGGAAACGATACCCGCGCAGGAGCAGCTCCTCGTCCTCTGTCAGGCCGAATGAGCGCAGCGGGCGGCCCTCCGACAGGTGCGGCTCCAGCCGCCGCAGCAGCTCCTCCTCGCGCTGGGCGGCGTCGCGCTCGGCCTGCGAGCCGTGGCGGCCCTGGGTCGTGAGCTTCTCGAGGCGCTTCTCGATGACCGAGAGGTCGGCGACGGTGAACTCGAGGTCCAGGTCGTCGACGTCGCGCCACGGGTCGGCGGCAGCCGCCAAGGCCGGATCATCGAAGGCGCGCACGACGTGGAGGAGGGCATCGGCATTGCGAACCAGTGCCATTACGTCGGGATTGATCGTGCCCTCGCGGGCCGCGCCGGCCGGGATGGCGACGTCGACGTAGGTCACGTCGGCGTACGTCGTCTTCTTCGGCTTGAACAGGGCCGCGAGGCGGTCGACGCGCTCGTCCGGCACTTTCACCACGCTGACGTTCGGCGCGGCGCGCGAACCCGAGAAGCCGCCGGTCTCGGCGTGGCCGCCGGTCAGCGCGTTGAAGACGGTGGTCTTCCCGCTGCCGGGCAGCCCGACGATCGTGACCTGCACCGGCCGCTAGTACCCCGCCTCGAGGTCGACGAGGTTGCGGAGCGGTTCGCCCGCTCGATCGCGACGCAGGTTGTCGATGAAGAGGTCGACCGAGCGCTCGATCACCCGGTCCGACGCCCACGAGGTGTGCGGCGTGATGACGACGTTCGGCGTGCGGTACAGCGGCGAGTCCGGGCTGAGCGGCTCCTCGCTGAAGACGTCGAGCACCGCACCGCCGATCCAGCCGGACTCCAGCGCCCGCCGCAGCGCCAGCTCGTCGATCAGCCGGCCGCGGGCGATGTTGATGAGCCACGCGTCCTCGCGCATTTCGGCAAGCTGCTCGGCGCCGATGAGCCCGGCCGTCTCGTCCGTCAACGGCGCGGCGACGACGACGATGTGGCTCTCCCGCAGCACCTCCTGCAGGTCGTCGAGCCCGTAGAGCTCAACGCCTTCCGCCCCGCGCTCAGGGTGGCGGCGCGTGGCCAGGATCCGGCAGCCGAACGGCTGGAGCAGGCGCGCGACCTCCGCACCGATGCTCCCGTACCCCACGATGCCGATCGTGAGCTCTGAGAGCTCTCGCCCGCGCAGCGGCTGCCAGGTGCGCTCGCGCTGGAGCTCGAGCAGCTGCGGCAGGCGGCGCGCCACGGCAAGCGACATCATCACCACGTACTCGGCGATCGGCTTGGAAAAGACGCCGCGCGCGTTCGTCACCGTCAGCCCGCGCTCGCGGACCGATGGGATCGAGATGCGATCGACGCCCGCCGACGCCGAATGGATCCACCGTAGCTTCGGCGTCCGCGCCACGACGTGGTCGAGCACCGATGCCGGCACCGCCCCCAGCAGCAGGATGTCGGCCTCGTCGAAGACCGATTCGTCGGCGTCGCCATGGATGCGGCCGTCGGCGGCGATCCGCTCGCAGCGCACCCCCTCGGCCTCGATGCGCACCATGAGCTCTCGCGACAGGGGCGCGCCGAGGATCGGCGTGGCGAGGACCGTCGACGGCTCGCTCAGGAGGCGGCCTCCGGCAACGCGAGCGTGGCAGCGTCCACGCGCGCGATCCAGCGCTCCGGGTTCCGGATCTCGTCGAGGGTCGGCAGCATCTCCGGTCCAGTCCAGACCCGGTTCAGGAAGCCTCGGTCGCGCTCGCGGATGACCGCATCGGCGAAGCGCTCGCCGGCGACGTACTGCTCCATCTTCAGGTCCAGCCCGGTGATCCGCATGACCGCGCGCTCGAGCGCGCCGCGGCGCTCGCCGCGACGCTCGAACTTGTCGTGGATCTCGGTGAAGTTCGGCAGGATCCGGGCCCCGGCCGCGTTCATGACGTGGTTCGAGTAGCCCTCGAGCAGCGACATCAGCGCCTGGGTCTGGTTGAACGTCTCGCGCTGGGCGGGCGTCATGATCCGCTCCAGCCAGTGCCCCTCGCCGTTGGCGAGGGCCTCGCGCATCCGCTCCATGAGCCCACCGGACTCGGCGGCCAGCGACTCGACGGTGCGCCCGACGAGGTCCGCGAAGTACGGCCGCAGCCACGGATGCGCCTCGAACTCGAAGGCGTGGGTTGCCTCGTGGAGGGCGATGAAGGTGCGGAACTCGTCGCGTGGGATGCGCATCGTGGTCGCGGTGCCGACGATGTTCGGCTCCACGAAGTGCAGCCGTCCGCGGGCCGGTCCGGCCGCCAGGAGCGACACGTCGTACTGGCCGAGGACCTTGCGACCGAGGAACGCGAGCATGAAGCCGAGCTGCTGGTTGCCTACCGTGCGGTTCAGCCAGCGCGACATCGCGCGCCCGGCGGTGTCCGGCCCTTCCTGCTGCTCGAGGATCGTGCGCTCGATGCGCTCGAAGAGGGCGCGGAACGTGGCGAGGTTCAGGTCGACCCACTCGAGTCGGTCGACGACGGCGGGGATCTCGAGCGCCTCCGGCAGCTGCGAGCCGATCTCCTCGGCGACGATCGGCTCGATCTTGAGCAGCGTGGCCCGATAGAACGCCTCGGCCTCGGCACGCTGATGCGCCGGAATCGGTGCCGCCGCCGAGCCGAGCCGGCGGTGGGCGATCTCGCGGACCGCTTCCCAATCGATCATTCGCGTCCCGGCGCGGCGCATGATCTCGCGTGAGGCGACGCTGGCGCCGAGCGCCAGCAGCCCACCGACGACGATCCCCGCGCCCAGCCGGGTGGTGTGGTTTGCCATGGACCTCAGTCTACGGGAACCGAGGCGACCGGCTCGATCGCGACCGATTCGACCTCCGGCAGCCGATCCCCGAACAGCCGCCGCGCGACGCCGACGAAGGCATCGACCGATCCGGTCGTCGCGACCCGGTGGCTCGGCGTCGAGCCGTCGGGCGCGCGGGCACCGAGCGCGTCGAGCAGGTCCTCGGTGGCGAGGGCGGTGGTGAACGCCGAGTCGACGACCGCCACACCGTCGCCGACGATCTGCTCGATCGGCTCAAGCAGCAGCGGGTAGTGCGTGCAGCCGAGCAGGAGCGTGTCGATCTCCGGCTCGTTCGCCAGCAACGGCTCGAGGTAGGCGCGCAGGACCGATTCGGCACGACGCCCGTCCACGATCCCCGCCTCCACCATCGGCACCAGCTCGGGCGTCGCCAGCTGCGTGACGCGGGTCGCGGCATCGGCCTCGACGATGGCGGCCGGGTAGGCGCCGGACTCGACGGTCCCCGCAGTGGCGATCACACCCACTCGTCGCGAGCGGGTGGCGGCCGTTGCCGCGACGGCGCCGGGCCGGACGACGCCGAGCACCGGCACCGAGGACTGCGCCCGCACCAGCAGCAGGGCGCGCGCGGTCGCCGTGTTGCAGGCAAGCACGAGCAGCTTCACGTCCTGGCGCAGCAGCCAGTCGACCGCCTCGGCCGTGAAGCGGCGGACCTCCTCGGCGGGGCGCGGCCCGTACGGCGTCCGCGCGTTGTCGCCCAGGTACACCGTCGACTCGCCCGGGAGCCGGCGGTTGAGCTCGGCGAGGACGGTCAGGCCCCCGACGCCGGAGTCGAAGACGCCGATCGGGCGCGGGTCGCCTGAGGCCATCGAGCCGGAGATCAGCGCCGGGCGAGCGCCGGCGACCGCTCGCGAAGGTGGGCGGACAGGGACTCGGCGATCCGCATCACGCCCTGCGAGATCGGCGCGTCGGGGCTGGCGGTCACGAAGGCCGAGCCTTCGTTGTTCGAGGTGAGCACGAGCCGGCCGTCCGAGACGACCTCGAAGTCGATGCGGCTGCCGAGGGCCTGCTCGACATCGGACTTGTCGAAGCCGCCGGAGGCATCGGCCCGGTTGAGGACGGTCGTGAGCTTCGAGGGTGGGTAGCCGATGGCGGCGAAGGTCTCAGCGGACATCGCCAGCGCGCGGATCGCCATGCTGTCATAGGTCAGGACCTGGAGAATGAGGTCGGCCGAGTCGAGGAAGACGAGGACGTCCTCGCTGAGCGCGGCGCGGGTGTCGATGATCACGAACTCGTACAGCTGGCGCAGGAGGGAGAGGACCTTCTCGACGTCGCGGGTGGTGACCATCTCGGCCATCTCGATCCGCGGCGGCGCCAGCAGGATGTCGATGCCCGACGGGTCGCGCCACATCACGTCGGCGAGGTCCTGGTCGCGGATGCGGTCGGTCGGCAGGTTGACGATGCTCGGCGCGACGGCCGGCACGCGCAGCAGGCCGCGCAGGTCGCTGAACTGGAGCGAGCCGTCGATCAGGCAGACGCGGTGCTGCTGGCTGCCGAGCGCAACGGCCAGGTTGTAGGCGAGGGTCGTCCGGCCGACGCCGCCCTTCGGGCTGAAGAGGGTCACCACCAGCGAGCCGGAACGCGCCGATTCCACCGCGCGAGTCTCCCCGACCTTGCGCACCATCGTGGTCAGGTCGAAGCCGGTGAACGGCATCTTCAGCACGGCGTCGACGCCCTTCTCGGGGTTCTCGCCGATCGGGTTCTGCGGGACCGTGAGCATGATGACCCCGACCGCCGGCTCCGCCTGGCGGACCTGCTGGGCGACCTGCAGGCCGCTCACCCGACCCTGGAGCAGCGCGTCGACGATCACGACATCCGGACGCATCTCGGCCACGCTCGCGACGGCCCGGTCGCCCGCGGTGACGACGTCGAGCATCTTGATCTGCGATTGGGCCTGGAGCAGCGATCGGATGTGGGAGGCGACCTGTGGGACGTCCTCCACGATCAGAAGGCGGATCTGTTCGCCTGGCATCAATTCTCCCCTGGGTCGGAACCGGTAGTCGCGCGACGGAGCACGACGATGCACCGCTCGCTCCGGTCGTCGAGGGGATCCAGGTCGTGGGACCCGAAGGCCGCCTCGACCTCCAGCTCCGCCTCGTTCGCAAGACCGAGCAGCGCAGTCGGTGATGGATACCAGAGCCGAAAGCCGGCCGGAAGCCGGGCTATCGTACCATCGGGCTCGACCACGTCCGTGAGCGTGGAGTACTCGACGCGCAGCCCTTCCGGCGCCTCCGCGCGCACGAGGCGGCTGCGCCGGACGACGCGCCGATCCCCGAGCTCGCGCTCCCAGTCGACCGACAGCGGCAGGTCGTGCGGCGGCAAGCCGCCCGGCCCGATGGTGTCGACGATCAGCACGCCCTTCGGCTGAAGGAGCCGCCTGGCGGCGACGAGTGCCCGGACCGCGTCCTCCGGCCCGTCGAGGTGCGCGATCACGCCGGCCATGATCGCCAGCCTGAACCGATGCGGATGCCGGACCGTCCGCACGTCGCCGAGCGCCAGCTCGATCCGCCCGTCGTCGCGGGCCGCGGCGAGCCGCTCGTCGGCACCGATGCGCGCCAGCGCGCGGTCGAGAAGCGCCTGCGACCCGTCGATGCCGACGACCTTGCGCGCGCCGCCCCGCAGCAGCTCACCGAACAGCCGCCCCGAGCCGCAGCCGAGGTCGATCGTCGCGTGGTGCGTGCGTCGCGCCCACTCGCGGTAGAACGCGAGGTCTTCGGTGATCGCGTCGTGCTCGAGGTCGTACAGCTCGGCCAGCAGCTCCGGTGTCACTGCCCTGGCCGGCGAGGATGTCGCTCAGCCCTTCGCCTCGCGCAGCTCGCGCCAGGCCGCCTCCACCTTGTCCGGGTTGCGAATGAGCTCGACCCCGGTCGCCGCGAGGATGCCAATCGCCTTCTCGAGCACGCGGTCGCCGTCGGCGCCGCCGGCATGCTCCGCGAACTCGCGCGAATGGCCGGGCGTCCCGCGCGGGGCGATCTGCAGGAAAGGGTGGATCGTCGGGACCTCGTGGCTGACGTTGGCCATGTCGGTGCTGCCGGCGTTCGGGTCGACCGGGTCGTCGGCGATGCCCGCATCGGCGAGGTGGCGGCGCCAGATCTCGAGCAGGGTCGGGTTGTTGACCATCGTCCTGCATCGGTTCGCGGGGTCGATCTTCAGCTCGACCGTGCAGCCGGTGGCGGAGGCGGCGGCATCGGCCATGACACCGAAGTGCTCGACCATCGCGTCGAGGTCCGCGTCGACCGGCGTGCGCAGGTACCACCGCCCGCTCGTCAGGTCGGGGACGATGTTCGGCGCCGCGCCGCCATGGGTGATGATCCCGTGCACCCGTTCGCCGTGCTTCAGGTGCTGCCGCCACTGCGCGACCATCGTGTACAGCAGGACGATCGCGTCGAGCGCGTTCTTGCCGAGCCACGGGTCGCCGCTGGCGTGGGCGGTCTTGCCGTGGAACGTCACGCCGACCTCGGTGATCGCCAGGGCCAGCACCTCGGCGCTGTTCGAGTCCGAGGGGTGGATCTGGAGGCAGATGTCGACGTCCTTGAACAGGCCGGCGGTGATGAGGTGGACCTTGCCGTTGCCGGCCTCCTCGGCCGGCGTACCGATGAACCGTACCTCCCCGCCGAAGTCACGGCCGAGCACCTGGGCCGCCGCGATCGCCGCCCCGGCGCTCGACGAGCACATCAGGTTGTGGCCGCAGCCGTGGCCGATCTCGGGCAGCGCGTCGTACTCCCCGGCGTAGGCGATCACGGGACCCGGCTGCTCGCCTTGCCAGCGCGCGACGAACGCGGTGTCGAGGCCACCGGCCGGTGCGGTGACCTCGAAGCCGTGACGCGCGAGGAGCTCGGCCGTCCACTGCGAGGCCTGGACCTCCTGGAAGGCGATCTCCGGGTTGGCGTGGACGCGGTGCGAAAGGTCGAGCGCATCGGGAAGGATTCCGGCGGTTGCCTGCTCGATGGCGGGATCGGTCATCGGTCCTCCGGTCAGGTGTCGGTGTCGAGGCGGGCCGCGAACCATTCGGCCACGCCGGCAAGGATCAGCACGAACAGCGCGGTCGGGACGTTCAGTGCGCCGCCGAGGCGAAGCCCGGCCAGGACCGCGACCACCAGCCCGACCAGCAGCCCGCGGCGAGCCGCCCGTGCCCACGCGCCACGATAGACGATGCGCCCGCGCGCCACGAACTCGCCGAGGAACGCAAAGGGCGTGACGAGCAGGCCCAACGTCGCGCCCGCGAGGCCGATCCCAATGGCCAGGTTGCGCGTCGCGTCCGGGCAGGGCTGCTGCTCGGTCTCGACAGGGCAGGCGTTGCCGGCGAAGGCGACCAGCAGCACGAGCGCCAGGACGCCGAGCAGGAAGAGGGCGGCGACGATCGTGCGGTGGCGCCCGCTCATCGAGCGGCGTCGGGGCAGATCTCGCGGAACGGGCAGTAGCCGCAGCGCATCGGTGCGGGGGTCGCCTCGAAACGACCCGCGCGGATGCCGTCCGCGACTGTCGCCAGCGACTCCTGGGCCTTGGCCAGACGTTTCTCGGTCGGCTCGGCGCGCCCGACGATACCCGACTCGAGGAAGTGGAGCGCCAACTCGTCCGGCAGCGACCCGTGCTCGGCCTCGTGGGCCAGGGCGTAGATCGACAACTGGAGCGACTCCTTCGCGCGGCGGTTGGCGGTCGTCAGGTCGCGGACGTCGCTGGACTTGTAGTCGGTGATGACCGTCCGGCCGGCCTCGTCGCGGTCGACGCGGTCGTATCGGCCTCGCAGCCGATCCGGACCGATCCCTACTGTGAAGTCCTGCTCGACCGCCACCGGTCGCGCCGGGTCGCGCTCCTGATCCGTCCAGAAGCGCGCGATCGCCTCGTGGGCGGCGGTCTTGCGCGCCTCCTCGTGGGCGCGGGTCAGGAAGCCGACGGACTCCCAGTTCGCGTCGAGCGCGGCGTGGAGCTCGTCGAGGGCCATCGGCCGGTTGGCCATCTGCCGCCGATGGAACGCCTGCGCCGCGGCATGCAGCGCGCGGCCGTAGACCATCTGGTGCGAGGCCGGCGTCGGGATCCGGACCATGTGCCCGTACCGATACCGCGCCGGGCACTCGAGGTAGTCGTGGATCTGCCCGAAGCTCAGCGTCAGCGGCTTGTCCGCGAGTCCGCGCCGCGGACCGGGCGCCACCGTGTCCCGCGGGGAGCCTTCGTGCCGTGCCAGCTGCTCGGTCAGCGACGGCTGGACGATCTCGGCCGGCGTCGCCGGGGGCAGGTCGAGCGCCTCGGTGACGAACTGGCTGACCGATCGCGACCGTCGCCCGCCGTAGTCCTGCGCCCAGCTCAGGTGCAGCTCGTCGCGGGCGCGGGTCATTCCGACATAGAACAGCCGCCGCTCCTCCGAGACGTGCGAGTCGGTCGCCAGGGTCAGGGCGTCTCGAACCAGCTCGTCCGGCATCTCGAGGGCGTCGCGACGGTCGCGGCCGGGGAAGCGGTCGGCCACCAGGCCGACGAGGTAGACCACGTCGAACTCGAGCCCCTTGGCCTTGTGGTACGTCAGGACGTGGACCGCCTCGCCGTCGTCCGGACCCGCGTGGACGTCGGCGGTCGAGGGGTCGTCGCCGGTCTCGATGAGCGTGTCGAGCTGCTCGACGAGGAACGGCAGCCGGTCGTCGCGCAGGAGGCCGCCCTGCCGCCGCACGATCTCGAAGAAGCGCCCGACGTTCGCCAGCCGCTCCTCGCCGGTCTCGCGCGCCTCGTGCGCCAGCCGCCCGAGCCAGCCGGTCGAGGTGATGAAGTGGTACAGCAGCTCCCCGCAGGAGCGCTCGGTGCTCATGGCCCGATGTGCCTCGAGGCTCCCGAGCAGCCGTTGCACGACCTCCAGCGCGCGGAGCGTGAATGGCGAGTCCTCCGGGTGCTCGGCGGCGTCCCGCAGCGCCACGGCCAGAGGTGACCGCCGCCGTCGCGCGCGGTTCAGCGCCAGCGTCACGTCACCCGGTGCGAGGCCGAAGATCTCGGAGGTGGCGAGGTCGTAGAGGCTGATCGAGTCGTCCGGGTCGTTGACGGCGCGCAGGAACGAGATCAGGACCCGCACCTCCGGCTGCCGGTAAAGGCCCGCCGTCCCGCTGAAGCGCCACGGGATGCGCGCCATGTTCAACGCGCGGATGTACGCGTCGGCGTCGCGGTTGCCGCGCACGAGGATCGCGTGCTGCCCCGAGCTCCGCCCCGAACGGATGGAAGCACCGATCCGGTCGGCGATCGCATCGGCCTCGTCCGACCCGGTCGTGTAGCCGGTCAGGCCGATCGCGCCCTCCGCCGGCTCCGGCCGCGCGAACTTCGTGCGCGCACGCAGCCGCTTGTCGAGCCCTTCGCGCGCCTCCAGCCGGTCCGGATCGTTGTGGCCGATGAGCCGATGCGCCGCGTCCAGGATCGGCTGCCGGCTGCGGTAGTTGTCGACCAGCACGACGCTCGCGGCACTCGGATAGGCGGCCCGGAAGCCGAGGATATTGCCGAGCGCGGCGCCACGGAAGCGGTAGATCGACTGGTCGTCGTCGCCCACCACGGTGACGTTGCCGTGGCCCTCGGCCAGCAGCCGCACGAGCTCCCACTGCGCGTGGTTCGTGTCCTGGAACTCGTCCACCAGGATGTACCGATACCGTCCACGCTCCTCCTCCAGCACCGCAGGATGCTCCCGCAGGAGGCGAAGCGCGAGGCTCACCTGGTCGCCGAAGTCCAGCCGATCGCTGGTTCGCATCAGGCGCTCGTAGGCGGCATACGTGGCCGCCAGCTCAGCCTGGTTGGCGGCACGCTCGGCCAGCGCCGCGTCGAGCGGAGCGGCGCCGGCCGCATCGGTCAGGCGTTGTGCGACCTCGGCATACTGCGCCGGGTCAACGTCCTCGTCGCGCAGGCGGCTGAAGAGCGCGACGAGCGCCGACAGGAAGCGCGTCGGGTCGCCGAGCGGGCGGTATCGGTCCAGCGGCAGCTCGAAGAGGTGCTCGCGCAGGAAGATGACCTGCTCGGCCCGGCCGAGGACGGTCGTCCGGTCGGAAAGGCCGGCCTCGAAGGCGTGCTCGCGCAGGAGCCGATCGCCGAAGGCGTGGAACGTGCCGATCTGCGCATCGTTGTGCCCGTACGGCACGAGCCGGTCGACGCGCTCGATCATCTCGTCGGCCGCGCGATCCGTGAACGTCAGCGCCAGGACTTCGCTCGGCTTGGCGAGCTTCTCGGCGATGAGCCACGCGATCCGCCGGGTGATGACCGTGGTCTTGCCCGTGCCGGCGCCGGCCACGATCAGCAGCGGTCCCTCACCGTGCGTTACTGCCTTGCGCTGGCGCGCCGTCAGGTCGGCGAGCAGTGGCGGCTGGATGCGCAGGTGCGGCCGCCTGGCGCGGGTGGCCGTCGGGGTCGCCAGCTCCTCGAAGAACGGGAGCTGATTCGGCGACGGGACGACCGGTGGCATTTCTTCGATGGTACCGGTTGACCGATTCACCCCGTGGTTATCAACCGCTTACCGGACAGGTTGCGTGTCGCAGGCGTTGCGCCGTTTCCGGGGGCGCGTCGACGGTGTCAGAGGTCCTGCGTGAGATCGTGCCAGCACGTTCGCACGGTGGCACGTTGTCACGCAGAGGTCCTTACAGTTTCGGGCACGCCTCGTCGAAGGGCGCCCCACCCTCACCCCACGTACCGATGCTTGATCCGCTCCCCAGAACCCTCGAACGGGCCTGTCTCGGCCGCGAACAGCCGCACCACGGGCACCATCAGCTTCGGGTACTCGCCCACCGCCTCGCGGTAGTCGGTGTTCGTCGCCAGCAGGTGCGCCTCGATCGCGGCCGCCAACGCCGCAGACAGCTCCGGCGTCGGCTCCCCTCGCTCCAGCTCCACTGACACCATCGGCCGCGTCTCGCCCGGCCGCTCCTCCAGCAATGACAGCCGGAAGGAGCGAACGTGAGCCGCCAGGGAGGGATCGGCGTAGATCCCGCCCTCGACATCGCCGGGGTAGATGTTGGCGCCCATGACCGACACGGTGGAGTCGGCGCGGCCGAAGACGAACAGGTACGGCATCCGGACCAGCCGCCCGAAGCCTTCAGGCGCCAGCGACTCAGGAGTCACACCGAACACCGCCAGCCGGCGGCGAAGCTCGTCATCCCGCAGCACCCCGCCCTCGTCGTGGACGTTGTAGCGGACCTTCGGCGACAGCGTGCCGGAGCGGCAGACGGTGAACAGCAGCTCGCCGCGGGCGTTCGTCTCGACGTGGTGGAGCATCGGGTTGTACTGGAACACCATCGGCACGCGATCGGTCTCGCCGAAGAGGGCCTCCGCGATCTCCCTCCGCTCCAGCGCCAGCCGCCGCAGCGCGACGGTCACCGGCGTCTCGGCCGCGAGACCGATCTCGACATCGGTCGCGCCATAGCCGGAGACGACCGACTTGAACCGGCGCAGGAGGTAATCGCGGAGACCCTCTGAGTTGCCCTCGCCGCCGAGGAGGGCATGCATCGTGTAGGCACTCCAGTCGAATTCGCGGGCGTCGCCCTCGTCGAGGAGCAGCTTCAGGAACGGCGGATAGCCGACGACCAGGTACCGATACCCAGGCCCCAGCTCGCGCCATCGTGCCGATGATCTTGTCGACGTGCGGCCCGGTGGCCTTGACCAGCCCGTTGCGCTCCAGGGCAATGGCCGTGGTCATGCCGGTCGCCCAGGCGCCCATCGAGAACGCGTTGAGCACGACCAACGGCTCCTCGCCGAACGAGTAGCGCGCGAAGAAGCCGATCATCCGCCGCACGTGGTCGCGCTCCTTCGCCGAGCGGACCCAGTTGTACGGCGTCCCGGTCGAGCCCGACGACTCGTCGATCGTCGTGCCCATCAGCGGCAGCCGGCCGTCGAGGCAGCGCGTCGGCAACGGGTTCGGGTCGATGTACGACGCCTTGTCGGTCTCGGGCAGCTCGTCGAGGCTCGTGATGCGACCGGGGTCGATCCCGTGGTTCTCGAGGTGGTCGCGATACGCGGGCACGCGACGGGCGGCCTCGCGGGCGGTGCGCAGCGCACGGGCCTCCGACAGGGCCGATGACCACGCCGGCGGCGTCCGCTCCAGCGTCCAGCGCATCGTCCCGAATCGCTGGGCAACGACCCGCAGCAGCACATCCACGATGGCGAGCAGCATGCGGCCAGGACGCAAGCCGCGTGAGGTGATGGTGGTCGCTGCCGGGGCGTCGGTGGCGGTCATCATCGGTCGACTCCTGTGTGGCGTTCAGTGAGCCGACCTTCGCATCGGTCCCCTGCGGTAGGACTGCGGAAGCCTGAGCCGCGTCCTCGAAGCTCCTGTGCCGCTGTCATCGGTATTGCGTTTGTATATATCCGCTGACAGTTCCGGCGCCTGCGGCACGATCGGTTCGGCGGGACGAAAACGCCTTGTGGCGACCAAGCCACGGGAGTACCGTCCGCCGATGGGCATGCCCGAGCAGCTCGAGCTGATCGCCCACGGCGCCACCGCCTTGCTTGCAACCTGGCTGGGGCTGACCGTAGGCCTGCGCGCCCCACGCCGCGCCGGCGCCCGAGCTTTCAGCGTCCTCGTCGTCCTGCTCGTGCTGTGGTCGCTATCGATCATCGTGCGGCGGCTCACCACCGACCCCGCGGTCGACGAGGTGGGCCGATGGTTCGAGGTCACCGCCGCCTCGCTCCTGCCGCCGGCGGTCCTGACCGTCGCGACCGCGCTGACCGTCGAGCGGCAGACACCACGCTGGCTGGCGATCAGCCTCGCCGGCTTCTGGGTCGTCTCGATCGCCGTCGCGGTGCTGAGCGTCGTCGCGCCCGAGCTCGAGCCGCGCATCACGCCACCGCATCTCTCGTTCCCCGGCATCCCCGGCGAGGTGGTCGCGTGGGGCTGGATCGGCCTGCGCGTCGCGATCTTCGCCGCGGCGATCGTCTGGGTCGGGCTTGCCATCCGCGAGGTCGGGCCGGATCGGGCGCGGCTGCGGCAGCTCGAGGTGACCTGGCTGGCCCTCGTCGTCGGCACGCTCGGCGGCGTGCTGCGGATCATGCCCCCCTTCTCCGAGAGCGATCCCTGGATCGGCGTGTCGCTCGTCACGCTGTCGGTCGTCCTCGCCTCGTACGCGGTCTTCGCCCAGGGCATCTTCTTCGCGCCCGAGATCGCGGGCCGCGCCTTCCGCCTCTCCGTGCTGGCGGGCGTGGGCATCACGGCGTACGTCGGCGTGCTGCTCGGCCTCGACAGCGTCGTGCGCCGGGCGCTGGCGATCGAGCTGCCGGTGGTCATCGGTCTGGCGCTGGTGGCCACGGTGGCCGTCTTCGAGCCGATGGCGGCGCGGGTGCGCCGCTGGCTGGCCGACGGCGACGGCGACCCGACCTACGACCGGCTGCTGCGCGCGCTCGGCGAGGGCGCACTGACGACGCGGCGGCCGGAGGACTCGATCGAGCCCGCGCTGGGCCAGCTGTCACGCACGATCGGCCTCACGGGCGCCGAGGTGCGCAATCCGGCCGGCGAGCCGATCGCCACGAGCGGAAGCCTCGGCACGACGGTGCTGGAGCTGCCGCTCGAGCGGGACGGCACGACCTACGGCACGGTGGTCTTCGGCTCCAAGGAGTCCGGCCTGCCGTACACGTCCAGCGAGCGCGAGGTGCTGGCGATGGCGACCGGCTACCTCGCCGCCAGCCTGGAGCTCGGCGCGCGCCAGTCGGAGCAGGCTCGCGACCTCGAGCGGCTGTCGCGCGAGCGCGCGGCCGTGTCGACCACCGGGCGTCGCCTGCACGGCGCCCTCGAAGCGTCCCTCGACACGGCGGCCGGGCTGCATGTCTTCGCCCTCGGCCCGCTCCGCGCCGAGCGCGACGGAGAGCTGATCCGCCAGTGGGGCGGCGAGAAGGCCGGCACGCGCCAGGCCGAGGCGCTCTTTGCCTTCCTCTTCGACCGCGGCGAGCGCGGCGTGACGAAGGACGAGGCCGTCGAGCTCATCTGGCCGGACGTCGACCTCGACCGCGCCGACCTCGCCTTCCATCGCACCCTCGGCGGCCTGCGGCGCACCCTCGAGCCCGGTCGCGGCCAGCGCGAGGGCTCGAAGGCCATCGGCTTCTCGAATGACCGATACCGCCTCGACCCCTCGGTCGTCGCCTGGACCGATGTCGCCACCTTCGAGCAGCGCCTGACCGATGCCTCCGCCGAGACCGATCCGGCCGCCGCTCTGGCGGCGCTCACCGAGGCGCGCAGCCTCTACCGCGGCGAGTACCTCGACGACTGCCCGTTCTACGGCGACGGCGCCCAGGTCGAGGACCGCCGCGAGCTCCTCCGAGCCCGATACGTCGACCTGCTGCTGGCCATCGGTGGGTTCCACGAGCAGCGCGGGGATCGCGGCGCGGCTGCCGCGGCCTTCAGAGAAGCGCGCCAGGCCGCCCAGGACGAGTGCCCGCCCGCCATTGCGGCCCTCGAGCGGTTGGGAGTCGCATAGAGGTCGTCAACGTCGCAGATCGGACATCACACGACTGGTCGGGACTGCTACGCCTTCGGACCGGGAAGCATCGTGACAAGGGCCTGGAAGTCGTGAGGTAGTACCTTGATGCCGCACATCGGACATTGAAATAGCCGTGACATCAGTTATCGGTCATGACCTGATCACACGCCGTTCGCGGATCGCCTTCGCGAGCGCGGTCAAGGAGGCAACCCGTAAGCCCACGGCCGGCAAGTGGAGCGTCGAGATCGACGGTGACGGGCCGGTGATTGTCTTCGAGCAGGCAGCCATCCTCCCGCAACGCCATGGCATAGGCAGTGATGTCGACGGAGTCCTCCGACTCTTCGACAACGACCCGTGAAATGATCTCGCAAGTTGGGTCGCCCAGTTCGACGAAGATCACAAGCCTGGCGCCATCGTCGCGCCCCATGATCCACGGCGTAACGAACTCGCGACCCGAAGTTTGAGGGCTTGCCGGTTCAGGGTCGCTCGCGACGAGTGAAGGATCGGCCGATCTCTCATTCGTTCCACAGCCGACAAAGAGAAGCGTCAAGCCTGCCAGCACCGCGGCCATTGTCGCTCTCGACGGCCGGGCCCGTGCAGCTACGGGGGCGGGGGCGCGGGCGCACATAGTTGCTGGTAGTAGCAGACTAGGTGGGTATCTGGGTTGTGCAATAGGCCCCGCAGTCGTTAGCGTTGGAGACGAGCCCGTAGACCGTCCCTCCATAGTAGGCAGGTCCGCCCGACGATCCCCCTCCGGGCCCGCCACATCGGATTGGGGCCGGATAGATGTCCGGATCGGTGCAGTCGAAGTGAATCTCGCTGAAATTCAACCCGGCTAGGTCAGTGTCCTCTCCGCTCGCGTCCGTTAAGCCGTCGAGCACGATGCCGCAGAATTGCCCAGGCCCGTACTCCGCTGCCGCCGATGCCGCTACGCAGAGGGTCGTCCCTTCATCTGCCCAGAATTCTTCGTACCTTGTTATGTGTCGCCACTCACCGGTGCTGTACTTCCACACGCGGCCCGGATAGGCAGCACTGGCGCTAGTCCGCCGCAGGTAGCCGGCGTCATGATGAAACGCCTCCGCTCCTGACGGAGCGTCATACCAGTACGCGTTGGCAGACACATAGCGGGTTCCAGGATTCCAGATTTCATACAGGTCGGCATCTGCAGCGGTCGGATTTAGCACGAACCCGGAGGCGTTCTGCGCGTACTGGTCCATGCAATGACCCGCTGTTGCAATTCCATACGTGTCGGCGAAGCGCATTGGGAAGCCGGTCGTACAGCGGTCAATGAATCCGCATCCCGAGAGGGGATGGTGGTTGATGTGCGCGCGACCGCCGTCAAGCGTACCGCCCGACAGCTCACTACATCGTCCCGCGGTCCACGTGAAGCCCTCTGCCGGACCCTCGGCAGCACTGAAGGTCACCGTTCCGTCTTCAAGGTCGTAGTGGGCCTCGCGAGTGCCCGCCGGCCATCGTGCCAGCTCAGCATTTGCTAGGGCTTGTAGCGCCTTGAGACTTCTTGGTACCTCGCGCACGCGTACTTCAGCTGGCCGACCGCCGGCGCGCAGCGCTTCGATCGCATCCAGTTTCGCAACGAGGTCGGAATTCTGAGCGTCTGTGACTAGAACCTCCACCCGCACCTCGCCTCGGGGCAAGTCACTCGCGGTTGACTGCCCATGCGCGATCCTAACGTGGGTAAAGACGTCGGGTAGCCTGTGAAGGTCGCTCAGCAACGGCGCAACGTCCGCCATCCAGTTCGAGACCTCGACAGCGCGCTCGATGGGAACTCCGTGGTAGTTGGCGTAGAAGATCGCCTCTTGGTCGTGCTCATCAAACGCAGTTTCAACGGGGGCATCTTCTGTGGGCTCGAAGGTAACTAGATCCTGACCGGCATCGGGCGGGTCAGTCGCCGCCGCTGGTGTCGCTTGGACACCGATGAGCGTTAGACCCAGAAGGACTCGCGCGCCAATGCGAGTCGACCTGTTCGGACTACGCAACTGACGTTCCTCCCTTTCTGGTGATTCCGGCGCCGCACCAGTCGGCGCGAGTCATTTGAGTCAAACGAAGAGTCTCATTTGCATCTGGATGACGTCGAGCATCATCGACAACGCACTGGGACTGGCCCTATTTGGGCAGCCCCATCACGCTGGCCGACGCCTTTGAGCCTCGACGCCGCCCGGTTGAAGACGCGGCGAGGATCGCTTCGGCGTGGCGTCGGCTCGTGCGGAGCTCGTCGCGGAGCCTCGCGACCGACATCGGCCCGCGCATGCCTTCAAGCCGTGCCTGGAGCGACGACCAGACATCCGCGGGATAGTCGATCCCCGGTGCGATGTGCCGCAGCTGACCACCCGCCCGCAGCTGGTCGAGCACCGCCGGCGGAATCCCCAAACGAGCCGCCAGCCCGTCCACGCGAGGCGGCTCCGCGCCGGCCGACCGCAGTCCCTCCATCAGCCGCTCGACTTTCTCCGCCATCTCCGGCTCCAGCGACGGCGCGACGTCGGGCAGGCCGACCCGCCGGCCGTTGCGAGTCAGGCGGCCGTCATCGGCCATCTCCTCGATCACGCGCCGAAGCTCCGGATCCTCCAACGTCAACGGTGCCGACCCCCGGTGCCGAGGCGGTGGCTTGCGTCCCGCCGCCGCCCGCACGCGCGAAACCAGCGAATCCACGCGCAGGTCCACCGACAGCGGCTGCTCCTTGTGGAACTTCCGCAACGCTGCGAGCACCAGCCGCTCGGCGACGCGCCGCTGCTCCGGGTCGATCGCGCCGATCGTCACCCTGTCGCAGAGCCCTCGAGGGCGATCCGGATCGCCTGGGTCTCCTCGTCCGACAGCGCGTGCTGCGACTCCCCGCCGGTCACCGGCTTGGCGAAGACGCGCGTGTTCGATCGGCCGTGCAGCGAGGAGATGACGACCCCGTCGCGCGCATCGTCGAGCAGCGCAATGACGAACGACTGGTCCGAGCCGGTGTCGTCGAAGGGGTTGAAGCGCACGAGACCGATGTGCTGGAGGCTGCGCCGGGTCCGCCCCTCGATGACCCCGTTCATCGCCTCGATCCTGCCCATCCGCTCGGACGCCTTGACCGCCTGCTCGGCGCTGCCGACGAGCCGATCGTGCAGCGTGGCGCCATCGGTCCCGCGCACGAGCTCGCGGTAGTCGCGCACCGCTCGCCCCAGCCGGGCACTCTGGACGAAGAAGCCGATGAGGAGCAGCACCACGAGCGCGGTCAGCACGCCGAAGGCGATCGCCAGGTTGTCGAGCAGCCACGCATTGAGATCGGCCATGAAATCGGCGGTATCATAGCCGCCCCGCGGTCGCCCACCCGGCCGCGGCCTGCCACGCCGACTCCATCCACCGAGGTACCGATGGCCCGACGCCCCGGAGGCAAGGCCGCCTCCCGTCGCTCCCGTCAGCGCCGCGCCCAGCGGCCAGCGCCGCCACCGCCGGTCGCCGCTGCTGCGCCGCAACCCGTCGAGGAGGCCGAGCTCGAGGAGCGTGCCGAAGAGCCGCGCAAGGCATCGGCTCCCGTGCCGTCAGCCCCGTCCGCCGCGCGCGCCCTCGCCGGTGGCGGCTCGACCCTGACCGATCGCGAGCGCGCCGAGTACCACTACGTCGAGCGCGACCTCCGCAACATCGGCATCCTCACCGCGATCCTGTTCGTGCTGTTGATCGCCGCATGGTTCATCTTCGACACGCTGGGGATCATCGGCTAGCTCGTTCCGTCCCCGCGTTGCAGCCGATGCAACCAAGTCCGAGCTCCTGCAGCATCGGCCGTTCGCGACACCTCTCGCACGGCATGATGGCGAGGCCTGAATCGCGGAACCGCTGACGTCCCGTGACCGGCACGCAGAGGATTTCAGCCGATGTCCTTCGAGCGCTCGACCGCCGGGACCGGACCCGGCGCTGAACCCGCGCCGACGCCCGGGCCGTCCGAACCGACCGGCGAGGCCACGCCGCTCGCGATCCAGCTCCAGGTGCTGAGCACCGAGCACTGGAGCCTGCTCGCGTCGCGGAGCCTCGCGTGGAACGAGTCTTTCAGCCGTGCGGGGATGTTCCTCTCGACGCTGTCCGGCTCGATCGTCGCGCTGGCGCTTGTCGCCCAGGCCACGGAGTTCGGCGAGGGCTTCCGGATCTTCGCGCTTGTCATCCTGCCGGTCGTGCTGTTCATCGGTCTGACCACGCTGATCCGTCTTGGCATCGCCAACTATCACGACGGGCTGACCGTGGTCGGCATGAACCGGATCCGGGCTGCGTACTTCGAGCGCGTGCCGGAAGTTCGGCGCTACTTCGTCATGCCCGGGACCGATGACGACCCCGCCCTGTGGCGCGCGATGGGCATGGACCCGTCCGTCCCGCTGCCGCTGACCCTGCTCGCCTCTGCCCCGACACTCGTGGGCGTGATCAACGGGGTGATCGCGGCCGCCATCGGTGCGATCGCAGCGCTCCAGTTCGGCGCAGACACGGGCATCGCGGTGGCAACCGGCGTCGCCGCGTTCCTCGCGGTATTCGCGCTTCAGGGGTGGTATGGCGCGCGGGAGGCCACCCGCGAGCGGCCGGACTTCGCGCCGATGTTCCCGCCGGAGCCCGACTGACTCAGACGGGCTGGTACGAGACCACCATCGCGCCGGAGCCGAACGAGCGCGTCTCGACCAGCTTCAGCCGCAGCGGATCGTCGAGCTGCGGCCAGAACGGGGTGCCGGCACCGAGCACGACCGGATGAATGACGAGCCGATACTCGTCGACCAGCCCACGCTGGACGAACTGGTTCGCGAGGTTCGGTCCGCCGACGCCGATGTCGCCGTCGAACTCGCGGCGGACGTCATCCAGCACGTCGCCGACGTCGCCGTGCACGAGGCGGGCGTTGTGATCGACCGACTCGAGGCTCGACGAGAACACGATCTTCGGCATCGGCTTCCAGAGGCGCGAGAACTCGCGCGTCGTATCGGTCCCGTCCGGGTCGTCCTCGCCGTGCGGCCAGTAGGCGGCCATCGTCTCGTACATCCGGCGGCCGTATAGCGTGGCGTCGAGCGTCCGGATCTCGTCGTTGAACCAGCCGTGAATCTCGTCATCGATCGTCGCGAAGTCCGGCGTGTGGTCCGCCGTCTCGAAGAACCCATCGAGCGACACGTTGAGCAGGTAGATCAGCTTGCCCACGTTGGCCTCACCCCACCCATCCGGCCCATTCGTCGCCGGCGTCGCGTTCCAGCGCCTTCAGGTACACGCTGAGCTTGCCGTAGAAGATGTACACCGCCTCACGATAGACCTCGTGCTGGACGAACGGCGACGCGATGAAGCCATGCCCGCGGTCGATTCGGTCGATACGCAGCTCGTCCTCCGTGAAGCGGTCGAGCGCGGCCTTCATCGCCTCGTCCTGCGCATCGAACCACTTTCGCAGGCTGGCAATCGTGATCGGGTTTGGCGGCGGAAGCGGGCGGTGCGCCCAGTCGAGGATGAACGTCTCGAAGGAGTGGGTGTAGACGCCCTGGAGGTCGCCCATCTCCACCAGCACTTCGCCGAGCGTCGGATTCTTGCCGGGCAGCTTGTAGGCGAGATCGGCATCTGACACCACGGTCAGCAGGTGGTCCCGCATGCTGTGGTGCCCGCGGATCTCCTCTTCGAACAGGTTGTTCATCGCTTCCCTCCCTGCTTCCCGCGCTTCGCCTCGAGCCGGTTGCGGCGCAGCCGCTGCAGTCGCTCGCCGATCTTCAGCTCCAGCCCCTCCTCGGACGGCTCGTAGAAGACGCGGCCGGCCAGCGAATCGGGAAGGTACTGCTGGTCGATGTCGGCG
Organism: uncultured Chloroflexia bacterium; assembly: GCA_963840145.1. Classification (GTDB taxonomy): domain Bacteria; phylum Chloroflexota; class Limnocylindria; order QHBO01; family QHBO01; genus JACDBZ01. The sequence goes on from CAWIXR010000004.1 coordinate 358,120, forward strand.
TCGTCGTAGTCGTGCGGGTAGAGGTAGCCGCGGCCGTATCCGTGCTCGCGCGCCAGCCGCCGATGCGCCGACGGCCGCAGATGCAGCGGGACCGGCTGCCGGCCGTGCTCCTCGACCTCCGCCAGCGCGGCGAAGTACGCCGCCCCGGCCCGATTCGACTTCGGGGCCGATGCCACGTACGCCGCCGCCTGCGCCAACGCGTATTGCGCCTCCGGCAGGCCGATCATCTCGGTGGCGTGCATCGCCGCGACCGCCAGCGACAGCGCCCGCGGATCGGCGTTTCCCACCTCCTCCGACGCGGCGATCACGATCCGCCGCGCCACGAAGGTCGGGTCCTCGCCCGCCGCGATCATCGACGCCATCCAGTACAGCGCGGCATCGGGGTCGTTGCCGCGCATCGACTTGATGAAGGCCGAGGCCGCCTCGTAGTGCTGGTCGCCGACGCGGTCGTACTCGAGCAGCCGCCTCTGGGCCGCCTCCGCCACCTCCTCCGGACCGATCTCCCCACCCTCTCCCACCGTGACCGATGCCGACTCGAGGGCGTTCAGCGCCTGCCGGGCATCGCCGCCGGAGAGATCGAGCAGCGCGGCGCGCCCATCTGCCGACAGCGTGGCGCGGCCGGCAAGGCCGCGATCGGCATCGGTCAGTGCGCGGTCGACGATCGTCCCCAGGGCTGCCTCGTCCAGCGGCTCCAGGCGGTACACGCGCATCCGGGACAGCAATGGCGAGTTGATCTCGTAGTACGGGTTCTCGGTGGTGGCACCGATCAGCGCGATCGTCCCGTCCTCGACGTGCGGCAGCAGCGCGTCCTGCTGGCTCTTGTTGAACCGATGCAGCTCGTCGATGAACGCCACCGTCCGCCCGCCGGCGCCCCGCAGCGCCTTCGCCTCCGCCACCAAAGCGCGAACGTCGGCCACGCCCGAGGTCACCGCCGACAGCTGGCGCCACGAGCCGCCCGCGCGGTCCGCCAGCAGCCGCGCCAGGGTCGTCTTGCCGCTCCCGGGAGGGCCCCAGAGCACCATCGACGGCAGGTGGCCGGGCTGGACGACCTTCGTCAGCGCGCCGTCCTCGCCCACCAGGTGCGGCTGTCCGAGGAACTCGTCGAGCGTGCGTGGCCGCATCCGGGCGGCCAGCGGCGCATCGGCGGCGAAGCCGTCGGGGAACAGCGGCTCGGTGGCGTCGGGGGTCTTCGGGCGGCGCGGCATGGGCCGATTATGATGCGGCGCATGGAACAGAACCTCCGCACGCCGGGCCCGACGCCGATCCCGAGCGAGGTCCGCCAGGCGCAGTCGCAGGCGATGATCGACCACCGCGGCACCGAGTTCGCGGAGCTGCTCCGGGAGACGTCGGCCGGTCTGGCGGAGCTGATCGGCACCTCCGGCGAGGTGGTGCTCCTTACCGGCTCGGGCTCGGGCGCGATGGAGGCGGCCGTCGTCAACACCCTCTCCCCCGGCGACCGGGTGCTGGTCGTGACCATCGGTGCCTTCGGCGACCGGTTCGCCAAGATCGCGGACGCCTTCGGAGCCGATGTCGAGCGCTACGAGGTCGAATGGGGCACATCGGCCTCTCCGGATGCGCTTCGCATGCACCTGGGCGGGACCGATCCCTACCGCGCGGTGCTGATCACCCACAACGAAACCTCGACCGGCGTCGCCAACCCGATGCAGGCACTCGCGGAGGTCGTGCGCGGTGCGCCCGGCGAGCCGCTGCTGATCGTCGACGGCATCAGCGGGCTCGGCGCGATGCCCTTCGAGATGGATGCCTGGGGCGTCGACCTCGTGATCAGCGCGAGCCAGAAGGCGTGGATGGCCTCGCCGGGGATCGCGATCGCCGCGATGGGCTCCCGTGCGATCGCCGCGGGTGAGACGGCGAAGATGCCGCGCGTGTACTGGGACTTCGCCGAGGCCCGCGACTGGGCGTCGAAGGGGCAGACCCCGTGGACACCGGCCATCGCCGTGCTCTACGGCCTGCGAATCGGCGTCCAGCGCCTGCGCGCGGAGGGCCGCGAGCGAACCTGGGCCCGCCACGCCGCCATCGCATCGGCCGTTGCCGCCGGCCTGGAGGCACTGGGGCTCCGCCTCGTCCCTTCGCCGGAGGATCGGTCCGCGACGGTCACCGCCGCCTGGCTGCCGGATGGCATCGAGTGGGCGCCGTTCAACGCCGACATGCGCGCGCACGGACTGGTGATTGCCGGCGGCCAGGGCAAATGGACGGGGCGCATCTTCCGCTTCGGGCACATGGGCGAGGTGGGGATCGACGAGATGGTCGATGCCCTCCGCATCATGGGCGAGACGCTGCCCGAACACGGCTTCGAGGCCGATGCGGATCGTGCGACGCGCGTCGCGCGCGAGGCCTTCGAGGCCGCCGCCGCCCCGGCGGGGTGAATCCCGCGGCCAGGCGACTGATCCTGGTCCGTCACGGCGTCACGGATTGGAATCGTGAGGGCCGATGGCAGGGCCGCCTCGACCCGCCGCTGTCGGAGAGCGGCCGTCGAGAGGCGCGCATGGTCGCTGAGCGGATCGCCGCGGACGCTGACCTCGAACCCGCACGCATCCTCTCGTCCACCCTCGGGCGTGCGACCGAGACCGCGACGGTCATCGGCGAGATGGTCGGCGTCGAGGTGGAACCCGAGCCGCGGTTGATGGAGATCGGCGCCGGCGAGTGGGAGGGGCACACGCACGCCGAGCTCGAGGCGATCGACGGGGAGCGCTACCGCCTCTGGCGCACGACGCCGGGGTACGGGCCACCGGGCGGCGAGAACCTGACCGATGCCGCCGAGCGAGTCCGAGCGCTGCTGGCGGAGGTCGCCGCGAGCACCACCTGGCCGGTACTGCTCGTCAGCCACGGCGGGATCCTGCGCTACCTCGCCCGCCAGCTGCTCGACCTCGACGCCGAGCGGGGCGAGGCGCTCGACATCGACAACGCATCGGTCTCGGCGACGGTGCGCGCCGAGGACGGAACATGGCGCCTCGAGCGCTGGAACGACACGCTCCACCTCCTCGGGCGCGAGCGCACGCACGTGGACGAGGCGGCCGAGGGACGTCCGCTGGCGCTCTAGAGCTGGTCGGTTCCGTCGCGGCTCGTGAGCCGGCGCATCCATCGGCGCGCGGCGAGCCAGATCATCGGCCAGCGCAGCTGGCTCAGGGCGTTCTCGAGCTTGTGCGCGCTCGCGAGCGTCAGACGGCGGCCGGAGTAGGACTGCCAGACCTTGCCGTCGGCGACGGTCCGGATCGGCACCGCCTGGTTCGGCATCTGATCCTCGAGCCAGCCGGCGTACTCGTAGATCGTCTCCGACGCCCGAGGGCCGACGCCGGCGCGGCCCGCGGCGGCGGTGAGCTGGCTCCAGGCACGGTCACCGGCGGGCAGCAGCCGCCACTTGCGCTGGAGGTAGTTCATGCGGACGAACAGCGCGATCAGCCCGCCGAGCACGAGGGCCGCGATGACCAGCGCGTTCCCGCCGCGCGATGACTCACCGACCGGCGCGAGCTCGGGCTGGTCGGGGTCGATGGCCCCCTCGACGAGGTCCGGCGACGGCAGCGCGCTGAGTCCACCGCCATCGCCGCGAAGCGCCTCGGCCAGGTCCGGGTCCTCGAGGAACGGGTCGATGCCGGTCAACGGCGGCGCGCCCGCGGTGGCCGGGTCGCCGCTGGCACGACCGAACCCTGGGCTGATCGACTTCGTGGACTCGAAGATCTCCCAGCCGTAGCCGGGGAAGTAGATCTCCGCCCAGGCATGGGCATTCGCCTCGCGGACCAGGAAGGTTTCGTCGTCCTGGCGCTCGCCGGGCGCGAAGCCGGCGGCCAGTCGCGCAGGCAGGCCGAGGGATCGGGCCATCACGACCATCGCGCTGGCGAAGTACTGGCAGTAGCCGCTGCGGTTCGCGGCGGGGTCGAAGAGGAAGAAGTCGACCAGGTCCCGGTCACTGGGTGGGACCGCCGCCGTGGTGGCGTACGAGAAGGTCGGGTCGCGAGAGAGGAAGGTGGCGAGCATCTCCGCCCGCTCGTAGTTGTTCTCGGCACGGCTGGTGACCGACTCGGCCAGGCGCGCGACCTCGGGGGTCAGCCCGGGCGTGTCGAGGTAGAGGTCCAGGACCTCCTGCGGATAGGCGTCGCCCGCGGCGCCGAGCTCCGCCTCGGTGGCGGTCGAAATCGCCACCAGCTGCTCGTAGGCCTCGCCCGCCCCGAGCGCGCTGGCATGCTCGATCGCGCCGAGCAGCGGATGGCCGAGTGGCTCGACGACGACCGTCGGCGCGTAGACCTGTAACGGCGAGCCGGCGGTGAAGAGGTTTCGGCCGATGGTCTGGCGCATCTCGATCCCGATCTCCTCGACCGTCACCGCCTCGGCCACGATCGGCCGCTCGGTCGTGAGCTCATTGAACAGGTAGTCCCCCGCCTCCACGTTGCGACGAACGCTCTCCGACTGGTCCCAGCCGCGCCCGGTGTAGATGTCGTACGTCACCGTGCGCAGGTACAGCGGTCGCGGGGCGGCGAGCACGAGCACCTCGTTGTCCACGCTGACCCACTCGCCCTGGACGATGAACGATCCGCCGAAGCTGTTGCCGCTGATCCGCGACTGCGGGTTCGTGAGGCCGCCGAAGGCGCCCTCGAACTGGTCACGGACGCCGGTCCAGACGCCGTCCATCGAGCGCCACGCGTCGGTCAGCGGTGCGGCGACCGCCACCGCGGTGAGCAGCCAGGCGAGGCCGATGGCCGCCGCGGCTGAGAGGATCCCCGAGCGCATGATCGCCGTCGGGACCTCCAGGGTCTCGTTCACGCGGCGGCGCTGCCAACCGTCCTGCCGGTCGACGAGGGCCGCGCGCAGCCACAGCAGCATCGCCGCGATGACGAACAGCAGCAGCTGCCAGAACAGGTCGGTGAGGATCGCCGACATGTTCACGATCAGCGCGGCCCCGAGCAGGAGGATCGCGTCGAGCACGCGGTGATGGCGGTAGACGGCGAACGCGGCGGCGAAGACGGTCGCGAACATGAGCGCGCCGAGGCCGATGGCGTACGGCGACATCTGCGGCGGATACCCCGTGCCCAGCACGATGCTCAGCCAATCGACGAACTCGGTTCGCAGCGCCAGCAGCCGATGGATCTGGTCGCGCTCGGTGAAGTACTCGCCGCCGACCGTCCAGAGCACAACCCCCGTGCCGATGATCGCGCCGATCGGCAGCGTCAACACGATCGAGCCGCGCAGCATGCCGAGCAGCGACCCGGCGAGGACGGCGCACAGCGCCACCGGCACGAGGAAATCCACCTGCTCGAGCCAGCCGGCGCCCTGGACCGACCACGCCAGCGCGATGGCCATGACTCCCAGCAGGACCAGGCTGATCCAGCCCGCGCGGGGGTAGCGCAGCCGATCGCGCAGGTCAGACACGGGCGCGCACCCGCCCGCCGATCGCGTAGGCGATCTCGTCGCCGCGACGGACAAGGCGATGCTCGACGTCGTATTCAGCCAGCGCGTGCCGCACGGCGGCGAGCTCGGCCCCCGACTGCTCGTCGGGCTCGGAGCTGATGTACGAGGACCGGTCGAGCAGGATCACCAACGCGCCAACCCCGCGGCGCCGCAGGACCGACAGCCCGCGGACCCAAGTGCGGTCGGTGGAGCCGGTGATCAGGCACAGGGTCATGCCGCGTCGCAGCTGGGTCAGCGTCGCGTTCACGATCTCGGCGAGCGGGACGGCGCCGTCGGCCTGAACGTTGGCGAGCAGGTGGAGCAGCTTCTGCTCGACGCGCGGCCCTCGGTCGGGCTGGTGGATCTGGATGCGCCGCGCCGATGCGGTCATCGCCACCGCCCGGTTGTCGTCGAGCGTCCGCAGCGCGATCGATGCGGCGATCGTGACGGCGGTCTCGACGGACGCATCGGTCCCGACGCCGGCGTGGACGGCGCGCTCGAGGTCGAGCACGATCCACAGGTCGGCGGCCTGCTCGAGGTCGAACTCCTTGACGTGGAGCTCGCCGTGGCGCGCGCTCGACAGCCAGTGGATGCGGTTGATGGCGTCGCCGTGCACGTACGGCCGGACGGTGCTGACAAGCGGGGTGGCGGCCTCGTAGCGGCGGCGGGTGCGGGTCGTGCCGTCGATCGGCGACGGCGGCAGGCGCCAGTGCGGCAGCTCGACGACCTCGGGGAAGACGACCACGCTCGTCGGATGGCCGATCAGCATCTCGCTGGTGAAGAGCCCGAACGGGTCGCCGGTCCGCACGCGCAGCGCGCCGAGCCGATAGCTCCCGCGCCGCGTCAGCGTCACCTTGGCGAGCCATTGGCGGCGACCGCGTGGCTGCATGCCGACGACGCGGCCGGGCAGGCTCGACGGCAGGGTCGACTCGTTCCACAGCTCGATCCAGGGCTTCGGGATCCAGTCGTGGTTCTCGACGCGGTAGACCGCCTGGAGCACCTCGCCGACGTGGGTGCGCGGGTTGAGGACCCGGTAGTCGGCGCGAACGTCGTGCAGGCCGCGGCGCGCGTAGAGCCAGGAGCCGATGAGGATCGCGGCGGTCAGGTAGACGAGGAAGAAGAGGAAGGGGAAGCCCGTGCTGAAGGCTGCCACCACCAGCGCGGTGGTCAGGAAGAGGAGCCGGAGGTGTCGGCTCAGGAAGCCCATTGCTCGACGCGCCTGGTCAGCTGATCTGGGCTTGGTTCGGCTCGGCGGCCGCGGCCGCTTCGGCGACCGGGACGGCGGCGAGGATCTCCCTCACGATCTGCTCGGGATCGACCTCGCGCAGCGACGCCTGGCTCTTCACGATGAGGCGATGCGCAAGGACGGCCACCGCCAGGTGCTTCACGTCGTCGGGGATCACGTAGTCGCGACCGGCGAGCGCGGCGAACGCCTGCGACGCGCGGTAGAGATTCAGCGAGCCGCGCGGCGAGGCGCCGAGGTAGACGTCCGGATGCTCGCGGGTCGCGGTCACCAGCCGCACGATGTACGCCGCCACGGCCTGGTCGACGTAGATCTCCTTGATCCCGGCCTGCATCTCACGGAGCTCCTCGATCCCGAGCACCTGCTCGACCGATTCGATCGGGTGCATGCGCTTCTGCTCGTCGAGGATGACGATCTCCTCCATCGGCTTCGGATAGCCCAGCCGGAGCCGGAGCATGAACCGATCGAGCTGAGCCTCCGGCAGCGCGAAGGTGCCCTCGTACTCGATCGGGTTCTGGGTGGCGATGACGAGGAACGGCGACGGCATCGGGTAGGTGACGCCGTCGATCGTGGCCTGCCGCTCCTCCATGCATTCGAGCAGCGCGCTCTGGGTCTTCGGCGTGGCGCGGTTGATCTCATCGGCCAGGACGACCTGGGCCATGATCGGTCCGGGCCGAAACTCGAACTCGGCGGTCTTCTGGTTGAAGATCGAGAGGCCGGTCACGTCGGACGGCAGCAGGTCGGGGGTGAACTGGATGCGCCGGAATGAGCAGCCCAGGCTCTGGCTGATTGCCTTCGCGAGCATCGTCTTGCCGACGCCGGGAACGTCCTCGATCAGGATGTGGCCCTCGCACAGGAGCGCGACGAGTGCGATGCGCACCTCGCTGTGCTTCCCGACGATCACGCGCTCGACGCTGGCGATCACGCGCTCGGCGGGCTGCTGGACGTTCTTCACGATGGCTTGGTCTCCTGGGCTTCGGTGCGCGGGCACCGATCTCGGGGCCCCTGGACTCGAAAGACAATACCCCAGCGCGTTACCAACCGGTTCACACCGCCTTGTTCGTCACAACGCTCCGCGGCCTCCCTTTGTCACGGGCGGCCATTCCTACCGCGCGTCGCCCACGGAATAGCGCGCCTGCGCGTCACCCGCCGGTGAGGCGGAGATACTCGGCCATCACTCGCCCGCCGATCGGCGCGGCGCGGCCCGAGCCCGACCCTCCCCGCTCGACGAGCACGGCGACCGCGATCTCGGGGGTCGCCCCGTCCTCGGCCGGCGCGAAGCCGATGAACCACGAGTGCGGCGCCTGCTCGCCGCCGAGCTGAGCGGTCCCGGTCTTGCCGGCCGAGAGGTGGTCGCCGATGCCGTAGAGCTGGATGTTGCCCTGCCCGGCGAAGAGGGCGCCGAGATCGGCGTTGACGGCGTCGACCATCGCGCCCCGGGTCTCGGCGGCGCTCTGGGCGCTGACGACCCGCGTCCCGCCGAGCGAGCCGAAGGTCTGGAGCACGGAGTCGCTCATCACTGTGCCCTCGTTGTGCGTGCGGACGTCTCGGACGAGCCACGGCTGCGGCATCACCCCGTCGCCGGCGATCGCGGCGGCCAGCATCGCCATCTGCACCGGCGTCACCTGGGTCAGCCCCTGGCCGAACGCCGCGCTCGCCAGCTCGACGTCGCCGCCGAACGGTCCGCAGTCGTTATCCACCGGGGCGGTGACGTACGAGGGAGCGACGCCCAGCGCGCGCCCGGGCGGGCCGATCGCCATCGGGTCGCAGAAGCCGAAGCGGCGCGCGTAGTCAAGGAACGACTCGGCACCGAGCTCCAGGCCGACGTGCGCGAAGTAGATGTTGCTCGACACCTGGAGCGCCTCGGACAGCGCCCACAGGTCGGGCTGGATGCCGCCGAGGTCGTGCTCGCGGATCGTGAAGCCGTCGACGACGAAGCCGTCGACCTCCTGCTGCGGCTGGTCCGGGAAGGTCGTGCCCGACGCGATCACCCCGGCGTCGAGGGCGGCGGCGGCGGTGAACACCTTCATGATCGAGCCGGGAACGTAAAGGCCCTGGCGCGCGCGCCCGAGCAACGGCTCGGCGGGGTCGTTGCGCAGCGCGTCCATCGCCTCCTGGGCCGGGCCGGGGACGCCGGAGATCGGGGTGGCGTCGAAGGTCGGGGTGGAGACGAGGGCCAGGACCGCCCCGGTGCGCGGATCCAGCGCGACGACCGCGCCGACGTCCCCGCCCAGCTCGGCGGCGGCGAAGTCCTGGAGGCGCTGGTCGATCGTCAGCGACAGGTCGCGCGGCGTCGGCTGCTTGTCGAGGATGTCGCTGACGATGTCGCGGATCGGGTTCGGATCGGTCTGGCCGACCAGCAGGTCTTCGAAGGCGCGCTCGACGCCGGTGCTACCGAAGCGAAGGCTGGCGTAGCCGATGACGTGGGTGAAGGCCGTGTCGTGGTAGGTCCGCAGGCTCAGGCCGTCGATCACCTCCGAGCTCGCCAGCAGCCGGCCCTCGCTGTCCCAGATGCTGCCCCGCGGCAGGCTCTGCCGCGCGGCGATCACCTCGGGGTTGTCGGCGCGCACGGCGAGGTTCGGCGCCTCGATGACCTGCCACCACGCGATGCTGGCGGACACCACGGCAAAGCTGAGCATGAGGTAGAGGCCGAGCCGGCGGACGTTGGTGGCGATCACGCCGCGGCTTCCGCATCGGCGCCGATGGCGCTCCGATGGCTGATCGAGAGGAGGAGGCCGATCATGATGAAGCTCGCCAGTAGGCTGGACCCGCCGTAGCTCACGAACGGCAGGGTGATGCCGGTCAGCGGGATGAGCTTCGTGTTGCCGCCGATGATGATCAGCGTCTGGAGGCCCAGGCTCGCGGTCAGGCCCACCGCCAGCAAGGCGCTGAAGTCGTCACGCGCCAGTGCCGCGATCCGCAGCCCGCGGAAGACGACCACGGCCGCGAAGCCGAGCAGCGCGAACGCCCCGAGCAGCCCGAGCTCCTCGGCGATGGCCGTGAAGATGAAGTCGGTGTGCACGAACGGGATCGTCAGCCCACCGCCGAGCGTCACGAGCCCCTGCCCCAGCCCCTCCCCGAAGACGCCGCCACGGCCGAGGGCGTAGAGCGCGCGGACCGGCTGGAAGCCCGCCCCCAGCGGGTCGGCGAAGGGATCGAGCCAGACGTCGACGCGGGCCTGGACGTGGGCGAACAGCTGGTAGGCAACGAAGAAGCCGGCGACGAAGAGGATGAGGCCGATCAGGACGTACGAGCGCCGGCCGGTGGCGGCGAACAGCATGATCAGGAAGGTGCCGAAGAAGAGGAGCGCGGTGCCGAGGTCGTTGAGCCGCACGACGATCAGCATCACGGCCGCGAACAACGCGAGCATCGGCAGGAAGTAGGGCAGCGGCGGAATCGACAGGAACCCGATCCGCAGCCGAGCGCTGGTGAGCAGGGTGCGCGTCTCCGCCAGGTAGCCGGCGAGGAAGATGACGAGCACGACCTTGAGGAACTCGCCGGGCTGCACGCTGACCGGCCCGAGGTCGATCCACAGCCGCGCGCCGTTCACCTCGTAGCCGATCACGAACGTCGCCACCAGCAGGAAGATGGCAATGGCGGCCCACGTGTACTTGTAGTGGCGCAGGATGCCGTCGTCGCGCAGCCCGATCGCGATCGCCAGCATCGCCACCAGCCCAACGCCGAACCACAGCAGCTGGGTCGCGGCCATGCCCAGTTCGAAGCCGAGCCCGCTTGTCCCCGCCAGCTCCTGCGGAAGCCGGTTGAGCATGATCAGGCCGATGCCGCCCATCGCCCCGACCGCCGGCAGCAGGAGCTGGTCGCCGCGATGGCCGGACAGCACCAGGAGCACGTGCGCGGCGAGGAACATCGCGACGTAGCCGATCGCAAGGCCAAGCGGTCCCACGTCGGCCTGCCCCTGGAGCGCGATGTTGGTGATCGCGAAGCCGAGCGGCACCATCACCAGGATCGGCAGCAGCAGCCGCAGCTCGACAGCGCGCCACGTGACTCGCATCAGGCTCCCCCCGCGCTCATCGGTCCAGGCGCATCCGGACGCGCCCGATCGTCAGCTCGTCACCGAAGCTGAGCGCCACGGGCCGGTCGATGCGGTGGCCGTTGACGTAGGTGCCGTTCGTGCTGCCCTGGTCCTCGACGAACCAGGCGCGGCCGCGGAAGGTGAGCATCGCGTGGTTCGAGCTGACGAAGTCGTCCTCGACGTAGATCGTGTTATTCACGTTTCGCCCGATCGAGTTGATCGGTCCGAGTGCGAGGGTCGTGCCGACCGGCGGCTCGTCCTCGGGCGACTCGAGCACCGAGAGGCGCCCGATGCCCGAGCGCGAGGCGATCTGCGCCTGCTCCGCGTTGCGCAGGTCGCGCAACAGCGACCCTGCGAAGCGCAGGAGGATGACGTACAGCAGCACCACGAAGCCGATCTGGAGCAACAGCAGCAGGATCCGCAGGATGTCGCCGGTCAACCGCGCACCTGGAACTCGATCTGGGTGTCGCCGACGCGGATGATGTCGCCGGGACCGAGCGCGATCTGCGTCACCGTCTGGCCGTTGACGGTCGAGCCGTTGCGACTGCCGAGATCGGTGAAGCCGTACGCGCCGTGCTGGAGCTTCAGCTGGCAGTGGTGCCGGCTGACCATCGGGTCGTCGACGATCACGTCGTTGTCGCTGGCGCGGCCGATGCCGATGAGCGGCCCGCCGAGGTCGAACTGCACCGCCTTGCTGCCGCGTGTGCTGACCAGCAGGTAGGCCCGTCGCGCCGACTCCGGCGCCTGCTCACCGCCGGGGCGCGCGTAGATCATCGTGTCGGAGTTGGCCGGCATCGGCTCGGCCTCCTGGACCTTGCCGCCGCGCTCGTCGACGACGTTGGCGGCAACCCGGATCTCCCCGCGGCGGGTCGCCTCGTCGGCGAGGATCGTCACTCGCGGCCGCGCGACCAGCGTGTAGCGCTCGTGGCGAGCGCGCGCGATCACGCCGTGGGCGAGGTCGTCCTCGAGCGAGCCGCGGTACGACTCGAAGGCGGCGAAGTCCGACGGGTGAAGGTGCAGGTCGTAGTGATTCGGCACGATCACGCCCACATCGCCGTAGGTCTTGTTCGTGTCCATCGCGCGCTCGATCCGCTTCGCAAGGCTCACAGGCTGAATCGAGGCGCCCAGTCTGCCGGCCGGCGCCTCGAGGAATCGCTCGAGGAATGCCTCGACCCGCGACAGGATCCCCATCGGGCGCGATGCTAGCACTAAGGGTACGAACGGCCACTTTTGCATGCCCCAATCGGCGGATGCGGAGTTGGTGGACCCCCTCGGTATACTTCGTGGCCCGCCGATCGGGTGGGGTGGTGGGAGACGAGCGGCATTGACTGAGACCCTGACCGAGACTTTCTGCGAACGCTGCGGGACGCGCTACGAGTTCAGCGCGCCGACCCGCCTCAACCCGCTGCGCAAGACGCGGGGCTTCATCGGTGGCCTGAAGAACTACCTGACCACCCAGGACGCCCTCGGCGACGCGATGGACGACGCCATGCGGACCGAGGAGGGCCAGCTGGCCACGGCACAGCTGGAGGCCTTCCACGAGGCCTTCAACTTCTGCATCGACTGCCGACAGTACACGTGCGTCAGCTGCTGGAACGACGACGCCGGTCGTTGCCGCAGCTGCGTCCCGGTCGCCGGCACCGATGACCTCGCCGAGCGGATCGCGGCGTCGGCGGTCGCCGAGCCCGCCGCTGGCATCGCCGAGGCGGACATGACCGATGAGGACGTCCGCCGCCACCTCGGCCCCGACGCCTGGCCGACGTCCGACCTCCCGGCCGATGCCGCCGCGGCCAACGGCCACGTCACCGACGACGCGTGGGCCACCGCCCCCGGCGCCTGGACCAACGCCCCCGCCGCGCCGACCTACGACGTCGAGGAGCCAGCCGCCGCCACGATCGGCGGGTTTGTTGGCGCCGACGGCTTCGTGTACGAGACCAAGGAGCAGGCCGATCAGGTCGCCGCCAACATGCTCGCGGAGGCACTCGCCGCCCAGGAGGCGGCACGCCTCGCGGCCGAGCTCGAGGCCGCGCAGGCCGCCGAGGCCGCGGAGGCCGCCCAGGCCGCGCTGGTGGCGGAGGCGCCCGACGAAGCGCTGGTGGCCGAGGTGTCCGACGAGGCCCTGGTTGCGGAGGCAGCTCCGGCGGAGCCCGAGGCGACCTGGGCCGCCGCCGAGCTCGAAGAGGAGCCAGCCGTCGCCGAAGCCCCCGTCGAGCCCGAGCCCGTTGCCGCCGCGGCTGCCCCGGAGCCGCCGCGACTGCGCGTCGTGGCCTGGGACGACGACGCCGCCCTCGAGCTCGAGCCCGAGCCGATCGTCGCCGAGGTCGAGCGCGAGCCCGAGCCGATCGTCGCCGAGGTCGAGCGCGAGCCCGAGCCGATCGTCGCCGAGGTCGAGGCCGAGCCCGAGCCGGAGCCCGTTGCCGCCGAGGCCGAGCCGGAGCAGCCGGCCGCCGCCGAGCTGCCGGACGCCGACGAGACCGCCGCGATCTGGCCGGAGCAGGTGGCCGCCGAGGCAGAGCCCGTCGCGGCCGAGGCCGATCCAGTCGCCGCCGAGCCCGAGCCAATTGCCGCATCGGCAGCGTCCGAGCCCGAGCCCGAGCCCACGCCGATCGCGCCGCGCATCGCGCCGATCAGCGAGACGATCCTTCGATTCCCGACCCGACCGGTCGAGCCGGAGGTCGCCCAGCCGGCGGCCGCCGTCGACGAGACGCCCGAGGTGGCGGCGCGCCGAGCGCAGCTCGACATGCTGGGCCTCGACGGGACGCCGCAGGCCGATGCGCCGGCGGTGCTCCCCTACCGCTCGCGCGGTGCGGCCGTCACCTCCGCGGAGCTCGCGCTGCGCGCGGCCGCGGGCCAGCGGTTCTGGGAGGCATCGGCCCGTGAGGTCGCCAGCGCGGTCGGCCACGTGGGCGTGCAGAACTGCGGAGAGTGCGGCCTGTCGCTCTCGGCGAACGCGCGATTCTGCCGCCGATGCGGCACGCGGCAGGCCCAGCCGGCCTGACCGGCTCAGGTCCCGGAGTCGCCCGAACCCTTCGTCCCCTCGGCGCTCGAGGCCTTCGGCTTCGACTCGGAGCTCGACGTCGACTCGGTCGCGGCCTTCGTCTCGGCTGACGACGACCCACCGCTGCGCGAGTCGGTGCGGTAGAAGCCCGAGCCCTTGAAGATGATGCCGGTCGGGTAGAGGACGCGCCGCAGCTCGCCGCCGCAGCGCTCACAGACCGATGGACCCTCCTCGAGCATCGAGTGGATCACCTCGGTCACGGAGCCGCAGGAGCGGCACTGGTAGTCGTAGGTCGGCACGGCCGCGGAATGATGGCTCAGGCCGATGGGCTGCGCAATCGCGGGGAAGCGGCCGGGGGCCTACGCCTCGGAGGTTCGGGTCCCGAAGCGGGTCCACCACGCGCGCTTGGCGTGCTCCGGCGCCGGCCCGGCCACGAGCGGCTCGGGCTCCGAGACGAGGCGGGCGACGGCGTGGAGGTCGTCGGACATCTTCTCGCGCGGGAACTTCAGGACCATCGGGCGACCCTCGTTCGACGAGATGACCGCCTTCGGGCCGTTGCTCACCACGGTCGCCGAGATGGGTAGGCCCAGGGTCGACGACATGTCCTGCACGCGGATGCCGTGGTTGGCGCGATTCACGATCACGCGGACGACGGTGCCGAGCCCGAGCTCGCGGGCGAGCTCGAGGAACTGCGCGCTGTTGCGCAGGGCGCCGACCTCCGGGGTGACGATCAGGAAGATCTCGTTGGAGACCGACAGCATTGCCATCGTGCGGTCGGCGTAGCCGGGGTGGTTGTCGACGATCACGTACGAATGGTGTTCGCGGGCCCAGCGCAGCGCGGCGAGCAGGAGATCGACGGTGACGCGCTCCGACTCGGCCGGATCGGTGCCCCAGGTCAGCACGCGCACGCCGCTGTCGGGATGGGTGGAGACGATCTGCTCGAAGGCCGCGTCGGTCCAGTCCTCCGGGGGGCTATCGGCCAGGTCGGCGAGGCCCAGGCGGTACGGCACGTCGAGAACGGCGGTGACGTTGCCGACGCCGACGTCGGCGTCGAAGAGCAGCACGTCGGAGCGCGTCTGCTGACGCAGGGCAACGGCCATGTTCACGGCCACGGTCGTCTTCCCGACGCCGCCCTTCGGGGCGAAGACGCTGACGACGTGGCCTTCACCGGCGATCGGCGCCGAGCTCAGATTCTCGTCGGTCGCCCATTCGCCCGATTCGCTCGGGATCTGGCGGCCCGTGCGGATGAGGAGGGCCTGGAGCCGATACACCAGCGCCTCGGGCGGGATCGGCTTCAGCGCGACCTCGTCGCGGTTGCCGCCGACGCCGGTGGGAAGCTCGGTCGTCGCTCCGACAATCAGCAGCGTGGCGTTCGCGTTCCGGGCCTGGAGCTGCTGGTAGACGGCGGTGACCACCTCGGGCGGAAGATCGCAGTCGATGACGCCCATGTCGACGTGGGGTACGTCGGTGACGTGCGACGGCTCGACGCTGAGCGGCTCGAAGCCGGCGCGTCGCAGAGCGTCGACGTACGCTTCGCCGTCCTCGGCGACGGCCAGCAGGATGGTGGGTCGCTCCATTGCCCTTCCTTACGCGTCAGATGTGGGGAGTCCGGTGCTGTTCGTCACCATCCTCCGGGCCGCGCTGTGCAACGACAATGGGACTGGGGCCGGGTGGGGCCTACCCCGAAAGTACTCCGGGGTTCCGCGAACCTAGGTCCGCGCCATCCTCATGCCGCATTTCGGGCAGTAGAAGGCGCTGGCGCTGCCCGCCTCGAAGCCGCAGTGCGCACAGGTCAGGCCCGATCGGGCACCGATGGCCGGCAGCCGCGCCTGCTCCGCCTCGCCGAGGCTGTAGCCCGATGCGACCACCTGCTGGTACAGCGAGCTCAGCAGCTTCTGACCGATGCGCTCCGTGTCGCCTCGCAGGCCCTTGCCGCCCCAGCCGATGACCGCCCGCACGACCAGCTCGCCCGACAGCTCGTCCCAGTGGGAGGCGAGGCCGCCGACGATCGCGTTGTACTCCGGGTAGCCGCTCGTATCGGTCTCGCCGTGGAGCATCCCGCAATGGAAGGTGTCGACCGTCATGTCGAGCGCATCGGTCATCTCGAGCACGTAGAGGCCGTGGCGCCCGACCGGGCTCACGTCACGACGCGCGAGGACCCATTGCTGGATCTCGTTGAACCGCTCGATCGCCGGGGACGCGTCCGAGTACTCGAGCGGCAGCGGTGCGATCGACTCGACCGTCGTCTGGCTCAGCGGCTCGACGATGCCGGGGATGGCCGCGGCCACGGTCGGATCGGCGGGAAGCCGCAGGCCGTCGCTGCTGCGCGCGACCAGCGAGACCCGCAGCCCGTACTCCTGGGCGCGGACCTCCTCCTGGACTGGGGTCGGCGGTGGTGGTGGCGCGACATCATTCTTCTTGCGCCGGAGGAACGACATGCTGCGGTAGGCCCCTCGTGCTGCTCGGCGCGGCCGATTCTACCAGCCGGGTCCGGTGCGACCGCCATGGCCCGTTCGGGGTAATCGGTCGGTCGGATGAGTTGTGCCGAATTCAGGTGGTGGCCGCGTTACGGTGACAAGTTGGGTCCGACTGGGGCTTCCCGCGTGTTGAGCGCCGCACGGATGCCGCCGCGGCACGGAGTTCGCGGCGTAGTGCGGCGCTCGTCTGAATGCGGCCCCGTCGGGCCCGCGCCGATGAATCGGGCAATCCTTCGCACGACGGCCGCTGAGGGCGGAACCTCGACCGATCGACCGGCCACGCTCACCCGAGCTGGCGGAGCTGGTCCTCGAGATCGGCCAGGCGCGCCCGCTCGCCCTCGACGACGGCCGCCGGCGCCCGCGCCACGAACGCATCGTTGGCGAGTAGCTCGCGTACGCGCGCGATGTTGGCCTCCAGCTCGCGGACCCTGGCGGCGCGGTGCTCGGGATTGGCCGCAGCCCCGTCGACCCCCAGCCACGCTGCGCCCAGCGGGGTGGCCGCCACCAGCGAGGGCCGGTCGCCGCCCGTCCGGACCTCCATCGGGCGAACGTGGGCGAGCGTCTCGATGTAGGCCCGGCCCGCCTCGAGCGCGCTCTGGGACGCCGCGTCGGTCGGCGCCACGACGAGCGGGACCCATGCCCCCGCCGGCGTGCCGGCCGCGGTGCGCAGGTTTCGAACCTCGCGCACGACGGTCGCGAGGTTGTCGAACGCCGACTCCGCCTCGGGGTCGGACGCCGAAGCGGCCGGCCACGCCGCACGGATCAGCATCGGCGCGCCGGCCGTCGCGCGCGGCTCGAGCTCGCCGAGCGCCTGCCAGATCTCCTCGGTCACGAACGGCATCAGCGGATGGAGCAGTCGAAGGAGCGTGGCGAGGCCATCGGCAGCGGCGGACCAGGTGGCGGTGCGCTCCGCATCGGTCGCGTCCTGGCGGCGAAGATCGACCTTTGCCATCTCCAGGAACCAGTCGCAGTAGTCGCTCCATGCGGCCTCATAGACGGTCGCGGCGTATCCGGCGAGATCGAGGTCGTCGAGCTGCCGCGTGGCGCGATCGGTCGCGAACGCGAGTCGCGAGCGGATCCATCGAGCTGCCAGCGAGCCTTCGCCCGAGGGCTCGACCAGGGGCTCCGGGCGGGCGCGAAGCACGAAGCGAGCGGCGTTCCAGAGCTTGTTCGTGAAATTGCGGCCACCGGTCAGCTTCGCGTCGGTCAGGCGCTGGTCGACTCCGGGGGCATTCCCGGAGACGAGTGCGAACCGCAGGGCATCGGCGCCGATGGTGCCAATCATCTCGAGCGGGTCGACGACGTTGCCCTTCGTCTTGCTCATCTTCGCGCCCGTCGGATCGCGGACGATGCCGTGGAGGTAGACCGTGTGGAACGGCTCGACATCGGTCAGGAAGAGGCCGAGCATCATCATCCGCGCGACCCAGAAGAAGAGGATCTCGTACGCCGTCTCCATGACGCTGGTCGGGTAGAAGCGCCGCAGGTCGGGCGTGTCGTCCGGCCAGCCCAGCGTGCTGAACGGCCACAGCCCGGAGCTGAACCAGGTATCGAAGATGTCGTTCTCCTGAGTCAGCTCCGGCGCCGGGCGTCCGCACTCGGCGCACGCGTCCGGGCCGGCCTCTGCATCCGAGACGGTGATGTGCCCGTCGGGGCAGAACCAAGCCGGGATCCGGTGGCCCCACCACAGCTGCCGCCCGACCGCCCAGTCGTGGATGTTCTCCATCCAGTGCGCGTACACCTTCTCGAAGTGCGCGGGCAGGATCCTGGTCCGGCCCTCGGTGACCGATGCCAGCGCGCGCTCCGCCAGCGGCTTCATGCGGATGAACCACTGCACGCTGAGGCGCGGCTCGACGACGGTGTCGCACCGATCGCAGTGGCCGATGACCATCTGGTGCGGCCGCTCTTCGACGAGGTCGCCCATCTCGCGCAGGCGCTCGACCACCGCGGCGCGCGCCTCGAACCGATCCAGCCCGGCGAACTCGCCGGCGTTCTCGTTCATTCGCGCGCCATCGTCGAGGACGTTGACCATCGGCAGGCCGTGGCGCTTGCCGAGCTCGTAGTCGTCGAAGTCGTGCGCGGGCGTGATCTTCACCGCGCCGGTGCCGAACTCGCGCTCGACGTGCTCGTCAGCGACGATCGGCAGGCGGCGGCCGATGAACGGCAGGATCGCCTCCCTGCCGACCAGGTCGCGGTACCGATCGTCGTCGGGGTGCACCGCCACCGCAGTGTCGCCGAGAATCGTCTCGGGGCGGGTGGTGGCGACGCTGATCGACCGGCGGTCGTCCCCGGCGAGGTGGTAGCGCACCGTCCACAGTGACCCGGTCTCGTCGCGATGGATGTTCTCGAGGTCGCTGATCGTGGTCCGGCAACGCGGGCACCAGTTGACGAGCGCTTCGCCGCGGTAGACGAGACCGGCGTCCCAGAGGCGCTTGAAGGCGACGCGGACGGCGCGGGCGCTCCCGTCGTCCATCGTGAAGCGGAGACGCGTCCAGTCGAGGCTCGCCCCCAGCCGACGGTGCTGCTCGCCAATCATGTCGCGCGTCTCGTCCATGAACGCCCACATCCGCTCGAGGTAGCGCTCCCGGCCGAGCGAGGCGCGGGTCTCACCGTCCTCGGCGATGATCCGGTCGAGGACGAACTGCGCGGCGATGCTGGCGTGGTCGACGCCCGGGACCCACAGCGTGTCGTCGCCGCGCATGCGGTGGTAGCGGATGAACGCGTCCTCGACCGTCGCGGTCAGGGCGTGCCCGAGATGCAGGGCGCCGGTGACGTTCGGCGGCGGCTGGGTGATGACGAACCGCTCCGCGCCCGGCGGCGGCTCCGAAGCGGGGGTGAAGGCGCCGCTCTCCATCCATCGCTCGTAGATCGCCGGCTCGACGAGCGCAGCGTCGTAGCGCGGGGCGAGCTCGCGTCGCGTCGTCGTCATCGGTGTGCGCTCCTGGATCGGTCAATCAAAAACCCGCTCGTCGAAGGACGAACGGGTCGTGGTACCACCTTCGTTCGAGGCTCGCGTCGAGCCTCCTCGTGCTCCGCGCTATCGGGCGGACCCGTGCGGCTCGCGTGCGACCTTCTCCCTCTCGTTCCGCGGCGGGCTTTCAGCCTTGGCACGCCTCTCTTACCCGGCCGATGGAGGGGTACTCCTCACGGTCAATGCCGAGCAAACAGTGTACACCGGGCGCTTCGGCGAGCCCACTCCGTTGGTGTCAGAGGGCCTGCGTGACACCGTGCAGCACGATGGCACGGTGGCACGTTGTCACGCAGAGGTGCTGACAGTCGCGCGACGGGCCGCCGGGGTTCCCCTGACCTAGCGAGCGCGGTCGAGGGTGACGCGCAGGCCGCCCTCAGGTCGATCCTCGATCTTCGCCCCGTCGCCCTCGAGCTGCGCGATCGCGTTGCGAACGTCGAAGCCGGAGGCGTGGGTGGCGCGGAAGACGAACTCGCCGGTCTGGCCGAGGCTCAGCGCCACCGCGTCGATGCCCTCGACGCCGGAGAGCGCCTGGCGGAAGCCGGTGATCGCGCCGAAGCTGCCGAGACCCTTCACGACGACCTCGGTCGTCGACTGCTCGCCGCCCGTCGCCGATGACGCAGCCGCGGCCGCCGGCGTTGGCGTGGGCGGAAGCGTGGCGTCGAGCTGGGCGAGGCGCGCGGCGAGGACCTCCTCCTCGGCCGGATGCACCTCCGGCGCCGGCTCGGGAACGCCGTTCGACGGCGCCGTCATCGGCTCGACCGGCACCTGGTCGTCGGTGACCGGGGTTGCCGTAGCGACAGGGTCGGCGGGCGGGGCCGGGTCGGGGGATGCCGTCGGATTGGGCTCGGGGGTTGCGGCCGGGCCGCCGTCGAGGCTCGGTGCCTTCGGCATCCGCTTGGCCGCGGCCGCGAAGGCGGCGGGGTCGTTGATCTCGATGAGCTGCGAGTGGTACGCATCCAGCTCGCGCTCGTACCCGGCCACGCGGTCGCGCACGGCCTTCGTCTCGGCCTCGGTGCGGCTGGTGTCGGCGGCGAGCTGCTGATCGAGCTGGGCGCGGCGCGCGACGACGCGCTGCTCCGCCTCCTGCTTGATCCGCTCCGCCTCGGCCTTCTCCCACTCCCCGACCTCGGCAACGTCCTTCTCGGCTCGCTCGCGGAGCTCGGTGCGACGCTGCTCAGCGTCCGTCTCGAGGCGCCGGACCTGCTCGTCGGCCTTCATGCGCAGCTCGGTCACGCCGGTGTCTCGGGCCTCGTCGGCGACTCCGCGCATCGCCGCGACCAGGTCGCGCATGAAGTCGTCGCCGGTCGTTGCCGCCCCGCCGGCCACAGGGTCGGCAGCGGCATCGGCGTTGGCTGCAGGCTGGTATGGGGCGTCGGAAGTCGCCTCGGCCGCCGGTTCGGGCGTCGGGGTGGCGGCCACGGCCGGTGCCTCCATCTCAGCCGCCGGCTCGGGCGTCGGGGTGGCCGGTGACTCGGAGACGGCCTCGTCGGCCGCGGCGTCGAAGACGTGCTGGTCGCCGCTGGTCGTGGGCGTCATCGGCTCTTCCTCACTGCCGGGCGCGACCTCACCGCCCTCGCCGTCCATCTCGGACGACCATGGGAGGCGGAATCCCGGGCGGCGCTGGTTGGCGGTCATGCTGCGGATGAACTCCTTGGGCTGAGCACGCGCGAAAGTGTTGCGGCCGGTCCACATCCTAGCGCCGCGGGCCGCCGCTGCTGAGCCGCCCAAAGTACGGGTGATCAGAGGACTCCGGTACCCCCTGCCCCGGTTGCTACCATCGCGCCATGACCGATCTGCCACCCTCGGCTGAGCTCGCCCTGCGCATCTTCTTGATCGGCGTGGCCGGGCTTGCCGCCTACCTGGCGCTGCGCGTGGCGGTGGGGGTCGGCATCCGGCACGTCGTCGAGCGCAAGTCGGCGACCTCCGGGAGGCTCACGCCCGCCGAGGTCGAAGGCCGCATGCGGACGGTCGGGCACCTCGTGGTGCGGATCGGCGGCGCGCTGATCGCGGTGATCGCGGCGCTGATGGTGCTCGGGGAGCTCGGGATCAACATCGGTCCGGCGATCGCCGGGCTCGGGCTGGTCGGCATCGCCGTAGGCCTCGGCGCGCAGACGCTGGTGCGCGACTGGCTCGCCGGCGTCTTCGTCGTGCTCGAGAACCAGTACAGCTACGGCGACCTCGTGCGGGTCGCGGGCGTGGAGGGCACGGTCGAGGACTTCAGCCTGCGCCGCACGCTGCTGCGCGACGCCGACGGGTCGTTCCACTCGGTGCCGAACGGGCAGATCCTCGTCGCGACGCGCCTCAGCCGGCCCGGGGGCGGCCAGGGCCTGGCGGAGCCGGACTCTCGGGAAGCGGTGGAAGAGCCCGAACCGGACTGATCGGCCGATCCATCGGCCCGTGTTCACGCGCGCCGGCGAGGGTGCCTAGGCCGACTCTTCCTCGGGCTCCTCGCGGGCGGCAGCCCGACCGCGGCGGCGGCGAGGCTCCTCCTCGGTCTCAGTGACGAGCATCGGCGGCTGGCCGTGCTCGATCGTCTCGGCAGTGATGACGACCTTCGTGACGTCGGTGCGCTCGGGGATGTCGTACATCACGTCGAGCAGCGCCTCCTCGACGATCGTGCGCAGGGCGCGTGCGCCGGTCTTGCGGTCGATCGCCAGCTTGGCGGTGGCCTCGAGCGCATCGGGCGTGAAGACGAGCTCCACCTTGTCGAGCGAGAGGAACTTCGTGAACTGGCGGGTGACCGCGTTCTTCGGCTCGGTCAGGACCTTCACGAGGTCCTCCTGCGCCAGCGCGGCCAGGCTCACCACGACCGGCAGCCGGCCGACGAACTCGGGGATGAGGCCGTACTTCAGCAGGTCCTCGGGCATGAGCTTGTCGAAGAGGACCATGCGGCGCTCCTCCTTCGACTGCTGCGCCGCGGAGCCGAAGCCGATCCCGCGCCTGCCCACTCGCTCCTCGATGATCTTCTCGAGCCCCTCGAAGGCCCCGCCACAGATGAACAGGATGTTCGTCGTGTCGATCTGGATGAAGTCCTGGTGCGGGTGCTTGCGGCCGCCCTGCGGAGGCACGTTGGCGGTCGTGCCCTCCAGAATCTTCAGCAGCGCCTGCTGCACGCCCTCGCCGGAGACGTCCCGGGTGATCGAGGGGTTATCGGTCTTGCGGGCGATCTTGTCGATCTCGTCGATGTAGATGATCCCGCGCTGCGCGCGCTGGACGTCGAAGTCCGCGGCCTGGATGAGGCGCAGCAGGATGTTCTCGACGTCCTCGCCGACGTAGCCGGCCTCGGTCAGGGAGGTCGCATCGGCGATGCAGAACGGCACGTCCAGAATCTTCGCCAGCGTCTGCGCCAGCAGGGTCTTGCCTGATCCGGTGGGGCCGACCAGCAGGACGTTCGACTTGCCGAGCTCGACGTCGTCGACGGTGTGGCCGGCATTGACGCGCTTGTAGTGGTTGTAGACCGCGACGCTGAGGACCTTCTTGGCCTGCTCCTGGCTGATGACGTAGGCGTCGAGCTGGTCCTTGATCTTGCGCGGGCTCGGGAGGGGCGTGGCGGATGCCTTCGAAGCTCGCGGCGTCTCGAGCATCTCCTCCTCGATGATCTCCTGGCAGAGGTTGATGCACTCGTCGCAGATATACACGCCCTGGCCCGCAATCAGCTTGCGGACCTGCTCCTGACTCTTGCCACAGAAGGAGCAGCGGTACGGAACCTTCGACTTGGTGGTCATCGGTGGCCGATGGTAGCACGGGCGTGCCAACCTTCCGGCATGACCCGAAGGTCACCATCCGGACCGATGCCTCAGCTGCGCTTCGGCCGCGTCACCACTGGGCTGGGCCCGATGTGGGTGGCCGAGACCGATGCCGGCGTCGCCGCCGTCTCGCGTTCCGAGCCCTTCGATTCGCTCCGGCGCCGCTTCCCTGAGGCTTCGCTCGAGCCCGCCGATGTCGACGGATCGTGGATCGAGGTTGCGCTGACGGGCGGGCCGCTTCCGGCCGTCGACCTGCGCGGGCTCTCCGCGTTCCATGCCGCCGTCTACGAGCGGGTGCGCTCGATCCCATCGGGCGAGACGATGACCTACGGGGACGTGGCCGCGCTCGTCGGCTCACCGGGGGCGGCGCGCGCCGTCGGCAACGCGATGGCCCGCTGCCCGCTCTTCCCCGCCGTCCCGTGCCATCGGGTGGTGCGGGCCTCCGACGGTTGGTCGGGCTGGGGCTCGGATCCGTTGCTCAAGCGGCGGCTGCTGGACGGTGAACGGCGATGACGGCGGGACTACTTCTTGACCTTGTCGGCCTCCGCGGCCTCCTCGGCGGTCGGCATCTCGCCGCCGGCCTTCTGGGCGAGGCTGATCAGCGACTCGTTGTTGCCGTGGAAGACCTCGTCGATAAGGCCGTAGTCCTTCGCCTCATCCGGGCTCATGAAGTAGTCGCGATCCGAGTCGCTCTTGACCTTCTCGACCGCCTGGCCGGTGTGCTCGCCGAGGATCTCGAGCAGGCGCGTGACGAGGTGCAGGTTCTCCCGCATCTGGATCTCGACGTCCGGGGTGTTGCCGCGGAAGCCGGAGGACCCCTGGTGGATCATGATCCGGCTGTTCGGCAGCGCGTACCGCTTGCCCTTGGCACCGGCCGCCAGCAGGACCGCGCCCATCGAGGCCGCCTGGCCGATGCAGATCGTGGAGACCGGGGCGCGCAGGTACTGCATCGTGTCGTAGATGGCGAGGCCGCTCGTCACCACTCCCCCGGGTGAGTTGATGTAGAGCTGGATGTCCTTCTCCGGGTCCTCGGACTCCAGGAACAGCAGCTGGGCGATGATCAGGTTGGCGACGTTGTCCTCCACCGCGTCGCCAAGGAAGATGATGCGGTCCTTCAGGAGCCGGCTGTAGATGTCGAAGGCGCGCTCCCCGCGCGCGCTCGACTCGATGACCATCGGCACGAGCACGGTTATTCGGACTCCTTGGGCTGCTCGGTGGGTTCGGGTTCGGGTTCGGGGTCGTTGGCGCCATCGGTCTGAGATCCGAGGGCGCGGTCGATGAGCGTGTCCACCAGTTTACGGTTGCGCAGCGTCATCCGCAGGTAGCTCCGGCCGCGCCGGCTGGTGAGGTACTCGCTCAGCTGGCCGGGGTCGTCGTAGCGGGCCAGCTGCGAGGCGATCTCGGCGTCGATCTCGGTGTCGGTGGCGTCGATCCCCTCCTTCTCGGCGATCGCCGACAGCACCAAGAGCGTCTTCACGCGCCGCTCCGCCGGCTCGCGGAGCTCCGCGGTCAGCTCCTCCGGCGACTGCTTCGAGAGCGCCAGGTACTGGTCGAGGCCGATGCGCTGCTGCGCCAGCCGAGACCGCAGCTCGTCGCGCATGATCTCGACCTCGTTGGCGATCATCACCTCGGGCAGCTCGACGCTCGCGTTGGCCGCAGCGAAGTCGATGATCCGATCACCGAACTGGTGGCGCGCCTCGGCATCGGCCCGGTTGGTGAGCGCATCGCGGATCTCGGCGCGCAGCGCGTCGAGGGTCTCGACGTCGGAGACGCTCGTGGCGAACTCGTCGTTCAGCTCGGGAAGGATCTTCTCGCGCAGGTCGAGCAGCTCGACCTCGAAGTGCGCCGCCTTTCCCTGCAGATCCTCGACGCGGTAGTCCTCGGGGAAGGTGATGTCGAAGCCCCGCGTGCCACCGATCTCGAGGCCGATGAGCTGGTCCTCCCAGCCCGGGATCATCCGGTCCTCGCCGATGACCAGCGGCAGGCGGTCGGCGCTCCCGCCCTCGAACGGCTCCCCGTCGATCGTGCCGGCGAACTTCACCGACGCGATGTCGCCCTTCTGCGCGGCGCGCTCGTCGATCGGCCGCAGGGTGGCCTGCTGCTCGCGCAGCTCGTCGATGACCTGGTCGATCTGCTCGTCGGTGGTCTCGGGAACCTCGAGCCCGAACGAGTAGTCGGTGTACGCGCCGAGGGTCACATCCGGTCGCACCGGGACGGTGGCGGTGAAGCTGATCGGCTGGCCCTCGGCCAACGCGGCGGGATCGATGTCGACGTCCGGCGAGTCGATCGGGATCAGATCCGTCTGGTCGAGCGCCTTGCCGTACGAGTCCTGGACGAGGTGGTCGATGGCCTCGGCGACGACGCTACCGCGGCCGACGAACCGATCGATGACCTGGCGCGGCGCCTTGCCGGGCCGGAAGCCCGGGACGCGGGTGCGCTCGGCGACGTGGCGATAGGCGGTGGCGAAGTGTCGGTCGACCTCGTCCGGCGGGACCTCGATCTCGAGGACCATCTTCGAGCCGGGCTCCGGCCGCGTGGAAACGGTGACCAAGTGCTCTCCTGAATGCTGGGCTGGTGGGCGAGGCGAGACTCGAACTCGCACGTCTTGCGACACCGGCTCCTAAAGCCGGCGCGTCTGCCATTCCGCCACTCGCCCGCCGCAGTCTACCAACGGACCGATGCGGTCGCGGCCCGCCCTCGAGTCGACGGGCGGCGGCGCGAATGGCGGTGACCGCAGGCGACGAGCTGATCGCGATCTCCGATGTCCTCGCACCATCCCTGTCGAGGGGGAATGACCCAGGGCCCCTACCCGCGAGAGCTCATCCCGGAGTACTCGGCCGTGGCCGCCTTGGCGCGCTCGGCCTTCGACTTCGTCACGTCGTCCTTGGCGTGCTTCGGATCGGGCTCGGCCGCCCCGCCCGCGGTTCCCACCGCGTCGAGCGGCGCGACGCCGGTCGGCGGCTCGCCGGAGAGGAAGCGCTCGACGGCCTTGCGCGCCAGGGCCGCAACGACGATCGCCGCGCCGGCCTCGAAGGCGGACCAGGCCGCGCGCTGCGGACCCGGCGGACCCTCGGCGATCTGCCTCGCCAGCTTCTTGCTGACCTTGCCGTGCTTGCGCGGATCGTGGCGCCAGCGGACGAGCTCCTCGGCCAGGACCTGGCGAGTCTCCGAGGCCCGCGGTCCGACGGCACCGGACATATGGTCGACCCAGGCCTGCATCGGCTTGGGGAGGGAGTCGTAGGCCTTCTCCGGGTTCGACGGGAAGAACTGGCGGCGAACGAGCCTGGCGACCCGAGTCGGGCCTCCGACGAGGAGAAAGGCCGCGCCGACACCGATGCCGATGACCAGCGCGGGGTTCTCCTGGAAGCGCTTCCGGATGTCGAGGGCGTCGCGCAGCTGCTCCGAGGTGAGCTCGAGCTCGGTGCGCTTGGAATCGATCTCTAGCCGCGTCTCAGCAAGCGTTTCGCCCACTCGATATCCTCCTTGACCGCTTCGATCGTCTCGTCCGGCGTGAAGTTCGCCGCCTGGATCCTGCGCACGCCCTGCCACGCGAAGATGCCCGCCAACGCCAGCAGCAGGACCACCAAGAACAGCGCGATGACCCATCCCGGCAGCCCGGTGAGCGCCGCGATCGCCAGCACCAGCAGGATCATCAGGACCATCGCCATGAGCACCGCGAACGCCAGCGCGATTGCCAGGAAGACAACGCCGGTCCGGTAGGTGATGACGTTTTCGGTGAGCTCCTGCCGGCCGCGCTGCGCCTCCAGCTTGGCGAGCTCCACGGTGCCCGACGCGAGGCGCCGGAGCAGAGTGAAGGCATTCTCACGCCGGGGCGGTGGCGGAACGCCAGGGGTCATGGCACCTCCGTTGACGGGCATTGGCTCGAACCCGCGCGTCCGGCGCGCGGTAAACGATCATAGCAACGAGCAGATCGGATGCCACGGCGCAAGATCGGATCCTCGGCTATCCTTCCGCGCCGTATGGCCAAGCGAAAACGCACCTCCGGAGTCCAGCGCCGCGAGCGCGCCAGCTCGGAGGCATTGAACCGGCGAATCGAGCAGGGCAGCGCTCCGGCGCTGCCCGATTGGCGCCTGCTGCTGATCGGCGGCGTGCTGATCGTGGGGGTGCTGATCCTGGTCCTCGTCCTCGTCTTCGGCGGCACGCCGGACGCGAGCATCGGCGTCCAGCAGCCGAACGACGGCGGGACGCACGTCCAACCCGGCTCCGACTGCCGCGACCCCGGCCAGCAGAGCGACCTGACCGGGTGCGGCACGGACCCCTACTCGTCACTGCCGGCGGCATCCGGCCCGCACTGGGATCCGAGCGCGCTGGCGGAGTGGGGCGTCTACTCCACCCCGCAGCCCGAGACGCAGCTGATCCACAGCCTCGAGCACGGCGGCGTCGTCATCTGGTACGACGCCGAGGCGCTGGATGCGGCGTCGGTCGACGCGCTGGCCACCTACGTCAACACCCAGACCGCCAGCGGCGTCAGCGGCCGCTACAAGTTCATCCTCTCCCCGTGGGGCGGGGCCGATCCGCTCCCGGCGCCGGTCGTTGCCTCGACGTGGCGCTGGTTGCTCGAGCTCGAGTCGGCCGACACCGAACTGATCGACGAGTTCGCGCGCGCCCACTACGGCGACGCGCCCGAACCGGGCGGCGGACCCGGCCCGCCGGCCGGCTGAGCCTCGGCGGCCGATCCGCGCGGGTTGCGCCCGGTGCAACCAACGCCGAACGACTGCGCGCTCGATCGGTCCCTGTGTCACCGGTTGCAACAGGCGACGGCTGAGCCCCATGCCCTTCTGAATTGGTTTCATCGGTTGCAACGGCACTCGATCGGCGGGATTCGACCCGGGAAATGGCGCTGGCTATACTCCCGGTGGGCGCCTAGCTCAACGGCAGAGCAAGTGACTCTTAATCACTAGGTTCGGGGTTCGAATCCCCGGGCGCTCACCACCACGCGCACTCGACGGGCCAGGATGACCGGCCCGTTTCCCGTTTCAGGGCCGGTCCGCATCGGTCCATCCGGAGGCTCGCCTTGCCGCAGATCCCGATCGAGCGCCACGCCCTCGACAACGGGCTGCGCATCGTCCTGTCGCGCGATCCGCGCGCGCCGATGGTCGCCGTGAACCTCTGGTACGACGTCGGGTCCAAGCACGAGAAGCCGGGCAAGACCGGCTTCGCGCACCTGTTCGAGCACATGATGTTTCAGGGCTCGGAGAACGTGGAGAAGGGGCAGCACTTCAGCCTCGTCCAGGCCTCCGGCGGCACGCTGAACGCGAGCACCTGGCTGGACCGCACGAACTACTTCGAGACCGTCCCCGGCCACGAGCTGGAGCTGGCGCTGTGGCTGGAGGCCGATCGCATGGCGTCGCTGCTGCCGGCGATGACCCAGGAGAAGCTGGACAACCAG
The DNA here is from genome assembly GCA_963840145.1 of uncultured Chloroflexia bacterium. Lineage (GTDB taxonomy): Bacteria > Chloroflexota > Limnocylindria > QHBO01 > QHBO01 > JACDBZ01. Next base: position 386,392 of record CAWIXR010000004.1, read on the forward strand.
CGCGACGTCGTGAAGAACGAGCGCCGCTGGAGCGTCGACAACCAGCCGTACGGCGACTGGGACGAGCGGATGCAGGCGCTCGTCTATCCCGAGGGGCATCCCTACCACCATCCGACGATCGGATCGATGGAGGACCTCACCGCCGCCTCCCTCGACGACGTCCGCGAGTTCTTCGCGACCTGGTACGCGCCGAACAACGCGGTGCTCACCGTGGCCGGGGACTTCGAGACCGATGCGGCCCTCGCCATGATCGATCGCCACTTCGGCCCCATCCCGGCCAACCCCGCGCTGCCGCCCTCGCCGGCCATGGCCGTCGACCCGCTGATCGGCACCGACGTCCGCGTCACCGTCCCCGACCAGGTGCCGCTGCCGCGCATCTACCTCGCCCACCGCGTCCCGCCGTTCGGGACCGATGCCTTCGACGCGCTCGACGTCGCCGCCGACGTCCTCGGCTCGGGCCGCGCGTCGCGCCTCTACGCCAGCCTCGTCCGCGAGCAGCGCCTGGCGCAGGACGCGAGCGTCTTCGTCTTCCCGATCGTCGGCGGGGCGAGCATGTTCTCGCTGTGGGTCACCGCCCGACCGGGCGTGGCGCTCGAGACCCTCGAAGCTGCGACGCTCGCGGAGATCGACCGGCTGGCGGCCGATGGACCGACCGACGCGGACCTCGAGCGCGTCCGCAACCTCCACGCCTCCCACGCCGCCGCGGCACTGGAGCGGATCGCGGAGCGCGCCGATCGGCTCAGCATGTACACCTGTCTCTTCGACCAGCCCGAGCGCGTCAACTCCGAGGTCGCGCGCTACGTCGCAGTCGATGCGGATCGGATCGGCGCGACGCTTCGCGACTCGATCCACGCCGGCAACCGCGTGACGATCACGTACGTCCCCGCGGAGGCGCCGGCGTGACGGTCGCGCGGCCACCCTCGGGCGCGCCGCGCCCGTATCGGTTCCCGAACTTCACCCGCGAGCAGCTGGCGAACGGGCTGAACGTCTGGCTCGTGCCGCTCCCCGACCGCGAGCTCGTCAGCGTCCACCTCCTGATCGATGCCGGCGCCGCCGGCGAGGAGGAGGCGCAGGCCGGCGTGGCGGCGCTCACGGCCCAGCTGCTCGTGACCGGCACCCAGCGTCTCGACGCCGCGGCCTTCGCGGAGACGACCGAGCGGCTTGGGATCGAGGTCGGCAGCGAGTCATCGTGGGACAGCGCGCGCGCCGGGTTCACCGCCCTCGGCGCGAAGCTCGACGAAGGACTGGCCCTGCTGGCCGAGATGATCTGGACGCCGCGGCTCGACGAACGGGAGTTCGAACGCCTGAAGGCCGAGCGGCTGAACGACATCCTCCAGGCACGCGCCGATCCCGGGCGCCTCGCCGACGAGCGCTTCCTGGCCGAGGTCTACGCCGGGGGCACGCCGTACGGTCGGCTGTCGGCTGGAACGCCGGAGTCGGTCGGCGCGCTGGACGTCGGCACCGCCCGCGACTTTCACGCGACCCGCTACGCGCCGGCCGTCGCGAACGTGATCATCGCCGGCGCGATCGAGCCGGAGAGCGCGCTGCGGTCGGTCGAGCGGCACCTCGGCGTGTGGAGCGGCAGCGGCAGCGGGCATCGGACCTTCGAGCCGCGTCAGCGCGGCGGTCGCCGCGTCGTGCTGGTGGACCGCCCCGGATCCGTGCAGTCGGAGCTGCGCGTCGGCCACCTGGGGATCGACCGCGCCGACGCGCGATACTTCCCGGCCATGGTCATGGCCGCCCTGCTCGGCGGAGTCTTCGGCAGCCGCCTCAACCGCCGCCTGCGCGAGGAGCTCGGCTACACCTACGGCGCGCGCTGCTCGTTCGATCCGCGCCGCGCCGCGGGGCCGTTCACCGCCAATGCCGCGGTCCAGACCGAGGTCACGACCGATGCCATTCGCGAGCTCCTCGGGCAGCTCGACGGCATCCGCGCCGCGCCGCCGGAAGAGGCCGAGCTGGCCGAGGTGCGCGACTTCCTGGTCGGCGTCTTCCCGCTCCGGTTCGAGACGACGGGCGGGATCGCCGGCGCGATCGAGCCCCTCCCCGTCTACGGCCTGCCCGACGACTACTGGCACACCTACCGATCGCGGATCGAGGAGGTCGGGCCGGCCGAGGTGCACACCGCCGCCATCGAGCTTGTCCGCCCCGACGAGGCGCTGATCCTCCTCACCGGGGACGCGGCGCGCGTCCGGGATGAGCTCGCCGCCGCCGACCTCGGGCCGCTCGAGGTGGTCTCAGCCGCCTAGGAGGTCTTCGAGCGCGGCGATGAGCCGTTCGTTCTCGTCGGCGCCGCGGGCGGTCGCGCGCAGCCAGCCGGCCATGATCCCGGCGTCGTAGGCGCGCAGGACGAGCCCGCGCCGCAGGAGCGCATCGGCAAGCGAAGGGCGTGAGGTGGGCGGAAGGTCACGAAGTTGCCGATGCCGTCCAGCACCTCGCAGCCGAGCCCGCGCAGCGCATCGGCCAGGCGCCCCCGTTCGCGCATGATCGGGCGAGCCGTGCCTCGACCGCTCCGGGTTCGCTCAGCGCGGCCAGCGCGAGCTCCTCGGTCGGCAGCCCGACCGACAGCGGCAGGCGGATGACGTCGAAGCGCTCGGCCATGACGGCGGGCACGACGAGGTAGCCGATGCGGGCGCCCGCCAGCCCGTGGCTCTTTGCCATCGAGCGCAGGACGAGCACGTTGTCGAGGTCCAGGGCGAGGGCGTCGAAGTCGTCGTGGCCGGCCGCGGCCGCGAACTCGAGGTAGACCTGGTCGACGACGACGATCGCCTCGAGGCCGCCGGCGATTCGCGCGACTTCGTCGAGCGGCATGCCGTCGCCGGTCGGATTGTTCGGCGAGCAGAGCCAGACGAGCCGCGCGCCGCTGCGCTCCACCGCCGTGCGGATCTCGTCCACCGACTGGCGAGCGGCCGGATGCGCCCGTGGCACCGCGACGACGGTCGCTCCGGCCAGCGTTGCCTCGACCGCGAACATCGGGAACGTCGGCGTCGGGACGACGACCGTGTCACCCGGGCCGACGACGGCGGTGGTGACGAGCCGGATCAGCTCGTCCGCGCCGGCACCGGGCATGACCCGCGCGGGAGCGACGCCGGCGTGCCCACCGATCGCCGCCCGCAGGCGGCGGTACGAGAGGTCGCCGTACTCGACGGCCGCGGCGGGATCCCAGGCGCGCCAGGCTGAGCGCACCGCCGGGAGCGGCCCGTCGCCGAGGGTGTTCAGGTCGTAGCGCACGATCGCGGTGACCGGCAGCCCGGCCGACTCCGCGAGCACCTCGTCTGACGGTTCGGGCGGATAGCCGGCGACCGGACCCTGCAGCCGCAGCAGCCGCAGCGGATCGCCGCTCACTCGCCGGTGGCCGCCGGCCAGCGCAGCGCGAACGTGGCGTGCGGCCGGCGTTGCTCGAGATGGACCGATCCGCCCATCGCCTGCATCGAGGCGTGGACGAGGTAGAGGCCAAGGCCGAGGCCACGGCCGGCGGCGACGCGGTCGCGGAAGAGGCGCGCTGCGACCTCGTCCGAGACGCCCGGTCCATCGTCGCGGACGCGCAGCGTGACCGTCTCGCCGTTCTCCACCTCGATGTGGATCGGCGCGCCGGGGTTCGAGTATCGGTCCGCGTTCGTCAGCAGGTTGGTGATGGCCTGCTCGGTCAGCGGGCGGTCACCGACGACGCTGACGCCCGGCGCGAGGACGACGAGCACCTCGCGCTCCGAGCCGCGCGTCCGCAGCCGCTCGATCGCCGAGTCGAGGGCCGGCGCCAGCTCGAACGGCTCGCGCGTGGCCTCGACGTTGCCGGTGTCGGCGCGCGAGTAGAGCTCCAGCCGCTCGAGGATGCCGATCGCGGCGTCCACCGACTCCAGCGCGCGCCGGCTGTGGTTGCGCGCCCGCGACGGCAGGTGCGGGTCGCGCTGGGCGAGCTCCGTGCGGGCCTTGGCCACGGCCAGCGGGTTGCGCAGCTCGTGCGCCACGAAGCTCGCGAAGCGAGACAGCCGGCGCCGCTCGTCCTCCTCCTTGCCGACGTCGCGCAGCAGCAGCACGGCGCCGCCGCCGGGGATGGGGGTGCCCTCGACGTCGACGATCACGTCACGGCCGGACATCGGGATGCGCAGGACGAGGCGGCGGCGCACCGACTCGCGCTGGGCGACGATCTGCGGCCACTCGTCGCGGTCGAGCCGCTGGCCGTGCTCGTCGCGTGGCTCGGTCGAGCGGCCCCACTCCTCGATCGGGCGCTCGACGAAGCTGCGCCCGAAGAGACGCAGCGCGGCGCGGTTGCCGTACGTCCCGCGCAGCTCGCTGTCGTAGACGATCAGCGGCTCGGGGATCGCCTCGGCCACCTCCTCGAGGCGCGCGCGGTCGCGTTCCGCCTCGGCGTGCGCCTGCTCGAGGAGCTCGCCGCTGGCCTCGATCCGGCGGCGCTCGGCCTCGAGGTGCTGCTCCGCGGCCCGGCTGGCGGCGAGTGCATCCGCGGCCTCGGCGCGCGCCGTCTCGGCCCGGCTCACGAGGTAGACGAGTGCCGGCGCGCCGAACACGAACGCGCCGAAGCGGATGAGGTCGCCGCTCTCGAGCGCCTGCACGCCCCCGGGCTGGATGATGACGATCGCCAGCACGGCGGCCGCGCCGGCCACGTACGCCGCGAGGGCGGCCATCGCCCCGAGCGCCAGGCCGACGATGCCGATCGCCAGCACGAGGAGGACGGTGTACGGCAGGTTCCGCCCGTCAGGCCCGGCCAGCCAGGCGCCGAGCAGCGTGGCCCCGACGCCGACGATCGCCCCGAGCAGTGGCGCGCGCACCTGGTCGAGGCGATCCATGGCTCAGCCCGCCGCTGCCAGGCCGCGGCGCCGGGCGCGCGCGAGCCGCTCCCGCGCGGTGGCAATCCGGCGCAGCGGGCCCGCAACCCGCCGCGGGTCGAGTGCCTCGGGATGTTCGCCGCGCGCGATCTCGGCGAGGAGCGCCGAGGCGCGGTCGACCTGCCCGGCCTCGGTCAGCAGCTGGACGAGGCTGAACCAGCGTCCCGGCTCGCTGACCGGAGCCTGCATCACGCGCTCGACGAGCTCGGCCGCCCGGCCGGCGTTGCGCGCCCGCCGATGGGCGACGATCGCGGCGCGGTAGTCGGTGAAGCTCGGCTCGAGGCCGAGCGACTCGAGGAAGTTGAGGAGCAGCTCGGCGTTCTCGGCCCGCTGGAGCGGCGCGCCACGGCGGACGTGCTGGTCGCGGTACTCGCCCAGGAGCACGCGCAGCTCGCGATCGGCCCAGCGCCGGTGCGGCGAGTCGCGTGGGTGCCGCTCGGCGATCGCAGCCACGATCATCGCGCCGCGCAGCTCCTCGCCGGCGGCGAGGTACGCCTCGCGCAGGCCGGCATTGACGATCTCCGTCATCGGCGGGTCCTGCTCGAGCAGGCGTTCGAGCGCCCCGAGCTGGTCGTCGGTCCGCCCATGGGCGCCGTAGTAGCGCGCGGCGAAGCGCAGCCAGTAGCGCTCGGTGTGATCGCGCCAGTCCTCGCCGAGGATGTGGTGCTCGACGATCCATCGGTCCTGCGCGCCAGGTCCGGCCAGGAAGACCTCGGCCGGGACGCGGAATCCGGAGACCCAGCGCCACTGCGGCTGGTGCCACGGGCTCGGCTCCTCGATGCGCTGGCGACGCGCGCGGCGGCGAGGCGTCCGTCGTGGCTGCCCCGGGTCGAGCGGCCACTCGAGGGTCGCCGCGGTGCCGCTCTCGAGCGCGTGGTCGTAGTGCAGCCGGCGCAGCGGGTCCCGCAGCTCCGCCCAGGCGCGGTTGAGGATCGAGGTCCGCCGCGTCGCCACGTCCGACGATGGCGCGCGATCGGGGTGGTGGCGCAGGACCGCGCCACGGAAGGCGGCACGCAGCTGCTCGGCCGATGCGGACGGCTCGGCCCCGAGCACTTCGTAGTAGTCGCGCTCCTCGGTCTGCATCGCGGATGCGGCAGGCATTCGTCCGAGTCTAGCGTTCGGTATGCTGCGCGCCATGCCTGCCACGCCCAGCCCCGGGCAGGCCCGGGCCGGCCACCTCCTCCTGATCGGCGGGGCCGAGGACAAGCTCCGCCAGCGCCAGATCCTGGCGCGCTTCGCCTCGCTGGCCGGCGGAACCGATGCCCGGGTCGTCATCATCTCGACGGCCTCCTCGCTGGGCGACGAGGCGACCGAGCTGTACCTCTCTCTCTTCCGCCAGATGGGCGTCGCCGACGTGCGCGGCATGCGCCCGCTCGTGCGCGACGACGCGAACGACAAGCGCCTCGTGGCCCCGCTCGACGACGCGACCGGCATCTTCATGACCGGCGGCAACCAGCTGCGGCTGTCGAGCGTGATCGCCGGCACGCTGCTGGGCCGGACGCTGGTCGAGCGCCACAAGCACGGCGCGATCGTGGCCGGCACGAGCGCCGGCGCATCGGCCATCGCCAGCCACATGGTCGCGTTCGGGACGAGCGGCGCGACGCCGAAGCAGCGCATGACCCAGATGAGCGCCGGCCTCGGGCTGCTGCCCGGCGTGCTCATCGACCAGCACTTCGAGCAGCGGAACCGATTCGGACGCCTGCTGGCGCTCGTCGCCCAGTCGCCGGCGCTGCTCGGCATCGGCATCGACGAGGACACCGCGGCGCTCGTGAGCCCGAAGGGGATCGCCGAGGTGCTCGGCAAGGGGGCGATCACGATCCTCGACCCAGCCCACATCCGCACCGATGCCTACGAGGTCAAGCGCCATCGGCCGATCATGGTCTCCGGCGTCACCCTCCACTCGCTGCCGTCTGGCTATCGGTTCGACCTGCGCAAGCGCAAGCTGATGGCGCCACTGCGCCCGGTCAGCGCGACCGACCGCGAGCTCGCCAGCCTCCAGGCAGCCACGAACCGCACGCGCCGCCTGATCCGCACGATCGCGGCAGAGGGAGCCGACGACACCGCACCGGAGCGGGCTCGACGGCGTGCCCTGCGCGCCCGACGCGTGGAGGAGGCCAGCGAATGACGACGACGAAGGGCGGGTCCCGCGCTCGTCGCGAGCGATCGGCCGCCAGCGCGCCGCCCGGATCGGTCCCGAAGGCGGAGCTGCGGATCGTCGAGACTCGGGTCTTCCGCGGGCCGAACTACTGGAACTACGACCCGGCAATCAAGCTCGTCGTCGATCTCGGCATCCTCGAGCACTTCCCGTCGAACACGATCCCCGGCTTCACCGAGGCGCTGCTCGAGATGCTCCCCGCCGTCGGGCAGCACACCTGCGGCACCGGGCGGGTCGGCGGCTTCGCCGATCGGCTGCGCGAGGGCACCTGGGTCGGTCACGTCGCCGAGCACATCGCGCTCCAGCTGCAACGCGAGGCGGGCACCGAGGTCGGCCGCGGCAAGACCCGCGGCACCGGCGACCCGGGCCAGTACCACGTCGTCTACTCGTACGCCGAGGAAGGCGTCGGCGTCGCCGCCGGCAAGCTGGCCGTGCGGCTCGTCAACCACCTCGTCGAGGCCGAGCCGGACTTCGACTTCGGCGCCGAGCTCGAGCGCCTGATCCTGCTGGCCGAGCGGCTCGCGTTCGGACCGTCGACGCAGGCGATCCTCGACGAGGCGGCCCTGCGCGACATCCCGTCGATCCGGCTCAACGAGCAGTCGCTCGTGCAGCTCGGGCACGGCGTCCACCAGAAGCGCATCCGCGCCACGATGACGAGCGGCACCGGCTCGCTGGGCGTCGACATCGCATCGGATAAGAAGCTCACGAACAAGCTGCTGGCGGCGACCGGCGTGCCGGTCCCGCGCGCGGCGGTCGTCCGTGACGCGGACGCCGCGGTGGCAGCCGCGAACCGCATCGGTCTTCCGGTGGCCGTGAAGCCGCTCGACGGCAATCACGGGCGGGGCGTGATGCTCAACCTGTCCGACGAAGACTCCGTGCGCGCCGGTTTCGCCGAGGCAAGGCGCCAGAGCCGCGGCGGGACCGTGGTCGTCGAGACATACCTGACCGGCAACGACTATCGGTGCCTTGTCATCGGCGGCGCGCTGGTGGCGGTCGCGCAACGGCTGCCGGCCCACGTGGAGGGCGACGGAACCCATTCACTCGCGGAGCTGGTCGAGATCACGAACCAGGACCCGCGCCGCGGCATCGGCCATGAGAAGGTCCTGACCCGCATCAAGGTCGACGACGAGGCGATCGCCTACGCGCGCGAGCAGGGCTTCGAGATGGTCGACGTCCCGCCGCGCGGCGAGCGCGTCTACCTCAAGCGCACCGGCAACATGAGCACCGGCGGCATCAGCATCGACCGCACCGAGGAGGCGCATCCCGACAACGTCGAGCTGGCCGAGCTGGCGGCGCGGGTCGTTGGTTTGGACATCGCGGGGATCGACCTCATCTGTCCCGACGTCGGGCTGCCGGTGCGCGAGACCGGTGGCGGGATCGTGGAGGTCAATGCCGCGCCGGGCTTCCGGATGCACACCCACCCGACCGAGGGCGAGGCGCAGTACGTCGCCAAGCCGGTGATCGACATGCTCTTCCCGGCCGGAGCGCCGTCGCGCATTCCGATCGTCGCGGTGACCGGCTCGAACGGCAAGACGACGACCGCCCGGATGATCAGCCACATCATGAAGGGCATGGGCCGCAAGGTCGGCCTCACCAGCACCGATGGGATCTACGTCGACGGCCGGATCGTGCGCAAGGCCGATGCCTCCGGGCCGAAATCGGCCTCGATGGTGCTTCAGAACCCGACCGTCGACCTCGCCGTCTTCGAGGTCGCTCGCGGCGGCATCCTGCGCGAGGGCCTCGGCTACCACCGCAACGACGTCGCCGTCGTGATCAACGTGACCGGCGACCACCTCGGGCTGGGCGGCATCCACTCGATCCGGCAGCTGGCCGAGGTCAAGCGGGTGGTGGTGGAGGCCGTGCCCCGCGACGGGGTCGCCGTGCTCAACGCCGATGACCCCCTGGTGGCTGCCATGGCGCGCCACTGCTCCGGCTCGGTCATCTACTTCAGCACCGATCCGGAGCATGAGCGCCTGAAATTCCAGGCCGCGCGCGGCCGCCGCGCGGTCACGCTGGAGCAGGGCCGAAACGGCGAGATGATCGTGCTGCGCCAGGGCCGCAAGTCGATGTCGCTGGTGTGGACCCATCTGATCCCGGCCACCTTCGAGGGCCGGGCGCGGATGAACGTCCAGAACGCCCTGGCCGCGACCGGCGCCGCGTGGGCCGCCGGCGCCCATCTCCACGACATCCGCCAGGGGCTGCGCACCTTCACGACGTCGTACTACATGGCGCCGGGTCGGATGAACATGTTCGAGCTCGACGGCTACCGCGTCGTCGTCGACTACGCCCACAACCCGCCGGCGCTGACCGCGCTCGGCGACTTTGTCGAGCGACTGACCGTGCCGTCGCCGGGTGGCGCCCGCGCCCCGGTCACCGGCCGCCGGATCGGCGTGGTGGCCACCGCCGGCGACCGCCGCGACGAGGACATCCGCGAGATGGGCCGCGTCGCGGCGCGGATCTTCGACGAGATCATCATCCGCGAGGACGAGAACAACCGCGGCCGGCCGCGTGGCAACACCGCCGAGCTCATCGCCGAGGGAATCGAGTCAGCTGGGCCCGAGCGTCGGGCGACTTCTGTGTCCATCTCGCTCGTGGAGCTCGAGGCCACTCGCGAGGCGCTCGACCACGCCACCGATGGTGACGTCGTCGTCGTCTGCGTCGATCACGCCAACCAGGTCTGGAAGGAGCTCCAGCGACGCCAGCACGGCGGCGCCAGCGAGACCGATGGACTGCGCGCCGTCGTCGGCATCCCCGACGCCGATGACGAGGTCGACATCGACCTCTAGTTTACGATGAGGAACTACGCGTCGACGCGGCGTCGGGTCTCAGGACTCGACGAGCTGGTGGAGCCGATCGACATGCACCGGATGAAATCCCTCTGCCTCGAGCCACTCAAAGAGCTCGGCGCGCTCCACGTGGGCCATGACCGCGCACACGTCGCCGCGAGTGGCGCGAGCGACCAACGCCTGGAGCGCCGAGAGTTCCGTCGGTAGTGCCTCGATCTCGCCGGCGAAGCCGCCGGCGCGGGCGCCGGCGCGCAGGATCTGGTTCATCTCCTCGAGGTTGCGGCCACGCAGGTAGTGGCGCTTCTCGCAGATGACGAGGTCGTCGGCGACGGCCGCCAACACACCCAGGCGGTGGAGGATCTCATCGGTCCGGTCGCCGGCGGTGCCGTAGGCGAGCCGCACCTTGTGCCGACCGGCAACCGCGCGAGCAACATCCAGCAGACCGGCGAGCCCGGCCTCGTTGTGGGCGAAGTCGACGATGGCGAACACGCCGTCGCGCTCGTACAGGTTCAGCCGACCGGGGTTCGCCGAGCGATCGACCCCGAATGTCCGCAGGCCCGCCTTGATCTGGCGCGTCGTCAGCCCGAGCGCGTCGCACGCGGCCGCCGCAGCCAGCGCATTGGCGATGTTGTGGCGCGACAGCCCGCCCACCGTAACCGGTAGCTCGGCGGCCTCGAGCAACCGTCTGGGACGCTTCGTCACGCCGTGGAGCACGATCCAGCCGGCCTCGATGGTCGCCGCCCGGCCGCGATGCCGGAGCGCGCGCCGGACCTCATCGGTCCGACCTTCCATGCTGAAGGCGTAGACGCGGGCGCGGGTGGCGCCGCGCATGGCCCAGGCGCGGGGGTCATCGGCATTCAGCACCGCCCAGCCGTCGCGCTTCGTGATGCGGACGACGGTCGACTTCACGTCGGCGAGCTCGTCGACGGTGTCGATCCCCTGCAGGCCGAGGTGGTCGGCGCTGACGTTCGTGACGACGCTCACGTCGTTGGCCGAGTAACCGATCCCGCGCAGCAGGATTCCGCCACGCGCGGTCTCGAGGACGGCGACGTCAAGGCCATGCTCGGATAGGATCCGGGCCGCCCCGCCGAAGCCGGTCCAGTCCCCCGCCTCGACCAGCTCGCCGCGCACGTAGATCCCGTCCGAGTTCGTCATCCCGACCTTCCGGCCGGCGGTCGCGCAGACGTGGGCGATCAGCCGGGTCGTCGTGCTCTTCCCGTTCGTGCCGGTCACGGCCACGATCGGGATCCGTGGTCGGGGCAGCTGGGCCATGGGACCGAGCGCCATGGCGCGCAACCCGGCCAGCTCCCGCTTGTAGGTCGAGCGCCCGAGCGCAATCCGCGAAGCCGATGCACCCATCGCCTGCGAGATCGTCCGGCGTCGCCACGGGAAGGCGATCGCCGAGCGCAGGTCGTCGAATGAGTCGCGCGTCGCCAGCCTCGGCTCGGGGAAACCCAGCTCAGCAGACAGTCGCCGCACCGCTCGCCCGGCCGCCTCGGTCACGCGTGCGGCGTCGCCCGGCCGCAATCCCGCGAACTCCAGCTTGACCGCGGGCCGCGTGAAGAACCGGTTCGGCCCATCCAGCACCCGGAGCTCAACGAGCTCCACGTCGCGCCCGCGTCGTCCGACCCTCGGCGGCATGCGCGTGAGTATATTGACGGCCATGCCCGATCCCGCCGCGCTGTCGCGCATCGTCGAGTCGCGCCTTCCCCGGTTCCTCGCCGAGCTCGAGCAGCTCGTGAACGTCGACTGCGGCTCGTACACGCCCTCGGGCGTCAACCTCGTTGCCGACTTCATGACCGATGCGCTCCAGTCCCTCGGCGCGACCGTCGAGCGCACCCCGCACGAGGCGGGCGAGGGCCAGCCGCAGCTCGGCGACCTCGTCGTCGGGCGGTTGACCGGCGAAGGTCCCCGCCTGCTGCTCATCGGCCACATGGACACCGTGTTCGATCCGGGCACGGCCGCGCAGCGGCCGTATCGGTCTGAGGGTGGGAAAGCCTTCGGGCCCGGCGTGACCGATATGAAGGCCGGGCTCCTGGCTGGCCTCCACGCCATCGGTGCGTTGGCCGACGCCGGCAAGCGGCCGAACGTCACCTTCGTCGCCAACCCGGACGAGGAGATCGGCTCACCGTTCTCGACGCCGGTGATCCGCGCCCTGGCGCCGGAGCACGACGTGGTGCTCGTCCTCGAATGCGCGCGGGCCAACGGCGACATCGTCAGCGCGCGCAAGGGCATCGCCGACTATCACGTGACGATCACCGGCCGGGCCGCGCACGCCGGGGTCGAGCCGGAGAAGGGCCGATCCGCCATCCTGGAGGCCGCGCACCAGGTCCTCGCCCTGCACGCGCTCAACGGCCGTTGGCCGACCGTCACCGTCAATGCCGGCGTCATCGGTGGCGGCACGCGTCCGAACGTCGTGCCCGAGCGGTGCTCGCTGGAGGTCGACCTGCGCGCCGCCACCGTCGCCGCCTTCGAGGCTGCCGCGGCCGAGATCGAGCGGCTTGCTTCGGCGCCCACTGTGCCGGATGTTCGCGTGGAGCTGGCGCGCACGGCCGGCCATCCGCCGATGGAGAAGACCGATGCGTCCGCGCGACTGGCGGCGCTCGCCGTGGAGATCGCCGGCGAGCTGGGGTTCCCCTTGAAGGACGCCGCCACCGGTGGTGCCTCCGACGCGAACACGACCGCCGCCTTGGGCGTGCCGACCCTCGACGGGTTGGGCCCGGTCGGCGGTGATGACCACTCCGTCGACGAGTGGCTGGACCTCTCGAGCGTCGTACCGCGGACGGCGCTGCTGGCGGCGCTGATGGCGCGCATCGGTGAGGTTGTCTAGCCGCGCGTATATACCTATATACTCCGGCGCATGCCAGCCAAACGTGTCCTCATTTCCATCGACGAGCGGATCCTCGCGCGGATTGACGACGCCGCGCAGCGCAACGGGCAGTCCCGCAGCGGGTTCCTCGCCCAGGCGGCCATGGCGCAGATCGAAGGCCCCGGAACACCGCCACGCTCGAAGGACTCGCTGCGCGCGCTCGACGACCTCGCGAAACGGTGAAGCGCGTCGTCCTGCACCCGTCCGCCTTCGCGGACTGGTTCGCGGACGGCCCCACGCCGCTCAGGGACGAGATCGAGGCAGGCATGCTCGACGTCATCGTCCCGAATTCCTTCGTTGTCGACACCCCTCGGTGAGCTGGCAGCTCGCGGATGGACCAAGGACCGCTTGGGCCGTGCCGGCGAGTCGGTGGCGCGCATCGGCTTCCGGGTCATGGAGCCGCCGGCGTCGGAACTGGCGGAGTGGTTGGTCCGCGGAATTCCCGCATCGGTCGCTGGCTATGCCGCGCTGGCATCGTGGCTCGATGCGCCGATCGCCGTGACCGATGACGCCCTGCAGAGGACCCTCAAGACCCTGCCGCAGGCGATCTAGCCCTCGCGTATATACATATATACGCTGGCGCCAGAACCCGAACCACCCGCTAGAATGGCCGCTCCGTGACCGATGATCTTCGTCACCGCACGCCCCTGCAGGTTCGCTTTGCCGACACCGATGCATTCGGGCACGTCAACAATGCGGTCTTCTTCACCTACATCGAGCTTGCCCGGATCCGGTACCTGCTCGACGTCCTCCAGCCCGAGGAGCCGTTCGAACGGATGCCGCTGATCCTGGCCCGCGTCGAGCTCGACTTCCGCAGCCCGATCATGTTCGGCGAGGACGTCGAGGTGGCCACGCAGGTGGACCGCATCGGCCGATCCAGCATCGCGATGAGCCATCGCATGACCGCGAACGGCCGGCTCGTCGGCGAGTCGCAGTCGGTGCTCGTCACCTACGACTACGAGATCGCCAAGCCGATGCCGGTGCCGGACGCCTGGCGCGAGCGCATCGGCGCATACGAGGGGCGTCCACTCGAGCAGAAGCCCGCCGTGGCGGCCGGCTGATGGCGGACGCTCAGCGCTTCGACCTGCTCATTCTCGGTGGCGGGATGAGCTACGTCGGCGCGATCCGCGCAGCGCAGCTCGGTCTGAACGTCGGACTGGTGGAGCGCGACAAGCTCGGCGGCACGTGCCTGAACCGCGGCTGCATCCCGTCGAAGGCGCTCCTCGAGACGGCCGACCTGCTGCACCGGGTGCAGGAGCAGGGCGCGGAGTTCGGGCTTGCCGGCCACGACGGGATCGGCCTGGACTACGACGCGCTGGCAAAGCGCCGGGACGCGGTGATCGACAAGCACGTGAGCGGCGTCGACTTCCTGCTGAAGAAGAACAAGGTGACCGTGCTGCGCGGCAACGGGACGCTGACCGGGCCCACCAGCCTGCGCGTCGGCGGCGGCGAGTCCGGCGAGATCGAGGCATCGGCCGACAACCTGATCCTGGCAACCGGCAGCGCGCCCCGCAGCCTCCCCGGGCTCGACATCGACGGCCGACTGATCATCACCTCCGACGAGGCCCTCACCCGCGGCGACGTCCCGGGGCGCGTGGCGATCATCGGCGCCGGCGCGATCGGCGTGGAGTGGGCGAGCATGTACCGCGACTTCGGCTCCGAGGTCACGCTCATCGAGTTCGCCGACCGGATCGTGCCGCTCGAGGACCCGGAGATCGGCAAGGAGCTGGCGCGCGTCTTCCGCAAGCGCGGCATCACCTCGCACGTCGCCTCGACGATCGACAACGAGACGCTGAAGAAGGGCGAGGACGAGGTCAGCTTCCAGATCGCGACGAAGGACGGCTCGAAGCGGACCGACCTCACCGTCGACGTCATCCTCGTGGCCGTCGGCCGTCGCCCGCTGACCGAGGACATCGGCCTCGAGGCGATCTCCGGCGTGGAAGTCGACCGCGGCTACGTCAAGGTCGACGAGTTCATGCGGACGGGTGCGGAGCACCTGTACGCGATCGGCGACATCGTTCCGGGCTTCGCCCTGGCGCACGTTGCCAGCCACGAGGCGGTCGTGGCGGTCGAGCACATGACCGGCCACGATCCCGAGCCGGTGCGCATGGACCTGATGCCGCGCGTGACGTTCTGCCGGCCGCAGATCTCGTCGGTCGGCTGGACCGAGGAGGAGGCGCAGGCCGCGGGCCACGAGACGAAGACCGGGTCATTCCCCTTCCGGGCGCTCGGCAAGGCCACGATCGTCGGCGAGGTCGACGGCTTCGCGAAGCTCGTGACCGATGCCGGCAGCGGCGAGCTGCTCGGCGCGCACATCATCGGCCCGCATGCCGGCGACCTGCTCGCGGAGCCGACCCTGGCCCGGCTGGTGCAGGGCACGGCAGCCGAGATCGCGATGAGCGTCCACGCTCATCCCACCCTGACCGAGGTTCTCGCCGAGGCCGCCCTTGCGGTCGACGGCGCGGCCATCCACGTATAAGGAGGGACGGCAGACGTGGCAAAGACCGAAACGCGTCGGCGGCACGCCGAGCTCGGCCTGAGCGACGACGACGTGCTCGGGATGTACCGCGCCATGCTGCTCGCCCGCGGCGTGGACGAGCGGATGTGGCTCATGCAACGCGCGGGCAAGATCGCTTTCATCATCAGCGGCCAGGGCCACGAGGGCGCGCAGGTCGCGACCGCCTGGCCGATGCGACGCGGCCAGGACTGGATGGCGCCCTACTACCGCTCGATCGCCTCGGCCATGACGTTCGGCATGAGCGCCGAGGACATCATCACCGCGCACCTCGCCAAGGCCGACGATGTCTCGTCCGGCGGGCGCCAGATGCCCGGCCACTACGGCGGCGCCCCGTACAACATCGTGTCCCTCTCGTCGCCGGTCGGCACGCAGGTGCTCCACGCGGTCGGGATCGCGATGGGCGCCTGGGTCCGCGGCGACGACGTCGTCGCCCAGACCTCGTTCGGCGAGGGCACTGCCAATCAGGGCGAGATCCACGAGGCGATGAACTTCGCCGGCGTCCACAACCTGCCGGTGATCTTCATCTGCGAGAACAACGGGTACGCGATCAGCGTGCCCCTTGACCGCCAGGTCGCCGGCGGCTCGGTGGCGGCGCGCGCGGAGGGCTACGGGATGCCCGGCGTAGTCGTCGACGGCGGCGACGTGCTCGCGTGCTACGCGGCCGCCAAGAAGGCCCACGACCGCGCGCTCCGCGGCGATGGCCCGACCCTGATCGAGGCGCAGGTGGTTCGCCTCACATCGCACTCCTCGGACGACGACCAGCGCCGCTACCGCGACCCCTCCGAGGTCGAGGCCCTCAAGGAGCGCGACCCGATCCCGATGTTCGCCAACGAGCTGCGGGCCGCCCGCGTCCTGACCGACGAGATCGACGAGCGCCTGAAGGCCGAGGTCAAGGCCGAGGTCAACGAGGCGTCGAAGAACGCCGAGGCGCGCCCGGAGCCCACGGCCGATGACGCGCACGAGCGCGTCTACGCGGACCCGATCCCCGGCGGCGGGACCGCCGAGCCGCTGCCGCCGCTGGGCGGCCAGGGAGGGGCGCACTGATGGCCGAGCTGAACATCCTCGAGGCGATCCGCTCCGCCATGGATGAGGAGATGGAACGCGACGAGCGGGTCATGGTCCTCGGCGAGGACGTCGGCAAGAAGGGCGGCGTGTTCGGCGCCACCGAGGGGCTGTGGGCCAAGTACGGCGACAAGCGCGTGCTCGACACGCCGCTGACCGAGGGGATGATCGCCGGTGCCGCGATGGGCGCCGCGGTCTACGGCCTGCGCCCGATCGCCGAGATGCAGTTCGCCGACTTCGTCTACCCCGGCTTCAACCAGATCGTCTCGGAGATCAGCCGTATCCACTACCGATCGAACGGCACCTTCAGCGCACCGATGGTGATCCGGATGCCGTACGGCGGCGGCGTCCACGGCGCGCTCTACCACTCGCAGTCGAACGAGGCGTACTTCACCTCGACCGTCGGCCTGAAGGTCGTCGCACCCGGCACGCCTGCCGACGCGAAGGGCCTGCTCAAGGCCTCCGTCCGCGATCCGGACCCGGTGATGTTCTTCGAGCACAAGAAGACGTATCGGCTCTTCAAGGGCGAGGTGCCCGACGGCGACACGGTCGTGCCGATCGGCAAGGCCTCGGTCGCCCGCGCGGGCAAGGACCTGTCGATCTTCTGCTACGGCTACATGCGCGTCTGCGCTCTCGAGGCGGCAGAGACCCTCGCCCGCGAGGACGGCGTGGAGGCCGAGGTCGTCGACCTGCGCACCCTTCGCCCGCTCGACCTCGAGGCGGTGCTGGCATCGGTCGAGAAGACCGGCAAGGCGCTCGTCGTCCACGAGGCGAACCGCTTCGGCGGGTTCGGCGCCGAGATCGCCGCCGAGATCGGCGAGAAGGGCTTCGAGCACCTCGACGGCCCGGTCACCCGCCTCGCCGGGCCCGACGTCCCCGGCGTGCCGTATCACCACACCCTCGAGGACTGGTTCATGATCGGTCCGGACCGGATCGTCGACGCGGCGCGTCAGCTGGCCTCCTACTGACCGATCCCGACCTGCCTGCCACAATCACGTAGACACGACCGAAACGAAGCGACCGCGAGGAAGGCCCCGAACCGATGGCAACGACGATCAAGATGCCCCAGCTGGGCGAATCGGTCACCGAAGGCACGATCGAGCGATGGCTCGTGAAGGAGGGCGACACCGTCGAGCAGTACGACCCGCTGTTCGAGGTCGTCACCGACAAGGTGAACGCCGAGGTCCCGGCGGAGGTCGGCGGGACGATCGCGAAGATCCTGGTCCCAGACGGCGAGACGGTCGCGGTCGGCACGCCGGTCGCCGAGATCGACGCCGAGGGCGGCGCCGCAGCGGCTGAGGAGCCCGCGGCTGAAGCTCCGGCAGCCGAGGCTCCGGCGGCCGAGGCGCCGCCCGCCGAGGAGCCTGCGCAGCCGGAGGCGACTGCCGACGCCGGCACGGAGGTCGTCGAGGAGCAGGAGCAGGCTCCGGCCGCCGCCGAGGCAGCGCCTGCCCCGGAACGGGCTCAGCCCGAGCCCGCGGCGCCCGAGCCGCAGCCGGTCGCGGCCGAGGGTCCCGCCACCCAGGAGGCGGCGCCCAGCAGCGACGGCAACGGCGCGGCGCGAATGACGCCGGCCGTGCGACGGCTCGTGCGCGAGCACGGGATCGACGTGGCCCAGCTGTCGGGCAGCGGCGCCGGAGGGCGCGTGACCCGCGACGACGTCCTCGCGTTCATCGACAAGGGAGCTCCCGCCGCTGCGGCCGCGGCTCCGGCCCCGGCCGAGCAGCCTCAGGCACCGGCCGCCGCACCGACCCCGGCACCCGCACAGCCGCAGGCTGCGGCCGCGGCGCCGGCGCCCCGGCCGGCGCCGCCATCGGTCCCGTCTCCGTCCGGTGGAGACGTCGAGCTGCCGCTGACGCAGATGCGCAAGGGCATCGCCAGGAAGATGACCCAGGTCAAGCAGACCGTCCCCCACGCCTACACCGTGGTGGAGGTCGACATGACCAACGTGGTGAAGTGGCGCGAGGCCAACAACATGGCCTTCAAGGCGCGCGAGGGTGCGGCGCTGTCCTACGTCGCCGTGGTCGTCAAGGCGGTCACCGAGACGTTGCGCAAGCACCCGACGCTGAACAGCCAGTTCGCCGACGACAAGATTATCCTCAAGCAGGCGATGAACATCGGCATCGCGGTGGCCGTCGACAACGGCCTGATCGTGCCGGTCATCGCCAACGCCGACCAGCTCTCGATCAGCGGCGTGAACGCCCGCATCCGCGACATCAGCTCGCGCGCTCAGGCCGGCAAGCTGCGGCTCGACGAGCTCCAGGGCGGCACCTTCACGGTGAACAACACCGGCTGGTTTGGGTCAGTCGTCTCCATGCCGATCATCAACGCGCCGGAGGTGGCCATCCTGTCGATGGAAGCGATCGTGAAGCGGCCGCGGGTCATCGAGATGGACGGCGCGGACGTCATCGCCATCCGCCACATGATGAACATGACCTGCTCGTTCGATCACCGCGTGCTCGACGGCGCCCAGGTCGGCTTTTTCCTGGCCGATGTGCGCAAGTTCCTCGAGGAGTGGGACGCGAACACGCCGATCGGCTAGGTCGGAGACTCCTCGTCGCCGCGCAGGCGCTTCACCGCCGGGATCCAGGCCAGCGCGCCTCCGGCCTGGAGGGCGACCCACACGAGGAGCAGGATCCCGGGCACGCCGAGCGTGGCCGCCGGGACGCTCCAGACCTCGATCCCCGCGAGCAGGTCGACATCCATCGATCCGAGGTCGAGCTGCGCCTCCTCGAAGGCGACGCGTGGGGCATCGTTCGCCACCGGTGCGACCGCCGGAGCACCCCCGCCACCGCCGCCTCCGCCCGCAGAGCCGCCGCCGGGCGGAGGAAGGACGCCGACGAAGCCGCCGTCATCGCTAGCGCCCCCGGCCGCAGACGCCGGGGCGTCGGTCGGCTCGGGTGAGGGGCGCGGAGCCGACGAGGAGGGCGCCCTCGTCGGCTCCGGCTCGGGTCCAGGCGGCAGTCCGATCGACGGCAGCGGGATCGGCAACGACGGCAGCGGCACCGGGAGCGGCAGCGGCGTCGGGGTCGGGCGCGCGGTCGGCGCGGGCGTCGGCTTCGGAGTCGGCTTCGGCGTCGGGACGGGAGTCGGCGTGGGCGCCGGCGTCACCACGGGACCGGTGACGACGACAATCGGCGGGATCCCGAGCAGCGCGGCGCCGCCGGTGCAGTCCTGCTGCCGGAAGGCACGGGAGTTCCAGGCCAGCGACCCGGTGTTGTGCGGGGTCGCGGTGATCGTGAAGCGCACCCAGTCGAGGAACTCCAGCCGTTCCCCGCCACTGTCGGTGTGGACGACGACCCGATTCCCGGCGATCGAGTCGATGTGCCACTGCTCGCCCGCATTCGTCGCGACGACCGTGGCGGCCTGGACGGTGAAGTTGCCCGGGACATCGACGACGACGCAGCCGATCTCCCGGCTGCTGTCGAGGCTTGCGAGCGGGTCGTCGTTCGTCGCCGTCAGCGTGAAGACCTTCTGCACGCCGGTCGTCGCGATGAGCGGGGAGGCGGTGAGGGTCCAGAGCAGGCTGGCCGCACGCGTGGCGGCGATCGGCGCGAGCAGCGCGAGGAGAACCGCGAGGACGACGGCAACGACCGCCTCGACGTCGTGACGCCCCGGCCGAGCCATCACGCGACCCACAGCTCCGGCCGCCACAGCTGGGCCGGCTCCTCGCCCGGCATCGGGGCATCGGCGGCGGTCTCGATGCCGCGGATGAACTCGGTGACCAGCCCCTCCTGGAGCTGCGTGCCGGCGGCATCGCCGAGCCGCTTGAGCGCCTCGGTCAGCGAGAGCGCCTTGCGATACGGGCGCGTCGTGGTCATCGCGCTGAAGGCGTCGGCGACCGCCAGAATGCGGCCGATGAGCGGAATGGCCTCGCCCTCGAGGCCCTCGAGGTAACCGTCGCCGTCCCAGCGCTCGTGGTGGTGGCGGATGCCGGCGCGCACGAGCTCGACGTTCGGGACGTCCCGGACGATCGCGTCGCCGAGCGCGACGTGCTGCTTGAACATCGCGAATTCGTCGTCGGTGAGCCGCGACGGCTTGCGCAGGACGACGTCCGGGATGCCGATCTTTCCGACGTCGTGGAGCAGGCCGGCGAGCTGGATCGTGTGCTGCGTCTCGGCGTCGAGGCCCATGCGCTGGGCGAGGAAGACGGCATAGCGCGCGACGTCCTCGGAGTGGCGCTTCGTGTATCGGTCCTTCGTGTCGACGGCGATGACGAGCCCCTGGAGCACGTCGAACGAGCCGCTCACGACGCGATCCTCCTCGCCGACGTTCGCCACCCGGACGCTGTCGCCGCCGCTCGCCTTCGCCTCCGCCAGTGCCACGGCCGCGGCCGACAGGAGATCGGTCACCGATGCGGCATGCTCAGGATAGGCCGATACGCCCGCGCTGACGCTGATCGGGAGGCGCTCCGAGTCTCCGAACTGGACCGATTCGGCCTCCAGGCCGGCGCGGAGCCGATCCACCGCGGCGACGACCTCGTCGGTCCCGGCGCCCGGGCGAACGATCAGGAACTCGTCGGGGCCGTAGCGTGCGACGTGACCCTCCTCCCTGGCCACCAGCGCGGCGACCCGCAGCAGCACCTGGTCGGCGGCGGCATGGCCGTGCGTGTCGTTGAATAGCCGGAAGTTGTCGACGTCGACGAGGGCCACCCCGATGCGGCCATCGTGCGAGCGAGCGGTCTCGACCTCTTCCGCGAGGAGCCCGACGACCGCGCCGTGGTTGAGCATCCCGGTCAGCGCGTCGCGCCGGGTCGCGTCGACGAGCTGGCGATGCTGCCGGCTGAGCCGCGCCTGCGCGGCGCGGAAAACGAGGAAGAGGAGGCCCGCCAGCAGCACGGCCGCGGCGAGGGTGACGAGCATGATGTCGCGGCGGGTGGCGTCGAGCCGTGCCATCAGGTCTGCGGCGTCGCGCCACATCGCGACGATCGCGAGCACCTCGCCCGCGCCGTCCTTGATCGGCAGGAATTCCTGCACCATGCCCGAGGGGTTCGCCAGCGGTCCGGCCGTGTCGAGCGGGACGCCCGCCTCGACCAGCGCGGCGCTGGGGTCGCCGGCTCCGGCGGCACGCGTGTCGGCGGTGAGGCCCGCATCGGTCCCGACCAGCGAGACGTCATTGCTGAGGAGGACCGTGCCGTCGAGGTCGCGGACCTCGACGCGAACGATCCCGTCGCGCTCGGTCAGGGCGCCGAGCTGCCGGGCCAGCTCGCCGACGCGGGCGTCGCCCGGACCCTCCGCGGCGAGGTCGTCGGCGCGCAGCTCGCCGTTGACGAAGAGCTCCACCAGGGTCGCGTCGCGGTTCACGACCCCGCCGAGCGTGGCGTTGGCCAGGTGGTCGGAGGCCACCGCCACGAGCGCGCTCGCGGTCACGCCGACCAGCACCAGCACCACGCCGAAGACGAGCGCCAGGAGCATCGGTCGCCGCCGATCGGAGCGGGTCAGACGGTCGCCCAACATGTGCGCGGACGTTACGAGCGCCAGTCAGGAAGGTGAATAGGACGTCCACCGGGTGGGTCCCACGGTGCCGCGCGACCCCGGCGGTGCGCGGACGCACCGCGCCTGAAACCGTGGGACCCCCCGGTACTTCAGGCGGCCGGCCGGCCCTCGCGGTACGCCGTCATCAGTTCCGCGGAGACTTCCGCAGGGAGGTACTTGACCGCCTCGCGCATCGTCACGCCGCTCGCGCGGCCCGTCCGCGGGGCGAGCCACGCCGCGACCTCTTCGGGGCGCCGCTTCCCCGCCTCGCGCAGGACCCAGCCGATTGCCTTGCGGATGAAGAACTCGCGCTCGCCAAGCATCGGATCGGCGCGCGCCAAGAACCGATCGAGCGTCGCGCCGCCACGGATCGGCCGCAGCTCCGCCAGCAGTGACGAGCGGCGCACCCAGAAGTCGTCGTCGGTCGCCCACCGGTCCATGGCGGGCGTCATCGCGTCGGGATCGGCGATGACCATCCGCCCGAGCACGTCCCCGGCGAGGTAATCGACGAGCGCCCATGTGTGCGACTCGCGCACGAGCAGCTCGAGCAGCGGCAGATCGGCGACCGTCACGAGGCCGGGATGGCGCTGCAGGAGGATCGTCGCGGCCAGGCGGCGCTCGAACACGGGCTTCGACCACAGCGCCTCGACCAGGGCGATCAGCCCGTCGTGATCGAGGGCCAACTCGGCGGTGAGCCGCTTCACCTCCGCGCGGGTGTCGGTCACCATCGTCCCGGTGAAGTCGAGGTCGCTCTTCAGGTAGGTCTTCTCGCCTTCGGCGCGATGGGCGGTACCGACGGCGCGGAGAGAGGCCTCGAGCCGGTCGGCGATCTCTCGCATCGGCGCATCCTACGGCCGAGTCGCTAGACTTTTCGCATGGCCCTCGAAACACCGCGACCCGACTTCAGCTCGCTCGGCGAGCTGAACGTGGTCTCGAACCCGGCCGGCGGCCACGCGTCGCCGTCGGAGGTGATGTACCCGGGCGGCCCACAGACCGATGGTGGCCTGCTGGCACCGGGCGATCCCCTGCCGGAGAACGCCGGTCCGGGCGGGCGGCGGCCGGAGTGGCTGAAGGTCCGCATCGGTGCCGGTTCGACGTACGCGAACACGAAGCACGTCCTCCGCGACGAGGCCCTCAACACCGTCTGCGAGGAGGCGCGCTGCCCGAACATCGGCGAGTGCTGGGCCCTGGGCACGGCCACGTTCATGATCCTGGGATCGGTCTGCACGCGGAACTGCGGGTTCTGCGCGATCGACACGGGACGCCCGCCGATCACCGACCGCGACGAGCCGCGCCGCGTCGCCGAGGCCGTGCACCTGATGGGGCTGAAGCACGTCGTCGTCACGATGGTCGCCCGCGACGATCTCCCTGACGGCGGCGCGCGGATGGTGGCCGAGACGATCCGCCACATCCGGCTCGAGAACCCCGGGACCAGCATCGAGGTACTGATCAGCGACCTCAACGGGCGGCCTGACGACATCCGGACCGTCGTCGAGGCCCAGCCCGACATCCTCAACCACAACGTCGAGACGGTCCCCCGCCTCCAGAAGCCCGTGCGGCGACGCGCGCGCTGGGATCGGTCCGTGTCGGTGCTCACCCAGGGGCGCTCCGTCGCCGCCGAGATCGGCTTCGACGAGATGGTCACGAAGACCGGGATCATGCTCGGGCTCGGCGAGACCTGGGACGAGATCGTCGAGGCCATGCGCCTGCTGCGCGACGCCGATGTCGACGTCCTCACCATCGGCCAGTACCTGCGCCCGTCGCGCCAGCACCTGCCGTTGGTGAAGTACTACACGCCGGCCGAGTTCATGTCGCTGCGGCGGATCGGCCTGGAGATGGGCTTCAAGCACGTCCAGTCCGGGCCGCTCGTGCGCTCCTCGTACCACGCCGCCGAGCAGGTCCCCGGCCGAGTCGAAGCGGCGGCGGTCTGAGCCGATCTCGGTTTGTTGCGCATGCAGATGACCGCCGCACTACGCCCGCGAGTCGGTGCCGTTCCAACCCTCTTGCGGGCTGAGAGCCGCACCCGCCCCGAACGGCGCCGACCTGCGCTGCTAACGCCGCTGTGATCTGAATCCGACACGACCGATGACGACCTTCCGCGACATCAGCGCACCCCAGCCGCCCACGGAGCCGGAGCCGCGACGGCCGGACCGCGATGCGCCCCACCGACCGGCCAGCGATGCCCACCCGCTGCTGCTCGGACACGGCGGCGTCCTCACCGTCGATCGCCTCGGCACCGTCGCCTATCGGCCCACGTGGGAGCTCCAGGACGAGCTTGCCGAGCAGCGGAGGACGCGGCGGATCGGCGACCGGCTGCTGCTGCTCGAGCACTTCCCGGTCTACACGATCGGCCGCGGCGGCAACGAGTCGAACCTCCTGGCGAGCCCCGAGCGACTCCGGGAGCTGGGCGCCGAGCTTGTCCGCATCGACCGCGGCGGCGACATCACGTTCCATGGGCCGGGCCAGATCGTGGCCTACCCGATCGTGGAGCTGAAGGACCCGCTCGACCTGCGCCGTTACGTTCGCACGCTGGAGGCGGCGGTGATCGACACCGCGAAGGCCTTCGGAGTCGAGAGCGACCGCCTCAGCGGCCTTCCCGGCATCTGGGTCGGCGGTGAGCGCAAGCTCGGCGCGATCGGGGTACGCGTGAAGCGCGGCGTCACGACGCACGGCCTCGCGCTCAACGTCAACACCGAGCTGCGCTGGTTCGACGAGATGATCCCGTGCGGCATCCCCGACAAGGGCGTCACCTCGCTCACAGGGGAGCTCGGCGCGAACGTCGCCATGGACGAGGTCGAGGACGAGCTCGCGCGCCAGCTGGCGCGGCATCTCGGCCTGCGCCTGGCCGACGGCACGGCCGGCGTCGTCGGGCCGGCAGGCGGGCGCGAGCAGTGACGGACGAGGCCGTCGTCGAGCGCGGCGGCGTGCCGGCGCGGGATCCGGAGCACGGAGTCCGGATCGAGGCCGCTCCGTTCGGGCCATGGGAGACGAACGCCTACCTCGTCTGGGACGGCCGGTCGCCGGACGCCCTCGTCGTCGATCCCGGCATGGGCGCTGCGCAGCCGCTGATGGAGCGCGCAAGCGCGAACGGCCTGCGTCTCCACCTGATCGCGAACTCGCATGGCCACATCGACCACATCTTCGACGACGCGCCGCTGATGGAGGCGTCGAAGGCGCCGCTGGCGATCCATCCCGACGACGCGTATCGGCTCGACGGTCGCAACACGTACGGCTTCGAGATGACGGCCGTGGAAGCCAGCCGCGAGCTCACCGAAGAGGAGCAGGTGCGCATCGGCGACCTCGTCTTCGACGTCCTCCACACACCCGGCCACACGGAGGGATCGGTCTGTCTCTACGAGGAGCGGCACGCACTCCTCCTGGCCGGTGACGTCCTCTTCGCCGGCAGTTACGGCCGGACGGATCTCCCCGGCGGCAACGACGAGCAGATGGTGGCCTCGCTCGCGCGCCTGGCGCGCGAGGTTCCTGGGCACGTCCGCGTCCTGCCCGGGCACGGCGCGGAGACGACGATCGAGCGCGAGCTGCCCTGGCTGCGGCGCATCGCGGAGACGGGGCGGCTCGTCATCCCCGGCTGATCGACGGCATCGGTCCTGCGACTACGATCGGTCCACCAATCCACCAAGGAGAGACCGATGGCGAACCTGCGCATCACGCGCCTCGGCCACGGCGGCGTGCTCTACCGGTCCCCGAACGACGCCTGGATCTGGGTCGACCGATGGACCGGCGCGCCCACCTATGCCGATGCCTACCGCACCGCCGAGAAGGTGAGCGTCGTGGCGCCGACGCATTGCCACTTCGACCACGTCGGCGACGATTGCGTGGATCTCGTCGAGCTGGCGCGGGCCGAGGGCGCCGCGACGATCGGCTCGCACGAGATGAGCGTCTGGCTCGCCGGGCGCGGGATCAGCGCCATCGGCATGAACAAGGGCGGCACGGTCGAGGCGGCCGACATCCGCTTCACGATGGTCCATGCCGACCACACCGGCGGCGCGACGTTGACCTCCGGCCAGGAGCAGGTGACGCGCGACTTCGGCTGCTGGGGCTGGGTCATCGAGTTCGAGGACGGCACGACGGTCTACCACTCCGGCGACACCGACCTGTTCGGCGACATGAACCTCGTCCGTGAGCGGTTCGAGCCCGAGATCGCGGTCCTGCCGATCGGCGGCCACTACACGATGGGGCCGCGCGACGCCGCGCGCGCGCTCGAGATGATCGGCGCGCCGACCGTGATCCCTGTCCATTACGGCACCTTCCCGATCCTCGCCGGCACGCCCGAGGAGCTCGCGGAGCACACCTCGGCCGCGGTCGTCGCGCTCGAGCCGGGCGAGACGTGGGAGGCGCGGCCATAGCTCCGCACGGCATGGTGGTGACGCCCCACCCGCTGGCAACAGCGGCCGGAGTGGAAGCCCTTCGTGCCGGCGGCACGGCCGTCGACGCCGCGGTCGCCGCCAACGCGATGCTCACCGTCGTCTACTGCAACGCCTGCGGTCTCGGCGGCGACGCGTTTGCCCTCGTCTGGGATCCCGCCGAGCGCCGCCTGTACGGCTTCAACGGCAGCGGCCGCTCCCCAGCCTCGCTGACGATCGACCGCGTCCGCGCTGCCGGCCACGAGACGATGCCGCCGCGCGGGCCACTGACGATCGACGTCCCCGGCGCGGTCGACGCCTGGGCCCAGCTGCTGGACCGATTCGGCCGCCGCTCCCTGGCCGATGCGCTCGCTCCGGCCGCGCGCGCCGCCGATGACGGCTACGAGCTCACCGGCATCACCGCGCGCGCCATCCACGCGTCACTCGCCTCCTTCGACGACGCCGCTCGCGCGGTCTTCTCCACCGCCGGCGGTCCGGGCGACACCTTCCGGCAGCCGACTGCTGGCGGCGACGCTCCGCGCGATCGCCGATGGCGGGCGCGAGGCCTACTACGGCGGGCCGATCGGCGAGGAGATCGCGCGCGCCATCCAGGCGGCGGGCGGGGTGATGACCGCCGACGACATCGCGCACCACCGCGGCGAGTGGGTCGAGCCCATCTCCACGACCTACGCCGGCGTCGAGGTCGCCACGATCCCGCCGAACTCGCAGGGCATCACGGCCTCATGGCGTTGAACGTCCTGTCGAACGCTGGACTGGCCGATGGAGGCGCCCGATCGATCGCCTGCACGCGCAGATCGAGGCGGTCAAGGTGGCCTGGAGCGAGCGCGACCGATGCGTCGCCGAGCCCGATCGGGCCCTGGCGGAGCCATCGGTCCTGCTGTCACCGGAGCATGCGAGCTGGCTGGCGTCGCGGCTGTCGCCGGATGCGGCGCATCGGTTCACGCCGACGAACCCGCCGGGCGGCGGCACGGTCTATCTGTGCGCCGCGGATGCCGACGGGATGATGGTCAGCCTCATCGAGTCGAACTACATGGGCTTCGGCTCGGGGATCATGGGCGGCTCGACCGGGATCATGCTGCAGAACCGCGGCGCCTACTTCTCGCTGGATCCGGCACATCCGAACGCGCTCGCACCGCGGTCGCGGCCGCTGCACACGCTGATGCCCGGGATGCTGTTACGCGACGGCCGCGCGGATGTCGCGCTCGGTGCGATGGGCGGGGACGGGCAGCCACAGACGATGGTCCAGCTCGTCACCGGACTGCTCGACGACAGGCTGTCGCCACAGGAGGTCGTCGACCGGCCGCGCTGGGTGGTCGCGACCGAGGGCGCGGGGCTGCCACTCGGTCCGGTGAGCCTCGAGTCGGACGGCTGGGACGCCACGGCCGTGGAGGCGCTGGAGGCACTTGGACACGCCGCCGTGCTGATCGAGCCGCGCACGCCGGCCACCGGCTGGGCGCAGGTCATCCGGCGGCTGCCCGACGGCTCGTACGAGGGCGGCGCGGATCCGCGGGCGGACTCGCGGGCCGCCGGCCTCTGACGCCTCAGACGGGTGGGCACTCCTCATACGACTGTATCGGCCACTTCTTGGCCGATTCATGCGCGCTGGGATTGATACGGCCATGACGGCGGTCGGCTTGGCCGCCTCAGTCACGGGGTGAGTATTCGGCCACTGCTTGGCCGCTTCACGCTCCAGGGGAATGACCAGCAACGGGCTTGACGCATTGAGGCCGCGCCTAGTACCATGCGTCGCATGGTAGCAACTGAGGCACGGAACCCCCTCACGGAGCTGCGCCGCGGCGTGCTCGCGTTCTGCGTGCTGGCCGTCATCCGCGCCGAGGACTCGTACGCGTTCGACATCGTGCGCAGGCTGTCCGCCACGGAGCTGCTGACGAGCGAGGGCACGATCTATCCCCTCCTTTCACGGCTGCGCCAGCAGGAATGGGTCACGACCCACTGGCGTGAGTCGGTCACCGGCCCGCCGCGGCGCTACTACGCGGCGACGCCCCGCGGGCTGCGCGCGCTCGACGAGTTCAGCGAGGACTGGGGGCGGTTCCGCGATGCGGTTGACACGCTGCTGGCCCCAAGGGCAGGAGGGACGAGGCCGTGACGCAGAACGCACTGGTTGATGAGTACCTCGGCCGGCTCGAGGCCGCCGCCCAGCGAATGACGGCCGATCGGCGGCGGGAGCTCACCGGAGAGGTTCGAGAGCACATCAGCGCGGCGCTCGAACAGGAGGGCCGATCCGATCCCTCGACCATCCGCAACGTGCTCGAGCGGCTGGGACCGCCGGAGGAGATCGTCGCCGCCGAGATCGGCCCGGGGTGGGCCGCGGCGGGTGGCCCGGGCAGTGTCGATGCCACGCGCGGAAGCTCGTGGGGAGTCGTGGAGATCGCGGCGATTCTCCTGTTGGTCCCCGGTGCCTTGCTCCTGCCGATCATCGGTCCTGTGCTGGGCATCGTCCTCGTCTGGATGTCCGCCGTGTGGTCCACGCGCGTGAAGATCATCGTGACCGTCATCGTCGCGGTCCTGATCCTCCTCCCCTTGGGCCTGTTGTTGTCGGTGGGCGCAGGTGAACGGAGCCCCGACCTAGGAGAGGTCCTTGTCCTCCATCTCCCAGGCGTGGTCGAGGACGTGGTAGGCGGTGTGCCGAAGCAGCAACGCGATCGTCCAGTTGCGACCGCGCGCCATGCGTCCGTCGGCGTTGTAGGTTCGGAGCGCGGCGACGTACTCGTCGCGGTGGGACCGGAGCCCCTCCGGCGTCGGCGGTACGACGGGATCCGCCACAACGCCGACCTTCCTCACCAGGTCCGCCCGTTCCCAGCCGAGGGCGTGGCGGATGATCTCGTCGCGATTCCGACCTCCGCCTCGCGGACCCTTCTGCAGCTCGGGCGAGACCCGGGCGGCCACGTCGTCGAAGAAGCGCCACGCCGCATCGAGCAGCGCGAGCTTCGGTTCCAGCTCATCGTCCGGCATCGGTCCCTGCTCGAACGATGAGGGGGCGAAGGAGATGCCCCAGAAGTCGGTCGATCCGACGCCGACGTGGTCCTCGACGATCTCGAGCGGGCCGGCCGCGTCGAACTCCGCCTCCAGCCCGGCGAGGTCCGCGATCGGACGATAGCGATCTCGGTAGGCCTCCAGCAGCTCGACAGCGCCGGCGGGCGTCTTCGCGCCACGGCCCCAGCCCGGCCAGTCGACGGCGAAAGCGGCAGTCTTCTTGTCCTTCGGGCCGTGCTGGACGACGGTACGGACGGGCATGGGCACACGGTAGCAGGCAAATCCTGACACTCTCCGTCGGGAATCGGCGCGACATTTGGCCGATGAGAAGTCCCGGGGGCATCGGTCTAGAATGACGACCCCCATGAGCACTCCCGAGTCCCTCGTCCATGCCCGCGGCCTGACGAAGCGCTACGCGAACGGCTTCACCGCCGTCGATGGCGTCGACTTCGACGTGCGCCCCGGCAAGGCGTTCGGCTTCCTCGGTCCGAACGGCGCCGGCAAGACGAGCACGATGCGGATGATCGCGTGCAGCTCCCCGGTGACCGATGGCGAGCTGAGCGTGATCGGCATGGACCCGCGGACGCAGGCGCGCCAGATCAAGTCGAAGCTCGGCGTCGTGCCGCAGATCGACAACCTCGACACCGAGCTGACCGTGCGCGAGAACCTCGAGATGTACGCGCGCTACTTCGACATTCCGAAGGAGACGTTCCGCAAGCGCGCGCAGGAGCTGCTCGAGTTCGTCCAGCTCGAGGAGCGCGCGGCGGACCAGGTCGAGCCGCTGTCCGGCGGCATGAAGCGACGCCTGACGATCGCGCGCGCGCTGATCAACGAGCCGGAGCTCGTCATCCTCGACGAGCCGACCACCGGCCTCGACCCGCAGGCGCGGCACCTTCTCTGGGAGCGGCTCTACCAGCTGAAGCGGCGCGGGGCGACGCTGATCATCACGACCCACTACATGGACGAGGCGGAGCAGCTGTGCGACCACCTCGTGGTGATGGACAAGGCGAAGATCGTGGCCGAGGGGTCGCCACGGCAGCTGATCGACGAGCACTCGACCCGCGAGGTGCTCGAGCTGCGCCTGACCGATCACGTCCGCGACAGCCTGGACGGCAAGCTCGACGGCCTCGCCGATCGCGTCGAGGCGCTCCCCGACCGGCTGCTGCTCTACACGCCCGACGGCGAGCGGACGCTCGAGCAGGTCAACCAGCGACAGATCCCGATCGAGTCGGCGCTCGTGCGCCGCTCGAGCCTGGAGGACGTCTTCCTGCGCCTGACCGGGCGCACGCTGGTCGAGTAGGACGAACCGATGACCGTCGTCGCCGCCTCCGGCCGCGTCTGGCACCGCAACTGGCTCGTCTATCGGCGCCTCTGGCACCGATCGCTGGCGTTCGGCTTCCTCCAGCCCGTCCTCTTCCTGACGGCGATGGGCATCGGCCTCGGCACGATCATCCCCCAGGACACGACCGCGTTCGGGGGCTTCGAGTACGTCGTCTGGCTCGGCCCCGGCCTGCTGGCGGCGATGGCGATGCAGACGGCGACCTTCGAGTCGACCTACCCGATCATGAACAAGATCATGTGGGGCCGGAACTACGAGGCGATGCTCTCCACCCCAATCCAGGTCCGCAACATCGTGTGGGGCGAGCTGGCGTGGTCGGCGTTTCGCATCGGTTCGCTGGCGGTCGTCTTCCTCTTCGTGCTGTTCCTGTTCGGAGTGCCCCGCTCGCCGATGGCCGTGCTGGCCATCCCGTTCACCATCCTCATCGGCCTCGCCTTCAGCGCCTGCCTGATCGCCTTCACCGCCACGCAGAAGAACGACGTCGGCTTCAGCGCGGTGTTCCGCTTCGTGATCAACCCGCTCTTCCTGTTCAGCGGCACCTTCTTCCCGCTGACCCAGCTGCCGGAGGCGCTCCAGCTCATCGCGTGGGCGACGCCGCTCTTCCACGGCGTCGAGCTCGTGCGCGGCTCGATCCTCGGAACGCTCGATCCGGTGGCCGCGGTGCTGCACCTGGGCTACCTGCTGACGATGTTCGCGATCGGTGCCTGGCTCGCCGAGCGCACGCTGACCAAGCGGATGGCCGGCTAGACCGATGACGTCGCTGGCCCCCGCCGCTACCCCGGCTCCCGCCCGGCCGAACCCGCTGTCGGTGGCCTGGTCGCGCCTCTGGCGCGCCCGACGCCTGGTCGAGCGCAACATCCTCGTCTACCGCCACCAGTGGATCATCATCTTCAGCGGGGTCTTCGAGCCGATCTTCTACCTGATCGGGATCGGTCTCGGGATCGGCGGAATCGTCGGCAACGTGCCCGCCGAGTACGTGCAGGGCCGCGAGATCAGCTACCTCGCCTTCGTCGCCCCCGCGCTGCTGGCCACGGCCGCGATGAACGGCGCGGTCTTCGAGACGATCTTCAACGTCTTCTTCAAGCTGAACTACGCGAAGACCTACGACGGGGTGCTGGCCACGCCGATGGGCATCACCGAGATCGCCCTGGGCGAGATGCTGTGGGCCCTGATCCGCGCCGCGCTGTACGCGGTCGCGATGTTCGTGATCATGCTCGTCCTGGGCCTGATCCTGTCGCCGTGGGGCCTGCTGATCATCCCCGCCGCGCTGCTCGTCGCCGCCGCGTTCGCCGCGGCCGGGCTGGCCGGCACCTCGTTCCTGCGCACGGTGAACGACTTCGACGTGCCGATGGGCCTGATCGTGATGCCGATGTTCCTGTTCAGCGGCACCTTCTTCCCGATCGAGGTCTACCCGGAGTGGGTCCAGTGGCTCGTCCAGCTCACGCCGCTGTACCACGCGATCAACCTGATCCGCGGCCTCTCGACGGGGCTGGTCGGGCTCGCGCAGCTGTGGGACTTCATCTATCTCGTCGCATTCTTCGCGATCAGCATCACGATCGCGATGCGCCAGATGGAGAAGCGACTGATCAAGTAGGCGGGCGTGTCCCGACGAGAATCGGCCAGGCGGCGGCGACGTAGGCGAACCCGGAGACGAGGCTGAGCGCCGTCGCCACTGCGAGCACCCACAGGCCCGCGACCTCGAGCACCTCGCCGGCACCGAAGGTTGCCATCGGTCCCGCGCTCGCCGCATCGGCCGCGAGCAGCAGCAGGGCGATGCCGGCGTTCGTCGCCAGCGTCTTGGCCTTGCCGAGCGCGCGGGCGCTGATGACGACGTCCTCGGCGGCGGCCAGCTGACGCACCGCCTGCACGACGAACTCGCGGATGAGGAGGGTGGCGGCGATCCAGGTCGGGACGAGGCCGACCTCGACCATCGCGACGAGCACGCCGGCGACGAGGACCTTGTCGGCGGCGAGGTCCATGAACACGCCGAGCGGCGTCACCTCGTGGCGAGCCCGCGCGATCCAGCCGTCGGCGACGTCGCTGAGGGCGGCGACGACGAACAGGATGGCGGCGGCGAAATCGGTCCCCGCACCGGGCAGCAGCAGGAGCGCCATGACCACCGGCGTGGCGAGGATGCGGCCGAGCCCGAGCAGGTTCGGCAGCGTCGCGATCGTGCCGGGGCGCGTCCCTTCGGCCATCAGGGCTCGCCCAGCCTGCGCTCGGTGCCCGCCAGCAGGCGGCCGATATTGTCCGCGTGCGCGACGACCACGACGAGAGCGATCAACGCGGCTGCCACAACCGCCTCCAGCCCGGCCCAGCCGACCGCGTACAGGACGCCGCTCACCAGCACGACGGTGACCGAGGCGCTGATCGAGCCGAGCGAGACGAGCCGGGTGGCCGCAACGATGGCGACGAGCTCGACCGCGGCCGCAACGACCGCCAGCGGCGCGAGCATCAGCATCGCGCCACCCCCGGTGGCCACGCCGCGTCCGCCCTTGAAGCCGATGAACACCGACCAGACATGACCGATGACGGCGGCGACGCCGGCCAGGGCTCCCGCCCACGGCTCGGGGCCGATCGCGCTGCCGGCGAGCACGGCCAGCGCCCCCTTGGCGAGGTCGAGCACCGCGACCACGGCCGCCCAGCGCCTGCCGAGGCTGCGCAGCGCGTTCGTCGTGCCGGTCCGCCCGGAGCCCGAGGCGCGCGGGTCGCGGCCGGCGAGGCGGCCGATGACGACGCCGGACGGAAAGGCGCCGATGAGGTAGCCGACGGCGACCGCGACGACGAGGCTGAGCGCCGGCATCGGCCCCGCCTCAGGAGGGGGCGCTCGAGACGCGCGCCATCAGGTACCGGATGCCGAGGATGACGACGAGCGCGATGGCGCCGGCCGCCAGCCCGACGTAGAGGGCCCGCGGCATCCCCTCGCCCCACTGGACGCTGAAGCCGAGGAAGCCCACGGCGAGCGCGACCGCGGCCGCTCGCAGCAGGAAGCGCCTCGAGAACGGGCGGGACCGCGTCGACGGCGAGCGCCGCGCCTCGCGCTTCGCGGCGGTTCGCTCCGCGCGCGCCCGTGCCGCCGGCGGCAGCGCCGGTCCCTTCTCGTACGCCTTCATCTGGCGCTGGTAGGCGCGCCGTTCCTCTCGTGACATCGGTTCGCAAGTCTAGCGACGCTCAGGCACGCGGGTCGACCGCACGCGAACGCGGTCGCCGTCGCCCGGATGGCCCCATCCCGCCGCGCTCACCGGGGTAGTCGACCTTCAGCTGCACCGGGTCCGACCCGAAGATCGCGTGGACGAGCCAGTCCATCCCCACGCGCGCCTTGCCGCCGATCCCCGGCACCCGCGTCCAGTAGTAGCCGCGCCACATGAACCACGCGATCCAGCCGCGCACCTGGATCCCGAACACAACCCCGACGCCGGTGCGATGGCCGATGCTGGCCAGCGTCCCGATCACCTCGTAGCGGAACGGCCGGATCTCCTGTGTACGCCGGTCGATCGACGCCATCACGTTGCGCGCCAGCTGCTTCGCCTCGCGCACCGCGTTCTGGGCGGTCGGCGCGTGGAAGGCGCCCTCGGTCGCGGCGTCGGGGATGCGCGCGCAGTCGCCGATCGCCCACACGCCGGGACGGCTCGTCTCCATCGTGGCCTGCACGACCGCCCGGCCGGCCCTGTCGACCTCGATGCCCGACTCGCCGACCATCGGAGCCGGACGGACGCCGCCCGTCCAGATCACGGTCCGCGACGGGATGAACTCACCCTCGCCGATGACCACGCCGCCCTCGCGGACCTCACGGATCGGCGTGCCGAGGTGGATCGTGTAGCCGCGCTCGCGTAGCTTGCGTGCGGCGTAATCCCCCATCTCGGCCGGCATCTCGTGCAGGACGCGGTCGTTCAGCTCGACGAGGTGGACCCGGATCTCATCGGCCCGGATCTTCGGGTAGAAGCGACGGCGCAGGCGCCGGATGAAGTCCTCGATCTCGCCTGCCGTCTCGACCCCGCTGAACCCCGCGCCACCGACGACGAAGGTGAGCTCCGCGGCGCGCTCGTCGGGCTGGTCCTCGAGGTCGGCGCGCTCGAGCATTTCGATGATCCGGTTGCGCAGCGCGAACGCATCGGCCAGTGTCTTCATCCCGACCGCGTACTCGTCGATGCCCTTGATCCCGAACGTGGCGGTTTCACCGCCGAGTGCCAGCACCAGGCTGTCGTAGTTGAGCCGATGCAGGTCGCCGTCGCCGCCGAGGACGATGACCTGCTTCGCATCCAGGTCGATCGAATCCACCTCGGCCGTCACCGCCCAGCTCGACGGGCGTCGCATCTGGGCGCGGAGTGCGGTCACGCAGTGGCGCGCCTCGATGTGGCCGGAGCAGACCTCGGGGAGCAGCGGCGTGAAGAGGCTGAAGTTCTCGCGGCTGACGAGCCAGATCTCGACGTCGTCCCGTCGCCGCGTGAGGCGCTCGAGATGCTTCGCCGTCTCGACCCCCGCGAATCCGCCGCCGAGGATGAGGACCCGATGCGGCCAGGGCGGCTCGGATCGGTAGATCGTGCGCACGAACCGATGATGACACGCGGCCCGCGGAATCCTTGGCGCCGACGAGCCCGAATTCCCGCACGGCGGGCACTACGGGATCGAAGAGGGCGCGAACTGTCCGAATTCCCTCCCGGCGGGCACCAGGGCGCGGTATTGACCCTTCGCGCGGCGACGAAGCCAGTCACGCCCACTCCGAGGGAATCTGGACGTTTGTTCCCCGGTCAGCCCTTGACCTCGAGGATGGCCAGCGCGTTGCCGAACAGCCGTGACAGAGCTCGCGCGCCGCTGCCTCCGGTCGTTGCGGGCGCGCGGTCTGGCGGGGGCTCGCCACCAATCGGGATCGATCTGTACCATACCGGTGAGATGCAGGGACCGATTCACGACGTCTTCGACGAGTTCAAGCAGCAGCTGCCCGATATCGACCCGGTCGAGACGGGCGAGTGGGTCGACTCGCTCGAGGACGTCGTCGAGGCGCAGGGCAAGGACCGAGCACGCTTCATCCTGTATCGGCTGCTCAAGCGCGCGCGCCAGCTGCAGGTCGGGCTGCCGAGCCTGACCCAGACGCGCTACATCAACACGATCAGCCCCGAGCAGGAGCCCTACTTCCCCGGCGACGAGGCGATGGAGCTCCGCATCCGGCGCATGATCCGCTGGAACGCGCTGGCGATGGTGCTCCGCGCGAACACCCGCTTCGAGGGCATCGGCGGGCACCTGTCGACCTATGCCAGCGCCGCCAGCCTGTACGAGGTCGGCTTCAACCACTTCTTCCGCGGCTCCGACGATGGGCCCGGCGACCAGATCTTCTTCCAGGGCCACGCCGCGCCCGGCATCTACGCGCGCGCCTTCCTCGAGGGCCGCCTGACCGATGAGAACCTCGACCACTTCCGGCGGGAGTCGCTGACGCCGCACCTCGGCCTGTCGAGCTACCCGCACCCTCGCCTGATGCCCGGCTTCTGGCAGTTCCCGACCGTCAGCATGGGCCTCGGGCCGATGGCCGCGGTCTACCAGG
Organism: uncultured Chloroflexia bacterium; assembly: GCA_963840145.1. Lineage (GTDB taxonomy): Bacteria > Chloroflexota > Limnocylindria > QHBO01 > QHBO01 > JACDBZ01. Next base: position 422,351 of record CAWIXR010000004.1, read on the forward strand.
CCAGGTTCAACCGCTACCTCGCGGCGCGCGGCATCGCCGATACCTCCGCCGCCCGCGTCTGGGCCTTCGTCGGCGACGGCGAGATGGACGAGCCGGAGGCGGTCGGCGCGCTGAGCCTCGCGGCACGCGAGGGGCTCGACAACCTCACCTTCGTCGTCAACTGCAACCTCCAGCGCCTCGACGGCCCGGTGCGCGGCAACGGCAAGGTCATCCAGGAGCTGGAGTCGATCTTCCGCGGCGCCGGCTGGAACGTGATCAAGGTCATCTGGGCGCGGGAGTGGGACGACCTGCTGGCCCGCGACAAGGACGGCGTCCTGCTCAACAAGATGAACGAGACGCTCGACGGCGACTACCAGCGCCTGGCCGTCAGCGACGGCGCCACGATCCGCGAGACCTTCTTCGGGCCTGATCCGCGCCTGCGCGGGCTCGTCGAGCACCTGACCGATGACGACCTCGCCAAGCTCCGCCGCGGCGGCCACGACTACCGAAAGGTGTACGCCGCCTACGCGTCCGCCGTCGCGCACACCGGAGCGCCGACGGTGATCCTGGCGAAGACGGTGAAGGGCTGGACGCTCGGCCCGGGCATCGCCGGCCGCAACGTCACGCACCAGGCCAAGAAGCTCACCGCCGACGAGCTGAAGATCTTCCGCGACCGGCTCGAGCTGCCGATCCCCGACGAGCAGCTCAAGGAGGCCCCGTACTACCACCCCGGCGAGGACGCCCCGGAGATCCAGTACATGCTCGAGCGTCGCGCCGCGCTCGGCGGCGTCGTGCCGAAGCGCCGCTACGTCGCCAAGCCGCTGCCGGCGCCGAAGGACGATGCATTCACCGACTTCTTCGCCGGCTCGGACCGACCGGCCAGCACGACCAGTGCGTTCAGCCGGCTCGTGCGCAACCTCGTGCGCGACCCGGAGATCGGGCGCCGGGTGGTGCCGATCATCCCGGACGAGGCGCGCACCTTCGGCATGGACCCGCTCTTCAAGGAGGTCGGGATCTACAACCCGCTCGGCCAGCGCTACACGCCGGTCGACGCCGAGCTGCTGCTCAGCTACCTCGAGAAGGCCGACGGCCAGCTGCTCGAGGAAGGCATCACCGAGGCGGGCTCGATGTCCTCGTTCCAGGCCGCCGGCACCGCGTACGCGACGTGGTCGGAGCCGATGGTGCCGTTCTACACGTTCTACTCGATGTTCGGGCTCCAGCGCACCGGCGACCAGGTGTGGGCCTTCGGCGATGCCCGTGGGCGCGGCTTCATGATGGGCGCCACCGCCGGCCGCACGACCCTCACCGGGGAGGGCCTCCAGCACGACGACGGGCAGTCGCACCTGCTGGCATCGACGATCCCGAACGTACTCGCCTACGACCCGGCCTTCGCCTACGAGCTCGCGATCATCGTGCGCGAGGGCATCGACCGGATGTACGGCGAGCGCGGCGAGGACGTCTTCTACTACATCACGCTCTACAACGAGAACTGGGTCCAGCCGCCCAAGGCCGATGGCGTCGAGGACGGCGTGCTGCGCGGCCTGTATCGGTTCCGCGAGGCTCCCGGCGGCTCGCGCCGCGTCCAGGTCCTCGCCTCCGGACCGATCCTCCAGCAGGCCCTCAGAGCACAGCAGCTGCTCGCCGAGAAGTACGACGTCGCCGCCGACGTCTGGTCGGCCACCTCGTTCCAGCAGCTCCGCAACGAGGCTCTCGACGTCGAGCGCTGGAACCGGCTGCATCCCGACCAGGAGCAGCGCGTGCCGTACGTGCGCGAGTGCCTCGGGCCGTCGGTCGGACCGATTGTCGCCGCCACCGATTACATGAAGGCCGTTCCCGACATGGTCTCGCGCTGGATCGACCGGCCCTACACCGCGCTCGGCACCGATGGCTTCGGTCGCTCCGACACGCGTGAGGCGCTGCGCACCCATTTCGAGGTCAACGCGGAGCACATCGCCTACGCCGCGCTCCACGGCCTCTGCCTCGACGGCGCCTCGACGCCGGACGAGCTGAAGCGCGCGATCGCGGACCTCGGGATCGATCCGGAACGGGTGAACCCGCTCTTCGCCTAGCCTCGGTGCCTCAACCGGCCCGCGGGATCGCGGACCGGCGCGGGGTCAGCCTTCCCTGGGAAGCCGCGTCCCACACCCGGTACAGAAGGCGTCGTCGTCGGCCATGATCACGGCCCTGCACCCGGGGCAGCGCGGCGGAAGAAGCTCGGTGACGGTCACTCGCACGCCGGCGACGGTCGCCCGCGCGTATCGCTCCACCGGGGAGGGCGGTCCCGGCAGTGAATAGACGGGTGCGAACGGAACCGGCGACGGCTGGCGGAACGCGACGCGGCCGCGGATATCGTGGAAGCGCTGGCGCTCGCGGTCATAGAGGGCGCGCGCGTCCGGATCGGTCAGGACCTTCCGCACGGTATTGACGACCTGCATCTCCGCCGTGGCGCGCGCCGACGGGTTGTAGTCGGGGTGGAAGGTCCGTGCCAGCCGGCGGCAGGCGGCCGTGATCTCGTCGGTCGAGGCCGATGGCGGGACGCCAAGCAGACGATAGACGTCGCGGTCGGGTGTGTACGGCAGAAGCGGCTGGAGCATCGGGACCGTGGCCATGGTAGCGGCTTCGCGGGGCTGTTGCCAGGCGGAACCGCCGATACCGGATTGGCAAGTCCACCTGCTATTTTGCTATGTGGAGTTGACAGATTGAGAGTCGTGGCTGTAGTCTCCGCGCATCGGACGTCAATTCAGCAGACATGGACGACCAATCCAGGAGCACCGGACCGATGTATGACTACCGCCTCGTCTCCGCGTACATGAGCCACCACATGGGATCCAGGGAGCAGCGACGGCCGCTGACCGGACACCCGGCCCGCCGCGTCTACCAGCTCCTCACCGAGCGGCGCGCGCCGCGCAACGAGCGAAGCCGCTGATCATGGTCCACGACGTCATCGCCACCTGCCCGGTCTGCTCGGGCGAGCTGACCATCACCCGCCTCCACTGCCGTGCCTGCGGCTCGGCGCTCGAGGGCGAGTTCGGCGTCGGCCGCTTCGGGCGCCTCGACCGGGAGCAGCTCGGCCTGCTCGAGAGCTTCCTGCGCTCGCGCGGCAACCTCAAGGAGATGGAGCGCGAGCTCGGCATCAGCTACCCCACGGTCCGCGGCCGGGTCGACGCCCTCGTGCGTGCGCTCGGCTTCGGCGACGCGCCCGACGCGACGCTCGACGACGGCGACTTCGACGTCGACACCGATCTCGAGAGCCCGGCAACCGACGGCGCCGATACGGCCGCCCAGCGCCGCGAGATCCTCGAGCGGCTGGCGCGCAAGGAGATCGGCGCCGAGGAGGCCGCCGAGGCCCTTCGCGCCCTGGGCTCCGCAGGCTGATGGCCACGTACGTCCGGACCCAGGAGATCTCGCACGACATCGGCGCCCGCGGGCGATTCGCGCTGCGCGTGACGAGCCCGGACGTCGAGCTCCGCGCCGGCGAGGGCACGACGGCGACGGTCCGCATCAAGGTCGAGCTCCGGGCGGGCAGCGAGGAGGAGGCCGACGAGCTCTTCGAGCACATGCGCTTCCGCGTGCGCTCGGACGACGGCAGCCTGGAGGTGACCGAGCCGCGGCGCGATGACTCGGGGATCGGCAGCATCGTCCGGTTGCTCGGCATCGGCAGCGCGAGGGTCGATGACGCCTCCGTGAACGCGGTCCTTCCGGAGGGCACCGAGGTCGTCTTCGAGGGCGTCAGCACCGACCTCACCGCATCCGGGTTCCGCGGCCTCCAGGAGTACCGAACGGTCTCGGGCGACATGGTCCTCGACCGGGTCGCCGGTACCGTCCGCGTCCGCGACGTTTCCGGCGACGTCAGCATTCGCGCGGAGGAGCCCTTGCGCCTCGAGATGAACACCGTGAGCGGCGACATCTCGGCCGTCGCGCCCCGCTTCGACGTCCTGCGCCTGGTGACGGTCAGCGGAGACATTGAGCTCGAGGGCGTGATCGCGGAGGAAGGAGAGCATCGCGTCGAGACCGTCAGCGGCGACCTGACCCTCGGCGTCGTCGACGGGCTCACGCTCGAGGTGCGCGGCCTCTCGAGCGACACCCGCGTCTCGATCCCACACCGATCGGAGGGTTCACGCGACCGGCGGCGCTACATCATCGGCGGCGGCGAGGGCAGCCTCAGGTTCAGCTCGATGTCGGGCGACGTCTCGGTCCGCCCCGGCCGGCACCTGGCCGCGCCGATCCCTCCCACGCCGCCAACACCTCCCACCGCGCCGACGCCGCCGACGCCGCCCGTCGGCGTGGACGAAGAGCTCGCGATCCTGCGTGCGCTGGAGTCCGGCGAGATCGGCGTCGACGAGGCCGCCGCACGCCTGGCCGGTCGCAAGACCGATGTCTGAGGAGCTCGAGACGATCCTGCGCCTCGTGGCCGACGGTCGCCTCTCACCGGAGGAGGCCGCACCGATCATCGACGCGCTCACGCGCGCGGAGCGAGCCGAGCACGAGCCCGATCCGGAAAGCGTCGAGGGCCTCGGCCGCCACGCTACGCGCGTGGATCGGCAGGTCGTGCGCGCGCAGCGACGCATCGACCGCGCCCTCCGCCGCGCGCAGGCCAGCATGGACGAGGCCGGCGGTCGCCAGCTGCGCATCCAGGTCAAGGAGCGCGGCCGCCAGCGCGTCAACCTGCGCATCCCGATCGGCTTCGTCGACGCGGCGATCGGCTTCGTGCCGGGTCTCGGCGGCGACCAGGCCGAACGCATCCGCGAGGCGGTGAAGTCCGGCGAGGTCGGGCCGATCATCGACGTCGAGGACCCCGACGGCGACGGCGTCCTCATCAGCGTGGAGTGACGAGCATGGCAACCAGCGAGCTCTCCCCCACCGTCGCACCGGCGACCACCCCAGCCGAGACCGCGACCGGTCCGGCGCTCCTGCGGCCGCTGCGCATCCGCGACTTCCGACTCCTCTTCGCCGGGGAAACGATCAGCGTCCTCGGCGACCAGTTCCACTTCGTCGCTCTGACCTGGCTAGCGCTTCAGCTGACCGGCTCGGGGCTCGTGCTCGGGACGGTCCTGATGACCGCAGCGATCCCGCGCGCGGTGTTCATGCTGGTCGGCGGCGCGTTCAGCGACCGATTCTCGCCGCGCACGCTGATGCTGCTCTCGAACGCGATCCGCGCCGTCGTCGTCGGCGCGCTCGCCGCCCTCGTCGTGAGCGGCCAAGCGGAGCTGTGGCACCTGTACGTGCTCGCCGCGATCTTCGGCATCGTCGACGCGTTCTTCTACCCCGCCCTGAACACGATCGTCCCGATGCTCGTGCCAGAGCGGCAGCTGGCTCCGGCGAACGCGCTCGTCCAGAGCGCCCAGCAGGTCATGGGGCTGATCGGCCCGGCCCTCGCCGGCGCGATGGTGGCGATCGTCCAGACCGGCCCGGCCTTCGTCATCGACGCGGCCTCGTTCGCGGTCGCCGCCGTCGCGCTGTTCCTCATCCGGGGCGGACGCCGCCCCGCGACCTCGAGCGAGACGCGGGCCCCCAGCGTCCTGTCGACGATCGCGGACGGGGTGCGCGCCGCCTGGGCCGATCCCGCGGTGCGCTCGATCGTCGTGCTCACGTCTGCGATCAACTTTGCCATCGTCGGACCGATGAGCGTCGGCCTCGCGATCCTGGCCGACACGCGCTTCGAGGGCGGTTCGGCAGCGTTCGGCCTGCTCTTCAGTGCCTTCGGTGCCGGCGCGGTCGTCGGAGCCATCGCGGCGGGTTCGATCCCGCGGCCGGCCCGTCTCGGCACGATCACCCTCGGGATCACGACGCTTCTCGGCCTCGGGCTGGCCGGCATCGGTATCGCGCCGACGCTCGCCGTCGCGCTGGCGATCCACGCGGTCATGGGCGTGCTCGTCGGCTTCGTGAACGTCCAGGCCATCGCCTGGCTCCAGGCACGAATTCCCGATGACCGGCGGGGTCGAGTGATGAGCCTCGTCTCGCTCGGGTCGGTCGGCCTGGCACCCGTCTCGCTGGCGGTGGCTGGCGTGCTCGTCGACCTCGGCGCCGTCACGCTGCTGTTCCTCGCGGGGGGCGCGATCATCATCGCGGCGTCGGCCGTCGGAGTCCTCTGGGGCGTGCCCGGCCGCATGGTCTGGCCGGACGAGGAGATCGCCTAGAATCGGTCCGCGTGAGCGACCGATGGTGGGAGGGCGCTGTCCTCTACCAGATCTACCCCCGCAGCTTCGCCGATGCGAATGGCGACGGCATCGGCGACCTTGCCGGCATCCTCGAGCGGCTCGACCACCTACGCGGGTCCGATGCGTCCCTGGGCGTCGACGCCATCTGGCTCAGCCCGATCTACCCGAGCCCGCTGGCCGACTTCGGCTACGACATCACCGACTACACCGATGTCGCCGCGGAATTCGGCACGCTCGCCGACCTCGACGCGCTGATCGCCGCGTGCCACGACCGCGGGCTGCGCCTGCTGATGGACCTGGTCCCCTGCCACACGTCCGTCGAGCATCCCTGGTTCGTCGACGCACGCTCATCGAGGTCGAGTGCGAAGCGGGATTGGTACATCTGGGCCGATGCCTCCCCTACCGGCGGGCCGCCCTCGAACTGGGTGGGCGCCTTTGGCCATGTCTCGTGGGAGTGGGATGCGGGGACCGAGCAGTTCTACCTCCATTCGTTCTATCCCGAGCAGCCGGACCTGAACTGGCGCAACCCCGACGTGGCCGAGGCGATCGCCGAGGTGATGCGCTTCTGGCTCGGCCGCGGCGTCGACGGCTTCCGGGTCGATGCGATCTTCGCCGCCATCAAGGACGACCTGCTGCGCGACAACCCGCCCGACCGGCGCCCCGGCGCCGTCCCAGGGCTGGGAGTCGGCGGTGGCCAGGACCCGCTGTGGAGCATCAACCGGCCCGAGGTCCACGACGTCATCCGTCACCTGCGCCGGGTTGCATCGGAGTTCGCCGGACGGGTCCTCGTGGGAGAGGCGTACGTGCCCGTCGAGGAGCTGGCCGGCTACCTGGGGCACGGCACCGACGACGAGTTCCACCTGGCATTCGACTTCGAGCTGCTGCTCTCACCGTGGGAGCACCAGCACCTGACCCTGGCCATCGAGCGAGCAGAAGCGCTCCACCCTCCCGGCGTCCTGCCGACGTACGCGCTCAGCAACCACGACAGGCAGCGCCACGCCACCCGCTGGGGCGCCGGACGGTCGCGGGCCGCCGCGTTCCTGCTGCTGACCCTCCGTGGCGTTGCGGTTCTCTATGCCGGCGAGGAGATCGGCATGGTCGACGCCGATCGCGCCCTCCTGCCCGATCCGCCCTTCGATCGCGCCGGCCGCGACGGCTCTCGCACGCCGATGCAGTGGGATCCGTCGCCCAGCGGCGGGTTCACGACCGGCACGCCGTGGCTGACGTCGGTCGACCCGGCCGAGCGCAACGTGGCCGACCAGTCCGCCGATCCGGCGTCGGTGCTGTCCCTCTACCGCCGGCTGATCGCGGCGCGCACCGAGGTGCCGGCGCTTGGGCGTGGGACGCATCGGTCGATCTTCGGTGTGGCCCCCGAGGTGCTGGCGTGGATCCGCGAGCTCGACGGCGAGCGGGTGCTCGTCCTGCTCAACGTCGGGGACGAGACACGGTCCTGCGAGCTGCGCGGCTTCGCGGGGGACGGCGAGGTCGTGGTCGGGACCGATCAGGCCCGCGGCGGGCGCGTCGAGCTCGACGTGCTGACGCTCGGGCCGCTGGAGGGATTGGCGCTGCGGCTGTGAGCGCGCGGTGCTACGGTTCGTCGCTGTGAGCCGCTCCCGGGACCCGGCCGGCGAAGGCCGCGTCGACCCGCTCCTCGAGGTCCGCGAGAAGCGCCGCGGCAAACGCCCCGGCGATGCCTACGTGCGCGTCGTGCGCCCGTACGAGGACACGTTCCGCAAGGGAGGCGACGAGGGCGAGCTGATCGCCACCGAGCGCACGATCCTCGAGCGGCGTGGCTGGAAGGCCGGCCTGCGGCAGGTGCGCACCTGGCTCATCGGCCGCCCGATCCACAGCGAGCGCGAGGAGCACGAGCGCCTCACCAAGGTCAAGGGCCTCGCGATCTTCTCGAGCGACAACATCAGCTCATCGGCCTATGGGCCCGAAGAGATCATGCACGTGCTCATCCTCGCCGGGACGGGCGCACTCTTCCTGACGCTGCCGCTGGCCGGGCTGATCATCGTGATGCTCGGGATCGTCACCGTCTCGTATCGGCAGACGATCAAGGCCTATCCGACGGGCGCCAGCAGCTACATCGTGGCCAGCGACAACCTCGGGCCGACGCTGGGGGTCCTGGCGGCGGCGGCGCTGCTGATCGGGTACGTGGTGACCGTGGCGGTGTCGGTGTCGGCCGGCGTGGCGGCGATGACCTCGATCTTCGAGGAGCTCCGGGAGTTCAAGGTCGTGATCAGCGTCGCACTCGTCGGCCTGCTGATGCTCGGCAACCTCCGCGGCATTCGCGAGTCGGGCACGATCTTCATGGTCCCGACCTACGCCTATATCGTCGTGATGCTGGCGATCATTGCCTACGGGCTCTACCAGGTCACCTTCGGAGACGTCCCGCCGTTCGTGCCGCCGGCGTCGTGGGAGAGCGTCGAGCAGGGTGGCCAGGCGCTCGGCCTCTTCCTCATCCTGCGCGCCTTCAGCCAGGGCGCGGTGGCGCTCACCGGCGTCGAGGCGATCAGCGACGGCGTGCCGGCGTTCAAGCCGCCAGAGTGGAAGAACGCGCGAACGACGCTGACGTGGGCGGCAATCGTGTTCGCGATACTCTTCCTCGGCATCTCCTACCTGCTCGTCGCGCTCCAGATCGTTCCCGACCCGACGCACCAGACGACCGTCCTCAGCCTCCTCGTCCGCCACCTCACCGGCGAGGGGATCATCCTCCTCGTGGCGCAGGTGGCGACGGCGCTCATCCTCGTGCTGGCCGCGAACACGAGCTTTGCCGACTTCCCACGACTGAGCTCGTTCCTCGCCCGCGACGGGTTCCTGCCGCGCCAGTTCGCGTTCCGCGGCGAGCGCCTTGCGTTCACGACCGGCATCGTCGCGCTGTCGCTGATGGCGATCGCGCTGATCGTCGGCTTCGACGCCAGCGTCTCCGGCCTGATCCCGCTCTACACGCTCGGCGTATTCATCGCCTTCACGCTGTCGCAGGGCGGGATGCTTCGCCGCTGGTGGTCCCGCCGCGAGGAGGGCTGGCGCTCCGGCCTGGCGATCAACGGGCTCGGAACGCTCACGACCGCGGTCGTGGCCGTGGTCGTCGGCACCAGCAACTTCTTCCAGGGCGCGTGGCTCGTCATCGTGCTCGTGCCGATCCTCATGGTGATTCTCATGGGGATCAATCGCCACTACCGCGAGATGGATCGGGCACTCGCGCTCGACCACATGTCGCCCGGCGAGGAGGTCGCCGCGAAGCCGATCGTGATCGTGCCGATCGCCCGCCTCGACCGCCCGGCACGGCAGGCGATCGCCTTCGCGAACTCGATCAGCCCCGATGCGGTCGCCGTGCACGTCACCAACGACCCCGACGAGGCCGATGAGATGCGCGAGCGCTGGCCGGCCTGGGCCGGCTCGACCGAGCTGGTGGTCGTCGAGTCGCCGTATCGCGCGCTCATCGGTCCGTTGCTGGCGTACATGGACGCACTCCAACGCCAGGCGCCTGACCGTCCGGTGCTCGTCGTGCTCAGTGAGTTCGTGCCGAACCACTGGTGGGAGAACCTGCTCCACAACCAGACCGCCCTGCGCCTGAAGCTGCGCCTCTTCACGCGCCGCAACACGATCGTCGCCGACGTGCCGTTCCACCCGGACCGCGATTGAGGCGCGTAACCGCCGGCGAACCTCCAGGTGGACGGGCCGATGCGCCTCGCTGCCATCGGCGGACGCAGCAGGAGGAACCCGGATGCGCAACCGATCACGAGTATCCCTGGCCCTGGCGGTGACGCTGGGCCTGGTGGCCACCATGGCCCTGGCCGGCACCGTGCAGGCCGCCGAGACGACCCTGACCGCCACCCTCGCCGGCGTCCAGGAGGGCGACACGCCGGGCGACCCGGACGGCAGCGGAAGCGCCAGCATCGTCATCGACCCGGCCACGGGCACCGCGTGCTGGACCCTGAGCGCACAGGGCATCAACTCGGTGACGCAGTCGCACATCCACATCGGAGCGGAGGGAGAGTCGGGCGACATCGTGGTTCCCCTCGATGTCGACGGCTTCGAGGGATCCAGCGAGGGTTGCATTGAGCCGATGGAGGACGCGGCCGTCCTCCAGGAGATCGTCGACAACCCGGCGGGCTACTACGTCAACCTCCACACCGATGACTTCCCCGCGGGCGCCATCCGTGGGCAGCTCGCCGGATCGGCCACGCCGCCGAACACGGCGCTGCCGATGGCCGATGGCTCGATCCTCGCCCTCTTCGGCGCGGTCGTGCTCGGCTTCGCCGGCGCGATCGGCCTGCGGGCCTGGCGGCCGATCGCAACGCGCGACTGACCGCCGATCCCTCGCCTGCCAGAAGCGGCCCCGGCGCCCGAGCCGGGGCCGCTCTTTCATGCCGGCTCGAGGCGGAAGTATCGGCCCTCGCTGAGGATGTGGCGGCGAGCCGAATGCTGGCAACGCCACGTACGTATCTCAGCCGCGGGTCGGTGACGATCGCCTTCGGCCCTGGCGGCATAGAGAGTAGGTACGGCATCGGGCGTGCTAGGCGCAGCCTCGCCGATGCGGAGCATCGTCAGCTGGCGCTTATGTCGTAGCGCTCGAGGGTCTGACCCAGTCGAGCCTCTTCCGCGTGGATGATCCGGATGCAGCCGCAGGCCCGCGCCAACAGCCCTGCACGATCGGCGACGCTCACCCGGCCTCGCGAGTACGAGATCAAGCCGGCATCCTTGAACTGCGCGACGGCTAACGATACCGACGGTCGCTGCACGCCGATCATCTCCGCCAGAAACTCCTGAGTGACGTCGAATGGGCCCTCGTCAACGCGCTCGTCAACCTGCAGCAGCCAGCGTGCCGCGCGTTCATCGAGGCGATGCGCGCGATTGCACAGGATGAGCTGCGCCATGCTGACCATCACCACCTGGGTGTAGCGATGGAGCAGCTTGACTAGCATGCCGCCCCGTTCCAGCTCAGCCCTCAGTCTTGGAGCCGGCAGGCGGAAACCGGTCAATGGGACCTGCACCATCGTTTGCACCGGCATTTGGCCGGTCCCTAGAAAGACCGCCAGGCCGGTCATCCCCTCGCGCCCGACCATCGTGGTATCGACCGACTCGCCATTCACGCCGATGGCCACGATGGAAGCGATGCCGCTGGTCGGGAAGTACACGTTCTCGATCTCCGCGTGCGGCGTGTCCAGCTCAGCGGGCCGGGGCAAGATGACTGGCTCGAGATCTGGCGCCAGACGCGCGAACTCTGAGGCAGGCAACGAACCGAGCAGAAGATTGCGGCGCGGGTTGAGGCTGCCGGCGCTGGTGGCGGAGGAATTAGGCACCAGGACAGTCTAACCGTCTGCTCTGTCAGATGGGATACAGACGACGGAATCGCGGTACCATACCGTCCTGCTGGCCACGAGGCGCTCGGCGATCGCACTACCGAGCCGACCCAGTTCTTCAGCACGGAGGACGACATGGCTGAAGGAGCTCAACGACGAAGCCGGATCACGGTCATCGATGACCACCCCGAGTTCTTGGACATGATGGTCGAGCTGCTGTCGGTCGATCACGACGTCACCGCGATCTCTGCACTTGAGATGGGCTTCGAATCAATCGTGGACAGCCGCCCGGATCTGCTCATCGTCGATCTGCGGCTGGATTCCGGAAACCTGCAGGGCGCGGACATCGTTACCCTCGCGCGGGCGCACCGCCATATGCGCGCCGTACCGATTGTCATCTGCTCAGGCGATGTGCGCGCGCTGAACGATGGCACGGACGCCATCCTGAATGCCGGCAACACGGCCGTACTGATCAAGCCCTTCACCCTCGACGCAGTGGAGGAGATCGTGCGTCACGGGTTGGCATCCGGCTTCCCCGGCGGTGCAGGGAGCTCGGCGTCCGAGGACGGTTACCGGAGTGTGTTCGCCCGCAGCACCGACGCGATTCTGGTTGCCGATAACAGTGGCCGCTACCTTGATGCCAACGATCATGCGCTCGCATTGTTGGGCCTGACACGCGACGAGCTGTGCGGCCTGACGGTCGCAGACCTGGTCGCGAGCGAGCGTGCCTGGACGGATGCCGAGTGGCAGCGCTACCAGCGCGTGGGATGGTGGCAGGGCGCCGTGATGCTCACGATTCCGAACCGCCGCACTCAGCGGATGCTGGCCACAGCGCGCATCGTGCACAACGGCGGGCATCCGGCGTACGTGTCGTGGCTACAGCCGATGGTTGCGCCAGTCGCCGTGGCATAGGCGACTGATCGATGCCTAAGCGGTACCCGTGACGCCGGCCGATAGGTCCTACAACGTGATCGTTGTCGGTCTCGTCCAGCGAGCCTCCAATCAGGATCAGATGCCCATGCATCGGGCCCTTCAGGATCAGATGCCCATGTCGCCGGAGCCTGATAATCAGATGCTCGGTAGCCCGGTGAGTCAGATGCTCGTGGCACGAAATTGCCTCCTTGTGCTGGGGCCGTCGGAGGCCGGCTGAGCACAAAGATGTGGGGTTCCGCGGAACCCACACCCCCACATGCTGTGGGGTGAGGAGGAGGCTGGCGCGCCCGGAGGGATTCGAACCCCCGACCTGCTGATCCGAAGTCAGCTGCTCTATCCACTGAGCTACGGGCGCGCGTTGCGCAATTGTATCGGCGATCTATTCCGCATCGACATCGAGTGAAACGAATCGCTCGCGGTTGAGGTCGATATCAGCCTGGAGATCGACCACCTTCTGCTGGGCTGTTCTGATCGCGTCGGCGCCGGCGATGTTACCGGCGTTGTTGACAAGAACGTCGATGCGCCCGAAGCGATCAACTGCCGCGGCGACTGCGGCCTCGGCGTCGGAGGGGCGCGCGCGACGTCGAGCTTGGCTGCCAGGAGGTCATCAGCGCCGCCGATGGCCTCGCCTTACCGGCCAAGGAGGCCCGTCACGGCTCAGATGATTCAGAGGTGGTAGAGACGGCGGGCTCCGTCGATCAGCCCTTCCCGAAACCCCGGATGCGCAATGCTCATCAACGCGGTAGCTCGCTCGCCGATGCTCTTCCCGAATAGCTCGGCCACGCCGAACTCGGTCACCACCGTTCGCACATGCGCGCGGCTCGTGACCACCCCGGCGCCTTCCGCCAGGGCAGGCACGATGCGGGAGATGCTGTCATGCGCGGCGGTCGAGGGCAGCGCAATGATCGCCCGACCCTCCGCGGCCAGCGCGGCGCCGCGCATGAAATCCATCTGGCCCCCTACGCCGGAGTAGAAGCGGGTGCCGATCGAGTCGGCGCTGACCTGCCCGGTCAGGTCGATGGAGAGCGCCGAGTTGATGGCCACCATGTGGCGGAAGCGCCTGATAACCGAGGTGTCATTGGTGTAGTCAACGGGGCGCAGCTCGATCATCGGGTTGTCATCCACGAAGTCGTAGAGGCGTTGGCTGCCCATGAGGAAGGTCGAGACGATCTTGCCGCGGTTGATCTCCTTGCGCGCGCCGGTGATGGCGCCCGACTCGACCAGCTCGAGCAGCACATCGGTGAACAGCTCCGTGTGGATGCCGAGGTCGCGCTTGTCGCGGAGAGCCTGGCCGACGGCGGCCGGGATGGACCCGATGCCGAGCTGCAGGGTTGCCCCGTCGGGCACGAGGTCGGCTACCAGGCTCCCGATCTGGCGCTCGAGGTCCCCGATCTCGGGCAGGCGGTGCTCGTAGGGCGGCGTGTCGACCTCGACGGCCAGGTCGATCTCGTCGACGTGCACGAAGCCGTCGCCGAGCGTCCGTGGCATCGCGCGATTCAGCTGGGCGATGACGGTCGTTGCGGAACGCACGGCCGCCGGCGTCGCGTCGACCGAGGTCCCCAATGAGCAGAAGCCATGCGCGTCGGGGGGCGAGACATTGATGAGTACCGCATCCAGGACCAGGACGCCCGCCATGAACAGCTGAGGCACGTCTGAGAGGAAGACGGGGACATAGTCAGCGCGCCCCTCGTTCACCGCCGCCCGGGCGTTGGGTCCGATGAACAGGGCGCGATGCCGGAAGCTGGCCACGAGGTCGGCGGCGAGATGCGGCCCGGGACCCTCGGCGTGCAGGTGGACAATGCTCACATCACGAAGGTCACTGGCGCGGGCAACCAGGGCGTCGAGGAGCGTGGAGGGGGTGGCCGCGCCCCCATGGACGAACACTTGCTGGCCAGATCGAATGCCGGCGACGGCCTCTTCGGCGGGGACGATGCGCATGCGCCCAGTATGCGGCGCCGTGTGAGTGTCGAGGTCCGACGCGCGGCACGAAGGGAGCCTGTCGGCCGGAGGTGTCTCTGGAGACCACTCGCCGGACCGGACAGGCTCCCGATGGATGCCTGGTTCAGAGCTGCCTCACCAGAGGCGTCAGGCAGGCGTCACGGCTGGCCGAAGGACCGGGACCGAGACCTTTTCGGGACGAACGGCCCACACCAGCCCGCCGCCTGTGATCAGGAGGGTGGCGCCAAGCCCTGCGAAGAGAGCCGCCAGGCCGAGGCCGAGCTGGAGCGCCTGGAAGGTGACGGTGCCGACCCCGAGCTGACCGATCAGGGCATGGGCCACGCCGGTCCAGGCCTGTTCACGAGCCGGACCCTCGATCGGATGCTCGCGGTCGAAGTCGGCCCAGTAGCGGCCATCGACTGCAAACTCGTACGTGCCGGCGGCAAACAGCTCGCCGTTGTAGGTGACGTCCTCCTCGAGGACGATGGTCTGGGTCGAGTTCAGGGTGTGATAGGCGACCGTCGCCATCTGGAACATGTACTCGCTGCCGGTGTTGACGTTCGGGTCAGCCGGGTCGAGCTCGCTGGCGACGACGGGATAGCCCCAGTCATCGGTCAGCAGCGCCATGATGGCCTGCGCGCCGGCGGGCTCGCCGCGGTCGACCAGCTGGCCATCCTCGTTGTAAGTGAGCTCGACGCCCTGCGCCGCGCTGAATGCGTTCAGGGACGCCTGTCCCTCCTGGACCTTGAAGTAGGCAAAGCCTCCGGCGACGACGAAGCCGAGGCCGATGAGGCCGAGGACGATGCCGAGCCCTCTCAATCGATTGATCACGGTAGTTCTCCCGTTTCCTTGCGTTCAAAGCCTCATGGCTTCGGTATGTACTCACCTTCGCCGCTGCGCTTGGCTGAGCGCATGTACCGAACGGCCCCATCTGCCCGGCCAGATGGCCCCTCGCCGCCGTCGGCTCGGCTGATTAAGCAGCTGAGTGCCATTGCGCCCGGCCGGCCCACCCGCGGCAGGCCGAACGCCTCCGGATATCAATGGCGTGCCCAGGCTTCAGGCCGGCACGACCAGGACCCGACAGCTGGCTTGCTCCGAGACGCTCGCAGATGTGCTGCCCAGGACGAACCGGCCAAGCGCGCCACGCCCATGCGAGCCGATGACAATGAGGTCCACGTTCTCCGCCTCTGACGCTGCGAGGATCGCCTCCGCGGGGTCGCCCTCCCAGACCAAGAAGGTGGCCCGGACGCCGGTGGCACGGGCGCGAGCAACGAGGGCCTGGGTCGCGCTCTCGATCCGCGTCCGTTCCTGGTCGACACGTCGCAGGAACAGGCCGCCGGGAAGGCGGAGCCGACCGGGGTCGATGACGCTGAGCACGACGAGCTGTGCGCGGGCGTCGCTGGCCAGGCGTATCGCCTCCATGGCAGCCCGCTCGGACGCGGGCGCCAAGTCCGTCGCGAGCAGCACGCGTCGGATGCCGACGGCCGGCCGCGAGGTCATCGGTTCGACAACTGGTTCCATGCTGCCGATCATCCGCGCGTCGCATAGCTGCGACCAGTGACCTCCGGCCCGTTGTGGCGGGCTATGCGGCACCGATTGGGCCGCGGTGCGTTGGTATCCTCGTCCTTGATGCTTGAGCCGAACGTAGCTGCAGCCCGCGGTCTGGGCGATGTCCACGCCGCCCTCGATGCGGCGGTTCGCGGAATCGCCGGCCTGACCTCGGTTGATGATGCGTTGCAGATCATCGTGGACGGCGTCCGGCCGCTGGTGTCCGCCAAGTACGCCGCCCTCGGGATCGTCGACGCCACGGGCCGGATCGAGCGATTCATCACGAGCGGGATCGATGACGATGCCCGACGGCGCATCGGCGCCCTGCCAGAGGGACACGGGCTGTTGGGATTGATCATCCGCGAGAAGCGTTCGTTCCGGATCACGGACATCAACACCGATCCGCGCCGCTACGGGTTCCCGCCGAACCACCCGCCCATGACGAGCTTCCTGGGAGTGCCGATCACCATCAAGGGGACCCCGCTCGGGCGGCTGTACCTCACCGACAAGATCGGCAGCGACCGGTTCAGCGACGAGGACCTCTCGCTGGTCGAGACCTTTGCGCTGCACGCCGGCATCGCCATGGAGAACGCGCGGCTTCATGAACAGCTGCAGCGCCTGGCGGTCGTCGATGAGCGCGAGCGCATCTCGAAGGATCTGCACGATGGCATCATCCAGAACATGTACGCCGTGGGCCTATCGCTCGAGGACGTACCGGCGCTGATGGACGAGGATCAGGCCGCGGCCGCAGCACGCGTGGAGCAGGCGATCGATGCCATCCATCTGTCGATCCAGGACGTCCGCAACTTCATCTTCGGCCTGCGGCCGGAGCTGCTGGAGGGTACGTCGCTCGTGGTGGGGCTGGCCGCCCTCGTCGAGGAGTACCGGCACAACATGATCGTCGACCTCGAGCTCCGCCTTCCAGGTGAGGTAGTCGAGCCGCCCTCGGAGGTCACGGGGCACCTGTTGGCGATCGTCAGCGCGTCGCTCAGCAACGTCGCGCGCCACTCGCGGGCGACACGAGCGAGCGTGGAGCTCGCGGCGCCGGCTGATGGGGCGCCAATGGAGCTCAGGATCGAGGACAACGGGATCGGCTTCGATCCGGCCGGTGTTGTGAAGCTAGGGCACCAGGGTCTCGCCAACACGCGCGAGCGAGCATCCAGGATCGGCGCGGCGGTGACGCTGGACAGCCAGCCCGGAGCTGGCACGCGAGTCATCGTGCGGGTCCCCAAGCTGAGGCGAGGGAAGTCGAGTGCCTGAGCCCGAGTCCTCGTCGACGCCCTCTCTGGGCCTGCTGATCGTCGACGACCACGAGGTCGTGCGGCAGGGCCTGGCCGCCATGCTTGGTCGCCGACCCGGGTTCCATGTCGTCGCGGAAGCCGGCACGGTCGCCGAGGCTATCGCCGCCGCTCGCAAGTTCCGGCCGGACGTCGTCGTCATGGACGTTCGGCTGCCCGACGGCTCGGGGATCGAGGCGTGCCGCGAGATCCGAGCTGAGATGCCCGACGCGCGCGTGGTCATGCTGACGAGCTATCCCGACGAGGACGCCGTGCTGTCGGCCATCATCGCCGGCGCGAGCGGTTACCTCCTGAAGCAGGTGCGCGCACGCGACCTGGTGGCGGCCCTCGAAGCTGTCGGGCGCGGCGAATCCCTGCTCGACCCGGCGGTGACGGGACAAGTCCTGGAGCGGATCCGGCGCCTCGCCACCGCCGACCAGCCGGATGAACTCGCCCAGCTCACGTCGCAGGAGCAGAAGATCCTGCTTCTCGTCGCCGAAGGCATGACGAACAAGCAGATTGCGGCCGATGTATTTCTGTCCGACAAGACGGTCAAGAACTACGTCAGCTCAATCCTCGCCAAGCTCAACCTAGAGCGCCGCGCGCAGGCCGCGGCGTACATGGCTCGCATTCACGGCACGGACGGCGGTAGCTGAGCCAAACCCCATGTGCGGGCACCGTTCCGCGGCGAGCACACACGGCCCAGCGCCGGGCTGACTGCCCTGCCAGAAACTCCATTCGACCGTGGCTCTGAGATGCCGGCAGCGTCTGCTCAAGAGAATGACTGTTGGCGCCGTAGTCCTCACACGCCTCACGCGGTGGACGGTGCACCTGAAGCTCAGCTGCAACGGGTGCGGGTGCTCAGGCGAGATGATGGACGCCGCTCCGGGCTCGCGCTCGACCTCGGTCGGCTCGACGATCACGCCATCCAGCTCCCATCCAGGGCCTGGAGGCACTTCCGTCGGTCGACGGTCCGGCCCCGGATGGGGAGCCAATCTGGCTCTACGTCGCCCGCGACCGTGAGTGGAGTGCGTATCGGCCCGGCGCTTTGGGCCGAATGGCCCTTCGTCGACGGGCATCGCGCGGCGGACCATGCAGTCGACGGAGAGGTACAGACGTATGGACGCAATCACTTATCAGGTTCGATCGATCCCACCGCGGCGGGAACGGACCGATGGCAAGCGCTCGGTTCTGATCCGCCCGATCGAGGGCTCTGACGCGGCCGCCCTCTCCGACTTCTACGCGCGCCTGTTGCCCGAGTCGAAGCGTCGCCGCTTCCTCGGCTACGGGAACTTAGACGGTGCGCTCGCGCGCGCGTTCACCGAGCGCGAGGGGGAGGGTTTCGTCGGCATCCTCGACGAGCCAGGTCCGAATGATGGCCAACTGGTGGCGCACGCCTCGCTGCAGCCGGATGGGCTCGGCGGGGCGGAGATCGCATTTGCCGTGGCCGATGAGCTCCAGGGCCACGGGATCGGTTCGGCGCTCATGGAATCGGTGGTCGAGCACGCCCGACAGCTCGGCCTGCGACGATTGAGCGCGACCATGTTCGCGGACAACACGCCGATGCGGCGGCTCCTGCGCGGCGCTGGTTGTGAGATTGTCCTGGACCAGAGCGACGCCGGGACCGAGGAGATCGCGCTCGCGGTCTGCAGGCTGCCGGCGATCAGCCCTCCGCAGCGAGTGCAAGGTCCATCGCCCGAGATGATGCCGATGGGCGTCCGGAGACCTCGATGAAGCACATGATCGGCGCACTCCCCGTCGCGCGCACTCCCCGTCGCGCTTCCTACCTGGCGCCGACGCTGCCGCTAGCGGTATCGGAAACGGCATCGGAATGGGTCGTCTGTCACCGGCAGCTGCACGACGCAGCAAACGGGATGGTTGCCTGTCCCCTGATATCGGAGCGGGTGACGGTACTCGAGGACTGCCTCGCCTGCCGTCACCTCACCCACCTCTCGAACGAGCGGACGCGCGAGGCGTCGTGCGCGGCGGGCGAGTCGTACAGCTGATCGCGCGGCCGGACCGTAGGCATCGCGTTGAACCGAGCCGGGCGCGGTCAGTCTCACGGACCGATAGTCGCAGCTTTCCGGCCGGCTACGGCCGGATCGCGACCTTCAGCACGCCGTCGAGGCGGCTGCTGAAGATGCGTGACGGTGCCTGGTGATCGCCGAATGTGTGAGGCCACCGCCCGCAACCAGTCGCGCAGACGATCAGTCGTCAACAGCAAGTCGCCGACGTCGAACGATCCCCTGATCGAACGGCCCGCACCGCCACTATTCAGACTCGGCACTGGATGCGACCTCGGAATCGACATTGTCGAGTCCGGTTCGGAACTCGCTGAGCGGCTCGCCGGCGTTCTGCGAGGGCTGGTGTGCCAACGTAGCGGTTCCGGCCGACCGTAGACCGTAAGGACAGAGGGCCGGAGATCCGCGCCTACGCCCCGGTCCGCGCCTCGTCGCGACTCCTCAAGCCCTTGTCACCGGCAGTATGGTGAGTCGGTTATGCGCGAGACAGCCGCGGACATCGAGTTCCTGCAGCGACTGATGGACGAGACTCTGGCGGACATCAGCCCGCACATGGCCAGCATCGTGACGCCTGACAAGCGACTGCGGGCCAGTCAGGTGGTGCGCTACCTCGACGGCGTCAAGTACGTCGCGTTCGGATCAGTGACACTGGCCGGCGAGCCACGCGTCTCACCGCTCGACTCCGTGTTCGTGCGTGGGCGCTTCACGCTCTCAACCGACAGCTCGGCAGCGCGGGTCGCCAATCTGCGCCACAACCCGGCCTGCAGTCTCGTTCACATGGTCGGCGACGCGGTCGCCATCGTCGTCCACGGCCGGGCGGAGTGGATCACGCGCGACCATGCAGACCACGCCGAAATTCACTCGACCTGGACGTCGGCGTATGACTCGGACCCGTACTCCTGGGGCAACGACATCGTCTTGTTCCGCGCCGAGCCCGCCGCAATGTGGGCCTACGCGCAACGCCCCAACGACTTCCCCGAGTAGCGGTCCGGGACGCCGCGCCTCTCGATAGGCCTCGCACCGAACCCGAGAGTGCGTTACGTGTTCTGGACTTGACGATCGGTGGCGTCCACGTCGAGGTCAATGGCGTACGCGTGCCCACTCGCGAAGGCGGCCTGGCAATCCTTAAGCGGCGGCGCGACGAACCGTTCGACTGTTGGCAAAAGAGAGCGGATACCTCGACGCTGAACGCTCGCCCGCCCACGCTCGGGCTACAGCGCATCGCCCGGGATGCTCCGAAGTCAGCTGCTCTGATCCACTGAGCTACGGGCGCGTCGTGAGGGAATTCTACGTGCTGAGGCGGTAGACCGGGATCGGGCGATCGAGTCCCTTGACCTCCCGCTGACCCTGGCCCTCGAAGGCGAGGCCACTCCCATCGGCAAGGCCGACGGTGACCGCAGAGGCGAAGACCTCCGACGGGCCGGCGAGCGCCATGAGCCGGGCGACCACGTGGACCGCCACGCCACCGATGTCGCGGCCCATGGGCTCGACCTCCCCGGTGTGGATGCCGATCCGCGCTTCGATCCCGGTATCGGGCAGCGCGGCGACGATGGCGGCGGCGCATCGAAGCCCTGCGACCGCGCTCCGGAACGTGGCCAGGAAGCCGTCGCCCGTGGTATTGACCTCCGAGCCGCCGAACCGGACCAGTTGGGCGCGCACGAGCCGGTTGTGATCGGAGAGGACCTGCTTCCAGGCGCCATCACCGAGGCGGTGTGCGGTACGGGTCGAGTCGACGATATCGGTCATCAGCAGGGTCGTGACGATCCGCTCGTGCTCGCGAGGCATGCCGATCGCATCGCTGTTGCCGGCGAAATCGAGGATGTGCACCGGCTCGTCGCCGACCACCCAGGCGTCGTGGCCCGGCGGAATATCGCCCACGTCGAGCGGCCCGAACTCGACCTCTTCGCCGTCGTCCATGCGCACCGCGAATCGGCCCGTGAGGAATACCTGCACATGATGCACCGGGCACGATGTCGTCCCTGCCCTCGGCCCCATGTGCGTCGACCACCGAAATCCGGGTTGCTGGACGCCATACCCGATGGTGTGCGAGCCGATGCGCGCGATCCGAAGCTCGGCGAGCGGAAGCTGGCGCAGCGCATCCGGGTCGGAGAAGCTCGTGCGCCTGATCGCACCCATCGCTCCATAGTGAGACCCGCGCGCAAGAGGGGCGGCGAGCGCTGGGCAAACTCCATGGCACGCCCGTCGCTGCCCTGGATACACGTCCGCTGCTGATGCTTTCCCGACGGGGATCATGATGGGCGCCATGTGGGAGGACATCGTCGCCTGGCTCCTGTCGCTCGGCGACGAGTACGGCGTCGACCCGGTCGTGTACGCCGTGATCTACATCGGCGCATTGCCGTTCTTTCTCGGGTCAGTCGCCTGGCTGGTGCGTACCATTCGCCGGCGCGGACCGATCGGCCTCCCACTCCTCTCGACGGCCTTCTTCTTCAGCCTCCCGACGCTCTACGTGTTCCTGGCCGGCCGAAACCTGCCGCCGTGGGTCTATGTGGTCCTCGTCGGTCTGGCCGTCGTCGGCGCGGTCATCACGGTCCGGAGAGTCCGCGAGCAGGTCAGAGCCCGCGACGGGCGCGCGACCGACGACCGCTGATCATCCAGTGGAGGATTCGCGCCGAAGCGCCGCCTGCTCCTCGATCAGCCCACGCAGCGCCGGCCGCGCCACGTCCTCGAGCGAGCGGCACTTCACGTGGCGGATGCGCTTGCCGGTGCCCTCGACGATCGCCGCGGGATCCGCGAGCAGCGCACCGTCGGCGAGCTGGACGTTGACGTGCGCGGTGTGCGGGATCAGCCCGACCGCGAAGCCGCGCATCCGCACGCCGCCGGGCGGCCCGAAGCCGAAGGCGAGGACCCGGTCTGGCAGATCGAGCTGCTCCTGCGCGTCGGGCATCACCTCGCGCGCCAGCGCGCGGAGGGCGCCGAACACGTCACGCACGACGGTCGAATGTGGCTCGAGGAGAGAGGTGAGGTCCGCATCGGTCATGACCGATGCAGGCTACCAGCCTAGGCCGAAGGAGCCCCGCGTCGCCGGTCGCCACCCGCTCGCCGGCCGCGCCCGCGTCGCCGGTCCTGCCCGCGTCGCCGTTCCAGGCCGGAGCGCTGGTCCGTGACGATGATCGCCGGCTCAGGAAGCGCCTGCTGGGAGCCGAACCCGCCGCGCAGGCGGGTCAGGGCGACCTCGTTCGAGGCCGACATTGCCCGGCTCATCGTCTCGGCGCCGAAGCGCACGATCGACCGTCGCCGGACGAGCAGCGCATAGAGGGCAGTGGCGATGACGAGGCCGAGTAGCGCGAGGAGTTCAGGCATGGGAGTGGCCTTCCGTGTGCGGGCAGCGGTTCGGTGCGCACAGCATCCCGATCCTGGGGCCCACCGCGCCATCCCCCAAAGGTCCCACCCGCGTCACCAGAGGGCGAGGCCGGTCTCCGGATCGGGACGGCGCACGAGCTCGACGCCGGTGACCTCGCGGATCATCACCTCCGCCACGAACACCTCGCAGCCGCGCAGCAGGTGGCCGCCGACGCAGGCGCCGGAGGCATCTGCGAAGGTGGCGTGCGCGTGGAGGAACGGGCGGTCGTCGCGCAGGCTGACGTTGCCGGTGAAGCCCACGATCTCGTGGTGCGTCTCGCTGGAGAGCTCGAGGTATCGGCGGTCGTGCTGCTCGAAGTAGGCGTACGCGGCGCGCCGCACGGCACCGATGACGGTCACCTGCGCCGCCAGCACGCCCTGCTCGGCACAGTACCGCTCGACCTCCTCGACGAGGTCGCTGCCGGTCTCGAGCCGGCCGACGAAGCCGCGGCCGGCGCTGAGCTGCTGGAATCCGGTTGGCATCGGGGAGTGGCTCCTTATTCGAAGTGCTTGAGGCTGGAGACGATCGGCCGCGAGGCGGCGACCCGCGCCGGATAGAGCCCGGCCAGGGCGGCGATGCCGGTCCCGGCCAGCACGACGGCGATCAACAACGGCCACGGCAGCCGCAGGCCGGCGTCGAGCTCGGCGGATGCGCCACCGCCGACGAGCGCGAACGCCACGAGCAGGCCGGCCACCAGCCCCAGCACGCCGGCGATCGCGCCCATGATCGCGGCCTCGGCGACGACCATCGCCTGTACCTGGCCGACAGTCATCCCCTGCGACCGCAGGATCGCGATCTCGCGCACCCGTTCTCCGACGCCGACGGCCAGGGTGTTGACGATTCCGAGTGCGCCGATCACGACGGCGATGAGCGCGAGGACGTCGAAGAGGCCGATGAGCCGATCCAGCGTGCTCGACAGCTCGCCGGCCAGGTCACGCGCCGTCAGCGGCTCGGCGGCCAGCTGGACCGCCGTCTCGCGCACCGCACCGGCGAAGGCCGCCGGGGCCATGTCCGCTCGCGGGACCATGATCCACAGCGAGGCGGCCGTGGCGCCGAAGGCCTCGCGCGCGTCGGCGCTGCTCACGAGGAGGGCGCCCTCGTCGGAGCGTGCGGGCAGCGAGTAGCGGACGATGCCGGCCACGCGCAGGTCCGTCTCGGGCTCGCCGGGACGCCCGAGGGTGACGTTGTCGCCGACCTCGATCCCCGCCCGCTCGGCGAGTGCCTCGGGCACGAGCACGGCGCCGCCGCTGCGCAGCGCGGTGAAGGCGTCGTCGCGGCTCGCGCCGGCGATGATGAGCGCGTCGGTATCGGCGAAGACGTTCGGATCAATCCCGGCCACCGCCGCCTCCTCCCGGCCGTCGGGCGTGATCCGCACGACCGGCACCTCGAGGACCGGGCTTGCCATCTGGATGCCGGGGGTGGCGTCGAACGAGGCGCGGAAGGCCTCGGTGTCGAGTGGCACGCCGCTGCGGATGGCGTGGCCGCCGGGCAGGATCGAAGCAACCCGCTGCTCGGTGGCGGCGCGCGCCGACTCGGCGACCGTGCCCAGCGCGACGACCGAGGCGAGCGCGATCATCATCGCCCCCACCGTCAGCCCGGTCCGCGCGCGGTCACGCGACAGGTTCGCCCGCCCCAGCAGCCCCTGGGCGCCGAAGAACCACTCGAACGGGCGGCCGATGACCCGCCCGAGCGGCTCGAGGACGTAGGCCGCCGCCACCGCGCCGCCGACGAGGAGGGCGAGCGACAGCGCGACCGGCACGATCGCCGCGCCGACGTCGAGCAGCGCCGCCAGCGCGAGCCCGGCCACGACCACGATCAGCTCGGCGGCGATGAGCGGCCGCAGGCGGTCGCTGAGGCCGCGATCCGATTGCCGGGCAGGACGCAGCGCGTCGAGCGGCGACAGCCGCGCCGCTCGCCGGGCCGGCGCGACCGCGCCCAGGAGGGTCACGATCAGGCCGAGGACGAAGGCGGCCAGCAGCCCGCCCACGGGCAGCGGCAGGCCGACGACGAGCACCGCCCGGGTCGCCGACAGGAACCCGATCATCGCCCCGGCCAGCACGATCCCGCTCAGCACGCCGAGCGCGCTGCCGGCGAGGCCGAGCACGAGCGCCTGGCGCACGACCAGGCCGAGGACCTGGCGCGAGGTCGTGCCCGCCGCGCGCAGCAGCCCGAGCTCGCGGGTCCGCTCCCCGACCGTCATCGCCAGGGCGTTGCCGACCAGGAACGCGCCGACCACCAGCGACACCGCCCCGAACAGCAGCGCGACTCCGACGAACCCCTCCTGGGCCGATGCGAACTGGCGCGCCGCGTCGGCGGGCGTCTCGACCACGAACGGCTCGGTGAGGGTGTCGGTGACGGCCGCGATCTGCTCGGCGGTCGGGTCCTCGCCGAGGTCGAGGTCGACGTAGCGGATCGGCGAGGGAGCGTCGAAGGCCGAGTCCAGGGTCGTGCGCGACGCGATGATCACGTCGCCGCTCTCGAGCGCGGCGAGGCCGGTGTCGTCCATCAGGCCGACGATCCGCAGGCCGGGCATCCCCTCGCGGCGGCCGGAGATCAGGAGCGTGTCCCCCAGCTCGCGGCCGTTGCGCGCGGCCCACGAGGCCGGGACGAGGGCGTCGGTGGGCGCGTCGGCGGAGAGCGGGATGCCCTCGACGAGGCTCGGGCGCCGGATCGCTGCGTCGATCTCGGGGTCGATCCCGAGCACCAGCAGCGTGAAGACGCGCTCGTCCTCCCCGGGCGCGGTCGAGACCGTCAGCCGGCGCTCTGACACCGGCGCGGCGGCCACCACGCCGGGCATCGAGCGGATGGCCTGCACGGTGCGAGGGCCGAAGCCCTCGTCGGCAAAGGCGCGCAGGCGGACGTCGGCGCGGCCGAGGAGGTCGGCGGTGGCGCTCTGGAGCGCCTGCTCGGAGGCCGACCCGACGACGATCGTGGCGGTCACGGCGGCCACGCCGAGTGCGATCCCGAGCACGGCCAGGGCGGTGCGCAGCGGGCGGGCGGACAGCCCGCGCCAGGCGAGCGTCGCGAGGCGCATCGGTCCCTACAGGCCCAGGGCGGCGAGGCGCCGGATGAGCGGCTTCGCGTCGTGATCGCTGCGGCGCCCTCGGGCGATCTCGTCGCGGACCTCGCCGTCACGCACGACGAGCACCCGATCCGCGTACGCGGCGGCGCGAGCGTCGTGGGTCACGAGCACGATCGTCTGGCCCAGCCGATCGGCGGAGTCCCAGAGCAGGTCGAGGATCTCGGTGCCGGTCGTGTAGTCGAGGTTGCCGGTCGGCTCATCGGCCAGGAGGATGGCCGGACCGGTCGCCAGCGCCCGAGCCAGGGCGACACGCTGCTGCTCGCCGGCCGAGAGCTGGTCGGGTCGATGCTGCGCCTTGTCGGTCAGCCCGACCAGGCCGAGGAGCTCGTCGATCCGCTCGCGGTGGCGGGTGATCGCGTCGCCGGCGATGAGGAAGGGCAGGCCGACGTTCTCTGCCACGCTCAGCAGCGGGATGAGGTTGAAGTACTGGAAGACGAACCCGGTCTTCGCACGACGGGTGAGCGTGCGGTGCTCCTCGTCGAGGCTCGAGATCACGATCCCGTCGATCACGACCTCGCCGGACGTCGGCAGGTCGAGGCCGCCGAGCAGGTGGAGCATCGTCGACTTGCCCGACCCGGAGGCACCCATGATGGCCACGAACTCGCCCTGCTCGACCGCCAGTGAGACGCCGCGCAACGCGGTGACCTCGCCCTCGCCGAGCGGATAGTGCTTGACGAGGTCTCGGGCCTCGAGGATCACGGGCACGGGTGGCAGTCTACCCAGCGGCCGGGGCCGCGGAGGCGCGATCAGCCGAAGAGGAAGCCGAGCACCGCGCCGACCAGGCCGTCGAGGAACCCGGGCTCGGCTGGCGGTGGCGCGGAGACCTCCATCGCGGCAGGAGCAGCGGCCGTGACGGGCTGGGCGGTCGCGGGCCGGGTGACCGCGAGCGTGGCGGCTCGGGCGGCGGCAACCTCGTCGACGCGCAGGTGGCGCAGGAGCGCCCCGTTCGAGGGTGCCGAGACGACCTGGGCGACGCCATCGATGCCGGCCGACGACTGCGGGCGCGCCGGTGCGTCCATGCGCACCTCCGCCGGCTTCGGCTTTGGCTTCGGCTTCGGCTTCGGTGCCGCGGGCGCCGCGGACCCGCCGCCGCCGCCACCGCCGCCGCCGCCGCCTCCCCCGCCGCCGCCTCCCCCGCCGCCGCCGCCGCCACCACCACCGGATGGCGGAGGCGGAGCCGACCCGCCGCCGAAGGCTTCCATGAACAGCTCGGTGTACATGCGCGTGTTCTGGACATAGCCCTGGAACTGCTTGTTGTCCGCGGCCGCTGCGCCCACGCCGCCGTGGGTGAAGCGCCGGTCGAGGACGTTGGCGCGGTGACCGGCCGAAGCCATGAAGCGCTCGTGGACGCGCACGGGGGACTGCGCATCGCTGAGGCCGGAGTTCCAGCCGATGTTCTCGCCGGCCCAGTCGTAGGAGAGGCCGTTGCTGTCGTAGTAGGCGTAGACGAGGCAGCCGCAGCCGGCGACCGTGTGGCTGAAGTAGTCCTTGGCGAGCATGTCCGCGCTGCGCCATCGGGCCAGGCCGACGAGCGTGCCGTGCGACTGCACGGGAGCGACGCCGTTGTTCGAGCGCGCGCCGTTCATCAGCTGCCACAGCGTCGACTCGGCGGCGCCCTGGCTCCAGCCGGACGTGGCGGCCGGCGTCCAGGTCAGCAGGGCCGCGGCGACGAGCGAGCTGATGCCGAGCCCGAGCGTGCGGGCGACGATTCGTCGCGGCCGTCGTGCGCTGGTGTCGAGCATACGGGGACTCCGATGCGGTGCGGTGTAGAGGGCGGCTCGGCGCCCGAGGAGTACGCTAGGCCCGCACCGCGTGCCGGTCAGTAGCCGAGACGTCCCGGTGGGTGGGGTGACCCGTGTCGCATGGAGTACCAGCGCCGACCATGACCATCCGTTCACATTCCAGCGGCACGCTACGTGCTGACCGATGCTGCGGGGGAACCGGCAGTGGGGAGCCACATGAAGCGCCACTCGGTGCTGGTGGTGGACGACGACGCGAGCGTTCGCACGCTGTACGCCGACGCGCTCGAGGAGTCCGGCCACCGAGTCTCGATTGCGATCGACGGAGCCGACGCCCTGCATCGGCTTCGCGAGGGCTCACACCCGTGCGTCGTCCTCACCGACCTGCGGATGCCACGGATGGACGGTTTCGAGCTCTCTCGCGCGGTCGCGCACGACCCGCACCTGGCGAGCATCCCGATCGTCGTCGTGACCGGCGACCGGATCCTTGCGATCACGTCTCCGGCGCGCGACAAGCCCTTCTCGCCGATCGAGATCGACGCGCTCGTCCAGCGCTCCTGCCGGCTGCACCGGGTGACCGATGACCGCGACCGATCCAGCTGAGACCCTCGGACCAGAGCAGGGCGGCGGGCCTCCCCCATCCCTGTTGCCGTGGACGCTCGTCGTCGAGGACGAGGACTGGTGGGCCGACCTCGAGCACGGAGCACCGCTCCCGCGCGTCGGCGACTTCGTCGAGTACATCGCCGACTCCGGCGACAAGCGCGTCTTCCGCGTCATCCGCGTCGTCCACACCGTCCAGAGCTCGTCGACCGAGCGGCCGCTCGTCCGCGACGAGCGTGCCGGCCCCAACTCGACGATCGCCGAGCCTCGCGAGGGCCAGCCGCACGAGCTGCGAGCGGGACTGCCGCGCGTCTTCGTCGCGCCCGAGCAGGTCTAGGCCCGCGGGCGATTCGTGACTGAAGTGGGGTGGCCTACGGGGGTCGAACCCGTAACCTTCGGAACCACAATCCGATGCTCTGCCGGTTGAGCTAAGGCCACCACGAGGCGCCGCGCGTGGTCGCAGCGCGGCGCATCGGTATCGTCGCCGAAAGGCCGATCCGGCGCAACCGAACCCTGACCGAATTCACCTCGGAAGTTATCGGTGGCCGATAGCTCCGCCTCGTGAAATCGCCTGCGACAACCCGCCCTATGTGCCGCGGCTCATCGCGCGGAGGACGATGAGGACGAGGATCGAGCCGAGAACGGCGATGAAGAGCGCACCGAGCCATCCCGATGCCTCGTTCTGGCCGAGCACGTTCACCCACAGGAAGCCGCCGATCAACCCACCGGCAACGCCGACCAGCAGCGTGCCGATGCAGCCCATCCGCTCGCGACCGGGAACGAAGAAGCCGGCGAGCGCGCCGGCAACGAGGCCGATGATGATCCACCCGAAGATGCCGAGATCGGGCATGAGGTCCTCCTACCAGATGCGCCGGGGCCGGCGCGACGCGACGGCTTCGTGCACACGCCGTGCCCGCCTACTCATCGAGGGTGCGCGTCAGGTCGACGGTAACCGATCCGTCCACGACCTCGACAGGGAACCGATCCAGCGGCGGGACGCCCGACTCGAACGGCACGCCGTCGAAGGTCCAGGTCCGGCCCTCGCAATCGGTGAGGTACTCCGGACCGATGGTGACCGCGCAATCGTCCGCCACCGGGCTCGCGGCGGCGACCACGGTCACGCCGACGAACGGGCCAGGAGCGACGATCACGCTGAGCTGCGTGCGACCGCCGCCGGCATCGCGCTCCCCCGCCCAGCCGTAGGAGCGGGTCAGCAGCACGTCGCGCTGCACCGGACCGTCGAAGACCTGGGCCGCGGTGGCGACGACGACCGCCGAGTCGTCGCGCGCCTCGGCGAAGCTGAAGATAGCGGGGCGCACGATCAGCGCCACGGCCAGCCCGGCGAGCGCGATCAGCAGGCAGCCGACGGCCGCCCGCCGGATCGGGACCGGCTCATCCATCGGCGTGGGGACGCTGCAGCTCGATCAGCGTGGCGCCGGTGCAGTTGTAGAACAGCGTCCCGTTCACCCGCACCGAGCGCTGGTCGATGCCGCGGCGCACGAGCGCGGTGTGCCCGTGGAGCCACAGCGGCGGCTCCAGGCGGCCCATGAGCCATCGGAACGCGGTGAAGCCGCGATGGGCGTGGTCGTCGTCGTCGTTCACGTCGCGCGGCGGAGTGTGGCTGACGACCAGCACGGGCCGCACTCGAGCGGTGCGGAGCGAGGCCAGCAGGACCTTGCCCCACATGCCGGACGCCGGCACCTCCAGGCCGCGGCCACCGTAGGTCGGCGATCCGGAGAAGCCGATGAGGCGCAACCCCGATTCGTCGACCAGCCTTGCGTCAGGCATCGGCTCCGGAAGGAGCGCCCGCTCGGTATGAGCCCATGCGGCGCCGACATCGTGGTTGCCGCGAACGTAGCGCAGCGGTGCCCCGAAGGCGTCGCTCACGAAGGACAGGTACTCCGGCTGGAGGTCCCCGGCGCCGATGATCAGGTCGATCGCCCCGAGCTCGGCGCGCGTCGCGGGCGAGTCGAGCGACGGATCGGGCTCGTCGGAGATGGCTAGGATCCGGATGGGCCGGTCGCCGCGCTCGACGAACGGCGCCGGATCCGGCCAGCGCACGCGGAGGCGGTCGGTCATTCGCGCTCGTCGTCCCCGCGCAGCAGGTCGTGGCGCGAGACCGCGTCGAGCGCGTCGCGCTCCTCGACCGTGCGGGACTGTCGGCCGGAGGCAGCCTGGCGGACCTTGACGGCTCCGACCAGGCTTGTGGCATCGAGGGCAGCCTGCCCCGGCTGCTTCACGCCGGGCAGGATGAGCTGAGTGACGTCCGCGTCGATTTCGACCGCGCCGGCCCGGCGAGCGGCCGCCACCCGGTTGTGCCCATCGGCCACGTAATAGTCGTCGCCGACCTGCACCAGCTCGACGGGCGGAAGCGTCTCCAGCCGGTCCATGGCGCCGTTGATGCGCTGCCAGCGCGCGCTCCAGTTTCGTCCGCGCAGCGCCGGCAGGGGCCGGAAGTCGGCCATGTTCTGGGACGGGCGCCGCATCGTGCCGACGATGCGCTCGATCGGCACCGGCACAAGCCCGATCGCGCGGCGCGGTGCGGTACTTGCAGTCGGGTGTGCGTCGAATAGCGAAGGCAAGACCTCGCGCGCCGACCGGCGTCGCGCGGCGTCGGTTCGCCCGCGGCGCCTCCATGCCGCCCACGCCCGGCCGCCGAGAGCGGCCAGGACGAGTACGGCGGAGGCGCGAGCGAGGAGCCAGCGAAGCATGGGCATCGTCATCGGAGGGTCGTCAATGGGGTCATGGGCCGGATCGGCCAGTTGCGCACCCGTACTATGATGCCTTCCCCGAGCGCGGGCCGCCACGGCCCGATCTGGCTTGCCGTGCGACGAACAGCAGGAACGGAGTCTCGATGGCAACAGTCACCTTCGACCACCTCTACAAGCGGTACGGCGAAGAGGTCGTTGCCGTCAACGACCTCAACCTCGAGATCGGCGATGGCGAGTTCATTTGCCTGGTCGGGCCGTCCGGCTGCGGCAAGACGACTGCACTTCGGTGCGTCGCGGGGTTGGAGGAGATCACCGACGGACGGCTGCTCATCGGTGAGCGCGTCGTCAACGATGTGGCGCCGAAGGACCGCGACATCGCGATGGTCTTCCAGAGCTACGCCCTGTATCCCCACATGAGCGTCTACGACAACCTCGCCTTCGGGCTGAAGCTGCGCAAGACGCCAAAGGCCGATATCGACCGGCGGGTCAAGGAGGCGGCCGACATCCTCGGCCTCGAGAAGTTCCTCGACCGCAAGCCAAAGGCGCTCTCCGGCGGCCAGCGCCAGCGCGTCGCCCTCGGCCGCGCGATCGTGCGCGAGCCATCGGTCTTCCTCATGGACGAACCGCTGTCGAACCTCGACGCCAAGCTGCGCGTGCAGACCCGAGCCGAGATCGCTCGGCTCCATCAGCGCCTCGGCACGACGACGATCTACGTCACCCACGACCAGGTCGAGGCGATGACCATGGGCGACCGCATCGCGGTCATGCGCGATGGCCTGCTTCAGCAGGTCGGCTCGCCGCAGGAGCTCTACGACCACCCGGTGAACGTCTTCGTCGCCGGGTTCATCGGCTCACCGGCCATGAACTTCGCGACGACAAAGACCGAGGGCAAGGACCTCATCCTCGGCGGCGCCAAGCTCGTGCTCGCCGGCGACCAGGCCCGGGCCGCAGACTCGCGCCCGGATGGCGCGGACGTTCTGATCGGCTTCCGGCCCGAGCACATCGAGCTGGCCAACGGCCAAGAGAGCGACGCGGTGCGCTTCCCGGCGAAAGTGGACGTCGTCGAGTACCTCGGTAACGAGGAGCTCGTCCACGCCCAGGCCGAGGGCCACGAGATCGTCGCGCTGCTGCCCTCGGACAAGAAGGTCAGCGTCGGCGACACCGTGACGTTCGCGGTACCGATGGAGAAGCTCCACGTATTCGATCCAGATTCGGAGAAGGCCCTTGCGGGCTGACTGCCGCATTCAAGCGACAACGAAAGCAGAGCGGCCGGGGACTACGGATGAAGGCCCCGCTCCGCGGAGAACTGAGGGAAACGCGTGGCCAGCGGCCACGTACCAGGAGCAGGTGGAGGAACCCGGATGTCCAAGTACCGATTCATTGCCCCCCTGATTGCGCTCACGCTCGTACTCGCGTCGTGTACCGGCGATGATGGCGACGGCGGCGATGGGGGCACGGACGGTGGCGGTGAGGTCACGTTCGAGGAGGGCTACGCATTCGGTGGCGCCGACGGCGTCCTGAACACGGCGTTCGGCAATGGTGGCGACTGCATGTTCACCGAGGAGGTGGGCTGCTACCTGCATCACCAGGCCAGCTTCATCACGAGCTTCTTCGAGGACAACTTCCCCGACGTGGCCGTGGCCGGCGAGACCTACGACTTCTTCCCCATGCCCGAGCAGGAGTTCTCCGCGGTCGAAACCGCCGGCGACCTGATGGGCATGTTCAACGACACGGAGCAGGCGCGCTCTCTGATGCAGTACCTCGTCACCCCCGAGGCCCAGCAGATCTGGGTCGAGATCGGCGGCGCGATCTCGCCGAGCGCTGCGGTGCCGCTGGAGGCCTATCCCGACGATACCTCCCGGCGCTTCGCCGAGATCCTGACCGGCGCAGAGGTGGTCCGCTTCGACGCCTCGGACAAGATGCCGGACCAGATGAACCAGGCGTTCTGGGGTGCGGTGCTCGACGCCGTCCAGGACCCGACCAGCCTGGACAGCGTCCTGGAGGAGCTCGACGGAATCCAGGAGGAGGCCTACGAGGAGCAGGGCACGGCCGAGTCGAACCCGGCCGGTGAGCCGCCTGCCGACGACGAGGGCCTCGGCGGCGAGATCAACATCCTCGCCACCTGGGCGGACGCCGAGCAGGAGGCCTTCATGGCCATGATTCAGCCGTGGGTGGACCGCACCGGCGTGACGGTGAACTACGAGGCGACCCGTGACCTCAACGCAGTCCTCACGACCCGGATCGAGGGCGGCAACCCACCCGATGTCGCGGGGCTTCCTGGACCGGGCCAGATGGCCCAGTTCGCGCGAAACGGCGACCTCTTTACTCTCGAGAACGTCGTCGACGCGGACCAGATGGTCAATGAGTTCGGTTACAACGAGGGCTGGATCGCCGACGGAACGGTGGACGAGCAGTTCGTCGGGATCTTCATCAAGGTCGCCGTGAAGGGACTGATCTTCTACAACCCCGCGCAGTTGGAGGAGGCCGGTTACGAGGTGCCGGAAGACTTCGAGGGTCTTGACGCGCTCGTCGAGCAGATCAAGTCCGACGGCGCCACGCCGTGGGGCATCGGCCTCGAGAATGATGCCGCCAGCGGATGGCCCGGCACTGACTGGATCGAGGACTTCGTCCTGCGCCAGTCCGGACCGGACGTCTATGACGCGTGGTGGTCGGGCGAGCAGGCGTGGACCTCCCCGGAGATCCGCGAGGCCTTCGAGGCGTTCCTCAAGTGGACGCAGTAATCGCCTAGCGTCAACCGATGCGGGCCGGTCGACGATCGGCCGGCCCGCCTCAGCACCGTTCGCAGGCGGGGGTTAGCGGGCTCGCGGGAGGTTGCCGGTGGACATTGGAAACCTGGGGTTGGTCCTGCTGGTGGTGGTCGCGGTGCCTGCCGTCACCGTCGCCTATGCCCTGCTGACCGAGCGCCTCCTCTCTCTTGTTCCCGACCGACGCCGCGCCGGCGTGCGCCCGTGGCTGTGGCTGGGCCCGGCGTTCGTGTTCCTCATCGCCTACCTCATCTACCCGACGATCCGGACGCTGATCCTAAGCTTCCAGAATCGGACGGCCGACGAGTTCGTGGGGGTCGACAACTACCTCGACCTCTTCGGCTCCAGCTCGTTCCTGCAAGCCCTCCTCAACACCGGGCTGTGGATCGTCTTCTTCGCCCTGGTAGTGGTCGTCTTTGGCCTGCTGGTCGCGGTGCTGTCCGATCGGGTCAGCTACGAGACCGGGGTGAAAGCGCTGATCTTCCTTCCCCTGGCGATCAGCTTCGTCGCCGCCGGCGTCATCTGGGGCCTGATGTACGAGTTCAACCCCGCCCGCGGCACGATCAACGCGGGGCTCGGCCTCGTGGGCGTGGAGCCGCAGTCCTGGATGACCGAGTGGCCGCGGAATACGTTCATGTTGATCATCGTCGGGATTTGGATGTGGGTCGGCTTCGCCACCGTCATCCTCTCCGCCGGGCTCAAGGGGATCAGCGCGGAGCTCCTCGAGGCCGCGCGCATGGACGGCGCCAACGAGCTGCAGGTGTTCTCTCGGATCATCCTGCCGCTGCTGGCCCCAACGATCGCGGTGGTCGGCACGACGATCGTGATCACGGCGCTGAAGACCTTCGACATCGTGTACGTGATGACCGGCGGGAACTACGACACCGACGTCATCGCCACGCTCTTCTACAAGGAGCGATTCGTGAACCGTGATGCGGGAACGGCGGGGGCGGTGGCGATCATCCTCCTGCTCGCGATCATCCCGGTCATGCTCTACAACATCAAACGCTTCCAGCAGCAGGAGGCGATACGATGACGACTCCGGTGATCGCCAGCCCCGACGCGGCTGACATTGACGCCGCGCCGCGGGTCAACACGACCGTGCGAGGCGGGGGCCCGCGCTGGCTCGGACGCCTTCCGCTCCACGCGGCGCTCATCCTCATCACCCTGGTCTGGATGCTGCCCACGGTGTCGCTGCTCGTGAACTCGTTCCGGCCGGAGGCCGAGATCCTCACGAGCGGCTGGTGGAACGCGTTCCAGCTTCCGTTCGAGTTCACGCTGCAGAACTACGAGGAGGTGCTGACCCAGGAGAACATGGGTCGCAGCTTCATCAACAGCCTGATGATCGCGATCCCGGCCACCGTGATCCCGATCATGGTCGCCGCGTACGCCGCCTACGCGTTCGCGTGGATGGATTTCCCCGGCCGCAACGCATTGTTCATCCTCGTCGTCGGCCTGCTGGTCGTCCCGCTCCAGTCCGCCCTGATCCCGGTCCTGCAGCTGACGACCGGATTGAACCTCACAGGCACCTTCGCGGCGGTCTGGCTGGCCCACACGGGCTTCGGACTGCCGTTCGCGATCTTCCTGCTGCGGAACTTCTTCGGCCAGCTGCCGAAGGAGATGTTCGAGTCGGCCTACCTCGACGGGGCGTCGCCGACGACCGCCTTCTTCCGGCTCGTGCTGCCACTGTCGGTGCCGGCCATCGCGTCACTGGTGATCTTCCAGTTCATGTTCGTCTGGAACGACCTCCTCGTCGCCCTCATCCTCGTCGGCGGCACGCCCGACGTGGCACCGATCACCGTCTCGATCGCGAACCTGATCCAGTCGCGGGGCCAGGGCTGGCACCTCCTAACCGCGGCGGCATTCATCAGCATGATCCTGCCGCTGATCGTCTTCTTCAGCCTGCAGCGCTACTTCGTGCGTGGCATCCTCGGCGGGTCGGTCAAGGGCTGATCCACCGCTCCACGGCACTCGTCGCGCCCGGTTCCCCGATCCGGTCGCCGCGGCAGAAGCCGTGATCGCGCGGTGTAGGATGTGCGCCACGCCCACGCACACGCACGGAGGATGACGGTGGAGCTCGAGCAGCAACTGGCGTCGGTACCGCTCCTGGCGGGCCTCGAACCGCGGGTGCGCCATCGCCTCGCGGAGATCGGGAAGCGCCGCACGTACTCCGCCGACGAGGCGATCGTGCGTGAGGGGTCGACCGGCACGGCGCTGTACATCATCCTCTCGGGCGGTGCCAAGGTCGAGCAGGATGGCAAGGAGATCGGCCGCCTGTCCGCGGGCGACTTCTTCGGCGAGCTCGCGCTCATCGAGGAGCATCCGCGCTCGGCGACGGTGACCGCCACGACCGAGGCCGACTGCCTCCTCTTCCCGGCGTGGGAGTTCACCGCACTGCTCGAGGAGCACCCGGAGGTCGCCGTCCCGATCCTGCGCGTCCTCATCCATCGGCTCCATCGCAGCGAGCACCACGGGGCCTGAGCCCTGGGGCTTCGCGTCGTCCTCGAGGTTGCGCCGAAGCGGACGTTCGCGAGCGCGCTCGACTGGCCCGGCTGGTCGCGCGGCGCGAAGACGCCGGATGAGGCCGTGGAGGCACTGCTCGCCTACGTACCCCGCTACGCGCGGGTCGCGAAGCGCGCGAAGGTCGCGTTCTCGCCGCCGGCCACCGTCCGCGGGATCGAGATCGTCGAGCGCCAGAAGGGCAGCGGCGGCACCGAGTTCGGCGTCCCCGGCTCCACGGCGCGCGCGGAGAGCGATCCGCTCGCCACGCGTGAGCTGAACCGCCTCGTGGCGCTGCTGGAGGCGTCGTGGGCGGCCTTCGACGCCGCGGCCCGCAACGCGGAGGGCGTGTCGCTCACGCTCGGCCCGCGTGGGGGCGGACGGCAGGCCCCCAAGATGGTCGAGCACGTCCGCGAGGCGGAGTCCGCGTACGTCCACCAGCTCGGCACGAAGGCATCCGGCCAGGCGATGGCCGAGCTGCGCCGCTCGTTCGTCGAGGCCCTGCGGCTGCTTGCCGCCGGCGAGGAGCTGCCGACCCCGAACAAGGTGAAGCGGCCGTGGACGCCGCGCTACGCGATTCGCCGCTCGGCCTGGCACGCCCTCGACCATGCCTGGGAGATCGAGGACCGCAGCCCCGGGTGACGGCATCCGCGGTGCGAATAGCCGCGGCGGGCGCGGGTCAGATCTCGGCGCCGGGGTCCTCGGCGGTGATGAGGATCGGGTTGCCGTCGGGGTCCTCGACGATCGCCGCATACGGGCCGTCGGACTTCCACGGCGCGCGACGACTAACGTGGCCGAGGCCGGTGAGCTCGGCGTAGAGCCCGTCGACCGCCTCGCGCGTGCCCGCGTAGAACTCGAGCGAGATGTTGTAGCTGCCCCGCGGTGCGGGCAGGCGTCCCGGGTCGCTGCCGGGAAAGAAGACGGTGTCAAAGAAGATCGTCACGCCGCTCGGCATGCGGTGCATGACGAAGCGCTTCTCGTCCTCCTCGGCCGGGATGGCGAGCCCAAGGCGCCGATAGAACTCCAGCGACCGCTTCATGTCGGAGACGACCAGGCCGACCATCGCCAGCTGCATCGGCATCGGTGTCGGTCGCGCCTCAGGCCAGCCGCGTGAGGATCTGCTCGCGGTCGAAGATCCAGCTGCCGAAGGCAATCGCCAGGCCGATGAGGATGGCCACGACGACGTCGCCGATGAGCACCTGCTCCATCGTGAACGACGCCTGCCCGCTGAAGAACCCTGCGATGGCGACGGCGATGATGGGGATGACGATGAAGCTGCCCAGCTGCTGCGCAGTCCGGGCGTCGTTGACCCGGGCGCTGACGATGATCCCGAGCAGCACGCTGAGCAGGCAGATGAGCGGCACGAGCGTGAGCATCGCCACGCGCCAGACGTCGTTGAAGATCAGCTGGGTGAGCGCCGGGTCGGCAATCGCGCCGTTGACGAGCCCGTAGAGCACGAAGACGAACCACGTCGCGAGGACGGCGGGCGCGGCGGCCGCCAGCGCCTTCCCGGCGATCAACTCGCTGACCTCCATCGGCGTCGCCAGCTGTGGCTCGAGCGAGCGGGCGGTCTTCTCGCCGATGACCGACTGGGTCGCGATCGCCATCGGCACCATGGCCGGGATCAGGAGGAAGTACGCCAGGAAGTTCAGGACGATGAACCCCTGGGCCGCCAGCTTCGGCTCGAGGTCCGGGAACTGGCTGATGTACTGCTCGACCTGGCCGAGCTGGTCGGGGTCGATTTCGTTGACCTCGATGAAGGCCACGATCCCGGTCGGGATCGCGGCGAAGATGAGCGCCGGGAAGACGACCGCGCCGAGCAGCAGCCGATTCGACAGCAGGTCACGCGCCTCCTTGACGAGGATCGCCCAGATATACCCGGGCCTCACGACCCGCTCCCGTTGTCGCGCGTCGCGGCTTCGCCGACGAGGTCGAGGTAGACCTGCTCGAGCGTGACCGACTCCTCGGCCACGCCGACGATCCGCGCCCCCGCGTCGACGAGGCTGCGCACGAGCTCCGGGTTGTCGCCGCGTGGGTCGGCGACCTCGACGAGCAGCGAGCCGTTCGCCGCGCGGGCGCCGCCGACGAACGGAAGCGCACCGAGCAGGTCGAGGAACGACTCCGGCTGCCGCGCTCCGACGAGGTCCACCCGCACCGATGCCGTCCCGTTGCGCCGGCGCAGCCGCGCCGGCGTGTCGACCTGGAGCAGCGTGCCGCGCATGATCCCGATCCGGTCGCACAGCCGCTCCGCCTCGTCGAGGTTGTGGGTGCAGACCACGATGCTGCGACCCTCGTCACGCAGCGTGGCGACGAAGTCGCGGATCGACTTTGCCGCCGATGGGTCGAGCGCGCTCGTCGGCTCGTCGAGGTACAGCACGTCGGGCTCGTGGAGCAGCGCGCGGGCGATGGCGACCTTCTGGCGCATGCCCTTGCTGAAGCCGCCGACGAGACGGTCGCCGGCATCGGCCAGGCCGACGACGCCGAGATATCGGTCCACCGCGCTCCGCAGCGTCGCGCCGCGCAGCCCGTAGAGGCGGCCGTAGTAGCCGAGGTTCTGGCGCGCCGTCAGTCGGTCGTGGAGCCCCGGCGACTCGGTGAGGATGCCGGTCCGCGCGCGGATCGCCTGCGAATCGGTGCCGAGTGTCAGCCCGTTGATCGTCGCGCCGCCCGTCGTCGGGGCGATCAGCCCCGCCAGCATCCGCACGCTCGTCGTCTTGCCCGCGCCGTTCGGGCCGAGCAGTCCGAAGATCTCGCCGTCGCCGACCCTGAAGCCCAGGTCGTGGACCGCGGTGAGCGTGCCGAAGTCCTTGCCGAGGCCGGTGGTCTCGATCATCGGGCAGCGTGGCTCATCCTGGCGCGCATGCTAGCGGGGTTGACGGTCCGGCGGCGATGACCTGATCGGCGTCGGATGCAAGCATCGGGTGAGAGCCGGTAAGGTGAGCGCACGACCGGTTTCACACGGGTACGAAGCATGGAAGAGCGCACCATCGGCAGCACGCGCCCCTGGACGGGCAAGCGGATCGCCGTCCGCGTCGACGAGGTCGAGCGCGGCGACGGCCACCGGACGACCCGCGAGGTCGTCGAGCATCCCGGCGCGGTCGCGATCCTGGCCTGGGATGGCGATCGGCTGGCGATCGTCCGCCAGTGGCGCCACGCCACCGGGCAGGAGCTGCTCGAGATTCCCGCCGGCACACTCGAGCCGGAGGAGCCGCCCGCCGAGACCGCCCGACGCGAGCTCGCCGAGGAGTGCGGCCTCGCCGCCGCCACCTGGGAAGCCGGTCCGCGCTTTTACACCGCGCCGGGCTTCTGCGACGAGCTGATGCACCTCTACCTGGCCACCGACCTCACCGATGCGCCGGGCCGGGCCGACCCCGACGAGCAGCTTGAGCCCTCGTGGATGAGCCTGGCCGCTGCGCTGGCGGCGATCGACGACGGGCGCATCGTCGACGCGAAGAGCCTGGCGGCGATCGGCTGGCTCGCCCGCCGCCTCGCATGACGCTCGAGCCGAAGGACCCGGCGGCATCGGCCGATGAGGCCGGGTTGCGCTACGTCAGCGACGCGATGCCCGGCATCCGGCGCCGGCGCGCGGGGAAGGGATTCGTCTACAGCGGCCCCGACGGAGACCGCCTCACCGACGAGAACCGGATCGCGGAGATCAAGGCGCTCGCGATCCCGCCGGCCTGGACCGATGTCTGGATCTCCCCGGTCCGCCGCGGCCACATCCAGGCCACCGGCCGCGATGCCCGCGGCCGCAAGCAGTACCGCTATCACCCGCGCTGGCGCGCGGTCCGCGACGAGGCGAAGTACGGACGGCTGATCGAGTTCGCCCGGGCGCTGCCGAGGATTCGCCGCCGGACCGATCGCGACCTGCGGCGCCGTGGCGTCCCCCGCGAGAAGGTGCTCGCGCTCGTCGTCCGACTGCTGGAGGCGACGCTCATCCGGGTCGGCAACGACGAGTACGCCCGCGAGAACCGCAGCTACGGGCTCTCGACGATGCGCGACCGCCATGTCGAGGTTCGCGGCGCGACCCTGCGCTTCAACTTCCGCGGCAAGGGCGGCAAGGAGCACGACATCGACGTCCGTGACGAGCGGCTCGCGCGCATCGTGCGCCAGGTGCAGGAGCTTCCCGGCCAGTCGCTGTTCCAGTACATCGACGCCGACGGCGGGCGGCAGGAGGTCACCTCCGGCGACGTCAACGCCTACCTGCGCGAGATCAGCGGCGAAGACTTCACGGCCAAGGACTTCCGGACGTGGGCCGGGACCGTGGCCGCGGCGATGGCCCTCGAGGAGTTCAGCGAGATCGACGACGACGCGGGACGGAAGCGAGCGATCGTGCAGGCCGTCGAGACCGTCGCCGAGCTGCTCGGCAACACGCCGACCGTCTGCCGCGCCTGCTACGTCCATCCCGACGTGCTCGACGCGTACCTCGACGGGTCGTTCGTCGAGGCGCTGGCCGAACGCGCACGGGGCGTCGGTCGCGGCGCCCATGCGCTCCGGGCGCCCGAGGCAGCGGTGCTGGGGCTGCTCCAGGCACGACTCGAGCGCGAGCGCAGGAGCCGTCGACGAGCGGCCTAGGCCGCGTCCCCGAGGCGCGCGAGCGCCCGCTGGTAGTCGTCGCTCTCCGGCTTCAGGAAGACGGCCATGCGCAGGTGCCGGCGCGCGGCGCGGTCGTCGCCGAGCCGCGCCCGCGACAGGCCGAGCCCGAAGTGGGCGTAGTGCGCGAGCGGATCGGCATCGACGATGGCCTCGAAGCGCTCGGCGGCGAGCTCGTGCGAGCCGACGTTGAAGTACGCCTGCCCGAGCGCCTCGAGGATCGAGGCCTTGCCCGGCTCGAGGGCGAGCGCGCGCTCAAGCAGCACCGCCGCCGCGCCGGGATGGCGATCGGCGAGCATGCGCGAGCCACGCTGGAAGAGCTCGTAGGCGGTCTCGCGCTCCGGAGGCTGCATCGGTCCAGCCTAACGCTGGAGGTCGATCCGCTCCAACCGCGGGTTCTCGGTGCGCCCGGGGATGCGGCCGCGCTTCGCGACCGGGCGGCCGTCGATCTCCTTGAGGTCGCCGGTGAAGTCGATCGGGCTGGCCTTGCTGATCGCGCTGCCGACGGCGAACGAGTCGACCGGCGCGCGCGCGGCCTTGAAGACGCCGATGCGTTCGGCGTCCATGCCGCCCGACACGACGATCTTCACGTGCTGGTGGCCGGCGAGATCGAGGCGCGAACGGACCTCGCGGACGAGCTCCGGCGTCACCCGCCCTCGCTCCGACGGCGTGTCGAGGCGCACGCCCCACAGCCGCTCGCCGAGCGCATCGGCCACGCGCAGCGACTCCTCGGCCTCGTCCTTGAACGTATCAACGAGGATCACGCGCGGCACCTCGGGGTCGATGTGGCGGTCGAAGGACTCCGCGGCTCGCACCGTGTCGCCGAAGATGAGCACCAGCGCGTGCGGCATCGTGCCGGTCGGCGCCAGCCCGGCCAGCCGGGCCCCCGCCGGCGTCGAGGCACCGATGCAGCCGCCGACCACGGACGCGTAGTCCATCTGGTCGGCGACCTGCGGGTGGACGTGGCGCGCGCCGAAGCCGATGACCGGGATCGGGTCGGCCGCATCGACAATGCGCCGCGCGGCGGTCGCCCAGCCCGAGGAGCTGGCGAGGATGCCGAGGATGGCGGTCTCGTAGAGGCCGAAGGCGCGGTAGCGCGCCTGGATGCGCATGACGACTTCCTTCGTCTCGAAGGGGTCGCCGTCGTGCAGCGACTCGACGATCGGCTCGGCCGTGCCGTTCGCCTCGGCGAAGATCTCGCGCAGGTAGGCGATCGACTCCTCGGCGCCGCACAGCACGCCGGAGCCACGAGAGAAGATCTCCATCGTGACGACGGGGTCGAGCCCCTCGGCGGCGAGGATCGTCCGCGCGCGCTCGAAGTAGACGTCGGCGGTCTCACCGGCAAGGACGTCGGCCGCAGTTGGGAACTGGGTGCGTCGCCGCTCGCCGGTCATGGCGCAGCAGTGTACGCGCGTCGCCTGAAGAGGACGACCGCCAGACCGATGCCGATGAGCACCACGAACAGCAGGCTCACGATGCGCACGACGCCCGCGGTCGGTGCCTGGTCGACGATCCGTTCCGCCTCGGCGATCGCGGCGACCGAGCCTGGCAGGTCGCCATCGGTGAAGTGGCCGTTGGCCAGGGCCAGCTGCGCCTCCGGGTCGGGCCCGCCGACGAGGCCGAGGCGCTCGATGAAGGAGCGCTCGGCGTTCACGGTCGTCGCTGCGGCCGTGTACGCGGAAACGACCTCGCGCTCGGCCAGCAGCTCGCTCTCCGCCTCCGCTCCGCCGCCGTTCGCGCGATAGGCCTGGTGAAGTCGGTCGGGCGCCGAGAGTCCGGCGGTCGCCATGTCGTCGAGCAGGGCGTCGCGATCGGCCAGCCAGACGCCGGCATCGGCGATCTGTGCGGCGGCGTCGTCGAAGCGCCAATCG
The DNA here is from genome assembly GCA_963840145.1 of uncultured Chloroflexia bacterium. Taxonomy (GTDB): domain Bacteria; phylum Chloroflexota; class Limnocylindria; order QHBO01; family QHBO01; genus JACDBZ01. The sequence goes on from CAWIXR010000004.1 coordinate 464,735, forward strand.
GCCATCGCGGCGGCCACCGGGTCGGGAGCGCCCCAGCCGTTCGCGGACGCGACGAGCGCCTCGAAGGCCGCGCGCGTCTCGGCGCGCTGTTCGAGCAGTGCGACGTCGGCCTCAGTGAACACCCGCTCGGCGAAGAGCGGCGCGAGGTCCGCATCGGTCACGGCCTCGAGGTGGTCGAGGAAGGAGCGGCTCGTGAGCGGGGCCGCAGGGTCGGCCGCGCCATCGGGGGCCGGGTCGGGGGCGACCTCGGCGGGCTCGTACGACCCGACCGAACCGGCGACCCGCGCCAGCACCGCGGGAATCGCGTCCGCCCCGGCGGCCGCCTCGATCTCGTCGAGGAAGGCCCACGAGGCGGCGTAGCCGTACGGATCGGCCTCGGGGTCGGGCGTCGGCGACCAGGCGTCGAGCGGGAATGCGGCATCGGCATGGGCCTCCGCCTCCGCGACCGGGTCGAAGGGCGCGTCGATGCCGAGCTCGTCGCCGACGGCCGCGGCCACCTGGCTGGCGAGCCCTTCCCCGATCCAGCGGGCCCCGACGAGCGTGGGCGGCAGCCAGACGTGCGTGACCTGGTGCAGCGCGGTGAATGGCGGCTGGTCGAAGCTGACGGGAATCTCGGTGCCGGTCGTCGAGGACTCGCCGAAGCCGGCGCTCGTGGCCGGCACCGTCTCCAGGAGGATGAGCTGGCCGCGCAGCGGGTACGGCAGCCCGAGCTCGGCCTCGATGAGCGGAAGCGCGGCCGAGACGGTCTCCAGTGTCCGAGTCCCCCACCCCTCGTCGTCGGCGAAGGCCCGCACGACGAGGTCCGCCGTGCCGCCCTCGAGCGGCACCGTGGCCTCGTGCGAGGCGTGCTCGGCGGGCGCCACGGCCGTGACCAGCGCCAGCCACTCCGCGGGGTTCTCGATCGGCCCGCTGACGAGCGTGTCGCCGTCCTCGGTGAGCGGATCGCCGTCGACCCGCATCTCGTAGCCGGCGGGGATCTCGACGGTGACCTCGCCGGAGGTCCCGAAGCTCCAGGCCGGGAAGATCGTGACCGATGGCCGCACCCGGAGCTGCCCACCCTCGGTATCGGGAAGGACGTAGGTCAGCTCCACGCTCACCGAGTCCTGGTAGCGGATGCCCTCGCGCAGCTGGATCGTCGCCACATGGACCTCGTTGGCGCCGCTTCCCCGCACGCCGTCCTGCACGGTCAGCGAGCCCTCGTCGTCGCTGGCCGCGAACTCGGTGGCCTCGTCGTGGACCGCCAGGCGGATCTCGTCGAAGATGCTGAACCGTCCCGAGGGGTTCGGCGTCGTGTTCGTGAACTCGAGCTGGACCCGCACACCGATCTCGCCAGCATCGGTGCGGATCTGGTAGCGCGCGCTCGACTCGAGCGTGAAATCAGCCGCCGCGACCGGAGCCGGCAGCCCTGGCGCCCCGGCGACCCCGAAAACGACTGCGGCGAGCAGCAGGGCGACGACGCGACGACGGCCCATCACGCCCGGCCCAGCATGCGTGCGATCAGGCCGCGGCGCCGGGCCTTCGCCGGGGCGGGTTGCCATGCCGGCATCGCCGACTCGACCTCGGGGCCATACGCGGTCAGCAGCTCGGCGTTGCGAGAGGTGCGACCGCTCCAGTCGGGCAGCTGCCCGCGGTCGGCGACCGCCACCGCGGTCTCGTCGAGCAGCCGATCGGCGACGATCGCCAGCCGGGCGATGCCGCGGCCGAGCTCGTCTCGATCCAGCGCGGCCGACGGCAGCTCGGTCATCAGCATCGGGCGGTCGTCATCGGTCAGGGCAAACTTCACGTACGGGTAGTCGAAATTGGCTCGGAGCATCCGCGCATAGACGCGCTTGGGAATCTCCATCCCCTCGAATCCATAGTATGCCCACAGCGAGCCGCCGAGCCCGACCACCCAGGCCACGGTCACGCGCAGGTCGAAGCGCCGCCGGCCGTCGATCACGACGTCGCGGCTGAGCACCTGGCCGCCCGGGTCGCTCGTGCTGGCGACGACCTCCAGGCCAAGCTCGCGCAGCCAGCGGTCGATCGGCGGCGCGTCCTCGCTCACGAGGCGGCCGACGCGGCGAAGATCGTCTCGCCCGACGCGACCTGGGTCGCGCCACCGAAGTCGCGCTCGATCACGCCGGGGTCGATCCGGCAGTTGCGGCCGATCTCGACGCCGCGGGGGACGCGCGCCCGCTTGCCGACGATCGTGATGCCCGCGGTGAGACGCTCCGGCTCGACCCGGTTCGGGGTGACGTCGTCGCCGACCCCGACACGCGCCCCGCTGCCGACGTGCGCCTCCTTGTCGACGATCGCGCGGTCGAGCACGGCTCCCTCCTCGATGACCGCGTCGAACATGACGATCGAGTCGCGCACCTCCGCGCCGGCCGCGACCCGGACGCCGGGCGACAGCACGCTGTGCTCGACGAGACCCTCGATCACGCAGCCGTGGCTGATCATCGAGCGGCTCACGCTCGCGTTCGGGCCGATCCGCGCCGGTGGCCGCTCCTCGCTCTTCGTGTAGATCAGCCAACCGAGATCGTTGAGCTCGATGCCCGGGTCGGGCCGGAGCAGGTCGAGGCTCGTGGCCCAGTAGCTCTCGACGGTGCCGACGTCCTGCCAGTAGCCGGCGAACTCGTAGGCATAGACACGACGCTCGTTCTCGACCATCCACGGCAGGATGTCGCGCCCGAAGTCGGGCCGATCGGCGCTCAGCAGGTCGCGCAGGAGGGGCCAGCTGAAGACGTAGACGCCCATGCTCACGAGGTTCGACGGCGGATCGGCCGGCTTCTCGACGAACTCGGTGACCAGCCCCTCGTCATTGACGGCGAGGATGCCGAACCGATGCGCCTCGGTCATCGGGACCGTGCGCACGGCGCAGGTCACCTCGGCGTCGCGCTCGCGGTGGAGCTCGATGAACGGGCGGTAGTCCATCTTGTAGACGTGGTCACCGGCCAGCACGAGCACCAGCTCCGGGTTGCGGTCGGCGATGAAGTCGAGGTTCTGAAGCACCGCGTCGGCCGTGCCGCCGTACCAGTCTCGCGCTCGACCGCGACCGATGAACGGCTGGAGCAGCGCCACCCCGCCGCGGCTGCGGTCGAGGTCCCACGGCCGCCCAACGCCGATGTGGTCGATGAGCGAGCGTGGCGCGTACTGGGTCAGGATGCCGACGTCGGTCAAGCCGGAGTTCACGGCATTGCTGAGGGCAAAGTCGATGATGCGGTACTTGCCGCCGAACGGGACCCCCGGCTTCGCGCGCACCTGGGACAGGATGCTGAGCCGCTCGCCCTCGCCGCCGGCGAGGATGAGTGTCAGGACCGGGGTGGACACGGGCCGATTCTAGCCGCGCGCCACGGGTCACCCGCCGCCGTTCCCTCCACCGTTGCCGTTGCCGTTGCCGTTGCCGTTGCCATCCCCGTCCCCGTCCCCGTCGCCGTCACCGTCCCCGTCCCCGTCGCCGTCACCGTCGCCAGGGTCGGGGGTCGGACTGGGTCTCGACACGCGCTCACCGCACACCGACGGGAAGCCGGACTCGCCGTAGAGCGGCGCGATCGCGAACTTGACGTTCGGGTCCTCCTTGTAGCGGAGCGGATCGCCGGAGGCGCCGGTCTGGCCGTTCACGACCCGGTCCGACCACGTGTCGGCGGCAGTGACCCAGTTCACCGGGCGTGTCGGCACCGACCGCTGAACGTACATCTCGAGATCCAGGCAGCCCGACGGATGGACGTTGTCGAAGGGCGGGATCGTGCCCTCCAGGAACGGCATGGTCACGGTTGGCCCGCAGTTGTTCGTGGCCGACATCCCGGTCCAGCGGCAGACGTTGGCGTTCACGATGCCGTCCGGTTGCGGGAAGCTGGTCTGCCCCACCGGGGTCTTGTCGTTCCAGTCCCAGCCCTGGTTGAGCGCCACCTCCATGAATTCCTGCCACAGGAACAACGGTCCGTCGGCGCTGAAGAGGCCGCCCGAGATCTCGGTCGACATCGGCTCCTGGTTGTTGTTGCCCATCCACACGCCAGTGGTCAAGGCGCCCGGCACGTAGCCGAAGCCTGAGACGTCCTTGAAGTCGTTGGTGGTGCCGGTCTTGAAGCCGGCCGGGCGCCGCTGCCCGTCGGGGGTGACGAGCATCGCGCGCTCGCCCCACAGGGTGTTGCGCTCGGGATCGGTGTTGCCCTCGAGGATGAAGTGCGGCAGATAAGCCTCGGCCTGGGTCATCGGATGCGTCGTCTCGGGGCCGTTGTCCTCGCGGCTGTAGACCACCCGGTTGTCCTTGTCGCGGATCTCGAGAATCGTCGTTGCCGGGTGCAACGCCCCCTGCTGCGCGAAGGCGGAGTAGGCCTGCGTCATGTTCGTCAGGTTGACCGGGACTGATCCGAGCGCCAGGGAGAGGCCCGGATCCTGGCCCATGATGTACTCACTGCTGGCGATGCCGAGCGTCTCGGCGAAATCGGCGGTCCGCTGCGACCCGACCAGGTACTGCATCTGGACCGATGGAATGTTGAGCGAGTATCGAAGCGCGTCGACGGCCAGGACAGGTCCGTGCTCCTTGATGTCGGCGTTGGTGGGCCGGTACGAGGCTGCGCCGGCCACTCCGAACTCGGTCATCGCGTCCACCAGCATCGTGCTGACGGTCGCCTGGCGTGCCTTGAATGCCGATGCGTACGTGATCGGCTTGAAGGCCGATCCCGGCTGTCGCCGGCCGAGGCCCGCCACGTCGAACTGGCCCTGCACCTCCCGCGCCTCGCGGTTGTAGTAGTCGACCGATCCGACGTACGAGACGATCTCGCCCGTCGGGGAATCGATCGCCACGAGCGCGGAGTTGTTCACGTTGAAGCCCTTGAGGGTGTTCACCCACTCGGTGACGAGCCGCTTCGCCTCCTGCTGGAGCTCGTAGTCGAGAGTCGTGACGATCCGGAATCCGCCCGTCCGCACGGCGAGCTCGGGATCGGTGATGTCCGGGAATGAGCTGAGAATGCGGACCGCCTCTTCACGAACGCGGAAGCTGAAGTGCGGCTCGCGCAGGATGCTCGTCAGCCGCCGCGGCTCCATGTCCAGCCAGGTCGTGTTCTTCGCGTTCCGCGCCTCGCGCTCGTTGATGTAGCCCTCCTCGAGCATCGCGTTGATAACGAGGTCGCGCTCCCGGAGCGCCTCGGCCGCCGCCTCCTCGCTTCCGGGCTCGCCGTTCGGGTTCTGGTACGGGTCGAGGTACGAGGGAGCCTGCGGCAGGGCGGCGAGGAAGGCCGCCTGGCTGTTCGTGAGCTCGGCCAGGTCGGTGATCCCGAAGTAGTTCGCCGCCGCGGCGCGGATGCCGTATGAGCCGTTGCCGTAGTAGATGAGGTTCAGGTACGTTTCGAGGATCCGCTCCTTGCCATCCCTGCCGGGGTAGGCCGCGGTGACCTGCATCGCGAGGATGTTCTCGCGGATCTTGTCCTCGAAGTCACTCGACTGTGTCGGCTCGGGCGGCTCGCAGACATCGGCCTGTTCCTCGGGGTCGTTGCCCTCGGTGGCCGGCTCGTCCGGGTCGGCCGCCGCGACGCTGGGGGCCGCGCTGGCGCCATCCTCGATCTGCGTGGTCTCGCCCTCCGCCTGGAGGACCCGCGCGTAGTCGATCACCTGCTGGGTGATTGTCGAGGCGCCCTGCACGATCTCGCCGGCCTCGAGGTTGGCCAGGGCAGCGCGCACGGTGGCCTGGATGTCGACGCCGTTGTTGTCCCAATAGGTGCGGTCCTCGCTGGCGACGGTGGCCTGCCAGATGACCTCGGGCAGCTCCCCGAACTCGACCGCCTCACGGTTCTGGCACTCGAAGCGCGCGAGCAGGGTCTGGCCGGTGCGGTCGTAGACGTAGGTCGACTCCGCCGGTGCGAGGGTCGGGTCGTCGAGGATGAGCGGGTCGGGGAGGTCGCTGGCGTAGTACGTGTACGCAGCGAACATCCCGCCAGCGGTGCCCATGATCGACCCGACGAAGGTCAGGCCGAAGACGCCGAGAGCGATGAGAAGGAACGTGGCCAGGCCCCGCCGCTGGGAGCCGCGGCGCACGGTGCGGCGCGTCATCATCAGGTGACGGCGCCGGCGTTGGAGAGCCGGATGCATCGCGAGGAGGGTACCAGCCCGGGCTGGCCGGGTCGAATCGGCCCCGCTCAGCGGATGACGGTCAGCATCCGGTCCGCGAAGACGAGCGCGAGCACGGCACCGCCCACCAGGAACGGCCCGAACGGGATGTAGCTGCGCATTCCGACCCGTCGGGCGGCCAGGAGCACGAGGCTCGCGCCCGCCGCCAGGAAGGCGGCCGCGAAGAGGGCGGTGAAGACCGCCGGCCAGCCGAGCATCAGGCCGATCGGCGCCACCAGGTAGAGATCACCGACCGCCAGCCCGCCTCGGATGACGAGCGCCAGCGCTCCGAGGAAGCCGACGCCGGCGACCATGCCGATGAGCGCCTCGAGCGGCATGACGGCCGGGTTGAAGGGCACGAACACGACTGCCAGCAGGATCAGCGGGTCAAGGACGACGTGCGGCAGGCGTCGCTGGTCGAGGTCGGTCGCGGCCAGGACGATCATCAGCGCCAGGAGCACGAGGTAAACGGCCGTCGCCCACCACGGCAGCTGGCTGCGCGCGACGATCGCCGCCCCGGAGAGGCCGCTCAGCGCCGCCAGCACCACGGTGCGCACGCCGGGGGGCCGATGGCTCGCCTCTTCGGCCGGCCATCGGCTGGCAAGGCGCTCCGCCGCAGCGCCGATGACGGCGAAGATCCCGCCCACCGCGAGCATGACGAAAGCCAAATCGGTGCCTCCTGGAGCGTTCGAGCCCCGGCCGGTGCGCCGCGGCACCAGCATCCTACGCGGCGACCCGATCGCGGCCATAGGCCGATCGTCCACCGCCGGGCCCTCGCGGTTGGCACGGCCCATGCGTATGGGCCCGTGTCACGCCGGCAACTGGTGCCGGCACGAAGTGTGGAGGACTCCAACCATGGACCACGATCGCGTCGAAGGTCCGGTCAAGGAGGCCGGGGGCAAGGTGAAGGAAGAGTGGGGCGACCTCACCGACGATCCCGGCACCGAGGCCGAGGGCAAGGTCGAGCAGGCCGAAGGCAAGGTCCAGAACGAGTGGGGCGAGGTCAAGGACAAGGTAGACGACATCGCCGACGACGACCGCTAGGCCGTCTTCACTCGCACGAGCCCCGTCCGATCATCTCGGGCGGGGCTCTTTCGTCGTCAGGGCGCGTCGGGATCGGCGGCGAAGTCCAGCGCCAGGCGGACGAGGGTGGCAACCGCGGCACCGGTGGCGCCCTTCGGGCCGTACGGCTTCTCGGCCCCGAGGTACGCGGTGCCGGCGATGTCGACGTGGACCCACGGCACGGTCACGAACTCGGACAGGAAGACGGCCGACTTGATCAGCGAGCCGTCGCGGGTGCCGGAATTGACGATGTCGGCGTGCGGCGAGTCGTACGAGACCCGGTATTCGGCCACGAGCGGCATCTCCCAGAACCACTCTCCGGCCGCCTCGGCCGCGGCACCGATGCGCTCGCCCCACTCGCGCGGCCGCGCGAAGTAGGCGCTGACCTGGTCGCCGAACGCGACGGCCTGCGCGCCAGTGAGGGTGGCCACGTCGACGACGTGCGTCGCGCCCTCCTTCTCGGCCCAGGTCATCGCATCGGCCAGGATCAGGCGGCCCTCGGCATCGGTGTTGGTGACCTCGACGGTGAGCCCGTTCATCGCCTTCACCACGTCGCCGGGACGCTGGGCGTTGCCACCGGGCATGTTCTCGACCATCGGCGCGACGGCCATCAGCGGGGTGTCCGGCGCCAGTCGCGCGACGGTGCGGGCGGCGGCGATCACCGCGGCGGCGCCGGACTTGTCGTGCTTCATGTCGCCCATCCCGTCGGCGGGCTTGATGCTGATCCCGCCCGAGTCGAAGCAGACGCCCTTGCCGACGATCGCCAGCCGCCGGTCGCCGCCGTTCTCCCAGCCCGGCAGCTTGATGCCGATGAGCCGCGGCGGGTTCCCGCCGCCCTGGCCGACGCCGAGCAGGCAGCCCATGCCCAGACGCTCCATGTCCGCGGGCTCGAGGACCTCGACGGTGCAGCCATCGGCCTCGAGCTCGCGCGCGATCTCGGCCGTCCGTTCGGGCGTGAGGTCGTTGGCCGCCCGGTTGGCGAGGTCGCGGCCGAAGGCGAGGCCCTCGCCGACGATCAGGCCCTCGTCGAGCGCCCCCTGCTCGGCGCCGATGACCTGGACCTCCTCGACCGATCGGTGCATCGCCTCGGTGTCGCGCTTCCGACCGTAGATTGCTGTGGGCCGATACTCACCGGCCACGGCGCCGGCCGCGGCCGCGCTCCATTCGTCTCGCCCTTCGCCGTCGCGCAGCCACAGCGCCAGGGTGGCCGCGCCGCGCCCGTTCAGCCGCCGGGTGGCGACGGCCGCCAGCCGCCGTGCGCGCCACGCGCCGCGGCCGCGCGCCCCGCCGTTGAGGAGGAGCAGCCGGCCGGCGCGGAGCGTCCCGGCGTCGATGAGCGCCGACGCGTGCTCGAGCGGGTTGAACTCGCCCCACTCGATCGCCGCGCGGATCGCGCCGCCCGACGCGCGATCGAGGTCGCCGAGCTCGCCGTCGAGGTCGACTTCGTCCTTGTAGATCGGGACGGCCAGGACGTCCACCTCGGTCGAGGCGGGGGCCGATGTGATGGCGCGCACGCGCATGCTGAAAGGCTCCTTCACGGGAACGACAAGGGGCGCTGAGTATACGGTTCACTGGCAGTCGGCGAACCTCGCCGAGTACAGGCTGAAGGTGCTGCCCGGGGCGACCGCGGTGCCCGCCGGCGGCTCCTGGTCGATGATCCCGGACGGCTGCCCCTGGTCCTCGTTGCAGTACAGCGTCCAGTTCAGGCCGGACGCCCGCGCGGCTTCGAGAGCGTCGCCGGTGGCCATTCCGACGAGGTCCGGCACGCTCACCGTGTTCGGATCGGGCGACGCGGTCGGCTGAGCGGTTGGTGTGGTTCCCCCGCCCTCGCGCCCGAGCTGGAGCAGCGGCAGCACGATGAGCACGACCACCAGCGCAGCCGCGCCGAGCACCAGCAGCGTGCCGATCAGGCCCCACGCGCTCCCTCTGCGGCGCGGCGTGGGGGCCGGCGGCGCGCGACGCGGGACTGGGGCGGGCCGTGGCCGCGGATGCGGCTGCGGAGGTGCCACCGGCGGAACGTAGCCGGCCGACGGGGCGGGGCTCGGGGCCGGCGGCGGCGGGGGCGGGACGCGGACCATCTGGGTCGTGTCGTCGTCACGGCGCTCCGCGATCTCGCCGGCGGATGCCTCGAGGGAGGCGGCCATCGCATCGGCGCTGTCGAATCGCTCGGATGGGTCGCGGCGCAGGGCCTGGAGGATCGCCTCGTCGAGCCGGCCGGGAATGCCGTCGACGAGCGTTGAGGGCGGTCGAACGCGTCCTGCCGCGTGGGCGGCGCTGATCTCCTCTGGCGTCTCGCCGGGGTACGGCGGGCTCCCGGTCAGCGACTGGTAGAGCACCGCGCCGAGGCTGAACAGGTCGCTGGCCGGGGTGAGGGCCTCGCCATGCAGTTGCTCAGGGGACATGAAGCGCAACGAGCCGATGCTCGTGTCGCCATCGGTCCCCTCGTGTGGCTGGGTCGCGATCCCGAAGTCGATGAGCTTGGCGGGGCCGGGGCCGAGCATGACGTTGGCGGGCTTCACGTCGCAGTGCACGAGTCCGTGCTCATGGACCACGCGCAGGCCCGCCAGGAGCTCGCCGCCGATGCGGAGCACCTCGTCGGCGGGAAGCGGACCGCCCTCGTCGAGCCGGTCGCGCAGGGTGCGGTGCCGGTCGAGCAGCTCCATGACGATGTAGTGCGCGTCGCCGTCGCTGCCGGAGTCGTACACGTGCACGAGGCTCGGGTGCGAGAGGGACGCGGCGGCGCGCGCCTCGCCCAGGAAGCGGGCGGTGAAGTCCGGGTCGTCCGCGTACGTGGCGGACAGCACCTTGACCGCCACCTCCCGATCGAGCCGGAGGTCGCGGGCGCGATAGACGCCGGCCATCCCGCCCCGTGCGAGCTCCGCTTCGATGCGGTACCGATCCGCCAGGGTCCGACCGATGACCAGCTCGCTCATCCGCCGCTCCCGCCATGCACGGCGCGGACCGCCTCCTCCAGGTCGCCGAGCGTGTCGAGCGCATCGGAGAGGCGCCCGAGGGGCACGGCGGTCACCGCACTTCCCGCCTCGTCCAGGCCGATGCGCAGGGCCCGGTCCGCCTCCGCGCCGTCCTCGGCGGCGGCCTCGAACTCGGCGCGGGCGGCATCGGCCTCCTCGGCGTCGCTGGCCTCGACGGCATCGACGAGCCGCTGCATGGCGCGGATCATCGCATCCGCGGTATCGATCCACACCGCCAGAACCGGGGCGTCCTCCTCCCACGCCCGCACCTCGTCGACGGCGATCAGCCCGAGTGCCAGCGGCTCGTGCGCCGCGCCGGGTTCGCCCGCCACGGCGGCGTTGAGGGCGCCGGCGAGCCCGGCCGCAGACGCCTTCGGCGAGGTGGCGTACCCGCGCGAAGCTCGCACCATCCTCCGCTGCATCGTCGAGCTGCGCGGAGATCGAGGCGAGCTCTCCGAGGTCCGGCGGTGGCGGCAGTGGGGCGGCCTCGGGATCCCGGGCGGCGCGCGCGCGCTCGAGCTCCGCGTACGCCTCGCGCACCTCGACCGCCGCCGGCGTCGCCGCGAACGCTGCCTCCCCCGCCGCCGCCAGCCGTTCCGCCGGGTCCTCGCCCCCGGCGACGACCCTCGCGGCGCCGACGCGCGCGGCATCGAGCGCAGCGGACAGCTCGCCGCGGAGCCGCTCGATCGCTTCGAGGGTCCGATCGGCGGCATCGGCGACGGCGGCATCGGCCGCGCGCGCGACCTCCGGGCGTGGGGCGCCACCGCCGAGGACGAGCGCGAGCGCTGCCAGGGTCGCGGCAACCAGCATGCGACTGCCTATCATGCGGGGATGGACCTCGAGGCGATCCGGCGCCTGCCGAAGGCTGAGCTCCACCAGCATCTCGACGGCTCGGTGCGCCCGGCGACCGCCGTGGAGCTCGCCGACGCGATCGGCATCCCGCTCACGCTGGACGAGGCGACCCGGCGGATGGTCGGGCCGGAGCGCTGCGCCGACCAGGCCGAGCTGCTGACCTTCTTCGACCTGCCGATCGCGCTGCTCCAGACCGCCGAGGCGCTGGAGCGGGCCGCCGCCGAGCTCGTCGAGGACCTCGCCGCGGACGGCGTCCGGTACGCCGAGGTGCGCTGGGCGCCGCGACTCCACCTCCAGAACGGGCTGTCGGTGGCGGACGTCATCGAGGCTGTCGCCGCCGGCGTGGCGCGTGGCGCATCGCCCCCGGAATCGCCGGCCATCGGGCTGATCGTGACCGCCATCCGCTCCCACCCGCCGGCGGCCAACGCGGAGCTCGCGCGAGCCGCGGGGGCGATCGGCCACCCGGTCGTCGGCTTCGACCTGGCAGGGCTCGAGGCCGCCTGGCCCGCTCCGCCGCATGCCGTCGCCTTCGTCGCCGCGCGCGAGGTCGGCCTCGCGCTCACCGCGCACGCCGGGGAGGTGGCCGGCGCCGAGCGCGTGCGGGAGGTGCTCGACTTCGGGGTCCGGCGCGTCGCCCACGGCGTGACCGCCGGCGAGGACCCCGCACTCCTGGACCTGCTGCGCGCGCGCGACATCACGCTCGACCTGTGTCCCACCTCGAACGTCCAGGCCGCGGTCGTTCCTTCGCTCGCCGAGCACCCGGTCGCGGCCCTCCATCGGGCCGGGGTGAGCGTCACGATCTCGACCGACGACCGCACCGTGACCGGGATCTCGCTCAGCGAGGAGCTGGCGCGCAGCGCCGATGCGCTCGACCTGTCGAGCGAGGAGCTGGCGACGATCGTCCTCAACGCGTTCGCGCGTGCTTTCTCGCCTCCGGCGGTGATGGCGCCGCTCGTCGCCGAGGCGACGCGGGCGTGGCACGCCTGGAGCCGGGCCGCCATCAGCTGAGCCGCGGCGCCAGCAGCGCGCGGACCTCGTCCGGCCCGGTGGCCACGGCATCGGGGACGCGCTCGCCGTCGAGGAGCTCCACCGATCTCGCGTCGGCGACGCCGGTGAGGACGAGGATCGCCGCACACCCGGCACGATGTGCGCCGGCGACGTCCGCGTCCGGGTTGTCGCCGACCACCACGCTCTCCGACGGCGGCACCCCGGCGGCCTCGAGGATGGCGGTGAACATCGCCGGTGCCGGCTTGCCGATCACCTCCGGCGCCACGCCCGTGGCGGTCGCCACGGCCGCGACGATCGACCCGGCGCCGGGCAGGAAGCCGGCGGGCGTCGGGTAGCGCGCATCGGCATTCGTCGCGATCAGGCGTGCGCCGCCAGCGACCGCGGCCATGGCGGCGGACAGCCGCGCGTAGTCCACGTCAGGGTCGAGGCCGACGATGACGGCGTCGTACCCGCGCTCGAGCGGGCCGCCGGGATCACGCGGCTGCGTGGTCCCGGCCATCGTCACGCCCAGCCCGGCGTCGCGCAGCTCGGACTCCATGCCGTCCGCGCCGATCGCGAGGACGCTGCGCACCTCCGGGGCGTGGCGGCGCAGGTGCTCGATCGTCGCCGAGGTGGAGGTGACGATCTCGTCGGCCGCCGCTCGAATGCCCATGCCGGCGAGGCGATCGACGTACGCGTCACGCGTCGCCATCGAGTTGTTCGTCGCGAACCGTACCGCCACCCCGCTGCGATGAAGGAAATCGACCAGCTCGGGAGCGCCGGGGACCGGCTCGGCGCCGCGGTAGACGACGCCGTCGAGGTCGAAGATCACGAGCCGAACGCGGCCCGGCAGATCGCCCATGGCGGCCGATGATAGGTGCGAACGCCCGGCGGCGAAGATGTGCGCGAGTATTGAGCCCGCGCGCAGCGAGGCAGTATGATGCGCTGATTCTGCGCCAGGTGCCCTTGGCCCCAGCGCACCGGAGGCGCCGCGAGTTCACGCGGCAGAGCGCACCTACGAATGGTGTGGAGGAAACAGATGCGGAAGCACCCCAGCTCGATGATGGCCGTGCTGGCCATCCTGATGCTGATCCTGGCGGCCTGTAACGGTGGCGGCGAGAGCCCCTCCGAGGCTGCCGAGACGGACCCGGCCGAAACATCCGGCGAAAGCCAGGCGGCCGAGCCCAGCGCGACCGATGCGCCGACCGGCCTCGCGGCCTGCGGTGATCCGGAGTCCGGCGACGCCGTCCTGATCGGTGGCGTGACCGACGTCGGCGAGCTCGAGGACAAGTCCTTCAACGAGGGTGGCTGGTGCGGAACGATCGCCGGCGCCACCTCGGTGGGCGGCTCGGCCGATGTCATCGTAACGTCGGATCCGGCCGACTACGCGGCTAACATCCAGACGTTCATCGACCAGGGCTACACGATCATCGTGACGTACGGATTCGCGCTGGGGAACGCGACCACGATCGCGGCGCTGGAGAATCCTGAGGTCAGCTTCATCGGCCTCGACCAGCCCGTTTGCGTCGACGAAGCCGGCGCCCCTGACCCGACGTTCACCTGTGCGGGCGACTCCGCCGCGCTCCTGCCGAACTACCAGGGGCTCGTCTTCAACGAGGCCCAGGCCGGCTACCTGGCGGGCATCGTCGCCGCCACGATCTCCGAGACAGGCGTCATCGGCACGATCGGCGGCATCGAGTCGATCCCGGCGGTCAAGCTCTACATCGGCGGCTATCACAACGGCGCGCTGTCGGTGAACCCGGACATCGAAGTCCTGATCTCGTACGTGTCCGAGGACATCACCACCGCGTTCAACGACCCGGCCACCGGCGCGTCGCTGGCGGAGCAGATGATCGGCCAGGACGCCGACGTCATCTTCCAGGTCGCCGGCCTGTCGGGCCAGGGCGCCCTCGAGGCATCCTGCGATGCCGACATCTACGGCATCGGCGTCGACGTCGATCAGGCGCTCGGGCTGCCGAGCGAGACCTGCATCGTCACGAGTGCTGAGAAGAAGCTCGTCGACGCGATCGACGAGGCGATCCAGCGCGTGGTCGATGGGACCGCCGAGGGTGGGACCATCGTGCTCGATGCGGCCTCCGATCCGCCGAAGGTCGGCGCATCGGCGTTCCACAACCACCCCGATCTGCTCACCAGTGAGCTCCAGACCCTGCTCGACGACGCGACGGCGGCGATGGCTGCCGGCGAGCTCGACCCGTGCGAGGGTGAAGGGGAGTGCCCGTTCGAGTAACGGTCGTACCTCCGATCTGAGCAGCAGGTAACCAGGAAGGGCGGGTCCACGCGGGCCCGCCCTTCGATCATTCAGCGCGTGGGAGTCGCATGACCGAGATCGTGAGTCAGCCCGTCCACGTCCCGGCCCTCGAGATGCGGGGGGTCACGAAGCGCTATCCCGGCGTGCTCGCGAACGACCATATCGACCTCGACATCCGGCCCGGCGAGATCCACGCGCTGCTCGGCGAGAACGGGGCCGGCAAGTCGACCCTGATGAACATCCTCTACGGCCTCGCCGTGCCGGACGAGGGCGAGATCCTCCTCGACGGCGAGCCGGTGAAGATCGACAGCCCGTCGGACGCGATCGACCGCGGCATCAGCATGGTGCACCAGCACTTCATGCTCGTCCCGGTCCTCTCCGTGGCGGAGAACATCCTCCTCGGCGACGAGCCGATGGCGAACCCGATCTTCCTGGACCGACGCGATGCCCACGATCGCATCCGAACGCTCGGCAACCAGTTTGGCTTCGAGGTCGACCCGGACGCCAAGGTCGGCTCCCTGTCCGTCGGCTGGCAGCAACGCGTCGAGATCCTCAAGGCGCTCTACCGCAGCGCGAGCATCCTCGTCCTGGACGAGCCGACCGCGGTGCTGACGCCGCAGGAGACGCGCGAGATCTTCGCCGTCCTCCGTCAGCTCACGAAGGACCTCGGCACGTCGGTGATCTTCATCAGCCACAAGCTGTACGAGGTCCTCGAGATCGCCGACCGCATCACGGTCATCCGTCGCGGGAAGGTCGTCGGGCAACGCATCCCGTCCGAGACGGACGAGGAGGACCTGGCCGAGCTGATGGTCGGCCGCGACGTCCAGCTCACCGTCGATCGCGGCGAGAGCACGCCGGGCGAGGTGACGCTGAAGGCCGATGACCTGCGCGTCGCCGACGATCGGGGCCACGAAGTCGTCCACGGCGTCAGCTTCGAGGTCCGCGCCGGCGAGATCTTCGGGATTGCCGGCGTGGCCGGCAACGGCCAGGACGAGCTGGTCGAGGCGATCATGGGGCTGCGGCGCAAGACATCGGGCAAGGTGACGCTCGGCGACAAGGACGTGACGCACTCGTCGCCGCGAGACCTCCACGGCAGCGGCGTCGGTTTCGTGCCGGCCGACCGGCATCGGTACGGCCTCGTGCTGTCCTTCCCGATCACCGACAACATCGTGCTCAACGACTACCACTCCCCGCCCTACTCCCACGGCCTCGTGCGTGACGCGGACGCGATCCGCACCCGGGCCACCGAGTGCGTGACCGAGTTCGACGTCCGGACGCCATCGGTCCTCGTGAACGCCGGGACGCTGTCGGGCGGCAATCAGCAGAAGGTCGTCGTGGCCCGGGAGCTCGGTCGGGAGCCGAAGCTCCTCGTGCTCGACCAGCCGACGCGCGGGCTCGACGTCGGGAGTATCGAGTTCATCCACCGCGAGACGATCGAGCGGAGGACGAGCGGCACCGCGGTGCTCCTGATCTCCGCCGAGCTCGACGAGGTGCTCGAGCTCTCCGACCGCATCGGCATCATGTACCGCGGCGAGCTCGTCTCGGTCGTCGACGCGCGAAAGGCCGACAAGGAGGAGATCGGCCTGCTGATGGCGACCGGCGGCCGGGTCCCGCTGGAGGCGCTGACGAAGAGCATGAGCACCGACCTGGAGCAGGCCTCGTGACCGCCGCGAACGAAGCGCAGCCGGCACCGCGGCCCCGCCAGTCGCCGATCTCGCGGCTGATCCGGCTGTCGATCATCCCGCTCGCTGCCATCCTCGGCGGGCTCGTCGTCGGTGCGATCGTCATCCTGCTCTCCAGCCTCATCCAGGGTGAGCTGGACCTGCTGCTGCCGCTGCAGGCCTACGCGAACCTGCTCGAGGGAGCGTTCGGCAGCGTCCGCGGCATCACGTTCACGATCGTTGCCGCCACCCCGCTGATCCTCGCCGGAATGGCGGTCGGGCTCGGCTTCAAGGCCGGGCTCTTCAACATCGGCGCGCAGGGCCAGTTCCTCATGGGCGCCCTCGGCGCCGCGGGGGTCGGCGCCGTCGTCGCCGGTGCGCCGCCGATCGTCGCGATCCCGGCCGCGGTCATCGCCGGAGCGCTGCTCGGCGCCGGCTGGGGCTTCATCCCCGGCGCGCTGAAGGCGTGGACGGGCGCGCACGAAGTCGTGACCACGATCATGCTGAACTTCATTGCCGGCGCCCTCATCGGCTACCTCATCACGGGACCGCTCGAGGCGCCGGGATTCTCGTTCTCGCGGACCGGACCGATCGGCAATGCCGCGTATCCCACCTTCTTCGGGACCGCCATCCACCTCGGCGTGTTCATCGCCTTCGCGCTCGTCCCGGTCGTCTGGTGGCTCCTCTGGCGCAGCACGCTCGGGTTCGAGATCCGCACGGTCGGCGCCAACCCCGACGCCGCGCGCTACGCCGGCATGCGGCCCGCCTTCCTGACGATCCTGACGATGTCCCTGTGCGGCCTCCTGGCCGGGCTGGCCGGCGCGGGCCAGATCCTCGGCGTCAGCGGGTTCATGACCGCCTCGTACGGCACCTCGATCGGCTTCGACGCGATCTCGGTCGCACTCCTCGGGCGCGCGCACCCGGTCGGGATCATGCTCGCCGCGTTGCTGTTTGGCGCAATGCGCGCCGGATCGGGCCTGATGCAGATCCAGGCTGGCATCCCGGTCGAGATCATCGACGTCATCCAGGCGACGATCCTCCTCTTCCTGGCGGCCGACGTGCTGATCCGGCGCATCCTTCACATCCGGGCGCCGGGCGCGGAGCCGACCGAGCTCCAGACCGTCACGAAGAGCTACGGCAGCGGGACGCCCACCTGATGGAGATCGTGTACGGGATCCCGATCCTCGGGGTCATCTTCCAGTTCATCGGCTACGTGATCGATGTCACGCCCGGCATCGCCCCGATCGTCCTCGGCCTGGCGGCGCCGATCGCGCTCGGCGCGCTGTGCGGGGTCATGAACGAGCGCTCCGGAATCGTGAACATCGGCATCGAGGGCATGATGCTGTCGGCTGCGTTCGCCGGCTTCCTGGCCGCCGGCCTCTGGCACCAGGCGTTCCCCGTCGACCCGTGGGCCGGTCCGTTCGCTGCAACACCGGCCCTGCTCATCGGCATCGTCGCCGCCATCCTGACCGCGATGGCCCTCTCGGCGCTCCACGCATGGCTGTCGATCTCGATCGGCGCCGACCAGATCATCAGCGGCGTGATCATCAACGTCGCCGCCATCGGCCTGACCGGCTACCTCAACCGCCTGCTGATCAGCCCGAACCCGCGCATCGGAGCCGGCACGTTCGAGACCTTCCGCCTGCCGCAGGAGGTCGTCGACATCCCGGTGATCGGCTGGATCCTCGAGATGTTCATCGAGCAGGGACCGATCGCGATGAGCGTGATCATCTTCGTGCTGGTCCTCCAGGTCCTGCTGTTCCGCTCGCGCTGGGGCCTGCGGACGCGTGCGGTGGGCGAGCATCCGCGCGCCGCGGACACCGTCGGCATCGACGTCATCCGCCTGCGCTACCGGAACGTGATCGTGGCCGGCATCTTCGCCGGGCTGGCCGGCGCGTACCTCACCCTCGAAGGCACCGGCTCGTTCCAGAACGGCATGACCGCCGGCCGCGGCTTCATCGCCCTGGCCGCGGTCATCTTCGGCCGATGGACCCCGATCGGCGCCTTCGCCGGCGCGCTGCTGTTCGCGTACTCGGGCGCCTTCGGGCAGGCGGTGCGAATCCGGCCGCCGGGCGACGAGTACCCCGACCTCGGCGCGATCATGGCCGCCGTGCCCTCGCAGGTCTACGGCGCATTGCCGTACATCGTCACGATCGTGATCCTGGCCGGGGTCGTGGGTCGAAGCATCGCGCCGGCCGCGGTCGGCCGGCCGTATGTCAAGGAAGGCCAATCCTGACCGATGGGTGACGCGGTCGTCGACAAGAGCGCGGTCGGCCGCGACGTTCGCCAGTTCCACATCGGCGTGGCGCCGGGCGAGGTGAGCTCGATCGCGCTGCTGCCCGGCGACCCGTTCCGGGTCCCGCTGATCGCCGAGCACCTGACGGACGTGCGCGATGTCGCCCACAAGCGCGAGCACCGGACGATGGTCGGCACCTACCAGGGCCGCCAGATCACCGCGACCTCGACCGGCATGGGCTGTCCATCGACGGCGATCGCGGCCGAGGAGCTGTTCCGGGTCGGCGTCACCTCGATGATCCGCGTCGGCAGCACCGCCGCCCTCCAGCCGGGGATCCAGCCAGGCGACCTGATCGTCAGCCAGGGCTCGTACCGCAACGACGGCACCTCCGACGCCTACGTGCCGAAGGGCTACCCCGCGGTCCCCGACATCGAGATCGCCCTGAGTTTGGAGCGAGAGGCGCGCGAGCTGGCCGACGGCGCCACCTACGCGGTCCACGCCGGGATCAACGCCACCGACGACGCCTTCTACGCCGAGTCACCCGAATGGACGCGGCAGATGTCGGCGATGGGCCTCCTCAACGTCGAGATGGAGAGCTCCGCGCTCTTCGTCGTGGCCCGCCAGCGTGGGTTCCGGGCGGGGATGATCTGCGCGGTCTCGAGCAACCTCGTCGAGGGCGCGAGTGTCTACGACACGCACGACCGGCTCGCCGCGGGATGGCACCACAGCATCGAGGTCGCGCTGAGGACGGCGGTCGCGCTCTCGCTGTGACCGATGGCGCCGCCGGGCCGACCGTCGGCCTGAACCTGCATACCCACTTGGAGGGCACGATCCGCCCGCAGACGGCCGTCGAGCTCGCGGAGGCGCTGGGAGTCCCGGAGCCGCCCGGCGGGTGGGAGGCGGCGCTGCGGATGCAAGAGGCCGGCACGCTCACGACGTTCCTCGGCCACGTCGCGGCCGCGTACCCGCTGTTCGCGACGCCCGAGGCCATCGGTCGCATCGTGGCGGAGGCCGTCGAGGACGCGGCCGCCGACGGCGTCGGCTATCTCGAGCTGCGCTTCGGGCCAGCCACCCACGCCACGGCGATGAGCATCGGCGAGGTGATCGCCGCGGCGGCGGACGGGCTCCGCGAGGGGACGAGACGCTCCGGCATGGCGGCGGGCCTGATCGCCTGCGCGCTGCGCCACCACGATCCGACCACGAACGAGGCCGTCGCTCGAGCCGCCGCGGACAACGCCGGGCATGGCGTCGTCGGCTTCGACGTGGCCGGCGACGAGCTCCTTTTCCCGTCGCTCGAGCCGATGGAGCGACCCTTTGCGATCGCCGCCGCGGCCGGGCTGGGCCTGACCGCCCACGCCGCGGAGGCCGGCACCGCCCAGCACCTCCGCGAGGCGGTCGCGCGGCTCGGCGTGCGGCGCATCGGCCACGGCATCCGGGCCATCGACGAGGTTGAGGTCCTGCGCTGGGCGGCTGACAAGGGCATCTGCTTCGAGCAGTGCCCGACCTCGAACGTCCTCACCGGCGCCGTTGCGTCGTACGCCGAGCACCCGATCCGCGCGTTCCTGGAAGCGGGGTGCGAGGTCGTCATCGGCGACGACGACCCGACGACCACCGGCGCGCCGCTGTCGGTCGAGTTCGAGCACCTGGTCGCGGACGTCGGGCTCGGAGCCGACGAGATCCGCCGCATCCACGCGACGTCGGTGGAGCGGGTCTTCTGCGACGACTCGACGCGCGCCGCCCTGAGGGAGCGGCTGGTCCCGATCGGCTAGGCCGGGGCGACCTCGGTCGGCAGGTGCGGGTGCGTCGCCGGCGGCTCGCGCAGCAGATCGATCGAGTGCCCCGCCGCGGCCATGTCGCGCACGACGCTGACGTGGTCGTAGTCGACCGCCCGGAAGCCGACGGCGATGTCCGGCTCACCGATGTAGACGACCGCGTAGCGGGCGCGCGCGTCGCCATCGGTCCCGCATCCGACTGAGCCGCAGGCGACGATATGCGCCTGCCCGACGACGCGGTGCCAGGCCTCGTGGGTGTGGCCGAAGCAGAACAGGTCATCGGCTTCTTCGCTGGCCAGGCGCGCGAAGACGCGCGAGGGGCGCGAGGCCCACAGGTACTCGGACTGCTTGTACGGGGCGCCGTGGAAGAGGAAGACCGATCGGCCGCCGAGCGAGACCCGCATCGTGGCCGGCAGCTGCCGAAGCCAGGACTTGTTGTCCTCGGTCAGCCGCTCTGCCGACCAGCGCATCGAGGCGTGACCCTCAGCCTCGGCCTGCGCGGTTGCCCACGTTGCGCCGGTCTGCTCGCGGTCCATGCCGACCGCCTCGTCCCAGTTGCCCTGCACCGTCGGCACCTCGAGCCGGCGGAGCTCGTCGACCACCTCGTTGGGATGGGGCCCTCGTCCGACCAGGTCGCCGACGCAGTACAGCGCATCGGCACCGATCCTGGCCACGTCGTCGATCACGGCCCGCAGCGCGGGCAGGTTGGCGTGGATGTCCCCGATCACCGCGATTCGCATGGCCGCGATTCTGGTGCCCGCACGGGCCGTCGGCAATCCCCTGCCGGGTCAGCCCCCGGCGGGACTATGTCGCTACCGCAGCGGGTCGGTCATGCGGCTCCGGTGCCGACCATGGCGGGCGCCGCAAGCACGCTGACCCGCCCGGCGACGGTGCGAGCGACCTCGCGCAGCGCCTGCGCCGCCCTCGAGTCCTCGCCGCCCGGATACTGGGCCGAGGTGATCGGCACGCCGGCATCGCCGCCGGCGCGCACGCCGGGCTCGAGCGGGATGCGCCCGAGCACGTCGAGCTCGAGCTCCCGCGCGATCTTCGCGCCGCCGCCCGAGCCGAAGATGTCGTGCTCGGACCCGCAATCGGGGCAGATGAAGCCGCTCATGTTCTCGATCACGCCCAGCGTGCGCACGTTCACCTTCGAGAACATCCCGATCGCCTTGCGCGCGTCGAGCAGGCTCACCTCCTGCGGCGTGGTGACGATGACCGCGCCGGTCAGCGGGATGAGCTGGCTGAGGCTGAGGGCGGCGTCGCCGGTCCCCGGCGGCAGGTCGATGACGAGGTAGTCGAGCTCTCCCCACTCGACGTCGCGCAGGAACTGCGCGATCGCGCTGTGGATCAGCGGTCCCCGCCAGATGACGGGGGCATCCGCCTGGAGGAAGTACTGGATGCTCATCATCTGCACGCCGTGGGCGACGACCGGGTTCGGGCGTCCGCCGGCACCGGTGACGTGGGCGCCCTGCGTGCCCATCATCAGCGGCACGTTGGGGCCGGTGATATCGGCATCCAGCAGGCCGACCTTCGCGCCGTCGCGCGCGAGGCTGACGGCCAGGTTGACCGCCACTGTCGACTTGCCGACGCCACCCTTGCCCGACGCCACGGCGATCGTGTTGCGCACGCCGGGAATCAGGTCGGCGGCCGGTCCGCCAAATGAGCGCTTCACGTTCGACGCCCAGTCGACGCGCACGAGGCTCGCACCGAGGCCGGTGAGCGCGTCACCGATGTCGCTCTCGATCGTCGCCTTGAGCGGGCACGCCGGCGTCGTGAGCTCGACCGTCAGGTCGACCACGCTGCCATCGATCGTGATGTTCTTGACCATGCCGAGCGAGACGAGGTCTCGCCCGATCTCGGGATCCTTCACCCCGCCGAGCGCGGCGAGGATGTTTTCGTCAGTCAGCTGATTGGCCATGGGCGGGCTCGGAGAACCTCCATGTGGGGCCGATGGGCCCGCTGAGCGTAGCAGAGCCCGCGCGAAGCCACTTCTGGCCAGCCATAGTGGCCTACGGACCGATGAGACCCGCTTCTTCGGTCCCGCCGCCAGCCAGGCTGGCCTGACGACCGAGGATCGCTCCAATTCATCGGTCCGTCGGTCGTAGGGCCAGCGTCACTGGCCAAGTGGCGAGGGTGCTATGCCAATCCGTCGAAGAGACTCTGCTCGGTCGTGGTCCCGACCCCGAGTGCACTGGCCGCCAGGCGGTAGTGCTCGGTGGCGAGGTACGCGTCGCGCACCTCGGGGCCCCAGTCGTGGAACGGGCCTGCAGAACCGGTCTGCGAGACGTGGCGGCTGATGGCGGCGAGCTTCAGCTGGGCGAGCTCGCCGAGCTCGATCGCCAGCGTCGGCTCGCGGTCGGAGCCGTAGGCCTCGACCGGCGCCCGCGGACCTAGCACCGCGACCGCCGACGGCGGCACGACAAGCTCGTAGAGCTTGGCGGCGCGCCAGGCGACCTGGTCCTCCTCGAGGACGCTCTCGTAGGCGAGCGGCTGGGCGGCACGCTCGTAGGCCGCGGCGACGGCGCGCGACAGGACGACGTGGTCGGGATCGCCGGTGATCCCATCGGCGCCGAACGAGAGGATCACCTCCGGCCGATGCATCCGGATCGGCTCGACGATGCGGCCCACGAGGTGGTCGAAATCGGCGCGGTCGAGCTCGCCCTCGGCGTAATCGAGCATCCGCACCACGCGCACGCCGAGGACGGCGACGGAACGTCGAAGCTCGTCCTCGCGGACCGTGTCGAGGTTGCGCCAGTTGACCTGGCCGAGCTTCAGGTCGCGGTTCTTGCCGCCCGGGGCGGGCGGCTTGGCGGTCAGGCGGGGGTCGAACCAGCCGCGGGTGACGCAGACGACGACGACGTAGGCGCCCTCGGCCGCCGCACCGGCAATCGCGCCGCCGAATCCGAAGGCCTCGTCGCCGGGATGGGCGACGATCACCATCAGGCTTCGTGCCGGCGCGCGCTCACGAACGGGCCGCCAGATGGAGGACACGGCCGGCAGTATATCGGCCTAGGAGCCGACCTCGACGGGGATCGGCGCGTGCCCGTTGCCGCCCGATTCGCGCCCGCTCACTGACGTCTCGAAGACCGGCGCGCGGTCGAGGAAGCTGGCGCGCTCCCCGGTCTCGATCGCGGTTCGCACCTCATCGAGCGAGAGGATCTCGTGGCGCATCAGCATCGCAAGCTCGTCGCGCAGGTAGGAGCGCAGCATCTCGGGGCCGTCGGTGCTGATCGTGAAGCGGACGTCGCCGTCGACGAGCGCGCGGACCACCCGGCGCAGCTCGGCGTGCGAGCGGACGACCCCGGTGTTCAGGTTCGAGCTCGGGCACACCTCGAGCACGGTCCCCCGCTCGCGCAGCATCGCCAGCACGCTCGGGTCCTCCGCGCTGCGCACGCCATGGCCGATGCGGTCCGGCTCGAGCGCCTCGAGCGCCTCGCGAACCTCCTGGGGCCCGCCCGTCTCGCCGGCGTGGACGGTGAGGCCGAGGCCGGCCTGCCGGCAGTCGCGGTAGACATCGGCGTAGTCGGCGAGTCGGAAGCCATCGGTGACCGGACCGGCGATGTCGATGCCGACGACCCCGCGGCTGCGCCAGGCGATCGCCTTGGCGGCAAGGATCTCGTTGAGCTCCCGCGAGAAGCTGCGGTCGAGGCAGAAGATGAGGCCGGCACGGACCTGCGGGTACTCGAGCACGGCGCGGTCCATGCCGCGCACCGCCGCCGCGATGATGTGGTCGAGGTCCTGCTCACCGCCGCGGTTGCGCTTCATCGGGTTGAAGCGCAGCTCGAGCTGAGTGACGTTGTTCCGACGATAGGCGCCGCCGATGACCTCGTAGACGCTGCGCTCGACGGCGATCGGGCTCGACTGGATCAGCTCGGTCCAGTGGAAGAGGTCGAGGTACGCGTCGAAGCCCTTGCGCCGGCGCCCGACGGTGATGAGGTCACGGAAGGCCCAGTAGTCCTTCGTCGGCAGGCGAATGCCCTGCGCGTGGGCGATGCCCCACATGATCGCCGGCGTGACCGCCGCGCCGAGGTGCACGTGGAGCTCGCTGAGCGGCACGCGTGGATCGAGGCGCTGGCGCGACATCAGGCTCCGCAGGCTGGCTAGGTCGGCGGAGTGTAACGCACGAGCCCGATGCTAGAATCGGCGCCGTGCTGGAGTCCATCAAGGAATTCATCGAGTTCCTGGCGGAGGATCTCGCCCAGATCGGCGCCACCCTCGCGCCGTGGATCCTGCTCGGCCTGCTCGGCCTGTACGTGCTGTGGCTGGTGATCGGCTACCTGCGCGTGAGCCAGGTCGGGCTCGGCGAAGGCCATGCGCCACGCCAGGTGCTCGAGCTGCCCTCGTCGAGCGGGACCTCGCCCGTCGAACTGCCGCGCGGCGTGGCGTACTGCTCGTTCGACGGCCTCCAGTACCCGATCGGCGCCACCTTCTGCGCCGCCTGCGAGCGCGACCTGCAACTCGACTGCTCGAACTGCGGGGCAACCCTCGCCGCGAGCGACGCGTCCTGCTACCGATGCGGCACCCCCACCGGTGCCGCGAGGACGGCGGCTGCGGGCTGACCGGCGGCCGAGGCGCTGAGACCGGAGCCGATCGATGACCACCCTGATCCCGATCCTGACCGTCGGAGCGCTGGCGATGCTCGTCGCCGCCGCCGCGGCCGGGATCGGCGCCGCGCTCGTCGCCGCCGCGCCGGCATCCGCGACCACCACGGCCGAGGGCGGATCGGTCGAGCTGGCTCCCTCGCGACGGACGCTGCTCCAGCGCGTCGCCCTGGCCGGCCTGCTCGGCGGGCTCGTCCTGCTGGTTGCCGCGCTGCTCGGACGCGCGATCCTCGTCGGCCACGCCCCGTGGTCGAACCTCCACGAGTTCAGCCTCGCCTTCGCCGCCGCGCTGGTTGCGACGTACCTGCTGCTGGCCCGCGCCTACCCGATCGCCGCGCTCGCGCCGCTCGTCGCCATCCTGGCGGCCGGCCTGGTCGTCTTCGCGCTCTCCTTCGACGACCGCGTCGATCCGCTCGTCCCGGCCCTCCAGCAGCCGGTCCTGCTCACCGTCCACGTGGGCACCGCGGCCCTCGCGTACGCGGTGGCCGGCGTCGCGTTCCTGGCGGCGATCGCGGAGATCGCCCAGTCGAGTGCGGGCGACCGGATCGGCGCGCTCCCGTCGGCGGCCGTGTGCCGCGCCGTCGGCCATCGGTCCGTGCTCATCGCCTTCCCGATCCTCACTGTGGCGATCGCGCTCGGCTCGGTGTGGGCCAACCTCGCCTGGCGCTCGTACTGGAGCAACGATCCCAAGGAGCTGGCGGCCGCGGCGACCTGGCTCGTCTTCGGCGCCTATCTCCACGTCGCCTCGCGGCGTGACCGGTGGCAGGGCCTGGCCCCGTGGCTGATCGTGCTCGGCTTCGCCGGCGTGCTGTTCACCTACATCGGCGCCGGCCTGTTCTTCATCGGCGAGCACTCCTACGGGCAGCAGTGAGACGTCTGGCGGCGCTCGGCCTCGTGGGACTCGTGGCCGCCGCCTGTGCCACGCAGCCGACGCCCACCGGGTTCGAGGGCATTCCGGTCACGAACCCGCATGACTTGCCGCCGACCGGCGCATTCGTCGAGGGCCGGCCCGGTCCGAACGGCGGGACCCTGTTCGATCCGGTCTCGCCACGGGTCGACGAGGCGGTTGCCTATCGGTTCAGTCTCGGCCACTGCGGGCTGCTCTCGCCGGTCGACGTCGACGGCAGCTTCTGGGACCCGATCGACGGCAGGGACCCGGCGGGCGCGGAGCTGGACCTCGAGACCAACAGCGAGATGATCAACGCCACTGCCGGTGTCATCGTCGTCATCGGTGACGAGATGCGCTTCCGAACCGACTCCGGCTCGGTCGTGCGCCTCGAGCGGCACGATGGCGAGAAGGAATTCCCGGGCTGCGACTAGGGATGGAGACGCGCGAGCTGACCCTCGACACCGGGCACGGGCCGGCGCTGGTCGACCTTACCGGCGAATGCGCCCGCTTCCTGGAGGAGGTCGACGCCGCCGACGGACTGCTCACCGTCTTCGTGCCGCACGCCACCGCCGGCGTGCTGGTCGTCGAGCTCGGCGCCGGCACCGACGCCGACGTGCTCGCCGCGCTCGACCGCCTCCTGCCACGCGACGACCGCTGGGTGCACGCCCACGGCAGCCACGGCCACGGCGCCGATCACGTCCTGCCGCTGCTCGCCTCGCCGTCGCTCGTCGTCCCGGTGGTCGGCGGCCGGATGACGCTCGGCACCTGGCAGTCGATCGCCCTGCTCGACCCGAACCGCGACAACTCCAGCCGCAGCATCAGGCTCTCGTTCCTCGCCGGCTGACTATCGTTGACCGATGCAGACCGATGCTCCCCGCGTGCTCCAGATGCGCCTCGTGGTCGAGGCCGATGACTTCGACGACGCCGTTCGGTTCTTCCGTGACGTCCTCGGCCTGACCGAGGAGGAGGCCTTCAGTGGGGCCGACGGCGCGCGTGTTGCGATCCTCGATGCCGGCCGCGCGACGCTCGAGATCGCCAACCCGGCCCAGAAGCGGATGATCGACGAGGTCGAGGTCGGCCGCCCGGTGGCGCCGCGCCTGCGCGTCGCCTTCGAGGTCGCCGACTCCGCGGCCGTGACCGACGCGCTCGTGGATGCCGGCGCCGAGCTCATCGCCGCGCCGGTGGAGACGCCGTGGCGCTCGCTGAACTCGCGCCTCGCGGCTCCCGCAGGCCTTCAGATCACGCTCTTCCAGGAGCTCGGCCCGGAGACCTAGGTCCGCGGTTGCCCGAGGGCGGTCACCTGCTCCGTGAGCCGTGCCGGGTCGCTGGTCGGCTCGTCGCACGCGTAGCCGTGGCACGCGTACGCCCTCGCCCGCCCATCGCGCGCCTCTTTGCCCGCGTACAGCGGCCACTCCGCGTGCGCGTCCCCCGGCACGACCGCGGTGAGCACGAGGTCGGGCACGAATGGACCGATCGCGGCCTCGCGGAGGGCCCGTCCATCATCCGCGCCCGGCGCGGCCACGACGACGTCGATGTCCTGGCCGATCGACCGCTCGGCCGCGCTCAGCATCCGGCCGAAGGCGCTCGGCTGGTGCTCCAGCGCCGGTGCCACGGCCCGGACGATCGAGCGGGCGCGGCGCGCGAGGTCCTCGTCTCCGGTCAGCAGAGCCAGGCGCTGGAGGACGTCGGCGCCGAGGGCGTTCGCTGACGGCGTGGCGTTGTCGACGAGGCCGCGCGGTCGAGCGACCGTGCGATCGTGCTCGTCGGAGGTGTCGAGGAATGTCCCCGCCTCGTCGTCCCAGAAGTCGCGGATCGCCGTTTCGGCCAGCCGGCGGGCGAGAAGCAGCGGCCCGGCCTCTCCGAGCGCCGCGTGGGCGACGAGCAGGCCGTCGGAAACGGCGAGGTAGTCCTCGGCGAAGGCCGGCGTGCCGCCACGGCCGTCGCGTACCGTGCGCCACAGCCGATCGCCGTCGCGGAGGAGCTGCTGCTCGACGAACGCGACGAGGGTCCGGGTTGCGTCCAGGTACGCGTCGTCGCCGAGCACGAGCGCGCCGTGGGCGATCGCGCGCAGCGCCAGCCCATTCCACGCCGCGATCTGCTTGTCGTCGCGTGCCGGCCGTGTCCGCGCCGCGCGAGCCGCGAGCAGCGCCACTCGCCCGCGCTCGACGAGCTCGTCGGCGGCCTCGACGCCGGTGCGGTGAAGGACGTTCGTCCCCTCCCAGTTGCCCTCGGCGGTAAGCCCCCAGTAAGCGGCCAGTAAGCGGCGATCGGCATCATCGAGGCCCGCATCGGTGAGGACCGACATGAACTCGTCGTAGGACCAGGCGTAGAACCGCCCCTCCACGCCTTCGCTGTCGGCATCGAGCGCCGATGCGTAGCCGCCCTCGGCGGTCCGCAGCTCGGCGAGCATGAAGTCGAGCGTCGCGCGCGCGACGCGCGCGTATCGGTCCATGCCGGTCGCCCGGTGGCCTTCGAGGTAGGCGTGGGCGAGCAGCGAGTTGTCGTAGAGCATCTTCTCGAAATGCGGCACGAGCCAGTGAGCATCGGTGCTGTACCGCGCGAAGCCGCCCCGGAGCTGGTCGTTGATGCCGCCGTCGGCCATCGCGTCGAGCGTCCGCGTCACCATCGCCAGCGTCGCCTGGTCGCGGCTGCGCCGCCAGGCACGGAGCAGGAACTCGAGGATCATCGGCGGCGGGAACTTCGGCGCGCCGCCGAAGCCGCCGTGCGTGGCATCGAATGTCGCCGCCAGGCGGGCGACCGCGCCATCGAGCTGTCGGAGCTCGACGTCCTGCGTGCCCGCCGGCACGGCGATCCGCGATCGCAGGTGGTCGGCCAGCGCGCTCGCCTGCTGCTCGACCTCGACGCGGCGGTTGCGGTACGCATCGGAGACCGCGGCGAGGATGCGCGGCAGGCCCGACATGCCGTGGCGGTCCTCGGGCGGGAAGTAGGTGCCGCCGAAGAATGGCTCGAGGCTCGGGGTCAGGAAGACGGTCATCGGCCAGCCACCCGAGCCGGTCATCGCCTGCACCGCGGACATGTAGACGTCGTCGAGGTCGGGGCGCTCCTCGCGGTCGACCTTGATCGAGACGAAATGCTCGTTCATGAGCGACGCGATCTCCGGGTTCTCGAAGGACTCGCGCTCCATCACGTGGCACCAGTGGCAGGCCGCGTAGCCGATCGAGAGGAAGATCGGCCGATCCTCGGCGCGCGCCCGATCCAGTGCCTCGGGGCCCCAGGGATACCAGTCGACCGGGTTGTGGGCGTGCTGGAGCAGATACGGACTGGTCTGGTCGGCCAGACGATTGGAGGAGGCCATGCCCTCCAGTCTGGCATGCACTAGTTGCGAGGACTCGAGAACGCGCCCGCGAGCCTGTTGGTCATGCCGGGTCAGCCGGCGAGCCGGATGTCCCGTGCGATGGATCCATCGCTGACCTCGATCAGCCGGTCGGCCGTCTCGGCCACCCCGGCGTCGTGGGTCACGATCACGAAGGTCGTGCCCGTTGCCACATGGACGCGGCGAAACAGGTCGTTGACCACCGCGGCGTTCTGGCTGTCGAGATTGCCCGTGGGCTCGTCGGCGAGGACGAGGTCTGGCCGGTTGATGAGCGCGCGACCAATCGCGACGCGCTGCTTCTGCCCGCCGGAGAGGGCGTTCGACCCCCGATCAACGAGCTCTGCAAGCCCAAGCAGGTCCGCCAGCTCGTCGGCCCAGCCCCGCGCACCACGTGGCTTGCGGCCGCCGGCGATACGCGTCGGCATCAGCATGTTCTCGCGGACGGTGAACTCCGGCAGCAGGTGGTGGAACTGGAAGACGAAGCCGATGTGCCGGTTGCGCAGCGCTGCTCGCCGTCGATCGTCCAGGTGGTCCACTCGCTCGCCGAGCAGATGAAGCCGCCCTTTGGAAGGCCGATCGAGCAGTCCGAGCAGATTCAACAGGGTCGACTTTCCCGAGCCCGAGCGGCCGATGATGGCGAGGTACTCCCCGCGGTCAATCCGAAAGCTTGCGCCGTTGAGGGCATGCGTCGCGGTCGCTCCAGACCCGTAGCGTCGACCCACCCCGTCGGCCACGACCAGCTCAGCCATTCTGGATCACCTCGATCGGATCCAGGCGTGACGTCCGGCGGTATGGGATCAACGCGCTGAGCAGGGCAATGCCGAGGCCGACGCCGACGCTGGCAATGGCGAAGGCCGGGTCGACCGAGACCGGGAAGAAGGCCTCGGAACCGGCGGCCGCTGCGCCGAAGGCTGCGATCAGTCCCCATCCCACGACCAGCCCGAGCGCGGTGCCGGCGCCGCCCAGCATCGCCGCCTGCCACACGAACACCGCGCCGCTGCCACGATCGGTGAGACCGAGTGCCTTCAAGATCCCAATCTGCCGCGTCTTCTGGACAGCGGCGATGGCCAGCGTGGAGGCGATGCCGAGCCCGACCGCGATGACGACGAAGACCTGGATCATGATCGAGCTGACGCTCTGCGACTGAAGGCCGGCGAGAAGATCGGCGTTGGATGCCTGCCAGTCGGTCGCAGCGACGCCGTCGACTGACGCGAGGTCCGCCGCGATCAGGTCTGAGGCGAAGACATCGGCCACCTGGAGTTCCACGAGGTCGACCTCGTCGTCCGGGAAGTCGACGACGCCCGTCGCAAGCTCGGGGGCTGCGAATGCGGTGCCCGCGTTCAGGGCGGCCACCCCGAGGTCGAATATCCCGGCTACGAGGACGGTCAGGCGTTCGCCGCCGTCCGTCAGGAGCTCGAGCTCGTCGCCCACCCAGACGCCCGCATCCTTGGCGAAGTCCACGCCAACGAGCAGCTCCCCCGCAGCCGTTTCTCCCGAGCCATCGATCAGGCGGGCGTCGAGTTCGTAGATCGTGTCACGCACGTCATCCTCCATGATCCGGAGGACCAGCGGATCGGACGTCTCGCCAGCCCCCGCAAGCACCGATAGACGGTGCTGCGGCACGATGGCAGTGATGGCCGGATCCTCCAGCCGCGAGAGCAGCTCGTCGTCCAGCGCGAGCCGCTGATCCTCGTCGTCGGCCGTGAGCGTCACGTGCGCACTGGTGCCGACGGTCGTCTCGATCAGGGATGCCTGCAGGCTGCTGATCAGTGAGCCCACGAAGACCTGAGTGCCGATCCCCACGGCGATGCCGAGCAGGATCAGCGCGGACTGGGTCTTCGAGCGCCACAGAAAGCGGCGAGCAATGGAAAGCGGAAGCACGGGAGTCGTCTCATCGGCGGGGGGTTTGTACAGTGTTTGTCCATACTCTACACGTCCCCGACGATGGTGTCAAAAGTTTGTCCAATCATGGCTGCGAGCCGGCCTCCACGGCGAACTGCTCTTGGTACAGCTTCGCGTAGAGTCCCTCCTGGCGGATCAGCTCGGCGTGCGTCCCACGCTCGACGATCCGGCCGCGCGCGACGACGAGGATCTGGTCGGCCCGCAGGATCGTCGACAGCCGGTGCGCGATCGCGATCGTCGTGCGCCCCTCCATCAACCGGGCCAGTGCCGTCTGGATGAGCCGCTCCGAGACGGTGTCGAGGGCCGAGGTCGCCTCGTCGAGGATAAGGATGCGCGGGTCCTTGAGCAGCACCCTCGCGATCGCCACGCGCTGCTTCTCGCCGCCGGACAGCTTGTAGCCGCGCTCTCCGACGACCGTGTCGTAGCCGTCCGGCAGCTCCATGATCCGGTCGTGGATCGCCGCCGCGCGGGCGGCGGCCTCGATCTCCTCCATCGTGGCCTCGGGCTTCGCGTAGCGCAGGTTTGCGAGCACGGTGTCGTGGAACAGGTACGTCTCCTGGGTCACGAAGCCGAGCACGCGGCCGAGCGAGCTGAGGCGGATGCCACGCACGTCGACCCCGTCGATCGAAACCGACCCGGCGTCGACGTCGTACAGCCGAGGGATCAGGTACGTCGAGGTCGTCTTGCCGCTGCCCGAGGGCCCGACCAGCGCGACGAGCTGCCCCGGCGCCGCCGTGAAGCTGATGTCGGTCAGCGCGAAGGGCAGGACCCGGCTCGGGACGGCGCGACCCTCGGCCTCCGCCGAGACCACCTCCTCGGTCGCCTCAACCTGTCCCTCGGCGACCGGGTATCGGAACGAGACGCCATCGAAGCGCACCTCGCCGCGCAGGCCCGACGGCGTCATCTCGACCGCCTCGGGCGCATCGGTGATCTCGTGGTCCATCTCGAGGTACTCGAAGATGCGGTCGAACAGGGCGAGCGCACCCTGGATCTCGACCTGCACGTTCAGCAGCTGCCCGAGCGGGAAGAAGAGGCGCGACTGGAGCGTTGTGAAGGCCACGATCGTGCCGATCGTGATGCTCTCGTCGCCGCCGATGATCAACCACCCGGCCAGCAGGATGACGAAGGCGGGCATGATGCTGAAGAAGGTCCCGATCAGCGCGAAGAACCAGCGCCCGATCATCTGCCCGCGGATCTGGAGGTCACCGAGGCGCTGCGACTCGGCACGGAAGCGCTCGATCGACGCCTCCTGCTGCCCGAACGTCTTGCTCAGCAGGATCCCCGAAACGCTCAGCGACTCCTCGGTGATCGCGCTCATCTCGGCCATCGAGCGCTGCGTCAGCGTCGACACCTGGCGCCTGACCTTGCCGACCCGGTAGGTGATGTAGGCGAATAGCGGCAGGAGGCCCAGGCTCAGGAGGGTGAGCCGCCAGTCGAGGATCGCCATCGCCACCACGGTGGTCGCCACCGTCGCGAAGTTGCTCAGGACCGATGCTGCCGTATCGGTCACGACCGACTGCACGCCGCCGACGTCGTTGGCGATGCGGCTCTGGATCTCGCCGGTGCGGGTCTCGGTGAAGAAGCGCAGCGGCATCCACTGCAGGTGGCGGTACAGCGCCAGCCGCAGGTCGTTCATCACCCGCTGCCCGACGACGTTCGACAGGAACGCCTGCCACACGCCGAGCGCGCTGGTGACGATCGGGAGCAGGATCATCAGCCCGCACTGCAGGAACAGCAGGCCGAGATCCTGATCCCCGCCCGGGACCAGGTTGTCGATCGCCAGCCCGAGCAGGATCGGGTTGACGACGCCGATGCCGACGGTGATCAGGATCAGCACGGCGATGAACCCCAGCCGCGCGCGGTAGGGCTTGAAGAAGCCGGCGATCCGCCGCAGCGTGCGCCCCTCGCTGCCCGGCCGCCGGGTCAGGTCCGGCTCGGAGCCGCCCCAGAACCCGCCGCCACCGCCGCCGCCCCGCCGGGTCATGTCAGCAGGATCGAGAGGAAGGCCTGCGCCAGGCCGATCCCCTGCGGTTCGCCCACCAGGCGCGCCCGCTCGCGCATCCGTTCGCCGACGTCGTCGGGATCAACCTGGCTCTCGTGCGCCAGGATCGCCGCCAGCCCGGTCTCGAACGTCTCGCCGACGTCGAGCCACAGGTTCGGCTCCTCGACGCCCGTCAGGAGCACCTGGCGCACCTTCCAGGGCTCGAGGTGCTCATCGGTCCAGAGCTCGGGGAAGTTCAGGTGGTCGCGAGCGGCCGGATAGACCGATGCGAGCGTGGCCTCGCCGGTGGCGAGGTGGTCCGGATGGCCGATGAACGGGTTGTGGTCGAGCCGTCGCTGCGGGTTCTGGGTGATGACCAGGTCCGGCCGGAAGCGGCGGATCTGGCGGGTGATGTCGCGCCGCAGGTCGAGCGATGGGGTCAGGTAGCCGTCGGGATAGTCGAGGTGCACGATGTCACTGACGCCGAGCAGGTCGGCCGCGGCCCGCTGCTCGGCCCGGCGGGTCGCCGACAGCTGCTCCGGCCTGACCGACGGGTCCTCGGTGCCCTTCGCGCCATCGGTCGTCACCACGTAGTCGACGCGCGCGCCGGCGGCGGTGAGCAGCGCGATCGTCGGGCCGGCACCGAACTCGGCGTCGTCGGGGTGGCTGACCACCACGAGGACGCGATCGAGCGGCTCGACGAGCTCGTGGCGCTCCAGAGGGCTCATCTCCCCATGCTAGCCCGATTGACCGCCGAACCCGTCGCCAACATACTGCCCACCAGTATGACCACCGATGCGCACGCCGCCCATTTCCGCCACAGCTACACCAAGGACAAGCGCGACCTCGTCACCCGCCTGCGGCGGATCGAGGGCCAGGCCCGCGGGATCCAGCGACTCGTCGATGACGAGGCCTATTGCCTCGACATCCTCCAGCAGGTCGAGGCGATGACCGCCGCCGCCGACCAGGTCGCGCTGCTCGTGCTGGAGGACCACATCGACGGATGCCTGACTCACGCCGTCGAGACCGGCCAGGGGCAGCCGTACGTAGACGAGGTGATGGCCGTCGTGCGCCGCACGATGGGCCGCCGCGGACCGCGCGGAACTGTCCGCGAGACATAGAGAGGGAGTGCCGCAGGGGGGAACCACGGCACTCCCGGCCGGAGTCTATACCCTCGCCTGCCGGGCGAGCAAGGACGCGCTCATTCGCCGAAAATCGTCAGCTGCTCGCCGCCTCGCTCGATGAGCGGATCGAGGCCAAGCACCGGCTCCAGCCACTCGATCTGAGCCCCGGCCCGCGCCGCCAGCGTGTCGAGATGCTGCCACTTCAGGACGTGCCAGTTCTGTCGCTCGATCTCCGCCCGCAGCCACGGTGAGCGCTCGAGCTTGAGGCGCAGCAGCTCGCCGCGCTCGGCGGGGATGACGAGGAACCTCGCCTGCTGCTCCCCGCCCGGGATCTGGCGGCCGCGGTCGAGGATCGCGTCACCGACCATCGCGGTCCACTCGACCTCGAACAGGAACGAGAGGCGGCCGCGCACGTACCAGATCACGTCGACCTGCCCGAGCGCCTCGCCCGGTGCACGGATGACGAGCGGCAGGTAGACGCGTCGCTCCTCGTCGGTCATCCGCTCCGCCAGGGTCCGTCCTTCGAGCGGCCGATCATGCTCGCGCGACGCGACCCAGGCGCGCAGCCCGAGCCGATGCGCGTAGTCGACGAGCGTCGCGATCACGCGGGCGTGGTCGTCGGCGCGCGCGGCGGCGTCGTCGTTCGTCCCGAGCGAGCCGAGCTCGCCCGGCGCCACGTACGCGGCGAGGCAGGCACGGACCAGCTCCTCGTCGGGCGCCTGGAGGCCCGGGAAAAGGCGGTAGATGCGCTCGAGGAAGCCGTGCTCGTCGATGCGTCCCGCGGTCGACAGGATCGACCAGACCGCCCACTCGACGCGGTCGGCCAGCGGTCGCTCGGCCAGCTCCGGCTCGCGCAGCCACCATGACGACCGCGCCTCGTCGCCGAGGCGCACGAGGCTGGGGTGATCGTCGCGCGACAGCTCCTCGTGCACGAGCGAGGAGAGCAGCTGCGGTCCCCCGCCCTCGATGCGGTCCTCGCGAGGCTCCTCGTCGTCCGGCGCGCGGGCGGCGGCGAGCCGCCGCAGCAGCCCCGCCTGGCCCAGCTCGGCCACGACCGCCGCCACGACGCGGAGGAGGCCCGCAGGCTCGCCGCGGTCGCGGAGCAGCCCGACGGCGGCGCGCTCGATCGCCGATGCGAGCTCCGGGTAGGTCAGGTGCCCGCGCTCCACGCCGAGCCGCAGCGGGCTGGGTGCAACCGCCTGGCGCAGCCGGTCCTCCGCGGACGGCTTGCGCAGGTGGAGCACGACTCCGTCGCCGACGCGCGACGACTCGCGGTGGATGACGTCGACGAGCTCGAGCCCGGCCGCGACGGCGGCCAGCGAGGTCGACAGCAGCCGATCGGTGTCGGAGCCGTCGAGCAGGAGCGAGCACCAGCCGCCGGGCTTGAGGGCGCCGACCGCGGAGGCCAGCCCGTGGCGCAGGGCGGTGGCCTCGGCGCCGGGGCCCTGCGTGCCGCCGCCGAAGATCGGCTCCAGGCGCAGCGTCTCCGCCGCCTCGCGGCCGAGCACCCACGATGTGGCGAGGTACTCGTACGACAGCTCGTCGATGCTCGCGCTGACCGGCGGCGAGCTGAGGATGAGGTCGACCCCCTCCGCCGGGACGTACTGGCCGACGACCGCCGCGCGCGAGCGCAGCCAGAGCACGTTCGCCGCGCCCATCCCGCCCAGCTCGCCGTAATCGGCCGCGAAGCGCGCCTCCTGGCGGTCCCGGGGCAACGCGCCGATCGCCGCGCGCACGTCGGCGAAGGCCTGCTCGAAGGCGCGCCAGACGTTGACCTCGCGCTGGTGGCGGCTCGCCGGCTGCCGGACGTGGCCGGCGCCGATGCGCAGCGACGCGACGCGGCCGGGGTAGCCGTTCAGCCGGCTGGCTGGCAACAGGCAGGCGGCGAGCGCGAGGCGCATCGCGGCGGCGGTGCCGGCGTCGCGCAGCTCGCTGTCGATCTTCGCGCCGATCGCGTGGAGCGCGTAGAGGTTGCGGGGCGTGTAGAGGTCGAGCAGCTCGGTGACGAGCTCGTCGCGGCCGTCGAGGACCGGGAAGCGCGCGCGGAGCTCGAGGTACTGCGGGCTGTGGCGGATGCCCTCGGCGGTCCCCACCGGCAGCGGGTCCGGGCGAACGGTTGAGGCGAAGCGCGGACGGTCGCCGAGCCCGCTCGGCGGGTCGACCGTCGGCGACGGCGGCTCGGGCGGCCCGCCGGACTCGCCGAGCGGTGCCTCCTCCTCGTCGGGGACCTCGTCGATCTCGGTCAGGCCGACCGGCGCCGGGGGCAGCTCCTCCGCCTCGTCGGCGATCGCCGGCGGCGGGCGCTCTCCGCGCTCGATGCCGAGCTTGGCGAGGTCGACCTCGTCGACCGGTGCCACGCGCTCCTCGGGTCCGCCGACCGAGACGTCGCACGAGGCGCATCGGTAGATCTTCCGTCCCGGCGCGTCGTCGTCGCGGGGCCAGATGAACTGGTCGACGACGACGGGCCGCCGGCACGCGGCGCAGCGCGAGGCGTAGAGCTCCTCGATGTGCTGGTGCAGCGGCACGTCAACGCGGCGCGAGCCGGCCAGCTGGGCAAAGGCCGCGTCGAGCACGGACGGGTCCGGCGCGTTCAGCAGGGCGATCGCGGCGAGCTGGCTGAACGGGCTGGCGTCGGCCGCCACGGCGCGCATCCCGTGGCCGACGGCGCGCCGCGCGACGGAGCCGGTGCCCGCCCAGGGATCGAGGACGGTGTCGCCGGCGGCGGCGAAGGCCGTCAGCTCGGCGTCGAGGACGTTATCGGCCGGTGAGGGGCGGTGGCGTTCGAGGAGGGCGAGGCCGGGGCGGCGTCTCGGTAGGACGACGTGATCGAGTCCTGTCCGTTCCGCCTCGCTCATCAGTCGCTACGGCTCTTCTACCAGCTCCTCTTCGAGCTCGGGCTCGCCGGAGTACTCGGGGAGTGTCGTGTCGAGCTCTTCGACCTCCTCGGAGTCCTCGTCGGCCTCCTCCACCTCGTCCTCGTCATCGTAGCGAAGCGCGCTGCCCTTCATGTACGGTCTGACGCCAGCCCCGCTCTGGCTCACCGTCGGGAACGACACCTTTCCGAAGTTCGACGGGTGGGTGAACACCTCGCGGATGATGATCGTCAGGTCCGTGCCCGCCTCGTGGATCGCGGTGATGGCGGCCTCGTATCGGTTGCCGCCGGCGATCAGCTTCAGCAGCCGCGCCGCGATCCGCGGCTCGACGCTGCCGATCGTCGCGTCTCCGACCCGGGCGCGGAGCTCGTCGCCCTCGACCAGCAGCTCGACCGCGTCGCCCGGCGAGAGCGGCGCCAGGACGCGCGGGGCGGCGAGGTTGATGAGCCTGGCACGGCCGGTCTTGCCCATCTCCTCGATGAACAGGGTCGCCGGCGCCTTGTCGGTCCGGCCCTTGCCATTCTTGTTCGGCTTGGCGCCCGCGATCAGCAGGCGCAGCCGCTCGACGTTGCGCTGCGCGATCCGGTTCGTGGCGTCGCGCTCCAAAGCCTGCTCGTACGCTTCGAGCGCCTCGGCCGAGCGATTCAGCTCGGCGAGGGCCTTGCCGAGACGGTTGTAGGCATCGATGTCGGGGCCGAGCTCGAGGAGCTGGCGGTTCGTCTCGACCGCCTCCTCCCATTCGCCGCGCGTGGCGTGGGCGATGGCCTGCTCGCCGAGCTGGCGTCGCTGTCGGGTGGTGGAATCGGCTTCTCCAACGGCCATGAGCGTCGTGAGGGCCTCCGGTTGCAGGCAGATGAATCCGGCCGGTCACCGGCCGGAGGGCGCACTCTTGTACCACCGGCCTCCGGGGGTGTCAACGCGAGGGTGCGCGAGCCTCAGAGAGGCCGATGCAGGAGCAGGCCCGTCACCAGGCCGATGAGCATCAGCGAGCCGAATTCGGCTGCCACCGCACGCCCGGAAGCGTCGCCGCGCAGCGCGTCGACCGCGCCGCCCCAGGTGTAGAACGCGAGCGCGATGATCGCGGACGTGAGCTGCAGCTGCACGTTGAGCAGCGAGACGGCCAGGCCGATCTGGAACACGACGAGGACGTGCAGCAGCGCCTGCCCGACTGCCTCGGCGCCGAGCGCGCCGCGCGCCTCGGCCGCGCGGATGGCGAGCGGCACGGTCAGGATCGCGAGCAGCAGGAGCGGCGTCGGCCAGGTCTGTGGGTCGAAGTAGCCGAGGAGGCCCCAGGCCCCGGTGAACACGATCCCGGTGAGCAGCAGGCTCTGGATCGTTCGGCCGCCGGTGCCGCGCGCGAGCCGCAGCTCGAGGTAGGTCACCGACCACAGCAGGACGGCGAGGATCGGCACCAGCAGCACGCTCACTCCGCCGGGGATCAGGCGCCCGAAGACGGTCGCGGCAATGCCGGCAACCGCCGGCATCGCATAGCGAGCCAGTCCGGAGTCCGGTCGGGCCGGACCGATGACGTACGCGGCCGCCAGCCCGCCGAGCGCCAGCTGGGCGGCGATCGTGATCGCGAAGACGACGGGCTCGACCGCGAACCAGCCGATGGCGGCCACGACTGCCTGGAGGATGGCGATGAGCACCGCGGCCGGACGGTCGACGCGGCGCAGCACGGCCAGCCGCCGCCGATCGGTGAAGATGCGACTGATCACCGCACGAGCTCCAGGAGCGCATCCGCCGAACGGGTCGCAAGCAGCTGGTCGGCGCTGAGCCACGCCCGTCTTGCGACGTCGACCGCGTAGCGCTGCTGCCCGAGCTCCTCGGTCCGGTGGGCGTCGGAGGCGACCGTCAGGCGCGCCCCGGCGCGCGCCGCCGCGCGGGCCAGCGAGTCCTCGAGGTCGAGGCGCGGGCTGCCGTTGATCTCGAGCGCGGTGCCGTGCGACGCCGCGGCATCGAAGACGCGCGGCCAGTCGATGGGCAGCGGATCGCGTCGGTTCACGATCCGCCCGGTCGGATGCGCGAGCACGTCGACGTGCGGGTGCTCCACGGCCGCCAGCGCGCGCTTCGTCAGCTGATCGGGAGACTGGTTGCGCCCGGTGTGGATGCTGGCGATGACGACATCGAAGCGCGCGAGCAGCTCGTCGGGGTAGTCGAGGGTCGCATCGGCCCGGATCTCGAGCTCGGTGCCGTGCAGCACGCGGAACGGGGCCAGCTCGGCGTTCACGCGGGCGATCTCGGCGCGCTGCTCCTCCACGCGGTCGGGAGTCAGGCCACGCGCCACGCCGAGCGAGGGCGAGTGGTCGGTGAGGACGATGTACTGGTGGCCCAGGTCGCGCGCGGCCCGGGCCATGACCTCGATCGTGTCGACGCCATCGGTCCAGCTCGAGTGCGTGTGCGTGTCGCCGCGCACGTCGTCATGGCTCACGAGCTCCGGAAGCGTGCCGGCAACGGCGGCCTCGATCTCGCCATCGGCCTCGCGCAGCTCCGGGGCGATCCACGGCAGCCCGAGGCGCTCGTAGACATCCGCCTCCTCGGCCGCGTCGAGCAGCGAGCCGTCCTCGATGACCTTGAAGCCCTTCTCGGACAACGACCAGCCGCGGTCGAGGGCCATGCCGCGCAGGGCGATGTTGTGATCCCTGTTGCCGGTGAAGTGGACGAGGTGCGTCCCCCACGCGCTCGGCGGGCAGACCATCAGGTCGACCCGCGGGCCTTCGCGCAGGATGATGCTCGACTTATCGGTGCCGGCCGAGAGCACCTTCTCGACCTCCGGGAGCGCGTCGAGCCTGGCGATCACCGCGACCGGGTCGTCGACCGCGGCGAGGACGTCGAGGTCGCCGATCGTCGCTCGCCGCCGCCGCAGGGAGCCGGCGGCCGAGATGCGGACGACGCCGCGCACGTCGCGCAGGACATCGATCAGGCCGGCCACGAGCGTGTCGGCGTCGTGCAGGAGTAGCCGCGTCTCCGTGCTGCGCCGCTCGATCCGGCCGATTCCCTCGAGCACGTTCTGCTCGGTCCGCGCCGAGAGGCCCTTGACCGAGCGCAGCTGGCCGGCCTCCGCGGCGGCGCGCAGCGCCTCGAGCGAGTCGATCCCCAGCTCGGTGTGCAGCAGGCGCACGGTCTTCGGGCCGACGCCCGGCACGCGCAGCATGTCGAGCAGGCCATCTGGCACCTGCGCCCGCAGCTTCTCGTAGTACTCGAGACGGCCGGTCTCGCTCAGCTCGGCGAGCTTCGCGGCCAGGGCGGGGCCGGCGCCGGCGATCTTCGGTGGCTCGCCGCGCCGATAGAGCGCGGCGACGTCATCGGGGTAGCGCTCGACGATGTCGGCCACGCGACGGTACGCCACCGCCTTGTAGACGACCTCGCCGAGGATCTCGAGCAT
Organism: uncultured Chloroflexia bacterium; assembly: GCA_963840145.1. GTDB lineage: Bacteria > Chloroflexota > Limnocylindria > QHBO01 > QHBO01 > JACDBZ01. The sequence continues at coordinate 504,719 of CAWIXR010000004.1, forward strand.
GTCGCCGATCTCGTTGAAGATCCGCGCCAGCTCCCCGTTGCTGATGACGGTCTCGCCGCTGCGGGACACGCTGCGGGGTCGGGGCATCGCGGGCCATTCTAGAGGCGACGCGCCGCCAGGCCCCAGACCGGGTCAGCCCAGGATGCGTCGCCCGAGGATGCTCAGCCCGCTCCAGCCGGTTCGGGCCAACGGGTGTGGACGCGGGGCGCGATGGCGCGCCTGCACCTCGCGCAGCAGCTCACGCTCGCGGAGCTCGGCCTGGATGTCGACGAGGCTCGTCGATCGGAAGTGCCGTCTCTCCATCGGTCCGAATCTCCTCAAATGGCCCGGCGCGGCTCGTCGTCGATCGAGGGGCGGCTGTCGTGGCCCCCGAAGCCGGCCGCGAAGGCGAATGCGCTCAGCAACGCAACGACCACCAGCAGCTCCATCATTCGCTCCTTCGTAACTAGTTGATGTCGATCTTCCAGTTACGATCGTAGCAGCCTCTTGTAACTTGTCAATCCCTCTGATATGGTTACATGCGATGTCGGAGCAACACGCCAGCCCACCCGAACCGGATCGCGACACCGAGCTCTTCGTCGAGTTCGTCAACACCGGACAATTCCGTCGCGGCGAGCCCGTGGATCACCTCCCCGACGGGGCGGCACTAACCGCGTGGCTCGGCGAGCACGAGCTGTGCGGTGCGCGCTCCTCCGTCGCCGAGGCGGAGCGGGCCCTGCCGGCGTTCCGACGGCTGCGGACGGTCATCGACCAGGTCACCGAGCGCCTCGCGAGCGGCCGCGAGCCGAGCCGGGCGCACGTGCGTGCGATCAACGAGTTCCTGCGCGAGGGAACGCACTACCACGAGCTCCGTTCCGCCCCCGACGGGTCGCACTTCACGATGGGCCACGCGGGCGACGACTTCGCCCAGGCGCGCGCGTCGATCGCCGGGTCGCTCGCCCATTACGTCGCCGACCACGACCTTCGACGGCTGCGTGTCTGCGCGAACGATGGCTGTCGATGGCGCTTCATCGACCGATCTCCGGCGGGCCGGCGAGTCTGGTGCGACATGCGGACCTGCGGCAACCGCGCCAAGGTCGCGCGCCATCGCGCTCGCACGGGCGCTCGGGCGCGGGTTCCGCAGCGTGCCGCCACGGGCTAGAATGCCGACGCGCCGGAACCCCCCGGCCGATGGAACTCTCAACGAGGCACGTGCGACTTCCGTGGACGTCGGTTCCAGACATCCTGACGGCGCACGTCAGAGTGGCCCTCCGGGACACCAGGTGACCCACCCGCTCGCCTGATCCCGGCTCGCCACCCGCGACGCGCCGTCGATCGCGAGGTGGTGGCCATGTTCGAGCTCGTTCAGCACGCGACGCGCACGCGCCGCATTGGTCCCTGATGCGCGCGCTGCCGCGGCGGCTGCGCCGTTCGCTCAGCACCCCCGGACTCGGCGGAGCCGACGAGCCCGTCCTCGCGCCGCGACCCGAGATCATCGAGGCGCCCGGGCTGCGCTGGATCCAGATCGAGGAGCCGCGGCTGGCCGATCGCCTCTGGCTGGCCGAGAATTTCGACTTCCACGAGCTCGACCTCGAGGACGTCGCCAGCCGCAACCAGCGGCCGAAGGTCGACGAGTACCCCGAGTACCTCTTCCTGGTCATGCAGTTCCCGCGCTACGACAAGACGACGGCGCGGCTGCACCCCGCGGAGCTCGACGTCTTCGTCGGGCGCGACTACGTCATCACCCTGCCGAACGAGCCGATCCCGCCGCTGACCCAACTCTTCGAGCGCGTGCGCAGCCGCCCGGAGGTGCGCGAGGAGCTGATGACGATGGGGTCCGGCCGCCTTCTGTACGAGATCCTCGACCGATGCGTCGATGCCGGATTCCCGATGCTCGGCACCCTCGGTCGCAAGCTGCGCGACCTCGAGGAGGACATCTTCATGGGCCGATCCCGGGAGGTCGTGCGCGAGATCAGCAACGCCAAGCAGGAGATCATCAACTTCCGCGCCGTCATCCGCCCCCAACGGGCCGTCTTCCGTTCGCTCGAGCGCGCCAAGCAGCGCTACATGAGCGCAGAGCTGGAGATCTACTTCGACGACCTCACCGATGCCTCAGAGCGCATCTGGGACGTGCTCGAGAACTTCAAGGAGATCGTCGAGGGCCTGGAGAGCACGAACGAGTCGGTCCTCTCGCACCGCCTGAACGACGGCCTCCGCGTGCTCACCGCGGTCAGCGTCATCCTGCTGCCGCTGACCCTCGTGGCCAGCGTCTTCGGCATGAACGTCGAGTTCCCCGGCGAGGGCAGCCAGCTCGCCTTCTGGCTCATCCTCGTCGGGATGCTGGCGATCCTCGGCGGGATGATCGCCTACTTCCGCTCGCGCGGCTGGCTATGACCCGATCGGGTGCCAGACGGTCTTGATCTCGACGTACTCGCCGATGAGGTACGGCGACTGGGCGCTCTCGCTGAGCCAGTCGTAGCGATCGAGGCCGGCGGCGGGCGGGCGCACGAAGCGCTTCACGTTCTCGACTGCGAGCTCCTCGAGCGCTGCCGCCTCCTCGGCCGGCGCGCCGAAGGCGTCGAGCGCATTGACGTCCATGTGGCCGGCCAGGTGGCCGATCAGCTCGCGGCGCAGCCCGGTGATGAGGTTCACGACCCCGCCCGGCACGTCGGAGGTGGCGAGAACCTCGGTGAGTGTGACCGCCGGAAGCGGCCGCGACTCCGACGCCAACACCACCGCCGCGTTGCCGCTCACGATCACCGGCGCCAGCCGGCTGACCAGCCCCAGCAGCGACGACGCCTCGGGAGCGATGACCCCGACGACGCCGGTCGGCTCGGGGACGCTGAAGTTGAAGTAGCGTCCGGCGACGGGGTTGACCGTGCCCACCACCTGCTGGAACTTGTCGGCCCATCCGGCGTACCAGACCCAGCGGTCGATCGCCGCATCCACGATCCGCGCCGCCCGCGGACGCGTCACGCCCTCGGCCGCGATGACCTCGGCGACGAACTGCTCGCGCCGGCCCTCCATCAGCTCGGCGATGCGGTAGAGGATCTGCGAGCGGTTGTAGGCGGTCTTGTCTCCCCACCCCGGCTGGGCGCCGCGCGCTGCGCGGACCGCGTCACGGATGTCCTTGCGCGTCCCGCGGCTGGCGTTGGCGAGCGGCTGGCCCTTCGCACTGAAGACCTCGTAGGCGCGCCCGGACTCGGTGCGCGGGAAGGCGCCGCCGATGTAGAGCTTGTAGGTCTTGCGCACCTCGATCCGGTCACCGCGGCTACCGGACCCGTTCGTCGTCGCCGGCGGATGCAGCGCGCGCTCCTCCAGGACCGTTGCGCGCTTCGCGCGGGCCTTCGTGGCCGCCGGCCGGCGGGCGGCGGCCATCAGCCGGCCTCCTCGCCGTACTGCTTCGTCTCGCTGCGCTCGATGAGCAGCGTGTACGCCGGACCGGCATCGGCGACCGGGCGGTGGCGCACGCCGCGCGGCACGACGAACAGCTCGCCGGGCGACAGGTGCGCCGTCGCATGGCCCTCGAGCTCGATGCGGAACGTGCCCCGCCAGCAGAGGAACAGCTCGTCCTCGGCGTGGTGGTGCCACGGGAAGTCGCCCTCGAGGCGCGCCATGCGGACGCTCGCCTCGTTCACGGCCGCGAGGTCGATCGGCTTCCAGGCCTCGGTGATCGAGTCGGCCACGGTGTCGAGCGAGACCTCGCCGACGGGGATGCTGGTCGGGCTCATCGGCCGTTCGTGCCGTTCGTGCCTGACAGGTCGAGGTACGCCCCGAGCCCGTGGATGCCGCCCTCGCGCCCGTAGCCGGACTCCTTGTAGCCGCCGAACGGCGAGGTCGGATCGAAGCGGTTGAAGGTGTTCGCCCACACGACGCCGGCCTTCATGGCGTTGACCATCTTGAAGATGCGGCTGCCCTTCTCGGTCCAGACGCCGGCAGAGAGGCCGTAGGGCGTGTTGTTCGCCTTCTCGATCGCCTCCTCCGGCGTCCGGAAGGTGAGGACCGACAGGACCGGGCCGAAGATCTCCTCCTGCGCGATCCGGTGCGACTGCGAGACGCCGGTGAACAGCGTCGGGCGGAAGAAGAAGCCCTTGTCCGGCAGGTCGCAGGCCGGCTGGAAGATCTCGGCACCCTCGTCGATCCCCGACTGCACGAGCTCCTGCACCTTCGCCAGCTGGCCGGCGGAGTTGATCGCGCCGACGTCGGTGTTCTTGTCGAGCGGGTCGCCGACGCGCAGCGTGGAGAGGCGCGACTTCAGCTTGTCGATCAGCGGCTCGTAGACGCTCTCCTGCACGAAGAGGCGGCTGCCGGCACAGCAGACCTCGCCCTGGTTGAAGTAGATGCCGTTGATGATGCCCTCGATGGCCTGGTCCAGCGGCGCGTCGTCGAAGACGATGTTCGCGGCCTTGCCACCGAGCTCGAGGGTGATCTTCTTGCCGGTCCCCGCGATCGCGCGTGCGATCATCTTGCCGACCGCGGTCGAGCCGGTGAACGCGACCTTGCCGACGTCGGGGTGCCGGACGAGCTCCATGCCGATCTCGCCGGGGCCGGTGATGATGTTCACGACGCCCGGCGGCAGATCGGCCTGGCGGACGACGTCCGCGAACAGGTAGGCGGTCAGCGGCGTGGTGCTCGCGGGCTTGAGGATGACCGTGTTGCCCGCCGCGATCGCCGGCGCGATCTTCCAGGCCAGCATCAGCAGCGGGAAGTTCCACGGGATGACCTGCGCGGCAACGCCGATGGAGCGTGGCTCGCGGTTCGGGAAGGCGTAGTCGAGCTTGTCGGCCCAGCCGGCGTAGTAGAAGAAGTGCGCGGCGGCCAGTGGCACGTCGACGTCGCGGCTCTCCTTGATCGGCTTTCCGGAGTTCATGCTCTCGACGACGGCGAACTCCCTCGAGCGCTCCTGGAGGATCCGCGCGATCCGGTAGAGGTACTTCGCGCGCTCACGGCCCGGCAGCTTCGACCAGCTGGACCGATGCGCCTCCTTGGCCGTGCCGACCGCCCGTGCCACGTCCGCCTTGCTCGCATGGGCGACCTTCGCCAGCGGCTCCTCGGTAGCCGGGTTGATGACGGTGAAGGTCTTCTTCGGCTTCGACGGCCGGAACTCGTTGCCGATGAAGAGGCCGTACTCCGGCTCGATCCGGATGTGGTCGATCGCCTCCGGCGCCGGGGCGTACTCCCACGGGTTCTCGCCCGCCGCCAGGCCCCACGATGCGGGCGCCGGCTTCGAATCGGGCTTCTTGGTGAGCGTCATGCGCCTCGATTATCGCACTCCGGACCGTCACGACCGCGAACGGTCCCGATTCACGCCACGTGACCGATCAACCACGATCGGCTCCCGCCAGGCGTCCCGAACCACGCGTGATGTGAATCCGGCCCCTTCAACCGCCCGCGACGGTGACGAGCGCGCACCTGGTGTGAATCCGGAACGCTTCTCGGCGTGCGCTACTCGACCGAGCCGAGGAGGGTGACGCCCTCCGCCCAGCGCACGCCATTCGCCTCCTCGAGCTCGATCGTCGTGAGATCGAGACCCTCGACCTCGATCCGTTCCCCGCCGCACTGCGGCGGGAAGGACTCGGCGATGGCGTCGCACAGGAGGACGGTCCCGTCGGCGTCGACGAAGAGTGCGCCGCTGACCGTCACGATGTCGTCGGTCGGGCCGTGGGTCAGCGCATCGGCGACGCTGATGCCCGGGCCGTCGCCGGGATCACCGTCGGTGATCACGAGCGTCCACTCCTCGTCCGTCGGTCCGGACGGCGTTGCCGCAGGAGGATCGGCCGCGCAGGCGGCGAGGAGCAGGAGCGCGATCAGGAGCATCGGAAAGGAGCGCATCGGCCGCGAGGCCTCCGTGTGGGGTGTCGTCGCCGCTCAAACGCCGGTCGGGGCCGGATCGTTCCGCTCGAGCACCCCCTCGAGGTGCAGGAGAAACCGCTTGCGCTCGAGCCCACCGGTGTAGCCGCCGAGGCCGCCGCCGGCATGGAGCACGCGATGGCAGGGCACGACGATCGGAATCGGGTTCGATCCAAGCGCATTTCCGGCCGCGCGATAGGCGTTCGGCGAGCCGGCCTCGGTGGCGACCTCGCGGTAGCTCGACACCGATCCGAACGGGATGCGCGACGTGGCGCGCAGGACGTCGCCGGCGAAGCCGCGCACGAGGCGCCAGTCGATCGGCACGTCGAAGTCGTGGCGGGATCCGGCGAAGTACTCGTCGAGCTGGCGGCGCACCGCATCGGTCCACTCGGGCGAGGCAAGAATCCGCGGGGAGACGCGCGAAGCGATCTCGTCGAGCTGCTCGTCGACCGTCTCGTGGGCGTACGAGAGCCGCACGAGCCCGCGGTTCGTCACGATCACCGTCAGCGGCCCGAGGGGCGAGTCGGCGAAGCCGTAGGCGACGTCGAGCAGGCCCTCGTCGGCGGCGCGCCGCGCGAGCTCCTCGCGGAGGCCATCCAGGTCGAGCGACGGTGAGGGTGCCAGCGAGAGGCGGCGCTCGAGGTCATCGGTCATGCCGGCACCTCCCGGCGCAGCCGGCGCAGACCGGCGCTCACGTTCTGGCGCGCGGCCTCCTCGCTGATGCCCATCCGCTGCCCGATCTCGGCGTAGGCGAGGTCGAGCACGAACCGATGGACGATCGCCACGCGCTGCTTCGGCGGCAGCCCGCGCACGGTCCGCCATAGTCCGTCGTCGGGAAGCTCGGCGGCGGGTGCCGCAACCGGCTCGACGCCGTCGAGCGCCCGTGTTGGGCGACGGCTGGATCGGCGGATCACATCGGTCGCCTTGCGATGGGCGATCGTGTAGAGCCACGCGCGCAGGTTGTCGCCGTGGCGGAGTCTCGGGTAGGCGCGAAGTGCGGACATGAAGGTCTCCTGGAGGCAGTCCTCCGCCTCCGATGTGCCGACGAGCCCAACGAGGAACCGATGCAGCTCCGCCGCGTGCGCGTCGACGAGCCGCTCGAATGGCGGAAGGTGCACGCTCAAGAAACGTCGGAGGTGGCGTTGCCGTGAGAGCGTCCGGCATCCGACCAGAGTCGCTCGACGACGGTCTCGATCTCGGCGGCGGTTCGCCCCGGCGCGCCGACGAGAGCAACCTCGCGATCCTCGTGGACGACCTCGATGATCCCCGGCTCGGCGGCCAGAGCGTCGAGCAGCTCGGCAACCTTCCTCGCGCGACGGTGGGCCGTGGACTCGTCGAAGCTGAGCTCGTGGGTGAATCGCGCGTCGTCGATGGCGCGGACGGCCCACGGACCGATCGGGCGGGCGAGCGCTACCAATGCCGCCTCGTGCGCCTCGTCGAGCCCGAGCCAGATCTCCACGAGGCGACGCAGTGCGCCGGGCTCCCGGTCGGCGGCGAGGTCACCGGCGAGCGTGCGCACCACGAAACCGAGCGGGACCGCGTAGTCCATTTCGCCTCGATCCGGGATCCGGAGGACGGGGCGGCGGCGGTTACTCGCCCGCCGACCGACGGCCCATGTCGAGCCCGTGGCGTTCGCGATGACGCAGGCGAAGACGTACTCGCTGAGCCCTGTCGCCATCACCCCGCGGTCGCTGCCCAACGCGCGCTCCCATGCCGGGTGAAATGGCACCCACCATGGTTCGGCCGCGGAACGCTCCTCCGGCCCGCTCACAGCCGCCAGGAACCACGGCCACAGGATCTCCAGGCTGCCGAGGGACCGATCGAGCTCGTCGCCCGGCCCGCCCCGCTGGCGCACGGAGTCGATGAAGGCTTCCAGGCGCTCCGGTCCTTCGGCGGTGAACTGATCGAAGAGCAGCCGTGCCTCACCGGCCGACAGCTCCTCCATTCGGCGCGCCGGCGGAACCGTCACGTGGCGGCGGCTCGACGGACGAACTCGTCGATCGCGCTTGGGTCGTCGTGCTCGATCGTCGGCGCATCACGACTCCAGCCGATGACAATGCCGGGATTCTGCTCGTTCGTGCCGTCGGGCGAGAAGAGGTGGGCCGAGCCACGAACCTCGTCGCCCTGAGCGACCGCGTAGTCGTCCATCACGGCCTGGCGGGCGCGGCCGTCATCGAGCGCGTCGGCCAGAGCTGCGACGTCCACCGAGTCGCACTCGTTCGCGACCTCGAGAATGACGTGGCGCAGGCTGATGCAGCGGCTCTCGCCCCAGAAGGCGCGGCGCAGGCCCCGATCGACCTCCTCGGCGGCCGAGGGCGACTGAAGCGCGGCCGCGCGGACGGCCTCCATCGGCGGCAGCATCGTGACGGGCCAGGCGTGGTCGGGTGCGCTCCAGCCCTGCCATCCGGCGCGAGGCGCCAGCGTCGCCGCCACCTCCCATTCCGCTTCGCGCAGCGGGCGCGGCGTTGGCTCGTTGTTGAACAGCTCGAGCGGGAAGGCGTGGTGCTCGAAGCGCACGCGCTCGGTCAGGCCCAGCCGGCGGCGCGCGTCGTGGAGGCGCCAGACGACCGCATGCGACCAGGGGCAGCCGATATCGGACCAGACGGCGAGCGTGTTCCGCGCAACCTCCACGAGTCGATGCTAGCAACGCAAAGGGGGCCCGGCTGGCCGGACCCCCTTCGGTGGAGGGAGGAGCGTTCAGTGAGCGACGCTAATCGTCGTCGTCGTCGTCGTCGTCGTCGTCAGTCGTCGTCTCGTCGTCGTCATCCCCGCCGCCGGGGAAGTTGATCTCAAGGGCCAGGAGCTGACCGTCCTCGACATGCTCCGCGGCGGTCCCGCCGTTGTACTTCGGCGGGCGGTGCGCCTGGACGTCGAAGAGGTACATCCCTCGACCGAGGATGTGCGACACATCGATGATCCCGGACGACTCCTCGTCAGGGGTCGTGGTGAACTCCGCCGGGTTGGCGTGCGCGACCTCGGTCAGCGTTTCGCTGTCCGGGTCGAAGACCCAGATCTTGGCCAGGTACGCGTTGCTGCCCGGATCCTCCTGGAGGAGGACTCGGCCCCGGGAGTCAACCGTCATGTTGTCGAACATCTCACCGGGCACCCCGGCCGGCGAGTCGTACGCGATGTGGATCGTGCCGCCCAGCTCCGGGCGCCGAACGTCGTCGAATTCCAGCCTCCACAGGCGCGTGATGCCGCCGAAGGCGTCGGTTGTCACGAAGTAGAAGTGGTTCCGATGCGTCGGATCCCACTGCCCATCTTCGACTCGCCGGAATTGCGTTACGTCCTCGGCAGCCGACTCCGCCTGAAGAGCGGCTCCGCTGTCCTGGGCGGCGGGGCTCATGGACTCGAGCGTGAATCGCTCGCCGCCGCTCACCGTCGCCTCGGTGGGATCGCCCTGGACCTCGACGCCGAAGAGCGCGCCGCTGGCAAGGCCGGCCCGGACGACCGGGTTACCGGTCCGCTGCTTCTGGCCGACGAACACGTAGACCTCGCTCGGCGGGTTCTGCGGGTTGTATGCGGTCGTATTGCCGGGAAGGGCGTTCGTCGAGTCGTCGAGCCCGACCACGACGGTCTTGCGCTGCGGGTACGGGCTGGCGACGACGTTCTCGAACGACATCTCGCCGAGGTCGTTGAGCTCGTAGGTACGTCCATTCTCCGAGCCGGTCAGCACGTGTGCCCAGGCGTGGCCATAGTTCTCCTGCACGAGACCAGGAGGGTTCGAGAAGGGCGGCCGGCGCTCCTCGCCGTTGAGGTAGATCCGCTCGCCGGTGCCCCAGTCGCGGTAACGGAACGCGCTCGGTGCGGCGAGGTCGGCTGAGCAGAACCGATCGAACGCATACGCAACTGCCGGGGCCCATGCGCCGGTGACCGGGTCCTGGGTGAGGACCTGCTTGATCTGGTCGTCGCCGGAGACGACCGAGAGGTCGCGCTTGTTGAGAATCCAGCGCGAGATGAAGGCTCCTGTCGCACCGTGGTCTCGCACGATACCGGACGCCGGCCCGATCTCGTGGTTCATCAAGACGGTGAACGTGCCGCGGCCCCGTCCATCGTCGTCGTCATCGTCGTCGTCGCCGCGTCGCGAGTTGTCGAACGCGCCGAGACCATCCGGGACGCCAACCATCTCGTAGCCGCCGACTCCCTCGCCGACCGTGAGGATCGGTGTGACCTCGACGTTGTTGGCGCTCGGGAGGTAGTACGCCGGATCGTCCGTCAGCCATCCGGACGCTCCGAGGGCCGGGACCGAACCGACCAGGATGAGGGCGATCGTGATCAGGGAGGCCCGTCTAACGACTCCTCGAGGGCGATGCGAGAACGTGGACAACGTCTCTCCTCCTGATGTGTTGCGCTCGGGTGCCGTCATCGTACTGCTTGCCTGTGTACCGACCGTCAAGAGGTCATGAGGCGCCGGTAACGTCAGGAGCTCAGTCGAGGGTGAAGTAGTCGCCGCCGCTGTATCGGCCCGTGCGCTCCTTGCGGATCTGCATGAGCACGTCGTTGAGAAGGCTGGAGGCTCCGAATCGGAAGTAGTCGGGTGTCATCCAGGCCGGGCCGAGCGTTTCGTACAGGGTCGTGAGGTAGCCGATCGCCTCCTTGCTGGTCCGGATGCCGCCGGCAGGCTTCATGCCGACCATGCGTCCGGTCTGGGCGTGGAAGTCGCGGATTGCCTCGAGCATGACGAGCGTGACCGGCAGGGTCGCCGCGGGCTGGACCTTGCCGGTGCTGGTCTTGATGAAGTCCGCCCCGGCCGCCATTGCCAGGACCGATGCGCGCCGCACGTTGTCGTACGTCTCCAGCTCGCCGGTCTCGAGGATGACCTTGAGGTGCGCGTCGCCGCACGCCTCCTTGACCGCGGTGATCTCGTCGTAGACCGTGGCGTAGTCGCCGGCCAGGAATGCTCCGCGGTCGATGACCATGTCGATCTCGTCGGCGCCGAGCTCCACGGCCGACCGCACGTCATGAAGCTTGACTTCGAGCGGCGCCTGGCCCGACGGAAAGTAGGTCGCCACCGATGCGACCTTCACGCCCGAGCCCTTCAGGGCCTCGACGGCGGTCGGGATCATATTCGGGTAGACGCACAGCGCCGCCACGGAAGGGATGGACGGGTCCGTCGGATCGGGCCGCCGCGCCTTGCCGGCCAGCGCGCGGATCTTGCCCGGCGTGTCCTTCCCCTCGAGGGTGGTGAGATCCATCATCCGGATCGCGAGATCGAGGGCCCACAGCTTTGCCTCGCGCTTGATGCTGCGCTTGGCGAGCGAGGCGGCGCGCTCGTCGATGCCGACCGCGTCGACCGCCCAGACCCGCCCGAGCAGGCTGCCCAGGTGCTGGTGCTTCTTCGTGGTCAGGTCGCGTCGCGCGCTCGCGCGTGACGGCGTGGTGGTGGCCATGGACCAACCATTGTACCGGCCGAATCGGCTGCTACCCTTCGAGGCCGATGGCCTCCGACCCGATCGTCTACTGCCTGACTCGCGACCGCGACCTGGCCGCGGCCGTCGACGAACGCCTGGCCGGTGCGATCGCCTTCTTCTACAACGACGCCGCCCGGCTGCACCAGGCGGTCACGCTGCGCTCGCCACAGGTCGTGCTCGTCGACACCGGCGCCGTGCGTGCCGAGTACGGCGATGCGGGGCTGGGACCGGTGTTCGACTTCCTGCGTCGGCAGGTGCCCGCGGCCCGGTTCGCCGTTCGGCCGGCGGCCGGCGGGGTCGAGCACCTCGTGGCCGCCGAGGCCGGCCCGGGGGTCGACGTCGTCGCCGCCGACGTCGACGGCTGCGTGAACGCGCTGGTCTCCACCTGCGCGACGCTGTGACCGCCGCAGGGTTCCTGGCCGAGCGCGCCGGCGACGGAGTCTGCCACCTCCAGACGACCGGCCGCACGTCGGGTCGGCCGCGGACGATCGAGATCTGGTTCGCGACCGACGGGGAGCGAATCTACCTTCTCGCCGGCGGGCGCCACCGTGCGCACTGGGTGCGCAACCTTGTCGTCGAGCCGCACGTGCGCGTCCGCATCGGTGGCCGAACGCTCGACGGGGTGGCACGCGTGATCGAGGGCGAGGCGCGCGAGCCGCTGGCGCGGCAGCTGCTGGCCGCGAAGTACCAGGGCTGGTCCGAGGGCCGGCCGATGAGCTCCTGGGCCGCCGGCTCCCTGCCGGTCGAGATCAGGTTCGCGCAAGCGGACTGATGCGGCCGACGCGCTGCGGCGGCCAGGTGCGCATCACCGCGCGCCAGCGGACGGTCGCCGGATCGACGATCGCATCCGTGCTTGCCGAATCGTTGTCGCCTGACAGGGCGATGCCGGCTTGATCCAGCGCGGCGACGCGCTTGACGAGCTCACGGCGGGGCTCGCGCGGATCCGGCGCAAGGACGATGTCACCGCGACGGGGCGATGCGCGCACGACGAGGAGGCGGTCGCCGGGGAGCAGCGTCGGCGCCATCGAGCGGCCGCGCACCTCGACCACGTCGAGCCAGCGGCGAATCACCGCGTAGGACGTGATCGCGAGGAGGGCCCAGATCAGCGCCCGCGGGCGCATCGGTCTGTCAGGAGGGGCGTCCGCTGACCCGGGTCTTCTCGAGGCCGCCGGTCGCCTTCCACATCTCGTCGATCGTGTCGATCATGCCGAGCAGCTCCTTGGCCGCGCCGGCGTCGAGCGACTGCTTCACCTTCGATGCCTGCTTCGTGGCCTTCCAGAAGGTCTCGTGCAGGTCCGGGTACTTCTCGAGGTGCTCGGGCTTGAAGTAGTCGTGCCAGAGGACGTCGAGGTGGTGCTTGACGAGCTCGGCGCGCTCCTCCTTGACATGGATGCATCGAGCGCGGAAGAGCTTGTCCTCGCTGGCGTCGTGCTTCTCGATGATGCGCAGGCACGACTCGGCCTCGATGCGGGCCTGCTCGGGGTCGTAGATGCCGCACGGGATGTCGCAGTGCGCGTCGACGATGCGGGTCGGGCGCAGGATGGTGCGCAGGGAAAGCATCGGTCTCCTTTCGGGTGAGCAATCGGTTGCCGGGAGCCTCATCTTACGGCGTTGCAAGTGTCGGGCCGATGGCCGCCGTGAGGCGTCCGGACTCACGCAAGGCGGCGGGTTTTGCGCGTCAGCGCCGGCGGACTCGGACCACCGCGCGGCTCGCAAGGCCAGCGAGCAGGACCAGACCGATGCCCGCCAGGGCAAGGACCGGAGCGGAGGACGACGCCATGGCGGTGTCCGGAAGCGGCGCGCCGGCGCAGTCGGTCATCGGCGTCGCGGTCAGCGTCGCCGGGTTCGCCGGCCCGAACGGCGCGTACGGGTCGATCGGCCCCTGGAGCAGGATGCCCTGCGGGCCACCGACATCGGGCGCGTTCGTGTCGTCGATGCTCGTCTCGAGGTGGAAGGTGATGCCGGAGACGGTGAACGTCGTCTCCGTGACGGCTTCGAAGTCGCCGCATGAGAGGAGGTGGCCCCCAGAGCCGCCAAAGTCCACTTCATGTCCAAATACGCCAGCGCAGGCCGATGCAAGCTCGCTCGGCGTCGGCTCGGCGAAGTTCACCGCCGTCAGGCCCTGTGGCACGACGACGGTGTCGACGAAGACGAGGCCACCGATGACCTCGAGCTCGCCGCAGACCTCGCCCGAATTCGTCACGCCGGTGAGGACCGCGACCTCGACGATGACGCTATCGAGGATCCGTGCCATGAGGCACAGGTCGAGGCCGGCGTCGAGGTGGAACGACAGGACGCTGAGGTGCGGCCCGTCGACGAGCGACGCGTCGACCGTGGAACCGGCCACGCCGACCGTGGTGCCTTCCGGGTACGGCTGGCTCGCGGGATCGCGATACGCGATCGGCGTCCCTTCCACCGTCCCGCACGCGATCGGCGCCGTCAGGTCACCGCCCGGCGAGAGGGCGTAGTCGACCTCGATCGCGGCGAGCGTGCCGTCGCCGGCGAGCTGGAACTCGAGGCAGGCCTCCGCGGCGCCATCCACCGACGCGATTGCAGACAGCAGGACCGCGAGATCGACGTCGGCGGCGACGACCGCGGCGGCGTCCCCGTCGAGAACGGTGGTCGTGAACTCATCGGTCGAGCCTGGCAGCAGGAAGAACGCTCCGGCCTCGTCGAGTGGTGCGCAGGAGGTGTGGTCGGCGACCGCGACGTCGACGAGGATGCCCATCCCGTCGCCCATCAGGTGCAGGCAGGTCCACTCCCCTCCTGCCGCGAGCGTCGCGACCAGCGGGTTGACCGGCGCCGAATCGTCGATGACGAACGCATGGTCCGAGCCGTCGACGACGCCCGCGACCGTGATCGAGCCGTCGCTGACACCGAGGACCGGGGCCGTGAACGCCGTGATCCGGCCACAGGCCCGGAAGGTGCCGCCGAGATGGTCGGCGGTGGCTGCGCGGGGCCCCTCGTCGGCGGGACGGGTGGTCGCCGCCGCCGGTGCGCTGAGCGCGATCAATGCGCCGATGGCGAGAACGATCGTCGACAGGCGTCGGAACATCACGGCCTCCCTCCCAATCTGTGCCCCGGGGATGCTACGCCCGGCCATCGGCCGGTGTCCAGAATCGCGCGGGCCCTCAGCTGCCCATCACGATGCCGCCGTCGACGCCGAGCACCTGCCCGGTGACATAGCGGGCCTCGTCCGAGGCGAAGTAGACGGCGGCGGCGGCCACGTCTTCCACATTGCCCACGTAGCCGAGCGGCGTCAGGGTCGTCAGCGCCTCGGTGGCGGCGGCGGGCAGGTCGGCGGTCAGGTCGGTCTCGATCAGGCCGGGAGCGATCGCGTTGCAGGTGATCCCGCGGCTGGCCAGCTCGCGGGCGGTCGTCTTCGTGAGGCCGATCAGCCCGGCCTTGGCGGCGGCGTAGTTAGCCTGCCCCGGGTTGCCCATGCGGCCAGCGGCCGAGGACATGTTGATGATGCGCCCCTGACGGGCCTTGAGCATCGGTCGAGCGATCGCGCGCGTCATCCAGAACGGGCCGGACAGGTTCGTGTCGATCACCGCGTCCCACTCGTCGGCGTCCATGCGCATCAGCAGGTTGTCGCGGGTGATGCCGGCGTTGTTCACGAGGATGTCGACCGAGCCGAGGCCGTCGAGCGCGGCCTTCACGATTTCCTCGCACGCCTCGCGGCCGGCGGCGGTGTCGCCCTGGATCGTCACGGCACGGCGCCCGAGCGACGCGATCTCGGCCGCGACCTCGTCGGCGGCCTCCGTGTTGCCGCGGAAGTTGATCGCCACGTCGGCGCCCTGGCGCGCGAACGCCAGCGCGATCGCGCGACCGAGGCCGCGGCTGCCGCCGGTGATGAGGGCCGTCTTGCCGGTCAGATCGAACATCAGACCGCCACGCGCTCCATTGTCTGCCGTGGCTGCCCCATCCGCGTCTGTTCGCCGGGGGCGAGGAATGCGCGCGCCGGATCGGCGGTCCACTCCACGACCGCACCGCCTGCGGTGTAGCCGGCTCCGAAGGCGACCATCAGGATGCGGTCGCCCTGCTTGATGCGGCCTGAGGCGACCGCCTCGACGAGGGCCATCGGCACGGATGCGGCGCTCGTGTTGCCGTACTTCTCGATGTTCACGTAGGTCTTCTCGTCGGGAATGCCGAACTGCTTCTGGACGCTGTTGATGATCCGCATGTTGGCCTGGTGGAAGACGAATTGGTCGACGTCGTCGACGGTCATCCCCGCCTGGCGCAGCGCCGCCAGGGCCGACTCGCCCATCTGGCGCGTGGCGTACTTATAGACCTCGCTGCCGAGCATCTTGATCTTGTGCATCCGCGCGTCGACCGTCTCGTGCGAGGGCGGGTTGATCGTCCCGCCGGCCGGCACGATGATCCCCTCGCAGCCGGTCCCGTCGCTGAACAGGTCGACGCCGAGCATCCCGCCGGGCTGGTCCGATGCCTGGAGCAGCACCGCCCCGGCGCCATCGCCGAACAGCACGCAAGTGCTGCGATCGGTGAAGTCCAGGAAGCGGCTGAGGATCTCGACACCGATGACGAGCACGTTGCGGTACATCCCGCTGCCGATGAAGCTCGTGCCCGCCGCGTACCCGAACAGGAAGCCCGAGCACGCCGCCTGGAGGTCGAACCCCGCGGCATTCGTGGCGCCGAGCTCAGTCGCCACGAGAACGCTGCTTGCCGGCAGCGGGTAGTCCGGCGTGCAGGTGGCGAGGATGACGAGGTCGACCTCGGAGGGGTCGACGCCGGCCACGGCCAGCGCGTCGCGCGCGGCGTTCACGCTCATCGACGTCGTCGTCTCGTCGTCGGCCGCGATCCGGCGCTCGCGGATCCCGGTGCGGCTCACGATCCACTCGTCGCTGGTGTCGACCATCTTCGCGAGCTCGTCGTTCGTCATCACGCGCGACGGCGCGTACATCCCCCATCCGGTGATCAGGGCATTCGTGCGGGTGCTCATCGGGGGTCGACCTCCAGCAGCGGCTGCTTCCGCTTCACCAGCGTCCCGTTCTCCACGAGGACGCGGGCGATTCGGCCGGAGGCATCCGACTTGATCTCGTTGAACAGCTTCATCGCCTCGATCAGGCCGATGACCTGGCCGTTGGCGATCTCGTCCCCCTCGTTGACATACGGGCGCGCGCCTGGCGACGGCGCGGGGTACCAGACGCCCGTCAGCGGCGCGCTCACGAAGCGCATCCCCGGGGCCGGCTCGCCGAACGGGGTCAGGCCGTCGGTCGAGGGAGCGGGGGCCGCGCTCGGTGCCTCGGCCGGTGCGGCAGCCGCGGCGACGGGCGCGAGGGCTCGCGGCTTCGCCAGCCGCACGTGCAGGTCGCCCAGCGTCAGCTCGAGCTCGTCGAGCTCGGCGTCGGCGAAGGCCGGCGCAAGCAGGTCGATCGCCGCCAGGATCGGCTCCGGCTGAGGCTCGTCGTTCACGCGCCGTCGTACCGTCGGAAGACGAGGGTGGCGTTGTGGCCGCCGAAACCGAAGCTGTTGCTCATGCCGACCTCGAGCCCGTCGACCTGCCGGGCCTCGTGCGGAACGTAGTCGAGGTCGCAATCGGGATCGGGGTGGTCGAGGTTGATCGTCGGCGGGATGATGCCGGTCTTCAGCGTCTGGATCGTGGCGATCGCCTCGATCCCGCCGCCGGCTCCCATCAGGTGGCCGGTCATCGACTTCGTGCTGCTCACCGGGACCTGGTAGGCCCGCTCACCGAAGAGGGTCTTGATCGCGGCCGTCTCGGATCGGTCGTTCGGCGGCGTCGAGGTGCCGTGGGCGTTGATGTAGCTGACGTCGGAAGGCTCCAGCCCCGCATCGGCGATCGCGACGCGCATCGACTGGACCGCTCCACGGCCGCCGGGTGCGGGCAGCGTGATGTGCGACGCGTCGTCGGTGGCGCCGTAGCCGACCACCTCGCCGTGGATCGTCGCGCCGCGGGCGCGCGCGTGGTCGAGCGCCTCGAGCACGAGGATGCCGGCGCCGTCGCCCATCACGAAGCCGTCGCGCTCCGCGTCGAACGGTCGCGAGGCCTTCTCGGGCTCCTCGTTGCATTTCGTGGACAGCGCGCGCATCGCGCTGAAGGCGGCCACCGGGATCTCGCCGATGCCCGCCTCCGCGCCACCGGCGATCATCACGTCCGCGTCCCCACGGCGGATGATGTTCAGCGAGTCGCCGATCGCGTGGTTCGCGCTCGAGCAGGCGCTGACGGTCGCGTAGTTCGGTCCGCGCGCGTTCGCGTAGATCGCCACGTACCCCGCGCCCATGTCCGGGATCAGCGCGGTCACCAGGAACGGGCCCACGCGCTCGATGCCGTGCTCGTTGGCCTCGATGATGTCGCGGATCATCGTGTTGATGCCCCCGATCCCCGAGCCGATGATCGCGCCCGTGCGCCACGCAAGCGCCTCGTCGGTGATCGGGTTCGGCAGGCCCGCATCGGCCATCGCCTCGACGACGGCGGCCCAGGCGTAGTGCACGTATCGGTCGTTGCGCCGAATCTCCTTCTTCGGCATCACCGACTCGGCATCCCAGTCGCGGATCTCGCCGGCGACCTTCGCCGCGGTCCGAACCGGGTCGAAGGAGGTGATGCGGGTGATTCCGCTGCGCCCGTTGATGAGCGCGTCCCAGAAGCTGGGCACGTCGTTGCCGACGGGCGTGAGGGCGCCCATGCCGGTCACGACCACCCGGCGCTCACCGTCACGCACCGGTCTCACCTCCGCCGATCTCCTGGTCGCGCGGGATGATGATGCTCAGGGTCGCCTCGACGGCGACCTCGTCGTCGACGCTTGCCACCGCCTTCACCCGGCCGAACATGCCGCGCAGCTTCTCGACCGTCACCTCCAGCCGCAGCGTGTCGCCCGGCAGGACCATCCGCCGGAAGCGGCACTCGTCGATGCCGGCGAAGAGGCCGATCTTGCCGCGGTACTCGTCGAGGGTCAGGACCGCGATCCCGGCGGTCTGGGCCAGTGCCTCGACCATCAGCACCCCGGGCATGATCGGCCGACCGGGGAAGTGCCCGGTGAACTGCGGCTCGTTGGCGCTCACCTGCTTGATCGCCACCGCCCGCTTCCCCGGCTCGAGCTCGATGACGCGGTCGACGAGCAGGAACGGATACCGATGCGGGAGGATGCGCATGATCTCGGCCGCCTCGAGCGGCAGCGCCAGGGTGGGTTGGGTATCGGTGGTCATGGCTCTCCAGGCTCGGGTTCGCTAGCTTGGCACGAAGGCGGCCGGCCCGACCCGATCGAGCAGGTTGGTGCTGACCCGCGCGTCGAGGAACGCGTCGTTGTCGATGATGCCGCGGTGGAACGGGATGTTCGTCTTCACACCGCCGACCTCGAACTCGGCGAGGGCGCGCCGGGAGCGCGCCAGCGCGATCTCGCGCGTGTCGCCCCACACGATCAGCTTGGCGAGCAGGCTGTCGTAGAACGGCGGCACCTCGTAGCCGGGGTAGAGGTGGGTGTCGACGCGGACGCCGGGACCGCCCGGCAACGCCAGCGACTCGATCTCACCAGTCTGCGGCGAGAAGTTGTCGCCGGGGTCCTCGGCGTTGATGCGGAACTCGATCGCGTGGCCGCGGAAGACAATCGAATCCTGGCGCAGGCTGAGCGGCTCCCCCGCCGCGATCCGGATCTGCTCCGCGATGATGTCGACGCCAGTCAGCGCCTCGGTCACCGGGTGCTCGACCTGGATGCGGCAGTTGATCTCGATGAAGTAGAAGTTGCCCTCCGCGTCGAGGAGGAACTCGAGAGTACCGGCGCTCTCGTATCCCGCCGCCACGACGCTGCGGATGGCGAGGTCGCGAAGCCGCTCTCGGCTCGCGTCGTCCATCGCCGGTGACGGGCCCTCCTCGATGATCTTCTGGTGCCGCCGCTGCACGCTGCAGTCGCGCTCGCCGAGGTGGACGCCGTTGCCGTGGCGGTCGACGATGACCTGCACCTCGACGTGGCGCGACTCCTCGATCCACTTCTCGAAGTAGATGCTGTCGTCGCCGAAGGCGGCCTGAGCCTCCGAGCGGGCCAGGGGCAGCGACGTCTCCATCTCGCGCGTGCTCCGCACCAGGCGCATCCCGCGTCCCCCGCCACCGGCCGACGGCTTCAGGAGGACCGGGTAGCCCGCCTCGCCGGCCTGCTCGAGCGCGTCGCCCAGGTCGGTGACGATGCCGCGGCTGCCGGGCACGGTCGGGAGCCCGTTGGCGGCCAGCATGCGGCGCACCGCGTATTTGCTGGCGAATCGCTCGAGGACCTCCGGCCTGGGGCCGATGAAGGTGAGATCGTGCGCCGCGCAGGCCTCCGCGAAGGTCGCGTCCTCGCTGAGGAACCCGTAGCCCGGATGGACGGAGTCGCAGCCGGTGATCATCGCCGCGCTGATGACCGCGGGCTGGTTCAGGTAGCTCTTGCGCGCCTCGGCCGGACCGATGCAGATCGCCTCGTCGGCGAGGCGCACGGCCAGCGTGTCCCGATCGGCCTCGCTGAAGGCGACGACCGCCGGCAGGCCGAGGTCGCGGCACGCGCGCAGGATGCGGACGGCGATCTCGCCACGGTTGGCGATCAGGACCTTGGTGACGGGCATCAGGCGGTGACCCGCTGGCCGACGAGCTCGACCGCCGCGTCGAGGCTCGCCGCATCGGTGACCGTCGCGGTCGTGACTTCGGGCGCGATGCGCTTCACCATCCCGACGAGCGCGGCACCGGCGCCGCACTCGATCATCACGTCGACGCCGTCGTCGACCATGCGGCGCACGCACGCGACCCACTCGACCGGCGAGCGAACCTGCTCGGCAAGCAGCGCGCGGATGCGCGTCGCCTCGGTCAGCGGCTCGGCGCTGACGTTGCTGATGACCGGCACGCGCGCGTCGCGCCAGGTCTCGCTCCTCGAACGCCTCGGCCAGCCGCTCGGCCACGCCCGCCATCATCGGCGAGTGGAACGCGCCCGAGACCGACAGCCGCAGGACGCGGCGGGCCCCGGCGGATCGCATCGCCTCCTCGACGAGCTCGAGCGCCTCGTGGCGGCCCGAGACGACGACCTGGCCGGGGGCGTTGTCGTTGGCGACGACCAGCTCGGTGGGCCGTGCCAGGCCGTCGACGACCGCCTGGACCGCGTCGCGGTCGAGCCCGAGCACGGCCGCCATGCCGCCCTCCCCGGCGCCGGCCATCAGCTCGGCGCGAAGCGCCACGAGGCGCAGCGCGGCCGGCAGCTCGAGGACCCCGGCGGCCACGAGGGCGGCGTACTCGCCGACGGAGTGCCCGGCGACGATCGCCGGCGCCGGGTCGGCCGCTTCGCCGAGCGCGCGGAAGGCCGCGACCGACGTCGTGAGCAGGCACGGCTGGGTCTGGCGCGTGTCGTCGAGGCGGTCGGCCGGCCCGTTCCAGCACGCGTCCGAGACGGACCAGCCGAGTGTGGCATCGGCCTCCGCGAAGGCCGCGGCCGCGGCCGGAGAGCGCTCGGCAAGCTCACGGCCCATCCCGACCGACTGCGAGCCCTGCGGGCTGAAGAGGAGCGCAAGCGTCATCGCGCAGCCTCGGCCGTCTCGAGCTCGAGGACGACCTGGCCGTATTCAACGGCCTCCCCGCTCTCGGCCACGAGGTGGCCGACCTTGCCGCCGCGCGGCGCGCGGACGTCGTGGCGGACGCCGAGCATCTCGACGTGCCCGAGCTCGTCGCCCTTGGCGACCTCCAGGCCCGGGCCGAGGCCGTCGGCGTAGACGAAGAAGCCGACCGCCGGCGAGGCGACCCCGACCGTGTTGGCCCGCGGCTCGGCGGCCCCAACCGGCGTCGCCGCGGGAGTCTGGGTTGCGGGGGCCTTCGCGGCCGAAGCCGGCGAGCCGGGAGCGGCGGCGACGCGCAGGCGCAGGTCGCCGTGGGAGACCTCGATCTCGCCCAGCCCGTGGCGACGCAGGCGCTCGGTGAGCTCGGGCACGAGCCGCTCTGCGGCGACCCTGATCGCCTCGAGGGCGTGGTCGGTATCGGTCATGCGCCCCTCTCGGTCTCGGCGTCGTCGTCAGCGCTCGGCCAGATCTCGCTCCAGCGCGGCCGGCTGGGGACCCCCGGCAGACGAAGGATCCGACCGATCCGGTGACGCAGTGACGGCGCCGCCGGCGGGCGGCTCGACACCGCCCCGGTCTCGAGATAGGCGCCCATGCCGCGCAGGCGAGCATAGCGGCTGGAGAGAAGCTCGGCCGTGTCGCGTCCGGCGAGGTCGCGAAGGGACGTGAGGATCGCGTCGCGGATGGCGCGAGCGGTGGCCGCAGGGTCGGTGTGGGCGCCATCGCCCGGCTCGGGGATGATCGCGTCGACGACGCCGAGCTCGAGCTGGTCCTCGGCGGTCATCCGCATCGCGGCCGCCGCGGTGCGTGCCTCGTCGCGCGAGCGCCACAGGATCGAGGAGGCGCCCTCCGGGCTGATCACCGAGTAGACCGCGTTCTCGAGCGCGAGGACCACATCGCCGACGCCGATCGCCAGCGCCCCGCCGGAGCCGCCCTCGCCGAGCACGACGACGACGATCGGCACCTGGAGCCCCGTCATCAGCTTGATGCTCGACGCGATCGCCTCGGCCTGGCCGCGCTCCTCGGCCGCCGGACCGGGGAACGCCCCGGCCGTGTCGAGGAAGGTGACGATCGGGATGCCGAGCTTGTCGGCCAGCCGCATCAGGCGCTGCGCCTTGCGGAAGCCCTCGGGGTGGGGCGAGCCGAAGTTGCGGGCGATGTTCGACTCGGTATCGGTCCCCTTCTGGTGCCCGACGATCATCACCGGCCGCCCCTCGAGCAGCGCCGGGCCGCCGACGATGGCCGGGTCGTCGCCGAAGGCGCGATCGCCGTGGAGCTCGAAGAACCCGGTGAAGATGTGCGGCACGAGGTCGAGGGTGCGCGGCCGCTGCGGATGCCGGGCCAGCTGGACGTGGCGCCAGGCAGCCTCGATCGCCTCGGGGCTCGGTGCGTCGGCGCGAAGGATCGTGTCGCTCACTGGCGCGTCTCCGTGTCGTCGGCGATCGCGGGCTCCGGCGCCTCGCCCGGCGCTCGACGGCCGTTGCCCCCCGGCTCGGCCTCGACGTCGATGCCGATCGTCTCGCTCACCGCGCCGCCGAGGCGCTCGGCGAGGCCGGAGAGGGCGCCGATCGGCCCCCACGAGCGATCGTCGTCGGGCAGCGCATCGGCTGCGACCGGCACCGGCAGGAGGCGGAGGAGGCGGCCGAGCGCGTTCCGCAGCTCGGGTCGCGGCACGACAGCGTCGACGAATCCATGGGCGAGCAGGAATTCGGCGGTCTGGAAGCCCTCCGGCAGCTCCTCGCCGACGGTGTCGGAGGCGACCCGAGCGCCGGCGAAGCCGATGAGCGCCTTCGGCTCGGCGAGGATCACGTCACCGAGGCTGGCGAAACTGGCAAAGACCCCACCGGTGGTCGGATCGGTCAGGATCGCGATGAAGGGAACGCCGGACTCGTCGAGCCGCACGAGCGGCGCGGTCGTCTTCGACAGCTGCATCAGCGACAGCGTCCCCTCCTGCATCCGCGCGCCGCCGGAGGCGCTGACGACGATCGCCGGGATGCGCTCCTCCAGCGCGGTCTCGAAGCAGCGCGCCAGCTTCTCGCCGACGACGCTGCCCATGCTGCCGCCCATGAACCGGAAGTCGAAGATCGCGATCGCGACCCGGATGCCCTCGACCTCGCCGATCCCCCACACCAGCGCGTCGCGCAGGCCGGTCTTGACCCGCGCGGCCTCGAGCCGATCGGGATACGGGCGGTCGTCATGGAATCCGAGGCGGTCCACGGCCTCGATGCCGGCGTCGCGCTCCTCGAAGCTATTCGGGTCGAGGAGCATGTCGATCCGCTCTCCGATCGACATCCGGAAGTGGTGCCCGCACGACGGGCAGAGGCGCAGGGTGCGCTCGAGCTGCCGGCTGAAGACCTGCGCGTCGCAGCTCGGGCACTTCGTCCAGGCATCCGAGGGCGCCGCGCGGCGGCTGAACGGGAACTTGATCGGCAATGCAGCGGCCTCCGTCTACCGATGCAGGAGCCGATGCGCCGTGCGGCTGCGCCACACGGCATAGGCGGTCACGCCGACCCCGACCGCCGATCCGACCGCGCCGGTCACGATCAGGCGCCCGGGGTGGCGCAGGATCCACGGCGTGCCGCTCACACCCGCCAGGCGGGCGCCGAGGCGGGCCTCGAAGCGTGGCGCCACCAGCGAGGGGGCCAACGTCGCGCGCATCGTGGCGGCGGCGTCGACGAGCGGACGATCGGCCCGGCCGACGCCCGCGACGGCTGCCGCGACCGTGGCCGGCGAGCCGGCCAGCACCGCATCGACCGCGCGGTCGAGCCGCTCGGCGGGGGTTGGACGAAGGGTCATCACGCCTCTGCTAACACCGGGAAGCGTGAAACGTTACACCGTCGGCCCGTGGCGTCCGTCGCCGATCATCTTGGCGAGCTGGCGCAGGGCGCGATGCTGGAGCACCCGCACGGCGCCCTCGCTGCGGCCGAGGACCGCACCGATCTCGCGCGCCGAGAGCCCGTCCACGAAGCGCAGCACGACGACCTGGCGGCGGTCGTCGGGCAGCTGGTCGAGCGCGCGCCGCAGCCCGCGGGCCTCCTCCGCGAGGCTGAGCAGCCCGGCCGGGTCGGTATGCGCGAGCAGCTCGGGGACGGCGTCGAGCGAGGCCGCGCGCTGGCGCTGCCGCGAGCGGAGCGCGTTGGCCAGCTGGTTGTGCGCGATCCGAAACAGCCAGGCACGGAAGGTCGCGCCCTCGTCGCGATAGCCGTCGATGGCGGCCAGCGCGGCGACGAAGGTGCGCTCGGTGACGTCCTCCGCGTCGTGGTGGTCGCCGAGCAGGTAGAAGGAGTAGCCGTAGACGCGGTCGAGGTAACGGCGATAGAGCGGGCCGAACGCGGCGCGGTCGCGCTGGGCGGCGCGCACGTCGGCGAGATCGGGGTCGGGCTCGCCGCGTCGCGGTGCGCGACGGCGTGCCTCGAGGCTCACGCCGGCACCGCCGGCCGGACCCGCGTCACCTCGCCGCCGGTGACCGTGTGGCGACGGCCGTCGCCGTCCTCGACCACGAGCGCGCCGGTCTCGTCGAGGTCGACGGCGCGTCCGGTCAGCGGGCCGTCCGTCGTCCCCACCGCGACCGTCGAGCCGAGCGTCGAGCAGCGGGCCCGGTAGCGCGCGAGCGGCGAGTCGCCGGCCACGACCGCGGCGATCTCGGCCTCCAGGGCGTCGAGCAGGCTCGCCAGGACCACCGCGCGATCGACCGGCGCGCCGGCGAGGTCGGCGAGCGAGGTGGCGGTGGCCTGGAGCTTCGGCGGCATCTCGGCGCGGAGCCAGTTCACGTTGATGCCGATCCCCAGCACCGCGCCGCGCAGGCGATCGGCCTCGGCCATCGTCTCGATCAGCAGCCCGCCGAGCTTGCGGCCGTCGGCGGCGGAGACGACGTCGTTCGGCCACTTCAGCGCGACCGGCGCGACCGTCTCGCAGGCTTCGGCGACGGCGAGAGCGGTGGCGAGGCCGAGGCGCCACGCGTCGGCGGCTGCGAGGTCGGGCTCGAGCGCCACGCTCAGGTAGAGGTTGGTCCCCGGCGGCGACTCCCAGGTCCGCCCGCGCCTCCCGCGGCCGGCGGTCTGCTGGTCGGCGACGACCACCGACCCGTCGCCACCGGCCGTCGCAAGGAGCTCGCGGGCGCGGTCGTTCGTGGAACCGATGACCGGCACGTATTCGACGGCACTGCCGATCCTCCGGTGCGGGCTCGCCGCATCGGTCCGGCTGCGGGCGAAATCCGCCAGGCTCGTCAAGGTCCGGCGATTCTACCGCCGGCCGGCGATGGCACAATGCGGCCGATGAGTGCCAATGGGGTCATCGAGACCCGGGACCTGACCCGGCGCTACGGCAAGCACGTGCTCGCGCTCGATCACGTCAACCTGCACCTCCGACCCGGCGAGGTCTACGGGCTCATCGGCCCGAACGGCGCCGGCAAGACGACGTTCCTTCGGCTGGTTCTCGGCCTGATCCGGCCGACCGAAGGGAGCTCGACGGTCCTCGGCGCGCCGGCCGGGTCACCCGATGCGCTGCGCCGCGTCGGGGCGGTGGTCGAGGCACCGGCCTTCTACCCGTATCTGTCCGGCCGCAACAACCTCGTGGTCCTGGCGCGGTACGCCGGCACGGATCCGGCGCAGATCGATCCGGCCCTGGAGCGCGTCGGCCTCGCCGACCGTGCCGGTGACAAGGTCTCGGGCTACTCGCTCGGCATGCGTCAACGCCTGGGACTGGCCGCGGCCTTCATGAAGGACCCGGCCCTCTACCTGCTCGACGAGCCGACGAACGGCCTCGACCCGTACGGCATCGCGGCGATGCGCGGCATCATCCGCGACCTCGCGGACTCCGGGCGCACGGTGCTCCTGTCGAGCCACCTGCTGGCCGAGGTGGAGCAGGTCTGCGACCGCATCGGCATCATCCACCACGGCCGGCTGCTCCACGAGGAGACGATGAGCGAGCTGCGCGGCACCGGTGGCCGGCTGCACATCGTCGCCTCGCCGCTGGACCGCGCGGCCGACGTCGTGCGCGCGGTTGACGGCGTCGAGTCGGTCGCGATGACCGACGACGGCCTCGACGTGGCGACCGATCCCGCCAACGCGCCGGCAATCGCGCGGGCACTCGTCCAGGCATCGGTCGACCTCGTCGAGCTGCGCGCGACGTCCCGATCTCTGGAGGAGGCGTTCATGCAGCTCACCGGCGAGCCCGCCGCCGGGAGGGAGCTCGGCTGATGGGACCGCTGCGCGCCGAGCTGCTCAAGGCCTGGCGGTCGTGGGCGACGACGATCCTCATCGTCATCGTGGCGCTCGTCGAGCTCCTGCTCGGCTACCTCGTGATCTGGCTCGTCCTCCAGGCACCGCCCGACGAGAGCGGCTTCGGCGAGGCGGAGCGTGCCGCGCTCCTCGCGACGCTCGAGGCAGAGGCGTTTGTCGGCAACGCGCTGACGATGCTGGCCGGCCTGGGCGGCGCGCTGGCCCTGGTCCTGGGCGCGCTGATGTCGGCCCGCGAGTATGGCTGGCGTACCGTGGCCACACTCCTCGTGCAGGGCCGGCCGCGCGTGGCGATGATCGCGGCCAAGGCGGGAGCCCTCGCGATCGTCCTGGCGGTGATGACCCTCGCCACGTTCCTCGCCGCGCTCGCCGGCAGTGCGCTGGTGGCCGCACTCGAGGGGACGGAGATCGTGCTGCCGCCGTTCGACGAGATCGTGGCCGGCCTCGGTGCCGGCTGGCTCATCGTCGGTGCGTGGGGATCAATCGGACTCGCGCTCGGGTTCCTGCTTCGAGCCACCGGCCTCGCCATCGGCCTCGGGCTGGCCTATGCATTCGTGATCGAGACCCTCGTCGTCACGCTCTCGGGCGCCTCGCCGGTGGTCGAGGCGATCGCGCGCGGGCTCATCGGCCCCAACGCCGGTGCGCTCGCCAGTTCGTTCGGACCGGAGCTGCCCCCACAGCTCGGCGGGGCCGCACTCGACATCGCTCCGGCCGTCGCCACGCTCGTCGTGGCGGCCTACCTCGTCGCCGGCCTGGTCGCGTCGACCGTCGTGGTTCGGGCGCGCGACGTGACCTAGCGGGTACACTCCGGGGTCCCATGAGCCAGACCCTCGATGCTCCGCGCGCCGCCGAGCACCCCGTGCGGGAGCGCGTCTTCAGCGGGATCCAGCCCTCCGGCGCGTCGCACCTCGGCAACTACCTCGGCGCCCAGGTGAACTACGTTGCGATGCAGGACGAGTACGAGACGATCTACGGCATCGTCGACCTGCACGCGCTGACCACGGTCCACGACGGAGCGGAGCTGCGCCGGCTGACGCACGAGATGGTCCTCGACCTGCTCGCCGTCGGGCTCGAGCCGGACCGCTGCGCGCTGATCCGCCAGTCGGACTTCCCCGAGCACGCCGAGCTGGCCTGGATCTTCAACACCTGCGTCCCGGTCCCGTGGGCCGAGCGCAACCCGACCTACAAGGAGGCGCGGGAGGATGGCAAGGAGAACAGCCTCGGCCTCCTCGACTACCCGATCCTGCAGGCCGCCGACATCGTCATCTACAAGGCCAGCCGCGTGCCGGTCGGCAAGGACCAGGCGGCGCACCTCGAGCTGAGCCGCGAGGTCGTGCGTGCCTTCAACCGCCGCTACGGCGAGATCTTCCCGGAACCGCAGCCGGTCTACACCGATGCGCCGGTCGTCATCGGCATCGACGGCGTGCGCAAGATGGGCAAGAGCGCCGGCAACACGATCCCGATCTTCGCCGAGCCCGACGAAATCCGACGCCTCGTGATGAGCATGGTCACCGACCCGCTGCGCATCAAGCGCACCGACCCGGGCCGCCCGGAGATCTGCAATGTCTGCCAGCTGCATCGGTTCTTCGGCAGCGACTACCTCGAGATTCAGGACGGCGAGCGCACCGCGCGGACCGGCTGCGTCGACACGAAGGGGCTGCTGGCCGAGCGGATCATCGAGCACTTCCGGCCGATGCGCGAGAAGCGCCTCGCGCTGGCCGCCGACCCCGCCGTGGTCGAGGAGACGCTGGGGGCGGGGGCCGAGAAGGTGCGGCCGATCCTGGACGCCACCATGGCCGAGGTCCGCGCCGCCGTGGGCGTCGGGGTGCGCGTGAGCTCATGAGCGAGCAGAAGGTCGAGGTCGGCACCGGCGGCTTCGGCCCGCGCGAGCGGCGCTGGATGATCGTCTTCCTGGCGCTCGGCAGCCTCTACTTCGGACTGCTGCTGGCGGATCGCGTGATCGGCGTGCTCAGCGGCTTCGCCTCGATCCTGCTGATCCTCTTCCTGGCGTGGCTGCTGGCCTTCGTGATGTCGCCGCTCGTCGCCTGGCTCGAGGAGCGGCTGAACGCGCCACGCGGGCCGGTGGTGCTGACGACCTACCTGCTCGTGATGGTCGTGCTCGGCTTCGCGCTCTTCTACACCGGGGCTGCGATCACCCAGCAGGTCGCCGATATGGCCGAGAGCTACCCCGACAGCCGCGCCGTGATCCTCTCGACGCTCGCGGACTGGGAGGGCAGCCTCGAGCTCGGTCGGCTGCGCGTCGACCTCACCGACCTCTACATCGGCGCCGAGGAGCAGGTCGGCGTGCTCGGCGCGCAGATCGTGGACCAGGCCCAGGCGATCGCCGGCATCACGATCGCGGCACTCGGGTCACTGCTGCTGATCATCTTCCTGTCGCTCTACATGCTCATGGACTCGCGACGGATCCTCCCGCGCCTGCGATCGGCGGTTCCGCGTCGCTATCGTGACGAGGCCGACCTCTTCGAGCGCAGCACGGTCCGTGCCTTCGGCGGGTTCCTGCGCGCGCAGCTCATTCTCGCCGTCATCCAGGGACTGCTCGTGGCCGTCGTCGGCACGATCTTCGGCATCCCGTACCTCTTCGTGTGGGCCACGATCAGCGCGCTGGCGATGCTGATCCCGTTCTTCGGGCCGCCGCTGGCGCTCGTGCCGCCGATCGTCGGCGCCGCGGTCTTCGGCAGCTCGGCGCTGCCGGTCGCGATCATCCTGATCGTCGCGCAGACGATCATCGTCAACTGGCTCCAGCCACGCCTCATGCGGGACGCCCTCGGGCTCCACCCGATTCTGGTGCTCGTCGGGTTGCTAGTCGGCGCACAGGTCGCCGGCGTCTGGGGCGCGCTCTTCGGGATCCCGGTGATCGCGGTCGGCTGGGTCTTCGTGAGCTACGCGCTGTTCGGCACGGTCCCGAACTCGGCACTCCCCGACGAGGAGCGCCTGACCGATGTCGACGAGCACGTCATGGTCAGCGTTGCCAAGGAGCAGGTCGGCGACGAGACGCACCCGCACATCCACGTGACACGCACCACGCGCGCGGACGGCAGCGAGCAGGTCGACATCCAGACCGATCCGGTCCGGGACACGAACGCCTGACGCTCAGGCCGTGGCGGCCTCGGCCTGCCTGGCGGCCTCCTCCACGAGACCTTCGATCTCGTCGGCGCGGTAGCAGGCGACGAGGTGCGCCGGCTCCTTCTCCTCGAGCGGCGGGTGCGGGTTCGTGCGGCACACCTCGGCGGCGAACGGACAGCGCTGGATGAACCGGCACTCGGGCGTCGGGTTGATCGCCTTGCTGATGCCGCCCTTGATCTGGACGGGCGTGCGCCTGATCGACGGATCCGGGACGGGCACCGCGGAGAGCAGCGCCTTCGTGTACGGGTGCTTCGGTCGCAGCAGGATCTCTTCGGTCGGACCCATCTCGACGATCTTGCCGAGGTACATCACCGCGATCCGGTCGCACATGTAGCGCGCCACGGCGAGGTCGTGGGTGATGTAGAGGTAGGAGACGCGGAACTCGCGGGCCAACCCGGACATCAGCTCCATGATCGAAATCCGGATGCTGACGTCCAGCATCGAGGTCGGCTCGTCGGCGACGACGAAGCTCGGGTTCATGACCAGGGCGCGGGCGATCGCAACGCGCTGGCGCTGGCCGCCCGACAGCTCGTGCGGATAGCGGAAGAGGAAATTCTCCGGCGGCACGAGGCCGACGAGGCGAAGCAGCGCCAGGACGCGGGTCTCGCGCTCGGGCGTCGATCCGACCTTCTGGACCGCCATCGGCTCGCTGATCGTGTCGAAGATCGTGCGGCGCGGATTCATCGACTCGTACGGGTCCTGGAAGATCATCTGCGCCCGGCGGCGGTACTCCTTGACCTCCCGGCCCTTGAGCGTCGCCACGTCGCGCTCATAGTCCCCGTCGCGGAAGACGACGCTGCCGCCCGTCGGCTCGACGAGCTTCACGAGCATGCGGGCGGTCGTCGACTTCCCACAGCCGGACTCGCCGACGAGGCCGAGGCTCTCGCCGGGGGCGATCTCGAAGCTGATGCCGTCGACGGCGTGGACGAATTCGGTCGGCGCCCGGAAGAGGCCGCGCGAGATCGGGAACCGCATCTCGAGGTCCGTGACCTCGACGAGCGGTGGGTTGCCGGACGGCTTGGACGTCGCCTCGGGAACGGTGTCGGAGATCGTCATCGCTGGAGGGCTTCCTCGAGCTCGGGCACCTGGTCGTGATGCCAGCACGCGACGCGGTGGCCGCCGCCGATGTCCGCCAGCGGCGGCTCTTCGGTCGCGCAGACCTCGGTGGCGAACGGGCAGCGCGGGTGGAAGCGGCAGCCCGTCGGCGGCCGGAACAGGTCCGGCGGCTCGCCCTGGAGCGGAGACAGCTTGCGGCGTGGCCCGGTGATCGAGGGCGTCGAGCGCAGCAGCAGGTAGGCGTACGGATGGCGGGGCCGCGCGAAGATGTCGGACGTCTTGCCGTATTCGACGAGCTTTCCGGCGTACATCACGCCGAGCGAGTCGGTGACCTCGGCGATGACCGCGATGTCGTGGCTGATGTAGATGATCGACATCCCCAGCTCCCGCTGGATCCGCTTGAGCTCCTTGAGGATCTGGTCCTGGACGATGACGTCGAGCGCGGTGGTCGGCTCGTCGGCGATGATCAGCTGCGGGCTGCAGGCGAGTGCCATCGCGATGACCGCGCGCTGGCGCATGCCGCCGGAGAACTCGTGCGGGTATCGGTCCAGCATCGTCGGCGGCAGGCCGACCGCGGTGAACAGCTTCTCCATGTGCGCCCGCTGCTCGTCGTAGTTCATGACGCCGCGGTAGTGCGTGTCGAGCGTCTCGCGGATCTGGTCGCCGACCCGATACACCGGGTTCCAGGAGTTCATCGCCCCCTGGAAGACCATCGCGATCTCCTTCCACCGTCGCTGGCGCATCTCCTCCGGGCTCAGCCAGAGCAGGTCCTCGCCGTTGAGGCGGATCTCGCCGGAGATGAACTCGGCGTTTGAGGGCAGCAGCCGCAGCAGGGAGAGCGCGATCGAGGTCTTGCCGCAGCCCGACTCGCCGACCAGGCCGACGGACTCGCCCTCGTGGACCGTGAACGACACGTCCTCGACGGCCGAGACCTCGCCGGCCTTGATCTTGTAGTGCATGACCAGCCGATCCACCTCGAGCAGTGGCCGGGTGGGATCGATCTGGCGGGCTTCCAGCTCCTCGAGGGACGCTGCTGCCGCTGGCTCCGCGATGCTCATCCTCGGGCGCGAAGCCGGGGATTGATCACCTCATCCATGCCTCGGCCGACGAGGAAGAAGGCGAAGCACAGGAAGGACACCGCGAGGCCGGCCGGGAAGAGCAGCCACCAGTAGCTCGTGCCGCTGAGCAGGTAGCCGTTGCTCCGAGCGCTCTCGATCATGAGCCCCCAGGTCATGTCCACGTTGAGGAGCCCGAAGAACGAGAGGGTGGACTCGATGGCGATTGCCTCGGTCACGCCGAACATCATGTACAGGAAGCTCAGCGGCAGCACGTTCGGCACGATGTGCTTGAAGATCACGTGCCAGTCGCTTCCGCCCGCGACGCGCGCCGCGTCGATGTACGACTTGACCTTGATCGACAGGGCCTGCGACTTGAGGACGATCGCAACGCCCCCGAATCCCGAGAGGACACCGATCATCACCCCCAGTGTCACCATCGTGATCTCGAGCATTGCGCTCAGCAGGATCAGCACCGGGAGCAGCGGCATCAGCAGGATCAGGTCGGCGAAGCGCATCAGACCGCTGTCGATCCAACCGCCGAAGTAGGCCGCCACCGCGCCGACCGTGGTCGCGATGAGGACGGTCGTCAGGGCGGCGACCGCGCCGAGCATGAAGGCGGCGCGGGTGCTGAAGAGCAGCTGCGACAGGATGTCGCGGCCACGCACATCGGTGCCAAGCCAGTGGGCATGTTCTCCGCTGATCGACGGGGGTGCCGGTTGCGTCGGGATGCTCACGACCTCGCCGGCATCGACGGTCGGGTTCAGCTTCAGTCGGGCCTGTGTCTGCTCGATCTCGGTCGCCGGATCGGTGACCATGCCGTCCTCGACGACGGTGAACTCCGTGGTCACCGCGTCATAGCCGATGACCGGGTCGTAGACGGCCGGATCCCAGACCGTCGACATCAGGATCGGGTGGGCGACGGCCATCAGCACGAACACGAGGATGAGCGCCAGCCCGAACATCCCCAGCCGGTTCTCGCGGAAGAGACCCCAGGTCGTGGCGAACGAGCGCCGCATGAGCCGCAGCCGGATTCGCCACATCGGCACGTTCGACAGGTCCCGACCTTGCGTCAGCTGCTTGACGGTGGCGCCGGGGACCTGGACCCCCAGCTCTGGGTTTTGGACCTGGTTGTCGGGAAGAGTCATCTCAGCACGCTCATGCAATGCGGATTCTTGGATCGAGGACCGCGTAGAGGATGTCGGCGATCAGGTGCCCGAACAGGGCAAGGACGCCGATGATGGCCAGCGCCCCGACCGCCAGCGGGATGTCGGAGACGGAGATGGCCTGAAGGAAGATGAGGCCCATGCCCGGCCACGAGAAGATCGTCTCGGTGACGATGCCGCCACCGATGACGAACGCGAGTGCCAGGACGAGCGACGTTGTCACCGGCAGCATTGCATTGCGAGCGGCGTGCCGGTCCCGGATGATCCAGTCGGGAATTCCCTTCGCGCGCGCGGTCAGGATGTAGTCCTCGCCGAGCGTCTCGAGCATCGCGCTGCGCGTCAGGAGCATCGTCGCGCCGAACGCGACGAGTCCGAGCGTCAGTACAGGCAGGATCGTGTGGTGGGCGATGTCCGCCACGTACTCGGTCTCGGGGCGAACCCACCAGAACAGCAGGAGCGCGCCGACGGCGACGATGCCGAGCACCTGGCTGGCGCGGATCTGCGTCACCAGGTTGCGCGAGTACCTCCCGATCAGCCATCGACCGATGCCGTAGAGCACGGTCACGATGACGACGGAAAAAATCATCTGCTGGAAGATCGCGTTGGGGTCGAGCCCCGAACCCTGCCAGACGTCCGCGGTGATGAAGCGGCCGATGGGGAACCATCCGAGGTAGAACCCGAACAGCCACAGCATGATGATCGCGAACCATGGGTAGAAGATCGTCTGGAGGAAGATGCCCGAGATGATCAGGCCCTTCTCGGCAACGGCGCCACGGCGCCAGGCGATGAACTTGCCCGCCTTGAAGCCGAGCCAGAACGCGACGAGCGTCGCGGAC
Organism: uncultured Chloroflexia bacterium; assembly: GCA_963840145.1. Taxonomy (GTDB): domain Bacteria; phylum Chloroflexota; class Limnocylindria; order QHBO01; family QHBO01; genus JACDBZ01. The sequence continues at coordinate 537,993 of CAWIXR010000004.1, forward strand.
AGGAAGAGCACGATCGTGCGCGGGAGCGCATTGAAGAGGACGACCGAGACGTCCTCTGGATAGCGACTGAAGCTTACGCCCAGCTCCGGCGGCCACTGGAAGAAGTTCGTGATGTACGTCCAGTACTGCTGCCACAGGGGCTGGTCGAGGCCGAGGCGCTCCTGGAGGTCGAGGCGTTGCTGGAGCGGGATGGTCGGATCGCCGATCAGCGTGTCGCTGATGTCGCCGGGCATGGCCTGCAGCAGGAACCAGATCAGGCTCAGGAAGATGACGAAGAGGATTGCCATCTGCAGCAGGCGGCCGGCCAAGAACTTGAACATCCCGGAGCAGCGCTCCTTCCGCTAGGTCCGACTCACAGAGCCGCGAGTGTACGCGATGGTGGGGATGTTGAGGAATGGGGGCCGGTCCGTCGGACCGGCCCCCACAAGGTGAACGTTCCCTGAACTACTGGGCCGCAGCCACCGAGCTCGGCAAGCCGAACAGGAACTGCAGGCCGGACAGCGTCTCGGTGTACGGATACTGGACCCTGTTGCTGTAGAACTCCAGGATTCCGGTATCGAACAGCGGAATATGGGGCTTGTCGGCAGCGATCAAGCGCTCCATCTCCCACATGGCCGCGAACGCCTCTTCCTGCGTCTGCGCCGCGTCGAACGCCGCAGACTGCGCGTCGTACTCCTCGCTGGAGTACTGCGTGTTGTTCGAGTCCCCGCCGGTGGCGAAGAACGAACCATGGAAGGTCGGGAACGCGGCGTTACCGAGCGAGTAGCCGAGGATGAACATGTCGAACGGCGACGTGTAGTTGTTCTCATCGTCGAGCGTGAACACGTCGCTCACGATCTTCGTGAAGTCCGTCGGGATCGCCACGAGGTCGATGCCCATCTCCTGCGCAACGCCGGAGATGTAGCTGGCAAACGTCGCTCGCAGCGGGTCGTACGAGGCCGTCGGGGTGATCAGCTCGAGCTGACCGACGGGCTCGCCGTCAAGGCCGATGAGCCCTGACCCGGCAGTGAACACGCCATCCGCGATGGTCGGAGCGGTCTCCCACGTGTAGCCCGCTTCCGTCAGCAGGTCGATCGCGATCTGCTTGCGCTCGAGGTCCTCGAGACCTGCGTAGCCGACTGTGGCCAGCTCCTCGGCGACCTCCGGGTTGTACCACGCCACGTTGCCCTCGGGCAGGATGACGTAGAGCGGGAAGGCCACGCCCTGGAGCAGGTTCTCAGTCACGAACTCCTTGTTGATCAGAGCCGTCAGCGCATCGCGGAAGGCCGGATCACTCATCGGAGCGCGGGAGTGGTTGAACGCCATGAAGCGATAGCCGTTGGTCGGGTTGACGACCGCGGTCAGATCGGGATCGTTCTCGACCTGCTCCTGGAAGCCACGCTGCATCCCGAGGGGATTCAGCAGATAGTCGACCTCGGCGTTGGCGAGGGCGAGAACTCCGGCCTCCTGGCCACCGTACAGCGGGTACTGGAAGTCGTCGGCAAACGGACCCTCGGTCCAGGTGACGCCACCGGACGTCTTTTCGGCGCCGGCGTCGTAGTACTCAGGATTCGTGACGCTCGCCGCGTGGCTGCCTTCCACGAACTCCTCGGCCACCGTCGGGCCGACCGCGGGAGCCTCGATGCCTGAAGCGGCCATGAGCGTCGTGGCCGGGTCATCAGAGGCGGTCGCCTCGTCGACGATCGGCTGCCAGAAGTGCATCGGCTGGACAGGCATGTTCGTGATGCCCGTGCCGGGACCCCAGATCGCGAGGCCAGGCTGCGCGTTGAAGGTCACGCGCACGGTGACGTCATCGACCGCCTCGACGGCAGTGATGGGCCCGTTGTCCGGCGCGTAGTCGGTGTAGTCGAGCCAACCGCCCTGGAGCCCGGTGTCAACGACCGTCTGCCAGGTGAAGGCGAAGTCCTCCGCGGTCAGCGGCTCACCGTCCGACCATGCGAGGCCGTCACGCAGCGTGAACTCGCCGACCCACGAGTCGCCCTCCTGCACCGCAGGCTCGAGCTCGCCAGCGGCGAGGTCAGGCACGAACTCGATGCCCGGATAGGAGACCGTGTACGCAGCGGCCTGGGTCGGCGACAGGAAGTACTGATTCCACACAGTGCCTTCTGCCACTTCGTTGAATGCCCAGACGTTGTCGGTGGTCACGTCCTCGAAGATGCCCAGGGTGTAGGTACCCAGTTCACCCGTAGCCCCGCCGGTGGCGGCGGCGCCGGAGCCGGACGGGTCCGGAGCGTCGGACTCATCAGTCGTCGCCTGCGGATCGTCAGTGCACGCGGCGAGCGTGATGATCGCCAGCACGGCGAAAAGTGTCATGAATCGCATCGGCGTCGTCCGCTTCAGCTCTGCCATAGATATTTCCCTTCTGTCATCGATCTCCCTCTTTATCGGAGTCAACGGCAACGTACGGATGCGCATGGAATGCGCACGAAAGGTAAGGTCGCCGGTGCTCCGGCGGTGCCGGAGAGTGATCCTCTCCTCACAAGATTCCGCGGATTGTACTCCACATGAGCGAGCATGAGGTCCGCGGCAACCGGCGAATGTGTCCCTCTGCGTCCACCTCCTTACGCATCGGCTCGCTCCGGGGGCCGAACGGTAGCATGTTGCCCGGAAGCCTTGCTTCCGGACGCACGCTCACCGGCGAATGAAGGCAGCGTCACCCTCCCCGCCCGGTCCGTCTGCTTGTGATAGTCAGCCAGCGACCGAAAGGTTCAATCCGGAATCCGCGAGATGGGGGTCTCCGGCATCATCGGCGCGAGCACGTGGCGGCCGTCCGCGGTCACCGCTTCGGCGATCGGGACACCGAAAGCGTCGCGAAGCCGATGGAGGTCGAACCGGCCCTTCTCGGCACCCGCCGTCAGCAGGCGCCCCCGGTCGAGGATGACGGCGCGGTCCGCGAAGCGCGCGGCCAGGTTGAGGTCGTGGAGCACGGCGAGGACGGTGAGGCCGCGAGCGTGCCGCAGGCGCTCGAGGAGCCCGATCAGCGCCAGCTGATGCGCGACGTCGAGGTGCGCGGTTGGCTCGTCGAGCAGGAGGAGGCGCGGCTCCTGCGCGAGCGCGAGGGCGACGAGGACGCGCTGCCGCTCCCCGCCCGACAGCTCGTTAACGCCGCGGTCCGCGAGCTGCTCGACGTCCGCATCGACGAGGGCCCGGGCGACCGCGGCCTCGTCATCGGCCGAGGTCGCGAACCAGCTTCGCGCGTGCGGGATGCGGCCGAGCGCCACGACCTCCGAGACGCGGAAGCCGTGGGGCAGCTCCATGCCCTGGGGCAGGACGGTCACCAGACGCGCCAGCTCGCCGCGCCGCCACGACCGGATCGGCCGCCCGAAGAGCTCGACGCCGCCGGCGGCCGGCGGCAGCAGGCCGGAGAGCACGCGCAGGAGCGTGCTCTTGCCGCTGCCGTTCGCGCCGAGCAGCGCAACCTGCTCCCCCGCCCCCAGCTCGAGGTCGACGCGACGCAGGACCGATCGGCCGCCCGGATAGCCCGCGGCTACGCCGGTGAGCCGCGCGACGACCTCAGGCATCGGTCCGCACCGCGCGGCGCAGCAGCCAGAGGAAGAAGGGCGCGCCGATCAACGCCGTCACGATGCCGACCGGGATCCCGCCGGCCAACCGAGCACCGAGGTCCGCGACGAGGAGGAGGACCGCGCCGTACACCATGCTCGCCGGCAGCAGCAGCCGATGGTCCGGCCCAAAGGCGAGGCGCAGGAGGTGTGGCACGACCAGTCCCACGAAGCCGATCGTCCCCGATATCGCCACGCCCGCCGACGTCAGCAGCGCCGCGAGCCCGGTGAGGATCCGCTTCTCGCGCTCGACGTCGATGCCGAGGTGCGCGGCCGCCGCCTCGCCGAGCAGCAGCGCGTTCAGGCGGCGCCAGCGCAGGAGGATCAGCGTGAAGCTGATGACGATGAGCGGCGCGGCGATCGCCAGCCGCGGCCACGAGGCGCCGGCCAGCGAGCCGAGCAGCCAGCTGACGACGGCCGCCAGCCGGTCACCCGACGAGAAGAGGAGGAACGCGACGCCGGCCGCCAGCAGCGACGAGACCGCGTAGCCGGCCAGCAGCAGCGTGACCACCGGGGTCCCGCCGCGCTGTCGGGCCACGGCGTAGACCACGAGCACCGCGCCGAGTCCGCCGGCGAAGGCGAATGCCTGCACCGCGCCGATGCCGAGCCAGCCGACGGCCGCGAACGGCAGGATCAGCGCCGCGACCGCACCCAGCGAGGCTCCGGCCGCGGTGCCGATGATGTACGGGTCGGCGAGCGGGTTGCGCAGCAGCGCCTGAAAGACCGTGCCCGCGCACGCCAGCCCGGCGCCGACGACCATCGCCGCAACCACGCGCGGCAGCCGGAGCTCGAGGACGATCGTCTCGGCCGATGCGGGCCACGTGACCGGACCGATCCCCGTGAGCCGATACACGACGATCGCCAGCGCCTGGTCCGGGCCGACTCCGCTCGTCCCGACCGCCACGGCAACCGCGGCGGCGACCAGCAGCAATGCAAGGCCGACGCCGATGACGAGCGTCGAGCGACCCAGCGATGGGCCGAGCGCGATCGGTCGGGCGACGGTCGTGGCGCTCATCGGCTCACTCGAACAGGTCGGGGTGGATGGCGCGGGCCAGCGCCTCGAGGCCGTCGACAATGCGCGGGCCGGGACGGGTGGTCACGACGTCCTCGAGGTACGGCAGCACGTCGCCGTTCACGACCGCGGTGAGCTCGCTCCAGCCGGGACGCGAAGCGAGCGTGTCGAGGGCCGTCGCCGGGTCGGCGAGGGACGGGTCGTACGATGCGCCGCCGAGCAGGATCAGCTCCGGATCCGCCTCCACGAGGCCCTCGGCGTCGATGACGCCCTGCGCGTCGCCGGTCACCGGCTCGGCTCCGGCGATCTCGAGGAGCGAGGCGATGAATGAGCCCTCGCCGGCGGTGTAGGTCGTGCCCTCGGCGTAGAAGATCTCGTAGAGCGTGACGGGCCGGTCGGCACCGGCGACCGCGGTCTCGACGGCGGCGACCCGTTCCTCCATGTCACCGATGAGTGCGGTGGCCTCCTCGGTCGCGTCGAGGGCCGCGCCGACGAGCTCGATGTCGGCGTAGATCTCCTCGAGCGACTCCGGATAGAGGACGAGGACGGTGAGCCCGAGGCCGTCGAGCTGCTCGATGACCGTCGAGGGCGTCAGCTCGTTGCCGGCCGCGAGGATGAGGTCCGGCTCCGCGTCGACGATGAGCTCGACGTCGACGGCCGTCTGGATCACGACGTCGGTGACGTCGACGACCTCGGGCGGGTAGTCGTCGAAATCGGTCACGCCGACGAGGCGGTCGCACGCGTCGAGGGCGCAGACGATCTCGGAGTTCGACGGCGCCAGGCTGACGATGCGCATCGGCTCGGCGTCGATCGTCACCGAGCGGTCGGCGTCATCGGTCAGCTCGACCGGAAACGCCGCTTCCGGGGTTGGGCTGGCGGTGGCCGGAGGATCGGTGGCCGGTGACGAGCTCGCACCGGCTGATGGGCTCTCGGCGGCGGGCGCGCAGGCAGCGAGGGCCAGGAGAAGAAAGAGAACCGGGAGATGCCGAGGATGAGCCATGTGATGTCCGTCCCTTTCACGCGAGGGTGGAGACATCGCGACTCGGCTGGGCGACCTGGCTCCCGGCACCCCTCGCTGGGGGCGGCGGATACAGTAGCGGGACTGCGCCGGCCTCTCACCGGCTTCGCCATTTACCCGTCCGTCTTTCGCCGGACGGCACCGACCGCTTCGTCTTTGATTGGTCTGCCGATGCTAGCAGGTGGGAGGGACCCTAGGCCGGGACGGCATCCTCTTCGCGGACCTCGAAGGAGCCGTAGAGCGGGGTCTTGCGCGCGGCGTCGGAGAGCATCGGGTCGAGCATCTTCTGAATTGCCAGCGTGTGGGTGCAGCCGCCGGCCGACTCGAAGAGATGGCAGTCGCACTGCCACGATTCGGCGTCGAGAGACACGGTGTGGGTGCCGTTGTCGCCGGCGAAGCTGGCACGGAAGGCCTGGAGCTTCACCCGGTCAGGCTCATGCGCGTAGCGCATCGCCTTCTCGACCTTGCCGATCATGCTCGAATGCACGTCGCGAGTACCTCCATGGCGCCGGATCCCTCCGGCGCCCTACTTACCTGGCGCTCGTCCGGTTGGATCCGGTGGCCCTGGCGAGCCGCTCCTTGAGCATCGCGAGCAGTGTAACCGGGGTCGGGTCGGTCTGGTAGAGGATGGCGAGATACACGCTCACCAGGTCGCCGTGCGCGACCGTGCCGAGTACCTTCGCCAGCCGCGACGGGCCCTCGGCCCACACCGTCGACCGGTTCGTGGCGCGCTCACCGAGCAGCTCCTCGACGACGCCGTAGCGCTCGGCGATCTCTGCCGGCTCGTCGGGGTCGCGCAGCTCGACGACGTACAGCGCGTCCGACAGCTCGCGCGGGTTGAGGCTGCCCTCGATCGCGTTGTGGTTGGCCTCCGGCATCGGCTCGTAGGCGGCCCAGGCCTTGGCGTTCTCGTTGAGCTGGGTCTTCCAGCGGTGGGCAACCGCCGCCATGATCCCGTGGCCGTAGAGGACCGGGATGCGGCCGAACGTCGCCCACGCCAGCTGCTTGGCCGGGTTCGCATCGGTCTCGACCGATGGCCCCAGCCGGTCGAGGATCGACTCCAGCGACGAGACGGCCGGACCGATGGGGTCCGGATCGGTCACCAGCTCCAGGCGCGCCAGCAGCTCGTGGACGAGCCCGACGCCGAAGCCGATGGCGGCGCGCGGCTGGCCGCCGGGCGCGTAGCGAAGGACCGGGAGCCCGGCGTCGGTCGCCTGGGTGGCCAGCCGGCCGCCGGTGGTCACCGCCACGAGCGGCAGCTCGCGCCGCAGCGCCTCGCCGAAGCCGGAGAGTGTCTCCGCCGTCTCGCCCGAGTGGCTCGCCGCCACGATCAACGTCCTCGGCCCTGCACCCGCCGGCAGGCCGTAGTCGCGGTGGACGACGAGCGGGACGCGCAGCCGCTCCCCCGCCGCCGCGGCGACCAGCTCGGCGCCGATCGCCGAGCCGCCCATCGCCAGCACGACCACGGCGTCGACGTCGCGCAGGCGCGGGTCCGGCGCGAACGCGGCCGTGACCTGGCGGGCCTGGGCCAGCTGGCGCGGCATCTCGGCGACCTTGCCGAGCATGTCCTCCGGGTCGATCCGGTGCAGCGTGGCCGGATCGTCGAGGGTGACCGCGTCCTCGAAGAGCGGCGGGCCCTGGTCGTCGCCCCCCTCGGCGGGGTCGGGGCGGCCGGGCTCCTCGTCGGGGTTCTTGTATCCGAAGAAGTCGCGGGCGTCCATCAGGAAGCGGCGGCGGCGCGAGGCTGCTCGGCGGCCGCGATGCGGCGACCCTCGGCCAGCAGTGCCTCGACGTCCTCCGGCGATCGAGCCTCGACGTACACGCGCAGCAGCGCCTCGGTGCCGCTGAACCGGATGAGCAGCCAGGAGCCGTCGTCGCGGTAGAACTTGAAGCCATCACGCGTCTCGAGCTCGACCCGCTCGACGACCCCCTGCCCGGCCAGCTCGGTCGGCGCCTCCGCGGAGAGGCGCGCCAGCGTATCGGCCTTGACGCGGTCGTAGCCCTCGCGGGCGAAGCGGATGTCGATGCGGTTGTAGTACGACGGACCGGCGAGGGCCTGGAGCTCGGCGAGGACCTCGGACGCCTTCGCGCCACGGGTCAGCCACAGGTCGAGCAGGAAGAGGCCTGACGCGAGCCCGTCGCGCTCGGGGATGTGCATCCCGAACCCGAAGCCGCCCGACTCCTCGCCGCCGATGACCGCGTTGGTCTCGGTCATCTTCGGCCCGACGAACTTGAAGCCGACGCCCGTCTCGTATGCCTGCGTGCCATAAATCTCGGCCAGGCGCTTCGCCATGCTCGTGGTGGTGACGGTGTAGACCGCCGGGCCGATCTGACCCCGCACCTCGAGCAGGTACCAGTACAGGAGTCCGTAGACCTGGAGCTGGTTGACGAAGACGCCCTCCTCGGTGGCCATGCCGACGCGGTCCGCGTCACCGTCGAACGCGATGCCGATGTCCGCCCCCCAGCGCGGAATCTCGTCGAGCCACTCGTCGACGTTGGGGCGGATCGGCTCGGGGTTGACGCCGCCGAAGAACGGGTTGCGCTCGGTATGCAGTTCACGCACGTCGAGACGGCCGTCGCCGATCAGGCGCGTGTACCAGCCCGCGCCCGACCCGTACAGGTTCTCGACGAGCACCCGCCGGTCGGCGGCGCGGATCTTCTCGATGTCCACGATCGAGGCGAGCTGATCGCGGAAGCGCGGGTACGGGTCGAAGACCTCGACGAGGCCGGCGGCGACGGCGTCGGCGTGGTCGCGGCGCGGCGGCAGCTCGTCGGTCGGATGGGTGTCCATCGTGGCCTCGATCGCGGCCAGCATCTCCGGCGCGGCGGCGCCGCCGGTATCGGCCTTGACCTTGAAGCCGTTGTCGGTCCACGGGTTGTGGCTGGCGGTGATGACGATGCCGGCGCCCGCGCCGAGCTCGCGGGTGAAGTAGCTGCCGACCTGGGTCGGCACGGCCTCCGGCGGGGTGAAGCTGCGGATGTCGTGGGCGGCCAGCACCTCGACGCAGGCCCGCGCGAAGTGCTCGGAGGCGAAGCGGCGGTCGTGACAGACGACGACGCCGCGGTCCGCGGCACCGGTGCGCTGGAGGTGCTCGGCCACGCCGCGCGCGCAGCGGCGCACGTTGTGGAAGGTGTAGTCCTCGGCGATGGCGGCGCGCCAGCCATCCGTACCGAACTTGATCGTCGTCACCGGTCACCCATGGTAGCGAGGCTGCGCCTCGCGCGGTACCCGGCTCGGACGGCTACGTGCGCAGGTCGCCCTGGGTCCGCGGGTCGAGCGCCTCGCGCAGCCCGACGCCGATCAGGTAGAACGACGCCGCCAGCAGGGTGATGCCGCCGGCCCCGGCCAGCATGATCCACCATGGGATCGGCGCGATGCCGGCCATCAGCTCCGACCAGACGATGCCGTCGTAGACCATCTGCCCGAAGCCGATGTCCTCGCCGACGGCACTGCGGAAGCTGAGGAAGGCATCGGCGATGACCGCTCCGGTGGCGCCGATCATCGCCTGGACCGCGGCGTGCGCGTAGAGATGCGGCAGCACGTGGCGCGTCACGATCCACCCCCCGCCGCCGCCGGCGACGCGCGCAGCGTCCATGAACGGGCGCGCGACGACGGTGAGCGCGGCGGCGCGGACGGTGGCCGTCGCCGGCCCGAGCCCGTAGATGACGCCGAAGGTGATGCCAACGTGCAGCGCCCCGAAGTCCTCGTCGGACCGGCTGATGCCGAGGACGAACACCGCGATCATCGCCGGCAGCAGGACCATCGCGTCGCTGAGGTGGCTGACGAAGCCGTCGAGCCAGCCGCCGCGGAACGCGGACAGCGAGCCGAACACGAGCGAGACCACGGCGATCGCGATCGCGGCGCTGAGCGCGACCATCAGCGTCGGCCGCGCGGCGTAGGCGAGCATCGAGAAGACGTCGCGCCCGAGCGAGCTCGTCCCGAGCCAGTGCGCAGCCGACGGGGCCGATGGGTGGGAGACGCCGGTGTCGAACCCGAACTGCGGGTGGTAGATGCTGCTCTTGCCGGCCCACAACGTCGCGTCGAGGATCGGCTGGGCGACGGTCAGCAGCACGAAGAACCCGAGGATCGCGACGCCGGCGAGGATCTTCGGATGCGCGAGGATCGAGAGGCGCGCCCGCCGCAGGCGCGGGCTGGCGACGACGAGGGGCTCGGAGACGGCGGTCATGCGCGACCCTGTCTTTGGCGCGGATCGAGCACGGCGATCGTGAAGTCGGTGACGAGCCGGAACCCGACGCCGATGATCCCGAGCACGACCATCACGCCCATGATGACCGGGATGTCCTGGAACTCGATCGCGTCGAACAGGACCGACGACATCCCGTCCATCTCGAGCTCGTACTCGACGATGATCATGCCGGCGAGGACCGTCGGGAACGTCAGGAACGAGCCGGCCAGGACGGGCGCCATCACGTTGCGCGCGACGTGCTTGTCGCGCACCGCGCGCTCCGTCAGGCCCTTGGCTCGCCCGGTGAGGACGTAGTCCTCGGACTTCTCCGCCTCCATGCCGGCGTGCATCACGAGCATGACCTGCCCGAACGACAGGAAGATCACCCCGGCGATCGCCAGCGCCGGGGTCCCTCGGCCGGTCGTGGCGCTGATGTCCGACCGGTACAGCAGGTCGAGGGCATGCGGCCCGAGGTCACTGAGCCAGATGCCGACGCCGACGCCAATGAACGACAGCGGCAGGGCCAGGCCCTCGACGAGCGGCAGCTGGTGGCGGCGGCCGTGGGCGCGGACGACGAGGGCAACGACGAGGGCGGCACAGAGGCCGAGCGCGATCAGCCAGCGCACGTCGCCGGGGCTGAGCGCGCCGGGCTGGCCCGCGACAGCGTCGCGCCAGAGCACGAGGCTGTCCGTCGGCAGGCCCATCGCCTCGCGAGCTTCGAGCAGCGGCTGGCGGAGGCCGCGCACGAGGATGAAGACGAGGAAGGGCGGGAAGATCGTGGCCGACAGGATGCCGAGGACCGACAGCCCGGCGCTGCTGAACGGCCTCCGGCTCCAGGTGCCGATCCGGCCGAGCATCTCGCCGAGGATCCAGCCGATGACGGTGCCGGTCACGAAGACCGTCAGCGTGACGGGCAGTGCCTCGCTGATCAGGTCGGACACCGGCTGGCCGTTGAACGAGGACCCGAGGTCGAGTCGCGCCAGGCCGCCGATGAAGTCCGCATAGCGCTCGACGAGCGGGCGGTTGAGCCCGGCCGCCTCCATCGCCGCCTCCAACGATCCCGGCCCACCCTGGAGAAACTGGGTCGCCCACGTGTACGGGACCCAGACCTGCACGAAGAAGAAGACCGCGGTCAGGAAGATCAGCAGGGTGACCAGCGCCCACACCAGCCGCCGGCCGATGAACGACACGAACCAGGGAGGACGCACCCTGGCGCCTGGCTCGTCGATCTCCTCCACGTTCACCTCGCCCGCTCCAGCATGAACCGATCTGCCTCCCGAGGCGTACTCCGGGCAGGCAAGGATCCGGGTGCCCGCGTGTGACATCCCTCACCCATACAATCCCCTCTCATGGGTGATTGGTTCAGATCGATCACCGTGCTGGTCATCGCTTTTGTCGGCGCGGTGATCGTCACGATCGGCCTGGCCAACGTCATTGTGCCGGGCGGGGGCCCGGACTCGGGCGGGGTCGCCGACGGAGGCGATGGCGGCGGCCCGACGCCGATCCCGACGCTGCTGCCGATCACCGGAGTCGGCGGCCACCTGGCGGTCACCGGCGACCGGGAGGGCACGCTCACCCTCACCCGCGAGTCGCAGGAGGCGCGGTACTCGCTCGTCGGCGACGGGGCACGCATGGTCTTCGAAGGCGACCCGCCGACGATTGCGCAGGTCTCGTGGGATGGGCTCGAGTTCTTCCCCGAGCCCGAGGACTGCAGCATCGTGCCCGGCGAGCTCGACGATCGGCTCGGCGTCGGCCAGGCCGAGGTCGAGTGCACCGACCTCGTCGACGTCCGCGACGGCGAGACGATCAGCGTCTCGGGAACGCTCGGGCTGCCGCTGACGATGGTCGGCGAGAGCGACCTGCCGGAGACGGGAGGGAGCGTCGCGGTCGGCAACGAGACGTGGGAGTTCGCCGAGGCCTTCCTCTTCACGTTCCCCGTCAACACCGGCCCGGGCGGCGAGGACTTCAACATGGAGCTGCTCGACGAGGGACACGGGTCGCTGCGATTCCGCTACGACGTCCAGACCCACCGCCTCGGCCTCGTCAGCGTGCAGCGCGACGGCACCGTATCGGAGCTCCAGGCCGGCGCTTGCAACCTCGAGACGAACGAGCTCGGCCGGCTGATGCCGACGGCCGCGATCGTCGAGCTGAGCATCGAGTGTCCCGCCGTCGAGGTCCCCGGGCTCGGAACGGTCCCGATCAGCGGGACGGTGATCATTCAGCAGGTCGAGTTCTAGGTCGGGTCGGCGCGGCCCGAGACCTCGTCGAGCGCCGACTGAAGGCGGGCGAGCATCGGGCGAATCGGCTCCCGCTCGCCGACCGCGATCGGTGCGGCCTCGAAGACGCGCATCCGGCCGAAGGGAAGCGGGACGATGTGGCGGTCCCATCGGCCCTTCAGCCGGAACGACGGCCGGGCATCCACCGCCCACGGCTGGAGCGGCAGGCCGGACTCGCGCGCGACGATCAGCGCCCCGGGCTTCGCGCGCCGATAGGGCCCGAGCGGGCCGTCCGGGCTCACCGCCACGGTCGCGCCCTCGCGCCCGAGCCGCGCCAGCTCCCGTGATAGCCGGGTCGCCTCGGCGGGCTCGTTCTCGGCAGGCAGCGGGACCGATCCGGCACCGATGGCCGCGAGCATCGCGTTCATCACCTCGCCGCGGAAGGTCTGCGTGCTGAAGCTCACGTGCCGCTTCCCCCGACGGACCTTGTACGCCGCCGTCGCCGCGACGAGGTTGTACTCGTGCCAGAAGGCGAGCACGACCTGCTCCTGGCTGACGGCCTCACCCTCCAGCCGCGAGGTCGCCGCCACCAGCCTCACGTAGGCGGCCATGAGCCGACCGATGAGGCCGGCCAGCAGGCGCATCGGTTCGGGGGCGCTACAGGTAGCGCTCGCCGGCGGTGCCCGCGATCTCGTCGAGCACCGGCTTGATCTCCTCGGCGCGGTCGCGGTGGCAGACGAGAAGGGCGTCCGGGGTGTCGACGATGATCACGTCCTCCAGCCCGACGGTGACGACCAGCCGGTCGCCGCCGTGCACGAGCACGCGGTGCGAACCGCGATCGAGGTGGCGCCCGCTGGCGACGAGGTCGGCCCCGGTGGCGGCCGAGAGCGCCTCGAGCAGCGCCGACCATGAGCCGATGTCCGACCATCCGGCCGCGAGCGGCACGACCGCCATCCGGCCCTCGGCGGCGGCGGGCTCGGCGATGCCGTTGTCGATCGTAATCGCCTCGATCGGCTCGAGCAGGTCGCGAACGTCGGCCATCCAGCCCGGCGTGCGATGCAGCGCCTCGATCCGCTCGATCGCCGACGCCAGCGCCGGCTGGAAGCGCTCGAGCGCCTGGCGGAAGGCGTACGTGCGCCACACGAAGATGCCCGCGTTCCACAGGTAGCCGCCCTCGTCGAGGAACCTCGCCGCGGTGGCGGGGTCGGGCTTCTCGATGAAGCGCTCGACCGTCGCGGTCGGGCCGGACGGATGGAGTTGGGAGCCCGTCTTGATGTAGCCGTAGCCGGTGGCCGGATGGGTCGGCACCACCCCCAGCGTCACCAGGTACCCGCGCTCCGCGGCCCGGGCGGACTCCTGGAGGGCGTCGACGAACGCGGCGTCGTCGGCGACGAAGTGGTCGGCCGGCAGGACGATGCCGACCTCGTCGCTCTCGCGCCGCGCCAGCGCCGTGGCGAGCGCGGCGGCCACGGCGGTCGACCGGGCCAGCGGCTCACCGAGCACGTTCTCCGGGGGCAGCTGGGGGAGCTGGTCCTGGGTGGCGCGGACGTGGGCCTGGCTGGTGATGACGAAGATGTCGTGCGGCCGCAGCAGCGGGTCGAGGCGCGCGACCGTCTGCTGCAGGAGCGTCGTGTCGCCGGTCAGCGCCAGGAGTTGCTTCGGCGTGCCGCGGCGAGAGAGCGGCCAGAGTCGCGTGCCGGAGCCGCCGGCCATGATCACCGCGTACATCAGTCGCGCTCGACCTCGGCCTCCAGCCGCTCGCCGAGCTCGAGCGTCCGGCGGTAGGCGGCCCACACCGCGTCGCTGAAGACGGTCCGGATGCGGCCCTTCTCGAGCTCGTAGATCGCGGCGGCGCTCGTGCCGCCGGGCGAGGTGACGGCGTTGCGCAGCTGGGCCGGGTGCATCTCCGAGCGCCGCGCGAACTCCGCCGAGCCGATGAGGGTCTCGACCACCAGGTCGTGTGCCAGGTCGCGCGGGAAGCCGAGGTGGACGCCGGCGTCGATGAGCGCCTCCATCACGCTGAAGAGGTAGGTCGGTCCGGTTCCCGAGAGGGCGGTCGCCATCGCCACGAAGGACTCGTCGTCGACCTGGCGCTCGTCGCCGAGGGCCTTGAGCACGGCGCGGGCGAGGTCGCGCTGGCGCGCGCTGCACGCCTCCGACGCCGACCAGACGCTGATCCCCCGACGGATCTGGCTCGGGGTGTTCGGCATGGCGCGCACGACGGCCGCGTGCTGCAGGCCGTCGACCAGCGTGCGGATCGTGGCGCCGGCCACGATGCTGACGACGACCTGGTCGGCCGCCAGTTCGCCGCGCAGCTCGCGCATCACCCGGCCGAGCATCTGCGGCTTCACCGCCAGCACGACAACCTCCACGCCGGCCAGCGCCTCGCGGTTGCGGGACACCGGCTGGATGCCGTGGCGCTCGGCGAGGGCGTCGCGGCGTTCACGTCGCGGGTGGGAGGCCACAAGTGCGGTCGCCTCGACGGCGCGGTCGGCGAGCAGCCCGGCGATGATCGCCTCGGCCATCACCCCGGCCCCGACGATCCCCACCTTCATCGTGCGTCGCGCCATCAGCCGTCCTCCTCCGACTCTCCGCCGACCGGCACCTCGGTCCCGAGCAGCGCCCTGGCCGCCTCGATCTCGCGCGCCGGCGCCCGCGACCGCCCGAGCAGGTCGACCGCAGCACCGGCGAGGCGGCGCCCGGCGGTCACATCTCCCAGCTCCACCATCGCCAGACCCATGCCGAGCGCCGCGAGCCCCTGCTCGTGCTCGGCGCCGATGTCACGGGCCTCGTCGATCGCCTCGGCATAGTAGCGGCGCGCGCTGCCGGGGTCGCCCGCCGCCGACCGCAGGTCACCGATGCGTCGCGCCTGCCGCGCCGCCTGGAGCGTGAGGTCCGCGCGCTCAAAGTGCCACAGCGCGCGATGCGCCCAGACGTCGGCGGGCCACCAGTCCTCGCCGGCGATCGCCCGCTCCATCGCCGCGACCGCGCCGGCCGCCGCGCGGCGGTGGTCGTCTTCGCGCTCCGCGGCGAGGTAGGCCTCAGCCAGCTCCCCGCGGCGCAGTGCCACCGGCAGCTCGGGCAGGCCCGCCGGGCGCGGAGGCACCGCGACGCCGAGCGCCGTGCGGGCGCGGTCGAACAGCCGGCGGACGAGCGGCGGCTTCGGCTGGCCCCACGCCGGAGGCCGGTTCGGCTGGCCGGCGCTCACGGGCGATCAGCCGGCCGCGCGCAGCTCGTCGACGCGGTCGAGCCGCTCCCACGGCAGGTCGAGGTCGTCGCGGCCGAAGTGGCCGTAGGCCGCCGTCTGACGGTAGATCGGCCGGCGCAGGTCGAGCGTGTCGATGATCGCGCCGGGCCGGAGGTCGAAGCTGCGCTGGATGAGCGCCGAGAGCGCGTGATCGTCGAGCGCCCCGGTGCCCCAGGTCTCGACGTTGACGGCGAGCGGATGGGCAACGCCGATCGCGTAGGCCAGCTGGAGCTCGCAGCGCCGCGCGAGTCCGGCGGCGACGACATTCTTGGCGACGTAGCGGGCCATGTAGGCGCCGGATCGGTCGACCTTGGTCGGGTCCTTGCCGCTGAACGAACCGCCCCCGTGGCGGGCCATGCCGCCGTACGTGTCGACGATGATCTTGCGCCCCGACAGCCCGGAGTCACCCTTCGGGCCGCCGATCACGAACCGCCCGGTCGGGTTGACGAGATGGCGCGTCTCGCCGTCGAGGAGGTCGCCGGGGATGGCCGCCTCGACGACGTGGGTGCGGATCGCGGCGGCCAGCTCGTCCTGCTCGACCTCGGGGTCGTGCTGGGCGCTGACAAGGACGGTGTGGACCCGCTGTGGGCGGCCGTCGGCGTCGTACTCGACCGTCACCTGGCTCTTGCCGTCGGGCCGCAGGAACGGCAGCGTCCCGTCGCGGCGGACCTCGGCCAGCCGCCGAGCGACGCGGTGGGCGAGCAGGATCGGCATCGGCATGTAGGCATCCGACTCGTCGGAGGCGTAGCCGAACATCATGCCCTGGTCGCCGGCGCCGAGCTCGTCGGCCTCGCGGCCCTCGCGCGACTCGAGGGCGTGGTCGACGCCGCGCGCGATGTCCGGCGACTGCTCCTTGATGGCGGTCAGGGTGCCGCACGTCTCCCAGTCGAAGCCGATCCGCGCGTCGGTGTAGCCGATCTCGCGCACGGTGCGCCGCACGACCTCCTGCACGTCGACCCAGTGCCCGGTGCTGACCTCGCCGAGGACGAGCACGAGGCCAGTCGTCGTCGCCACCTCGATCGCGCAGCGCGCCCAGGGATCGTGAGCCAGGACGTCGTCCAGGACGGCATCGGCGATCGCGTCGCACAGCTTGTCCGGGTGGCCCTCGGTGACCGATTCGGAGGTGAAGAGGATCGAGGGCGTGGCGTCTGGCATCGAAGCTCCGTGCGGGTGGGGGTTGGGGCGCGGCGCGAGTGTAGCGCCGTCAGGCATGGACGTCGCCCGGCGTGGCGGCCGCCTCGCCCTCGTCGCGAACCATCAGCCAGGCGGCCATCAGCGTCGTGATCGGGACGGCGGCGACGATGCCAATGCTGCCGACCAGCGCGCGGGCGACCTCGACCGCCACGATCTCGCCGTTGAGGATCGTCAGCGTCGACTCTCCGCTCAGCGCGAAGAGGAGGAGCAGCGGCAGGCTGGCGCCGAGGTACGCGAGCACGAGCGTGTTGACGGTCGCGGAGATGTGCGCGCGCCCGACGCGCATGGCGCGCCCGATGACGGCGCGTCTGTCTGCCTCCTCGCGGGACCGATGCAGCTGCTCGACGGTCGCGGCCTGCGTGACGGTGACGTCGTCGAGCACGCCGAGCGCGCCGAGGACGGTGGCCGCCAGGAGGATGCCCTGGAGGTCGATCCGGTCGCCGACGAGCGGGATGAGGAAGGCGATCTCCTCGTTGCCCTGGAGCGCCGTGAACTCCGCGGCGGCGGTGAAGACCGCGGCCAGGACCGCGGTCAGGGCGAGCGCGACGAGGACACCGAGCACCGCCGACCAGGTCACGCGGCTGGGGCCCTCGGTCAGCAGCAGGGTCACGACCGTGATCAGGACGCCGCCCCCGACGGCGAGGAGGATCGGGTCGAATCCGCGGAGCAGCAACGGCACGACGAGCTTCACGACGACCGTCAGGGTCAGTGCCAGCGCTACCAGCGAGCGTGCCCCGCGCCAGCCGCCGATCACGATCACCGCCATCGCGAAGACCGCGGCCACGATGCCGAGCAGCGGGATGCGCCACGGCTCGGCGATGACGGCGAAGTCGCCCGCCGCCGGGCCGGTGAACTGGGTCACGACGACCTCGTCGCCGACCTCGTACGGCTCGCGGTTCCCGGACCCGGGGATCGCCGCGCTGCCGTCCTGCACGACCGCATCGATCCGCTCGCCGTCGTCCAGCTCGACCGCGAAGAGCGGGAGCCCGGTCTCGTGGATCCCGAGATCCTCGACGATGACGGCGTGCGCGCTGCGCTGCCCCACGACGGGGATCGCCTCGGATGGGGTGAGGTCCGGCAGGAGCCAGATGGCCGCCACCAGGACGAGGCCGATGGCGATCGACGGCAGCGATGCACCGATCCGGCCGGTGAGCGAGCCTGGCATGTGCGGGTCGAGGATACCGGCCGGCCGAGCCGCCGGGACTCAGCTTCCGCCGAGGCCCATTCGCTGCGCAAGGACCGCCGCCTCGTGCCGGCGACGCACGCCGAGCTTGCCGAGGATGTTGCTGACGTGGACCCCGGCGGTGCTCTCCGCCATGAACAGCTGGTCGCCGATCTCGCGGTTGCTGCGCCCGCCGATCAGCAGCGCCAGCACCTCGCGCTCGCGCCGGGTCAGGCCGAGCCGATCCGCCGCGTCGTCGGCGGTGTCGACGCCTTCGATCCCGACGCGCGCCCGCCGCGCGATGGCCTCGAGCCGCGCCAGCAGCGGTGCGGCGCCGAGGTCCGTGGCGATCGCGTGGGCCTCGGCCAGCGCCGCCATGCCGTCCTCGCGGCGACGGGTCGCCAGCGAGGCGACCGCCGTCCACTCGAGCACCGAGGCGAGCTCGAACGGCCGCCCGAGGGCGCGACGGCCGGCGGCCGCGGTGTGCCACGCGTCAGGGTCGCCGGCGCCCCGGATCTGCCCGCCCAGCGCGGACGCCAGGTCGCGATCGGCGCCGATGACCGCCGCGGGCCGGGCAACGAGCTGATGCAGCCGCGCGAAGTGCTCCGCGGCCTGGCTCTCGAGCTCCTCCCCGCGCGCGACCGCCTCGCGCACGCGCTGCACGTCGCCGGCGGCACGCGCCGCCTCGGCCTCGACGGCCTCGGCACGCAGGCCGATGAGCAGCAGCGCCCGCGCGTCGTTGTCGAGCTCCGGCTCGACGATGGCCTCCAGCGTGGCGCGGACGATCTCGCGGGCGATCGTCGCCTGGCCGCTCAGCGTTGCCAGCTCCGCGCGGCGCGCGCCGATGAGGTCCGGGTCGGGGCCGATCACCCGCTCGCCGAGCGACGCGTACGTGTCGAGGTCGGCGCGAGCGCCGTCGAGGTCGCCGCGCCCGACGTGGAGGCGGAGGCGGTTCGAGAGCAGCCAGCGCACCGCGTAGCTGGTCGGGCCGGCGGCGAGGGTATCGGCGATGAGCGCGTCAGCCTCGTCCCAGCGCCCGAGCTCGTAGAGCGCGCGCGACGCCTTCGAGGCGAGCTGGCCGCCGAACCGGGCCTCGGCCCCGTCGCGCGCGATCCGCGCGCGGGCCGCGAGCGCGAGGTCGAGGGCATCGGCATGCCGCCCGGTCTCGTCGAGCGTCCAGCCGAGCCCGACGGCGGTGAGGAAGATCGCGATCGGGTCGGAGAGGGCGAGGGCCCGGGCATGGCCCTCGCGCAGCATCGGCAGCGCGCGCTCGTAGTCCGAGCGCGATGCGAGGTCGAGGCCGAGCGCATTGAGGGCGCGTGCCTCGGCGATCGGGGCGTGCACGGCGCGCGAGACCGCGAGCGCGGCCTCGCCCAGGGCCATCGACTCCGCGTAGCGGCCGCGGATCATCAGCGAATGGGCCAGGTCGGCCAGGACGCGGGCGCGGTCGCGCGTCGGCGGGTCGATCGGAAGGAGCTCGGCCGCTCGCTCGAGGGCGATGACGCCGGCCTGCCAGTCGCCCGACTCGTTCGCGTACCAGGCCAGGCGGTGGTAGAGGATGCCGGCGCGCATCGGCTCGGCGATCGCATCGGTCTCGGCCAGTGCCGAGCGCACGAGGTCGATCGATCGCCGCGCGTCGCCGGCCTGCACCGAGGCCTCGGCGGCCTCCTCGATGATCGCGCGCCGGTCGACGCCGGGTGGCAGGGCCTCCGGGCCGACCTTCGGCCACAGCTCCAGCGCGCGCTCCAGGTACATGCGCGCCTCGGCGAAGGCAAGGCCGGCGGCAGCGGCCCGGCCCGCCTCGATCGCCGCGGGCAGCGCGCGCTCCAGGTCATGGGCCATCAGCCAGTGGTGCGCGAGCAGGGCCGTCGTGCGCGCCGGGTCGTCCATCCGCACCTCGGGGTGCGACTCGATCGAGCGCGCGAAGGCGGCGTGCAGGTGCGTCCGCTCCGACGGCAGCAGCCCGTCGTACGCGACCTCGTGGACGAGCGAATGGCGGAAGGCGTAGCCGGGAGCCTCCCCCGGCGCGGTCGGGACGAGGATGTGGTGCTCGACCGCCTCGCGGAGCGCCTCGACGAGCTCGGCCTCCGGGATGGCCGCCACCGATGCCAGCAGCCGATGATCGACCTGCACCCCGGCCACCGCCGCCACCCGCAGGACCTGCTGCGCCGAGCCGCCTAGGCTCCGCAGCCGGGCCTCGAGCGTGTCGCGCAGGCTGCGCGACAGGGCCAGGCCGGCCTCGCCGGTGGCCATCAGCTCCTCGGCGAAGAACGGGTTGCCGCCCGACCGCGCCAGCACCGTCTCCACCAGCTCGCCGGCAACGGCCTCGCCGGTGATCCCGGAAAGCTGGACGGCGAGCTCATCGGCTCCGAAGGCGGCGAGCTCGAAGTCGTCGGTCAGCTCGAGGCGCTCGAGCTCGGCGAGCAGCGGCAGGAGGGCATGACGCCGATGCAGCTCGTCTGAGCGATAGGTGGCCACCACGAGCAGCCGGCCCTCCCGCGCGTTGCGGGCCAGGAAGCGGAGGAGGTCGCGGCTGGCGGCATCGGCCCAGTGGATGTCCTCGAGCACGAGCACGAGCGGGCGCTCCTCCGCGAGGCGTCGCATCAGCTCGAGCAGAACCTCGAAGAGGCGCGCCTGGTAGGCGGCCGAGGTGACGACGCCGTCCGTGCCGGTGGCCTGGTCGCGCGCCGGCCCGAGGTCCGGGACGAGGTGCGCCAGCTCGGCGCGGCCGGGGCCGAGCAGCTCGTCGAGCCGCTCGGGGGGCAGCGACCGAAGCAGCGGGCGCAGCGCGCCGACGACCGGCGCGTACGGCAGCCCGGTCTCGCCGACCTGCATCGAGCCGCCGATGAGCACTCGGGCTGCGCCCTCGCGAGCTCGCGCCGAGAACTCGGTGACCAGGCGGGTCTTGCCGATGCCGGCCTCGCCGGCGATCAGGACGACCGAGGGCCGGCGGTCGCGAGCGCGATCGAGGGCTCGGCAGAGACGATCGAGCTCGGCGGCCCGCCCGACGAAGACCGGGCTCGAGACGCGGGGCATGGTGTCGATCATAGCCATCGATCGTGAAGAGCCCGGCACGGCCACCCTGGTGGGGACCGGTTCCCCCCGGCGCTCCCCTTCGCCCCGGTCACCGGGCATCTGGCTCCCCTTCCAGGCCCACGGCCGGAGCGTACGGCTAAAGGTGCACTCGGCGCATCTGGAGAACCTTTATTTCCTGCGCCGATCCGGATCGGTCAGGTGCCGGACTCCCAGGACTCGCTGTAGGCCTTCTGCTCGGGCGTCAGCGGGCTGATGTGGATGCCCATGCTCTCCAGCTTGAGGCGGGCGACCTCGCGGTCGATGTCCTCCGGGATGCCGTAGACGCCCGGCTCGAGGCCCTCGAGGTTGGCGCGCAGCCACTCCAGGCCGAGTGCCTGGTTCGCGAAGCTCATGTCCATGACCAGCGCCGGGTGACCCTCGGCAGCGCCGAGATTGACGAGGCGCCCGTCGGCGAGGACGTAGATGCGGCGGCCGCCCGGCATCAGGTACTCGCGGGTGAAGGGCCGAACCTCGCGCGACGAGGTCGCCATCTCCTCGAGCGCGCCCAGCTCGAACTCGTCGTTGAAGTGGCCGGCATTGGCGAGGATCGCGCCGTCGGGCATGTGCGCGAAGTGGTCGCGACCCCAGACGTTCAGGTTGCCGGTGGCGCTGATGAAGAGGTCGCCGGCGCGCGCGGCATCCGCGGCGTTCATCACGCGGAAGCCGTCCATCGCGGCCTCGAGGGCGCGGATCGGGTCGACCTCCACGACGATGACGTTGGCGCCCATGCCGTGCGCCCGCGAGGCGATGCCCTTTCCGACCCAGCCGTAGCCGCCGATCACCGCGGTCTTGCCCGCGAAGAGCACGTTCGTCGCGCGCAGGACGCCGTCGATCGCGCTCTGGCCGGTCCCGTATCGGTTGTCGAACAGGTGCTTGGTGAGGGCCTCGTTGACGGCCACCACCGGGTAGGCGAGCTTGCCGGCCGCGGCCATGGCGCGGAGGCGGATGACCCCGGTCGTCGTCTCCTCCGTGCCGCCCACGACCTCGTCGAGCAGCTCGCGGCGGGCGGTGTGCAGCTCGTTCACGAGGTCGGCGCCGTCATCCATCGTGACCTGCGGGTGGTGGTCCAGCGCGGCGCCGATGTGCCCGTAATACGAGTCGCGGTCCTCGCCCTTGATCGCGTAGGTCGGGATCTCGAAGTGAGTCACCAGCGAGGCCGCAACGTCGTCCTGGGTCGAGAGCGGGTTCGACGAGCACAGGACCGCATCGGCCCCGCCCGCGGCGAGGGTGCGCATCAGGTTGGCGGTCTCAGCGGTGACGTGCAGGCAGGCGCTGATGCGCCAGCCCTCCAGTGGTCGCTCGCGCTCGAACCGCTCGCGGATGCCGGCCAGCACCGGCATCTGGCGGTCGGCCCACTCGATCTTCAGCTTGCCGGCATCGGCCAGGTCCAGGTCCGCCACGTCGGCGGTCTTCATCTCGGTTCGCGTGGCCATCCGAATCGCATCGCCTCTCGTATCGGTCGCATCAGGTCCCAGCCGCCGGCCCGTCTGCGGACGAGGCGCTCGGTCAGCTGGCAGTGCGTACGGTAGCCGAGGCGGGTGTAGGCCGCGACCGCGGGATCGTTGTCGGCGTGGACGTTGAGCGCGACGTCGCCGACGCGGTCGAGCAGCTCGGCCGTCACCGCGCTCGTCACCATCTTCGCGAAGTCGTGCCCGCGGAAGTCGGCGTGGGTCATCACGTTGCCGACGACGGCGATGTGCTCGTGCGGGTTGATCGCGTGGGTGCCCGCGGCGCTCACCAGCCGGCCGCGCACCCGCATGCCGTAGTAGACGCCCTCTTCCAGCACCGATGCGGGGAAGCCCGCCCGGAAGCCGAGCTGGTAGAGGCGGTTGAGATCGTCGACGTCGAGGGCCGTCAGCCGCTCGGCCGGCCCGGGGAATGGCACGAAGGTCTCGCGGTCGACGACCATCCGCAGCATCAGCGTCGGCGCGTCGAGCTCGTAGAGGTCGCGCAGGGCAGCCTCGTGCAGCTCCGTGCCCTGCAGGTACGCGTCGCGCGGCTTGAGGACCTGCTCGAGGATCGCGCGGCAGCCGTCCGGCGCCCCCATCAGGAACAGCGGCTGCGGGACGAGGCCCTCGTGGTGCATGACCAGCGCGGTCGGCCTGCCGGCCTCGTCCCAGGCCATCGCCCACGCGACGCGGCCCCGGTTGGGACCGTCGAGGTCGCCGAGGGCGTAGGCGGCGTAGAGCCGATCGCGACGCAGGAACGCGGCGATCTCGCCGCGGTCGGCGACGGCGTGGGCGCGGATGCGTGGCTGGGTCGCGACCGCCATCGGTGCCCCTTGGACGATCAGTAGCTGAGCAGCGTGTGGATCTCGAACTCGCCGAGCTTGTCGCGCCCCTTGAGCGCGGTCAGCTCGACCATGAACGAGAGGCCCGCGATCTCGCCGCCGAGCCGTCGTACCAGCTCGATCGTGCCCATCACCGTCCCGCCGGTGGCCAGCAGGTCGTCGACGATCAGCACTCGCTGGCCGGTCTCGATCGCGTCTGAGTGGATCTCGAGCGTCGCGGTGCCGTACTCGAGCTCGTACTCGACCTCGATCGTCTCGGCCGGCAGCTTGCCGAGCTTGCGCACCGGAACGAAGCCCGCGCCGAGCTGGTAGGCCAGCGGCGCGCTGAAGATGAAGCCGCGCGATTCCATGCCGACGACGAGGTCGATGCTCGCGTCACCCACCTGCTCCGCCATACGGTCGATCACCTCGCGGAAGGCGTCAGGCTGCTTGAGGAGGGTGGTGATGTCGTAGAACAGGATGCCCGGCTTCGGGAAGTCGGGCACCTCGCGGATGAGGCCGCGCAGATCGTCGACGGACGTGACGGTCACGATCGGATGGGGCACCTGCTGCGTGGGAATCGGCGGCGCCAGGCGGCGCCCGCAGAGTCTAGACCGATGCGTCCGGCGGGGGCAACGCCGGCCGAGGACCGACGAGGCACGCATCCTCGGTCGCTTGGCCACCTCGACTGACCGGGCGCCGACGAACAACCCTGTACGCCGGCCTGGTCGGTCCTTCGGCTAGCCTGGCCGGCGGCCGACCGACGAGGCGAGCCGTTGGCGGAGCTCGTCGGCCACGGATCTGACGGAACGGAAGTCGTCCCATCGATCCTCGACCTCGCCGAGATAGCCCGATCGCGCGCGGAGCATGAGCGGCCGATGCTCGGCGGGAAGTCGCTCGGCCGCCCACGCCGCCGCCACGTCCTTCGAGCTGACCTCGCCGGTCGATGCCGTCATCCACATCCGGGCCAGCGTGAGCAGGACGTTGCGCGTGTCCGACTCGAGGTCGCCGAGTAGCGGCTCCAGCTCATCGGTCATGGCCCGCACCACATGCTCGCGCGGCACGGGTTCCAGCAGCTCGTGCGCCGGCGGCCCGACCAGCGTCTCGCTGCGGCCGAGCACCATCGCGATCAGCACGGCGACGTCCGGGTTCACGGGCGGCCATGGCTCGAGGTCGCCGGCGAGAAAGTCGGCACGGAGCCACTCGCCGTACTGGAGGTCGAAGCGGGGCGGGTATCGCCAGGGGACGACCTCGTCGCGTACGACGAGCGTCAGCTCGATCGGCCTCCATGCAGGCGGCCTCGTCGAGCGCCCCGAGATCGGGAGGAGTCCATCGACGATCGCGCGCCGCTCGTCGACATCCAGCGGCCGCTCGATGACCCCGAAGAGGTCGACGTCACTTTCCGGCCGAAGGCCGCCGTCGACCGCCGACCCGTACAGGTAGACCCCGAGCAGCGACGAGCCGAGCGCGGTGTCGAGCCGCTCGAGCACCGCCGCGACCTGGTCGCGAGGAGCCCCGATCAACCCGAAGCCAGGCGCCGGAGCACGGTCTGGAGCACGCCGCCGTTGCGCAGGTAGGTCACGTCGATCTCCCCGTCGAGGCGCGCGACGGTCCGGAAGCGATTCTCACGCCCGTCCTCGCCGCGGGCGGTCACCGCCACCTCCATCCGTGGTCGGAGCCCGTCCGCGAGCCCTGTGATCTCGAACGTCTCGCGCCCGGAGAGGCCGAGCGAGGCGACCGACTCGCCCGGCAGGAACTGGAGCGGCAGGATGCCCATGCCGACGAGGTTGGACCGATGGATCCGCTCGTACGACTCGGCGATCACGGCGCGCACGCCCTGGAGCAGCGGGCCCTTGGCGGCCCAGTCTCGCGACGATCCGGAGCCGTATTCCTTGCCGGCCAGCACGACCAGCGGCGTCCCGTCGCCGCGGTAACGCTCGGCAGCGTCGAAGATGCTCATCCGCTCGCCGGAGGGCAAGTGCTCGGTGACGTTGCCCTCCGCGTCCGGGGTGAGCAGGTTGCGCAGCCGGATGTTGGCGAACGTGCCGCGCATCATCACCTCGTGGTGCCCTCGCCGCGACCCGTACGAGTTGAAGTCGCGCGGCTCCACGGCGTGCGCCAGCAGCCACTCCCCCGCCGGCGAGGTGCGGGCGATCGAGCCCGCCGGGCTGATGTGGTCGGTCGTGACGCTGTCGCCCAACACCGCCAGCGCCCGCGCGTCGACGATATCCTGGGGGTCGGACGGCCCGGCACCGAGCCCGTCGAAGAAGGGCGGCCGCGCCACGTACGTCGAGGAGGGGTCCCAGGCGTATCGGTCCCCGGCCGGAACCGGCAGGTTGCGCCATCGGTCGTCACCGTCGAAGACCGATGCGTAGTTGCGCGTGAAGACCTCGCCGCTCACCGCCTTCAGGACGACGGACGCGACCTCGTCGGCGGACGGCCAGATCTCGTCGAGCATCACCGGCTTGCCGTCGCGATCGTTGCCGATCGGCTCCGTGGTCAGGTCGATGTCGATCCTTCCGCTGAGCGCGAAGGCGACGACCAGCGGCGGGGAGGCGAGGTAGCTGGCCCGGGCCAGCGGGTGGATGCGCCCCTCGAAGTTGCGGTTGCCCGACAGCACGGCCACCGCGGCGATGTCGTTCGCCTCGATCGCCTCGGCGACCGGCTCCGCCAACGGACCCGAGTTGCCGATGCAGGTCGTGCAGCCGTAACCGACAAGGTGGAAGCGCAGCTTCTCCAGCGGGTCCATGAGGTCGGCGGCGTTCAGGTAGTCGGTGACCGCCCGCGATCCCGGCGCGAGCGAGGTCTTGACCCACGGCTTCGTCTCCAGACCGCGGGCCACGGCATTCCGCGCCAGCAGCCCGGCGGCGACCATGACGGTCGGGTTGCTCGTGTTCGTGCACGAGGTGATCGCCGCGATCACCACCGACCCGGTCCGCAGCTTGTGGGTCTTGCCGTCGAGCCGGACCTCGGCCGCGCGGTAGTGCGCATCGGTCGGGAGCGACTCCGGCTCGTGGCGCGGCGCGTCGGGACTGGCGTGGCGCTCCGCCTCCGGGTCGCGCGTGTACGACGGCGGGTCGGAGGCCGGGAAGGACTCATCGCTCGCCTCGTCGACGGTGCCCGGCGGGGCCGCCTCGTCATCGGTGAGGTGCTCGTGGCTCGTGCCGTCGGCGTGGGAGTGCAGGCCGTTCGGGAAGGCGGCGCGGAACGACTCGCGGACGTCGGACAGCGACACGCGGTCCTGGGGCCGCTTCGGCCCGGCCAGCGAGGGCACGACGGTCGACAGGTCCAGGCTGAGCGACTCGCTGAAGACGGGCTCCGGGGAGTCGTCGGTCCGGAAGAGGCCCTGGGCCTTCGCGTATGCCTCGACCCGGTCGATGACCTCGGCTGGGCGGCCGGTCATGCGCAGGTAGCGCAGCGTCTCGTCGTCGATCGGGAAGAGCGTGGCGGTCGCCCCGAACTCCGGCGACATGTTGCTGATCGTGGCCCGGTCGGCGAGCGACAGCTTCGAGAGGCCCGGGCCGTAGAACTCGACGAACTTCCCGACCACGCCGTGGGCGCGAAGCATCTCGGTCACGTACAGCACGAGGTCGGTGGCGGTGGAGCCGGTCGGCATCGCGCCATCGAGGCGGAAGCCGACGACGATCGGCATCGGCTGGTAGAGCGGCTGGCCGAGCAGCGCGGCCTCGGCCTCGATGCCGCCGACGCCCCAGCCGACGACGCCGAGCCCATTGATCATCGTCGTGTGCGAGTCGGTGCCGACCAGCGTGTCCGGGATCAGGACGCCGTCGCGCACGCTCACCACATCGGCCAGGAACTCGAGGTTGACCTGGTGGACGATGCCCGTCCCCGGCGGCACGACGCGGAAGTCGGCGAAGGCCTGCTGCGCCCAGCGCAACAGCGCGTAGCGCTCACCGTTGCGCTCGTACTCGCGCTCGACGTTGATGAGGAATGCGGCATCGGTGCCGAACTGGTCGACCTGCACCGAGTGGTCGATGACGAGGTCGGCGGGCACGAGCGGGTTGATCCGCGAGGGGTCGCCCCCGATCTCGGCGATCGCGTCGCGCATGGCGGCGAGGTCGACGACGCACGGGACACCGGTGAAGTCCTGGAGGATGACGCGAGCCGGCATGAACGGCAGCTCGGCCTCGGCGGGCTGGGTCGGGTCCCAGGCCGACAACGCGCGGACGTCGTCGGCGCTGACGAGGTCCGGCTGCGTGGCGGCTCCGCGCAGCATGTTCTCGAGCAGGATCTTCACGGTATACGGCAGCCGCTCGAGCCCGCGGGCGCCGGAAGCCGCCAGCGGGAAGTACTCGTAGCTGCGCTCGCCGACGCTGAGCGTCTCGCGGGATGGGGTGCCGGTCGTCACGGTCGCCTCCTTTCGTCGTCGCGCCGGTCGGTGGTGGCGGTGCGACATCGGTCGAAGATCGGCGCCGGACGGGTGCGCCCGTCGCGGGTCGAGTGGTCGTCACGAGTATACAAGCGGCCACTTGGACCTTGACGGTTGACCGCCCCATGACCGAATGTGCGGGGCGACACGGCGCGGTCCCGCGCCACCTGCAGGGAGGGTTCCGCTCCGATGGAGCAAGATCGACCACAGCCAGGGAGCGGCGAGCCAATGGGCGAGCCCGCCGCCGATCCCACACCTCCGCCCCCGGTGACGTCGTCCGCGCCGCCTCCGCCTCCTCCGCCCGCCCAGGCCGAGGCACCGCCCGCGCCGGTGACGACGAGCGCGCCGTCCACGACCGCAGGCCGTCCCACCGGCATCACCATCCTCGCCGTCCTGGCCGCCATCGCCGGCGTGTTCGGGATCTTCGGCGGGCTCGTCATCATGCTGGGTGGCGCCGCAGTCGGCGTCGCTGCCGGCGACGCCGGGTTCGCCGGGCTTGCCGGCCTCTTCGGCGCCCTGACGGTCATCATCTCGATCGCCTACCTCGTCTTCGCGTGGGGCGCCTGGGGCCTCCAGCCCTGGGCATGGACGCTCGGCGTCGGCCTCGCCGCGGTCTCGATCGTTCTCGCCCTCTTCCAGCTGCTCGGCGGGAACTTTGGCGCGATCGTCAGCATCGCGATCTCGGGCGCGATCGCCTACTACCTGTTCAGGCCGGAGATCAAGGCGGCGTTCGGCCGGACCTGACCTCCACCTTCGTACAGCCACGCCCGGGCCGGCAGGACATCCTGCCGGCCCTTCGCTACGCCGGCGCGGCCACGAAAACGGCGAGCGCCTTCACGGCGCACCCGAGGCGACCGGCTCGGCCGGAGATCCCTCGACCAGCGCCGTCAGGGCGCGGAGGGCCACGTCCACCGGGTCCCGGCCGGCAGCGACGGGGATGCGGACCTGGTTCGAGGCGGTCTCGGGACGGAGGCCCGCCACGCGGAGCGCGACGGCCACGGCCTGGCGGTCGAGCAGCCGGGCCCACTTCAGCGTCACCTGGCGCTCCTCGGCTCGGACCTCGGGCACGCCGGCCGCTTCGGCCGCGAGGCGCAGGCGGACCGCGGTGAAGAGGCCCTCGACCGGTTCCGGGATCGGTCCGTATCGGTCGAGCAGGTCGGCGCGCACGGTCTCAGCGTCGGCATCGGAGCGGATGGCGGCGAAGCGGCGGTACGCCTCGAGCTTCGCGCCCGACGACGAGATGTAGTCGTCCGGCAGGTAGGCCGATCCGGGAAGGTCGAGCCGCACCGGGGCCGGCTCCGGCGCGGGACGCCGGCCGCGGAGCATGTCGACCGCCTCGGCGAGCAGCCGGGTGTACATCTCGAAGCCGACCGCCGCCATGAAGCCGTGCTGCTCAGCGCCGAGAATGTTCCCCGCGCCGCGGATCTCGAGGTCCGACAGCGCGATCTGGTAGCCGGCACCGAGGTCGGAGGCGGAGAAGATCGCGTGCAGCCGCTTGCGGGCCACCTGCGTCAGCGGCATGCCGCGGCGGTGCAGGAGGTAGGCGTGGGCGCGGCGATCGGATCGGCCAACCCGCCCGCGCAGCTGGTAGAGCTGAGCGAGGCCGAACGTGTCGGCGCGGACGATGATGATCGTGTTCGCGTTCGGGATGTCGAGGCCGGACTCGATGATCGTCGTGCACACGAGGACGTCGAACTTCCCGTCGCTGAAGCCGAGCATCACCCGCTCGAGCATCCCCTCGGCCATCTGCCCATGGCCGATGGCGACCCGCGCCCCGGGCACGAGGCGGCGAACCCGCTCGGCGGCCGCCTCGATCGTCTCGACCCGGTTGTGGACGTAGAAGACCTGGCCGCCGCGATCGAGCTCGCGGCCGATGGCGTCACGCACCAGGCCGTCGTCGTCCTCCGCGATGCGAGTCTGGATCGGCAGCCGAGCCTCCGGCGGCGTCTCGATGACGCTCAGGTCGCGGATGCCGACGAGGCTGAGATGCAGGGTGCGCGGGATCGGGGTGGCCGACAGGGTGAGGACGTCGACCTCGCGGCGCATCGACTTGATGCGCTCCTTGTGGCCGACGCCGAAGCGCTGCTCCTCGTCGACGACGAGGAGGCCGAGATCGGCGAAGGAGATGTCCCTGCTCAGAATCCGATGGGTCCCGATGAGGATGTCGACGGCGCCCTCCGCGGTGCTGGCGACGATCTCGTCCTGCCGCTTGCGTGAGACGAATCGGCTCAGCATCGCGATCTCGACCGGGAAGGCGGCGAGGCGGCGCTGGAAGGTGAGCAGGTGCTGCTGCGCGAGCACGGTCGTCGGGACGAGCACCGCGACCTGCTTGCCGTCCTGGACGGCCTTGAAGGCGGCGCGCAGCGCGACCTCGGTCTTGCCGTACCCGACGTCCCCGACCACGAGCCGGTCCATCGGCCGGCGGCGGAGCATGTCGGCCTTGACCTCCTCGATGCTGCGCGCCTGGTCGGGGGTCTCGGTGTACGGGAAGCTCTCCTCGAGCTCGCGCTGCCAGGTCGTGTCGGCGCCGAAGGCGTAGCCGGGAGCCGATTCGCGCGCGGCGTAGATCTCGATGAGCTCACGGGCCAAGTCGCCGACGGCGCGTCGCACGCGCGTCTTCGTCCGCTCCCACTCGGTCCCGCCGAGCTTGCTCAGCGGCGGCGCGGGGCCGCCGGCGTAGCGCGTGATGCGGCCGATCTGGTCGGCGGGCAGGAAGATCTTGTCGGTGCCGGCGAAGTCGAGCTGGAGGTACTCCTTCACGTCGTCGCCGAACGTCCGCTGGGTCATGCCGACGTAGCGCGCGATGCCGTGGTCGACGTGGACGACGTGGTCGCCCGGCTCGAGCTTGCCGATGAGGTCACGGGTCACGACCCGCTTCGCGCTCGTCAGCCGCCGCACGCGGGTCGCGCCGAACAGCTCGCGATCGGTGAGCAGCAACAGCCCGCTCGGCGCGTGCCCGAAGCCCGCGCTCAGCGACCCGTGGACGAGCGCGACCTCGCCGACAATGGGCGCGGCGCGAAGCTCGGCGACCGGCGTCGTCGGACGGCCGGCCTCGTCGAGCAGCTCGCCGACGCGGCTGGCCTGGTCGGTGGTGACGAGTACGGCGTGCGTCGCGGCCAGCTCCGTGAGCCACGCACCGGCCCGGTCCGCGCGGCCGGGGATCGGCGGCGCGGCGACGTAGCCGGCGTCGTCGGGCGCTCCCTCCTCGAGCGACTCGGCGGCGCGTGCCGCCAGCGCGTCGAGCGTGGCGACGGCCTCGTACGGCGGCGGCCAGTCGCGCGGAAGCTCGTTCGCGGCCACCAGGCCGCCGAGCCGGTCCGCGGCCTGCCGGTCGAGGTCGGTGGCGAGGGCCCGCAGCTCGTCGAGGTCGGTGAGCACGGCGTGCGCCGTCGCGCCGATGTGGTCCGTCGCCGGTCCGGCGGTCAGCAGCGACGCCCACGTCTCGGCTGCCTCGCCGATCTCGCCCTGGGAAAGCCGCGCCGCGTCCTCGCGCAGCAGGTCGGTCGACGGCGCCGCCCGTTCGACGACGGCCTCCCAGCCGTCGGCCGGCAGGAACTCGGAGGCGGGCACGAAGTCGATCGTCTCCATCCGCCGCCGCGACGCCTGCGTCATTGCGTCGAAGCTGCGGATCGACTCGACCTCGTCGCCGAACAGCTCGACGCGCACTGGGTCGGCCGCGCCCGGCGGCCACGCGTCGATCAGCCCGCCGCGGTGCGCGAACTCGCCGATGCCGGTGACCTCGACGCTCGGCTCGTAGCCGCCGACCACGAGGCGCTCGAGCAGCGCGCGCTGGCCGATCCGCTCCCCGACCTTGACGCTCGTGCGAGAGTCCCGCAGCTGCTCGGGGCCGACCGTTCGCTGGACGAAGGCAAGCAACGAGCCGATGACGACGAGGTTCCGCGCCCGGCCGCCGAGGTCGGCGAGGACGCTCAGGCGCTCGGCCGACTCGTCGTGCTCGGGAAGTGCCCTCTCGAGCGGCAGCGCCGCGCGCTCCGGCAGCGTCCGGACGTGGTTGCCGCCGGTCCATCCGGCCAGGTCATCGGCCAGACGGTGCGCCTCCTCGTCGGTGCGGGCGACGACGACGATCTGCCGAGACGGCGGCAGGCTCGCGCGACGGGCGGCGAGGTGCGCCGAGCGCGCGGCGGCGGGCACACGAAGGACGCCCGGTTGCGGCAGATGGGGCCGAAGGGCGTCGACGAGCGCAGCGACGCGGCGATCACCGCCGCGCGACGAGGGCATGCACCCCGAATGGTAGACGGCCCGGGATCAGTCGCCGTCGACCTCGATGCCGTTGAAGGCGTTCATCGCCTCCGCGATCCCGTCGCGCAGCCAGCGCTCGGCGGCGTCGGCGCCGACGGCGACCATCTCGGTGGCGAGGTCTCGCTCGTCGGGGCGGAACGTGGCGAGGACGTGGCCGGCGGCGGTCCCTGACCGGCCGACGCCGATGCGCAGCCGGTTGAACTCGTCGGTTCCGAGGGCCTCGATGATCGAGCGCAGGCCGTTGTGGCCGCCGCCGGACCCGGATCGGCGCAGGCGGACCCGTCCCAGCGGCAGGTCGATGTCATCGGTCACGACGAGCAGGTCGGAGGTGACGTCCACATCGGTCTGGCGGATGGCGCCGCGCAGCACCGGCCCGGAGACGTTCATGTAGCGCATCGGCTTGGCGAGCAGGACGCGGTCCTCCGGCCGCCGCACCTCGAGCAGCGCCGCCCCGTCGCGGACCCGGCCCTGGCCGGTGAGGGCCCATCGGTCCGCGAGCAGGTCGACCACCCGGAAGCCGACGTTGTGACGCGTCCACCGGTAGCGGTCGCCGGGGTTGCCGAGCCCGCAGATGACCTTCATGGCGCGGCCGATGGTAGTCGGCCGCATCGGTCAGCAGGGGTCAGGCGCGGTCGTACGCCTCCCGAAGCCAGTCGATCAGCTCGGCGTCCAGCTCGTCATGGCCGCCGATGCGGACCTTGTGGGTGCCCATCCCGGTGGTCGGCTTCAGGCGTTCGGTGCCCGGATGGCCCGGCAGGTTCACGCACACCTCGATCTGGCCCGCGGCCGGGCCGACCTGGCCGAACTGCTTGCGGCGGCGGAGGCTCACGTACGTCTTCTTCGGGGCCAGCTCCACGTCGTCACCGAACGTCCGCACCGTCGCGATCACGCGCTCGTAGGCCGGCCGCAGCGCGGCGTTCTTGCCGGCGTAGTGGCTGTCGATCAGCGTGGCATCGTCGGGCGCTCCGCCGGCAACCGCCTCGCGCGCCTTGGTCGCGATGAGGTTCGCGTTGCCGTGGCCCATGCCATGGTCCGCCTTCAGCATCGCGACCTGCTGCCCGTGCTTCTCCAGGCCCGAGGCGCGCACGACCTCGATCCACTCGGCGAGCGACCGGCCGGTGCTGCGCTCGATGTTCGCGATCTGGTTGGCGATCTGCTCGTCGACTGAGCTCATCGGTCGAATGCTCCTTCATGCGTGTCGCTTGCGTGTCGCGTGATCCCGCGTGCCGGTGCGACGCCTCGCCGGGCGGCGGAATCGACAAAGGCGCCACCCGTCTATCCTCCGGCCGTGGAAGCTCGCCGGACCGATCCCTCGCACGCTCCGACGGGGGCCGACGTCGTCGTCATCGGCGGCGGGATCATCGGCTGTGCGGCCGCGGCCATCATCGCCGACCGCGGCGCCGAGGTTGTGGTGGTGGAGGAGACGGCGATCGGCGCCGGCGCCTCGGGGCGCAACCTTGGCGCGATCCAGCATCCGTTCGACCCCGTCCTCGGCGGCCTCTACGCCGAGAGCCTGACGCGCTATCGCGCTCTCGGCTCCATCCCCGGCAACGGCTTCACGATCGGCGACGAGCCGGCCGGACTGCTGCTCCTCAGCCGCGACCGCGATGCCGCCGCGTCCCAGGCACACCGCATGGAGCGAGCCTTTCCCGGTCTCGAGCCAGAGCTGATCGAGCCCGACGAGCTCCAGCGGCTCGAGCCGTCGCTGGCGCCCGGGACCCGCCGCCGTCCGCGTCGCGACCGGCTTCCCGGTGCGGCCCGAGGCCGCCACCGAGGCCTGGGCACAGCTCGCCTACGAGCGCGGCGCGGTGCTGCTGGTCGGATCGCCAGCGCAGCCGATGCTGCACGACGGCCGCGTCACCGGCGTGGTCCTCGGCGACGGGTCGACGATCGACGCCGACGTCGTGCTCGTGGCGGCCGGCCCGTGGTCGCCGCAGCTGGTCGATCCCTCCGGCACCTGGCGGCCGATCCACCGGACCTGGGGCGTTACCGTCCAGCTCCGGCTGGACGGCGACGCGCCACGGCACATCGTCGAAGAGGACGAGGTCGACACGCTGACCCGCGCCGATACGGCGACCGCCCGTGCCGGCGAGGCGGACGACGCGGAGGCCGACCCACCCTCGCTGTTCAGCCTTGCGACCGCCGGCGGCGTCACGACCCTGGGCTCGGTGTTCCTGCCCACGGAACCGGATCCGGCGCGGATCGGAGAGCTCCTCCTGCGCCGCGCGGCCGCCTTCCTGCCGGCAGTCGCCGAGGCCGAGCTCGTCGGCCGACGGATGTGCGCGCGGCCGCAGTCCGTGGACGGCCGCCCGTTCATCGGTCCCGTGGCGGACGTGGCCGGCCTCTTCGTCTGCGCCGGGCATGGCCCGTGGGGCATCTCGACCGGGCCTGCCTCCGCGGCGATCGCCGCCCGCGCCATCCTCGACGGGACGGCGCCACCCGCGGGGCTCGACGCGTCACGGCGGACCTGATTGTGCAACCTGCACATCAGCCGGTGTGTGGGTAGAGCGGACTGCGGCGGTGGCGGGCCGCATCGGCTTCTAGGCTTCCTGCACAAGCCAACCCAGTTGCAGGAGCCGCCCGAATGCCCGAGATCAGCGCAGGAGACACCGCCTGGGTGATGATGAGCGCCGCCCTCGTCATGCTGATGACGCCGGGCCTCGCCCTCTTCTATGGCGGCCTCGTCCGCCGCAAGAACGTGCTCAGCACGATCATGCACAGCTTCTTCATCCTCGCGCTGGTCAGCGTTACCTGGGTGCTGTGGGGCTACACCCTGGCCTTCGGCCCCGACACCGGGCTGGGGCTGATCGGCGGCCTCGATTGGTTGGCGCTCGAGGGCGTCACCGGCGAGCCTTCATCGGTCTACGCGACGACCGTGCCGCACCTCGCGTTCATGGCCTTCCAGATGATGTTCGCAATCATCACCCCCGCCCTGATCACCGGCGCCTTTGCCGAGCGCAAGCGCTTCAAGGCCTTCGTCCTGTTCGCGGTCGCGTGGGCGACCTTCGTCTATGCGCCGATCGCCCACTGGGTCTGGTCGCCCGATGGCTGGCTCTTCGGCCTCGGCGTCCTCGACTTCGCCGGCGGGACGGTGGTCCACCTGTCGAGCGGCGTGGCGGCGCTGGTCGCGGCGCTGTTCATCGGCCGGCGGACCGGCCTGCTCGAGCCCGCCACCGAGCCGCACGACGTGCCGATGACCGTCCTCGGCGCCGGCCTGCTGTGGTTCGGCTGGTTCGGCTTCAACGCCGGGTCGGCCCTCGGCGCGAACGGCCTGGCGGCGACGGCCTTCGTCACCACCAACACCGCGGCCGCGATGGCCGCCCTCACCTGGGTCACCCTGTCGTGGCTGCACCGCGGCACGCCGTCGGTCCTCGGCGCGGCCATCGGAGCCATCGCCGGCCTCGTGGCGATCACGCCGGCCGCGGGGTACGTCACGCCGGCCGCATCGGTGCTCATCGGGCTTGGCGTCGGGGTCATCTGCTACGGCGCCGCGCTCCTGCGGCTGCGCGCCCGGGTCGACGACGCGCTCGACGTCTTCAGCGTCCACGGCGTCGGAGGCGCGGTCGGGGCGCTGGCGACCGGCATCTTCGCCACCACTGCCGTCAACGCCGCCGGCGTCGACGGGCTCCTCGCCGGCAACCCGGGCCAGCTGCTGGTCCAGGCACTGGGTGTCGCCGTCGTGGCCGCCTACTCCGGCCTCGCGACCGCCGCGATCCTTTTCGTCGTCAACCTCATCGTCCCGATCCGCGTCACCGCCCCGGCCGAGGAGGCCGGCCTCGATCTCGCCCAGCACGGCGAGATCGCCTACCAGTCGTAGTCGGAGGGTTCAAAACCGATGGTCATCGCCGCCCTGGTCGCCTTCGCCATCCTGTTCGTCGCCTGGGTGCTCGCGCCCGATCGCCCGCGCCCGGCTCGAAGGCCGGTCGTGCGCCAGGATCCCGACCTGAAGCCCCTGCTCGAGGCCGCCTGACGCCGACACAGCGGCGAAATCGCACCGGAACCCCCGTCCAGGTGTCAGTTCTCTGATGGAGCGGCGGCGGCTAGCTCCCCGTCGTCACCGCGTGGCCGGCACGATCGAACAGGGAGCCCGGCTGCCACGGAACGTCCCGGTGGCGCCGATGCAGGACGCCGAGCACCTGGTGCTCGAGCGCGCGCATCCGCTCCTCCTCGTCGATCTCGGCGTGGTCGTGGCCGAGCAGGTGGAGGGTGCCGTGGATGGCGAGCAGGACGAGCTCCTCGGTCACGCCCCAGTCGCCCTCGGCCGCCTGGCGCAGCGCCTGGTCGATGTCGATGACCACGTCGCCGAGCAGGAGTGGCCCCGGCGGGGAGATGCCGTCGTCATCCGACAGGTGTGACAGCTGGTCGCCGTCGAGCGACCACTCGTGGAGCGGGAAGGAGAGGACGTCGGTCGGCCCTCGCTCGCCCATGTGGTCGAAGTTCAGGCGCTCCATCTCGGTGTCGCCGGTCAGCGTCAGCTCGACCTCCGAGGGGAGCTTGCCGACCGCGGCGTGCACTGTCTCGCACACCGCCGACTCGATCAGGGCGAGGGCCGCATCGGCCTCAAGCGGCTCGACCGCCTGCGCGAAGCGGTCGTGACCGATCCGGTCGTGGAGGGTGACCGTGCAGCCCATGAGGTGCCCATCCTAGTCGCCCGGACGGCGACCGCTCAAGGGTCAGCTCAGGCCTGCTGCTCCCGATGGGACTCCATCGGGACGACGTTGTCGGGGTATTTGATGCGCGAGTGGTACATCCCGAGCAGCTGGCCGACGAAGGCCTCCTTGATCTGCGAGATGTCGCGCAGGGTGAGGTCGGCCTCGTCGAGCTGGCCGTCTTCGACCCGGCCGTCCACGATCCGGTCGACCATGCCACGGATGGACTCCTCGTCCTTCTCGTCGAGCGATCGAACCGATGCCTCCACGCCGTCGGCGAGCATGAGGATGGCCGCCTCGCGTGACTGCGGCTTCGGGCCTGGATACCGATAGATCCGCTCGTCGACGGCGTCCTCGCGCCCGCCCGCCTCGCGCAGCGCCTTGCCGTGGAAGAAGGTCATCACGCTGGTCCCGTGGTGCTGCGGGATGAAGCCGATGACCTGGACCGGCAGGCCGTGCTCGTAGCCGAGGTCGATACCGTCGCGGATGTGGCCGGAGATGATCCGGGCGCTCGTCTCGGCGTTGAGATCGTCGTGGATGTTGTGCGCCCCGGCCTGGTTCTCGATGAAGGCCAGCGGGTTCTTCATCTTGCCGATGT
The DNA here is from genome assembly GCA_963840145.1 of uncultured Chloroflexia bacterium. Taxonomy (GTDB): domain Bacteria; phylum Chloroflexota; class Limnocylindria; order QHBO01; family QHBO01; genus JACDBZ01. Next base: position 574,830 of record CAWIXR010000004.1, read on the forward strand.
CGTGGTAGTACGCCGCAACCCGCGCGAGCAGCGGATCGGCGCCGATCGTCTCGGCCGCGCGCTCGGCGAGGTTGCCGACCATCACGCTGTGGTGGTACGTCCCCGGCGTCTCGAGCAGCAGCCGGCGCAGGAGCCGGTTCGACGGGTTGGCCAGCTCCAGCATCTGGAACACGGTCATGATCCCGAACACGTTGCCGAGCAGCGCGAAGCTGCCGGCCGCCAGCGCCACCGAGACCGCGGCGTTGAAGACGCCGACGCCGACGAGCTGCGCCTGCGCCACGAGCTCTCGCTGCTCGAGCGCGCCGAAGGCGAGCACGACCGCGACGTTGGCGGATGCGACGACGAAGAAGACGCGCACGAACGCGTTGAGCCGCTCGGCGCGAGTGATCGCCAGCAATGACGCGAGTCCGCCGACGAGGACGTAGACGGTCAGCTCGAGCGCCTCGCGGTTCATCACGCCGGCGAGCACGGCGAGGGCCACGGCCATCACCGCGCCGGCGGCGCCGGGCAGAAGGATGCCGAGCAGCAGCACGGTCGCCGTGGTCGGCACGACGAAGGCGAGCAGGGTGCGGTCGGCGGCGATCCGCATCGCCACCGCGCTGACGATCAGGGCCAGGAAGAAGAGCAGGACGGACCGATTGCGGTGCCAGATCTCCGGCTCGAAGCGCCACAGGTAGCCGACCAGCAGCGAGGCGATCAGCAGGGCCACGATCATCTGCCCGAACACCGTGCCGACCTCCACGCGCGGGCGGGTCAGACCGAGCGCGTCGAGCATCTCGTACTGCTCCTCGGTGATCGGATCGCCCTCATTGACGATGCGCTGACCGGCCAGCACGGTGACCTCGACCGCCGGGACCTCGGCGCGGGCCTGGGCAATCAGCTCGGCGGTCGCCTCGTCGTCGGTATGCTCGGTGGCGGCCACATGGGCGGCCGCGAGGGCGCCGGCGAGCTCGCGGTCCGTGCCCTCGAGGTCCGTGGTGACGAGGTCGTGGACGCGGTTGCGGGCCTCGAACAGGTCGTCCTCGCGCAACGGGTCGGCGAGGATCGTCGCGAGGCCCGTCCGTCCGGCCGCCGCGATCAGCTCCCACTGCTCGGTGGGGATTTCGGCCACCGTCCGCCGCCAGGCAAAGGGGATCAGCGGTGCGTCATTCGCCAGTCGCGCGACCACGGCCTCGCCCTCGAGTGAGCCGCGGTCGCGCAGGTCGATCACCCGGTCGACCCGCCGCGTCATCGTGTCGTAGGCGAGGAGCTGGTCCTCCTGGTTGTCGGTCGGCGACTTGATCGTCTCCGTCACGGGCACGACCTCGTCGGCGGCCTGCGCTCGCAGCTCCTCGGTGCGGCTTGCCGAGGTGAAGGTCGTGTCACGCTGCGCACGGATGTCGCGCGGGGCGATCTGCCCGACCTCCAGGTTCTCCTGGCCGACGGTGATGTTCGCCGACAGCACGAGGAACAGCGCCGCCGCCACGAGGGCGATGACGATGAGCGCGCGGGCCAGCCCGCGCCCGGCGCGCGGGTCGGCCTGGGCCAGCGTGCGAGGGATGAACATCTAGGACCCTGCCAGCAGGCCGCGCACGATCTCGCTCACCCGTCGCCCGTCGGCGCGACCCTTGGTCTCGGGCGCCACGCGCCCCATGACCTTGCCGGTGTCGCCGGGTCCGGCCGCGCCCGTCTCGGCGATCGCGGCGCGCGCCAGCGCGGTGATCTCGTCGTCGGTCAGCTGCTCAGGCAGGAACTCGCCGAGGATGGCGGCCTCGGCCTCCTCGGCCTCGGCGCGGTCGTCGCGACCGGCCCCGCGGTAGACCTCGATGCTCTCGCGGCGCTGCTTGACCTGCCGGCCGATGACCGCCACCACCTCGTCGTCGGTCAGCTCGCGCCCGAGCGCGATGCGCTGGTTGTGGGCGGCCGCAAGTGCCATGCGCAACGTGGTCGTGCGGCGCTCGTCGCGTGCGCGCATGGAGTCACGCATCGCGGCTTCGAGCCGCGCGTGAAGGGTCACGGGTGCATCGGCCTCCGGCGTCATCGGTCTACGGTCGAAACCTCCGTTGCGCCGGGGTTGATCTGGGAGTGCTGGCGTCTGGCTACGCGCGCGAGGTTGCCTTGCGCTTCTTGGCTTCCTTGCGCTTGCGCTTCACGCTGGGCTTCTCGTAGTGCTCGCGGCGTCGTGCCTCGGCCAGGATGCCGGACTGCTGAATCTTCTTGTTGAACCGACGCAGCGCGCTCTCGAACGTCTCGTTCTCGCCCACGCGAACTTCTGCCAAACGTCTCAACTCCTTCCCGCTCTCGATTTCGTGCCCCATCTCGACATGGCGGGCTGACCCGCCGGGCACGCAAGCCGGTGCAGGGTAGCAGCGGGTCCCATGAGGGTCAATCGAGCCTCAGCCGGGCGGCCAGGCCATGCTGCGTCCACCGAGCAGATGGAGGTGGAGGTGGAATACGGTCTGGCCGGCATCGGCCCCGACGTTCGTCACCACCCGGTAGCCGCTCTCCAGGCCCGCCTCGGCGGCGAGGGTCCGAACCGCGCCGAAGAGGCGCGCCAGCAGCTCGCCGTCGGCATCGGTCAGGTGCTGGACGTCTTCCACGTGGCGTCGAGGAATCACGAGCAGGTGCGTCGGCGCGCGCGGGTTGATGTCGCGGAACGCGATCACCGCGTCGTCCTCGTAGACGCGGTCCGACGGGATCTCACCCGCGACGATCTTGCAGAAGAGGCAGTCCGGGGCGCGATCGATCATGGACCGAGCCTAGGCGAAGTCACCGGTGCGCGACAAGATCGCCGCCGCGGCCGCCACGGCGACGGTCTCCGATCGCAGGATCCGCGGCCCGAGCCCAGCCACGCGTGACGCAGCCTGGACTTCGGCCTGGGTGAAGCCACCCTCGGGACCGATGACGACCATGGTCGGCGGCGGCTCCAGCTGACCAAGCCGCGCTCCGTCGTGGCGCTCGTAGAGCAGGACCGATCCTGACGCCGGCACCTCGGCCAGCGGCACGGGCGCGGCGACCTCCGGCACCAGGCCGCGCTCCGACTGCTCGGCGGCCTCGCGCGCGATCGTGCGGAGCCGTTCGAGGCGCCGCGGCGGCAGGTCGCGCACGATGCACCGCTCGGTCACGGCGAGCACGAACGCCGCGACGCCGACCTCGGTCCCGTGCTGGACGACCTGCTCGAGCCCATCGCCCTTGAGCAGCGCCTGGACCACCGTCAGCCGATGCCGCGGCTCCCCGGCGGCGGGCCGCCGCTCCTCGACGACGCACACCCCCGCCTCCAGGCGACAGCGGGCCTCGGTGCCGTCGCCCGGCAGCAGCACGAGCCGATCCCCGTCGCGCAGCCGCAGGACGGCGCGCACCTGGCGCTCGATCGCCACCGGCAGCGCGAACCGGTCGCCGGCCATCGCGGCCGGATCCACGAAGAAGCGGTGCAGCGTCACGCGGACGCCTCGAGCCGAAGGGCGACCCATTCGCCGTCGTCGTGCCTCTCGATGACCGTGAGGCCGACCGCGCCGAACGCTTCGACGACCTCGTGCCCGCGCTCGCCGATAATGCCGCCGGCCACCAGCGCGCCGCCCGGCGCGAGGTGGGCCGCAAGCCGCGGCGCGAGGTCGACGAGCACGGCCGCGACGAGGTTGGCGAGCACGAGGGTGTAGCGCTCCTCGGCCACCTCCGGCAGCGAGCCGTGGCGGACCTCCAACCGCGAACCGAGGCCGTTGCGCTCCGCGTTCGCGGCCGCGGCCTCGACCGCCAATTCATCGGTGTCGAAGCCGACCGCCGAGCCCGCACCGAGCCTGAGCGCGGCCAGCGCAAGCACCCCCGAGCCGCAGCCGACGTCGAGGACGCGCACCGGCATCGGCGAGACCTGCTGGAGGAGGTCCAGGCAGGCGCGCGTCGTGGGATGCAGACCGGTGCCGAAGGCCATGCCGGGGTCGAGGACGACCACCGCGTCGTCCGGTCCGGCCTCGTGCGCGACCCACGATGGCACGATCACAACGCGGCCGATCCGCTGCGGGACGTAGTGACGCTTCCAGGCATCGGTCCAGTCCGCGTCGTCGACCGCGCGGACCTGGAGCTGCCCGATCGGGCGAAGCCCGAAGGCCTGGAGGTGCCAGAGCGCGCGCTCGGTGGCGTCGACGGCGCCGCGCGCACCCGGGCCATCGGCCACGTGGGCGGTCACGACGAACGGGGCGGTCGGGTCCTCGCGGGCCGCGAGCTCGTCACCGGGGTCCCGGATGAGGCGCGTCGGCTGGACCGCGGTTCCCTCGGCAACCCGGCCGAGGATCTCGCTGACGGCCTCGACGGCCTCGACGTCGGCCTCGACGCTGAGCTCCAGCCAGCGCATCGGTTCGGCGGTCAGCCGAAGAGCCGATCGCGCAGCCAGTCGAAGACCGATGGCCCGCCCTTGGGCAGGACCGCGGGCGCGCTCGCGTCGTCGAGCTGCTGAAGGAGTTCACGCTCGCGCTTCGTGAGCTTCGAGGGGACGACCACGTTGACGACGACGTGGAGATCGCCGCGTCCGGCGCCGCGCAGCCGCGGCACGCCCTTGCCCTTCAGCTTGATCTCGTGGCCGGACTGCACGCCCGCGGGGATTGCGACCTCGTCGCTGCCGTCGACGGTCGGGACGGTCATCGTCGCGCCGAGCGCCGCCTGCGGAAACGTGATCGGCAGCTCGTGGTACAGCTCCGTGCCGCGCCGAACGAGCTGTGCGTGCTCGCGCACCCGGATCGCGACGTACAGGTCGCCGCTCGGCCCGCCGCGCGGGCCGGACTCGCCCTGACCCTCGATCGCGATGCGCTGGCCGTTGTCAATTCCGGCGGGAATCGTGACCTCGAGCGACCGCTCCTGCCGCACCCGCCCGTCGCCGCTGCACGCGGTGCACGGCGTGCCGATGATCCGGCCCTCACCCCGACAGCGGGCGCAGGCCACGATGTTCACCATCTGGCCGAGGATCGTCTGCGCCACGCGTCGCTGCTCGCCGCTCCCCTTGCAGTCCGGGCAGGTCTCCGGGTGCGTGCCGGGCTCACCGCCGGAACCCTCGCAGCGGGTGCAGGCGACGAGGGTCGGGAAGCTGATCGACTTCGTGACGCCGAAGACGGCCTCGCTGAACTCGATCGTCAGGTCGTAGCGCAGGTCGGCGCCAGGAACGACCCGCTGACGCCGTCGCGAGCCGGCCGGGGCGCCGCCGAAGAATGCGTCGAAGATGTCGCCGAACGGGCCGAACCCGCCGCCGAAGCCCTCGAACCCGCCCGCCGCCGCGCCCTCGACGCCGGCGTGCCCGAACATGTCGTACGCGGTCCGCCGCTGGCGGTCGGAGAGGACGCGGTACGCCTCGTTCAGCTCCTTGAAGCGCTCCTCCGCGCCGTCGCCGTTGTCGACGTCGGGGTGATGGCGCTGGGCGAGACGGCGGAAGGCGCGCTTGATCTCCGCCTCGTCGGCGTCCTTCGGCACACCCAGGATGTCGTAGTAGTCGCGCTTGACCGCCATCAGGTCGCGGATTCTACCAACTGGCACTCAGGGGCGGCGAGTGCCAGCCAGGCTTACGGGGTGGAGACCCAGAAGGTGACGTCGCCGGTCTCCGCCCGGTAGCCGGCCAGGACGGTCACGTCCCCGGCCTCGACCGTGTGCTTGACAACCGCGTCGTCGCCGATCCCAGCCGAGGCCCAGGCGATCCCATCGGTGGACCACCACGCGCCCCAGCCGTTGCTCGGCATCGCGCCGCAGTGGCCCCCCTCCCAAGGCGACATCACGAGCACGTCGTCGGTTCCGCTCAGGATCGCGCCGTTGGCCGTCAGCTCGGTCCCCTCGGGTGGCGTGAGGTCGCCGAGGTCGAGAATCAGCGACCAGTCCAGGCCGTTTGCCGACCGCAGGATCTCGCTGCGCTCCCAGTCGTCGGACTGGCGAGACACGAGCCAGTCGCCGCCGACATTGGCGACCGAGGCGAGGTTGCCGAGATCGACCTCGTGCCACGTCGCGGCGTCGCCCGAAACGAGCAGGGTCGTCGTCCAGAGGCTGGCGTTCGTGAGCTTGACGATCCACCCCTCGTCGCCGGCGACCGGCCCGTAGACCATCGTGCCGCGCGGCGCGTCGTAGACCGATCGCCACGAGGAGCCGTCGACGGAGTGCCAGATCTTGTCGTCGATCGTGGCGATAAGCCCGCGGGCGCCGGCCGTGAACTCGATCGGCCCCGTCTGGGTCTCACCGAACGGCAGCGGGACCGACGTCCACGCGACGCCGTCACTCGACGTCCAGGCGGCCGCCCGGGCCGGATCGGACCAGTAGTCGACGTCGTCGCCGATCGTGCCGAGGATCATCAGGCGCCCGTCGGCAAGCGGCGCGACCACCTGGGCCGACACCCCGCGACCGAGCGCGATTTCCTCGTTGGACCAGGCGTGTCCGTCGTCGGATCGCCACATCCTCGGCGCCGGGATGCCGTCGATCCATGAGGTCCCGACCGCGACGAATCCGCCGTTCCAGACGCCGACGTCGGTGATGCCGAGCTGCCAGTCGCCCTCGCCGAACGCCGCGGTCTCCACCCAGTCGGGAGTCGCCACCGGCGTGGGAACGGGCGTCGGCTCTTGCGTCGGCTCCGCGGTTGCGTCCGGCGTCGGATCGGTCGTCGGCTCGGGGGTCATGGTCGGCTCGTCGCTCGGCACGGCGATCGATGGTGAGGGAGATGCCTCGAGCGGGGCGCCGACGGCAAGCTCGCGTGCCTGCCCGAGAACGTTCGCCGCGAGGTAGGCCGCCAGGATGGCGAGGCCGACCACTCCGACCGCCAGCAACGTTCCGCGATGGCCGATGATCAGAGTCCTTACCGATCCGAGATTCATGACGCCGGTTCTCTCCTGGGCTCGAGGTGCCTCGACGAGGCAGTTCACCCCTTACAACCGATCAGCGGCACGTTTTGTTGCAGTTCTCGGATCTCACGCTCAGATCGCTCCTCGGCCCACGGGCAGCCCAAGTGGACGCCGCCGGGTTCCTGACACGATCCGTCAGGTAGCTCGCCTACCATCGGCGCCGATGCCAACCCTCCAGATCGGCGCTGATCACGCGCGCCGATTCCTCGTCACACGCCACCTCCTTGCGCCGCCGCGCACGCTTCCGGCGCAGCCGGCATCGGTCCTGGCGGCGGTGGAGCGCATGGGGCTGCTCCAGTTCGACCCGCTCGAGGTCCCCGGCGCGCGCAACCACGACCTCGTCCTCCACGCGCGCGTCGCCGGCTACCGACGCGAGTGGTGCGAGGGGTGGCTGTACGGGCCGGATCGCCGCCTGATCGAGCTCTACAACAAGAGCCTCAACCTGGTGCCGATGGACGAGCTGCCGCATTTCCGCATCAGCTGGCAGCGCAGCGCGGCGGCGTACGACGACGACATCCTCACGAAGCAGGCGGACGTCGCGCAGGCGATCCTCCGGCGCCTCAAGACCGATGGACCGCTCTCCACGGCCGCGTTCAGCGAGCACGGCCACGCCGTCGACTGGTGGTGGGCGCCGACCCGCGCCAGCCGCGCGGTCATGGAGGCCCTTTTCGTCACCGGACGCATCGGGATCAGCCGCCGAGAGGGCAATCGCCGCTACTACGACCTCATCGAGCGGCTCGTGCCGGCGAAGCTGCTGAAGCTGAAGGAGCCGGAGGAGGCGGCGATGACGCATCGGCTGCTGAGCCGCTTCCGCGCCACCGGGATGACGATGCCGGCCGCGGGCACGCAGTCGGAGGTGATGTACAGCGCCGGCCCCACCGCCGACCGCGTCCGACGCACGGCGAGGCTCGTCGACGACGGCATCCTGCTGCCGGTCCAGGTCGACGGCCTGAAGGCGACCCGCTACATCCTCGCCGACGAGGAGCCGATCCTCGAGGCGACTGCAGACCCCGCGTCACTGACGCCGGGTGTCAGCTTCCTGGGGCCGCTCGACCCGCTGATCTGGGACCGCAAGGGCATCCTCCGCGGGCTGTTCGAGTTCGACTACCTGTGGGAGGTCTACGTCCCCGAGGCCAAGCGCAAGTGGGGCTACTACGTGCTGCCGATGCTGTTCGGCGACCGCTTCGTCGGCCGGATCGAGCCCAGGCTCGATCGCAAGGCGAAGTCGCTGGCCATCATCGGCATCTGGTTCGAGGCGGGCTTCGAGCCGATGGAGACCCCGGGCTTCATCGCGGCCTTCGCCGAGGCGATCGAGGCGTATCGGTCCTTCGTCGGAGCCGACCGGATCACCTGGCCGCGAACGCGCGCCGGGAGGACGGTCGCCGCGGCGCTGCGCGCCGAGTCAGTCGCCTGACGAGCGGGTGATCAGCCAGATGTGCCCGAACGGGAGGCATGGGATGACCGATGCCGTCTCAGCCATCGGCGAAGTCGACGATCAGCGGGGCGTGGTCGGAGGGGATCCCCGGGTAGGTCGAGGGCTTGCGCGCCTCGCGGTCGCGCTCGGCGGCGGTGGCGCGGGCGGCGAGCGGCCGCGAGGCGTAGATGTGGTCGATGCGCATCCCGAAGTTCTTGTGGAAGTGCCCGGCGCGGTAGTCCCACCAGCTGAAGAATCCGGGCTCGGGGTGGAACTGGCGCACGACGTCGACCATCCCCCACTCGCGCAGCTTGGCGACCGCCGCGCGCTCGCGCGGCGAGACGTGCGTGCCGCCGTGGACGGCGAGCGGGTCCCAGACGTCCTCGTCGGTGGGCGCAACGTTGAAGTCGCCGCAGATCGCGAGCTCGGTGGACGGATCGGCGTCGTTCAGCCAGGCCGATAGCCTCGCCAGCCACTCGAGCTTCTCGAGGTAGAACTCCGAGTCCACGACGCGGCCGTTCGGGACGTAGATCGTGACCACGCGCACCGGTCCACAGGTGGCGGCGAGGAAGCGGCCGCCGTCATCGGTCCAGCCGTCTGGGGTCGGCATGCCGGCGATGACGTCGGAGATCCCGATGCGCGACGCGATCGCCACGCCGTTCCACCGGCCCGGGCCGTGGTGGACGAGCTCGTAGCCGAGGGCGTGGAAGTCCATCGTCGGCGCCTGCTCGTCGGTGAGCTTCGTCTCCTGCAGGCAGAGCACGTCGGGCTGGTGGCGCTCGGTCCACGCCAGCACGCGCTCGAGGCGGGTCTTCAGCGAGTTGACGTTCCAGGTCGCGAGACGCATCGGTCCGGCGAGTCTACCGTCGGTCTATCCTCGGCGGGTGGGCACGGACGGCATCCGCTGGGGCGGCCAGAGCGCGACGGCGCCGCTGCGCGACGTCCTCGTCAAGCGGCCCGGGCCTGCATTCGGCGCGGCGTTCGACGATCCGGCGATCGGCTTCCATCACCCGGTCGACCTCGCCGCCGCGCAACGCGAGCACGACGCCTTCACCGCGCTGCTGGCGGGCCAGGGAGTTCGCGTCCACGCCCTGGCGGCCGAGCCCGATCACGCCGACCTCGTCTACACCTACGACCCGCTGTTGATCACCGATGCCGGCGCCATCGCCCTGCGACCCGGGAAGCCGACGCGCCGGCCGGAGCCCGCCGTCATGGAGGCATGGACCGCGTCGGCCGGCATCCCGACGGTGGGACGCATCGAGGCACCCGGGACGATCGAGGGCGGCGACGCGGTCTGGCTGCGGCCCGATCTGCTGTGCATCGGCCGCACGTTGCGCACGAACGACGCGGGGGCGCGGCAGCTCGCCGCGCTCGTCGAGGTCAGGGCGCGCACCTTCGACCTGCCGTACTGGCGCGGGCCCGACGAGCTCGTGCACCTGATGTCGGTCATCTCCCCGGTCGCCGACGACCTCGCCGTCGTCTATCCGCCGCTGCTTCCCGCCGGGCTGTGGGAGCTGCTCGGCGAGCTCGGTATCCGGACCGTCGAGGTGCCGGAGCGCGAGTACGCGACGATGGCGTGCAACGTCCTGGCGGTGCGCCCGCGTGTCGTGATCCTGGCTGAGGGCAACCCGGTGACGGCCGCCGCGCTCGCCGCTGCGGGCTGCGAGGTCCACACCTACCCGGCGGCCGAGACCGGCCTGAACGGCGGCGGCGGACCGACGTGCATGACGCGTGCGGTTTGGCGGGAGATCACGGAAGGCGGGATGTGATCGCTTTCCTCGCCGCCCCTTGATTTCGCAACGCGGCGTATGCTGGCCGTCGGTCTCGCGGGCATGCGCGGTCTCTGAACGGTCGCGTTTCATCCAAACTGGGCGATGCACGGACCGGCGGACGGCGAGACGGTCACCGGGCCCCCCGACTTTGCCGAGAGGACGACCATGGGCTACAACCTCCGGGATCGGAACTTCACCAAGCTCCTCGACTTCAGCCCCAGGGAGATTCGCTACCTCCTCGACCTGTCGCGTGACCTGAAGCGCGCCAAGTACGGCGGCTACGAGCAGCCGCGAATGCGCGGCAAGAACATCGCGGTGATCTTCGAGAAGACCTCGACGCGCACCCGCGTGGCCTTCGAGGTCGCCGCGTACGACCAGGGCGCACACGTTACCTACCTCGGACCGAGCGGCACGCAGATCGGCCACAAGGAGTCGATGAAGGACACCGCGCGCGTGCTCGGGCGCATCTACGACGGGATCGAGTACCGCGGCTTCGGCCAGGAGATCGTCGAGGAGCTGGCGCAGTACGCCGGCGTCCCGGTCTGGAACGGCCTGACCGATGAGTTCCACCCGACCCAGATCCTCGCCGACTTCCTGACGATGACCGAGTTCAGCGACAAGCCGCTGCACGACATCGCCTACTGCTACCTCGGCGACGCCCGCAACAACATGGGCGACTCGCTGCTCGTGGGCGGCGCGAAGATGGGAATGGACGTCCGGCTGTGCGGGCCGAAGAGCCTCTGGCCCGACAAGGACCTCGTGGCATCGGCCAAGGCGGTCGCGAAGGAGACCGGTGCGAAGATCACCCTCACCGACGACCCGGCCGCCGGCGTCAAGGGCGTCGACTTCCTCTACACCGACGTCTGGGTCTCGATGGGCGAAGACAAGTCGGTGTGGGACGAGCGGGTGAAGCTCCTCAAGCCGTACCAGGTCAACGCCGCCCTCGTGAAGAAGACCGGGAACCCGAACGTGAAGTTCATGCACTGCCTCCCGGCCTTCCACGATCGCAACACGGCGGTCGGCGAGGAGATGTTCGAGCGCTTCGGCCTCGACGGCATGGAGGTCACGAACGACGTGTTCGAGTCCGAACGTGCGGTCGTCTGGGACCAGGCCGAGAACCGGATGCACACGATCAAGGCGGTGATGGTCGCCACGGCCGGCGACTGAGCGGCGGGTCCGGAGGAAGCTCACATGAAAGTCGTGGTAGCGCTCGGCGGAAACGCGCTCCTCAAGCGCGGTGAGCCGATGACGGCCGACAACCAGCGGGCGAACGTGCGGACCGCGGCCGAGGCCCTGGCACGCGTCGCGCGTGACCACCAGCTCGTCATCTCGCATGGCAACGGCCCGCAGGTCGGGCTGCTCGCGCTCGAGGCCGCCGCTTACACCGAGGTCGAGGCCTACCCGTTCGACATCCTCGGTGCGGAGACTCAGGGCATGATCGGCTACCTCGTCGAGCAGGAGCTGGGCAACTACCTGCCCTTCGAGACGCCGCTGGCGACGATCCTGACGATGGTCGAGGTGGATCCCGACGATCCGGCGTTCACGAACCCGACGAAGTTCGTCGGCCCGATCTACGAGGAGGCCGAGGCAAAGTCGCTGGCCGCGGAGAAGGGCTGGGACGTGAAGGCCGATGGCGCGCATTGGCGCCGGGTCGTGCCCTCGCCGAAGCCGAAGCGGATCTTCGAGATTCGCCCGATGCGCTGGCTCATCGAGCACGGCACGATCGTCATCTGCGCCGGCGGCGGCGGGATCCCGACGATGTACGCGCCGGGCGAGGATCGTCGGCTGGTGGGCGTCGAGGCGGTCATCGACAAGGACCTCGCCACGAGCCTGCTGGCGCGAGAGCTCGGCGCCGACCTCTTCATCATGGCCACAGACGTGGACGGCGTGTACACCGACTGGGGCACGCCGAGCCAGCGACGGCTCGACCGCACCACACCCGCCGACCTGGGGGCGATCGACTTCCCGGCCGGATCGATGGGTCCTAAGGTCGATGCCGCGACCGAGTTCGTAGAGGCTACCGGGGGCCGTGCCGTGATCGGCTCACTCGACAAGATCGACGGGCTCGTTGCCGGCACCGCCGGCACGAACGTCGTCACCGACCGCAGCGCGAAGGAGTAGCTCGACATGGGAGACCTCGGCGTTCATTCGGAGGTCGGCACGCTTCGCCGCGTGATCGTCCATCGGCCGGAGCTGAGCCTGAAACGGCTCACGCCCGGCAACCACGACGAGCTCCTCTTCGACGACGTCCTGTGGGTCGAGCGGGCCCAGTGGGAGCACGACCAGTTCGTGGCCCGCATGCGCGAGCGCGGCGTCGAGGTCCTCTACGTCCAGGACCTCCTGACGGAATCACTCGCCGCCGGCGACGAGGTGCGCCAGCGCCTGATGGAGGTGGTCGTCACCGAGTACACGGTCGGCGCCTCCCTCGTCGATGACGTGCGCGCCCTGCTGTCGAGCATGGCGCCCGACGTTCTGGCGCGCCACCTGATCGGCGGACTGACGATCGCCGAGTCGGGCCTCGACCTGAAGACGGCGGGCGGCACCTCCCTGATCGCGGCGGCGGTCGACGACGACTCGACCTTCATCCTTCCGCCGCTGCCGAACACGCTGTTCATGCGCGACTCGTCGTGCTGGATCTACAACGGCGTCTCGATCAACCCGATGTTCTGGCCGGCCCGCCGTCGCGAGTCCTACAACATGGCCGCGATCTACCGGGCCCACCCGATGTTCCGCGACGAGGACTTCGAATTCTGGTACCCGCCGCTGGGCGACGACGAGCGGTTTAAGGCCCAGGACTTCGGGCTCGCATCGCTCGAGGGGGGCGACGTCGAGATCATCGGCCGCGGGACTGTCGCGATCGGCCTCTCCGAGCGGACGACCGGACGGATGATCGAGCAGATCGCCCAGGCCCTGTTCGAGAAGGAGGCCGCGGACCGGGTCATCGCCTGCGTGATGACGAAGGATCGCGCGCACATGCACCTCGACACCGTCTTCACGATGCTCGACCGCGACAAGGTGACGGCCTATCCGAAGGTCGTCGAGGGCATCCGCGCGATCAGCATCCGACCGGGATCGAAGCCCGGAACGCTGGACGTGCGACCGGAGAAGGACCTCCTCTCGGCGATCGCCGATGCGCTGGGCGTCCAGAAGCTCCACGTCGTCGAGACGGGCGGCGACCGGTACCAGCAGGAGCGTGAGCAGTGGGACGACGGCAACAACGTCGTCGCCCTCGCCCCCGGTGTCGTCGTCGCCTACGAGCGCAACACGTTCACGATCTCGAAGATGCGCGAGGCCGGCGTCGAGGTCATCACCATCGAGGGCTTCGAGCTCGGCAAGGGACGCGGCGGCGGGCACTGCATGACATGCCCCGTCATCCGCGACCCGATCTAGAGGTCCGGACCGATGAACGACACCTCGATGGCCGGCTGGGTCGCCTGGCTGCTGGTCGCGGCCGCGATCATCGCCCTCCTGCTGCTGGTGCGCGGGACGCCGGACCACAGCCGCTACGACGACGCGGCGCCTTCCTCGCGCGTCGAGACGGTGGCATGAGGATCCAGCCATGACCGCAACCACGCCCAGCGCCGACCCGCCGCGCCGCGGCTTCTCCCTCCCGTCGGCGTACACGATCCTGTTCGCGCTCATCGTCCTCGTCGCGGTCGCGACGTGGATCATTCCCGCCGGTGCCTACGACCTGGACGAGAACGGAAACCCGATCCCGGGGACGTACCAGCAGGTCGATCAGAATCCGCAGCGGGTCATCGTCGACTCGCTGCTGGCCCCGATCAACGGCCTCTACGGGATCGAGAGCGCCGAGGACGGCAGCATCAGCGTCTGGAACTCAGGCGAGCTGTTCGGGGCGATCGACGTCGCCCTGTTCATCCTCGTCATCGGCGGGCTGCTCGGGATCACGATGAAGACCGGCGCCATCCAGGGCGGGATCGGGCAGATCGTGTCGCGCCTGCGCGGGCGCGAGCGGCTGCTCATCCCGATCCTGATGATCGTCTTCGCGATCGGCGGCACGACGTTCGGGATGGCCGAGGAGAGCCTCGCTTTCTACGTCCTCGTCATCACCGTGATGATCGCGGCGGGTTATGACGCCCTCGTGGGCGCCTCGATCCTGCTGTTGGGTTGCGGGATCGGCGTGCTGGGCTCGACGATCAACCCGTTCGCGACCGGCATCGCATCGGGCTTCGCCGGGGTGTCGATCGACCAGGGCCTCATCGGCCGGCTCGTCATCCTCGTCATCGGCACCGCGATCGGGATCTGGTTCGTCATGCGCTACGCGAGCCGCGTGAAGGCCGATCCGAGCACGTCGCTCGTCTACGCACAGAAGGCCGACAACGAGGCCCGCTTCCTCGCCGACACCGAATCGGGCACGACGAGCCTGACCGGGCGGCAGACCGCTGTGCTCGCACTCTTCTTCCTGGCGTTCGCGATCATGATCTACGGGGTCATCCCCTGGGAGGACCTGGGCATCGGCCTGCCGACGCTGTGGTGGTGGTTCCCGGAGATGACCGCGTCGTTCCTCTTCTTCGCCATCCTCATCGGCCTCGTCGCCCGCATGGGCGAGGGCGAGTTGACGTCCACGTTCATCGACGGCGCGCGCGACCTGCTGGGGGTCGCGCTGATCATCGGGATCGCTCGCGGCATCACGGTGGTCATGAACAACGGCCTCATCACCGATACCGTCCTCAACTGGGCGGAGGTGGCGGTCGCCGACCTCGGCGGCGCGCTGTTCATCAACCTCATGTACCTGCTGTTCCTGCCGCTCTCGTTCCTCATCCCCTCGTCGTCGGGCCTCGCCACCGTGGCGATGCCGATCATGGCTCCGCTCGCGAGCTTCGCCCAGGTGCCCGCGGAGCTCGTTGTCACCGCGTACCAGACGGCGAACGGGCTGCTGAACCTGATCACGCCCACCTCGGCCGTGGTGATGGGCGGCCTGGCCATCGCCCGCGTCGGCTACGCGACGTGGCTGCGATTCGTCTGGCCGGTCCTCCTCCTCCTTGCGGTACTGTCCATGGCGGTGCTGACCGTGGGGGTGCTCTTCGAATGATTGCGAACCTCAGCCCCTCACGAAGGAGATGCGGATGACCGCGCAGCCTGCCCAGCCGGACACGACCTGGCACAGCCTCACGCCTGACGAGGTCCTGCAGCGACAGGGCGTCGACCCCGCGGCGGGCCTCAGCACGGCCGAGGCGGAGTCACGGAGGGCCACGTACGGCCCGAACCGGTTCGCGGAGGCCGCCAAGGAGCCGCGCTGGCAGGCGTTCCTGCGCCAGTACCGCGACCCGATGCAGCTCGTGCTCCTCGGCGCCGGCATCCTCAGCCTCTTCATCCCCGACCAGGTGCCGACCGCCGTCGTGCTGGTCGGGCTGACCCTGCTCAATGCCGCGATGGGCCTGAACCAGGAGGGCAAGGCCGAGGCGAGCGTCGCCGCGCTCCAGAAGATGATGGTGGTGAACGCGAGGGTGCGGCGCGACGGATCGCTCGCTTCGCTGCCGATGGAGCAGCTCGTCCCCGGCGACATCGTGAGCATCGAGGCGGGCGACCTCGTGCCCGCCGACGGGCGGCTGCTGACGGCCGCGACGCTCGAGATCGACGAGTCGGCGCTGACCGGCGAGAGCCTCCCGGTGCCGAAGCACGTCGACGCGGTCGCCGCGGACGCCGCGCTCGGCGATCGGATCGACCTCGCCTTCATGAACACCCAGGTGACGCGCGGGGCCGGCTCCCTGGTCGTGACGAAGACCGGGATGGGGACCGAGGTCGGCCACATCAGCGGGATGCTCCAGGCGACCGAGACCGAGATCACGCCGCTGACCCGGCAGCTGAACCAGCTGACGAACCAGATCCTCGTCATCGCCGGCATCGCGCTGGCCATCTCGATCGGCCTCGGCCTGTGGCGCGACACGCCGTTCGACGAGCTCTTCCTGACCGCGGTCGCCTTCTCCGTGTCGGCCATCCCGACCGGCCTGCCGGCGGTCGTCACCGCGATCCTCTCAAAGGGGACGCAGACGCTCGCCGAGGAGGGCGCGATCGTGAAGCGGCTGCGCTCGGTCGAGACGCTCGGCTCCACCTCCGCCATCAACTCGGACAAGACCGGGACGCTGACGCTGAACCAGATGACCGCCGTGCAGATGGCGATCGTGGGTCGCCGCTATGCGATCTCCGGCGAGGGGTACTCCACCGAGGGCCAGATCACCCGCGTCGGCGGCGAGCCCGACGTGCCGCTTGACCCGCTCCTGCTGCCGATGGCGCTCTGCGCCGATGCCGAGGTGCGAGACGGCGCGATGGTCGGCGATCCGACCGAGGGCGCGCTCGTCGTCCTCGCCGCCAAGGGCGGCGTCGATCCGACGCTGACCCGCGAACGGTACCCGCGCGTCGCGACCCTGCCCTTCGACGCCGCCTACAAGCTGATGGCCACCTTCCACCGTATGACCGATGCGTCCGGGCGTGAGGTCATCCGCTGCTACGTGAAGGGCGCGCCCGACCAGCTGCTGGCGCGCGCATCCGCTGCCCAGGGACCGGACGGCAAGGTCCACCCGGTCGACGAGGAGCTTCGCAAGCGCTACCTGGCCGAGAACGACCGCCTCGGCGCGCAGGGCCTGCGCGTGCTGGCGACGGCGCAGCGCGACTTCGACCCGGCCACGTTCGACGCGAACGCCGACCTGCTCCTCGAGATGAAGGACCTGCACCTGCTCGCGCTGGTCGGCATCGTCGACCCGCCGCGATCCGAGGCGCGCGACGCGATCGCGATCGCGCACTCGGCCGGCATCGGCGTTCGGATGATCACCGGCGACCACGCGATCACCGCCGAGGCGATCGCGCGTCAGCTCGGGATCCAGGGTCGAGCGATCACCGGTGCCGAGTTCGCCGCGATGAGCGAGGACGAGGCCGATCGCGAGATCGACACCATCGGCGTCATCGCGCGCGTCGCCCCCGAGGACAAGGTTCACCTCGTCGAGATCCTTCGCCGCAAGGGCCACATCGTGGCGATGACCGGCGACGGCGTGAACGACGCGCCCGCCCTGAAGAAGGCGGACATCGGCGTTGCGATGGGCATCACCGGCACCGAGGTCTCGAAGGAGGCCGCGGTGATGATCCTCACCGACGACAACTTCGCGACGATCGTGCGAGCGGTCGAGCAGGGACGCGGCCTGTACGACAACCTGATGCGCTACATCCGCTTCCAGATGGCGAGCCTGTTCGGGTTCATCGCCACGTTCCTGGGCGCGAGCATCTTCAACATCCTCGGTGGCGTCCCGTTCCTGCCGCTCCAGACGCTGTGGATCAACTTCACGGTCACCGTCTTCCAGGCGGTCGGCCTCGGCTGGAGCAAGCCTCGCCAGGGCCTGATGGCCGATCCGCCACGGCCGAAGGACGCGCGGATCCTCCCGTTCTCGCTGGCCGCCTGGCTCGTCGTTGTCGGCCTGATCTTCGCCGCCGGCACGCTCGGCATCATCGTCTGGGCCACCGAGGAGTACGGCGTCGTGACCGGTCACACGATGGGCCTGGTGACCTTCTCGCTGTTCCACCTCTTCTTCTCGCTCGAGACCGCGAACGAGGAGCGGACGATCTTCAGCAGCGAGCTGTTCGACAACCCGACACTGCTGAAGGCATCGGCGCTTTCGCTGCTGTCGATCTTCCTGGCGACGACGTTCGGTCCTCTCCAGCGAATCCTCGACACCGGCGAGCTCACCGCCGAGCTGTGGGGCCTCTGCACGCTGATCGCCGCGGTGATCATCGTCGTCGCCGAGATCCGCAAGTTCGTGCTCCGGCGCCGATCGCACGAGGTCGAGCCGCCCGTCCCGCAGCCGGCGCTGGGCCCGGCGTCGTGAGGGTCCGAGCGATTCGGCCCGCGCCGAGGTAACGATGGTCCGGCTGAACCGGGCCGGAGCTGCGGACCCCGAGGAGATCGCCGACAACACGCCGGCGATCTACGGCTCCCTGCTCGTCACGACGCTGGTCGCCGTCCAGTGGAGGGCGGAGGCGGTACCCGAGCTGATCGGGCTCTCGCTGATCATCGGCGTCGGCGTGTTCTGGCTGGCCCACGCCTGGGCCGAGATCCTGAACCGGGGCGTCAGCGGACCGATCACGATCCCCCAGGGGTGGGCGACCGCCGCCGGCGAGGCCACGATGCTCCTCTCGGTCATCGTTCCGGCACTCCTCCTCGGCCTGCATCGGTTCGCCGGAGTCCCGACGAACGTGGCGATCGGCCTGGCGCTCGGCGCGAGCCTCATCCAGCTGTTCCTGTGGGGGCTCGCCGTCGGGCGCGCGGCCCACGCGAGCTGGCCGGCGGCGATCGGCGTCGGCCTCGTCGACTTCGGCTTCGGGGTCGTGATCGTCGCCCTGAAGGGCTTCGTGCTCCACTGACCGCGCTCATCGCCTGATCGACGCGGAGAGGCCGGGCCCACCGCCCGGCCTCGTGGAGGTGCTAGACCTCCTTGTACTCGCCCTCGATCGTCTCGCCCTCGGCCTCTCCCTCGCCGGCCGCGGCACCGTCGCCGTCGGTCGGGCCTCCGGAGCCATCGGTGCCGTTGCCGTCACCGCCGCCCTCGGTTGCCTGGTAGGCCTTCGTGCCGACGCGCTGGAGCACCTCGGCCAGCTGTGACTTCGTCGAGTCGACGACGCCGGTGTCCTCGCCCTTGAGGGCCTCGCGCACGGCCTCGATGCGGGTGTTGATCTCGGCCTTCTCCTCGTCGGAGAGCTTGTCGTCGAGGTCCTTGAGCAGCCGCTCGCCCTGGTAGACGAGGGCGTCGGCCTCGTTGCGCGACTCGGTGGCCGCGCGACGGGCGCGGTCCTCCTCGGCGTGCTCGGCGGCCTCGCGGACCATCCGATCGACGTCGTCCTTCGCGAGCATCGACGACGCGGTGATCGCCACCTTCTGCTCCTTGTTCGTGGCCTTGTCCTTGGCGGTCACGTTGAGGATGCCGTTGGCGTCGATGTCGAACGTCACCTCGATCTGCGGGACGCCGCGCGGCGCCGGCGGAATGCCGTCGAGCCGGAAGGTCGCCAGCTTCTTGTTGTCGCCGGCCATCTCACGCTCGCCCTGCAGCACGACGATGTCGACCGACGGCTGGTTGTCCGACGCGGTCGAGAAGATCTGCGTGTGCGACGTCGGGATCGTCGTGTTGCGGTTGATCATCTTCGTGGCCACACCGCCCATCGTCTCGATGCCGAGTGACAGCGGGGTCACGTCGAGGAGCAGGACGTCCTTGACCTCGCCGCCGAGCACGCCGGCCTGGATCGCCGCGCCGACCGCCACCACCTCGTCGGGGTTGACGCCCTTGTGCGGCTCCTTGCCGTTGAACATCTTCTTGACGGCCTCGACGACCGACGGCATGCGGGTCATGCCACCGACGAGAATGATCTCGTCGATGTCGCCGGGCTGCATGCCGGCATCGGCCAATGCCTTCTTCACCGGGTCGGCGGTCTTGTTGATGAGGTCGCTGACCAGGTCCTCGAGCTTCGCGCGGCTCAGCGTCACGACCAGGTGTTTCGGCCCGGAGGCATCGGCGCTGATGAAGGGCAGGTTGATCTCGGTCGAGGTCGTGCTCGACAGCTCGATCTTCGCCTTCTCGGCCGCCTCCTTGAGGCGCTGGAGCGCGATCCGGTCCTTGGAGAGGTCGATCCCCTCGGACTTCTTGAACTCCTCGCTCAGCCAGTCGATCACGCGCTGGTCGAAGTCGTCGCCGCCGAGGTGGGTGTCGCCGTTCGTCGAGCGCACCTCGAAGACGCCCTCACTCAGCTCGAGGATCGAGATGTCGAAGGTGCCGCCGCCCAGGTCGTAGACGGCGATCTTCTCGTCCTTCTGCTTGTCGAGCCCATAGGCGAGGGCCGATGCGGTCGGCTCGTTGACGATGCGCTTGACGTCGAGCCCGGCAATCCGGCCGGCGTCCTTCGTCGCCTGGCGCTGCGTATCGTCGAAGTAGGCCGGGACGGTGATCACGGCCTCGGTGATCTTCTCGCCGAGATAGGCCTCGGCGTCGCCCTTCAGCTTCTGGAGGATCATCGCGCTGATCTCGGGCGGGCTGAAGTGCTTGCCGTTGGCCAGCTCGACCACGATGCCGTCCGACTTCGGGTCCTTGGTGACCTCGTACGGCACGAGGCCCTTGCTGCGCTGGACCTCGGGGTCGTCGAACCGGCGGCCCATGAAGCGCTTGATGCTGAAGATCGTGTTCTCGGGGTTGGTGATGGCCTGGCGCTTGGCAACCTGGCCGACCAGCCGCTCCCCGCTCTTGGCGAAGGCGACGACCGATGGGGTGATGCGGCCGCCCTCCGCGTTGGTGATGACCTGCGGCTCGCCGCCCTCCATGACGGCCACGACCGAGTTCGTCGTGCCGAGGTCGATGCCGATGATCTTGCCCATTGGTTCGTCAGTGCTCCTTCGGGTTGTTCGCGACGCGGACGAGGCTCGGGCGAATGACCCGATCGTGCAGCCGATAGCCGCGCTGCACCTCGCCGATCACTTCGTTGTCGGGATGGTCGGCGGTGTCCTCGTGGGCCACCGCCTCGTGGAGGTTGGGATCGAATGACTGGCCGACCGCCTCGATCGGGGTCACGCCCTCCGACTCGAGGACCGATCGCAGCTTGCGCTCGACGAGCTTGACGCCCTCGATCCACGCGTCGTGCGCGTCGGCGGGGACGCTCTCGAGGGCCCGGTCGAAGTCATCGAGGACGCTCAGCAGCTTGCCGATCAGCAGTGCGTTGCTGAAGAGGCCGACCGTGGCGCGCTCCTCGTCGGTCCGGCGCTTGAAGTTCGCGAAGTCGGCGGCGGATCGCTGCCAGTTGTAGAGGTGCTCCTCGCCCTTCGCCTGCACCTCGGCCAGCTCGCGCTCGAGCTGCTCGATGCGCTCCGCCAGCTCGAGCCGGCTCGGCGTCTTGATCGCGTCGGCACGCTCCTGGCCGCGGGTCCTCGTCGGCGGCTTGGCGCCGCCGTTGGTCGGGTGATCGGTCATTGGGTCTCGCCGTACTCGCTGTTGATCAGCTCATTCATCAGGGTGGACAGGTAGCGGACGGTGGGGATCGCACGCGGGTACCGCATCCGGGTCGGACCCAGGACTCCCAGCAATCCAAGTGCCCGGTCCGAGTCGCCGTACGGGGCAAAGACGAGGCTGACCTCGTGCATCGCGTCGTTCGTGTTCTCCCGGCCGATGATCACGTGCACGCCGCCACGGCTGGTGAGCACCGGCACGAGCTGCTGGAGGAAGTCCGAGCGCTGGAGAACCTCGAGGATCGGCCGCAGCTTCGAGCCCTCGGCGAACTCCGGCTGCTCGAGCACATGGCCGATCCCGTCGGTGAAGACCTCCTCCACCACGACCGAATCGGCACCCTCGAGCATCGAGGACACCACCTCACCGATGCGGGCCGCCAGCGGCCCGAGCTTCGCGGCCCGACGACGCGCCTGCGGCGCGGTCATGCCCCCGAGCTCCGCGTTCAGGGCCGCCGCCGCCGCGTCGAGCGCCGGCTGGTCGAGCGGCTCCTCCGGCAGCTGCCGCTCGAGCGCATTGCGATCGAGCCGGCGCTGGTGGACGTTGCCATCGGCCAGGACGAGGACGATGAGTCGGGTGCCGTCGGCCAGCGCCACGAGCTGGGCATGGCCGAAGCGCGCGCGCCGCGATCGGGCCGGCGTCACGACCGCCGCCGCCCGCGTGCTGCCGGCCAGGATGCTCGCCGCCAGGCGCAGCCACTCGTTGCTGGTCAGCGGGACCTGGCTGAACTGGTGGCGGATCATCAGCTGATCGGTCTGGTCGAGCTCGGCCTCGCGCATCAGCGACTCGACGTAGAGGCGGTATCCGAGGTCGGAGGGGACGCGGCCGGCGCTGGTGTGCGGGTGCGTGAGCAGGCCGAGCGCCTCGAGCTCGGCCATCGCGCTGCGCACGGTCGCCGGCGAGACGCCGAGGCCGTAGCGCACGACGAGCGCCTTCGAGCCCACCGGCACGGCGCTGAGAACGTAGTCCTCCACGACGGCGCGCAGCACGGACCGCTGCCGCTCGGTCAGCTCGATCGCCGACCGATGGGCGACACGCTCGCGCGCGCTTCGTTCCTCCGCCATCTGCGTCCCTCGGTGCGTCTCCGGTGTTTGGCACTCTCAACCCGAGAGTGCTAACGAGTGCTGGCGGGCATGGTACGCCTCGTCAACGGACGGTGTCAACGCGCGTCGAGCGCCTTGAGAACGGCCTTCCCACGCGGCGAGAGCCGATACCCCGGCCGCAGGCTCTCGGTGAGGCCGAGCTCCTTCAGCTTGCGGACGTCGAGCTTGAACGGGTCGCGCGTCCGACCGAAGCTCGCCGCCAGCTCGACGGCTCGCGTGCCCGGCTGCTGGCCGATGGCGCGCAGCACCGCCTCCGTCCACGGCCCGTGCTGGCTGGCGCGGTCGAGCCGCTCCAGGCGCCTGATCAGCTCGGCGGTCCCGGCGGCGTCGGGCGCCGTCTCGCGCAGCTCGACCCGCGGGTCGGGGCCGGCGAGGTGAATGTCGATCCGGTAGATCGTCCCCGTTCGGCGGTCGACCAGGCCCAGCAGCTCGTCGAGGCTCTCGAGCCCCGCCGAACGCGCGTCGGCATCGGTCAGGTCCTCGCGCGCGACCGGCTCGACCGCGTCGAAGGCGATCACGCCGACCGGCGTGCGCTGCTTTCCCCCGGCCCGGACGCGCGGCCGATCCCAGGTGCGGTACGCGCGCGTCACCCTGCCGTCGGCGATCCCCTGCAGCGTCGACGGGCGAAAGAGCATCAGGCCGGCAGGAACGCGATGGAGGCCTCGGAGGCGAGGAGCCGCCCCGCCGGCGTGAGGCGCAGCCGATCGGCCCCGATCTCGATCAGTGCGTCGCGGTCCGCGAGCCCGTGCGCGAACCGCTCGACCGGGTCGGACCCGAACTCGGCGGCGAAGGTGGCGCGCTCGACACCGTCGACGCGCCGCAGGCCGAGCGCCATCGCCTCGAACGCGCGCGTCCCTTCGTCGAGTTGGTCGACGCCGGCGATCGGCCGGCGGCCGCCCTCCACGGCGGCGAGGTACTCGTCGAGGTCGCGCCCGTTCCACGAGCGCTCGTCCGCGCCGTCGTACGAGTGCGCGCCGGCGCCGATCCCGGTGTACGCACGCCTAGCCCAGTACGCGCCGTTGTGCCGCGACTCGCGACCCGGCCGCGCCCACGAGCTGAGCTCGTAGTGCCGGAAGCCGGCCGCGCCGAGCACCTGCTCCGCGAGCGCGTACTGCTCGGCGGCGAGACCGTCGTCCTGGCCCTCGGCCATCCGCGCCCGCCAGCGCAGCGCGCCGGGACGGGGCGGCGCGGCCCACTCGTCAGGCGCGAGCGCAAGCTGGAGGGCGTAGCAGCTGACGTGGTCGGGCCCGATTGCGACCGCCGCCTCAAGCCCCGCCCGCCAGTCCGCCGCCGACTGGCCGGGGATGCCGTAGATCAGGTCGATCCCGACGTTCTCGAACTCCGCGCGGGCAGCCGCGAATGCCTCGCGCGCCTCGTCGGCGCCGTGGCCGCGAGCCAGCGTGCGCAGCTCCGCATCGCGCAGCGACTGCACGCCGAGGCTGATGCGTGTCACGCCCGCCGCCCGCAGTCCGGCCCAGTCGGGCGCCTCGCGCCGGCTGGGGTTCGCCTCCAGGGCGACCTCCTCGAGCGCCACGCGCGCCCATCGGTCCATTGCGGCCGATATCACCCGTCCGACCTGCTCGGGGCTCAGAAGCGACGGCGTGCCGCCACCGAAGGAGATCGTGCGAAGCTCGCCGGGCGCCGGACGCATCGCCAGCTCGGAGATGAGCGCATCGGTGTAGCGCGGCAGGTCGTCCGCCCGCCCGCCGACGGTGACGAAATCGCAGTACGCGCACACCAGCCGGCAGAACGGCACGTGCACGTACAGGTGGTGCGGGTCGACTTGCATCGCCTCAAGTCTAGGATCGACCGCGATCTTGCGGTCGGTCGAGGACGGCGGACTACCCGAACAGACCGTTCAGATGCCGATGCGGGTCATGATTGGGCGGCGCAGCCGGTCCCGCCGGCCTGCCCGGCGGGCCGGGCGGAGACGCCTCTCAGCGCCCCCGATCGGCCTCAGATCGGTCGCTGCCGCAGGCGCCCTCCGGCGAACGCGAAGAGCGACATCGTGACCGCGAAGTGGCCGACGATGGCCGGGATCACCGAGCCCGTCTCGACGGTGGCGACGCCGGCCGCCCAGCCGAGGATGACGGAGCCGGTGAGGAAGTACCAGTCGCGATCCCGCCACAGTCGCCGATGGGCGAGGCCGTAGACGAGCGCCTGGAAGCCGATCGCGAGCCCCGTCGGGACGCCGGCGAAGAGCAGCAGGCCGAGGACGATCGACCGGAACTGGATCTCCTCGCTGATCGCGTTGGCCGCGGCGCCGAGCACGCGTGACGGGAGCAGCTCGATCGGCAGCGGCAGGATGCCGCCGTAGCGCAGGAATGCGAGCGCGATCGCGTTGAGGATCGCCACGACCACGAAGATGAGCATCACCCGCAGCATCTCGTCGGTCTGGCCGCCGACGAGGAACAGCTGCTCGCGTCCGGAGGGCAGGATGATGGCGATGCCGATGGCGAAGGCGATGACGAGGATGTAGTAGCTGACCGGCCCCATCCACGGGGTGCGGTAGCGGAAGTAGTCGCTGCGCGTGATCCGCTCGGCGTCGAAGCGGAGGAGGACGAGGAAGAGGGTCAGCCCGAGGCAGATCGCAAGACGCAGCGAGTCGAGGAAGTCCACCTACGACTGGCCCTCATTCATGCGCAGCACGGCGAGAAAGGCCTCCTGCGGGATCTCGACCGAGCCGATCCGCTTCATCCGCTGCTTCCCTTCCTTCTGCTTCTCGAGCAGCTTGCGCTTGCGCGTGATGTCACCGCCGTAGCACTTGGCCAGCACGTTCTTGCGCATCGCCCGGATCGTCTCGCGGCTGATGATATGCGAGCCGACGGCCGCCTGGACCGGCACCTCGAACATCTGGCGCGGGATCAGCTCCTTCAGCTTCTCGACCAGGGCCTTCCCCTGTCGGTAGGCGTTGGAGCGATGCACGATCAGGCTCAGCGCGTCGACCGGCTCGCCGCCGACGAGCACGTCGAGCTTGACGAGGTCGCCGGGCCGATAGCCGATGTAGGTGTAGTCGAGGCTGGCGTAGCCGCTCGATCGGCTCTTCAGCAGGTCGTAGAAGTCGATGATCAGCTCGCCCAGCGGCATCTCGAAGTGCAGGTTGACCCGCGTCGGGTCGAGGTACTCCATGTTCTGGAACTCGCCCCGCCGCGACGTCGCCAGCTCCATCAGCGCGCCGATGTAGTCGGTCGGCGTGATGACCTGCATCGCCACCCAGGGCTCGCCGATCGACTCGATGTCGCCGACGCCGGGCATCTGCGCCGGGTTGTCGACGACGAGCTCGTCGGGTCGGTGCAGCACCTTCACCCGGTACTCGACGCTCGGCGCCGAGGCGATGAGGTCAAGCGCGAACTCTCGCTCCAGGCGTTCCTGGGTGATCTCCATGTGCAGCAGGCCGAGGAAGCCGCAGCGGAACCCGAAGCCGAGCGCGGCCGACGACTCGGGCTCGTAGACAAAGCCGGCGTCGTTGAGGTGCAGCTTGTCGAGCGCGTCGCGCAGCTCGGGATAGTCGTCGCCGCGCAGCGGGTAGATGCCGGCGAAGACGAGCGGCAGGGGCTCCTGGTAGCCGGGAAGCGGCGCATCGGCTCCATGCTCGGCCGTCGTCAGCGTGTCCCCGACCTGCGCCTCGCGAATGCTCTTCACGCCGCTCGCGACGTAGCCGACCTCGCCGGCCACGAGCCGCTCCGTCGGCACCGGCTGCGGACGGAAGTAGCCGAGCTCGAGGATCTCGGACTCCGCACCGGTGGCCATGAAGCGGACGCGCTGGTGGTCGCGCAGCTCGCCGGAGGCCAGGCGGACATAGGCGACGACGCCCTTGTACGGGTCGTAGTGGCTGTCGAAGACGAGCGCCGTGAGCGGCGCGGCCGTGTCGGCGGCCGGCGGCGGGATGCGGTGCACGATCGCCTCGAGCACCTCGGTCACGCCGGTGCCGTCCTTGGCGCTGGCGAGGAGCACGTCCTCGCGCGGGATGGCGAGCGTCTCCTCCAGCTCGCCGAGGACCATTTCCGGGTCGGCCGACGGCAGGTCGATCTTGTTGATGACCGGGATGATCGTCAGGTTCTGCGCCATCGCCAGGTGCACGTTGGCGAGGGTCTGCGCCTCGATGCCCTGGCTGGCATCGATGACGAGGATCGCGCCCTCGCAGGCCTGGAGCGATCGGCTCACCTCGTAGGTGAAGTCGACGTGGCCGGGGGTGTCGATGAGGTTGAGGACATAGGTCTGGCCGTCGGCGGCGTCGTAGTGGAGGCGGACGGCGCGGGCCTTGATCGTGATCCCCTTCTCGCGCTCGAGGTCCATCGAGTCGAGCACCTGGGAGGTCATCTGCCGCTTGTCGATCGTGTGCGTCGCCTCCAGCAGGCGGTCGGCGAGCGTCGACTTCCCGTGGTCGATGTGGGCGACGATGCTGAAGTTGCGGATGCGCTCCGGGGGGATCACCCGCGGGAGTCTAGCGAAGAACCGATGCGGCCCATCGGCCCGATCAGGGCGGCGCGTCTCCCGTGCCAGCCTCGCCCTCGTCCGGTGGGGCGGCCGCGGTCGGCCCGATGGCGGTGATGCCGTTCACGGTCCGATACCCGCTGAAGTACGTGTTCTCGTGGATCAGGTTGCCGCCCGCGTCGTACACGAAGCGGGTGCGGACGACGTCCAGGCCGTCGTGCGGGAACTCGACGCGCTTGGCGGTCCCCGGCGCCATGCTCGGATCGACGACCGTCGTCTCGATGGCGCTGCTGTGGTTGCTCGTGACCGGATCGGTGATGACCACCGTCCGCCCGGTGGGGACCGACCAGAGCTGGAAGGTCACGAAGCCGTTGCCGCCGAAGCCGCGAATGACGATCGGGTACTGCGTGTCGTTGCGGAACGTCATGTCCGTTACGGACGTGTCGGTGATGAGGACCGTCGCGTCGAGGCCGAGGGGGTAGCGATCGATGTAGTAGGAGTGGTTCGCTCGCTCGCCCATCTCGAGGCCCATGCGCAGGGCGGCATTGAAGACGGTGGTCGAGGTCGAACAGATGCCGCCGCCGATGGCGCCGGTGGGCTGGCTTCGACCGTTGATGATGACGCCGCCGTACAGGAAGCCACGGGCCTCGGTGACCGGACCGACGCTGTCCCAGAAGCTGAACCACTCGCCCGGCGCCAGGTTGCGCCCGTCGATGTCCCTGGCCGGGATGTTGATGTTGTTGCCGAAGCCGTTGCTCTCGCCGGGAACGTAGTACGTCGTCCAGGTGGAGACCATCTGCATCTGCGGGAGAATGGCCTCCGCCTCACCGGTGGTCAGCGACGGCTCGGTGACGTTGACCACGAGGGCCATCGAACCGACACCCGCGCCGCCGGCGCGGCGGGCGAGGACGTCCAGGAGTCTCTCCGATGACCCCGCCACGTCGAGCTTGCGGCCTTCCTGGCCGGCGATGACACCTCCGAGGCCGCCGTCGGTGGCGACCGCGATGCGGGCGTTCACGGCCGCCTGGTTGACATCCGTGGCGCGCGCCTGCACGGCGGCGGTGATCGCGGCGGGGTCGACGCGGGCTGCATAGACGTCGGAGCCGAGTGGCCCGAAGGAGATGGCACCCGCGACGGTGCCGCCCTGGACGAGGAGCGGCTCGGCCTCTCCGGCACCGGGGATCGTCAGCTCGACGTCGCGGGCCATCGCGGTCGCGGCCGATGCCACGCGCTCGGCGATCGCGGTGTCGACGATCGGCAGCAGCGTCGTCGCGGTGAGCTCGAGGCGGACGTCGGCCGGGTCGGCGTTGTCGACGGCGGCACCGAGGGCGGCCGCCACGTCCGCTTCCGCGAGTCCGCGGCCCTCGGCGCTCTCGCGGACCGTGAACGTCTTGCCCTCGCGCAGGACGGCCGCCTCGCGCGGCGGATGGCTCACCTCGCCGGCGACGGCGTGTGCGACGGCGGCGAGCGCCTCGGGGTCGTACGCATGGACGATGACCGGCAGCGTGGTCGGGTGGATGAGGCTGCGCAGGCGGCCGATGCCGTCGGCGAGCGGGTTACCGCTGCGGCCGACGGCGAACGCCTCGTCGACCATCTCCTCGGTCTCGTAACCGCGGCCGAGCTCGGCGTACGGCACCGCGATCTCCGTCTCCCCGACGGCAATGACGGCCTCGCCGGTGTCAAGCGTGGGCAGCTGATCGTCCAGCCGCTGGGCGGCTGCGGCGCGATCGAGGCCCGACAGCTCCACGCCGGCGACGTTGACGCCGCCGAAGACGGTGGAACCGGCGGAGAGGCCGATCGAGACCGATGCAGCAATGAGCAGGAGCAGGCCGACGGCGAGCGTGGCGCCGAACCCGATGAGCATCGAGCGGCGGGCGGGCCGGGTTGCCATCGGGCGGAAGATGCGACGTGACAGCGTGGCGGTGGTCATGGGCGGTCGGGGTCGAAGACGCACGAGCGCGCGTCGGCGTTGCACCGTGGTCCGGCTGCACGCGTCCGGCGTACGGCGTTGCCGGGCGTCTCCCCTGGCTCGGATTGCCTCCGCTGCGGACCGCTCCAACGGCGAACGGGCAGTGCACCGTCGTCGGTCGCGCGGATTGTCGCCGTTGTGGGGCCAACTGTCGAGTGGCCCGTCTGGCGGTGCGCTGCTATACTCCCGCCTCCGCAGTGCGCATCGGTGTGCGTGAGCGCGCGCGGCACGAAGACAGTCATTGAGGACCTTACGTGGCAAGAACGGCCCGAACCTGGAAGGGCGCCCGCACGCCCTCCGCCCTGAAGCGCTCGCGCCAGTCCCTGCGCCGCCGTGCCGTCAACCGCCGCACGCGGAGCGAGGCGAAGACGCTCGTCCAGCAGGCTTCCGACATCGCTCTCGGCCGCTTCGACGGTGACGGCCCGGTCGCGGTCGCGGCCGCGATCAGCGCGCTGGACAAGGCCGCGGAAAAGGGCATCCTGCACCCGAACAACGCGGCTCGCCGCAAGAGCCGGCTGATGACCAAGGTCAACGCCGCTCACCTCCTCGACGACGTCGAGGGACCGACGACCGCCGCGACGAAGAAGCGCACCGCCGCAAGCAAGACCGCGCAGCGCAAGAAGGTCGCCGCCGCGAAGGCCTCGAAGGCCGCCGCCGGCAAGGCAGCCGATCGGCCCCGCACCGCCGCCGGCAAGGCGAAGGTTGCGGTCACCCGCGCCAGCCGCGAGTCCGCCGCGGCTCGTCGACGCGCCCAGGAGACGCCGGAGGACGAGGCCTAGCCTCCCGTCCCACGCGCCGGCGACCAGAAGACGAGCACCTCGAGATCCTCGGTGATGTCGATGAAGCGGTGTTCGACGCCGGCGGCGACGAACGCCACCGAGCCCGGCCCGATGGGCGTCGCCTCGCTGGCGACGGTGAGCTGGGCACGACCGGCGGCGACGTAGTAGACCTCGTCCTCGGGATGCGGCTGCTGGTCGTCGACCGACCCGGCCGGCCAGCGACCCACGGTCAGGCTCAGCGAGCCCGATGGGCTGCGAAACGCCTCCGCGAAGTCCGGGCGGTCCGCCGCCAGGCGCGCCAGCGCATCGGCCAGCGAGAAGGCGTCAGCCACGTGACGGGCCGAATGCCCCCGCACCGGCGTACTCGGCCGCGTCGCCGAGCTCCTCCTCGATCCGGAGGAGGCGGTTGTACTTCGCGATTCGCTCGGATCGGCTGACGGAGCCGGTCTTGATCTGCCCGGCGTTGAGCGCGACCGCGAGGTCGGCGATGGTCGTGTCCTCGGTCTCGCCCGAGCGGTGGCTGATGATCGCCGTCCACCCGGCGCGCTGGGCCATCTCGACCGCCTCGACCGTCTCGGTCAGCGTGCCGATCTGGTTGAGCTTGACGAGGATGCTCGTCGCAGCGCGCTCGCGGATCGCCCGTTCCAGCCTCCGCGTGTTCGTGACCAGCAGGTCGTCGCCGACGAGCTGGACCCGATCGCCGAGACGCTCGGTCAGCGCGACCCAGCCCTCCCAGTCGTCCTCCGCCAGCCCGTCCTCGATGCTCACGACCGGGTACCGATCGGCCCAATCCGCCCAGAAGTCGATCAGCTCGGCGCCGGACAGGGCGCGGTTCTCGCGCGCCAGCGTGTATCGGCCGTCGCCGTAGAGCTCGGTCGTGGCCGGGTCGAGGGCGATCGCGATCTGCTCGCCGGGCGTGTACCCGGCCCGCTCGATGGCGGTGAGGACCGCCGCGATGGCGTCCTCGTTGCTGCCGAGGCTCGGCGCGTAGCCGCCCTCGTCGCCGACGGTGGTCGCGAGGCCCTCCTCGTGGAGCAGCGCGCCGAGCGCGTGGAAGGTCTCGGCGGCCCAGCGCAGTCCCTCTCGGAAGGTCGGCGCGCCGAGCGGCACGATCATGAACTCCTGGAAGTCGGTCGAGTCGATCGCGTGCTTGCCGCCGTTGAGGATGTTCACCAGCGGCACCGGCAGGCGCCGAGCACCGGTGCCGCCGAGGTATCGGTACAGTGGCAGGCCGACCGACTCCGCCGCGGCATGGGCGACCGCCAGGCTGACCCCGAGCAGGGCGTTCGCCCCGAGCTTCGACTTGTTGTCGGTGCCGTCGAGGCTGATCAGGAGGCGGTCGAGGCTGACCTGGTCGAGGGGGTCGAGGCCGACCAGCTCCGGGCGCAGCGTCTCGTTCACGTGGCGAACCGCCGTCAGCACCCCCTTGCCACCGTAGCGGGCGTCGTCGCCGTCGCGCAGCTCGACGGCCTCGTGGGCGCCGGTCGAGGCACCCGACGGGACGAGTGCGGTTCCAACCGAGCCGTCGTCCAGGAAGACGTCGACCTCGACGGTCGGATTCCCGCGCGAGTCGAGGATCTCGCGCCCCAGGACATCCTCGATGAACGTGGTCACGCGCCCTCCTTCTCGAAGCTGATCTCGGCGTTGGCCGGCAGCAGCGCGGCGACGCCGGGAAGGGTCTTGCCCTCCAGGAACTCGAGCGAGGCTCCTCCGCCGGTGCTGACGTGGGTCATGCGGTCGGTGAGCCCCAGGCGCTCGACGGCCGCGACGGAGTCCCCGCCGCCGACGATGGTCACGGTTCCGGCGCGCGATCGCCGCGCCAGGAACTTCGCGATCGCGTTCGTGCCCTCCGCCATCTGCGCCATCTCGAAGACCCCCATCGGCCCATTCCAGAAGACGGTCTTCGCCTTCGCGAGATGCTCGGTGTAGGCCTTGATCGTCGCCGGACCGATGTCGACCACCATCTGGTCCTTCGGCACCTCGTCGATCGGCACGACCCGCGTCCTGGCCCGATGATGGATCTGCGGCGCGATGACCGCATCGGTCGGGAGCATGAGGCGAACGCGCTTGCGCCGCGCCTCGTCGAAGATCTTCAGCGCGTTGTCGAGCTGCTCGGTCTCGACGAGGCTCTTGCCGAGCTGAAGGCCTTTGGCGGCGAGGAAGGTGTTCGCCATCCCGCCGCCGACGAGCACCGCCTGGCAGCGCGTGAGGAGCACGCTCAGCACCTCGAGCTTGCCCGACACCTTCGCCCCGCCGATGACCGCGTGGAACGGCCGCGCCGGCTTGCGCAGCAGCTTCGACAGGGCGTCGACCTCGCGCTCCATGAGCAGCCCGGCGACCGCGGGCAGATGGTGCGTGATGCCCTCTGTCGAGGCGTGGGCGCGGTGGGCGGCGCCGAACGCATCGTTGACGTACAGATCGGCGAGGCCGGCGAGCGACTCGGCGAAGGCGGGGTCGTTGGCCTCCTCCGCGGCGTGAAATCGCAGGTTCTCGAGCAGCAGCAGGTCGCCGGGTCGGAGCTTGTCGACCGCCACCTGGACGCCGGGCCCGAGCGCGTCGCCGGTCATGCGTACCGGCCGTCCGAGCAGCTGGCTCAGCCGCTCGGCGACGGGGCGCAGCCGGAGCGGATCGACGATCTTGCCCTTCGGCCGGCCGAGGTGGCTGGCGAGGATCACCGTCGCGCCCCGCTCCAGCAGGTAGACGATCGTCGGCAGGCTGGCCCGAATGCGGGTGTCGTCGGTGATCCGCCCATCCTCGAGCGGCACGTTCAGGTCGGCGCGGACGAAGACCCGGCGTCCGGTGACGTCGACGTCGCGGATGGTCCTGGCGTCCATCGTCAGGCGGCTCAGAGCCGCTCGGCCATGAAGGCGGTGAGGTCGGCGACGCGGCAGGAGTAGCCCCACTCGTTGTCGTACCAGGCGATCACCTTGAGGAGGTTGTCGCCGGCGACCATCGTCGAGGGCGCGTCGACGATGCTCGATCGCTCGTCGCCCTTGAAGTCCGTGCTCACCAGCTCCTCATCGACCACGCCGAGGAGCCCCGTCATCGGTCCATCGGCCGCCGCGCGCAGCGCGTCGTTGGCCGACTCGGCGGTCACCGGGCGCTCGGTGATGGCAACGAAGTCGATGACGCTGACCGTCGGCGTCGGCACGCGCAGTGAGAAGCCGTCGAATTTGCCCTTCAGCTGGGGGATCACCAGGGCCAGCGCCTTCGCCGCGCCGGTGGTGGTGGGGATGATGTTCTGGCCGGCGCTCCGGGCGCGACGCAGGTCCTTGTGGAAGACGTCGAGCACGTTCTGGTCGTTCGTGTAGCTGTGGACCGTCGTCATCAGGCCGCGCTCGATGCCGAAGCTGTCGAAGATCACCTTGGCCGGCAGGGCCAGCCCATTCGTCGTGCAGCTGGCGTTGCTGACGATGTGGTGCTGCTCGGGGTCGTATCGGTCCTCGTTGACGCCGAGGACGATCGTGACGTCCTCGTTCTTGGCAGGAGCGCTGATGATCACCTTCTTCGCGCCGGCGTCGCGGTGAGCCTTCGCCTTCTCCGCATCGGTGAAGATGCCGGTCGACTCGATGACGATGTCGACCCCGAGGTCGCCCCACGGCAGGGCTGCGGGGTCGCGCTCGCTGAACGAGCGGATGCTGCGGCCGTCGACGACGATCTCGTGGTCCCCCGCCCGCACCTCGCCGGAGAAGCGACCGTACGTCGAGTCGTACTTGAACAGGTGCGCGTTCGTCGCGTCGTCGGCCAGGTCGTTGACGGCGACCACCTCGAGCTGCTCGGGATGGCGCTCGAGCATGGCCTTCAGGGTCTGGCGGCCGATGCGCCCGAAGCCGTTGATACCGATGCGGGTGGTCACGAAAGCGGAGCTCCTTGCTGCGTTGGGATCGACCCGCGCGCGTACGCCGGGTCGTCGATGCGGTCGTTGACGATCGGCAGCGAGCCGATCAGGGAGACGTCCCCGCCAAGGGCGGCAGGCACGATCCGTACCTTGTCGAGCAGGATCGGGAAGGCGCGCCGCTTCATCTCGACGCCGATGACTTCGAAGAGGCGCGGGTGGTGCTCGGCGATGCTGCCGCCGATGACGATGACCTGCGGGTCGAGCGCGTTCACCAGCGAGGCGCACAGCGCACCGACCGCGACCCAGGCGCGCTCCAGCAGCGCCTGCGCGCCGGGGTCGCCCTGCTCCGCGGCCGTCGCGACCAGCTCCGCGTCAAGCTCGGGGGCGTTGGCGGCCAGGCGCGCGAGGAGCGAGTCGGGTTGCTCGGCCACCAGCGCACGGCCGAGGCGGGCAAGGCCGGCGCCGGACCCGATGGCCTCGGCGTGGCCAATGCCCCCGCAGCCGCAGCGCGGGCCGTCGAGCTCGACGGTGATGTGCCCGAACTCGCCGGCGGTGCCGCTCGTGCCGACCAGGGGCCGGCCGTCGACGATCGCCGCGCCGCCGATGCCGGTCGAGATCGTCAGGTAGACCGCGTTGTCGGTGCCGAGGGCGGCGCCGTAGCGCCACTCGGCCATGATCGCGACGTTCGTGTCGCGCTCGAGGAAGGTCGGCATCTCGAGGCCGGCGGCGACGCGCGGGGCAAGCGGGACATCGGTCCAGCCCTCGAGGTTCGGGGCAATGCGCACGATGCCGTTCCAGGGGTCCAGCGGACCCGGCGACGAGATGCCGATGCCGATGGGGTCCGGGAGGCCGGCGGAGGCCGCCTCGGCCCGGACCGCGGCGGCGACCTCGACGATCCGGCTCAGGACGGCATCCACGCCCTCCTCATCGGCGGTCGGGACTGCACGGCGGCAGTGGACGGTGCGATCGGAGGTGACGAGGGCCGCGCGGATCTGGGTGCCGCCGAGGTCGACCGCGAGGATCGGCCGTTCGGCTCTGCGCTCCACCACGGGGATTCTACCGGCCCCACGCGGCCACCACGGCCTCAGGCAATGAAAACGGGCGCGCCGCGTGGCGCGCCCGTCTTGAGTGAACGAGTTCGGGGCCGTCAGCCGCCGATCTTGAACATCTTCGTGCCGCAGACCGGGCAGATGCCCTGGGTCGCCGGCTTGCCGTTCTTCATGGTGATCTTCTGCGCGTCGTTCATCTCGCGCTTTGCCTTGCACTTGACGCAATAGGCTTCGGTAGCCATCGGTGCTATGCCTCCATGTGGCCGGCATCGTCGCCGGACGTTCCTTGTGACCACCCCGCCTGACGGCCGACCAGGGTCCCCCTGGCGGCGAGCGTATCGCCGCCATCGGTGTCGACCTGCCAGAGCAGGTGGATGCCGGCCAGCCCGGCATCGATGCAACGTGCCTCCGCGGCCTCCTTCGCCGCGCCTTCGAGGAACGTGCCGTCCGTCCGCTGCGCGTAGGCCGCGCAGATGGTGCCGGACCGCAGTCCCGCAAGATGAGCCAGCACGAACAGTGCCGACGATTCCATCTCGAGATTCGCCACACGCTGGCGGCGAAGCTCATCTGCGAGCTCAGGATAGCGAACGGGGAGCGTGCGCATCGCACGTCCCTGCGGAGCGTAGAACCCGCTCGCCGTTGCCGTCAGCCCCACGTGGTACCGGACCTCGAGCTGTCGGCAGGCCGTCTCGAGCGCCCAGACGACGTCCCGATGGGCCACGGCCGGGAATCCCGGATGTACGTAGAAGTCGGTCGTGTTCTCCAGCCGGACGGCTCCGGTCGAGATGATCAGATCGCCGAGGGCGATCTCCGGCAGCAGCGCGCCGGACGAACCGATACGGATGAACGTGGCCGCGTCGGTGATCTCCATGACCTCGGCCAGCACGATCTCGACGTTGTCGGTGCCCATCCCCGTCGACATGCAGCTGAGCCGCATGCCCCGGTGTGTGCCCGTGGCCGTCGTGATCTCCCGGTTCGAGCGCTCGACCTCGATTGAGTCCCAGCGCGAGGCGACCTTGGCCACGCGGCCGGGGTCGCCGACGAGCAGGACGTACTCGGCCAGCTCTCCACGCTCGAGGGCGATGTGGTACTGGCGCTCCCCGGATCGCGGTGCGTCCGCCTGGCTCAAGCCGGTCAACGCGGCGGCAACTCCCTTCGTGCGTGCGCTCGGTCGATGAACGCGCGGGAGTATACGCTCGCGCTCACGCTCACGGACCCCCTTCGTGCGACACGTTCACGAGCGTGAGCCGAGGTCCGGGCGCCTCGGGGTCGTCCGCGTCCCCCACGCTCGCGGGCTGCTGGTCCTCGTGCTGCCGCCGCCGACCGAGGGCAGCGCCACCGACGAGGGCCGCCGCGGCGGCCAGCAGGAGGCCCGCCACGAGGGCCCGGCGAGCGTCCGCAGCCCGACCCGCCTCGCTCGTCGCGACCGCCGGGGTCGGCGCGCCCGCGTCGCCGCCCAGTGCCAGCAGCGCCGCGCCGCCCACGATGCTGGGAGCCGACCTCAGGCCGCCGCACGGAACGAGCAGCCGCAGCGGTTCGCCGAGTGCGACTCCGGTGACGGACACCGTGCCGCGGCGATCACGGTCGTCATCGCCGTCATCATCGTCGTCGTCGTCGCAGCGCTCGTGGAGGGCGATCCGCTCGCCGTCCACGACCAGAACGCGGCGCGAGCCGGACCCCGAGAGCTGCCCGACGACCGAGACCCACGCGGGCAGCGCGCCGGTTAGCGCGGACCGTGGCGGCGCGGGCGTGACGTCGAGGACGGCCGTCTGGCCCGCACCCGACCCGAGCCTGACCACCGGGGCGCCGGTCGTGCGGTCGGTCCCGGCAGCCTGCAGGCCGCCGAGATCGAGGGCGAGCGGTGGCCGCCGATCGCGCGTGAGCCGCCGCACGAGGTCCTCCGACGAGGTGTGAACGGCGACGAGGCGGGAGCCGTCCCACAACAGGCCGCTGACGCCCAGCTCCTTCCAGCGCCCCACGACGAGCGTGGCGCCGATCCGCAGCTGGGCAAGGTCCGCGGCCCCGATGTCGCCGAGCGACCCGGCCGGACCTCCGGCACCGCCACCGGGGCCGCCGCCCGAGCCACCGCCGCCCGAGCCGGGGCCGCCGGTGGCAGGCGCGGTGATCCGCACCTCGGTCGCCGCCCGCGGCCAGATGCGATAGCCCTCGGTCGGCTTCGATCGGCTCGTCTCCTGGCCGAGCACGCCGCGCACCTCGACCCAGGTGCCCGCGACCAGCGGGTCGCGATCGGCGCGCAGTCGCGACGCGAGGCTGACGCGCAGCGGCCCGCTGCCGTCGTCGATCTCGAAGGAGACCGTCCCGCTCGACGCGCGCCGCGCCGATGCGACGATGGCGCCGCGTGCCACGACGAGCCTCGCTTCGTGCGCCTCTCCGACGTCGCCGGTGCGGATCTCGCGAGCGGTGGGCTCGGCAGCCGTGCCGAGCGGCGTGGGCGGCGCGCTGATCCGTAGTGACTCCATCCCGCTGAGCGTCGAGCGCTTGCCCTCGACCTCGACGCGCGCCCCCAGGCTGAGACGCCCGGCGTCCTCGCCGAGCCGCAGCAGGATCGCTCCCGTCCCGTCCTGCACGACGGCGGTGCGGTCGTCCACGAGGCCGGTCGGCAGCGTCACGATGCCGCGGACCCGAAGCTCGGTGTCCTTCTCGGCGGCGCGCGCCTCGGCGATGGAGCTCACGCCGTCGACGCCCGGCGAGGGCGACGGTGACGGCGACGGCGCGCCCGAGGACGGCGAAGGGCTCGGCGAGCCGGCAGCCGGCGTGAGGCCGATCACGTCGCCGGCTCCTCGCGGAAGGACGCGATAGCCATCGGTGCCGGTGCCGGTCGAGTCGCGCTGCCCGGCGACGCCGACCACTTCGAGCCCGCTTCCGGACAGCCACGCCGCCGTGTCGATGCCGGTGGCGGTGCCGACCACCAAGCGCGTCGCGCCCGACCCGTCGTCGACGTCGAAGGCGAGCCCGGAGGTCAGGGTCGTCGGGCTGCCGACGATCGTCCCGGCGATGCGCACGAGCTCGCCCTCGCCATCCTCTCCGACCGCACCGGTGGCCGTCGTCGCCGGCGCGGGCTCGCCGGCGGTGCCGAGGGCCAGCATCGAGCCGGCATCGGTTCGGAGGGTGCGCTGCGAGAAGCGGTCGCCGATCTCGCCGCTGATGCGGAGCAGCTCGCCGCGGGCGAATCCACCATCGGCGCTGAGCACGGCGATGCCACCGGTCGCATCGGCGACGAAGCCGCCACCGTCATGGAAGTCGGATGCCGTGAGGGCGACGGCCTCGATCGTCACCGTGCTCCCATCGGGGGCAGCCCGGGCCTCGGTGATCGTGAGCACGGGGACCGGCGACGGGGTGGCGGTCGGGATCGGCGTCGGCTCGGGGGTCGCGGTGGGCTCCGGGGTCGGGTCCGGTGTGAGGGATGCTTCGGCTGTCGCCGAGGGCTCCGGCGACGGGGTCGGCGCCGACGGATCCGGCGTTGGCGGCGAACCGAGGTTCTGCGGCTCCGGCACGAGGCTCTGCGCGAAGTCGGCGCGGTTGTCGTCGGTGTCCTGGCCGGAGCCGAGCGCCCCGCCGGGACGTCGCTCGATGCTCGCCCCCGCGGCGGGAGCGGCGGCCGGCGCACCCTCCATCCAGGTGCTTGCGGCGTTGCCCCAGCCGGCGGCGTCGATGGCCGTCGTCGCGCCGAGGATGCGGATCGCGACGCTCCCGCCGGTGGCGGCCATGCCCGACGCGTAGGTCGCGTCGGCGATGGAGGCGTAGATGCCCGAGGCGTTGGCGACCAGCACGTGGCCGCCGGGCGGCACGCTGGGGGCGCCGAGCGGCCACGTCGCGCGCCGGGAGATCGTGGCGCCGGTGGCGGTGACGTAGATGACCTCGAGGCCCTCGAGCGGCAACGGGGCGGCGGTCGGGTTGTACAGCTCGATGAGCTCGTCGGAAGCGGATGCGCCGCCGGTGACGACCTCGCTGATCACCAGGTGATCGATTCCGCCGGCTCCGCGCGCGACCTCGAGCGAGGCCATCGGCGCCAGCGCCCCGGTCAGGAGGGCGAGGGCGATGAGCACGCGCAGCGGCCGGTGAAGGCTGCGGCGGGAGGGGAATCGGCTGGCGACGGACACGGCACACCTCTCGGATGGAGGCGTGCGGGCGGCGACAGGATGCCGGATGCCCGGTTATCGGGCGCTTACCGGTCGCTTACCGCGCGCTGACAGTACAATCGGCGACCGATGTCCACCCCAGACGACCGCGCCAGGTCGCGCGCCGAAGCCCGCCGCCGCTCGCGGCTGGCCGCGCGCGGCGAGCTGCCCGACGACGAGCTCGAGGCCACCGAGACACCGACAGAGCGGCCGAGTGGCGGCTTCCTCGGCCGCCTCTTCCCACCGGCGCCGCCGCTGCCGAACAAGCGGCCGCCGCTGGCCGGCTTCGACGAGTCGGGTCCGCTGCGGCCGATCCGCATGCGCGCCTTCCTGCTGCGCCGCAATCCGTGGGCGTGGATCGCCACCGGGCTCGTGGCGACGATCGGCTTCTACGCACCGACCCTGTTCGGGCCGGAAGATCCGCTCACGCTCTTCGGCACGTTCGTGCTGTTCGGCGCGTTCATCGCCGCGGGCTGGTTCGGCTGGCAGCGGCCGGCACTGTACGGCACGGCGGCCGCCATCCTTGGCTACCTGCTGTTCGTCGCTCTCCTGCTCACGACGTCCTCGCTCGTCGGCGGCACGGCGGAGAGCTTCACCGAGGCCGGCGTTGCCACCCGTTTCGCGTTCGAAGCGATCTACTACACCGCCCTCGGCTTCCTCGGCGGCTGGTACGGCGGCTACCTGCGCCGGCGTCAGACCCAGCTGGCCGGCGAGCGAGCAAGGACCTCTCGCCGTCGTTGACCGCCCGCCGACAGACCCATGACGAAACGGCATGAGACTTGCTACCCTACGGGGCGTAGACATCGAGAGATACGGGCCGTCAGCGGACGCCCAGGCGTAACCCGTCGCCGACGGAAGCTCGGGCCTGACGCGACATTTAGCGGTTCCGCCCGTCCGCGGTGACTCGCTCTCGAGTCTTCTCGGGGCCGTCGCGTTCCAGGACCCTCCGTACTGGAGCCGACGGCCCCTCTTCATGCCCTGAAGACGTCAGCCGCCCCTGACCGCGTGCGCGGCGACCGCCTGGTCCGCCAGCCGATGCGCTTCGGCGGCATCGGATGCCAGCCCGAGCACCTCGCCCGTCGAGCGCATCTCCGGCCCGAGTTCGGCGGTGACCCCCGGCAGCCGCCACAGCGACCCGACCGGCGCCTTGACCGCCACCAGCGGGCCGTCGTCGGCCAGTCCGGGTCGCAGCCCGACCTCGGCCAGCGAGGCACCGAGGGCGCA
This sequence comes from uncultured Chloroflexia bacterium, assembly GCA_963840145.1. Taxonomy (GTDB): domain Bacteria; phylum Chloroflexota; class Limnocylindria; order QHBO01; family QHBO01; genus JACDBZ01. The sequence continues at coordinate 614,375 of CAWIXR010000004.1, forward strand.
GCGCACCGCGGCGGCGACCACGTCGAAGCCGGTCGCCTTCGCGACGATCGGCACGGTGCGGCTCGCGCGCGGGTTGGCCTCGATGACGACCACCCGCTCCCCCGCTGCGATCATCTGCACGTTGAGGATGCCGCGCACCCCGAGCCCTAGTGCAATCCTGCCGGCCGCCTCGGCAGCCCGCTCCTGGACCTCGCGCGGCAGCCGCTGCGGCGGGAGCACCGCGACGCTGTCGCCGGAGTGCACACCGGGCGGGTCGACCTGCTCGAGGATGCCGGGAACGCACCAGTCGCGGCCGTCGCTGACCGCGTCGACGTCGAGCTCCACCCCGGCCACCAGCTCGTCGACGCGCAGCGGCCAGCCGACGTCGGTCTCGAGGTAGGCGGCCACCTCCGTCGGAGATCGCAGGACGGCGATCCCGCGCCCGCCGATCACCCACGACGGCCGGACGATGACCGGCAGCCCGCCCAGGCCGGCAATGGAGGCCCGAAGCTGGTCAGCGTCCGCAGCCAGCGAGCCGCGCGGTCCCTCCAGCCCGAGCTCGACGAGCAGGCCCGCGAAGCGCTCGCGGTCCTCGGTGATCTCGATCGCCTCGGCCGTCAGCCCGGCAATCGGGACGTCGGCGTACGCGAGGTCCTTGGCCAGGTCGATCGCCGTCTGGCCACCGAACGTCAGCACCACCGCCGGCGGCGTGCCGGTCAGCGCCCGCTCGTGGTCGATCACGTCGAGCACCGACTCCGTGTCGAGCGGCTCGAAGTAGAGGCGCGTGCAGGCGTCGTAATCGGTCGAGACGGTCTCGGGGTTGTTGTTGATGACGACCGCGTCGAGGCCCATCTCGCGGATCGCCCAGGCCGCACGGACCGAGCAGTAGTCGAACTCGATTCCCTGGCCGATGCGGATCGGTCCCGACCCGACGACGATCACGCTGCGCCGCTCGGCCGGCGCCCGCACCTCCGGATCGGCGTATGAGGAGTAGAAGTACGGCGTCTCAGCCGGGAACTCGCCGGCGCAGGTGTCGACCCGGCGGTAGGCCGGACCGATGCCGGCGCGCACGCGCGCGCGCCGGACGGCCGCGGCGGGGACACCGGAGAGGGTCGCGATCTCGGCATCGCCGAAGCCCGCCCGCTTCGCGTCGAGCAGCGGCGACCCGATGACCCGAGCCTCAGCTGCGACGACCTCCGCGAGCCGATCGGTGAACCACGGGGCGATACCGGTGGCGGCCGCGATCGCGGCCGCATCGGTCCAGCCATGGCGCAGGAGGGCGACCATCCGCCACAGCCGCGTGTCAGACGGCGCCAGGAAGGCCGCAATGTCCTGCGGCGGACCGTCAATCAGGCCCCAGGCCGGGTCCTCCCACAGCCAGCCGCGGCCGCGCGGCTCCAGCGAGCGGACCGCCTTCAGCAGCGCCGGGCCGAACTCGCGGTCGATGGCCATCGCCTCCCCGGTGGCCTTCATCTGCACCCCGAGGCTGCGGTCGGCGGTCGGGAACTTGTCGAACGGCCAGCGCGGCAGCTTGACGACGACGTAGTCGACGGCCGGCTCGAAGGCCGCCGAGTTGCCGCCGGTGGCGGGGTTCGGCATCTCGTGCAGCCGCCGGCCGAGCGCGATCAGCGCGGCGATCCGCGCGATCGGGTAGCCGGTCGCCTTCGACGCCAGCGCCGAGGAGCGGCTGACCCGCGGGTTGACCTCGATCACGCGATAGTCCGAGCCGTCGGGCGCAACGGCCAGCTGGACGTTGCAGCCACCCTCCAGCTTCAGCGCGCGGACGATCTTCAGTGCGCATCGGCGGAGGCGCTGGACGACCGGATCCGGCAGCGTCTGGATCGGCGCCACCACGATCGAGTCGCCGGTGTGGACGCCCATCGGGTCGAGGTTCTCCATGCCGCAGATCGCGATCGTCGTGTCCGACGCGTCGCGCAGAACCTCGAACTCGATCTCGTACCAGCCCAGCAGCGAGCGCTCGACGAGCACCTGGCCGATCGGGCTGGCCGCCAGCCCGGCGGCGATCCGTTCCCGCGCCTCCGCCGGCGAGTGGGCGAAGCCTCCTCCGCCGCCGCCGAGCGTGAAGGCCGGCCGGATCACGACCGGTGCGTTCAGCATCTCGACGAAGCGCAGCCCGTCCTCGACCGACTCCACGACCGCCGACTCGGGCACCGGCTCGCCGATCCCGGTGACGAGCGAGCGGAACCCGCCGCGGTCCTCGGCCGCGCGCACCGCGTCCAGCGGCGTGCCGAGCACGCGCACCCCGCATCGGTCGAGCACGCCGGCGTCGTCCAGCGCAACGGCCAGGTTGAGCCCGGTCTGCCCGCCGAGCGTCGGCAGCAGCGCGTCGGGGCGGTGCTCCTCGATGACGCGCGTGACCCGATCCAGGGTCAGCGGCGCAAGGATCACGGTGCCGCCGACGTCCGGATCGGTCATCACCGTCGCCGGGTTCGAGTTCACGAGGATCGTCTCGACGCCGGCCTCGCGCAACGCCAGGCAGGCCTGCACCCCGGCGTAGTCGAACTCGGCCGCCTGGCCGATGAGGATCGGCCCGGAGCCGATGACGAGAACCTTGCGCGGCATGTCGCTCACGCCAGGGCCGCATCGAGCGCGAGGTCAAAGATGCGCGTCGCGTCGATCGGGCCGGGCGCGCCCTCGGGATGGAACTGGACCGATGCGATCCGGCCGCTCGCGTGCGCCAGCCCCTCGACGGTGCCGTCGTTCAGGTCGCAGTGGCTGACGCGGTAGCCGGCCGCGGCCAGGGCGGGTCCGTCGACGACTTCGACCTCGTGGTTATGAGCGCCGATATCGACGCGCCCGGTCGCCGCCTCGAGGACGGCGTGGTTGCCGCCGTGGTGGCCGACCGCCAGCCGCCGGGTGGTCGCGCCCGCCGCCAGACCCAGCAGCTGGTGGCCGAGGCAGATGCCGAGGATCGGCGTTGCACCGGCTGCCGCGCTCGCCGCCAGGTCGCGCACCGTGTCGATCTGCGGCGCCATGCGGGACGGGTCGCCCGGGCCGGGCGAGAGGACGACGAGGTCGGGCGCATGGGCGGCGACGTCGGCCGGGGTCGCGGCCGGCGGCAGGCCGATCACCTCGATCCCGCGGCCGGTCAGCGCGGCCAGCAGCGATCGCTTCACGCCGTAGTCGATCAGCACGGCCCGCGCGCGCCGCTCCCCGTCCGGCGGGAGGTGGAACGGCTCGCGGGCGGCGACCGCGGCGACGTGGTCGACCGACTCCCAGGCCGGGCTGCGCCGGGCGCGCTCGACCGCCTCGACCTCCCCGACCTCGGCCGGCACGATCGTGGCGCGCCGCGCGGCGCCATTGCGCAGGAGGAGCGTCAGGGCGCGGGTGTCGATCCCCGAGATCGCCGGGACGCCGCCATCGGCCAGCAGCTCGTCGAGCGAGACGCCTGGGCCAGGCGGCGGATCGACCATGCGGGTCACGACGAGACCGCGTGCGTGGACCCTCCCCGACTCCAGCTCCGAGCGCGCGATCCGGTAGTTGCCGGCCATCGGGTGGGTGAGCACGACCATCTGGCCCGCGTAGGACGGATCGGTCAGGATCTCGCCCCAGCCGGTGGCGGCGGTGGTGAAGACGAGGTCGCCCTCGGCGGAGAGGCGGCTGCCGTGGAGCGCCCCGTGAAGGACAAGGCCGCCCTCGAGCGCCAGGAGGCCGGGGGAAGGGCCGGGGGCCGCGCGGTCAAGCGGTCCGGGCGCGGTGAGCGGGGCGGCGTGGGGCGCGGCGCTGGGCATCGGTCTCCTTTCCGGCATCACCGTGCCGGCCTTAAAGGACTCGCCGGAGTCTAGCCGATCCCGCCGATCCGCCGGACCGGATTCGACGCCGATGAGCGCCGCCACGGGCTAGCATCGGTCCATGGACGAGCGGACCGCGGCGCTGCTGGCCGACGAGGAGGCGCGCGCATCGATGGCTGCCACGGACTTCGACGCCGAGTTCCTGGAGGCGCACCTGACCGATGAGCGCCGCAAGGCGGCGCTGCTGGGCGAGATCCGCGAGGCGATCTTCGGCGCCCAGGACGGCCTGATCAGCACGGTCGCGATCGTCAACTTCGTCGCGGCGGCGTCGACCGATCGGTACTACGTCCTCGTGGCCGGCGTCGCCGCGGCGCTCGGCGGGATCTTCAGCATGGCGGCCGGTGAGTACATCAGCAGCAAGAGCCAGCGCGAGATCTTCGACGCGCAGATCGTCGACGAGCGCGACGAGGTCCACCGCCGCCCGGGCGAGGCCGAGGCCGAGCTTGCCTATATGTTCGCCGAGGACGGCCTGCCTCCCGATCGCGCGCGCGAGGTGGCACGCATCATGGCCGGGCATCCGGACGCGTTGCTGAAGACGATGGTCGAAAAGGAGCTCGGCCTCGCGGTCGAGGAGCCCGGCGGCTCGCCGTTGCAGGGGGCGCTGGTCATGGGCGCGGCCTTCGGCCTCGGCAGCATCGTGCCGATCCTCCCGCATCTCTTCCTGACCGACGACGCCGCCGTCATCGCGTCCGTCGCCCTCACGCTGGCGGTCCTCTTCGGGATCGGGGCGGTGAAGAGCCGATGGACGCATCGGTCCTGGTGGACGTCCGGGCTCGAGATCCTCGTGATCGGCGCCGTCGCCGGCGTGGCCGGCTACTTCTTCGGCAGCGTGCTGCCGGTCCTCCTGGGAGCGCCCGAGGTGGTCGCCTAGATCCCCTCGAAAATCATCCCCAGTACGAGGACGATTGCGGCAACCACGAATGCCCACGCACCGATGGCCTCGCCGCTCAGCCCGGCGAGCTCAGGCAGTGCACCCACGAAGGTGCCGAGCAGCCCGATGACCACGAGTGCGGCCGCGACGATGATCGTCGGCATGCGGGGCGCGAAGTTCATCCGGTTGCCCACCGCTCAGATCCCCGGCAGCAGCGAGCCGGCGATGAGAAGCGCGTCGCCGGCGAAGAGGAAGAGCCAGCCGACCTCGGTGGTGACCTCGAGGTTCGTGCCGATCGCGTCCTGAACGACCCCGAGTGCGGCGTTGACGAAGTCGAGCGGGAAGACCGTCGCCGACAGCCCGACCAGGATGAGGGCGATCGCGATGACGACGGTGATCATCCGGGGCGGGTTCGGATTCAGCACGCGCCGGAGTATAGGTCGCGCTCAGCCCTCGACGGTCAGCGTTCCGACCATCCCGTACCCCTCGTGCTGAGGCAGGTGGCAGATGTAGGCGAGCGTGCCCGACTCGTCGAACGTGATCGTCGTGCGGGCCGTCTCGAGCGCCGGGATCGTGACCTCGGCCGGCACGTCGCCGTGCGCCGCGTGCGTGCCCGTGCGGTGCGCGTCGTGGAAGTCGTCGTCGCCGATCAGCCACTCGTGGTCGATCGGGTCCTCGTTGACGAGCACGAAGGTGACAGGCACGCCGCGTGGCACCCTCACCTCGGTGAGGTCGAAGGCCGAGTGATGGATCGTGATCGTGATCGTCACCGGCCCCGGGGCACACCCGGCGGTCACCGTGGCCACTGCGAGCAGCGCGGCGACCGCCAGGCGCGATCCGTGGCTCATGCGCCGGCCAGTGGCGGCCGGCCAGAGCCCGAAGCCCGTGCCACCCGCTCGAGCCCGATGGGCAGGGCCACGATCAGCAGCGCGGCGAGCCCGAGGTAGAGGGCCACCGGCGCGCGTGGGGCCGGCGTTGCGGTGAAGGGCGCGAAGCCCGCGTCCACCGCGGACGGGGTGCCCGCGCCGGAGGCGTCGATCGCGAGGTCGAAGTCCAGCTCGCCGGCGCGGGCATCGACGACGACCTTCGTCAGCCACGCGTCGTCGGGAATCCACTCCATGCCCGCGTCCGAGCGCAGGTCGGCGAGGAGGCTGTCGCTGGCCGCGGCGCTGTGATCGAGGATCAGGCCCGCCGACTCGCCGAAGGGGGCACCGGCCTTCGGCAGGAGCGCCGGCTTCTTATCGGTGAGGAGGTAGACATCGGCCTCGACCGTTTCGGCCGCGGACTTGCCGAGCGCGAGGATGCGAAGCGGCACCCACGGGTTGTCGGTCGGGATGGTCAGGTGGATCGGCGTGCCGTCGCCGAGCGCCTGGCCGAGCTCGGCGGCTCGATCGGCGTCGAAGGCGGCGGCCATGAAGATCGGCGACCGATCGGCGTAGAAATCGAGCACCTCGGGCGCGTCGGGCGGGAGGCGGAAGCCGTTGTTCTTTGCCCACAGCCCGACCTCGTCGCCGCCGCCGCGCAGGATCGTGATGTCGAGCGCGTCGACGGTTGTCTCGAGCAGGACCTCGGCCTCGCCGGCCGAGTCGGCGGTCGCAAACAACGAGACTGCCCTTTCCGCTCCGGGGGCATCGGTCTCGAGAATCAGGCGCTGGAGGGTCCAGTCGCCGCCGCGCTCGACGTTGGTGGGGATGTCGGGGAGCGGCGTGATCGAGCCGAAGGCGCCACCGCCACCGGCGAACTCGAAGCTGGTGACGTAGTGCTCGACGCCATCGTGGTAGCCGGCGAAGGTCGTCGTTCGCAGCAGGTTGACGGCCCCGTTCGGGCCGATGAGGCCGCCGCACGCCAGCGCGGGCGCGGCGGTGATCAACAGGGCGGCGGTCGCCGCCAGGAGTGAGAGCCATGGACGTCGCATCGACCGTCCTCCTTGTGGAGCGGGCGTTCGGATCGATGCTGCGCAGCGTCGTTCGGGTTGGACGCCCCCTGACCGGGATCGGTTCCCCGCGGGCTCCGTCCGCACGGACGAAGGTCCACCAAAAACGGGAGCGGACCCGAAAGAATGGGCGGATAGACTGGTCCGATGTGGTACCGATGGCTGACGGTTGGTCTTCTGGTCGTCGTCGCCGCTTTCTCGGGCTGCGGCGGATCGGCGACCAGCGAGTCCGTGCCGGCTCCAACGCTCTCAACGGACACCATCGACCTCAGCGACCTCGAGCGGGTGATGGCGGCCGACCTCGGCGACCGGCTGACGGTCATCGAGGTCCCGGATCCGCGTGAGCCGGACATCGGCAACTCGCTCGAAGCGATGGCCGTGTCCGAGGACGCCATCTGGGTCGTCAGCCACCGCGGCGGAATCGTGTCCCGCATCGATCCGGACACGAACGAGGTCGTCGCTGCCATCGAGTCACCGATCCTGCCGAGTTGCATCCCGAACGCCTGCGTGGGCCTCGGACGGGTCGTAGTCGTCGGGCAGCACGTGTGGCTTCACAACCAGTACAGCGAGTCGCTGAAGCAGATCGACGCGAGCACGAACGAGATCGTTGGTACGATCGACGCCGCGGGGCTCGGAGCGCTGGTCGCGGCGGAGGGCCTGCTGTGGTCGGGTTCCGAGCGCGGAGATAGCGCCGTCGGCATGGATCCCGCCACGGGCGACGTGAGGGTGACAGTTGCGGAGGGCATCGGGCTCCAGCCGGCAGGCGCGGCGGCCGGATCGGTCTGGTTCACGGATGCCGAGTGTCGCAAGCTCATTCGCGTCGATCCAACGACCGGCGCAACGCAGGCCACCATATCGATCGACGCCTGTATCGGCGCCCTGGAGGACGTCGGCGCCGAGGTCTGGGCCGGGACCTACAAGGGCATCCTTCGCCTCGACCCGGAGGCGAACGTGGCGATTGGCTGGATCAGGATTCGAACGGACAACAGCGGGATCTCGCTCGCGGTGATTGGTGACAGCGTCTGGTTCAGAGGCAAGGTAACGGAGATCCTGCGCATCGATCCCACTACGAGGCAGGCGGTGGAGCGAATCTGGCTCCCGTCCGGCCAATATCAGGCGGACATCGGCGTCGCCGACGGGTCGCTGTGGGTGGCCAACTGGGGTGATGGGACGGTCTACAGGATCGAGAACTAGGTCGGCCGGGCGTTCGTCGGTCAGGAGGTAGACGTCGGCCTGCACCGGCTCGGCCGCGGACTTGCCGAGGGCCAGGATGCGCAATGGCACCCACGGGTTGTCGGTCGCGATCGTGAGGTGGATCGGCGTGCCATCGCCGAGCGCCTGGCCGCGATCCGCCGCGCGGCGTCGAAGGCGGGGGCCATGAAGATCGGCGAGCGCTCGGCGTAGGAGTCGAGCACCTCGGGCGCATCCGGGGGCAGGCGGAAGCCGTTGCTCTTGGCCCCTCCGGCCCATCTCGCGCAGTCTTCCAGTCGCTGATCGGCTGAACGGCCCACGAAACCCGCCCGAACCGCGCGACGTTCGCGCTACGACTGCCCAGCGACTGTTCCGGGATGGCGACCGCTACTCCCCCGGAAGAAGCGCGACCAGCCGCTTCGGCGCGACGGCCCTGTAGCTCTCGACGATCCACGCCTGGAGGAGCTCCATCGGCGCATCCTCGGGCGCGGTCACGGTCAGCCAGCCGCCGCGCCCGAGCCCGTAGCCGGGGTCGGACGTCCACCCCATCGCGCTGGCCTCGTCGTGTGACTCGCGCAGCTTCACGGTGAAGCTCCGCGCCCGCTCGGGGGCGTCGTCGCCGAAGAAGACGAAGACCTTCTTGCCGACCTTGGCCACCGACTCGCCCCACGGATGGTCCTCCCACGCCTCGGGCAGGCCCAGCGCGAAGGCGAGCAGCTCGGCCTCCATCGAATCCATCTGCCTGATCGTACCGTCGGGCTTCGCAAGCGAGGCGAATTGGGTCTGGCTTTTCGGCGCGAAGCGTCGGATGATGCCGGCTCCGAGCACCAGGAGGAGACCATGGCAGGCGTGCCCGTCAAGCAGTTCGACCAGGCCCGAAGGAGCTCCCGATGAATGACCTGGACTGGCGGATCGCATCCGGCCGGCTCGGCTGGTTCGTTGCCGCGACGTTCCTCGTCGGGATGGTCATCGCCGCGCTGGGCCACTTCCACATCATCGTGCCCGAGCCGGTATTCCGGGAGAGCGCGACGTTCGTCGATGACCTCCTCGCCGGCTTCGAGCACGCGCAGACCCACTGGATCGAGGACCTCACCTCGTCGCTGCTGCTAGGCGCCGGGTTCGTTGGCCTGGCGATCCTCGGCACGACCGTCCGGCGTGCCGTCGACCGCGATGAGGCGCGTGGCGCCGTGCTCGCGGTCACCTTCCTGCTGGCCGGGGCGATCGGTGCGGCAGCGCAGGTGCTGTTCGTCAGCGTGACCCAGGTGGCCACCAGCCCCGAGTACTGCGACTGCGGATTCCTGGCCGAGGAGATCGTCAGCCGCGACATGTCCCTGCTGATCGCGGAGAACGTCGTGTTCTGGATGACCGATGCGTCGGTGCTGCTGTTCGCGGTCGGCCTGCTCGCGTTCGCCGCCATGGCGCCGGCGGCCGGGTGGGTGCCGAGCGGCCTGGTCGCGTATTCCCGCGTGCTGGCCGTGCTGGCGGTGCTGTCCGTGATCTGGGCCCGCGTCGCGGTGCCGATCCTGTTCGAGACCATCGGCGACCAGCTCGACTTCGGGCAGATCGGCTTCGTGATCACGCTCGTGATCGCCGGCTTCCTGATCCCCATCTGGGCCGCCTGGCTGGGCCGTTCGGCGCGGGTGACGGCCGAGGATGAGGTGGAGCCGCCGGAGCGTGCTGCGGAGGAGGACGCGGTCCCGATCGGGGGATAGCTCAGCGGAACATCCGCTGCTGCTTGGCCAGCGGCAGCTTCTCGGGCGGGCCGTCGAGCGTGTCGTCGACGCTGCGCAGCCGCGCGGCGACGACGTTGAGCACGGCCCCCTCGACCTGCAGCCGCCCGTCGATGACCAGCAGCGGATGCCGGTGCAGCAGCGCGCGGTGCGCCTGGTACACGTTCGGTCGCAGGGTCACGTTCATCATCCCGGTCTCGTCCTCGAGCGCGATGAAGACGAAGCCCTTGGCCGTCATCGGATGCTGGACGCTGACCGCCAGGCCGGCCAGGCGGATGACGGACCGATCGCGCCGCCGGGCCGCCTCGGCGATCGAGATCACCCCGCGGCCGGTGAGGCGCTCGCGGAACAGCTCGACGGCGTGGAGGTTCGGCGCGACGCCGGTGTCGCGGTAGTCGGCGGCGACGCGCTCGGCCGCCGTCATCGGCGGCAGGGAGGCGCCCAGCGCGCGCTGGGCGTCATCGGTCAGGCCCAACGCGGGATGCTCGGGATCGGCGTCGGCCAGGGTCGTGCGCAGCTGCCAGAGCAGCTCGCGGCGGGGCGTATCGGTCCAGTCGAAGGCACCGATGCTGATCAACCGTTCGACCACCTGCTCGCCCAGGCGGGTCCTGGCCACGAAGTCGCGGACGGACCGATACGGACCGATGGCTCGCTCGCGCTCGAGCGTGGCGCGCGCTCGCTCGTCGATCCCCTTCACCTGGCGCAGCCCGAGCCGGATGGCCCAGGCGTCGCCGATGCGGCGCGTGTCGTGCTCCCAGGCCGACTCGTTGACGTCGATCGGCAGGACCGCGATCCCGTGGCGCTTCGCGTCATTGATGACGACCGCGGGCGAGTAGAAGCCCATGGGCTGGTTGTTCAGAACGCCGACGGTGTAGTGCGCGGGGTAGTAGCGCTTCAGCCAGGCGGTGTCGTAGGCGATCTTCGCGAAGGCCGCGGCATGGGCGCGGGCGAAGCCGAACTCGGCGAAGGCACTGCACTTCTGGAAAAGCGCCTCCGCGTCCTCGGCCGTCAGGCCGGTGCGCATGGCGCCGCCGACGAACCGGCCGCGCTCGGCCTGCATCTTTGCGTGGCTGCGATGCGAGCCCATCGCCTTGCGGAAGATATCGGCCTCGACGGCGGTGTAGCCGCACACCTCGATCGCGACCTGCATCACCTGCTCCTGGTAGAGGATCACGCCGAGGGTGTCCTCCAGGATCGGTTGCAGCGCGGGGTGGGCGTAGGTGACGGGCTCCTCGCCGGCGCGCCTTCTGAGATACGGGTGGACGGCGTTGCCCTGCACCGGGCCGGGCCGGATGATCGCGACCTGCACGACGAGATCCTCGAAGCGCTCGGGCCGGGCCTTCGGCAGCGCCTGCATCTGGGCGCGGCTCTCGATCTGGAACATCCCGACCGTGTCGGCGGCCTGGATATCGCGGTACACCTCCGGGTCGTCGTGCGGGAGCGCGTCGAGCTCGATGCGGTGCTGTGTGTCGCGCTCGATCCGGTCGAGGGCGTCGGAGACGACGCCAAGCGTTCGGAGGCTGAGGATGTCGATCTTCACCAGGCCGAGCTGCTCGACGTCCTCCTTGTCGTACTGGGTCACGACCCGGCCGGGCATGGTGGCGCGCTCGATCGGCACGAGCTCGATGAGCGGGGTTCTCGTGACAAGCATGCCGCCGACGTGGATGCCGAGGTGGCGCGGGAAGCCGTCGATCTCGGCGCACAGCTGGAGCAGCCACTGCCATCGGTTCTTCGGATCGTGTGTGGCAGCGTTTTGCCAAACGCTCATTGGGTTGTCTTCAGCGGACCGATCCGCGGGCACGTCCGGCACGTCCGGCACGACCCGCACGCGGCGTCGCGGCTCGACCGGCATCCCCGATTCCGGGTCAACGCGCACCAGCGACGGTCGGCCGCTCGACGGCCCGGGCGATCCGTTGTCGCGCGGCGTCGACAGCGCCAGGTCGATCCCCTCCAGCTCCCCGCTGCGCGCGTACCGCTTCGTCGTCTCCGACTCGTGCCGCACCGACGTGACCGATGCGTCGAGCACCCGCGGCTTCTTGCCCGGCGACCAGTGTCCCTGCCCGACCGGCTGCGGGTCGAGGATCGGCCGCGGCCGGTGGTTCCACGACGAGTCCGACGCCTTGTGGACGAGGCCCGGATCGGCGCGGCCGTCGCGACCGGGCGGGATGGCGGCGGCGGCCATGTCGATCCCGAGCTCGTCGAACAGCCAGGCGAACGAGCCGTCCAGCGCCAGGTCGCGCGCCACGTCCCCGGCCTCGCGGGTGTCGAGCGCCTTGGCCAGCGCGTCGATCCCCTCGAGCGGGAAGCCGAGCGCCTTTGCCACCTCGCGCACGGCCGAGCGCGCGCGGTACGTGACGATCGTGCAGACCATGGCGGCGTGATCGGCGCCGTACTTGTCGTAGAGGTACTGGATCACCTCCTCGCGCCGGTTGACGTCGAAGTCGATGTCGATGTCGGGCAGGGCGCGCGCCTCGTTGATGAAGCGCTCGAAGAGGAGCTTGTGCTCGATCGGGTCGACCTTGGTGATGCCCAGGCAATAGGCCACGATCGAGTCGCCGGCGCTCCCCCGCCCCTGGCCGATGATCTTGCCGCGCCGCGCGAACTCCATCAGGTCCCACACGATCAGGAAGAACTCGGCGAGGTTCGTGCGCTCGATGACGTCGAGCTCGTGCGCCAGCTGCTTCAGCGCCTGCTTGGTAACCGGCCGGTAACGGACCAGTAAGCCGTCGTGTGCAAGCTGGTAGAGATATGAGAACGCGGTCTCCCCCTCGGGCACGCTGAAGCCCGGAAACCGATAGCGCTCGAAGCCGAGCTCGAGCCGGCATTGCTGACCGATGGCGGCGCTGCGCGCCATGCCCTGCTCCCAGGCGCGGCGGCTGCGCTCGTCCGGAAGACCTGCGCCGATGGCCGCCAGCTCCCCGCCCGTCTTGAGCCGGTACTCGGCGTTGGGCAGCAGCAGCTCGCGCGCCTCGGTGAGGGTCGCGCCATGGCGGATGCAGACGAGCACGTCCTGGAGCCGATGCCCGTCGGGATCGGCGTAGTGGACCTCGTTGGTGACGACCGTGGGCAGGCCGACCTCGTCGGCGAGCGCCGCGAGCTGGGTGACGAGCCAGTCGTCGTCGGGCCCGAGGTGGTGCGACAGCTCGACGGCGAAATCGTCGGCGGCGAAGTGCGCCGCCCAGCGGCGCGCCGCGTCGAACGCCGCGTCGCGGTCGCCGGCCAGCAGGTGGCGTGGCACCTCGCCGTTGCGGCAGCCGGAGAGGCCGTAGAGGTGGCCGCGCGCCTCGTCGAGGGCGGTCTCGACCAGCCCGCGCTCGAAGACCGGGAACTGCTTCTCGCCCGCCAGGTGGCCACGGCTCACGAGGCGGGACAGGGCGGTGTAGCCGTCGACGTCGCGGGCCAGCAGGACGAGGTGGTCGCCCGGCATCGGTCCGGCGTGGAACTCGCCGGGCCAGCCGCGGCTCGCGCGCTCGCCGCGAAGCGGGTCGTTCAGCTTCCGCCCGCGGTGGGCGAGACGCAGCTCGTCGTCGGTGCGCGGGACGGTGATCTCGAGGCCGATGATCGGCCGCACCGGCGAGAGCCCCGACGCGCGGGCGGCATCGGTCTCGGTCTCCTGCGCCGCCTTCCAGGCACGCACCGCGGCATACAGGCCGGCGTGGTCGGTGAGGGCCAGCGCGGGCATGCCGAGGAGCGCGGCGCGGGCGATCAGCTCCTCGGGGTGCGACGCGCCGTCGAGGAAACTGAAGTTCGTGTGCGCGTGGAGCTCGCAGTAGTCGTCCGGCGTGCCCATCGAACGACCGATGATAGAACGTTTGTTCTATTCAGGGAAGACCCTAGCGATCCTGCCAGGCGGCGCGGGAGAGCCGGTAGAGCACGTGCGGCACGAGATGCGGATAGGCGACCGGGTCGACGCGCGGATGGTCGAAGTCGCCGGCGGGATCGCGCACGAGCCCGATCCGCTCCATGACCCGCCGGGAGCGGATGTTCTGCGGAACGGTGAACGACACGATCTCCCCGAGGCCGACGTCGGTGAACCCGAAGCGCAGCGCCTCGGTGGCGGCCTCGGTGGCGTAGCCGTTTCCCCAGTGGGCGCTGGCCAGGCGCCAGCCGACCTCGACCATTCCTTCGGTCACATAGTCCGCTGGCCAGAGCCCGACGTAACCGACAAAGGGCGCGACGCCGGGCACCTCGACCGCCCACAGCCCCCAGCCGTGCTCCTCCCAGTGCGCCTCGATCCGGTTGGCGAACGCGTCGGATGCCTCGTCCGACATCAGCCCCTGCATGTGCTCCATGACGACCGGGTCGGCGTTCATCGCCGCGAAGGGCTCGAGGTCCGCATCGGTCCAGCGGCGGAGCAGGAGCCGATCGGTGCGGATCACGCGGTGGCGACCGGTCGGATGCGCGGGACCTGGACGGCGAGGAAGAGCGCGGGAATGACGGTCAGCGCCAGGCCGACGAAGCCGAGCACGGTGTAGGAGGCGGCCGCCACGACGAGGCCGGACGCGAGGCTGGCGAGCGCGGCGGTGCCCCAGGTCAGCGTGTCGGCGATGCCCTGGACCCGCGTCCGCTCCGCCAGCGCCAGGCCGTGGCTGAGCATCGACGAGGCGGCGACGAAGCACAGGTTCCAGCCGTAGCCGAGCAGGAACAGCGCGAACGTCAGCCCGAATCCGCCGTCGGCCGGGGCCAGCGCGGCGAGCAGCGCCGCCATGGCGAGCCCGACGAGCCCGGCCGCGATCACCGGCGGGGAGCCGAAGCGGTCGGTCAGGCGGCCGGTGATCGGCGACAGCCCGAACATTCCGAACGTGTGCGCCGACAGCACGAAGCCGACGGTCCCGAGGTCGTGGCCGTGATCGGTCAGGTGGATCGGCGTCATCGTCATGATCAGCACCATCACGACCTGCGCGGCGACAAGCGAGACGAGCGCGACGGCGACCGACGGCCGCGCCACGATCGCCCGCACCGCGGGAGCCTCCTGCGGCTGGTCAACGTGGCTGGGCAGCGCCGACGGGTCGGCCAGGGCGTACGGCTCGGGACGCAGCATGACCGCCGAGACGACCCACGCCAGGCCGATGAAGACGATCGTCAGCAGGTATGGCCCCGCCAGCTCCGGTAGGCCGAGCGAAAGCGCGAGATCACCGGCCGGGGCCGTCAGGTTCGGCCCGATGACCGCGCCGATCGTCGTGCCCCACACGACGAGGCCGAGGGCCGCGCCCCGTCGATCCGGCGTGGCCATGTCGGCGGCGATGTAGCGCCCGAGGTTGCCGGCGGCATTGGCGAAGCCGGTGAAGGCGCTGCCGAGCAGGAGGAGCGGGATCGAGGCGACCAGGATCGAGCCGAAGACGACGATGCCCCCGAGGACGCCGACCGCCAGGCCGATCAGGACGCCGATCCGCCGCCCGGCGCGCAGCATCACGAGCGCGATCAGGCTGGCGGCGACGGCCGTGCCGATCGTCGTCGTCGTGGTCGGCAGGCCGCCGAGCGCGGGACCGCCCGACAGCTCGGCGGCGACAAGTGTGCCGACCGTCACCGCGGCGATATAGCCGGTGCTGCCGAGCGCGGCGACGGTGAAGAGCACCCAGCGCATGCGGCGGCGGAGGCGCGGCAGGTCCTCGGCCGGGATGCTGGCCGCGGTGGCCATCGCGCGGGCGACGGCCGGTGGCTGGGTCACGCCAGCGCCTCGAGGGTCGGCAGATGGTCGTCGCTGCCGTCCGGCGCGATCGGGATGACAGCCACGTGGTCGGCGCCGGCCGCGTGCAGCGCCTCGATCCTGGCGCGGGCGTCGGCGACCGAGCCGGTGGCGACCATCGCGGCGACGAGGCGGTCGCTGCCCGGTGCCTCCCAGTCATCGGCGGTGAAGCCCTGGAGCTCCCACGATGCGTGGTAGGTCGGCGTGCGCAGGTACGGCTTCAGGTAGGCGCGTGCGGCATCGGCTCCGTCGAAGGCAACCGGCTGGGTCACGGCCAGAATCGCTCTGGCGCCACCGGCCGCGGCGTCCAGGCGGGCCCGCATCCAGGCCACGCGTTCGGGTGTGACGAGGTACGGGAAGGCGCCATCGGCATCGGTGGCGGCGAGATCGGTCATCCGCTCCCGCAGCGCCGCGACGAGGACCGGCGGCTCGACGCCGTCGTCGGGCGGGCCGCGGTAGATGGCGGCG
Source organism: uncultured Chloroflexia bacterium (assembly GCA_963840145.1). Classification (GTDB taxonomy): domain Bacteria; phylum Chloroflexota; class Limnocylindria; order QHBO01; family QHBO01; genus JACDBZ01. The sequence continues at coordinate 630,045 of CAWIXR010000004.1, forward strand.
CGATAGGCGGCGAGGTACTCTCGCATGCGGGTCAGGGGCCGCTCGAAGACGTGGCCGCGCAGCTTGGCCGCCAGGTGCGGATGGCTCACGCCCAGGCCCAGGACGAACCGGCCGGCGGTGGCCTCGGCGAGGGTCTTCGCCGCCATCCGGGTCGCCTGCGCGTCGCGGCCCCAGATGCTCACGATGCTCGTCCCCAGCGCGAGCCGCTCGGTCTCGCCGGCCAGGAGCGCCAGCAGCGCGAACGGGTCCCGCCCGACCGTCTCGGGCACCCAGAGGCTGCCGTAGCCGAGCGCCTCGGCACGCCGCGCGTAGTCGCGGGCCGCACCGATGGAGAGCGTGTCGAGATGGCCCCAGACGCCGATGCGTCCGAGGTCGACGGCGGTCACGGACCGATGCTACCCGCTCAGCCGGAACCGAACCGATAGCGCAGGAACAGCTCGTCGCCCTGGCGCAGGACGCCGACCAGGCGCGCGCCCAGCGGCTCGCTGGCGTACGGCGAGCCGCCGGTGATGGGCGCGATCATCGGCAGCGCATCGGTCCCGAGCAGGTGCGCGCCGACCGTCCAGTACAGCTCGTCGATCAGCCCGGCCGCCAGGAAGGCGGCGTTCAGGTGCGGGCCACCCTCGAGCAGGAAGCTGCCGATGCCGCGCGCCGCGAGGCTCGACAGGATCCAGCCCGGTGCGGGCCGCGCGTCGGAGGCGCGGACGAGCTCGGTGCCAGCGGGCGCAGCGTCGATAGGGTTCGTGCTGCCAACGATGAGGATGCGGCGCTCGTCGCCGCCGAACCAGCGCGCGTCGAGCGGCACCGGCTCGCTGCCCGCGACCGCGACTCCGGTTGGGTTCGGAGAACGACCCTCGGCGGCCCGGCGCGCCGCCAGCTCGTCGCCGACCCGCAGCCACAGGCCCGCGGCGCGGAGGGTGCCGGCGCCGCTGCCGACCGCGTCGTAAGCGGCGCGGTAGTGGCGCATCAGGTGGCGGTCCGCTCGCCCGGCGAGCCCCTCGGCGGTGCCGTCGCGCTGCGCGCGTCCGTCGATGCTCGTGACCATGTTCACCCCGACCAGCGGGCGGCCCGACGGCGGCTGCGGCAGGGTGAAGCCGGCCATCGCGTCGTCGAGCGCGAGGTCCGTCGCGGGATCCGGCCAGAGCCGGTCGACGCGGTGGACGGGACCGGTCACCGCGGCCGATGCCCTACTCGACCGGCTGGTAGGGCTCGGCGGCCGAGAGCTGGTCGGCGTCCCAGACGATCTGGACGCGGGACGAGGTCAGGCGGGTGACCGCATCGGCCGGCACGACGCGGGTCGTGCCGTCGGAGTACGGGATGACCGCCACGCCGTGGAAGATCCCCTCCGTCTCGGTGCCGAGCATCGCGGCCACGCGGCCGAGATCCTCGCCGTTGGGGCCGACGACAAGGGTCTCGGCCTGGACGTAGCTCCACGCCACCGGATCGTCGGGGCCGGGGAGATCGAGCTCGGAGGCCGTGGGCTGGTCGGCGGCTGTGCCGGAATTCATCGGTGTGGGCTCCCGCACGAGCAGTGCCAGCGTTGGCGCACGGTGGCGTGGCTCTGCCTTCGAGTATGGCCTGAGCGTCAATCGAAGATGCGTTCGAGGTGCCAGGTGCCGCGGATCTCGTCGAGGAAGATCGTGCACAGCAGGCCGGAGCGGGTGACGACCTTGTAGCAGGCGCGGGCGACCGGGTCGCGCCACCAGCCGTCGTCTACCCGCCAGCGGTTGCAGATGCCGATCTCGCCGTGATCGGTCCCGTCCATGTGCAGGCGAAGGGGGCTGCCGTCGGCATCGGTCTCGACCTGCACGAGCGGGTGGTCGAGGTAGCGCCGGGTCATGAGCCGATGTCGACCAGCCGCGACCGATGCTCCGGCAGCGCCGCGGTCGGTCGGTCGGCCGTCGCCCGCCACAGGCGGTCCGGTCCGAACCGATGCCGGATCCGCTCCAGCGACCAGCGCAGCTCCTCCCATCGTCCGGCACGTGCCTCGAACGCGGGCAGCTGGCGGGTTGCGGGGTCCGCCAGGCGGTCGAACAGCAGATGGACCGATGCGACCCGTGGCTCCGCAGCCGGTTCCTGCCAACCCGGGTTGCCGGGTGACGAAAATCGTGACCTGGCCGCGGCCTCGACCCGAGACAGCAGCAGCCGCGCGATCCAGTCCGGCTCGAGAACCGGCTGCGGAAAGGGCTGGGCGACGCGCAGGTCGGGCGCGTCCTCGAATCGCAGCACCAGCACGGCGCGGCCCGGAGCCAGGTGGCGTCCATGCAGGCGGTCGCACAGGTCGGCGGCGAGGCGGCGCAGGGTGAGCCCCGCGGCGCCGACCCCGTCGAGTGGCGTCTCGAAGATGGCGCCGGCGGTGACCCGCTCGGGACGCCGGCGCGGGACGATCGGCCGCGAGTCGTCCCCGCGCGCCAGGGCCTGGAGCCGCTCCCCGATCGCGCCGAACTGGGCACCGACCGCCGAGCGCGGCAGGCCGGCGAGCTGAGCCATCGTCGTCAGGCCGAAGAGCGCGAGGCGCTGGCGCGTGGCCGGATCGGCCGGCAGGAGGGTCAGCGGCAGATCGGCCAGCTCGGCGCGCTCGAGGATGCGGAACGCGGCCGGCGCCCCCTCGCGCTCGAAGCGTGCCAGCCGGGCGGCCAGCGTCGCCAGCCAGCGATTGTCGCCGACCCCGCAGCGGACGGCGAGCGGCGCCACGCCGCGTGCCAGCATCACGGCCCTTGCCGCGACTCTCCGTTCCGGGCCCCACAGCGGCTCGAGACCGGTGATGTCGACCAGCGCCACGCCGACGTCGACCGCCTCGACCCGCGGCGAGAGGTCGTCGAGCGCGTCGAGGATGCGCTCGAAGGGGTGCGGGTCGGCATCCGGGCCTTCGCGCAGCTCGGGCCAGACGAGGGCGAGCAGCCGGGTCACGCGCTCACCACCCGCAGCGCCGGGCGCTGCTCGATCGGTTGCGGCTCCGCGGCCGCGGCCAGCAGCGGGTCGATGCGCCGACCCTCGCCGAACCACAGGTCGAGCTCGGCGGAAGCCCCGGCCAGCGCCCACCGATGCCGTTCAACCACGACCCTGACGCGCTGCCCGACGAGGTCGCGCCCGACCGCCAGCCACGCGGACCGATGTAACGCCACCCGCACCCCGGCCGCCGCCCCGGCCACGACGCGACCCGCCGGCGCGACGACCAGCGCCGAGGTCGATCCCGAGCGCGCCAGCAGCGAGCCGAGCCGGTCCAGCGCCCGCCGATCCGGCACGCCCCGCTCCCCGAGGTCCAGGACGAGCGCGTCGATCAGCCCCGAACGGCCGAGCCATGCCGCCAGCTCGATCGCCTCGGCGGGGTCGCGCGGGCGTGCCACGAGGAGCCAGTCGAGGCCGACCTCGAGACGCGCGGCGACGGCAGGGTCGAAGGTGCCGTCGAGGTCGAGCCACGCCGCCAGCCCTCCCATGGCCTGCGCTGCAGCCACCCCGCCCATCGCCAGCGTCGTCGCGCCGCCGCCGGCCGGCGCATCGAGCAGCGCGAGCGCCCCGCGCGGCCAGCCGCCGGTCCCCTCTTGCCCACCAGCCAGTGCAACATCGAGCCCTGCATGGCCGGTCGACACCGATGGACGCGCCATCTCCAGCGGCTCCGGCTCGCTGCCGCGACGCAGCCCGAGGCCGCGAGCGCGGAGGCTCTCGAGGGCGTTCGCCAGGGACGGCGAAGCGGAGACATCGGTCCGTGGCATTGAACCGTCATGATAGAACGAATGTTCTAATTCGTGAAGAGGGTATACTCGCGCCGGCCCGTGGGGATGTAGCTCAGCTGGGAGAGCACCGCGTTCGCATCGCGGGGGTCAGGGGTTCGAGTCCCCTCATCTCCACCACCCCCTTTTCGCCCCCTCCGGCCGCCGCCGATGCTCTCCCGGTTTCGCCGCTGCGGCTATCATGCGGGCTCCGAAACGCATGAGCTCCAACTCATCGCGAGGTTGAAACTGCGGTCCGTCCGAGGGGACCAGTCATTACGCATCGCAGTGCGGGAGGAAGACCTGTGACCAGATCCATCTGGACCATCGTCGCCATGCTCGTCCTCGCCCTGGTGGTGGCCGCCTGCGGCGACCAGGCACCGAGCGCGACCGAAACCGACGCCGAGGAGACTACGCCGGCGACCGGCGCACCCGAGGAGACGGCGCCCGAGGAGACGGACGAGCCGTCGACCGATGACGGCCGGCTCGCCACCGTGCAGGAGCGCGGGCAGCTCATCTGTGGCGTGAACGGCAGCCTGCCTGGGTTCAGCTTCCTGGACGAGGAGGGCAACAACACCGGGTTCGATGCCGACTTCTGCCGCGCCCTGGCAGCCGCGGTGCTCGGCGACCCCGAGGCCGTCGAGTTCCGCGCTATCAACGCCGACCAGCGAGGTCCGGCACTCCAGACCGGCGAGGTCGACGTCCTGATCCGCAACACGACCTGGACGGTCAGCCGCGACACGTCGTGGGGCCTCTTTGGTCCGACGACCTTCTACGACGGCCAGGCGATCATGGTGAACTCGACCCTGACCGATGCGACGACGATCGACGAGCTCGAGGGAGCGACGATCTGCGTCCAGTCCGGGACGACCACCGAGCTCAATCTCGCCGACCGGCTCGGCGACACGATCGAGCCGCTCGTCTTCCCGGAGATCGACCCGACCTACGCAGCCTACGAGGAGGGCCGCTGTGACGCCGTCACCAGCGACCGATCCCAGCTGGTCGCCCGCCGGACCGCATTCGCGACACCGGACGATCACCTGATCCTCGACGAGGTCATGAGCAAGGAGCCGCTCGGCCCGGTCGCTCCGCTCGGCGACGAACAGTGGTTCAACGTCGTCAAGTGGGTCGTCTTCGCCACGATCGAGGCGGAGGAGCTCGGCATCACGCAGGACAACGTCGTCGAGATGGCCGAGACCAGCGAGGACCCGATCGTCCAGCGCCTGCTGGGCGTCACGCCGGAGGGCGCCGAGCCCTTCGAGTCCGGCCTCGGGCTCGACCCCGATTGGGTGGTCACGATGATCAGCGCCGTCGGCAACTACGGCGAGATCTACGACCGCAACCTGGGACCTGGCACGCCGTTCGACCTCGACCGCGGACTCAACAGCCTGTGGACCGAGGGCGGCCTGCTCTACGCACCTCCGTACCGATAGGACCTGACCGCTCGGGGCCGGCGCCAGCCGGTCCCGAGCACTTCTCACCCATGCCCCGATGACGGCGGCGCCTCACCCGTCCAGCGCGGCCGGGGTGCCGCCGTGGCGCGACGTGCGCGTCCTGCGCCTGGCCGCGCAGGTCGTCGTCGTCATCGTCGTCGCCGTGCTGGCGGTGTGGCTGATCGGCAACTTCATGGCCGCCACGGCCGACCGCGGGCTCGGCTTCGGGTTCGGCTTCCTCGGCCGCAGCGCCGGGTTCGACATCAGTGAGAGCCCGATCCCCTACTCCCCGACCGACACGTACGCCCGGGCCTTCCTGGTCGGGCTGCTGAACACCCTGATCGTCAGCGTGCTCGGCATCATCCTGTCGACGATCCTCGGCGTCGTCGTCGGTGTGGCGCGCCTCTCTCCGAACTGGCTCGTCCGGCGCATCGCGTCGGGGTACGTCGAGGTCATCCGCAACACGCCGCTGCTCGTCCAGCTCTTCATCCTCTATTTCGCCGTCTTCCTCCAGCTGCCGGCGATCGCCCAGGCCATCGGCCTCCCCGGCTCGATCTACGTCAGTCAGCGCGGCGTCTTCCTGCCGGCACCGCAGGTCACCTCGGGGCTCCTGGCATGGCTGGCGTTCGTCGCCGTCGGCGTGGTCGTGCTCGTCGTCGCGCGCAGGACGGCGCGGCGGCTCGAGGATGCAGGGCGGCCGATCCGCGGGCTGCGCGCGCTCGGCTGGCTCGCGCTGCTGGCGATCGCCGCGGTCGGGTGGGTGCTGACGGCGCCGATCGCGTTCGACCTGCCTGTCCGCGAGCGGTTCAACTTCACCGGCGGCATGGGCCTGTCGCCGGAGTTCGCGGCGCTGCTCATCGGGCTGGTGCTCTACACCGCCGCGTTCATCGGTGAGGTGGTCCGCGGCGGCATCCAGGCGGTGCGAAAGGGCCAGCTGGAGGCAGCCCGCGCCCTCGGTCTGAGCGAGGGCGAGACCCTGCGCCTCATCGTCTTCCCGCAGGCGCTGCGGATCATCGTCCCGCCGCTGACCAGCCAGTACCTGAATCTCACGAAGAACTCGAGCCTGGCGATCGCCATCGGCTATCCCGACCTGTTCAAGGTCGGCCAGACGATGGCGAACCAGACGGGCCAGCCGCTGCCGGTGATCATCCTGGTGATGGCGACCTACCTCGCGATCAGCCTCTTCACCAGCCTGCTGATGAACATCTACAACCGCCGCGTCCAGGTCCTCGAGCGATGACCGCCGAGACGCTGCCCCCGCCGCGCGAGACGATCGGTCCGATCGCGTGGATGCGCGCCAACCTGTTCAGCGGGCCGATCAACTCGCTCGTCACCGTCCTGATCGTCGCCGCGCTCGTCTGGCTGGCCATCACCATCGGCGGGTGGGCGGTGACGGAGGCGCGCTGGACCGTCATCACCGACAACCTGCGGCTGTTCCTCATCGGCCAGTACCCCGCCGATCAGGCGTGGCGCATCTGGCTCGAGCTGGCGATCATCTCGGTGCTGAGCGGCCTCTCGGCCGGCGCGTACGGCCGCGCGACGCGGGCGCTGGCGGTCACGCTGTCGGCCCTGCAGCTGATGCTCGCCGCGCTGATGCTCGTCTCGCCACTGGGCGTGGTGGCCGCGGGGGCGCTTGCCCTCAACGTGGCGCTGACGTGGATCGCGTTCGCGATCTCGCTTCGCGTCCGGATCCCGCGACGAGCGCTGACCTGGGCCTGGATCGTGTCGCTGCCGGTGTCGTTCGCGCTGATCAGCGGGTTCGGCGCGACGGCGTTGCCATCGGTCAGCTCGCACCTGTGGGGCGGCCTGCTGCTGACCCTCGTGCTGGCGGTGGTGGGGATCACGCTGTCGTTCCCGCTCGGCGTCATGCTGGCCCTCGGCCGCCGCAGCCACCTGCCGGTGGTGAGGATCCTGAGCACCGGCTACATCGAGCTCATCCGCGGCGTACCGCTGGTCACGATCCTGTTCATGGCGGACATCATCCTGCCGCTGTTCCTGCCCGGGGAGTGGCGCCTCGACCGCGTGGCGCGCGCCGTCGGCGGCATCACCCTCTTCTCGGCGGCCTACGTCGCCGAGAACGTGCGCGGCGGGCTGCAGGCGATCCCGACCGGGCAGGTGGAGGCCGCGCAGGCACTGGGGCTGAGCGGCATCGCGACGAATCGCTTCATCGTCCTGCCGCAGGCGCTGCGATCGGTCATCCCGGCCAACGTCGGGCTGTTCATCAGCCTGCTCAAGGACACGACGCTCGTCACGATCATCGGCCTGCTGGAGCTGCTCGGCATCAGCCGTGCGGTGCTGGCTCAGCCGGATTCCTTCGGCGCCCAGATGGAGGTCTACGTGTTCATCGCCGCGGTCTTCTTCGTGCTCTGCTACGCGATGAGCCAGGCAAGCTACAGACTGGAGCGGCAGCTGGGAGTGGGAGTGCGCTGATGACGGACGAGCGAAGGACCGATGCGGACGCCGACGACATCATCGTCTGCCGCGACGTCCACAAGTGGTTCGACCAGCTCCACGTCCTGCGCGGCATCGACCTGACCGTCCGCGCGGGGGAGGTCGTCGTGATCTTCGGCGCGTCGGGCTCGGGCAAGTCGACCTTCATCCGCACGATCAACCGGCTCGAGGAGCACCAGCGAGGCCAGATCATCGTCGACGGCATCGAGCTGAGCAACGACGTGCGCAACATCGCGGCCATTCGCAGTGAGATCGGCATGGTCTTCCAGTCGTTCAACCTGTTCCCGCACCTGACCGCGCTCGAGAACGTCGCCCTGGCGCCGATGCGGGTGCGGAGGCACTCGCGCGCCGATGCGGAAGCGGCCGGCATGAAGCTCCTCGAGCGGGTCGGCATCCCGGAGCAGGCGCACAAGTACCCCGCGCAGCTGTCGGGCGGCCAGCAGCAGCGCGTCGCGATCGCACGGGCCCTCGCGATGAACCCGAAGATCATGCTCTTCGACGAGCCGACCTCCGCCCTCGATCCCGAGATGATCAGCGAGGTCCTCGACGTCATGCAGTCGCTCGCCCGAGACGCCGGCATGACGATGATCTGCGTCACCCACGAGATGGGCTTCGCGCGGGCGGTCGCCGATCGGATGGTCTTCTTCGACGAGGGTGTGATCGTCGAGCAGGGACCGCCGAGCCAGATCTTCGGCGCGCCGCAGCACGAGCGCACGAAGCGGTTCCTCTCCCAGATCCTCCACTGATCGGTTGAGTAACATCCGACGGTGCTGATTCCCGCCTTCGCCATCTCCGCTCTCGGCACCGTCGCGTCGCTCGCGCTGCGCATCACGAACGCCGACCCGACGCTCACCTTCGGCGTGGCCGCGATCACGATCCTCGCCCTCGCCTATCTCCTCGGCCACGCCACCGAGCAGCTCGGAATCTCGGCCGGACCGCGGATCGGCGGAATCATGAACGCCACGGTCGGCAACATCGGCGAGATCATCATCGCCGCCTTCCTGATCCTCGATAACAAGATCGAGATCGTCCACGCCTCGATCACCGGCTCGATCATCGGCAACCTGCTGCTCGTCCTCGGCGCGTCGCTGCTCGTCGGCGGCATCAAGAACGGCGTGCAGCAGTACGACCAGGAACAGGTCGGCATGAACGCCGCCTCGCTGATCCTGGCGACGATCGGCCTGATCGTGCCGGCCACGTTCGCGCTGCTGGTCGGTGGCGGTCCGGAGACCGCTCCCGGCGACCCGGAGTTCTTCCGGATCGAGAGCCTGACCGTTGGCGTGGCGATCCTGCTGCTCGTCACCTACGGCGCGCAGCTGTGGTTCTTCCTGCGCTCCCCGGAGAGCCCGGTCGCGCACGGGGCGGAGGAGGTTGCGCACTGGACCTGGCGGGTCGCGCTCGGCGTCCTGCTGGGCGCCGCGGCGGCGCTCACCCTGACCAGCGAGATCCTCGTCCACGCCCTCGAGCCCACGGTCGAGGCGCTGGGCGTCAGCGAGCTCTTCATCGGGATCATCGTCATCCCGATCATCGGCAACCTCGCCGAGCACGTGGTTGGCGTGACGCTGGCGTACAAGAACAAGATGGACTTCAGCCTGATCACGAGCATCGGCTCGTCGACGCAGATCGCCCTCTTCGCCGCACCTGTGCTCGTCTTCTTCGGCCTGCTGGTCGGCAACCCGCTGACGCTCGTCTTCACGCCGCTCGAGGTCGTCGCCGTCGCGGTCGGCGTCTTCATCGCGTCCTACATCGCGCTCGACGGGCGCTCGAACTGGGTCGAGGGCCTCCAGCTGATGAGCGTGTACTTCATCGTGGCGATCGCCTTCTTCTTCCTGACCTAGAGAGGCCGATCCATGAAGCGCGTCGAGCGCACCGCGACGATCGCCGCACCGCCGGCCGAGCTCTTCACCTACCTCGCCGACCTGGACAACCTCGACCAGTGGATGGCGGGGATCGTCAGTGCCGAGGTCACCTCGCCGGGCGAGCTCGGCGTCGGCTCCAAGGCTCGCGTCGTCCGCGCCCTCGGTTCGCAGCAGGTCGAAGCACCACTGACCGTCGCCGAGTTCGATCCGCCGCGGCACTTCGTGATCACCAGCGAGGTATCCGGCGTGAACGTCGCCGCGTCGCTCGACCTGGCGCCGGCGGCCGATGACGCCACCGACCTGCGCTTCGCGATGGAGATCCGCGGCTCGATGCTGACCCGCTTCATGGAGCCGATGATCGCCGGCGCCGCCGGCGGCGAGATCGACGCGACCCTCGAGCGTCTTCGGGCTCGCTTCGCCCCGGCCTAGACCGATGCGAGCCTTCGTCACCGGGGGCGGCGGCTTCATCGGGCGCTCGCTCGTCCGCCGGCTGCGTGCCTCCGGCACCGAGGTCCGGGCCATCGCCCGTTCCGATCGCTCGGCGGCCGTGTTGCGCGACGCCGGCTGCGAGGTGGTCGTCGGCGACGTGCTCGACGCGTCAGCCCTGACCGATGCGCTCCGCGGCTGTGACGTCGCCTACCACCTGGCCGGCGACTACCGGGTCGGCATCCGCGCCTCGGAGCGAGCCGCGATGGAGGCGGCCAACGTGACCGCCGCGGCGGCGGTGCTGGATGCTGCGGTGGGCGCCGGTGTCGGCCGCATCGTCCATGTCTCGACGATGAATGCCTTCGGCGACACCGGCTACCGGGTCGTCGACGAGTCATACGAGCGGCCGCGACCGTATCGGTACGTCAGCTTCTATGACGAGACGAAGCACCGCGCGCACCTGACCGCGCACGAACGGATCGCCGCCGGCGCGCCGGTGATGATCGCGATGCCCGGCGGCGTGTTCGGCCCCGGCGACCACTCCTCGCTGGGCGGGGTGCTGGCCGACGCGGCGGCCGGGCGCCTGCGGGCGCTGACCTTCGGCGACCTCGGCATGAACATGGCGCACGTCGAGGACATCGCGGGCGGAATTGCGCTGGTCGGGGAGCGCGGGCGGATCGGCGAGGCCTACGTCCTCGGAGGCGAGCTCACGACGCTGGCCGAGCTCGTTCGGCGCGTCTCGGCGATCGCGGGGCATCGCCCGCCGCGAATCTCGACGCCGACCTGGATGCTGCGCGCGGCCGCGCCGCTCGTGCGGCGCATCGGTCCCGACCTTGGCGAGCTCGTCAGCGCCAGTGCCGGCGTGACCTACTGGGCCACCGATGCGAAGGCGCGACGCGAGCTCGGCTACGCGCCGCGCGACCTCGAGTCCGGGCTGGGCGAGGTCTTCGGACGGTCGTAGATGCCGATGAACCAGAGGCCGATCCGGTCGCTGCCGGCAGGCTGGAATCCGGCGCCGGCCAGGCGGCGCTCGATGCGCCGCAGGTCGTGGACGTAGCCGCGGCAGCCGCCCTGGATGCGGTCCCAGGCGAACTCGGCGAACCACAGCGGCCGGTTGACGAGGCCGCGCCAGCCGCGCGACTCCGGAACCGCGATCGCGATCCGCTCCCGCGCGAGGTCGAGCGCGCGCCCGACGAGCCCGTCGGCGTCGCCGTAGCAGCAGATCACGCGGTCGAGGACGACCCAGTCGTGGGGATCGGTCTCGGTCTCGGCGGCGTTGCCGACCTCGAAGGCGCTCTGCCGTGCGAAGCCGCCAGCCTCGGCGCGCTGGCGGGCGAGGTCGATACTCGCCGGTGAGAGGTCGACGCCGGTGAGCCTCGACGCCCCCATCTCGAGCAGCGCGACGCCGAGCGCGGCGGTCCCGCAGCCGAGGTCGAGGACGCTCGGGCGGCGCAGCGCGGTGTCGCGGCACAGGTCGAGGATCGCGCCCGAGACGTCGACGAGCTCGGGGAAGCCCTCGTCGGGCGTCCACCCCTCGTAGCGCGCGTCGAATTGTTCGGCGATTCGAGGATCGGCGGCCGTCCCAGGCGGGCAGCAGTCGGGAGATTCGGGTCGGGAGCCCACGGAACGAGGATACGGCTCCCGACCCGAGACGTCAGGCGGCTCCGTGCCTGGCGGCGTTGGCCTGGATCGCCTCGCTGAGGTACGCGGCCAGGCCCGGCGCGATCGCCTCGTACGTGGCCGTGAAACGCGGATCGTCGACGTACATCTGCCCGAGCCCGGTGTGGATCTCGTAAGAGCAGTCGTAGAACCAGCGGCTGATGTGCTGCCGATGCTCCTCAGCGGCGTCCATCGCCGCCTCGGAGTCCGGCGCGGCGCCGGAGCGCATCGCCTCCACCAGGCGCCCGCCGTAGGCCTGGGATTCGGCCTTCAGCTGGAGCCAGTCGGCCTTCGTGTAGCGCGACACCCGCCGCTGTGACTCGCGGAACGCATCGGTCTTGCCCCAGCGCTCCTCGGCCTCGACGGCATACTGATCCGGGTCGTGATCGCCGAATACCTCCAGGCGCTCCTCCGGCGTGAGCGAGATTCCCATCGTCTGCGCCTCCATCGCCTTCTCGACCGATGCCGCCATCCGCTCCAGCCGCCCGATCCGGTCGCGCAGCATCGCGTGCTGGCGGCGGAGGTGGCCGATCGCATCGGCATCGCCATCGGTCATGACATTCCTGATGTCGTCGAGGCCGAACCCGAGCTCGCGGTAGAAGAGGATGCGCTGCAGCCGCTCGAGATCGGCATCGGCGTAGCGGCGGTAGCCGCTCTCCGACCGGCCGCTCGGATGCAGCAGTCCGATCTCGTCGTAGTGGTGCAGCGTCCGCACCGTCACGCCGCTCATGCGGGCGACGGCGCCGACCGTGTGGCTCATCGGTTCGTCCATACGCGGTGGAGGCTAGAGCCTAACGTTACGTGAGGGTCAAGCGGCGGTGCCAACCGATGACTCGGGCTCGACGTTTCCGGTGCTGCCGTCGACGGTGACGCGCATCCCGGTTCGAAGCCGGGCCGTCGCGTCGCCGCAGCCGACGACGGCCGGGATCCCGTACTCACGGGCGATGATCGAGGCGTGCGCGGCAGGGCTTCCCACATCGGTCACCACCGCGGCGGCCCGGCTGAAGAGCGGTGTCCAGGCCGGCGCGGTCATCGGCGCTACCAGGATCTCGCCGGGTTGAAGCTCGTCGAACTCGTCCGGGCGGCGGATGACCCGCACCGACCCGGTCGCGCGGCCGGCCGAGGCAGGTGAGCCGCTGATCAGCGCAGTCGCCGATGGCGTCGCGCCGAGCATCCGCGGGAAGGCGTCCCACATCCGCTTGACGACCGGGTTCAGCCGGCCGATGAGCAGCGGCGGCACGAGCCGAGCCTGCTCCTCCCGGCTGGCCCGCCGCTCGGCGACGTCCACCGCAGCGTCCAGGCGGCCGCCCCTCAGGGCACTCAGGGCCTCGGGCATGGTGAGGAAGAAGACGTCGTCGGCCTCGGCGATGAGGCCGCGGGCCACGAGTCCCTCGCCGATCCGCACGACCGCGCGCCGCATGACCGGCCAGCCGATGGTCAGCTCGCCGGTCTGCTCCTCGCGGAGCGGGACGAGGTATTGCGCATCGGCGAGCAGGCGTCTGAACGCCGACAGGCGGCGCGGCGACGAGGCGAGCGCGCCGAAGGCGGCCTCCTCGGCCTGGTGCCTGGTGTCGACCAGCGCGTTCGTGGTCGGCGGCTTTCGGCGTGACCGATGCCGGTCGCGCCCGCGGGATACCACCAGTCCAGCGAGACGACTTCGTGGGCGCCCTGCTCACGCGGGGCCACGAAGCCGGTGAGCAGCGGCAGGTGGCTGCCGCCCAGGGTCCCGCGCAGGTGCCGCCCGTAGAACCCGGCCAGATTGAGCTCCATCTTGTACGCCGCGCCGGCCAGGGCCGCGAGCCAACCGAAGGCCTCGCCGGCCAGCTCGGCCTGCTCGTCGATCAGGGCCGGCAGCTCAGTCAACGCCACCGACTCGACCCGTGCCTCCGCCTCGCGCACCGCGGCTCGATACCGCGGGCGGAAGTCCGCGCGCCACTCGCGCTCGACGATCGGGAAGCTGTGCCGCACGGTCGACGGGTTGATGCCCGCCAGGCGCCGAGGGTGTCGCGCCAGGTGCCAGAGCATGCGCGGCAGGTTGCGGAGCATGGACCCGGGCCCGAACCAGTTGAGCGAGTAGAAGTACCAGCCGTTGACCACGACGTGGAGCGGCCGGGGTGCGCGCTGCCCGATCTGTTCGAAGAACCAGGCGTGCATCCGCTCCTCCATCGCGCTCAGCAGCCACGACTCGAAGAGCGGGGTCACCGGCCCGCCGATCCACTCGCCCAGCCTGAACTGGCGGGTGAAGGCGCCGGGCGCCGGTGACGTCCATGACACGTCCGGCGGAAGCGCCGTCATCGGTCTGGCCTGGAGGATCCAGAGAGTGCCGTCCCGGTCGATCGCCCACTCGACGTCCTGCGGTGCGCGCCGCGCCGCTGCAATGCGCCTGGCCTCGGCCGCAACCTGGACGGCCTGCTCCGGACCGATGGCCTCCTCGGGCCGACGGCGGGCCGTCGCCTTCTCGTCGACGACGACCCACTCATCGCCCACCGCCTCCCCGCCGACCAATCGGTCCCCGAGGCCGCGCACGGCGGTGACGATGGTCGACTGCCGATCGCCGGTGATCGGATCCGCGGTGAGGGCCACGCCGGCCGCCGCCGGCCGAACCATGCGCTGAATGATCACGCCCATCCGGCCGTTCGTTCCGGGCTCGTACCCGGCGACTCGCGTGCCGCGCGCGCTGGCCAGGCAACGTTCGACGGCCTCACCAAGATCGTCTGGCGCGACCTCGAGCACGGTCTCGTACATGCCCGCGTACGAGCGGTCGACGCCATCTTCGGCGACACCGCTCGACCGGACCGCGAACGGCCCCGCACCCATGTCCCACGATCCGGCCGCCAGCTGCCAAACCCGCTCCTGCGGCGGCAGCTCGGTCCCGGCCACGGTCACGACGACCCCATCGGGGACGCGGACGCCGGATGCCAGGAGTTCCCCCAGGCTGGCGGCCTTGCCGCCGACCTCGGCCGCATCGGTCAGGCCGACGTCGCTCAGGCGTCGGATGGCATTCGCGCTCACTCCGCCACCTCGCGGCTCGCCGCGGCGATCGCGGCGCGCAGGATCCAGTCGATGTCGTCGGCCGCCTGCTCGGGCGATGCCCCCAGGTGGTCGCGCCAGGTCCGAAGTGAGGACGAGGAGATGAGGATCACCAGGATCCGGGTGATCCGGTCGAGGTCGGCCTTCGCCAGCGGCGGCTCGACCGACTTGCCGATGGTGCGGACACGCTCGATGCGCGACGGCATCGTCGCGTGGCGCACCTTGTCGGCAATCGGGCTGGCGAATGCCGCGCGGCTCACGTCGTCGAGGGCGTCGAGCCGCTCGGACACCGCGCGCACGAAGCTCCGGACGTCGCCGACGGTGGACGGATCGGGTATCCCGTCCAGGCCGGCACGTCGCGCGGCGTGGGGGAACAGCTCAGCCACGAGCTCGGCCTTCGTTCCAAAGTGCCGATACACCGTCGGGACCGACACCCCGGCCTCCCGCGCGACGGCCGGGACCGAGAGGCTCGCCACACCCGTGGCCATGACCCGCCCCGCGGCGTCCAGAATCCGACCGCGCGTCTTCTCGGCCTGTTCGGCTCGGAGCTCGCTGCGATATGGCCGAGCGGGCGCATTGGCGATACGAGTCATATTGTCAATATATGATCCGTGTCAAGCCTCCCTCCGGATTGAGGGGGACAGAACGCCTGTGCTATCCTCGAAACCGATGCGTTGACGCGGGAGCACTACGCGCCGAACGTCGTTCACGAGCGAGCCGGGACGGTGGAAGCCGGCGAACGAGGAGCGCGGAACTCGCCCGCAGAGCAGCCCGGGCAACTGGGCCGGATGGCGACCGATAGAGCGCCGACGAGTGGACCGACACGGAACCGCGTGGGGTTGTAGCTCAGCTGGGAGAGCACCTGCATGGCATGCAGGGGGTCGGGGGTTCGAGTCCCCCCAGCTCCACCAATCTCCATCGGTCAAGCTCAGGTGGTACCGCGAAGCACCCCTTCGTCCTGGCAGACGGAGGGGTTCGTTGTCTCCGGAGGCACACCATGATCGCGACCGGCACTGGCGAAGTGAGGACCGCCCGAGATGGGCGGCGCTGGATCCTGCGCCCGGCACGGCCGACCGACGGGCGTGGCCTGGCCCGCCTCTTCGCCGACGTTCGTAAGGAGGGCCGCTGGCTCATCACCGCGCCGGGTGCGGTCAGCGAGCCGTCGGAGAGCTTCTGGATCAGCGAGATGATCCGCGCCGCCGAGCATCTCGTGCTGGTTGCCGAGGCCGAGGCCGAGGTCGTCGGCAACGTGCTCGTCAGCGTCGACCGCGGGGTCGCCACGGAGCACATCGGCGTGCTGAGCATCACGATCGGCGAGGAGTGGCGCGACGTCGGCGTCGGTTCGGTGCTGGTCGAGACCGCCCAGCGCTGGGCCTTCGACCGCGGCCTGCGCAAGCTGTCGCTGGGGGTGTTCCCGGACAACGAGCGCGCGATCGCGGTCTACGAGAAGCGCGGCTTCGTCCGCGAGGGCCTGCGCCGCATGCAGTACCGATCCGGCAACGACTTCCGCGACGAGGTGCTGATGGCCTGGTTCCCCCAGGAGGCACAGGACCGATGACGACCGAGGCACCGACCCGCGCGCGCCCCGACCGCTTCGACCCCGCAAGCTTCGAGCAGAAATGGCGGGACCGATGGGAGGCGGACGAGCTGTACGTCGCCCGCGACGACGATCCGCGCCCGAAGCGCTACATCCTCACGATGTACCCGTACCCGTCCGGGGACCTGCACATCGGTCACTGGTATGCCGCGACCGGGCCGGACATCGTCGCGCGCATGCATCGCATGCGCGGCTTCAACGTGATGTTCCCGATGGGCTTCGACAGCTTCGGGCTGCCGGCAGAGAACGCGGCGATCGACCGCGGCCTGGATCCCGCGGAGTGGACGAACGCGAACATCGCCCGGATGCGGACCCAATTCCGAACGATGGGCGGGATGTTCGACTGGTCGCGCGAGCTCGCCACCAGCGACCCGGCCTACTACCGCTGGACCCAGTGGATCTTCCTGAAGTTCTACGAGGCGGGGCTCGCGTATCGGGCCTTCGGCGCGGTCGACTGGTGCCCGAAGGACCAGGTCGTCCTGGCCCGCGAGCAGGTGCTGGGCACGGAGCGGCGCTGCTGGCGCTGCAACACGCCGGTCGTCAAGCGCGACCTCGAACAGTGGTGGTTCCGGATCACGAACTATTCCGACGAGCTGCTGAGCTACGACGGCCTCGACTACCCCGAGCCGATCCGCCTGGTGCAGACGAACTGGATCGGCCGATCCGAGGGCGCCGAGATCGACTTCCAGGTGGAGGCCGATGACGTCGAGCCGATCCGGGTCTTCACGACGCGCCCCGACACGGTCTTCGGTGCCACGTTCATGGTCCTGGCGCCCGAGCATCCACTCGTGGCCATCCTCACCAGCGATGACCGCAAGGCCGATGTCGACGCCTACGTCGCCAGCGCGCGGCGCGAGACCGAGATCGAGCGCATGAGCACCGAGCGCGAGAAGACCGGCGTCTTCATCGGTGCCCACGCCATCAACCCGATGACGAACGAGCGCATCCCGATCTGGATCGCCGACTACGTCCTGCCCGGCTACGGCACGGGCGCGATCATGGCCGTCCCCGCCCACGACGAGCGCGACTACGAGTTCGCGCAGAAGTTCGACCTGCCGATCCGGTACGTGGTCGCGCCGGCGGGCGGATCGGTCAGCGCGGGCGAGGCGTTCATGGCCCACACCGACGACGAGGTGCTGATCGACTCCGGTGAGTTCACCGGCAGGACCGCGGCCGAGGCGATTCCGGCGATCACCTCCGCGCTCGAGGAGCGCGGCCAGGGCCGGTCCGCGGTGACCTACCGCCAGCGCGACTGGCTGATCAGCCGCCAGCGCTACTGGGGCGCGCCGATCCCGATCGTCTACTGCGACGAGCACGGCGCGCAGCCGGTCCCCGAGTCGCAGCTGCCGGTGATGCTGCCCGAGCATGTCGACTTCGCGCCGACCGGCGTGTCGCCGCTCCAGAATCACGCGGAATGGCTGGCAGCATCGTGCCCGGTGTGCGCCGGCCCGGCCAAGCGCGAGACCGATACGCTCGACACGTTCATCGACTCGGCCTGGTATTTCCTGCGCTACTGCTCCCCCACCAACGACGAGGTCGCCTGGGACCACGAGCAGGTGCGCGCCTGGATGCCAATGCACCTCTACACCGGCGGCGCCGAGCACGGCGTGCTGCACCTGCTCTACTACCGCTTCTTCGTGAAGGCGCTGCGCGACCTTGGGCATCTCTCGTTCGACGAGCCGACGATGAAGCTGCGCAACCAGGGCCAGATCCTCGGCGCCGATCACAACCGGATGAGCAAGTCGCGCGGCAACGTCCAGGCACCCGACGAGCTGGTCGCCCGCTACGGGGCCGATACGGTCCGGGCGTTCCTGATGTTCATCGGTCCGTGGGACCAGGGCGGGCCGTGGAACCCGACCGGGATCGGCGGGATCCAGCGCTGGCTGAGCCGGGTGTGGGGCGCCGCGTTGCCCTCGGCGGCGGGGGTCGCACCGCCGGCGGACGAGGTGCTGGGCACCGCCGACGAGATGACGCGGGCACTGCGTCGGGCGGCGCACTCGACGATCGACGAGGTCGGCAAGGACTTCGACGAGCTGCACTTCAACACCGCGATCAGCAAGCTGATGGAGCTGACGAACGCGATCGTTCGCGCCCGCGAGACCGGCCTGGCAGGGTCATCGGCCTATGTGGAGGCCGTCGACGTCCTCCTGAAGCTGCTGGCGCCGATCGCGCCACACGTTGCCGAGGAGCTGTGGGAGCGGCGCGGTCATCCCTACTCGATCCACAACGGTCCCTGGCCTGAGGCCGACCCGGAGCTGATCGTCGCCGAGACGATCGAGCTGCCGGTGCAGGTCGACGGCAAGCTGCGCGACCGGCTGGTCGTCACGCCCGACACGCCGGCCGACGAGATCGAGCGCATGGTGCTGGCGTCGGAGCACGTTCAGCGCTACCTGGAAGGCCGTCCGCCGGCGAAGGTGATCCAGATCCCCGGCCGCCTCGTCAACGTGGTGACGCCCCGCGAGTAGCGGTGCGTCAGGCCAACCAGGTTGGCCTACGGACCGGTGAAGCCTCGCTCCTCGGTCGCTCGGCTCATGAGGTTGGCCAAACGACCGAGGACGGGGTCGCATCGTCGGTCCGTCGGTCGATAGGCCAATGTCATTGGCGCGGGCCGCGGGGGCAACCGCGATAAGGCGCCGATAACCGGCCGGTAAGCGGCCTCGGCGTAGGCTCCCGTCCTGCTTCCGGAGCCCGGCGCCGAGTGCCCGGGTGCCGGACTTCGGACGCAGATCTTCTGGACCGATCTCGCCTCCTTCGCGTGGAGGCGAGCCATGTCCCGATCCGATCGCATCCTGGCCGCAGCCGGCGGCGCCGCCGTCCTGCTGGCCGCCGTCGCCGTCTTCATCCTCCTCGCCCCGGCGGGGGTTGGGCTGACGGCGACGTCGACCACCGACCCGGGCGTCGGCCTGCTCGTGGGGACGCCTTCGGCCGTGCCTCCCGCCACCTCGGATCAGCCGCCGCCCTCGAGCGGGACGATTTTCGTCGACGTCGAGGGCGCGGTCGCCGAGCCCGGGATCCGTGAGCTGCCCGCCGGATCACGGGTTGCCGATGCGATCGCGGCCGCCGGCGGCTACGCATCCGACGCGGACCTGGAGGCCGCAGCGGCGTCGATCAACCTCGCCCAGCCGCTCAGCGACGGCGAGCAGGTGCACGTGCCGCGCATCGGTGAGGCGCAGCCGGGAGCGGCCTCGCCCGAGCCGGCAACGGCCGGTGGCTCGGGGGGCGACGGAGGCGACACCGCGGGCCTCGTCAACCTCAACACCGCGACGCCCGAGGAGCTCGAGGCGCTGCCGGGGATCGGCGCGGTCACGGTCCAGAAGATCATCGCGGCGCGCCAGGAGCGCCCGTTCACGTCGCTCGAGGATGCCGTCGAGCGCGGCGTCATCCATCGCGGGCAGCTGGAGGACATCCAGGGGGTGGCAACGGCGGGCTGAGCGGTGAACGTCGCGACGCTCGTCCTGCCGGCCGTCCTCGGCGGGGTTGCGGCCGGGATCCTGGCCGCGGACGCGGTCGGCGTGCCCGCGCTGCCGCTGCTCGGCGGCGGGGTCGGCGTGGCGGTTCTCGGGCTGGCGCTCGGATGGCGCTCGGCGGTGCTGCTGGGGGTCGCCTGCGCGTCAATCGGGCTCGGTGTGTGGCGAGGCGAGGCTGCCGCGCTCGTCGTCGAGACCTCGGTCGGGACGCTCGTCGACGGCGATGAGCACGAGTTGCTCGGCACGGTCGTCGACGACCCGCGGCCGCGAGAGGATCGCGTGCAGCTCGTGCTCGGTGACGTAACGGTTGCGCGTGAGGGCGCGGCGCATCGGCTCGGTGACCGGCTGCTCGTCTGGCTGCCCCGCGGCGTCGATGCCAGCGCCGGCGACCGGCTGCTCGTGACCTCGCGGGTGGAGCTGGCCGAGGACTTCGACGGCTTCGCGTACCGCGAGTACCTCGAGCGCCAGGGGGTCGGCGCAATCGCCCGGGCTCGGTTCGCCGAAGTGGTCGCTGAAGCCTCCGGACCGGCGGCCGCGCTCGCCGGGCTGCGTGGGCTGTTGCTCGGCGGTCTGAACGACCTCGTGCCGGAGCCGGAGGCTGCACTCGGTGCCGGGATCCTTCTCGGCGTGCGGAGCGCGATCGCTCCGGAGATCAACGACGCCTTCGCAACCGCCGGCCTCACCCACGTCGTCGCCATCAGCGGCTGGAACATCGCGATCGTCGCCGCGCTGGTGGCGGCCGCGGCGCAGCCGCTGGCGAAGCGCCCCGGTGGCCGATGGACCACGGCCGCGGTCGCGGCCGCCACGGTCGGCGGCTACGTCCTGCTGACCGGCGCCAGCCCATCGGTCGTGCGCGCCGCCCTCATGGCCGCCGCGATGCTCGTCGCCCGCCTTGGTGGCTCGCGGGCGCATGCCGCATCGGCCCTGGCGCTGGCGGCGCTGGTCATGCTGCTCGCGGCTCCGCCGGTGCTGTGGGACGTCGGCTTCCAGCTCTCGCTGCTCGCGACGGCCGGCCTCGTCTGGTTTGGCGCACCGATCGAGCGGCGCCTGCACCGATGGCCCGGCTGGATCCGCGAGCCGGTCGCGCTGACGCTCGCAGCGCAGCTGACGACGCTGCCGGTCATCCTCGTGAACTTCGAGCGCCTCTCCCTCGTGGCGCCGATCGCGAACGTGCTGGTCGTGCCGTTCGTGCCCGTCGCGATGCTGTTCAGCGCGATCGCCTCGCTCGCCGGCGTGCTCGATGCCGCCGTGCATCTGCCGCTCATCGGCGACGTCCTGACCTGGATGGCCGGGGGCGCCGCCTGGCTGGTGCTGCGCGTGATCGTGTGGCTGGGAACGACGGTCGCATCTGTGCCGCACGCGGCGGTCGACGTGACCGTGCCGCCCCCGCTGGCGGTCGCCTGGCTGCCGATGCTGGCGCTGGCGAACTGGGCGATCCGCGATCCGGCCGCCTCCCCCGGGCCGCCGGTGGAGGAAGGGCCGAGCCGCCTCGGCGCGGTCGTGCGGCGGATTGCTCGACCGATGCCGATCGGTGCCGGGCTGGTGGCCGTGCTGCTGGCGATCACGGTCGTGTCGCGCCCGGACGGGCTGCTGCACCTGACCGTGCTCGACATCGGCCAGGGCGACGCCATCCTCGTCGAGGCGCCCGGCGGCACGACGATGCTGATCGACGGCGGGCCGGACCCGGAGCTCACCCTGCGGCGGATGGGCGCGAACCTGCCGTTCTTCGGGCGACGGATCGACCTGCTCGTCGTCAGCCACCCGCACCAGGACCACGTCGCCGGACTCGTCGATGTCCTGGATCGCCATCGCGTCGGCGCCGTGCTGCACGCCGGGATCCCGTTCGCGAACCCGGCCAACGAACGCCTCCTGACCGATGCGGCCCGCGCCGGCATCCCGACCCTGCTGGCACGGACCGGCCAGCGACTCGATCTGGGGGCTGGGGTTGCGGCCACCGTCCTCTACCCCACCCAGGCCGACGCCTCTGCGCCGCTCCCCGACGGCGACATCAACAACGGCTCGGTGGTGCTCCTTCTCGAGCTCGGCGGCTTCTCGGCGCTGCTCACCGGCGACGCCGAGGCGCCCGTGGAGGCGGCGCTGCTTGCGCGAAGCCTGCTCGGCCCGGTGGACGTGCTGAAGGTCGGCCACCACGGCTCGCATTCGTCGACGACGCCCGGGCTGATCGACGCCACCCGCCCATCGGTGCCGATCATCTCGTCCGGCGAGGGCAACGAATACGGCCATCCGGCGCCGGAGACGCTGGCCACGCTCTCGCGGCCCGGGCTGACCGTTTTCCGGACCGATCTGGATGGCGACATCGAGGTCGTCACCGATGGCGTCACCCTGCGCGTCCGTACCGATGCCGGCTGGACCGCGCCCGCCGCGGTGCATGGCGGGGCGGCCGCCGGTAGCATCGGTCCGTGGCCATCCCCGACCGATCAACCGCCCGACGGCTGCTCGCCGACGCCGGGCTGCCAGAAGGGATCGTCGTCCACTCCGAGGGCGTGGCTCGCGTCGCCGTGGCGGCCGCCGGGCTGGTGGCCGAGGCCTCGATCCCGGTGGACGGCGCGCTGGTCGAGGCCGCGGCACTGCTCCACGACATCGATAAGCTCGAGATCCGCCGCACCGGCGGCGAGCACGGCGTGGTCGGGGCGCTGCGGCTCGAGGCGCTCGGCTATGACGAGCTCGCGATGCCGGTCGCCTCCCACCCGCTGCACGCGCTCCTCGACGACGACCGCCACCCGATCGGCTGGCCGTCGGTCCTCGTGGCCGTCGCCGACCGGCATGTTGGGCAGGCGTTCATGACCGTCGACGAGCGCCTGGACGACATGAAGCTCCGGCATCCCGAGCACGCCGAGTCCATCGAGACGGCGCGGCGGCCCGCGCATGCCCTCGAGGAGCAGCTGGCCGAGGCCACCGAGCTTTCGGTCGACGACCTCGTCGCGCGCCTCCGCGCGGCGTGGGAGGCGGGCGCATGAGCGTCTCGCTGCTCCTCGTCCACGGCGACGACGCCTTCGGGCTTGACGCCACCGTCCGAGACTTCGCGCGCGAGATCGACGCCACCGACACCGTCGAGATCAACGCCGGATCGGCGCCCGACGGCGCGATCGACCGTGCCCAGCTCGAGGCCGGCACGATGAGCCTCTTCGGCTCGCACCTGGCGGTCCTCCGTCAGCCGCTGAAGGCCGCCGGCCGCTCGACGGCCATGACCGACAAGCTGCTGGCGCTCGTGACCGACCTGCCGGACGGCTCGGCGCTGGCGCTGCTCGAGGAGCGCCCGTCGCGCGACATCACAAAGCCGCCTGCCCTTCTGAAGCGCCTCGCCGACGCGGTCAAGGCCCGCGGCGGGCGCGTCGAGGAGCGCGCCGCGCCGCGCCGCGGGGAGCTGCGCGGCTGGATCACGTCACACGCGGCGCGCCTCGGTCTGAAGATCGAGACCCGGGCGGCGCACGTGCTGGCCGAACGCATCGGCGGCGGGATCTGGGAGACCGATGTCGAGCGTGGCGAGATGACTCGCATCGCCGACTCGGAGCTGCGCAAGCTCGCGACCTACGCCGGAGAGCGGCCGATCACCGCCGAGGACGTCGAGTTGCTGACGGCGGACACGCGGCCCGCATCGGTCTTCGCGATCACCAACGCGGTCGACCGTCGCGAGCCCGCCGCCGCGGCGGCGGCACTGCAACGCGCCCTCGACGAGGGGCAGCCCGGGCTGCTGATCCTCGCCTCGCTGGCCGGACGCGTCCGCGACCTGATCGTCGCGCGCGACCTCGCGGCGCGAAAGACGCCGCCGCCCGAGATCGCGAAGCGGGTGGCGCGGGGCAACGCACGGGTGGCCGAGCGGCTGGTGGACGCGGCGAAGCGCTACCGGGGCGACGAGCTGGAGGCGATGCTCATCGGCCTGTGGGAGGCCGACCTGGCGATCAAGTCGAACGTGATGGAGGAGCAGCCCGCCCTGGCGGCGTGGCTCGGCGAGCACATCCTCGCGCGACGGACCTAGGCGGCGGGAGCCTGGCCCGCGGAGTCGGCCTGGAGGACGCGATCGGACTCGATCGCGAAGGTGCAGCGCGCGCCGTCGAGGCCGAGGATGCCGATCAGCTGCTGATCGACGTAGAGCTGGCGGCACGGCACGCACAGCGCCCCGGGGATGGCGAAAAAGAGTCGCTCATCGGCCGCGGGGTCGCGGAAGACGGTGTCGTACACAGACGTCAGCAGCGCCCCGCCGCAGAAGCGGCAGGTCTCGATCGGTCGTGAACGTCGCGCCTGGGCGGTCATGGCGCCGAGCATGCGAATCGGAGCGGTCCCTCTCAATGGGACCGATGGGCCACCCCTGCGGGACCGACCCCGTACTTCCGGTCATGAGAGTTTCTTCACGAAGACCTGCCGATCCCCTTATCCGCGACCGAGACGATGCGCCGCATGGAAGGGATCTTTCGGATGGAATTCCTCGTCATCGGCCTCACGGTGGCGACGATCTTCCTGCTGATCCTCGTCGCACTCGCGCGCCACGACGCCCAGTCGTAGCGTCAGACGACGCGCACGACCTGCGCGGCCTTTCCCCATAGCCGCTCGAGGCCGTAGTACTCGCGCTCCTCGGGCGCGAAGACGTGGACGATGACGCTCCCGTAGTCGAGCAGCACCCAGCGCGCGGAGGACTTGCCCTCGACGCCCAGCGGGCGAATCCCATCGTCGCGCAGCTCGTCGACGATCGCGCCGGCCAGCGCCTGCACCTGGCGGTCGGAGCGGCCGGAGGCGATGACGAAGAAGTCGGCCATGGTGGTGAGCTCGGCGGTCCGCAGCAGGACGATGTCGTTGCCCTTCTTGTCGGACGCGATCTCGACGATCCGGTGCGCGAGCTCGGCGGCATCGGATGGGATCTCCACGCGGTCGGGATCGGTCAGGACGGGCCACTCCTTCGCTCGCGGCGGTAGAGCCCGCGATCGACGATCAGCTCCTCGACGCCGCGCGGCACAAGGTACCGGATGGCGTGCCCGGCCGCCACTCGCTCGCGGACCGCGGTGCTGCTCACGTCGAGCGACGGACCGTCAAGCAGGTGGATGCGGCCCGCACGCTGGCCGAACCGTTCCTCCAGCGCCGACCAATCCGGGAGCGCCACGCCCGGCCGCGGCCCGACCACCCACTCGATCCGCTCGAGCAGCTCGTCCGGCTGGCGCCAGGTGTCGATCTGCGCCAGCGAGTCGGCGGCCATCAGCAGGAACAGCTCGGCGTCGTCGCCGTAGAGGCGCCGCAGCTCGACGACGCTGTCGATCGTGTACGACGGCCCCGCGCGCTCCATCTCGATCAGCGTCAGCTCGAAGGCGTCGTTGCCCGAGATCGCCAGACGCGTCATCACCAGCCGATCGGCCGCGCTCGTCACCTTCTCTCCCCGCTTGTGCGGCGGCTGCGCGGCCGGCATGAACAGCACCCGGTCGAGGCCGATGGCGTCCGCCGCCAGCGTCGCGAGCCAGAGATGGCCGACGTGCGGCGGGTCGAAGGTCCCGCCGAGGATCCCGATCCGCCTCGGGTCGTCGGCCGTGGTGTCAGGAGCCCGCTCCGTCAGGGGAGCGGCGAAGAGGTCGATCGTCACTCGTCGTCGCCCCATTCGAGCTCGGCCAGACCGATGTGCACGGTCGTCCCCGGCCCCGCGCCCCGCCGCCGCAGCTCGGCGTCCACGCCGAGGCGCTCGAGGAGTCGCCAGAACCGATCGCGTGACTCGTCGTTCTCGAAGTCGGTCCGCGCGGCGGCCGTCTCGACGCGGCGCCCCTGCACCCGGAGGTCATCGCCCTCGGCAACGACCTGCCAGCCGGAGGCCAGGGGGTCGAAGCGGTGGACGACCCGCTCCTCCTCGGTCGGCTGGTCCGCCTCGCGCTCCACGGCCTCGTCGAGCGCGGCCGCCAGCCGGGTTCGCAGCTCGTCGAGGCCGGTGCCGTCGTGCGCGCTCACGCCCACCGCGCCGGGGAAGGCGGCGCGGATGGCGGGCCAGCGCTCGCGCACCTCCGGCAGGTCGAGCTTGGTGACGACGAGCGGCATCGGTCGCTCGATGAGCGCCGGATCGTGCAGGCGCAGCTCCTCGGCGACCGCCTCCCACTCGGGCACGGGCTCGCGCGCTGCGCCGTCGACGACGCCGACCAGCACCCGGGTGCGCTCGACGTGGCGCAGGAACTGGTGGCCGAGCCCCTTCCCCTCGTGGGCGCCCTCGATGAGGCCGGGCACATCGGCGATGACCGCGAAGCGCTCACCTTCTTCGTCGAGGCCGATCACGCCGAGGTTCGGGCTGATCGTCGTGAACGGGTACGCGCCGACCTCCGGCCGCGCCTCGGTGAGCGCCGCGAGCAGGGTCGACTTGCCGGCGTTCGGCGCACCGACCAGGCCGATGTCGGCGATCAGCTTCAGCTCGAGCTCGACCCAGCGTTCCTCGCCAGGCGTGCCCTTCTCGAAGTGGCGCGGGGCGCGGTTCGTCGGCGTCGCAAAGCGCGCGTTCCCGCGTCCGCCCCGTCCACCGCGGGCGACGACCAGGCGCGCATCGGCCTCGAGCAGCTCGCCGATGAACTCGCCGTCGGGGTGCGAGCGGACGACCGTGCCCGGCGGCACGTGGATGAGGACGTCGGGGGAGCTGCGGCCGTGGGCCTTGCGTCCCGTGCCGCGGCCGCCGGGATCGGCCCGGAAGTGGCGCCTGCGCTGGAAGTCGCCGAGCGTCGTCTGGCCGGGCTGGACCACCAGGATCACGTCGCCGCCGTTGCCGCCGTCTCCCCCGTCGGGCCCGCCGCGGGGCACGTGGGCCTCGCGCCGGAAGGTGCTCGCGCCATCGCCGCCGGCGCCACCGGCGACGAGGATGCGCGCGCGATCAGCGAAGCCGGCCATCAGGGGCGGAGCATACGCTTGGATGGGGCGGCGGGAGGATGCCGCGGGCGGTTACAGATACCGCAGGGGGTTGTCGATCACGCCGTTCACGATCACCTCGAAGTGAACGTGCGGCCCGGTGCACATGCCGGTGCAGCCGACTCCGCCGATCCCCTGGCCGGCGGCGACGTACTGGCCGGCGGAGACCCAGAGCGAGCCGAGGTGGTTGTAGACGGTGACCATCCCGTTGCCGTGGTCGATCGAGATCACGTACCCACCGCCGTTGTTGCGCCACCCGGCCGAGGTGACGACGCCGGACTGCGCGGCCGACACCTGCGCGCCGTAGTTGGCGGCGATGTCCAGCGCGAGATGCCCGGCGTGGTAGAACTGGCTGACCGAGCCGCCCGCCACCGGCCAGACGAGGGCGGCGGGCGCGGGTGGCGGAGCGCGGACGGTGGTCGTGACGCCGCCGGTGGTGGTCGTCGCGGTGCCGCCGCTCTCGGGCCCGGGGAGGGGCGTGGCCTCGGGATCCACCGCGACGGGCTGCGGCAGCGGGCCGGTCGGGTCGGGAATGACGGAGCGGGCGCTGCGGTCGAGGATGCCGGCCTTTTCGTTGACCGCGTCGCGCGTGTCGTACTCGCTCGTCGCGAACTGCTGGGTCGGAGGAGCGACGCCGTAGACCGTGGTGACGAAGGGTGCTGATCCGTTGAAGTGGCCCTCGTCTGCGGCCGTCTCGGCGGTCCCCGAGAAGCCGGCAAAGCCGGCGGCGGCGACGAGGCTGACGACGGCCAGGTGAGCGATCACCCTCGTCGGCAGGCTGCTTTTCGTAAGACGGCGGTAGAGCCGGCGCGGATCAGGCAATAGGGAACTGAGCTCCGCCTACACGGGTTTAACGGTCAACGCTGCTACACGAATCTCCTGTCGGTCCGACCGGGGAGGTCAGCGTCCCCGCCAGTGGCCGATGGCCGGATTTCATGCTCGGCGCATGGTAACAGCGTGCCGGAGGAGGGGCAACCGAAATCCGCACCACGCGGTTGCGGTACCTGCGGGTCGTGCGGTCCGGGGCGGTGCGCACCACTTCAGGGCGCTTCGCTGGAGAGCTGAAGCGCAACCGACCCCCTGTCGGCGAGGGACGCACGGGCAACCGATAGCGAGATCCATGCCACGGCGCGCTCGGCGCCCGGAACCGCCGGCAGCTCGACGCTGACGACCACCGACTCGCCCGGTTCCAGCGGCGGGACCTCGACGTCGAGCGGCTCGAGGCTGTCCGGCGCCGCCGCCAGGTACGGCAGCTCCGTCTCCCCCCAGCCCGCGACCAGCTGCGAGCCGGCGGGCCAGGCCACGATCCCGGTGTTCGTGAGCCGCAGCTCGACGGGGCCGCTGGGCGCCATCGGTGGCCAGTACGGCGGTCCCTCGCCGGGAACGGGCTCCGGTGCCATGCCCACCGGCGCGTCGGCCAGGCCGATGCGCCCGGCCAGCGGCCGGGCGGAGAAGTACTCGACCAGCCCATCGAAGAGGCCGTCGGCGACGGCGTCCTGCCCGGCCACCGAGGCGAGGAGGTCGTGCTCGACGCGCAGCGTGATCGAGCCGACCTCGGCGAGGGCCGACGGCATCAGCAGCCCGCGCTGGGGCTTGCAGAACTCGTCGCCCGGGGTCTCGCAGGTGTCCCCATCGGCCCAGGTGCGGCTGATCGCGTAGTAAGCGACGGCCTCCGTTCCGCGGTCCTGCCGCGAGTACGTCACCAGCGGGTCGAGAGCCGCAGCCGCGCCGCGCTGGATCGTATCGGCCAGGCTGGCGCTGCCCTCCGGGCCCCACGGCGTCTCGTCGTCGTAGAAGGTCTGCCCGAAGGCGATCTCGATCGTCTGCCCGCCCTCCGCCGGAGAGTTGATGTGGATGCTGACGAAGGCGTCGGCGGCGGCGAGGTTCGCGAGGTCGATCCGGGCCTGCAGCTCGTCGCGCGTGCGGATGCGGCCGGTCTCCTCGAAGCCGGCGTTGCCGTCGCCGTCGACGTCGCGCCAGGGTGCGCCGTCGCAGCCGAAGTCCGGCTCGAAGTCGCCGGCGAGTGCCTCGTCGCCGTCGCGGATCATCAGCACACCGATGCCGTCCGCGGTGAGCCGATCCCGCAGGCGCTGCGCGATGCCCAGGGTCAGCGTCTTCTCGGCCAGCTGCACGCCGCGCACGGAGGGGTCGGGCACGCCCCAGTCGAGGCAGCCGCCGTGGCCGGCGTCGATGGCGACGAGGATCGCGCCGGGATTCGGCGCGTAGACCGCGCTGTCCGAGCCGGGCGCGGGCTCCACGGCACCGGTTGTGGGGGCCACGGTCGGCTCGACCGTCGCCGATGGCGACGCGCCGGTCGATTCCGATGGCAACGGGGTGAACGAGGCGCTGCCCCCATCGCAGGCGGCCAGCAGAAGGAGCGCCGCGGCGGCAGCCGCGAATCGGTGCGTGGGGCGCATCGGCTCAAGCATGGCGCACGGGGGCGCCGGGAGTCGGGCTAGGTCCGCTCGGAGGCTTCGACGCTCTTCGAGAGCGAGACGAGGAACTCGGCGTTGTTCTTCGTCTTGCCGAGCCGCTGCATCAACAGCTCGATGCCCTCGTTCGGGCCGACCGCGGAGAGCATTCGCCGCATCGTCCAGACCATGCGCAGCTCGTTCTCGTCGAGCAGCAGCTCCTCGCGTCGGGTGCCTGAGCGAAGGACGTCGATGGCCGGGAAGATCCGCTTCTCGCTCAGCTTGCGGTCGAGGGCCAGCTCCATGTTGCCGGTGCCCTTGAACTCCTCGTAGATGACGTCGTCCATCCGCGAGCCGGTGTCGACCAGGCAGGTGGCGATGATCGTCAGCGAGCCGCCGTTCTCGATGTTGCGCGCGGCCCCGAAGAATCGCTTCGGCGGGTACAGGGCGACCGGATCGACACCGCCCGACAGGGTCTTGCCTGAGGCCGGCAGCGCGAGGTTGTAGGCGCGGGCCAGGCGCGTGATCGAGTCGAGCAGGATCACCACGTCGCGGCCGGTCTCGACCTGGCGCTTGGCGATCTCGAGGCACATCTCGGCGACGCGGGTGTGGTTCTCGGTCGGCTCGTCGAAGGTGCTGGAGTAGATCTCGCCCTTCACCGAGCGCTCCATGTCGGTGACTTCCTCAGGACGCTCGCCGATGAGTGCGACCATCAGGAGCGCCTCGGGCGCGTTCTCGGTGATCCCGGCGGCGATGTGCTTGAGGACGGTCGTCTTGCCGGCCTTGGCCGGCGACAGGATCAGGCCGCGCTGGCCCTTGCCGACCGGGCTGATCAGGTTGATCAGGCGCTGGGTGAGGTTCTTCTGGTCCGTCTCCAGGTCGAACATCTCGTCAGGAAAGACCGGCACCAGCGCGTCGAAGCTCGGACGGCGCTTGGCGATCTCGGGCTCGACCCCGTTGACGATGTCGACGCGCAGCAGGCCCCAGTACTTCTCCTGGTCCTTCGGCTGGCGCGTCTGTCCGGAGACGCGGTCGCCGGTGCGCAGGCCGAAGCGGCGCACCTGGGACGAGGAGACGTAGATGTCCTGTGGCGATGGCATCACGCCGTTGACGCGCAGGAACCCGAAGCCCTCGTCGACAATCTCTAGGATCCCCTCCGCGGTGCCGGGCTGCCCGTTGCGGTCGCGTGGCTGGGTGGGCGCAAGCGGTACGACGTCGAGCAGCTTCAGGACGAGGTCCGAGTGCTCGAGCTCCTCGGAGCCCTCGATCTCGTGCTCGCCGGCCATCTCGCGCAGCTCATCGAGCGACTTCGCCTGGAGGTCGGCCAGGTTCAGGCCGTCCTCGTCCGCATCGGTCGGGAAGGGACCGGTGAAGATGGACGAGTACTGTCCCGACGCGTAGTCGTTGCGGCGGCGCTGGCTGAACCCGCGCTGGTTCCCGCCCTGACCTCGGCGAGGGGCGTTGTCGGGGCGGCGTCGCGATCGGCGGCGCTGCTGCTGGGGCCGTGCGTCGTCGTTCATGGATTCGGGATCTGACCTCGATGTGCGTGGTGTGCGCGGTCCGCTCTGCCGGGGGCCGGCGTCAGGATCGGCAGTTGAAGGGGACGACCCGCGGGCGGACAGGACCGCCGGTCGGGCAGTGGGGATCGGGATCGCGTGCGGTCAAACGGTCAGACCTTGCGGGTCCCGGCACGGGTGGTGATGTTGGGCCCGCCGTATCCGCTCATCTCGCCGATGAGCCGCGTCCGGATCTGACGCAAAACGGGTCTCCAGTCCAGGGCATGATAGCCGAGTTCGGCAAGCGTGTCCGCCAGCGACGACGCGGCGCCGACGCGCTCCAGCAGCGACACGGCCGCCTGCTCGTGCCACCAGCGCTGCCCGTGGAGCTCCTCGAGCACCTCGACGAGCATCGCACCCAGCAGGCCGGTCTCCAGCCGCCGGACCGATCCGAACGGGCGATCGATGGCGGCCAGGTAGCCGGCCTCCGCCACGCTCGTGCCGATCTGATTCCCGACGATGCCGCTGTAGTAGGCGCGCTGAAGGGCGGAGTCGATCGCGGGGTAGAGGCGGAGCTCGTACGTCAGCTCGGCCTGCGCGCGACGGAGGTGGAGCAGGCGCACGAAGGTCGCGAAGTCGACGAAGGCGGCCACCTCGTCGGGAGCCATGCCGATCTCGTCGCTGAGCCACTCGGGGTCGGCGATGAGCGTCGCATGGGCCTCGCCGACCACGGTCGCGCCGACGCCCGTTCCCCCGTCGCCACGAAGCTGCGCCTCCACAGCGCGCCAGCCGTCGAGCTCGGCGACCTCGAACGAAGTGCGATTCGCGGCGCCGAGCGCGCGCTGCACTTCCCGCGGTCCGAACCAGCTCGACCACGAGCTGCCGCGCTCGATGTACCAGAGGTCGGCCTCGGTGGCGTCACCCTGCTCGATGCCGATGAGCGCGAGGTAGCGTCGCAGCGCGGCGTAGTACGACGTCTCGACGTTGAACGAGAAGCGCTCGAGGCTGGCCGCCATGGCGGCCGGATCGGTACCCGTCTTGGCCGCCCTCGCCGTCACGTCGCCCGCCGCGCGCCAGGCGTTGAAGCGCTCGACGTAGAGCGGGTTCAGGGCCTCGAGTGCCTCGCCGCGCTGGGCGTAGCCCTGCTCTCGCGCCATCCGGTCGTCGGTTCGCGCGATCCGCTCGGGCAGCGCGCCCAGCGGGACCCGCTCGCCGCGCCAGACGACGCTCGTGCGCGCCCGGGCGTCCGCGATCCGCCGGTCGAGGTCCGGGGTCGCCGCCGCGCTGCGGCGGCGGGCCGGTGCGCGGGCGGTCACGTGGTCGTCTCGACGGGCGGCGCGGTCGTGGACCGCCGGCGCGCAGGGACGGGCTTCGCCTCGCCGGTGATGCCGGCAGCGGCGCCGACGAAGTCGCGGAACAGCGGATGCGGCCGGTTCGGGCGGCTCTTGAGCTCGGGATGGGCCTGGGTGGCGACGAACCACGGATGGTCGCGCAGCTCGACGTACTCGACGAGGCGGCCATCGGGCGAAACCCCGCTGAAGCGCATGCCGGCGCTGTCGAGGCGCTCGCGGTAGGCGTTGTTGACCTCGAACCGGTGCCGATGGCGCTCGTAGGCGATCTCGGTTCCGTACGCCTCGCGCACCCTCGACCCGTCCTCGAGTCGCGCCGGGTACAGCCCCAGGCGCATCGTGCCGCCCTTGTCGGTGACGTCGGCCTGGTCGGGCATCAGGTCGATGACCGGGTGCTCGGTGAAGACGTTGAACTCGCTGGAGTTCGCGTCGTCGGTGCCGAGCGCCTCGCGGGCGAACTCGATGACCGCGCACTGGAGTCCCAGGCAGAGGCCGAGGAACGGGACGTTGTTGCGGCGCGCCCAGCGGATGGCGCGGATCTTCCCCTCGACGCCGCGGTAGCCGAAGCCGCCGGGCACGATGACGCCGGCGACGCCGTCGAGCTCATCGGCCACCTGGCCCGGCTCGACGCGCTCGAGGTGCTCGGAGCGGATCCAGCGCACGTTCACGTCGACGTTGTGATGGAGGGCGGCATGCTTGAGCGCCTCGCCGACGCTGATGTAGGCGTCGGGCAGCTCGGTGTACTTGCCGACGATCGCGATCTCCACCGGCGGCCGGGGCGCGCGGATGCGGTTGACGAGCTCCTGCCAATCGGTCAGGTCCGGCTCGCCGGAGGGCAGCTCCAGCTCGCGGGTGATGAACTTGCCGAGGCCGGCGCGCTCGAGCTGGATGGGCACCTCGTAGATGCTGCGCGCGGTGCGCAGCGGGATGACGGCGTGGACGTCGACATCGGTGAAGAGGCTGACCTTGTCGAGGATCTCCTCGTCGATCGCCTCGTCGCTGCGCAGGATGATGATGTCGGGCTGAATGCCGATACCGCGCAGGGTCGAGACCGAGTGCTGCGTCGGCTTCGTCTTCAGCTCGCCGGTGGCGCCGATGCTCGGCAGCCAGGTGACGTGGACGTAGAGCACGTTGCGCCGCCCGACGTCCTTGCGCATCTGGCGGATCGCCTCGAGGAACGGCAGCGACTCGATGTCGCCGACGGTGCCGCCGACTTCGACGATGACCACGCCGTGCGCCGCGAGGCCGCTGGCGGCCACGCTCCCCGTTCCCTCGCGCGCGACCCGAGCGATGCGCTCCTTGATCTCGTTCGTGATGTGCGGGATCACCTGCACGGTGCCGCCGAGGTAGTCGCCGCGGCGCTCCTTGGCGATCACGCTCTGGTAGATGCGCCCGGTCGTGACGTTCGACGCCTGCGAGAGGTTCTCGTCGATGAAGCGCTCGTAGTGGCCGAGGTCGAGATCGGTCTCGGCGCCGTCATCGGTGACGAACACTTCGCCGTGCTGGTACGGCGACATCGTGCCGGGGTCGATGTTGATGTACGGGTCGAGCTTCAGGATGCTGACCGGCACGCCGCGGGCCTTCAGGATGCGACCGATGCTGGCCGCGGTGATGCCCTTGCCGAGCGAGCTGGTGACGCCACCCGTCACGAAGACGTACTTGGGCATCGGGTAGGTCCTCCGCGTGCGGCTGGGCGTGGCGGAAGCGCGACACGCGAGCAGGGACGCCGTGGATCTGCTCGGGACGAAATCTTACTCCAGATCCTCATCGGCGTACATGCGTTGCGGCGCAAATCCGCGCCGTATCCTTGATCCATGGCCATCCGGCGCGACCCCGCCACGCACGTGCTCGTCGCGTTCTTCCGAGACGGCCGGCTCACGTCGCTGCCGAGCCGGTCGAGCTACCGCCTCGCGGCGCTCGCCGTCCTCACCGAGCGCTTCGAGCGTGACCGCCTCTACGACGAGCGGGAGGTGAACGCGATCCTGGCCGACGACGCGCCCGATCCGGCGACCCTGCGCCGGCTTCTCGTCGACCACGGCTACCTGGGACGCCGGAGCGGGGCGTACTGGCGCGAGCGCCAGAGCCCGCCCGCCGGCTGAGGACGCGCGCGATGTCGGGCGTTGCCACGATGGCGAGTGCCGTTCGCCTCGTTCACCCCGCTCCCGCGATCGCGGTCACCGTCCTGTCCGCCGCGCTGGGCGCCATCCTGCTGGCGCAGGCCGGCCGGCCGATCGACGCCGCCTGGCTCACGACCGTGGCCGCCGTCGCGGGGTCGCAGATCTTCGTCGGCGCCACGAACGACCTCGTCGATCGGAACCGGGACACCGCCTCGGCGCGTCTCGATAAGCCACTCGCCGCCGGGGACCTCTCGCCCGGAGCCGCGGTCTGGATTGCCTCGTTCGGCCTGGCCGTGCTGCTCGCGGCGTCGCTGCGCCTTGGCGCGACCTTCCTGCTGCTCGGGCTCGCGGCGACCGGGTCGGCCTTCGCCTACAACCTGTGGCTGTCGCGCACGCCGCTCTCGGTCGTCCCCTATCTCGTGAGCTTCGGGCTCCTCCCGATCTGGATCGCCGTCGGCGTCGGGGTCGATCCGGCGCGCGTGGCCGTTGCGCCCCTGCTGGTGGCGCCGTTCGCGGCGGCCGCCCACCTCGCCAACGCGGTCCGCGACTTCGACGCCGATGCAGCGCTCGGCTCAAGCAACCTCGCTCAGCTCCTCGGCCGCGAGCGCGCCCTGCGCGTGGCATGGGCGCTCGCGCTCGGCGTCGGGGCGATCGTCGGCGCGTGGCTCGTGGTCGCGGGGCCGATGTCCCTGCCCGCCGTGGCGCTCGGCATCATCGGCCTGGTGGCGGTGGCCCAGGGTGTGCGCGGGCCGGACGCGCTGTGGGGCGGGATGCTCGTCGCGGCCGTGTGCTGGACGGCGGCGTGGGCGCTGGCGACCGCCTGAAGGGGTCATTCATGGGACGCATGGATCGGCCACGGAGCCGCCGGCGGAATATGCAGAGAACCGGCGCATCGAGCGCCGGTTCTGCGATGTCCGCATCGGTCCAGTGAAGGACCGATGGAGATCTAGATCGTGTCGTCGAGCTCCATCACGTCCTCATCGGTCTCTTCGGTGAGCTTCAGCCACACGAACAGGCCGGCGAGGATGGTGAGCGGGATGACGACCATCGCGGCGACGACGGCGGCGATGCCGATGAGCAAGACTTTGATCGCCTTCATGAGAGTTCCCCTTCCTAGGGCGCACCGGTGGGCTTCGGCGCGGAGGTCTGTCGCTGCTCGGGTGCGGCCTCGATCATAGCCAAGATCTCGTCCCGCGTGAATTCCGAGAGCTGGTGGGCCACCCGCGCGCCGGACACGCCGAAGAGGCGAAGCACGAACGAGCCGTCCTGCTCGAAGAGGAAGACGTCGTGCGGCCTCTGCGAGTCGATGTAGTTGCCGAGCACCCGCATCGCGTGCTCGTAGTAGTTCGTGATGTCGGCGTGCGGCACGCTCTCGGGCGCGGTCCCGCGCTCCGCTTCCCGGACGTCCATCAGCTCGGCGACCTGGTCATCGGTGAGCTCGTAGGTGCGCTTGACCGCGGAGCCGAAGCTGTCGGAGTCGCCGCCACCGGCCTGCAGGCCCAGGCCCTGGAGGACGAAGCCGACCTCCATCTCGAGCAGGAGGAGCTCCTTCAGTTGCTCGCGATCAGCGAAGGCACCGATGCTCCGCAGGACCTCTTCCCACTGCTGGCGCGGGCTGCCTTCGTAGATGCGCACGTCCGGGCGAGCATACCCCCGGCCGCCGTCAGGTCAAGAGCGTGGCGATGGTACCCGCGGTGCGCGCGTTTGCGACGATCAGGCCGATATTGACTCGCAGCGTCCGCCCGCCCGAGGCCTTCGCGAGATGGCCGAGCAGGTGCGGCGTCACCGCACCGCCGCGGACTCCCCGCCGCTCGGCGTCGCTCATCGCCTCGTCGATCCATGCCTCGATTTCCTCGGGATCGATGGCCAGCTGGGCGGGCGGTGGCTGGACGATGAGGATCCCGCCGGCACCCGCGATGGACCGGTGCGCCGCGATCGCCGCGACGGCTTCGGCCGGCGTGTCCACGCGATGCGGCACGCGCACGCCGGAGGTCGTGCTGTAGAAGGCCGGCAGTTCGTCGGTGCCGTAGCCGACCACCGGCACCCGTCGCGTCTCGAGCAGCTCCAGCGTGGCGGGCAGGTCGAGGATCGACTTCGCGCCGGAGCAGACGACCGCGACCGGCGTGGCCGCCAGCTCGTCGATATCGCTCGAGACGTCGAAGCTCGTCGCCGCCCCGCGATGGACGCCGCCGATGCCGCCGGTGGCGAAGACCTCGATGCCGACAAGGTGGGCGGCGCGCATCGTCGCGCTCACGGTGGTCGAGGCCAGGGCGCGAGCGGCGATCAACGGCCCGAGGTCGCGCGAGCCGGCCTTCGCGACGGTGCGCTCCGGGTCGGCGAGCCGCTCGAGCAGGCCGCGGTCCGCACCGACGACGATCCGGCCGTCCTCGACGGCAACGGTGGCGGGGACGGCGCCCGACTCCCGCACCGCGGCCTCGGCCGCCAGCGCGGTCTCGAGGTTGTGCGGCACCGGCAGGCCCTGCGCGATGAGGCTCGACTCGAGGGCGACGACTCCGCGCTCGTTCATCAGCGCCTGGCTGACCTCCTCGCCGAGCGCCAGCCAGTTCGCCGATTTCACGGCGAGCCTCCTTCGCCCGGAACGCGAGCCTGCGCGCCCGGCACTCCGGCGACGGCCGAGGCCAGTTCGACGCCGGCCGACAGTGCGCCCTCGAGGTCGTCGCCGCTCGGCGGCCACGGCGCGCGAGCCAGCACGGCGATGAGCCCAGCCGCGAAGGCGTCCCCCGCGCCGGTGGTGTCGACGGCCGATCCGGTGGCCCCTGCGGCCACTTCCAGGGACCGCCCGCCGAGGGCGGCGACCGCTCCGCTCGCGTGAGTCACCACCACGAGCGCTCCGATCCGCCCCGCCGCCCGCAGCGCGAGGTCGGCGGGCATGCCGTCCGCGCCGGTGATGACCCGCGCCTCGTCGGCGTTGAGGACGACGACGTGGGGCGCCAGCGAGCGCGTCGCTGTGAGCCACGCCTCGCCCTGTGCGGCATCGAGCGAGCAGCCGAGCAGCGCGCGGCGCGGCGAGTCGCCGGAGCCGGAGACGGCTGCATCCGGCTCGAGCAGGACGTACCCGGAGACGACGAGCCAGCCGTCATCGGTCACGGGGGCGGGGGCGAGCCGCGGGCCGAGCGGCACGCGCTGGCTGAGCATCGTTCGCTCCCCCGTCGCGTCGCGCAGCACCACGACCATGCCGGTGGCATCCGACCCGAGATCGACGAGCTCGACGCCGTCGGCGGCGAGGCGGCCGCGCAGGAGGTCGCCGGACGCATCGGTTCCGATCGCGCACACGAGCCGAACCCCCAGACCTTGGCGAGCGAGGCGCACCGCCACGTTCGCGCCCTGGCCGCCGGGCTCGAGCCGGATCTCAGCCGGCACGTCGCCGCCGGGTCGCGGCGGCTCAGCGGGGAGGACGTGGACGTCGAGCAGGGCGTCTCCGATCACCGTGATCATCGGCGGCTAGAGCGGCTGGCGCGAGGCGAAGCCCTCGCGGGTCGTATGCCAGTAGCCGAGGTCGCCATCCGACAGCTTCCAGCACAGCCAGGCCGGCTCGCCGTCCCGCAGTGTCGGGAAGTCGATCAGCCCCTCGTCCAGGTCGCGGACAACGATCCCGAGCGAGACGAGGTGCTCGAGCAGCGCCCGCACGACGTCGGCCGAGGGGTCGGGACGCCGCCGCTCGATCGCGAGCTGGAGCAGCGCCGAGCGCACGACGGGCACGAGCGCCCGCGCCTCCTCGACCGTGTACGTCACGTCCGTGGCCATTGGAGGGCCGATGGTAGTGCTAGCATCGGCCACTCGACGGGCCTGCTCCGCGACGCGACGGCGCCCGCCGAACGCCGGAGGTGACGCTGAGGCGCCATGGCCGACGACGATCGCCGCGACGCGAACGGCATCAACGACGAGGCGCCGCCAGGCGCCGATCCGTACACCGCCTACGACGACTTCAACCTTCCTGCCTATGTCGGGCTGCCCAGCTTCCAGAAGCTCCCCTGGGTGACCGATGCCGACGCGCTGGCGCGGGAACGGCCGGACGTCGCGATCGTCGGCGCCCCGTACGACGATTCGGTCAGCCACCGCCCCGGCGCTCGCTTCGGGCCGCGGGCGATTCGCCAGGCGAGCTACCACGCCGGCGCGATCAACTCGCTCCAGCTCGACATCGAGCCGTACGACTGGCTGAACGTTGTCGACGCCGGCGACGCGCCGGTGACCCCGATGGACATCGAACGCGCGCACGCCGTCATCGAGCACAAGGTGTGGGAGGTGGCGCGGACCGGCGCCGTGCCGATCGTCCTCGGCGGCGACCACTCGATCACGTTTCCCTCGGCAACGGCGGTGGCTCGCGCGGTCGCGCCGCGGCGCCTGGGGATCGTCCACTTCGACGCCCATGCCGATGCCGCCAACGCGACGTGGGGCAACCTGCGCTCCCACGGCACGCCCATGCGGCGCCTCATCGAGTCCGGCGCGGTGGCCGGGCGCAACTTCGTGCAGATTGGCCTGCGCGGCTACTGGCCGGGTCCGGAGACGCTCGACTGGATGCGCGAGCAGGGCCTGCGCTGGCACCTGATGACCGAGATCGAGGAGCGCGGCGCCGAGGCGGTCATCGTCGACGCCATCGCCGAGGCCCTCGACGGGCCGGAGGTCATCTACCTGTCGGTCGACATCGACGTCATCGACCCCGGGATGGCGCCGGGAACCGGCACGCCCGAACCGGGCGGGATGCTGACCCGCGAGCTGCTGCGCGCCGTTCGCCAGGTCGTCGGCAGCGTCGAGCTGGTCGGAATGGACGTCGTCGAGGTCGCGCCGCCGTTCGACCACGCCGAGGTGACCGCGGCCGCGGCGCATCGCTGCGTCCTCGAGGCGATCAGCGCGCTGGCCGCCCGAAAGCGCGAGTCCGGCGCAGAGCGGATCGCACACCTCGGTGCGGGGACCGAGTCCTCGGGCGGAGGCTGAGCCTCAGCGGCGCCGGAACGACGTCTGCGCGACCTCGCTGCCGTTGCGCGTCGCGATCAGGGTGTAGTCGCCGCTCGGCAGCCCGCCGACGTTGAAGTTGGAGTAGTAGTAGCCGTCGCCCCCGCCCTGCAGCGTGAAGGGCCCGCCGGCGACCGTTCCACCCGGTCCGGTGAGCGTGACGGCGATCGCGTCGCCGGCGTTCGCATCGTTGAAGCGGACCAGCGCGGTGAAGGATCCGGCCCGGGCCGGAAGGGTGCCGAGCTCGCCTTCGCAGCTGGACCCCGAGATCGAGCGACAGGCCAGGACCACCGCCCGGAAGCTGCTGTTCGCGACCGGCGCCGGGGTCGGTGCCGGCGTCGCGGTCGGCGCAACCGTCGGCAGCGGGGTGAGGGTCGGGATCGGCGTCGCCGGCGGCGTGGCGGTCACCGCTCCCCCGGGCTGACCGGCCGTCGGACTCGAGCGGGCGGCCGCCGACTCGGTGGCGGCGGTCGGGTCGTCGTCGCCCCCGCGCGGCAGGAAGATGAACGCGACGAGGATGATGAGGATCAGGGCAGCCGGAATGCGCAGCTGCTCGAAGGTAGGCCCGGACATCGCGTCGTCGGAGTCATGCATCCCGCGCGCCAGATCTCTCTCCTACGAGACCTCGAAGGTCGTCGTGCCGGCGAGCTCGCCGTTGCGGGTGACGCGGACCTCGTAGGTGCCCGGCTCGACGACGTCGAACGGGAACCAGGTGTAGCCGTTGCACGAGGAGGTGCATCCGATGTCGGCGAGGTCGATCGACCCGTCGATCGTCGAGCCGTCCGGCGCGACCACGGTCGCCCCGATGACGTCGTCCGAGTTGCCGTTCGTGAATCCGACCCAGATGTCGACCGACCCGTTGTTGGCCGCGCCGTTCGAGTCGCAGCCGGTGGGGGTCGTGCTGCCGCGGACGCATGGCTGTGCCGCGGCCGTGAAGCCATCGGGGAACACGACCGGATCGCCGCTCGCGGCCGGCGACCCGCTGGCGGTCGGCGACCCGCTCGTGTCGGCACTCGCCGACGGGGAGGGCGCCACGGTCGCGACGGCGGTCGCCGACGGGGACGGGGAGGTGCCCGCGCCAACCTCCGGGTCACCGCCGAAGATGCCGGCCAGCACGGCGCCACCGAGCAGCGCCAGCACGCCGAGCGCGAGGAAGCCGAGGATGGCGACCGCACCGAGGCCGGCGCGGCGCTCGCGCGGCTCCTCCCAGTCGTCGTACGTGTAGCCGTACTCGCCCGGGTCGTAGGCGGCGTCGTCGAAGTTGTCGACGTACTCCGGCTGGTGGGCGTCGGCGACCGGCACGTCCGATGGGGGCGGCGCCCACTCGTCGGCCTGGGGCGGCGCGGCGGCGGGCGTCGGGGCCGATGCCGGGCGCGCCCACTCGTCGCGGTCGCGGGTGACGTCGGCCGCGGCAACGCCCGCGGCGGCTGCGGCGCCCTCGTCGAGATAGTCCTGGTGCGTCTGCTGCCCCGCGTCCGGTCGCCTGGCCTGGGTGTCGGTCGGATCGGGCTGGTAGCGCTCGTACCCGCCGCTCTGGTCATCGACCGTCCCGCCGCGGCGGTACGGGTCGCCCCCGACGCGCCGGGCGCGGATGCGGTCCTGGAGCTCGTCGCGGTCCATGCCCCGCGGCCGGGCGCGGGCGTCGGCGGGTATCGCCGAGCCGCACTGGGTGCAGAAGCCGGCGGGCGGGGTCGAGCGATGACAGGTCGGGCAACGGATCTCGCCCGGCTTGGGGGTCGCCATGTCCCGCGCATTGTGCCCGTCATGACCGGTGCCTGCACGCGCCGCGGGTCGGCTACGCCCCGCACGCCGAACGCCGACTTCGATCGGTTAGGCGTCGCCGCTGAGGCCGCGGACCACGGCCGGCGCGATGGCATCGGCCCAGAAGCCGTACCCGATGGGCGACGGATGGAACCCATCCGGGCTGGTGGCTCCCGGGACGTCGGCGAATCGAGGGCTCGCCTCTCGCGCGATGTCGACAAATCGGGCACCGGGAACGGTGTCGACCGCCGCCACCTGTTGGAGCCGAAGCAGGGACGAATACCGGTCGAGCAGCGTCCGCAGTGGCTCCGGGATGATCTGGTTGCGATGGAAGCGCGGCGTCCCGCCCAGGACGACGACCGGCGCGCGGTCGCGGGCCCCGCGCAGGAGCCTCTCCGTGTCCCGACGGAAGCGCCAGGGCGGCGTGGCATGCGTCGCGTCGTTCGCGCCGACGACCACCACCACCGCGTCGAGGTCCGCGGCAAGGAGCGTCAGCTGGTCGCGAAGCGTCGACGCCGTACGCGCGCCAGAGATCCCGTGGCCGACCACGGCGACCGTGCGCCCGGTCGCATCGGCCACCCGCTGGGCGACGAGCACCGGGAGCGACTCGCCCTCCGTCGGGGCGCCGACGCCCGCCACGGTGGAGTCGCCCAGGACGGCCAGCCGGACGATGTCCGAATCGGTGCCACCCCCGGACGGTTCGACGCGCGACCGGACCCGGTAGCCGGGATCCATCGGCAGGAATTCGCGGCGCGAAATGAGCGCCAGCTCGGTGGCGACCAGCGCGATCCCGGCACCGATCACGGCACCGACCCACGCAGCGAGCCACGGCCTCACGCGCCGGGCCGCTTCCACTCGCTGCCGTCGGCGAAGCGCTCCCGCTTCCAGATCGGCAGCCGCTCCTTGATCGCCTCGATCACGAACCGATTGGCCTCGTACGCCTCGGCCCGGTGGCGCGCGGCGGTCACGATGGCCACCGCCGCCTCCCCGATCGGCACGACCCCTGACCGATGCACCACCGCGCAGGCCACGCCGAAGCGCTGCTCGGCCTCCGTGCGGATCTCCTCGAGGACCGATCCGGCCATCTCCGGATACGCCTCGTACTCGAGCTCGACGACGGTCCGCTCGTCGTCGGCGACGTCCCGCGCGCGACCGATGAAGGTGACGACCGCGCCGAATCCGGGCCCCGCAACCGAGCGCTCGAGCGCGGCGACATCGATCGGCGCGTCGGTGAGGGACGACGATCCGCCGCTGACAGGCGGCAGAAAGGCGACGACATCACTGTCGGCGACGGGCTCGTCCCACGGGACGTAGGTGCCGTTGCGCGCCGCGCGGACGTACGGCCGCTGCGGATGGAGGTTCGGGTGCATCGATGCCAGCGCGTTCCAGGCGTCGTCCACGGTCGTGCCCGGATCGAGCTCCAGCTCGCATCGGTCCACCGACAGCTCGCGCAGCGAGGCGAAGGTGCGCGCCGTGATCCGCATCCGAGCTAGACCGGCACGCCGGTGAGGTAGGCGATGCTCGCGCCGGCGATCGAGCCGGCCATGACCAGCGCGAGGCCGATGTAGAGCAGGCCGGTCGAGGCCTGCAGCGAGGGCGCAGACGAGGCCGCG
The DNA here is from genome assembly GCA_963840145.1 of uncultured Chloroflexia bacterium. Lineage (GTDB taxonomy): Bacteria > Chloroflexota > Limnocylindria > QHBO01 > QHBO01 > JACDBZ01. The sequence goes on from CAWIXR010000004.1 coordinate 672,271, forward strand.
ATCGCCAGCCCGGCCGCCACCAGCGGCAGCAGGATGCCGACGCCGAGGCGCAGCCACGTGAGCATGCCGAGCCCGCCCTCGAGCGCATCGGGCCCTGCGCTGACGGCCACGACGAAGGCGATCCCCTGAAGCATGAGACAGCCGACGAGCAGCCACATCATCCGCCGCAAGGGGGCCGGCGACAGCTTGGGCGTGACGAGGTACCAGTGGCCGAGCAGCATCCCGGCGTTCACCGCGCCGAGCGCGAGCGCGGCGAGCACGAGCTGCCAAGCGAAGAGGACGGCGTTGTCGGTTCCACCGGCCGCGGCCAGCACGACCAGCGCGGCGAGGCCGACGAGCCCGGAGCCGATTGCCAGCCCACTCCGCGGCCAGCCGGCCAGCGAGGCGACCAGGTAGGCGACCGCGCCGGCGGCGAAGACGAAGGTCAGGGGGCGGCGCAGCTCAGTCGTGGTCGAGGCCGCCGTGCCTGCGGGCAGGGCGAGGTCGCTGGCCACGAGCACGGCCGCGAAGGCGACGAGGAGCCAGGCCATGAACAGCCGATAGCCGCGGGTAGTGCCGCCCAGCCGCTCCGTGACACCCACGACGAGCAGGGTGCCGGCCGAGAGCGCGGCCCAGAAGATCCAGTTGACAAAGAGGATGGCCTCGATGCGCATCGGCTCGTGCTAGGCCGCGCCGCGGCGCGGAGCGAGGGTGCCGGTCAGGCCCAGCTCGACCCAGCCATCGGTGACCCGAACCGGGAAGATCTCGACCGGCTCGGTGGCCGGCGGCACGACCGCGTCACCACTGCGGACGTCGAAACAGCCGCCGTGCCAGGCGCAGACGAGCACGCCGTCGCGCGGGTCGAAGCCCGCCTCGGAGAGCGGGAAGTCCTTGTGGGAGCAATTGTTCTGGACGGCGAAGAACTCCCCGGCGTGGCGGACGAGGACGACGGGCGTGCCGTCGATCTCGACCGGGATCAGCTCACCGTCGCGCAGCTCGTCGGCGCGCAGGACGCGCGCGTAGCGGATGGCCAGGGTCATCGTGGTGGGCGGGCGAAGGCCAGCAGACGCGGCTCGGTCATGTCCTCGATGCTCCATCGCAGACCCTCGCGCCCGAGGCCCGAATCCTTGACGCCGCCGTACGGCATCGAGTCGGTGCGCCAGGTCGGGACGTCGTTGACGATGATCCCGCCCACCTCGAGCTCGTCGTGCGCGAGCAGGGCGTGATCGAGCGAGGCGGTGAAGACGCCGCACTGGAGTCCGAAGCGGCTGTCGTTGATCGCGGCGAGCGCATCGGCGAAGGAGTCGACCGCGAACAGGTTCACGACCGGCGCGAAGGCCTCCTCGGAGCAGATCATCGCGTCCTTCGGGACGTCGGCCAGCACGGTGGGCGGGTACCAGCGGCCGTCGGGCTCGCCGGAGACGAGGGCGCGAGCGCCATCGCGGAGGGCATCGGTCACCCAGCCGTGGGTGCGCTCGACGGCCTTCGCGTCGACCATCGGTCCGAGCTCGGTGTCGGGGTCGAGGGGGTCGCCGACCTTCACCCGCTTCACGCGCTCGACGAAGCGGCTTGCGAACTCGTCGTAGATGGCGCGCACGACATAGATGCGCTGGACGCTGATGCAGACCTGGCCGGCGTACGCGAACGAGCCGTACACCAGGCGCTCGACCGCCCAGTCGAGGTCCGCGGTCTCGTCCACGATCGCCCCGGCGTTGCCGCCGAGCTCGAGGACGACCTTCTTCTTGCCGGCATCGGCCTTCATCTTCCAGCCCACGCTTGGGCTGCCGGTGAAGCTGAGGAGCTTGAACCGATCGTCCGAGACCATCCGGTCGCCGGTCGGCCGATCCATCGGCAGGATGCTGACCGCGCCCTTTGGAAGGTCGGTCTCCGCCAGGTAGCCGGCGATGCGCAGCATCACCAGCGGGTCCACCGACGGCGGCTTCAGCACGATGCTGCAGCCCGCCGCGATCGCCGGCGCCACCTTGTGCGCGGCCAGGTTGAGCGGGAAGTTGAACGGACTGATGCCCGCCACCGGACCGATGGGATAGCGCCGCACGATCCCGTGCCGGCCCTTGTTCGCCGGCGCCCAGTCGAGCGGCAGCCACTCGCCGTTGATGCGGAGCGCCTCCTCGGCAGCGGTCCGGAACGTCAGCGCCCCACGCGCCACCTCGCCGCGGGCGTCCCTGATCGGCTTGGCCGACTCGCGGCTCAGCAGGGTCGCCAGCTCGTCGGCGTCGCGCTCGATGCAGGCGGCCACGTGGGCCAGCGCGTCGCGGCGCTCGTAGCTCGCAAGGCGGCGGGTCTGCTCGAAGGCCTCGACCGCGGCGACGGTCGCGCGCTCGAGCTCGTCGGGCCCGGCCTGGAAGGTCGTCGCGACGACCTCGTCGGTGGCGGGGTTGCGCACCTCGAGCGGCGTACCGGTCTCGACGAAGTCGCCGGCGAGGTAGATCGGGACGCTCGGCGCTCGGACCTCGGTCGTCATGGCCCCGATTCTACGGCGCGACGAACGACGTACACATTCGAGGCATCTCGCCCGATGCCGCGACGGCAGCGTCCGGCGATGCTGGTCGCATGGCCGTCGCATCCATCCTGCCGCTCTCCCCCGACACCGCGCGCCGCGCGACCGGCCTGGCGATGCTCACCGTCACGGCCTTCTTCTTCGGCGGAGCGATGGTCGCCGGCAAGGTCGCGGTGGATGAGGTGCCGCCGTTCACCGTCGCGGCGGCGCGCTTCGCGATCGCGGCGGTCCTGCTCTTCGCGCTGCGCCTCGCCTGGCCGTCGCTCAATCGCGGCTCGGCGCCGATGCGCCGCCGCGACCTGCCGATCATCGCCGGCCTGGCGCTGAGCGCGAGCGCCGGTTACAACATCCTCTTCCTCAACGGCCTTCGCCTCGCACCGGCCACCGACGCCTCGATGATCATCCCCGGCCTCGCGCCGATCGTCAGCACGGTGCTCGCCGCGATCGTCCTCCGTGACCGGCCGACGCGGACGGCCGTGCTCGGGCTCGCCGTCGCCGCGCTCGGCGTCCTCCTGGTCGTGGACCCATCCGGCCCGATCGACGGCGGCCGGCTCATCGGCGACGCGCTCTTCATCGGCTGCGCGATCCTGTTCGGCTCGTACTTCCTCATCAGCCGCGTCGCCGGCGGCCGCTTCAGCCCGATCAGCGTCAGCCTCTACGGCGCCACCGGCGCAGCGCTCATCCTTCTGCCGCTGGCGGTGGTGGAGGGCGGCCCCGCCACGCTGCTCGAGGCCGGCTGGCAGACGTGGCTGGCGATCGGCCAGCTCTCGGTCCTCGCCACCGTCGCCGCGTTCGTTCTGCTCAACGAGGGGCTGCGCCGGCTCGGCGTGTCGCGATCGGCCGCCTTCGCGCTGATGATCCCGGTCTTCGGGATGCTCCAGGCGATGCTCGTGCTCGGTGAGCGGGTCGCGGGCACCGCGGTCATCGGTGCCGCGGTCGTCCTCGCCGGCATCTGGCTCGTCCAGGGCGGAGGGCTGCCGTCGATTCCGCGTCGCACGAGGCCACAGGCGACGCGACCTCGGACGGCCATCCAGCCTGCCTGACCCGGGCTCCGCCCGGCCCGCGGAAACTTGCTACGATGGGGGCGCATGAACCCGCTGTACGTCGTGCTCGAGCTCGGGGCGACCACGTTCTTCCTCGTCGCCGCCGCCTTCGCGCTGCGCCGCGGGCGCCTCCCGTTCCTCGAGCTCGTCAGCGCCGCGATGTTCGGCATCCTGCTCGAGGAGGGCGACCAGCTGATCTTCGAGACCTACGAGTACGCCGCCGATTGGATCCTGGCCATCGACCGGGCTCCGGTCGTCATCGGCCTCACCTGGGCACTGATCATCGCCGGCGCCATGCGTATCACCGATGCGCTCGGTGTGCGCCGCCGATACGCCCCCTTCGTCGACAGCGTGCTGGCCCTGATGCTCGACCTCGCGTTCGACGCAATCGCCATCCGGATGGGCCTCTGGACGTGGCGCGACGTCGGCCTCGCCGATGGCTGGTTCGGCGTGCCGGCCGGCAACTTCTACTCGTGGCTGTTCGTGACGCTCGCCTTCAGCATCCTCACGCGCTGGCTCCGCGACGCATCCCGCGAGCGTCCGGCGCTCGAGTGGCTCCAGCTGCTCGTGCCGATCCCCGCGTTCGTCATCCTCGTCGCCTCCATCATCCCGTTCGCCCTCGTGCTGCCATTCGTCGACCCCTCCCCCGGCGGTGGCCTCGTCCTCTTCGGAATCACGTTCGCGGTGTTCCTGGCGGTGGCCGGGTGGGGCGTCTTCGGGCCGGATCGAGTACGCCCGAACGGTGCCTCGGTCGCGATCGTCGACCTGCGCATGGCCTTCGTGATCCGCTTCGCCATCCACGGATTCTTCCTCGTCGCGCTGTTCTGGCTCGGCCTTGCGCAGAGCGAGCCGATCCTGCTGGTGATCTCGCTGGCGCTGCTCGCGGCCGAGGTGCCGCTCGCGCTGCTCACCGAGCGCCGCCACGCCTCCGCAGTCCCCGGCCGGCCGCCGATCCGGGAGGCCGTGCCGGAGGCCTGAGCCCTTCGGCGCTACCATCGGCGGCGTGTCGGATCGAGCGGTGGGATCACGCGTCGCACGTGTCGTCGGCGCGATCGATCCGGCCCTCGGGCTGCTCGCCGCGATCGGCTTCGTCAGCCAGGTCGGGATCAGCGTCATGCTGCCACTCCTGCCGCTGTACGCCAGCGAGCTCGGGGCGCCGCCGATCGTGCTCGGGCTCCTGACCAGCGCCTTCGCGGTAACGAACGCCTTCGGCCAGCTCGGCGCGGGATTCCTCTCCGAGCGCTGGGGGGCACAGCGGATGCTGACTGCCGGGCTCGCGCTGTACGGAACGATGAATGCGCTGATCGCGACGGCCGCCAGCGCGGGATGGCTGCTGGCCTGGCGCACGACCGCCGGGCTCGGCGGCGGGGCGATGATCGTCTCCGAGCGGATCTACCTCGCCCAGTCGATCGAGCCGGCTCGCCGCGCGTTCGCCAACGGCATCATCAGCGCGGCGCAGTCGGCCGGATCGGTCGCCGGGCCGGCATTCGGCGGGCTCGCCGCCGCGATCGGTGGGCTGCGCGCGCCGTTCGTGATCGTGGCGGTGACGAGCGCGGTCGCGCTGGTGGGCACGCTCTTCCTGCCGGCACGAACGCGCTACACCGCTCCCGCCGAGACCGATGGCGAGCCCGAGGAGCCGGTCCGCGTCGGCGCGCTGGCCGCCCTGCTCGTCGCCAACCTCGCCCTGCTGGCGAGCTACGGCGCATTCATCACGACGTACGCCGCGCTGGCGACAACCGAGCTGGGGTGGAGCATCTTCGAGGTCGGGATCGCCTTCTCGTTCTTCGGCGCCGGCAGCATCCTGCTCGGGCCGGCGCTCGCCCACTTTGCGGATCGGGTCGGGAGGCGCCAGGTGGCGATCGTGTCGCCGATCGCGCTCGCGGGCTTCGGCCTCGGGCTCGTGATCGGCCTGCCGCAGCCCGCGGTCTACGGGCTGGCCGTGCTGGCGGGCGGCGGCCTCACCGCGTTCAGCGCGTCGTGGTACGCGCTGCTGGCCGATGCCGCCTCCGAGCGCCGGCTGGGCCGCACCTTCGGCATCATCAACGCGCTGTCGACCCTCGGCATCGTGATCGGCTCGATTGCCGCCGCGCAGCTGTGGGAACAGGTCGATATCGTTGCCGGCATGATGGTCGGCGTGATCGCTCCCCTCGTGGCCGGCGCCGCGATGCTCGCCTACCGGCCGCGGCCGGAACCGGCCACCGTATGACCGACCTCTCCCCGTTCCTGGACGTCGACGATTGCGTCGAGGACCTGCGTGCGCTGATCCGGATCCCATCGGTCAACCCGCCCGACGGCGGGCCCGACGTCGCCGCAGGCCGCGACCCGCACGGCGGGGAGACGGCGGCCGCGCGCCACTGCGCGGAGGTTCTCGATGGGGCCGGGATCGCGTCCGAGGTGATCGAGCTGACGCCGGGGCGCGGCTCATGCGTCGCGCGCCTCCGGGCGAGCGGCGAGGCCACCGAGCCGCCGCTCATCCTGCTCGGCCACATCGACGTCGTCCCCGTCGATGCGGAGGCCTGGACCCGCGACCCGTTCGGCGGCGATCTGGTCGACGGCGTGGTCTGGGGCCGCGGTGCGGTCGACATGAAGAACATGGTCGCGATGGAGCTGGCGGTGATGGTTGCGCTGCAACGCTCCGGGATCGAGCTGAAGCGAGACGTGATCTTCGCGGCCGTCGCAGACGAGGAGGCCGGCGGCGAGCACGGCGCTCGCGGGCTCGTCGAGCGGCGGCCGGAGCTCTTCCACGACGCGGCGGGGCGCCCGGCGTCGGCCGCGCTCAACGAGGTCGGCGGCTACTCGATGACCCTCGGCGGCCGCCGCTTCTACACGATCCAGGTCGCCGAAAAGGGGATCTCCTGGACGCGGCTGCGGACGACCGGGACGCCCGGCCACGGCTCGATGCCGCACGACGCCAACGCCGCCATCCGCCTCGCCCGGGCGGTTGCGGCGCTCGCCGCCGACCAGGCGGAGCGGCCGGCGCGCGTGATCGGCGTCGTCGGCGACTTCCTGCGCGCCATGGGCCTCGGTGCCGTCGCCGACCTGGCCGAGACCGATCCGTCGGGCGCCCGCGCCGCCCTCGAGGACGGCGTCGACGACCCGGTCCTGCGCCGCTCGATCGACGCGATGCTGCGCGACACGGTCACGCCCACCGTCCTGCGATCCGGGAAGAAGGTCAACGTCATCCCCGGCGCCGGTGAGGCGGAGGTCGACGTGCGCACACTGCCCGGCACCGATCAGGCCGCGCTGCTGGCGCGGCTCCAGGCGGTCGTGGGCGACGACGCGACCGTCGAGTCGATCGCCACCCTGCCGCCCGTCGAGTGGCCGGCCGACGCCGAGATCGTGCGGCTGATGGAGGCGGCGCTGCTGCGCGCCGATCCCGAGGGAACTCCGGTGCCGATGATGATCACCCCCGGCACCGACGCCAAGGCACTCTCCGAGCTCGGCATCCCGTGCTACGGCTTCGCTCCCTTGCGGCTCGAGCCCGACACCCCGTTCCTCAGCCTCTTCCACGGCCACGACGAGCGCGTGCCCGTCTCGGCGCTGGCCTTCGGGCTCCCGGTGCTGGCCGAGGTCGTGGCTCGCTACGCGGCGCGCTGAGCGTCCACGCTCAAACCCCGCAATTCGGCCATTCGTGCACGCTCGGCTATACTCGCGCGCAACTCCCCGAAGGCACGAAAACCGAAGTACGCGCATGACCACGCAGACGCGCGACGTCGCCGACGCCCCGAGGCGGCGGACCGTCGCCCTCGTCTTTCCCGGGCAGGGCTCCCAATACGTGGGGATGGGAGCGGACCTCGTGAAGCGCTCACCCGCCGCCGCGGCCGCCTACCGGCGTGCCGACGAGGCGCTGGGCATCCCGCTGTCCAAGATGATCCTCGAGGGTCCAGCCGAAGAGCTGGACCTGACCGTCAATGCCCAGCCCGCGATCCTCGCCACCAGCTACGCCTTCCTCGAGGCGATGCGCGAGGAGGCCCGCGAGGCGGGCATCGAGATCGCGCCGCAGGCGCTGGCCGGCCACTCCGCCGGGCAGTACGCCGCCGCGGTGGCGGCGAATGCCATCGACTATGCCGATGCGCTGCGCCTCGTCCGCGAGCGCGGGCGGATCATGCAGGAGCGCGGGATCGACGGTGGCATGGGTGCCATCATCGGCCTCTCCGACGAGCAGGTCGACGAGGTCCTGGATGCCGCCAGCGAGCACGGCGAGATCGCGGTGGCCAACCAGAACGCTCCCGGACAGGTCGTCCTGTCGGGCGTCGTCCCGGCCCTCGTGTTCGCCCTCGAGATGAGCAAGACGGTCGGCGCCCGCAAGGCCGTGCGCCTCACCGTCAGCGTCGCCAGCCACTCGCCGCTCATGCGCCGCGCGCGCGACGAGTTCGGCCGCATCCTGGCGCGCGTGCCGTTCCGCGACCCGCAGGTGCCGATGCTCGGCAACGTGCACGCAACGGTCATCAGCACCGCCGACGGGCTGCGCATCGAGCTGACCGAGCACCTGGTGCACGGGGTGCAGTGGACCGCCAGCGTGCGCCGCATGGCCGGCAACGGGGTCACCGACTTCGTCGAGGTCGGCCCGGGCCGCGTCCTCTCCGGCCTCATCCGCCGCATCAACCCCGAGGTCGTGACGCACGCGGTCGACCTGCCCGATCCGCGCGCCTGGCTGAACGCCTTCCGCGAGACGCCGGCGTGACCGACCGCCGCGCGGTGGTGACCGGCATGGGCATCGTCTCGCCGGTCGGGATCGGTGCCGAGGCGACCTGGGAGAGTCTCGTCGCGGGTCGCTCCGGCATCACCGACATCACCAGCTTCGACACCACGGACTTCGACCCGCACGTCGCGGGCGAGGTGAAGGGCTTCGAGCCCACCGACTACATGGACCACAAGGACGCCCGCCGTCACGACCGCAGCACGCACTTCGCGGTGGCAGCAAGCGGGGAGGCGCTGCGCGACGCCGGCCTCCTCGGCGACAACGGCCAGGTCGACGGGTCGATCGACGCCGACCGGTTCGGGATGGTCTTCGGCACCGGCATCGGCGGCATCGGACTGCTCCTCGACGGGCACAAGACGCTCATGGAGCGCGGCCCTCGTCGCGTGAGCCCGTTCATGCTGCCGCACATGCTCCCCGACTCACCCTCGGGGCAGGTCGCGATCGAGTTCGGCATCCGCGGCCACAACCTCGCCGTGGTCAGCGCTTGCGCCACCGGCGGCCACGCGGTCGGTGAGGCGATGGAGGCGATCGTGCGCGGGCAGGCCGACATCATGCTCGGCGCCGGCACCGAGGCGCCGCTCCTGCCGCTGGCCTTCGCCGGCTTCGGACAGATGCGCGCGCTCGGCACCCCGAAGGACCCCGACACCGGCGAGTACAACGCGGCCATGGCGTCCCGCCCGTTTGATGCCACCCGCGACGGGTTCGTCGTCTCCGAGGGCGCCGCGGTGCTCGTGCTCGAGGAGCTGCAGCACGCGCTCGCGCGCGGCGCGCGGCCGATCGCCGAGGTCATCGGCTACGGGTCGGCCGCCGACGCCTTCGACATGGCCGCGCCCGCGGAGCGCGGCGAGGGCAACCAGCGCGCGATGCGCTCGGCGCTGCAGCGCGCCGGCATCGGTCCCGAGCAGGTCGACTACATCAACGCCCACGGCACGAGCACGCCGTTGAATGACCGATACGAGACGATGGCCATCCGCGACGTCTTCGGCGAGCATGCCGACCGCCTGGCGGTCTCGAGCACGAAGTCGATGACCGGCCACGCGATGGGGGCGGCCGGCGCGATCGAGTCGTTCGTGTGCGTTAAGGTCCTGACGACCGGCTGCATCCCGCCGACGATCAACTACCGGCACCCGGACCCGGAGCTGACGCTGGATTACGTGCCCAACGAGGCCCGCGCCTCCGATGCGCGAGTGACCCTCTCGAACTCGATGGGGCTGGGCGGCCACAACAGCACGGTCATCTTCCGCCGCTGGGATGAGTAGATACTCCGAGGCAGCGCCCGGATGAGACCCCCGCCTCCCCGCGACCCGGCGCGCCGGGCGGTCGTCACCGGCCTCGGCGCGATCACCCCCATCGGCAACGACGTCGCGACCTTCTGGCGCAACCTGACCGATGGCGTCTCCGGCGTGGCGCCGATCACCCAGTTCGACGCAACCGACTACGAGGTGCGCATCGCCGCCGAGGTGAAGGGCTTCGATCCGCGCGACTGGATGGACTTCAAGCAGGCGCGCCGCATGGCCCGCTTCAGCCAGCTGGCGGTCGCCGCCGCGCGGCAGGCCATCGACGACTCCGGCCTCGCCATCAACGAGCACAACCGCGACGACGTGGCCGTGGTTGTCAACACCGGCGGCGGCGGGCTGGACGAGGTGACCGCCGGCGAGGTGACGCTGATGACGAGAGGGCCGGCGCGCGTCAGCCCGTTCACGGTGCCGATGATGTCGCCGTCGATGGCCGCCTGCCAGATCAGCATCCAGAACGGGATCACCGGCCCGGTCATCACCTCGGTCGCGGCGTGCGCCGCCGGCGTGCAGGCATTCGTCGAGGCGCAGCGGCTGATCGAGCACGGCGACGTCGACGTCGTCGTGACCGGCGGCACCGAGGCGGCCATCCTGCCGGTCTCGTTCGCCGCGCTCGGCAACATGGGCGCCCTCTCGAAGCGCAACGACGACCCGACCCGCGCCTCTCGGCCGTTCGACGCCGGCCGCGACGGCTTCGTCTTCGGCGAGGCGGCCGTCGTGGCCGTGGTCGAGGCGATCGACCACGCCGAGGCCCGCGGCGCGCCGATCCTCGCCGAGCTGGCCGGCGGCGCGCTCACCGCCGACGCCTTCCACATCTCGGCGCCCGAGCCGTCCGGCGCCGGCGCGACGCGGGCGATGCGGCGAGCCGTGCGCGACGCGCATCTCGAGCCGGAGCAGGTCCAGGCGATCATGGCCCACGGAACCTCGACGCCCCTGAACGACGCCACCGAGACGCGGGCGATCCGCGCCGCCTTCGGCGACCACGCCGACCGGCTGGCGGTCACGAGCAACAAGAGCATGGTCGGCCACACGCTCGGTGCGGCCGGCGCGATCTCTGCGCTCGCCGCCGTGCTCGCCATCCGCGACGGGCTGCTGCCGCCGACGATCAACCAGGAAACGCCCGACCCCGACTGCGACCTCGACTACGTTCCGAACGTCGCGCGCCGCGCCGACCTCGACGTCGTCCTCGTCAACGGCTTCGGATTCGGCGGCCAGAATGCGGTCGCCGCCTTCACTCGCCCCGCCTGACTCGCTCCGGCCGAGGTACGGTGGGGTACCGGACCTTCGGCACGCTCTGAATCGGCCGCGGCCGGGCCTACGCTCAGCCCCATGACCGAGGTGATGGGCCTGCGGTTGGCTTACCGTGGTTTCGTGACGGGCCTGGCGGGCGCCTACGTCTGGGCGGCCATCGCCATGCTGCTCGGCGGGGCGATCCACGGCGACCCGTTGCGCCCGCTCCGCCCGCTGGCGATGGCGATCTCGCCGATCGCCAACACGCCGGAGCTCGCCTTCGTCCTCGGCCTCGCCGCGATCCAGCTCGGTGGCGCGCTCATCGGCATGTGCTTCGCGTACTTCTTCGCCCGCTTCTTCACCGTCCGCGCCACGCTCGCAACGGCCGCACCAATCGTGGCGCTGCTGGCGTGGGCGCTCATCGCCGCCGGGCTGGCGCAGGGCCTCGGCGTGCCGATCCTCGCCGCCGAGCTCGCACCGATCGCCGCGACGATCGGCTACGGCCTCCTCCTCGGCGCCGCCGTGCCGGTCCGCGGAGAGGTCACCTATCCAGCGGCGCCGACCTACTCGGACGGATCGCCCTCGACGTAGAGCTCGGGCTGGAACGCGGAGCCGCGTCCCGGCAGCCCGGCGACCCAGTCGCGCAGCGCGCTCTCGGCGGTGCTGAAGGCGATCTCGTCCCACGGGATCTCGTCGGGGCCGAACGCTCGCACCTCGCTCGTCTCGGCCGCGGGCTCGGCCCGGCCGCCGACGACCGTCGCCTCGAAGGCGATCGTCACGATCCCGGCATGCGGCCGCGAGTAGACGCCGATCAGCCGGCCGACCTCGACCCGCAGCTCGGTCTCCTCCTCGGTCTCGCGGCGCGCGCCCTCCTGCACCGACTCGCCGAGCTCGAGGTAGCCGCTCGGGTTTCCCCACCGCCCGATCGCCGGCTCGATGGCGCGGCGCGCCAGGTAGACCCGCCCACCGTCGACCGGCAGCGTGCCGACGACGACGCGCGGGTTGCGCCAGGTGACGTGGCCCTCGGCGCACACGAGCCGCGGGCGGTGATCCGCCTCGAGCAGGCGCTGCTCGACCGGCCGGCCGCAGGCCGGGCAGAAGCGAGGCTCCTCGCCCAGGGTGAGCGGGTAGTCCGTGGACGGCATCGGTCTCATGGTAGTGGCTGCCTGCGTATATATGTATATACGCCGGATGAGTAGCTACAATCCGAACCCCATGAAGGCGAACCTCCCCCAGGTCCGGTTGCACAACTCGCTGACCCGGCGAGCCGAGCCGCTCGTGCCGATCGAGCCCGGGCTGGTGACCGTCTACACCTGCGGCAGCACGGTCTACAAGTACGCGCACATCGGCAACCTGCGCACGTACCTCTTCGGCGACCTGCTGCATCGGACGCTCGAGTACCTCGGTTACGAGGTGCGCTACGTGAAGAACATCACCGACGTCGGGCACATGCGCGACGACCAGCTCGACGCGATCGAGGGCGAGGACAAGATCGAGCTCGCGGCCGAGACGGAGGGCAAGTCGCCGGCCGAGATCGCCGACTTCTACACGCGGGCCTGGCTGGAGGACGAGGCGCTCATCAACATCCTGCCGGTCGACGTGATGCCGAAGGCGACCGACTACATCGACCAGATGATCGACATGACCTCGCGGCTGGTGGACAAGGGCCTGGCCTACGAGGTCGACGGCACGATCTACTACGACGTCAGCGAGTTCCCCGGCTACGGCCAGCTCTCCGGCCAGAAGGTCGAGGAGACGCACGCCGGCCACCGGGTCGAGGTCGAGTCCGACAAGCGCGATCCCGCCGACTTCGCACTCTGGAAGCGCGCCGGGGCCAGCAGGCTGATGAAGTGGCCGTCACCCTGGGGCGACGGCTTCCCCGGATGGCATATCGAGTGCTCGGCGATGTCGCTCGAGCTGCTCGGCGAGCGATTCGACGTCCACACCGGCGGCATCGACCTGAAGTTCCCGCACCACGAGGACGAGATCGCGCAGTCGGAGGGCGTCCTCGGCCATCCGGTCGTCAGCGTCTGGATGCACGGCGAGTTCCTGACGATGGACGAGGCGAAGATGGCGAAGAGCGCGGGCAACATCATCCGCGTCGCCGAGCTCCCAGAGAAGGGCTACGAGCCGCTCGCCTTCCGCTACCTGGCGCTGACCGCCCACTATCGGTCAAAGCTCGACTTCACCGATGACGCGATGCACGCCGCGACCTCCGGCCTGGCGCGGCTGCGTCGCGCGGCTGCCGGCCCGGACGAGCCGGTGGACCTCTCGGCTGAGCCGATGCGCCGCCTATCGCGCGCGATTCACCGATGCGGTCGCCGACGACCTCGCCACGCCGCGGGCGCTGGCGATCGCTCACGAGGTCGCTGCCGACACCTCGCTGACCGTTGCGCAGCGCCGCGCCCTGCTGCTCGACTTCGACCGCGTCCTCGGGCTGTCGCTGGAGCTGCCGGCGGAGGTCGAGGTGCCCCTTCCCGAGGGTGCGGCCGAGCTCCTCGAGCGCCGCGCCGCAGCGCGCGAGTCACGAGACTTCACCGCCTCCGACGCCATCCGCGACGAGCTGGCGGCCCTGGGCGTGGAGGTTCGAGACACGCCTGACGGCCAGGAGACGACCGTCCGTCCCCGGACGTAGAACGAGGGCCCGGCCGGAGCCGGGCCCTCGCAGGCAGTGGGTCTCAGGCAGTCCTATTCGTCGCAGTGACCGGGTCCGATGAGCCCGTTGTTGAACCGGTCAAGGGTGGTGGCCCAACCCTTCACCTGGTTCTTCGTCGCGTTGTTCAGCGACGTCGACGGCGTCTTGCCAGGGAAGAACGCCTCCGCGCCGGTGATCGCCGCACTGACGGCCGCGGTCGTGTCCGCCCCGTTCACGATGTTCAGCTTGGCAGCGATGTACTGGTGCGCCAGCTGCAGGTAGGCGTTCCCGCCCGATGGCGGCGTCCAGAGGATCTGGTACCAGGTCTTTCCGCTCGAGAAGAACCTCTCGGCGGCGCCCTCAGAGGTGCCGTCGCCATCGACGTCGCCGATGGTGAACCATGCATCGTCGAACGGTGCGGGGCCGAACTGCGAGTGCGTCTTCCAGTACCCCTGCGTCAGGGTGCAACCCTCTTCGCACGGAACGGTGACGACGATGTCGTGATCGTCCCACACCTCACGGTCGGTGTCGTTTTCGGTGAGCGTTGCGGTGTTCGTGAACGTGTTCTCGCCGCACTCCTCCGGGTCGTCATATGGTCCGACCTGGAGCTGATAGGTGAACGTCTTCGGCAGACCGCTGGAGGCGCAGTACTCGACGCCCCCGTTCAGGGTGACGTCGTCGGAGATGCCGGGAGTTCCGGCGTCGTCGACAACGAGCGCGCACTCATCGGTCTCGGTGGTTGGCGCCACGCCATCGAAGTCGATGGCCGCAGTTCCGGACCCTCCGTCGATCGGTCCGGTCGTCGTGACCGTCGCGGTATTCGTGCGGTCAGCATTGTCCGGGAGTGGCGACGTGTACGTGCAGACGAGCGTCGCACCGGCGGCGAGCGCCTGGGGCAGGCCACCAGGACAACTCACAGGAGCCGCGATGGCGCCGGGTGTGATCACGTCGGTGACGGTCGCGACTGTCGCGGCAGCCGATGGATGTGGGTTGAAGATGCTGATGTTGCCTGACACGGCGAAGTTCGAATCGGCGGACGTCGCGTCGATCGTCACTTCGTAGTCGACCATGATCGACTGACCAGGCGACAGTGTCAGCTCGGTCGTGTCACTCGTCTTGTCGATCGTCCAGTCCCAAGCGCGAGCGAATGACGGAGTCGCCGTCTTCGTGATCTGGAGCTCGATGTCGTAGCAGAAGCTGATGTGGCTGATGTCGTTGTTGGCCGCATTCGGGATCACAAGTCCGGTGTCTCCGGTGGCCTCCGGCGGCGGCGGGTCGTAGATGTACAAGTGGGAGCCGCCGGAGCCGCCCTTCACGAACACAGCATCGACGCCGATGTTGGAACTCCAGTCGAAGGAGTCGTTCGTCCCATTGGAAATCGTCACGCTCAAGATGCCATCGGAGACGGGGTGCGTTCCGCTCGGTGTGGCGTCGAACTTGAGCTCGATCCAGGTCTCACCCGGGGCATACTGGTCGGCAAGCTCCTGGCATGTCTGATTGGCCGTCTCCGTCACCACAATCGGGCTGACGCTTGCCGCGCGGATCGGCACCGCGGCGAGGAGGGCTAGCAGGAAGGCACCGACGAGTAGCGTCAGCGCTCCCCACGTCCGTCGTGTTGTAACCATGGCTTCTCCCTATACCTGTCTTGGGGCACGGGGTGTACAGGGCGAGGCATGCGCAGATGACGGGCTCGGCACCCGATGGCAGCGTGCGGTCAGACGCGGCCCCTCGGTGATCCTCCGTGTCCCCGGTGTATGGATCCCCGCTCGCCGTGCTCGGGTTCGGCTCACGGTCGGGGACAAGACGCGGGAGACAGCGGGCAGCATCAGTCTCCGTGGGACCAGCGTAGTACCAAGGTCCTAGCGGGTCAAGGAGTCTGCGGTGCCCTCAGGGCCGGTGAGGGGCGAACGGTACCAGGAGCGATGGCAACTCGGCGACGAACTTCGATCGAGCCCATATCGGACCGAGTCCGGCGGCGCGCGCAGCGGCGTGAGCCTCGAGATCGGTGTGCGGTCCGAACAGAATTACTCGCTCGCCTTCGAGCCGGCGGAGCGCATCGGGCCAGTCCGGCTGGCGCGCCGACCAGTCGACGAGGACGACGTCCGCGTCGGGCGGAACCAGGTGGGGGAATCGACCCGCGCCAGGTGTGACTCCGGCCACCCGCGCCGCCGACTCGATGCGGCTGTAGAGCAGCAGGTCGGTGATGACCGCGGCGACCTTCATCCGGCCTCGTCGACAACGGCTCCCGGCGTGTCGATGACGGGGCTCGCGGAGGATGCACGCCGTTGCCGTTACCGTTCGCGTGGCCGTACGCGGCCTGGTCCATGACGAAGCGGGCGATCCGCATCGGATAGATGCCGACGACCACCGGCGCGCGGACCTCGACGGAGAGCTCGACACCGACCTCGTCGCGCTGCCAGAGGTCCTGGAGCTTCGCGCCTCACGCTCGGGCAGGCCGATGTAGGCCGAGGTGCCGTTGCGCGCGATGTGGCTCATCGCATCGGCCTCGAGGCCGAATCGGCGGCGAATGTCGGCGACGGAGATGTATGGGCGTGATGTCAGATAGCGGCGGAGACTCGAAGTGCTCGGCCGTTTCGTGGCGGACATGTGCTGTTGCGGCCGAGTCTACCCCTCGCCCGCCGAACGCGCTCTGAAGCCGCCCTATCCCTCGCGAGGCGCGTGGGCCCAGCCACGTGCGCGCTGCACCGCGCGGCGAATGAGCGGCTTGTCCGGCACCGGGCCGGCGCCGTAGTCGCGCGCATGCAGCCCGATCGGCCCGATGCGGTCGGGATCGATGTCCTCGCCGTCGATCCGGATCGATGGCGACCCATGCATCCCGAGCAGCTCGGCGTCGTCGGCGGAGGCGACCGCCACCATCTGGATCGGCGTCTCGAAGGCGTCCTCGGTGAGCACCTCGACGAGGTTCTGGCGGGCGGGCATCGCGGCCGGGTCGCCGTCGGCGTACAGGAGCTCGACGCGCATCGGTCAGCCCGTGGTGGCGAAGAAGGCGATCAGCGCGAGGACGGCGAGCACGCCGAACGCGGCACCACCCCAGATCCGCCGCCGCTCCTCGCCGGTCATCCCCTCCCGCGCGCTCGGCGTGCGTGGGGCCCGGCCACGCCAGGCCAGGTACCGCTCGCTGTTCGTGTCACGCGCCTCACGGGCCCGATACGCCTGCCACGCCGGCCAGGCGACGAGGTAGGCGGCAACGCCGGCGACGATCGCCACCACCAGCCAGGTGAGCGGCGGCATCGCGTCAGACGACCTGGGCGGCCGCCGCCGCGTCGACGATCCAGCGCACGGCCAGGCCGCCGGCCTTCGCGGCCGGCATCTCCGGGTCGCCGGATCGGACCCGCGCCAGGGCATCGGCCTTGTCGGCGCCGGTGACGACGAACAGCGTCTCGCGCGCGACCTCGAGGACCGGGAAGGTCAGGGTCAGGCGCCACACCTCGTGGCTCGGAACCCAGTTCGCGACCGCCCAGCGCTCACGCTCGTCGAGCGCCGTGGTGCCCGGGAAAAGGCTGGCCGTGTGGCCGTCGGCGCCCATGCCCAGCCAGACGAGGTCGAAGGCGGGCGGCGCATCGCCGCGGGCGTCGAAGGCGAGGCGCAGCTCCGTCTCGTAGGCGAGGGCCGCGGCATCGGGGTCCGGCGACTCCGCCTGCATGCGGTGGATCCGATGCGGGCGAACCCCCGGAAGGTGGCTGATCAGCATCCCGTAGGCGACGCCGAAATTGGACTCGGGGTGGTCGGGCGGGACCGCGCGCTCGTCGCCCCAGAAGAACTCGACCGCCGACCAGTCGATCGCGTCGCGGCGCGCCGGCTCGAGGAGCAGCGGGTAGACCGCCTTCGGTGTGCTGCCGCCCGACATGGCCACGCGCGCGATCCCACGGTGCTCGACGGCATCCGCGACGATCGAGGTGAAGCGGTTCGCGGCCTCACGCGCGACGGCGCCCGCGTCGTCGCGCACGTCGAGGTCGATCATGCCGGGGTCTCGCGGGCGGAGGCGAGGAGGATGGCCGCCGCCCGCATCGCCGCTTCGAAGACCGGATCGACGACGTCGTCGCTGAGCTGCGCGCTGAGCAGCTCGGCCTCGCGCGGCACGTCCATCGCCACCCTGCGGATGAGCGCGGTCATGCCGTCGGCATTCGTGGCGACGATCGCGTCGTCTCCGTCGCGGTCGACGATGAACTCGGCCGCGCCGGTCTCCCCGAGCGAGCGCAGGCGGACGCTTGTCAGCTCGCCGGGGGCCACCGCACTCGTCGCCTCCGGTGCGACCGCGAGCTCGACCATCTCGTGTTTGCCCTCGAGCCGGAGCCGGAAGGCCCCGCCGTCCATCGGCTCGAGCGTCCGATGCCGGCGCCAGCCGAGGCGGGTCGCGATCCAGCCGGCGTAGAGCAGCGCCTGGACCATCGGCGAGGCGACCCCTGGTGCGGACGAGTCGGCATCCGTATCGGCTCCCTCGCCGTTCGGCGGCGTGACCGCGTACCGGATCAGGAGCCGGCTCAGGTTTGGCAGGTAGCGGCGGAAGCGCGGCGCGTCGAAGAACTGCGCGGTCAGCTCTTGCCACCACGCCAACCGCTCCCAGGAAAGGTCGCCGATGCCGCTGTCGTGGCGCAGGGTTCCGAGGCGGCGCAGGCCGCTGAGCAGGTCCCCGAAGTCGGACGAGTCGAACAGCACGCGGTCGCCCATCTCGACGAGCTGGTCGAAGACCGGATCGTTGAAAGGCGGGTCGCCCGGCCACCAGACGTGTGTGGGCAGGTCGTGGATGAGGAGCGGCGCGACGACGCCGGACAGGTGCTCCGCAGCCTCGCCCCGGACGGTCAGCACGACCTCCTCGAAGCAGACGCGGTCGTCGCCGTCGCCGCCCGCAGCGTGGCAGTGCGTGCTGATGCGCGCGTCGAGCGGCCGCACACCCGGGCCGGGCTGGGCGACGAGCACGATCGCGCGCGACGGGTGGCGGACGCCGAGGTCCATCAGCGTGTGGACGATCCGGTCGGCGGCCGCGTCGTCGACGACGGTGACGATCAGGTTCAGCACTGATGCGCGTGCGTGCGGCAGACCTTTCTCGGTGACGAGCGGGCTCCCCTCCTCGCCCGGGCGCGACGGCGGGTCCCACAGGGACGCCAGGTACGCGGCGATGTCGCGCACGGTCGTGTCGTGAGCCTCCCACAGCGGCGTTGCCAGGCTCTCGTGCTCGCCGAAGCGCATGAGCCGCCGATGGACGGCCTGCTCCTCGGTGACGATGTGCGACGGCCCGTTGGTCATGGCCGGCGCCACTCCCGCGCGTCACGCTCGAGCAGCTCGTCCGCCGCGGGCGGGCCCCAGGTCCCGGCGCCGTAGAAGTGGAGCGGCCCACCCTCGCCGGCGGCCCAGGCCTTCAGGATCGGGTCGAGGATCTCCCACGCGCGCTCGACCTCGTCGTCGCGGGTGAAGAGGCTGCTGTCGCCGATCATCGCGTCGATCAGGAGCGTCTCGTACGCGTCCGGCGAGTCCACGGCGAACGAGGACCCGTAGCGGAAGTCCATGTTCACCGTACGGATCTGAAGCCCCTGGCCCGGGACCTTGGCGCCGAAGCGCAGGAGGATGCCCTCGTCGGGCTGGACCCGAATCGCGAGCACGTTCGGGTCGACCTGGCTCACGCCGGCGCGCGAGAAGAGCGCCAACGGAGCGCGGCGGAACTGGACCGCGATCTCGGTCACCCGGCTCGGGAGCGTCTTGCCGGTGCGGATGTAGAACGGCACACCGGCCCAGCGCCAGGAGTCGATCGCCAGCTTCAGAGCCACGAACGTTTCGGTCTCCGAGTCCGCAGGCACCTCCGGCGCGTCGCGATACGACATGACGCGCTCTCCCTCGACCCAGCCGGAGACGTACTGGCCGCGGACGACGTTGGCGGCGACGTCCGAGGGCGCCATCGGCTTCACGGCGCGCAGCACCTTGAGCTTCTCGTCGCGCAGGTCCTCGGGCTCGAACTCGACCGGGGGCTCCAGCGCGAACATCGTCATCAGCTGGAGGCCGTGGTTCTGGACGACGTCACGAAGCGCGCCGGTCCCGTCGTAGAACTCGCCGCGGCCCTCGACGCCGACGGTCTCTGCCACCGTGATCTGGACCGAGTCGATGTAGCGGCGGTTCCAGATCGGCTCGAAGAGGCCGTTCCCGAATCGGAAGACGGCGAGGTTCTGGACGGTCTCCTTGCCGAGGTAGTGATCGATCCGATAGACCTGCTCCTCGTCGAAGACCTCGGCGATCTCCCGGTTGAGGGCACGCGCCGACTCGAGGTCGTAGCCGAACGGCTTCTCGACGATGACGCGCGTCCAACCGCGCTTCGATCCGCTCGCCCGCCGCTCGCCGCTCGCCGCGAGCCCCGCACGGTCGAGGTGCTGGACGATCTCTGGGTAAAGGCTCGGCGGGACGGCGAGGTAGAAGAGCCGGTTGCCGGCCGTTCCGCGGTCCCGGTCGATGCGGTCGAGCCGCTTGGCGAGCTCGGCGAACGCCTCGGGGTCGTTGAAGTCGCCGCGGTGGTACTCGATCGCGGGGGCGATGGAATCCCAGATCTCCGGCTTCACCGGCTTGTTGCGGCTGTACTTGTTGACGGCGGCGAGCAGGTGGTCGCGGAACTCCGCATCGGTCCACTCGCGGCGGGCGAAGCCGACGACCGTGAACTCGGACGGCAGGAACCCGCCCATGAACGTGTTGTGGAGGGCCGGCGCCAGCTTGCGCTCGGTGAGGTCGCCGGTGGCACCGCAGATGATCATCGTGCACGGCTCGGCCATCCGATCGTGGCGCAGCCCCTCGCGCAACGGGTTGGGCTGCGAGACCCCGGCGACCACCTCGTGGGGCGGGCGAACGTCCGCCGGCGGGGCGTCGACCGTGCGCGTTGCCATCGGTGCTACTCGCGACCCTTGATCGCGTGGCCGCCGAACTCGTTGCGGAGGGCGGCGAGGACGCGATCGGTGTAGGAGTCCGGCTCGCGGCGGCTGCGGAAGCGCTCGATCAGGCTGAGCGTGATGATCGGCGCCGGCACGTCGTGGTCGATCGCCTCGGCCACCGTCCAGCGCCCCTCGCCCGAGTCGCTCACGAAGCCCTTGATCGCCTCGAGGTCGTTGCCCTCCTTCTCGAAGGCGTTGCCCGCCAGCTCGAGCAGCCAGGAGCGGATGACCGAGCCGTGGTTCCACATCCGCGCGATCGCGGCCAGGTCGAGGTCGTAGTCACTGGCGTGGAGGATGTCGAATCCCTCGCCGTAGGCCTGCATGATCCCGTACTCGATGCCGTTGTGGACCATCTTCGTGTAGTGGCCGGCCCCGGCCGCGCCGCAGTACAGGTAGCCGCCCTCCGGCGCCAGCGTCCGCACCACCGGCTCGAATCGCTCGAAGACCTCGCGCTTGCCGCCGAGCATCGCGCAGAAGCCGACCTCCAGGCCCCAGACGCCGCCCGAGACGCCCATGTCGAGCCACTCGATCCCCTTCTCCTCGAGCGCGGCGGCATGCCGCTTCGAGTCGTGGAAGCGGCTGTTGCCCGAGTCGATGATCACGTCGCCAGGCTCGAGGATCCCCGCCAGCTGATCGACCATCGCGAACGTCGCGTCGCCGGAGGGCACGCTGATGACGACGTGGCGAGGCGGGGTCATCAGCTCCATCAGCCGCTCGAGCGGCTCGGCGACCGCAACTCGGCCACCGTTCTCCGGCTCCGCGGCGACTTGCGTGCTCACCGACTCGGTCCGGTTCCAGGCAACGACGTCGTGGCCGCCGCGCGCCGCGCGGCGCGCCATCCCGGCGCCCATCCTTCCCAGCCCCGCAATGGCGACCTGCATCGTGCTCCCTTCCATCTGCCTAGACCGACAACGTCGCGCCGACCATCGCTTCGAGCCTCCCCAGCCCGTCGTCCCGGCTCCCGAAGTGCAGCCGCATCGCCCGCCGGCCTCGCTTCTGGAGCGACGCGAGGTCGCCGAGCGCCTGGGCGGCGATGAGCGTGCCGAACGACTCCTCCCAGCCGGGGATCTGCAGGTCCTTCGACGGTTCGGCGGTGAGCTGCAGGAAGACCCCGGTGTCCGGCCCGCCCTTGTGCAGCTGCCCCGTGGAGTGGAGGAATCGCGGGCCGAAGCCGAGCGTGGTGGCTGCACCCGTCGCGGAACCGATGCGGGCGCGGATCGCCTGGAGCCGCGCCTCGACGTCCCGGTCCTGCGGCAGGTAGGCGAGGATCGCGACGTAGTCGATCCCCGGCCGGGCGAGGCTCAAGAGCTGGCTCACTGCACCGTCGACGCTGACCGGCGCGTCGCCGATGGCCGATGGGTCGGCGCTGACCGCGACGCCCGGCTCGCTCAGCAGCGGCATCGGCTGCGGCAGGACGCCGCGCTCGCGGAACGCCTCCAGCAGGCCGGTCGTGGCGTCCTTCGACTCGGTGACGTTGGGCTGGTCGAAGGGGTCGATCCCGAGGACGATGCCGGCCACCGCGGTCGCGATCTCCCAGCGCACGAACTCCGCGCCGACGTCGATTGGATCGGCGAGGTCGAGGCGCTCGACCGGGTGACCGCGGGCGGCGAGTGCGTCGGCCAGCGCGTCGAGCTCCGGCTCGTGCTCCCCGGCCAGCCGAACGCGGACGAAAGCGCGGTCATCCGCATAGGCGTCGGGGGCGAGAACCGGCTCGCCGACGATCGGCACGACGCCGGTGCCGGCCTTGCCGGTCGACTCGGCGACGAGCTGCTCGGCCCAGTCGCCGACCGACGCGAGCCGCTCACCGGTGAGGATCGTGAGCTTGTCGCGGCCGGCGAGCGCGGCCTCGCCGATGAACGCCCCGAGGCGCAGGCCCGGGTTCTCCGCCGCGTCGGCGGCCCGGCAGGCATCGGCCATGCGCGTCGCCCGCTCCAGCAGCCCGCCGACGTCGACGCCGTTGAGCGCGGCCGGCACGAGGCCGAAGACGGTGAGCGCGGAGTAGCGGCCGCCGACGTCGGGCGGCGCCTCCACGATGCCGCGGAACTCCTGGGCACGGGCGAGGTCCGCGAGCGAGGTGCCGGGATCGGTGATGGCGATGAAGTCGAGCGCCGGCGCGATCTCGCCCATCGCCGCCTGGAAGGCGTTGGGCTCGGTCGTCGAGCCGGACTTCGAGCTGACGAGGAAGAGCGTGCGCTGCTCCGATGCCCAGGACCGGAACCCGCGCACGACGTCGGGGTGGGTCGAGTCGAGGATGCGCAGCTCCAGACCGTCGGCGGATGCCGCCCCGCTGGCGGCGGCGCCGCCCGCCCAGCCGAAGACGCGGCTGAAGAGCTCGGGCGCCAGGCTGGAGCCGCCCATGCCGAGCACCGCCGCGCGCCGGTACCCGTCCTCGCGGACGTCGCGGGCGAGGTGCTCGAGCTCGGTCACGCGCTCGCTCATCGACGCCGGCAGGTCCAGCCAGCCGAGCCACCGCGCGACCTCCTCGGGTGGCTTCCCGGACTCGGCCCACAGCGAGCCGTCCTTCGCCCACAGGCGATCGGCCACGCGGTCCGCCGTCCACGCCCCAAGCCGCGAGCGGATCGCGGCGTCGAGGTCGGTCATGCCGGGGCGAGCTCCTCGCGCTTCGACTCGATCGTCTCGATCAGCTCGTCGAAGCTCTTCGCGAAGCTGGCGACGCCCTCGGCGATCAGCTCGTCGGTGACGCGCTGCATCGTGATGCCGTTGGCCTCGACCTCGCGGAGCGCCCGGCGCGCAACGTCGACGTCGCGGTCGAGCGTGCGCTGCACGTCGCCGTGGTCGAGGAAGGCGGTGATCGTCTCGATCGGCATCGTGTCGACCGTCTCGGGGCCGATCAGCTCCTCGACGTAGAGGACGTCGCGATAGTCGGGGTTCTTCGTGCTCGTGCTGGCCCACAGGCATCGCTGGACCCGCGCGCCGGCGGCGCGCAGATCGGCGAATTCGTCGCCGCCGAAGATCTGGCCGAAGGCCTCGTAGGCCATCTTCGCGTTGGCGATCGCCGCCTTGCCCCGTGCCGCGAGCGCCTCCGGCGTGCCGACCTCGTCGAGGTGCTTGTCGACCTTCGTGTCGACCCGACTGACGAAGAACGAGGCCACGCTTGCCACCCGAGTGACATCCTCGCCGCGTTCGAGCCGGCGCCGCAGGCCGGCGATGTAGGCACGCGCGACGCGCTTGTAGATCTCGACGCTGAACATCAGCGTGACGTTGACGTTGATGCCCTCGGCAATCGCGTTCTCGATGGCCGGGATGCCGGCCTCGGTGGCCGGGATCTTGATGAACACGTTCGGGCGGTCGAGGCGCGCCCACAGCTCGCGCGCTCGCGCCAGCGTCGCATCGGCGTCCTCGGCCAGGTCGGGCTCGACCTCGATGCTGGCGAAGCCATCGGCCCCGTCCGCTTCGTCGTAGACCCGGCGCAGGACGTCGGCCGCGTCACCGACGTCGGCAACGGCGATCGCCTCGTAGATCTCGCGTGCGCCGTCGCCGGCGGCGATCTCGCGTCGCACGAGCTCGTCGTACTGGCCGGAGGCGACGGCCTTGGCGAAGATCGTCGGGTTGCTGGTGAGGCCGCGGATGCCGTCGGCCACCATCTGCTCGAGCTTGCCACTCGCGATCAGCTCCCGGTCGATGAAGTCGATCCACGGGCTCTGGTCCTGCTCGGCATGGAGCCGATGGAGGGCGTTCGACCCGTCGCGCACCATGCGCTCCGCCTCGCCGTCCTGGTCGGTGGTCGCCGCCTCCCGACGGTCCTGCTCCGCTCCGGTCATCTGCGATGCCTCCTTGCTCACTCGCGCCGGCCGGAGCCGACCTCGGCCGTCGGACGTCCACGCGCGCCCGCGCGCCCCGCGAGCTCGCGCGCCGCATCGGCGATATGGGTCGCGTCGATCCCGGCCGCCGCCAGCAGCTCGGCCGGCGTGCCCGAACCGGGCATCGCTCGCACGGCGAGCTTCACGACCACCGGGTGCGGCTGCTCGGCGGCGAGGGCATCGAGCACGGCGTCGCCGATGCCGCCCTCCGGCCAGTGGTCCTCGACGGTCACGATCGCGCCGGTCTCGCGCCCGGCGGCCCGCACCGTCTCGACGTCGATCGGCTTGACGCTGTAGAGGTCGATCACCCGCGCGGTGATCCCCTCGTTGGCCAGCTTCTCCGCGGCGGCGACGGCCTCGTGCAGCGTGATGCCGGCACCGATCAGGGTCACGGCGTCGTCATCGCTCCGGCGGACGACCCGCGAGCCACCGATGTGGAAGTCCTCGCCGGGTGCGTAGAGGATCGGCGTCTTCTCGCGCGTGGTCCGCATGAACACGATCCCGGTGCGGTCGGCCATCTGCGGCACGAGGGCGGCGGTCTGGTTCGGGTCGCTCGGGTAGAGGACGGTCGATCCGTGCACGGCCCGGAACGCGGCGAGGTCCTCGAGCGCCATCTGCGACGGCCCGTCCTCGCCGATGCTGACCCCGGCATGCGACCCGGCCAGCGCGATGTTCGCGCGGCTGACCGCGCCCATGCGCACGAAGTCGTACGCACGGCTGAGGAAGGCGGCGAACGTGGCCGCGAAGGGCTTCCAGCCGCGCACCTGGAAGCCGATGGCGGTGGCGACCATCTGTTGCTCGGCGATGTACGACTGGAAGAAGCGCTCCGGCATCTCCTTCGCGAACTCCTCGGTGTACGTGCTGTTGCCGACCTCGCCGTCGACCGCCACGACCTCACTGCGCGCCTTGCCCAGCGCCACGAGCGCGTCACCGAACGCCTTGCGCGTCGCCTCCTTCGTTCCCGGCTCGTAGGACGGCAGCCTCAGCTCGATCGTCGGGAACCGATGCGGCTCGCCGGTGATCTCGGGCTTGACGACGTCGACGTGGATGTCCCGGATGCCGCCGAGCTCCTCGATCGCGGCGTCCGGGTCGTCAAGCGGCTTGCCGTGGCGGCCCGGCTGGTTGGCGACCGCCTTCACGCCGTGGCCCTTCTCCGTGCGGGCGATGATCACCGTCGGCCGGCCGGTCGTCTCGATGGCTCGCGCGAAGGCCCGATCGATGGCGGCGATGTCGTGCCCGTCGATCTCGATCGCCTTCCAGCCGAACGCCTTCGCGCGGCGACGGTAGGCATCGGTGTCCCATTCGTGCATCGTCGGCCCGGTCTGGCCGAGGCGGTTGACGTCGATGATGGCGATCAGGTTGTCGAGCCCGTGGAAGCCGGCCTGCTCGAAGGCCTCCCACATCGAGCCCTCCGCCATCTCGGAGTCGCCGCAGAGGCACCAGACGCGGTACGGCAGGCGGTCGAGCTTCTTGCCGGCCAGCGCCACTCCGACGCTGATCGGCAGCCCTTGGCCGAGGCTCCCGGTCGCGACGTCGACCCACGGCAGGACCGGGGTCGGATGGCCCTCGATCCGGCTGCCGAAGCGCCGGAAGGTGAGCATCTCGTCGTCGCCGATGGCGCCGGCCGCCTTGTACATCGCGTACAGCAGCGGCGACGCGTGGCCCTTGCTGAAGATCAGGTGGTCGTTGCGCGGGTCGTCGGGCGTGCCGAAGTCGTAGCGCAGGTACTTCGACAGCAGCACGGCCATCAGGTCGGCCGCGGACATTGAGGACGTCGGGTGCCCGCTCCCCGCCGCGCTCGAAGATCGGATCGAGTCGACGCGCAGCTGCTGCCCGAGCTCATGCCACGCGTCGTGCTGGGAGGTCATCTGCTTCGTGCTCCGCAAGTTGTCTGCCCAATGTGAGCGTGCGCCCTCAATGATAGGCCCGCATGAACCAAAGCGGCCGCCGGCCGACCAGGCGAGCTACCGGCCAGTTCACCCGCCTCGCCAACTCGGCATGGAGCGCGTGCGCCTCGAACGCCTCGGAAGCCCGGCTCGGAGGTAGCGAAAACGGGCGGCCACGTAGCCGCCCGCATCGGTCTCGCGAAGTGTGCGTGGGCTATCCGCGCATCATCCGGAAGCAGTCCGAGCAGTAGACCGGGCGCGCGCCCGTTGGTCGGAACGGCACCTGGGTCTCGTTGCCGCAGCGGGCGCAGACCGCGTCATGCATCTCGCGCGGGCCCTGCGAGCCGCCGCCGTAGCCACCGCCCCCGCCGTAGCTGCTCGCGCCGCCGCCGGAGGCGCGGCGCTGGGCGCGGCACGAGGAGCAGCGCTTCGGAGCGGACGAGAAGCCCTTCTCCGCGAAGAACTCCTGCTCCGATGCGGAAAACACGAAATCGATCCCGCAGTCGGAACAGGTGATCACCTGATCGGTGTAGGTCACTGAATGACCCCTCCCAAGAAACGTGGGTTGGAAACCGCGTCGATTCCGCATCGCGCAGCGCCTGGCCCGGGTTCTTGCCGCTGCCCCGGGCCGACGGTTGGACGTGGAGGGGAGAGGAAGCGATAGGCATGGCGCCGCTCGTTTGCGGCTTCGACGCGCGGAGTATCGCCAAAGCGGCATCCGACCGCAAGTGCATTCGACGAGTACGATCGGCACATGCGCATCCTCCTCGTCGTCGTCGGCGCCGTGCTCGTCCTCGGTGGGCTGGTGTGGGTCGCCCAGGGGCTCAACCTGCCGTTCGCGCCGCGCAGCTTCATGACCGCGGACCGGAACTGGATCGTCATCGGTGCCGTGGCCGTCATGGCCGGCGGCACGCTCGTGTGGTGGGGACGCAGGAGCGCCTGAGCGCCTAGCCGATGCGGACGCCGGCCTCCGCCATCTCGGCGAGCGCCCGGTCACCGTCCGCTGGCTCGAGGTTCACCGCGGCGACGGCGTCGGGAAGCAGCTCGGTGACGAACCCGAGGCGCACCGCGTCGAGTGCGGTCGCCTTCACGCAGTAGTCGGTCGCCAGGCCGCAGACCACGACGCGCTCGATCCCCCGCTCGCGGAGGAGCGGCTCGAGCTCGGTCGGCATCTCGTCGCCGGTGACCGGGTCGCGCATCGTGAACCCGGAGTAGCCGTCCTCGCCGTGCTCGCCCTTGCGCACGCGTGGCGCGTCGGCCGGCACCGCGAACGCCGGATGCAGCTCCGCGCCCCACGTGCCGACGACGCAGTGGACCGGCCAGATGCCACCGTCCTTCGCGAAGTGCGGCGTCGTCTCGGGGTGCCAGTCCTGCGTCGCGACGACGACCGCTCCGGCCGACACGGCCTCGGCGACCGCCGCGTTCGCTGCCGTCACGACGGCGTCGGCACCGGCGACCGACAGCGAGCCGGCGGGATCGGCGAAGTCGTTCTGGAGGTCGACCACGACGAGCGCGGTCATCGGGTCGAACCGGGCGCTGGCGTCCACGTGCCTCAGGTCGGGAAGATCCGGCGGAGCCGCCGATACGCCCGCGTGGCGGGCCCATGCGGCATCGCCTGGCCGAGCACCGGCGTCGCAGGCCGGGGTGCGAATCCGCTCGACGCCTGGGACGGCGGCGCCGTCCGTTCCTCGACCCTCACGGCCGATGCCGGCGGCCACTCATCCTCGCTCGCTGCCGGGGTCGCGGAAGGCTGACCACCCAGGTCGCCGAACGCCTCCAGCGCCTCGTCGAGCTCCCGCGCTCCCGGGAGCTCCGTCTCGCCTCGAGCCTCCTCCGGCTGGACCGATGCGCCCTGCCCGCCGCCGGCGACCTCCATCTCGTCGGCGCCGGTCTCCCCCGGCTCCTGATCTTCCGCCGGCTCGTCGGCGGCCTCCGCCGGCTCGATCTGCTCCGGCTCCGGCTCTGGCTCCGGCGATTCGACGTCCTCGGCGGCCGTCTCATCCGCGGTCTCTGCGGGCTCCTCGGTGCCGAGGGCTGCGTCGTCGACCGGGGCGTCGGCTGGCGGCGGTGCGTCATCGGCCTCCGCCTCGAACCAGTCGGGCTGCTCGATGACGCTCGTGTAGCGCTCAGCGTCGAAGTCGCTCGGCTCGAGCTCCGGGTCCGATTCGGCAGCTTCGTCGTCGGCGGCCTCGGCCTCGGGCTCGACGGCGGCCGGCTCCGCCTCGACATCCTCGCTCGCGTTGGGCTCCGTGATGACTGACTCCGGCTCCGCTTCGGAGGGCTCGGCCTCGACGACATTGGCGTCGGGAGGCGGCTCGACCGCGATCGGCTCCGCTTCGGCGACCTCGTCCGCGGCTGCTTCCGGCTCCTCCGCGACAACCGCATCGGTCACCGCCTCGAACTCGGGCCAGGGCTCCGGATCGACGGCCGGGGGCGCCGCGAGCATCGCATCCTCGTCTGGCTCCGTCGTCGCGACCGCATCCTCTGCCGGCTCGAGCTCGACCCGCTCCGGCTCGAGTTCCGGCTCGGCGTGGACCGCGGCGACGACCGCCTCGGCGGGCTCGGCCCAACCGTCGACAACCTCGGGCTCGGCCGGATCGGTCGACGGCTCTGGCGGGGCGGCGGGCTGGTCAACCTCGACCTCGTCGGCGACGAGCACCGGCTCGGCCGGCAGCATCTCGCGCGGCAGGACACGATCGGCCTCGATCGCCTCTGCGACCTCCGCCTCGGAGCGGAAGGCGGCCAGCGCGTCGGCATCGGTCGGGCGCGACAGGTCGGCGAGGCTGGGATCCTCGGCACGTGCCAGGGCCTCGGCGAAGCTCTCGGTGGCACGGCGCGCGCCTCGACGGCGGCGACGATGCGTGTCCTCGTCCTCGTGCTCGACGCCGGCTTCGGCATGCGACCCGGACCCGGCCGAGGCGTCGGGCAGCGGCTGGGTCGGCCACGGCGCGACCGTCGGCTGGCCCATCGGCAGGCGAAGGTCGATCCGCGCCTCGAGCAGGTCGACCCGCGAACGCAGCGAAGCCACCTCGCCACGCGACTCGCCGAGCGCCAGCAGGGCCTGGCCGTAGCGCTCGGTCAGGCTGCGGAACTCGGTGAGGAGCTCGCGGAACGGCGAGAGCTCGCGCTCGGGGCCGTTTGGCCGCGCGGGCTCGTCGACGGGGAGGTCCGGCGCCGGAGCGGGGCGCGGCTGCAGGAAGACGCGCATGCCGGACTCCCCCTCCGGCTCGCCGACGAGGACGCCGCGCGCGAGCAGCTCCCAGACGCGTTCCGTGGGCACGCCCAGGACCGATGCCGCCTCGGTAACCGAATATCCCATCATCGGCCGCTAGGGTAGCGCGTCATTCAAGGGATTCACCCCGCTATCATCGGCCGGCGTGACGACCCCTTCCATCAACGTGCCGACCATCGCCGGCCACGACTTCAACCTGCCGGCCGATCTCGCCGGGCTCGGCGAAGTCGCCTACAACCTGTGGTGGACCTGGAGTCCCCGGGCGCAGGCGCTCTTCAGCCGGATCGATCCGAGCGCCTGGGCGCGCCACCGCAACTCGATCGCGGTGCTGCGCTACTCCGACCAGGCGCGCTGGGCGGAGCTGACCGCGGACGAGGACTTCATGGTCGACGCCAGCCGGGTCCTCGACGAGTTCAATCGCTACATGAGCAACGGCGCGGACTCCTGGTACCGATCGAGCTCCGACCGCGCGCTGCCGGCGCCGATCGCCTACTTCTGCGCCGAG
Organism: uncultured Chloroflexia bacterium; assembly: GCA_963840145.1. Lineage (GTDB taxonomy): Bacteria > Chloroflexota > Limnocylindria > QHBO01 > QHBO01 > JACDBZ01. The sequence continues at coordinate 702,043 of CAWIXR010000004.1, forward strand.
TACGGCATCCACGAGTCGATGCAGATCTACTCCGGCGGCCTCGGCGTGCTGGCCGGCGACCATTGCAAGTCCGCGTCCGATGCGGCGCTGCCCTTCATCGGCATCGGCCTCCTCTACCGCCGCGGCTATTTCCGCCAGCAGATCGACGCCGATGGCCACCAGGAGCATGCGCAGCCCGATCTGGATCCGTCACAGCTTCCGCTGCGACGGGCGCGCGGCCTCGACGGCGCCCCGCTCGACGTCACCGTCGAGGTGGCCGACCGCGAGGTCCACGCCGCGGTCTGGGTTGCACAGGTCGGCCGCGTGCCGATCCTGCTGCTCGACACCGACATCCCGGCCAACGACAAGGCCGATCGACCGATCACCCACATCCTCTACGTCCGCGGCCGCGAGATGAGGCTGTGCCAGGAGCTCGTGCTCGGGATCGGCGGCGTACGCGCGCTGCGGGAGCTCGGTATCAAGCCGGCGGTCTGGCACCTCAACGAAGGCCACTCGGCGTTCCTGCTCATCGAGCGCGCGGGCGAGCTGGTCGCCGCAGAGCCGGGCCTCGCCGCCGCCGAGGCGCTTCGCCGTGTCGGCCGCGACGCCGTCTTCACGATCCACACCCCGGTGCCCGCCGGGAACGAGGTCTTCGCCCGCGAGCTGGTCGCGCCCGCGCTCCAGTCGTGGCTGACCGCCGCGCGCATGGAGCCGGCCGAGCTGCTCGAGCTCGGCCGCGGCCCGACCGACGAGCCGAACGCGCCGTTCGACATGACCGCCTTCGTCCTCCGCCACGCCAGCAACGCGAACGCGGTCTCGCAGCTGCACGGCGAGACCGCCACGCAGACCTGGCAGGAGCTGGCGGGCCACCCGATCGGCGCGATCACCAACGGCGTCCACGTCCCGACCTGGCTCGGCCGCCCCGTGCGGCGGGTCATTCGCGGGGCGATCCGCACCCCGCTCGACGTCGACCTCAACGGCCCCGAGACGCTGTCCGCACTCGGCCAGCTCGACGACGGGGACCTGTGGAGCGCCCATCTCCAGCAGAAGCGCGAGATGGTCGGGTTCCTCGAGGGCCGCCTCGCCCGCCAGCTGGCGCGCCACGGCGAGTCGCCGGCGACCCTGCGCGAGGTTCGCAGCGTGCTTGATCCGGACGCGCTCGTCATCGGCTTCGCGCGGCGTTTCGCGACCTACAAGCGCGCCGACCTCCTCTTCCGTGACGAGGAGCGCCTGGCCGCGATCCTCTCGTCGGACGATCGGCCCGTGCAGATCATCATGGCCGGCAAGGCCCATCCCGCCGATCGGCCCGGGCAGCAGGTCATCCAGCGCATCTTCGAGCTGTCGCGATCGGACCGCCTGCGCGGCCGCGTCTTCGTGATCGAGGACTACGACGTGCGCATCGCGCGCTTCCTGGTCGGCGGCGTCGACCTGTGGCTGAACAACCCCCGCCGGCCGCTGGAGGCGTCCGGCACGTCCGGCATGAAGGCGGCGATCAACGGCGTGCCGTCGATCTCGATTCTCGACGGCTGGTGGGACGAGGGCTTCACCGGCGACAACGGCTGGGCCATCGGCGACCGCGAGGCCGATGGCGACGACGCCGCGCAGGACGCCGCCGACGCCACCGAGATCTATCGGCTGCTGGAGGAGGAGATCGTGCCGCGCTTCTTCGCACGGACCGAGGGCCTGCCGACCGAGTGGCTGAGCGTGATGCGGGCCGCGATCGGATCGGCGCTGTGGCAGTTCAGCACGGCCCGCATGCTGACCGAGTACGTCGACCGCCTCTACCTGCCGGCCGTCCGGGCGCCCGTCGAGGCCTGACCCTCAGTCGAGGGCCGGTGCAGCATCGCGGAACCCTGATCGGACGGGCCGGATCCTTGCAGCTGAGCTGCGAAATCGGCTACGGGAGGTAGTTGCGCGGGTTCTCCCACCAGCCGCTGTGGTTCACGGCGAAGTGCACGTGGCAGCCGGTCGACATGCCCGTGGAGCCCTCGTAGCCGATCAGCGAGTTGCTCGTCACGATCGTGCCGGGCGAGACGACGACCTGGGGCGCCATGTGCCAGTACCAGGTCTGGATGCCGCTCCCGTGGTCGACGACGACGCCGAAGCCGGAGTCCCACGGCATCAGCGGCTGGCCGGAGGCCACCACGACGCCCGCGCCGGCAGCGTAGATCGGCGTGCCGCAGCCACCGGCGAAGTCGATGCCGGCATGGAAGTGCGGGTAGTAGGTGCCCTTGTACGTGTACGGCGGCTCGAGCTGGAAGCTCGTCGGGCCCCACTCCTGGGTCACGCGGAATGAGCGCTCCGGCCAGCGGAAGCCGTAGGACGAGGTCCGATTCGCCGCCTGGCGGGCCGCCTCCGCGGCCGCACGACGCTGCGCCTCCGCGATCGCGCTGGCCTGGGCCGCGGCCTGCTGCTGGAGCTGGGCGGCCAGGTTCGCGGCCGCCTGCGCGGCTCGCTCGTTGTCGGCGATCTTGCGCTCGACGTCGCCCTGGGCAGCAAGCGAGGCGTTGAGGGCCGCCTCCTGCTCGACGCGCTTCGCGTCTGCGGCGGCGCGCAGTGCGGCCAGCTCCTTCTCGAGCTCGGTGAGCTCGGCGCGGCGGGCCTTGAGCCGCTTCTCCTCGTCACGGGCCAGTGCGCGGGCGTCGGCGAGGACGACCCGGCCCTCCTTCAGCGACACGCGCCGCGTCTCGAGCTCCTCGCGAATCGATCGGATCTCATCGGCCAGGATCGCGTCCTGGTCCGAGACGGTCATCAGGTAGCCGAACTGGCGCGTGACCTCGTCGAGGGAGTCGGCCGAGAGCAGGATCTCGAGCATCGAGGTCTGGGTACGCTCGTACGCGGAGCGGAGGTGCTCCTCGAGCAGCTCCTCGCGATTCCCGAGCTCCTCGGTGCGATGGTCGATGGCCTTCTTCAGCCCGACCAGCTGGCGGCTGAGCTCGTCGATCTCGGCGTTCAGCTCGACGAGGGTCTGCTCGATGTCCTCGATCTGCTCCTTGACCTGTACCAGCAGGCCGCTGACGCGCTCGTACTCGGCGGTGACGGCGGAAAGCTCGGCCCGGGCGAGGTCGAGGGCGGACCCGAGCTCGGCGGATCGGGCTTCGAGGGAGGCGAGCTCGGAGCGCTGCTTCTGGAGGGTAGCCGACAGCGCCTGCTGCGCTGACCTCGCATTGGCGAGTTGCGCGCGGGTTCGTTCGAGTTCTGCCTGTGGATCAGCGGCAAGGGCCGAGCCGCCTGGCTGAGTTGTGACGACGTTCCATCCGACCGCCACCAGGGCCACGAAGGCGATGGCCAGATGAGATCGCCGCCTCATCGAGCGGTGATCCGGATCTGCAATTTGCCCTTTGCCCCGATACGAAAACAAGTGCGGGGCCGATGGTCGCCGACACCTGGAGGCGCCGGAACGGGCCCAAAGGTACTACATGCGTCTAGTCCCCATGCGGGGACCCGGCGTCAATCGTCCCGTTTCGTGAAGCGGCCGGCGACGAAGCCGAGCAGCGCGGCGAGCGCCATCGGCACCCACTTGGGGCCCCTGCGCGCCGGAGGCTCGGGCGCCGGAAGGTCGTCGGTCGCCACCGGCAGCGCGCGCGGATCGGCGGCCTCGAGGTTGACGATGTCGTTGTCGATTGTGCGTGCTCGTGCGAACTCCGCCCCGAGCAGCACGATGACGCTCGCGAAATACAGGAAGACGATGAGGGTGATGCCGGCCGACAGGGGTCCGAAGGCCGAGTCGTATCGCGCGACGCTCGTTGCGAACCAGGTGAACCCGAAGCGCAGCGCGGTCCACAGCACCGTGGCGACGATCGCGCCGGGCAGCACCTCGCCCCAGGTGACGCGGCGGTTCGGGACGACGCGGTAGACGACCCAGAAGGCGAGGAAGATCAGGAAGATCGGCGCGAACGCCCCGATCAGCCCGACCGCGGTCTCGCGACCCGGGACCTCGACGGCGAGCTCGCTGGCCGCGGACTGCAGGATGCCGGTGACGATCCCGATGACGAACGACGCGAGGGCCAGCACGCCGGCGAGGCCGACGAGCAGCAGGCCCACGAGCTTGTCCTTCAGGAACGATCGACGTGGAGCGCCCTCGAACGCGAGGCCGATGCCGTTGGAGAGCGAGGAGAAGATGCCCAGGGCGCCCCAGAGCAGAAAGCCGATGCTGATGAGCGTGATCGTCCCGCGCGACTCGATCGTCGCATCGATCACGCCGGTGACCGTCTCCGCGTCGAGCGGCGTCCCGGCCACGACCTGCTCCACGACGAAGTCGCGCGCGGCCCCATCGCCGAGGATGTATGAGAGGACCACGACGCCCAGAACCAGGAGCTGGAACAGCGAGAGGACCCCGAAGTACGCCATGCTGCCGGCAAACGTGAGCGCGTCGTGATCGAGGAACCCGGTGATCGCCCGTCGGGTGATCCGCGGGATCCGGCGCCGAAGGGTCCAGTCATCGAGACGGCCGATCAGGCGTTTCATTCGATCCATCATCCGACGTGTCCCGTTCGCACGCGGCGTGCCGCTTGAACGAAGCGTCTACCCTCTTGACCGATGGCACGCGCCGAGTCCGAGACCCTGTCCCTCGACGGGCACGAGGTCACGATCTCCAACCCAGGCAAGCTCTTCTTCGCCGATGCCGGCATCACCAAGCTGGACCTCGTCCGCTACTACCTCGCCGTGGCCGATGGCGCTCTCGTCGGCGTCCGCGACCGCCCGATGGCCCTCAAGCGCTTCGTCGACGGCGCCGATGGAGAAGCATTCTTCCAGAAGCGCGCCCCGAAGTCGGTCCCGGAGTTCGTGCGCACCGTCGAGCTGTCGTTCCCGTCGGGCCGCACCGCCGACGAGGTCGTCGTCGACAACGCCGCCGCGCTGGCCTGGGTCGTCAACCTCGGCTGCATCGACCTGAACCCGCACCCGGTCCGCTCCGGCGACCTCGACCACCCCGACGAGCTGCGCGTCGACCTCGACCCCGGCCCCGGCGTCGCGTGGGCCGACGTGCGGTCGGTGGCGCTCGTCGTGCGCGAGGTGCTCGAGGAGCTCGGGTACACGGCCTGGCCGAAGACATCGGGCTCGCGCGGCATCCACGTCTACGTCCGGCTGGAGCCGCGGTGGGCGTTCGGCGAGGTCCGCCGCGCGGCCCTGGCGCTCGCGCGCGAGGTCGAGCGCCGCGCTCCCTCACTGGCGACCTCGAAGTGGTGGAAGGAGGAGCGCCACGGCGTCTTCCTCGACTACAACCAGAACGCGAAGGATCGCACCGTCGCATCGGTCTACTCCGTGCGGCCGCGGCCGTCGGCCACCGTGTCGGCGCCGATGACCTGGGACGAGGTGCCCGACGCCGAGCTCGAGGACTTCACCCTTCGCACGGTGCCGGAGCGCTACGAGCGGCTCGGTGACGTTGGCGCCGGAATCGAAGCCGTCGCCCACTCCCTGGACCCCCTGCTGGAGCTCGTCGCGCGCCACGAGGCCGAGGGCGAGGGCGACGCCCCGTGGCCGCCGAACTACACGAAGCAGCCCGGCGAGCCGCCGCGCGTCCAGCCGTCGCGCCGCCGGATGCCCGATCCCGCCGAGCTGACGCCGACGGATCCCTCCGCCCCACGCGGGCGGGTCGGGTCGGTCGCGCCGTCGCTGCCGTCTGCGCCGGCACGCAACCCCGACGGCACCGTGCCGCCCACCGGACGCCGGCGCTCCACCCAGCCCCTGCTCGTCATCTCCCAGGCCGCCGACAAGGCCGATGCCCTCGCCGGCCTCGATCGCTGGCGCGCTCGCCATCCCGAGGCCGCCACGCACGTTCGCGATCCGGAGGACCTGCTCGTGGACGCGATGCGCGGGCGGTACAAGGTGTGGTGGCGCATCCGCGTCAACCTCCGGAACGTGCCGGAGGAGTTGCGCCCCGCCGCCGAACCCCCCGATCCCGACTACGACCCCTGGACCGAGGGCGGGAGCTAGTCCGTCAGTCCCGCGCGCTGACGGCGGCCTCGACCCAGGTGCCGATCTCGCGCGTGAGGGTCGCGAGCGGCAGCGAGCCGTGGCCGAGCACCTCGTCGTGGAACGCCCGCAGGTCGAAGCGCGAGCCCATCTGTTCCGAGACCGTGGCGCGTGCGCGCTCGATCTCGCGCTGGCCGAGCTTGTACGAGAGCGCCTGGGCCGGCCAGACGGTGTAGCGGTCGACCTCGATCTCGGCGTCGACCATCGGCAGCGAGCCGCGCTCGTGCATGAAGTCGATCGCCTGCTGGCGGGTCCAGCCCATCGCGTGCAGGCCGGAGTCGACGACGAGGCGGGCCGCACGGAAGGACTGCGCGTCGAGCATGCCGAGCCGCTCGCGATCGTCGAGGTAGAGGCCCATCTCGTCGGCGAGGCGCTCGGTGTAGAGGCCCCAGCCCTCGACGTAGGCGCCGCCGGCCAACCGTGCGCCGAGCGTCCGGAACTGCGGGAGGCCCTTCAGCTCCATCTCGATGCCGATCTGGAAATGGTGGCCGGGCGTCGCCTCGTGGAAGGTGATCGAGGCAATCTTGTGGAGCTGGCGCTCGGCGGGCTGATAGGTGTTGATGTAGTACTGCGCCTGGCGTGAGCCGTCGAGCGTGGGCGGCATGTAGAACGCGGGCGGCGACTCGGCCTCGCGGTAGGCCTCGACGGCCTTGACGTAGCAGTTCGCACTCGGCAGGCGGCCGAAATACTTCGGCGCCGCGGCAAAGGCGCGATCGGTCTGTTCCTGTGCCAGGCGCACGATCGCGTCGGGGTCGTCGGTGTGGTTGGATGGGTCGGCCAGCAGCGCCTCGCGCAGCGCGTGCCGGTCCGCATGGCCGAGCCGGTGTGCGATCTCGTCCTTCTCAGCCTCGATCGCCTCGAGGTCAGCGAAGCCGAAGGCATGCACCTCATCGGCCGTCGCGTCGAGCGAGGTCTGGGTGCGGATGGCGAGCCGATACGCCTCCTCGCCGCCGGGCGTCGTGCTCAGCCCCGGCTCGGGCCGCGCATGATGCTCGTAGCCCTGCACGAAGTAGTCGCGCAGGCGCCGAAGCGCCGGGTAGACGTGCTCCTCCACCGCCGCGGCGACGCGGTCGCGGTCGTCGTCACCAACCTGCGCCATCGACGTGGCCGGATGGTCAGCCGGCGCAAACGCCAGCAGCCGGTCCATCTGCTCGATCGCCCGCCGCACCGGGGTGATCGCCGCGGTGCGCCCCTCGGCGATGCCCTCCTCGAGGGTGCCGATGTTCTGCTCGACCAGCTCCGGGTAGGACCCAAACCGAGCGAGCAGCTTCTCGACCCGCTCGGGCGTGTCGGCCGGCTGGTACTGCGCCATCTCGGCCGGCCACACCTGCGGGCCGGACATGTGGTCGACCGCCAGCTGGTACTGCTTCTGCTCGAGGGCAGCGAGCTGGTTCTCGCAGACCAGGATCAGCAGGTCTCGGGTGATGACCTGCTCCGGATCGAGGCCGTCGGGCGGGATGTCGGTGGCCTCGGCCAGGGTCGCGCGATACGCGGCCTCGTCGGCGGCCCGTCCGTCCGGCCCGAGGTCCGGCCAGCGGTCGTTGAACCGCTCGTCGCCGAGCACGGTCGCCCACATCGGGTCGCGCTCGAGAAGGCCGTCCCAGAATCGGTCGGCGAGGTCGTTGACAGCGGCGTTCGGATCGATCGCGACGGACACGGGGCGGGCACTCCTTCAATCGCTTGGGCGGGGAGAACGCCAGTGTACCGAACCGGCCATCAGCCTCCGAAGAGGTCGGCCAGGAGCGCCGGCGGCGTCTCCTCCAGCTGGTCGTAGCGGCAGTCCGCCGGCGATCGATCGGTGCGCCAGCGCCGGAACGTGGAGGCATGGCGGAAGCGGTCGCCCTGGAGGTGGTCGAACGCCACCTCGCAGACCAGCTCGGGGCGCACCGGCTCCCAGGAGAGGTCCTTGCCACGATTCCAGCGCGACGTCGCGCCGGGCATCCGCCGGCCCTCCTCCGCCGCGGCGGCCTCGGCGAGCGCCCACTCGCGCCAGGGATGGTCGCCCATCGCACCGGAGCGGTACGGCTCGAGGAACTCCACCAGCTCGGCGCGCTTCGCCATCGTGAACGAGGAGGTCACGCCGACGTGCTGGAGCTGCCCCTCCGAGTTCCAGAGGCCGAGCAGCAGCGAGCCGATGAGCGTGCCCGGCCCGTTCTTGTGCCAGCGGAAGCCGGCGACCACGCAGTCGGCGGTGCGCACGTGCTTGATCTTCGCCATCGTGCGCTTGCCCGGCTCGTAGGCCGACTCCGCGCGCTTGGCGATCACCCCGTCCAGCCCGGCGCCCTCGAAGACGTCGAACCAGCGGCGCGCCATCGCCGGGTCGGTGGTGGACGGCGTGAGATGGACCGATGCGGGCGGGTCGGCCGCCAGCCGCTCCAGCCGCGCTCGGCGCTCGGCGAATGGCCGGTCGCGGAGGTCGTCGTCGCGATCGGCCAGGCAGTCGAACGCGACGAACGATGCCGGCGAGGCCGCGGCCAGCATCCGCACCCGCGACTCTGCCGGGTGGATGCGCATGAGCAGGGCGTCGAAGTCGAGCCCGCCGTCCGGCCGCGCGATCACGACCTCGCCGTCGACGACGAAGCGGGCATCGGCGCCCGCCAGCGCCAGCAGCGGCTCGTCGAGCTCGGGGAAATATCGGTTCAGCGGCTTTCGGTCGCGCGACTGCAGGTAGACCGACGGCCCGTCCCGGAACGCGAGCGCGCGGAAGCCGTCCCACTTCGGCTCGTACGTCCATCCCTCGCCGGTCGGGATCTCGGGGGTCGGCTTGGCGAGCATCGGTTCCAGTGGCGGATCGAACGGGAGGGACATGGACGGATGATACGGGGAGGGGCAGCGGCCGATGCTCAACCAATCGTTTGAGCATCGCCGGCGCACCCGGACGGCAAGCGACTTGCGATACTCGCACGGCAATGCCGATCACCATCCAGTTCCTCGGCGCCGCCGGCTGCGTCACCGGCTCGCAGTTCCTCGTCACCGTCGGCGAGCGGCGGGTGCTGATCGACTGCGGCATGTTCCAGGGCTCACCTGAGGAGACGGCGCGCAACCGGATGCCGTTCGCCTTCGAGCCGGAGACGATCGACGCCGTCCTGCTGACCCACGCCCACCTCGACCACTGCGGGCGGATCCCGGCGCTCACCCGTTCGGGCTTCAGCGGACCGATCCACGCCACCCGCGCGACGGTCGACCTCGCCGAGATCGTCCTGCGCGACTCCGCCAAGCTCCAGGTCGAGTTCGCGAACAGATGGAACCGCCATCACGCGAAGAAGGCCGAGGCGGCCGCCGAGGCGGAGACCGAGGCCGTCGCCGCCGAGGGCGAGACGGACGACCCGACCCTCCCGGAGCGCCTGCGAGCTGCGCCACCCGAGGGCCGCACCGAGACCCGCGAGCCGCTGTACGACGAGCACGACGTCGATCGCGCGATGACCCAGGCCCGCGGCTGCGACTACGGCGACGAGGTGGCCGTCACCGATGGCGTCACAGCCGTCTTCCACGACGCCGGCCACATCCTCGGCTCGGCCATCATCGAGCTGCGCCTGGCCGATGGCGACGCTCGCCGCACCCTGGTCTTCTCGGGAGACCTCGGTCGCACCGACACCCCGATCGTCCGCGACCCCACGCCGCTCACCCACGCCGACTTCGTCGTCGTCGAGTCGACCTACGGCAACCGCGAGCACGGCCCGCACGATGAGGCGATCGAGGAGCTGGTGACCGCCATCGGCGAGGTCGCGTCCGACGAGGGCGTACTGCTGATGCCGGCCTTCGCCATCGGTCGAACGCAGGAGGTCATCTGGGTGCTCGACGACCTCGTGCGATCCGGGCGCATCCCGCGCATCCCGCTCTACCTCGACTCACCGATGGCGTCGAAGGCGACGACGGTCTACCACGACCACCCGGAGATCTTCGACGAGGAGACCGCGACGCTGTTGCGCTCCGGGGATTCGCCGCTCAAGTACCCCGGCCAGCAGTTCACCGACTCGGTCGAGGAGTCGAAGGCGATCCGCCTCGCGAATCGCCCGATCATGGTCGTCGCCAGCTCCGGGATGCTCACCGGCGGCCGGATCATGCACCACCTCAAGGACTTCCTCCCCGATCCGAAGTGCACGCTGCTGTTCATCGGCTACCAGGGCGAGGGGACGCTGGGGCGTCACCTCCAGGAGGGCGGCAAGACGGCGCGCATCGACGGGCAGGAGTTGCCGGTCCGCTGCCGCGTCCGATCGGTGAGCGGCTTCAGTGCCCACGCCGACCAGCACGAGCTCGAGGCGTGGCTGGCGCACTTCGGCAGAGCGAACGGCGGTCCGAAGTCGGTCTTCATCGTCCATGGCGACCCCGAAGCGGCCGATGCCTTCGCGACGCGCATCCGCTCCGGGCTCGGGATGGACGCGCATGTCGCCAAGCACCGCGAGACGGTGCCGCTGGCCTGAGCCGCAGAATGCGCCGAGGGCGAGCGATCCCGACCGAGGGACCTTTCCCCACCGGATACACTCTCGGTCTGTCGGCAGCCTGCAACGGAGCGGTTCCTCGATGTCCAACATGACCCGAGCCACCCTGGCCATCGCCGGGATTGCACTCGTCGCGATCTTGCTCATCTTCTTCGTCTTCCGGCCCGAGGACGAAGGCGCGACCGCCTCGCCGACCGCTTCGGCATCGGCCAGCGCCAGCGCCAGCGCCAGCGAGAGCGTGGCGGCGAGCGCGTCGCCCTCACCATCCGAGGCGGCCGCCGCGTGCACGCCCGAGCAGCTCGCCACGAAGGCGGCGGGCACGCTGACCGTTGGCACCGACAACCCGGCCTTCCCGCCGTACTTCAGCGAGCCGGCCGAGGGAGAGGAAGCCACCGACCCGTGGGAGTTCGGCGACCCCACCAATGGCCGCGGCTTCGAGAGCGCGATCGCCTACGCGCTGGCCGAGCAGCTGGGCTTCGCCGAGGACCAGGTGACCTGGATCCCGGTGGCGTTCAACAACTCGATCCAGCCCGGGCCGAAGGACTTCGACGTCTACCTGGCCCAGGTCTCCTTCACCGAGGAGCGGACCGAGGCGGTCGACCTCAGCGAGGGCTACTTCTTCAGCAACCAGGCCCTGGTCACCACGTCCGGCAACGCGCTGGCGGACGCGACCACGCTGGAGGAGGTCGCCGGCTTCCGCCTCGGCGCCGCCGGCAACACGACGAGCCTGACGTACATCACCGATCGGATCCAGCCGACCGAGGAGCCCAGCGTCTACGACGACAACACCGGCGTGAAGCTGGCGCTCGAGGCAGGCCAGATCGACGGCGCGGTCTTCGACCTGGCCACGGCGTTCTACATCGTGAACGTCGAGATGGAGGACGGGGTCGTCGTCGGCCAGTTCCCGTCCGATCCGGAAGACCAGGAGCACTTCAGCTTCGTCCTCGACCTCGACAGTCCGCTCACCGACTGCGTGGACGAGGCGATCCTGACGATGGGCGAGAACGGCGAGCTCGACTCGATCGCCGAGGAGTGGCTCGCCGACTTCCTCGACGCACCGCAGATCACCGAATAGTCGGCCGCCGGCCTTGAGCGGGCCGCTCGACCAGACCTCCGGGGCGCTCCCGCCGGCGGCACCGAGCCGCCGGCGACTGCCGCGGCTGCGCACACGGCGTGGCGGACTGCTCGTCGCCGCGGTCTCGACGGCGATCTTCTTCACCGTCCTGGGCGTCATCGTCGTCAATGCGCCGGGATGGGAGCTCTTCCAGAACGCGTTCTTCGACTGGGAGAACTTCGCCGAATCGGCGCCGGGGATCATCGGCAAGTTCTGGGTCAACGTCCAGCTGTTCCTCATCGCGGAGGTGCTGGTCCTGACGTTCGGCCTCGTGCTGGCCGTGATGCGGAGCCTGTCCGGCCCGGTCCTCTTCCCGCTGCGCCTGCTGGCGACGATCTACGTCGACGTCTTCCGTGCGCTGCCGGGCATCCTCGTCGTCTACGTGCTGGGCCTCGGCATCCCCGCGCTGCGCCTGCCGGGCGTGCCGAGCGAGCCGTTCTTCTGGGGCGTGGTCACGCTCACGCTGCTCTACTCGGCCTACGTCTCCGAGGTGTATCGGGCTGGGATCGACTCGGTCCATCCCAGCCAGTCGGCCGCGGCCCGCTCGCTCGGCCTCACCCACGTCCAGGCGCTCCGCCACGTCGTGCTGCCACAGGCCGTTCGCCGGGTCGTGCCGCCGCTGCTCAACGACTTCATCGGCCTCCAGAAGGACACCGTGCTCGTCTCGTTCATCGGCGTCGTCGAGATCTTCCGGCAGACCCAGATCCGCCAGCAGGCGACGTTCAACTTCACGCCATACCTCGTCACCGCGCTCGTCTTCCTGGCGGTGACGATCCCCCTGGCCCGGCTCACCGACTGGCTCATCTCCCGCGAGCGGGACCGCCGCTACGCCGCCTCGGTCGCTGCGTCGTCGAGCCGGACACGCCGGGGCCGCCTCCTGGGCCTGGGTCGATGACCGCTGCCGCGATCGCGCTCCGCGCCGAGGGCCTGCGCAAGTCCTTCGGTGAGCTCGAGGTGCTGCGCGGGATCGACCTTGCGGTGGCCGAGCACGAGGTCGTGTGCGTCATCGGAGCCTCCGGCTCGGGCAAGTCGACGCTGCTGCGCTGCATCAACCTCCTGGAGCCGATCGACGCCGGGCGCATCGTCGTCGCCGGCGAGGAGATCACCGCCGAAGGAGTCGACGTGGACCGGATTCGGCGCCACATCGGGATCGTTTTCCAGTCCTACAACCTCTTCCCGCACATGTCGGTGCTCGACAACGTGACCCTCGCGCCCCGCCGGGTCCTGCGCCTGCACCGCGCCGAGGCGGAGGATCGGGCCGATGCGCTGCTGGCGCGCTTCGGCCTCGCCGACAAGCGCGACGACTACCCCGACCGCCTCTCCGGCGGGCAGCAGCAACGGGTCGCGATCGTTCGCGCGCTCGCCATGGACCCCGCCCTGCTCCTCCTCGACGAGGTCACCAGCGCGCTCGATCCCGAGCTCATCGGCGAGGTGCTCAACGTCGTCCGCGAGCTCGCTGCCGAGGGGATGACGATGGTCATCGCCACCCACGAGATGGGCTTCGCGCGCGACATCGCCGACCGGGTCATCTTCCTCGACGAAGGCCTGGTCCTGGAGGAGGGGCCGCCGGAGCGGATCTTCCGAGAGCCCACCGAGGCGCGGACGCGCGAGTTTCTGCAGAGAATCATCGAGGCCGGCCGGCTCTGAGGCGTACGATCCTCCTCGACGTGTGGATAAGTCGTGGATAACCGGCCGATGACCTTCCGAATCCGTGGACAAACCCCCTTGCCTCGCCTCGCCCGCGTCCGTAACGTAGTGGTTGTCCCGGAGGAGTCCGTGACCCAGAGATTGCATCAAAGGGTTTCGTGGTTCCTTCGGGACGTTTCGTTGTGCGGCGAATGCTGACCCAGGGGATGGCAGGATGACCGACCAGCCGTACACCCCCACGCCGCCGCCACCGGGCGCTCCGTCTGGTCCCACCGTGCGGCGGACGCCCTGGCCGCTGATCACCGGCCTCGTCGTGCTCGGCGTACTGGCGCTCATCCTCCTGATCCTCGTGCTCACCCGCGACGACGGCTCCGCCTCGGCCTCCCCGACGCCGACCCCGTCGGCGAGCGCGAGCGCATCGGCTTCCGGCTCGTCCTCGGCGAGTCCCAGCGCCAGCGTTGCGCCCACCGCCTCGGCCGACGCGCCGACGCCGCCGGAGCTGGCGACCGACACGGTCGTCGCCACGACGGTCGAGAACCTCACCGTGCGCTCGAGCCCCGGGCTCGGCGGCGAGCGCCTCGGCACGCTCGAGGGCGGCGCGCTCTCCTTCCTCGCCGGCGGCCCGACCGATGCGGACGGCTTCCGCTGGTACCTCGTCTCCGGCCTCGGGCTGCCGCCGAGCACCGGCTGCGCCGGACCGGCCGAGACCGAGCCGTTCAACTGCCCGATCTGGTTCGGCTGGGTCGCGGCGGCGAGCGAGGCCGGTGAGCCATGGCTGGTCGCACACGACCTCGCGTGTCCGGAGGAGCCGCACAGCGCCGAGAGCATCAGCATCGGCCGCACCGGCCTCGAGCGCCTCGCCTGCTTCGGCTCGGAGCCGATCACGTTCCGCGGCTACTGGCCGGAGATCCCGGACGACGCCGGGCTGGGCGGCGCCTGTGCCGCGCAGGATCTGCCGAGTGGATGGCTGCTGTGCCAGAACATCAACTACACGAACATCGTCATCGACGAGAGCCAGGACATGTTCGGTATCGGCATCCGCGTCTCGATCGACCCGGAGTCGGGCGTGACGATGCCCGAGCGCGGCACTTGGGTCGAGGTCCGCGTCCACCTCGACGACCCGGCGGCGCAGTCCTGCGACGAGGATGCCAGCACGGCCGGCGATACGGAGACTCCTCCCGAGCAGCTCGTGCTGAACTGCCGCGCCGAGGCGGTGCTCGAGGCCGCCGAGGCCGTTGACGGTCCCTGAGGGCAGACGGGACCGGTATAACGCCGGAGGCCGCGCGGCACGTCTGTCCGATCGATACGACCGACATTCGGCCGATGCGCAGCAGCCCGACGGGACCGAGCATCCACGCCGTCGGTGCCGCCGAGAAGCGCCCGCCCAACAGATCAGATGCACCATGGAGACCGAGACCCCATGACCCAGGAACAGCCGCGCCGCCGCATCGCGCAAGTCGCAGTCGCCATCGGCGGCGTCGTGCTCGTGGCCATCGTCGTCGGCGCCCTCTTCGGCACCGGACTGATCGGCCGCCCAACCGCCGGCGGGCCCGATGCCAGCCCGACCGCCACGCCGGTTCCGAGCCAGAGCGAGGAGCCATCGGTGTCCGAGACGCCCGAGCCCTCCGAGGAGCCGTCGGGCCTGGCCTACGAGCCGCCGCCCGGCGTGCTGCCCCCATCGGCCATCGTCATCGTCAACGAGCGGCTCGAGCTGCGCGAGGGTGCCGCCGACGATGCGGCCGTCGTCGTCGCGATCGAGCCCGGGAGTCGGATGTCCATCTACGGGCCGCTGATGGTCGACGGCCGCCGCTGGTACACGCTGGCCTCGCCCGATCAGGGCGACCCGACCTACGGCTACGTCGAGCTCGACCCCACCGGCGACCAGGTGAGCCTCGAGACGGTGACCTGCCCGTCCGGTGAGCCGGACATCGCCAGCCTTGCACCGCTGACCGGCTGGGAGCGCCTCGCCTGCAACTCCGACCGCGAGATCGTCCTCACCGGGCACGAGGTCGTCGGCTTCGGTGGCTATCGGCCGGGGGTCTACGCGCCCGAGTGGCTGAACGGCTTCCTCGGCGAATTCGCCATCGCCGATCCGGCAGACCCCTCGAAGTACATGTTCGTCCGCGTCGCACCGGAGGGCCCGGACGTCACCCGGCCGCAGCCGTCCGGCGAGATCGGGTCCGCGCTCCTGCGCGTCACCGGCCACTTCAACGACGATGCCTCGACGAGCTGCTCCGTCACCGAGCTGCCGACCGATCCGGCGAACAACGCCGATACGGCCGACCTCGAGCCGATCGCCGCCGAGCTGGGCTGCCGCAGCGAGTTCGTGGTCACCGCCTTCGAGGTCGTCGACGAGGGCACCGGCGAGGTGCCCGACGTCGCCGAGCTCGAGGTCGGATCGGTCGTCGCGCCGGTGGTCGAGGGCGTGACCCTGCGCGAGACGCCGGGCACCGACGGGAAGCGCATCGGCCTCCTGGCGTCCGGCTCGGTGAACATCGTGGTCGAGGGCCCCGTCGAGGCCGATGGGTACCTCTGGTATCGCCTTTCGGGAGTGGGCCTGCCTCCGTACAGTGGCTGCATCACCGGGCCGGTGGAATCCCCGCTGTCCTGCCCGACCTGGTACGGCTGGGCCGCGGCCGGCAACCCCGAGGACGGCAGCGCCTGGTTCGTCCCCGTCGAGGCCGAGTGCCCCGACCCGGCGTCCGAGACGAGTGCCTTCCTCCTGATCGGCCACCGCCTGCCGCTGGCCTGCTACGGGTCGGAGGAGATCACCTTCACGGCCTGGTATCCGGAGCTGCCGGACGATGCCGGCCTCGGTGGTCTGTGCGCCGCCGATCCATCGGTCGCGTGGCTGTACTGCCTGAACATCGCGTACGACGAGGTCTGGGCAGACGACGTCTTCACCGGCGCCGCCAAGACGATGTTCATCGACCCGGACAGCGGTGCGGTGATGCCCGAGCGCGGCCAGTGGCTGCGGATCACCGGCCGGTTCGACCATCCGGATGCTGCCGGCTGCGACGAGGCCGATGAGGAGGTCGGCATGTACGCCAACGGCGACCTCGCCGTCATCACCTGCCGGACGGCCTTCGCGGTCAGCGCGGTCGAGGTGACGTCCGCTCCGTAGCGGCCGGCGACGGCCGGAGCAGGAAGCCGCGGTAGCTGGGCCGGAACCCGATCGCGGTCAGCGCCGGCGCCAGATCCGACGAAGCGACCGGCTCGCGGTCGACGCGCTCGATGCGCAGCTCGCGCATCGGGCCGTCGGCCGCCACGAGCGACGGCAGGGTCGCGACGGCCCGTTCGAGGCGGTCGGCGTCGGCCGCGGCGGGAAGCCGCAGCACGCCGCGGCCGCCACGCTCGACATAGAGCACGGCGTGGCCGTCGACGATGACGACATACGCGCCGGCCACGCGCTGCAGCGGCAGGCGCTCGTCCTCCTGGCCCCGCGGCCAGGGCAGCGCCGCGCCGTACGGCTGCGCCGGGTCGGTGGCGGCCAACAGCCGGGTCGTCGGCTCGTCGTCGCGGATCGCGCGCAGGCGGTCGACCGCGCCGGGCAGGGCGAACTGCGCGGCCCCGAGCCCGGCGACGAAGTAGCCGCGACGCGCGCGGCCCGACTCCTCCATCGCGCGCAGCACCGGATAGACCGATGCGTACCCGCCCGCCGTCCCCTCGGCAACGACCGCCTCCCGCGTCACGACGCCGTGGCGATCGAGCAGCGTCGTGGCCAAAGCGTGCCCGCGCTCCGTGGGCGATCGCTCCTCCCCGACGAGGTCGGCGACGAGCGACCATCGGCCGGCAGCCCGCGGCGGCCCGAGCGCGAGCACCCGCCCCGGACGGGGCGCGCGGCGTGATCGCGAGCGTGGCAGCGTGAGGGCGCGCAGCGGCGAGAAGGTGTCGTTCGTGACTTCCCCGGCCCAGACGAGGTCCCACAGCGCGTCGAGCAGCTCCTCGTCGTTGCGCGCGTCGGCGCCGGCGGCGCGGAGCTGCGGGTAGAACGACGCGCCGCGCCGCTGGAGGTGCTGGCGGATCGCGTCGTGGATCGGCCCGGACGGGCGCTCGTCCCCGGTCCCCGCCGATGCAAGCAGGTCGACGCGGTCGCGCCGGTAGAGCGCCACCCGACCGTCATCGCGGCCGAGCGAGCCGCGACCGATCCAGACGACCTCCCCGGCAGCTCCGAGCTCGTCGAGCAGGCGCGGGGTGTAGCCGGCGACGCGGGCCGGAAGGACGTCGCGCTCGAGGACCGAGGCCGGCAGCGCGACGCCCTCGAGCTGCGCCACCGCCTCGATGAGGCGGCCGAGGCCGCCGGCCGTCGAGCCGATCCCCTGCCAGGCCGGGAGGAAGCGGGCGAGCACCTCGGCCTCGACCGGCTCGACCTCGCGCCGCAGGCGGGCCAGCGAGCGACGCCGGAGCTGGCGCAGGACGTCGGGATCGGTGAATTCGTGGGCGGTGCCGCCGGGGCGGAATGCGCCCTCGAGCAGCTCGCCGGTGACGGCCATCGCCCGCAGCCGCTCCTCGACCGTGGCCCGCGCCACGCCCCAGCGCGCGGCCGGCGCGTCGGCGGTGAACGGCGTGTGGGTGCGCGCCCAGCGCGCCAGGAGCAGGTCAAGCGGCCGATCCACGGCGGCCAGGAACGTCTCGGCCACGCCGGGCGGCGGGCTGACGCCGGCCGCGTCGCGGTAGCGTGCCGCGTCCTCGATCGCGATCCAACGCTCCTCGCCGGCGATCCGGACACGCACCGCGCGCCGCGTCACCTCCAGCTCGGCCAGCGCGGCCGCTGCGTCGACCCCGTCGACGCGCCCGGCCACCTCGTCGTCGCGCAGGTCCCCGAGGCGCCGGAGAAGGTCGGCGACGCCGTCGAGGGTCCGTGCCCGGCGGCTGGGTGCAAGCGCCTGGAGCTCGAGCTCCAGGTCGGCAACCGCCTCGGGATCGATCAGCTCGCGCAGCTCCTCGCTGCCGAGCAGCTCGGCGAGGAGCTCGCGGTCGAGGGCGAGCGCCTGTGCCCGGCGCTCCGCGAGCGGGGCGTCGCCCTCGTACATGAACGAGCCGACGTAGTCGAAGAGCAGCGAGCTCGCGAACGGAGAGGCGGAGCGCGACTCGACGCTCACGATCCGGATGCGGCGGGCGCGGATGTCGGACAGCAGGTCGCGCAGGGCAGGCATGTCGAAGACGTCGCGCAGCACCTCCCGGTACGTCTCGAGGATGATCGGGAACGAGCCGTACTGGCTGGCCACGGCCAGCAGGTCGGCCGATCGCTGGCGCTGCATCCACAGCGGCGTGCGCTGCCCGGGGCGGCGTCGCGGCAGGAGCAGCGCGCGAGCCGCGTTCTCCCGGAAGCGCGCGGCGAACAGCGCCGAAGAGCCGAGCGCGGCCACCAGCCGCTCCTCGATGTCGTCGGGCTCGAAGAGCAGGGCGCCCTCGATCGACGAGCCGTCGCTCTCGACGCCCTCGGGGAGGCGGACCGCGATCCCGTCGTCGGACCAGATCGACTGCACCTCCAGGCCGTGCTGCTCGCGCAGCCGCGCCTCGATCGCCATCGACCATGGTGCGTGGACCCGGCCGCCGAACGGCGTCAGCAGCACGACCCGCCAGTCGCCGAGCTCGTCGCGGAATCGCTCGACGACGATCGTGCGGTCCGTCGGCAGCACGCCCGTGACCGCGACCTGCTCGCCGAGGTAGGCGACGAGGTTGTTGGCTGCAAGCTCGTCCATCGCGTGCGCGTCGCGCAGCCGTGCCACCGCCTCGGACGGCTTCATCGCCTCGAACTCTCGAAGGAACGAGCCGATCGCGCGGCCGAGCTCGATCGGCCGCCCGATCGCGTCACCGTGCCAGAACGGCATCTTGCCCGGCTCGCCGGGCGCGGGCGTGACGATTACGCGGTCGGGCCGGATCTCCTCGATCCGCCACGTCGAGGCGCCGAGCAGGAAGGTCTCCCCCACCCGCGACTCGTAGACCATCTCCTCGTCGAGCTCGCCGACGCGCCGGCCACCGCGGCCGGCATCGTCGCCGGGCAGGAAGACGCCGAAGAGGCCGCGGTCCGGGATCGTGCCGCCCGAGGTGATGGCAACGACCCGCGCATCGTTGCGGCTGACGACCTCATCGGTCAGGCGATCCCAGACGACCCGTGGCTTGAGATCGGCGAACTCGTCGGAGGGATAGCGGCCGGACAGCATGTCGAGCACGCCCTCCAGCTGCTCGCGCGACAGGTCGCGGAACGACTCCGCCCGGGTGACGAGCCGATGCAGGTCGCTGACCGTCCATCGGTCGAAGGCGCACATCGCGACGATCTGCTGGGCGAGCACGTCGAGCGGGTTGCGCGGGATGCGGGTCTGCTCGATCGCCGCGACCTTCATGCGCTCGACGACGACCGCCGCCTCCAGTAGGTCCCCGCGATACTTCGGGAAGATCTTGCCGACCGACGGCTCGCCCACGGAGTGACCGGCGCGGCCGATGCGCTGCATCCCGGACGCGACCGAAGGCGGCGCCTCGATCTGGATGACGAGGTCGATCGCCCCCATGTCGATGCCGAGCTCCAGGCTCGAGGTCGCCACCAGCGCCGGCAGCCGGCCCTGCTTCAGGTCCTCCTCGATCTGGAGCCGCTGCTCGCGCGCGACGCTGCCGTGATGGGCTCGCACGAGCTCCTCACCCGCAAGCTCGTTCAGGCGCGCCGCCAGCCGCTCGGCCAGCCGGCGGCTGTTCACGAAGATCAGCGTGGACCGATGCGCGCGGATCAGCTCGAGCAGCCTCGGGTGGATCGACGGCCAGATCGAGTGGCGCGCCTCCGGCCCCGCGGCCGGCCCACCGGGCGCTTCGTCGAGCTCCATCGCCTCGCCCATGCGGGCCATGTCCTCGACCGGCACGACGATCTCGAGGTCGAGCTCCTTGCGTGCCCCGGCGTCGACGATCGCCACCTCGCGGTCGGTCCCGCCAAGGAAGGCGGCGATCGCCGACAGCGGGCGCTGCGTCGCGGAGAGGCCGATGCGCTGTGGGTCGGCATCGGCGAGGTGGGTGAGGCGCTCGAGGGAGAGGGCGAGGTGCGAGCCGCGCTTCGTGGCGGCGATGGCATGCACCTCGTCGACGATCACATGCTCGACACCGCGAAGAATCTCGCGCGCCTGGCTGGTCAGCAGGAGGTAGAGGCTCTCCGGCGTGGTGACGAGGATGTCGGGCGGGTGACGGACGAGCGCGCGCCGCGCGTCCGCGGGCGTGTCGCCGGTCCGGCTGGCAACGCCGATCTCCGGCACGTCGGTGCCGAGCCGCTCGGCGGTGCGCCGGATGCCGGCCAGTGGCGTGCGCAGGTTTCGCTCGACGTCGTAGGTCAGCGCCTTCAGCGGGCTGACATAGAGCACGCGCACGGTCCGCTTCGCCGGCGCCGGGCCGGCCATCAGCCGGTCGAGGCACCAGAGAAAGGCGGCGAGGGTCTTGCCGCTGCCGGTCGGCGCGTGAATGAGCGCGTGCCGGCCGCTGCTGATGGCGTCCCAGCCGAGCTCCTGGGCGCGCGTCGGCTCCGCGAAGGCCTCCCGGAACCAGGTCCGGGTCGGCTCGCTGA
Source organism: uncultured Chloroflexia bacterium (assembly GCA_963840145.1). GTDB lineage: Bacteria > Chloroflexota > Limnocylindria > QHBO01 > QHBO01 > JACDBZ01. Next base: position 722,738 of record CAWIXR010000004.1, read on the forward strand.
AGGGCGCGAGGGGATCTGAGCGGGTGGCGGTGGTCATGCCTGCGAGGAGTCTATCGGTCCCTCATCTTGTGACCGATTCCTGGCAGGGCCTGTCAGGTTTGCCTCAGCTGCGTCGGCTCGCCTGGGCAAAGGCGACGATCGCGCCCGCGACGATGCCGATGGCCGCCCCGGCCACCGCGGCCTCCCGCAGCCCGAGCAGGACCCTGCCGCCGGACTCGACGTTCAGCCGCGGCGCAAGCGCGAGGCCGATGAACCCACCGCTGCCCGCCGTCATCTCGCGTCCCAGCGCGACGCCGATCCCGCCCTGCTCGACGCTGACCGCGCCGAGCGTCAGCAGGCTACCGGTGCCGCCCTGGCGGATGGAGGTGTCGCCGGCGGCGATCAACGTGCCGCCGCCGCCCTGCTGGATGCTCAGGTTTCCGCCCGCGACGAAGGCCCGGCCGCCGCCCTGGGTGACGGAGACGTCGCCATCGGCCAGTACCAGGCCGACGCCCGCCATGCCAACCTCGACGTCCTTGCCGCGCACGACGCCGACCGCGCTGCGCTCGACTCGAACCGTCTGTTCCTCCGCGCGCACCTCCCTCGTCGCCGATGTGGTCACGTCGTGGATCATTGCCCTGCTCCTCTGCGGTGCCGCGTGTGGATGCACAGCGTCGCGCATCCTGCCCTGGGGCGCCAGTACCGAGATCTGAGACTGCGGCAGGATGAAAACGGCGACCGGCATCGCTGCCGGCCGCCATCAGTCCGTGAGGGGTCAGCCGCCGGTGGGTTCGGTCCGGGGCGTCGGTGGCGGTGGAGTCGCCGCTCGGGCGTCCGGGTCGTCGGTCGTTGCCGGCGTCGAACGTGGCGGCTCGGCGCCTTCCTCGCTCTGGGTTTGCGCGTACTCAGCGATCTTCGCGCCCGCCTCGCGGCCACTGGCGTACCACCCGGCGGTGATCTGGGCCGCGGTCTGCTGCCCACCAAGCCCGAAGGCCAGCCCGGCGGCGAGGACGACCATCGCGACAAGGCCGATGAACAGCGTGTCCACCACCGTCTCGGCGATGCCCAACTGGTCGACCGCGGCCATGACGGCGAAGACCACGATGGCGTAGTACGCGACGCTCGCGAGCAGGTTGGGGTTCGTGAAGCCCATCTGGGAGGTCGAGCCACGCACCAGGCCGCTGACGAACTTGGCGATCAGCGTGCCGATCACAACGATCACGATCGCGACGACCAGGTTCGGCAGCCACAGCATGATGGCGTTGACGATCTGGCTGATCTGGTCGAGCCCGAGAACGGACGCGGCCGCCTGGATCGCCAGGAGCCGGATGAACCACTTGACGATCTCGGCGACGATCGCGCTCGCCGTCCAGGTCGACCCCGAGCGCTGGATGAAGCCGCTGATGCCGGTTGACTGCGCGGCGCGCTCGAAGCCGATCGTCTTCAGTCCGCGCTCGACGAGGCCCGCCAGGAGGCCGGAGATGATCCAGCCGAGGATGAGGATGAGGAGCGCGCCGACGAGCGCGGGCAGGAAGCCCAGGAAGTTCTGAAGGGCTTCCGTGACGGACACCATCACGGCATCGCCCCAGTTTTCGACGGTTTCCATCGGTCAGGGACCCCGCTTGCGAGTGGATGTGACGACGTGCTCATGCAGAGCGCGTGCCTCGACGCGCGAGGGTGCGGTGATGCATCGCGGACTCCAGGGCGTACTGGAAGTGGTCGCCAAACGCGGCCCCACGTTGCCTGAGGAGTTACACCTTGCGATCCCCGAAGACGATCTCACTGCTGTTGATGGGCGTTCTCGCCCTCGCGGCCTGCACCACTGATGCCGGCTCGTCCGACGAGCCGACCACACCCGCCGAGACGATGGCGGACATGTCGATGAGCCCGCACGAGTCGATGAGCCCGGACGAGTCCATGGGCGAAGAGGGCGGTGACACCGACGTCACGAGCGCCGCCGCGACGCTGCGGACCGACCTGAACTACCTGCTCGGCGAGCATCTCATCCTCGCGGCCAAGGCCACCGGCGCCGCGCTCGACGGCCGGACCGACCAGTTCGAGGCCTACGGCGGCCTGCTGAACACGAACGGCACCGATCTCGGTGCCGCCATCGGCTCCATTTACGGTCCCGATGCCGAGGACGAGTGGAACCGCATCTGGAGCGCCCACAACGGCTTCTTCGTCGATTACACGACGGGCGTCGCGACCGATGACATGGCCATGCAGGACCAGGCGGTCAGCGACCTGACCGAGACCTACGTCCCCGAGTTCAGCGCGTTTCTGTCGGGTGCCACCGGGCTCCCCGAGGATGCGGT
>CAWIXR010000005.1:0-165227 GCA_963840145.1 uncultured Chloroflexia bacterium
CGACTCTTCGAGGTTCTCGATGGCGGTGATCTGCGCCTTCCACAGGTCGCCGGTGATCAGCGGCGGGAGGGTCTTCAGCCGGGCGCGCAGAGTGTCGCCCTCGGTGTACGGCGCCGGGAGGCTCGGCGACGCCGGGGAGGGCACGCCGGCTCTGTTCATATCCCGCCTGCTGGAGCCACTCGCGGTGCGTCTCCGGCCGGTGGAACGTAAAGACTTCACGGCTACGAGGCTCGGGGTCGAGGAGGTTCGTGAACTGGGTGTTCGACGCCGGTCGACTCGTACAGGAACGGCAGCGGCCGGCGGTACGCAGGCAGGGCGTCGGGGGAGTCCTTCGCTGTACCGCTTGCTCTGCGCTTCGACGCCGGAAAGCGTCCAGCCCTCCTTCTTGGCCTCGACGGCGCCAGCCGCGGCACCGTCGACATAGAGCAGGTAGTCGACCGGGCCGCCCTTCAGCGGGAACTCGCGCACGGCCACGCCGGGACCGGCGCTCAGGTTCGCGGCAGCGCGGTCCTGCACGATCCAGCCGGCATCGGTCAGCTGGCGATCGATCTCTTCACGCGCTTGAACCTCAGGCTTGGCGGTCACGGCTGCCAAAGGGTAGCAACCTGAGGCACGCTTCTGCCGTGGCCTCGAAAGGACGGGGGCAGGCGTCGAAGCCCTGGCTCACAGCTGTGGGCCGCCGCCGAGCGCGACCTTCATCTCCAACATGAAGCCAGGTGCAACGGCCACCTGCGGCGACGCAAACGCGATGTCCGCGACGTCAGAAGACCCACGCCGCACTTCCAGCCTGACGAACTCGCCCAACGCAGGATGCGATAGATAGTAGTTCTTCGCTGTCAGCCCGCCCTCCTCCTCGATCGTGCATCTCGCCTCAGTCGCGAGGAAGAGAATCTGGGACAGCACGACTGGCGGACCGCTCATCGGCTGCTTGGCGCGGGACATCAGCAAGCTCGCAAGGCGCTCGAGACGAGGGTCATGCCACTCCAACCGGTGAGCCTGAACCTTGATTGTCGCCAGCTCGATGCCGTTGCGGGCAAGTGAGAGATCGCCGGTGACCGGATCTGCGGCGATGGCGACCCCGGCAGACTGAAGAGATGCGATCACCTGTCCCGGAAGCTTCACCGAAGGCGGCCGAATTGTGCGGGCCGGGCTGAGCAACCAGAGGACGGCCCCGCGCATACGCTCTCGAGTGTCGTCGGTTGTCAGCTCTCCCTGTGCTGAGCGAGCCGCACCTCTTGCGGCCAACGAGAAGATCTCTGAATCAGGGAGGTACCGAACCGCCAAGAGCCACGGGAGTGCATTGGCTACGACCTCCTCTGCGCGGCCGGGGGCTCGTCCTGGCGGGGTGACGAACACCAACCTCAGGATCTCATCCGGAGGCACCTTGGTCTCTTCGGCGAGCCTGCTAAGCCACCCTTCGCCCGTGTCAGTTCCGGCGGGAGGCTCAACGGTCGAGATAGCCGCCAAACTTCTCCGAAGTTGCTCGAGGTCGTCCTCAGGTGCGATTCCCGGGTCTTGCTCGGGAAGCCGGATCGTCTCTGCCGCCGCTCGAAGGAACGAACGCGCCGCCTCGCCCCCTGCCATTACGCCGGCCCCGCCGCTGCCTGGCGCTGCCGAAGCGTCAAATGCCTCCCGGAGCCCCGCCGCCAGTTCAAGCATCTGCTCGACAGCAATCAGCCCCAATTCGCGGTCCGGTGATGGCGGAAGCTGCGCGACATGGGGCCTCAGTACCGATTGTGAGTACGACCTCAAAACCGAAATCAACCGAATGACTGTGGGTAGGTCGGCCATGACATATTCGCCCGCAAGCGCGGCGCGGAACCGCGCCGCGAGTTCACTTCGATCCCGCCCGGGCGCATCTGTCGCAACATCCATGGCGCGCCCGGCAGCTTGCTTCAGTTGGTCAATGTCCTCCCTAACGACACTGCCCATGTTGAAGGTGATGTGCCATGGCTCCTCCGACGAGGAGTCGCTCTCGACGTCAGCCGCACGGCGTCGATTCAGGAGTTCTGTCCGCTGCTGTTCCATCGCCGCCTTAGAAGCCGCAGGGTCCTTCGCAAGCTTCCACATGCTCTTCCACGAGGTAATGAGCGTGGTAGCCCGGATGTTCCCCGCCACCAGATTGCTCAAATCAAGAAATTGCCTCTGGGAGGTCTCGTAGTCACGACTTCGGTATGAGGCCGCCGCCGACTCAGCAAGATTCGCGAGCTGGTCCGCCCCCGGTAGCTTCTGGTCATTGGGCGCCGGGTTAGATAGCAATCCGAAGAGTGCGGCCAGGAGGTCAAGGAACCTCAAGGTCCTGGCGTCGTCTCGCTTGATTTGAGTGACGGGTGCTCTTTCAAACATTACGAACTAGTACGACATCCGCTCAACCGCATCGGTCTCGTAGAAGACCTCGCGGTTGTCGAGCAGCCACTGCTGGTAGCCGCCGACCTGGACCGATGGGTGCAGCTCGCGCCGGACCTGCTTGCCGACGTACAGCTCGACGCAGTTGTCGGCCGTCGACGAGCCGATGCTGCCGTCGCTCCACTGCTTGAGCTCGACGACGACCGCGGCCTCGGCGCTCGTCGCGGCGTGGCCGGTGAGCATCGCGTCGAGCCGCCGGCTGGTGTTGCCGAGCTGGTACTCGAGGATGACGCCGTGGTCGTTCAGCTCGGCCTGGTCGACGAGCATCGACAGCGCCATGAGGCTGTCTTGCCAGCTCGCCACCTCTGACGGCGCGGGCTTGTGGCCGATCTGCGCGACGTACTCGGCGCGCAGCTTCTCCGCGATCCGATGCTTCTGCGCATCGGCCCGAAACTGCTCGGTCGTCCCGGCGTAGAGCTTCACGCGCCAGCCAACTGGTCCATCGTTGCTGCCGAAGCCTCGTCGTCACCATCGGCACCGAGGGCCGCGCGTTCGCCGCCCTCGGCGTCGTCTGAATCGGTCGCATCGGCAATCCGCCTACGGCGCGCCTCTCGTGCCTTCTGCTTCTTGATCGCGGTTAGAAAGCGTCGCTCCTCACGAAAGCCAGCAAAGACTGGCCAGTCTTCAAGCTCCGCCGCCGACAGCCCGTCGATGTCGGCGGCGAGTGGGAGCACACTCATCGCGCCTTCCAGATCGTCGAGGAGTGCGAAGTGGACCAACCTGAGAACCGGTGCCATCGCCGATGGGTCAGCCCTCTTTAGATCGTCTCTGATTGAATCCGGGCCGTCGAGATGCTTGCGCGCAAGCAGGTTGTTAAACCGCAGAACGTAAGCTGAGAACTCGCGCAGCTCAAGTCTGCTGCGGGACACACGCGTGAGGTGCTCGACCGCCTGCCATCTGCCATCCTTCATCAAGCGCAGGACAATGCGCTCGAGCACGCGCATCGCCCTCTGGCCGCCGTCGGGGACTGAATGTGCCCATGTGAGCACATTCAGAAGAGTCCCGAAAACGAGCACTCCATCGATGGCGTTGCGCATATACGTCTCGTCCGTCACGAGCGGCGTGCCCACAGCGGGCTCATCTGCGGTGATTCCAAGCGCGGCACGGTACTGCACGGATACCCGGCCATCGCTGTGGACGATCACATGCCGTCGCTGGATGACCTCGCGGACTGCGTGCCAATCAAGCGCGATTTCATCGAATCGGTACGGGCAGTGGCGCTCGTACCACTTTTGCCAATCCGACTCGCTATCGCGCAGGAAGCTATCCACGCGTCGGCTTACAGCCAGGTCAAACGCGTCTTCGACATTTGAGAACGATTGGAGGTCGGCCAGGGAGAACTCTCGATCTTCTCCGGATATGGCCTTTGGTTGCGCGTATAGAAACGCCGCATATGTATTGCCTACAAGTACCTCAAGTCCTGCTTCCAGCGTCGTGAGCAGTGACCGAAACAGAATGCTCCGGCGAGCCGGGCGGAGGCCGAAGTGACCTTCGGCCACGTCGCGCTTTATCGCCTCCTCCAGCTTGCGGGCGAGTTGGCGCTTTGCCAGCTCGTCGCTGCGGGACCCACCACTTTCGTCAGCGCCCTCATCCACAGGGATCTCCTCTCGCGAGCGCTGCCCTTCGTCACTCCGCTGTGCCCTGGTTTCCGCCCGCTTAGCCAACTCCCTGAGAATCGTTTCTCGGAATCGCTTCCGATCATCATCCGACTCGAATTCCACAGCCTTCTCGATGACGCGCGCGAAGTGAGGGAGATCCAATTCGACGACAGCGGGCGTAATGGCGTGGACTAGGTCGTACACGCCTTCGACGTTGCCTCGAAAGTCAGTCAGGGCGCTCTGGAAGCGTCGATGAAGATTGCGGCTGTGGTCAGCGTCGGTTGGCGTGCCGCTAGTGCCGTCGGTCTGTGCCATGACCCCCTCAGCGAAGCTCGCTTGCTTGCCGGAGAGGCTACCATCGGCGTCTAGTCATGCTCACTGATACTTGAGCGCCATGCGGTACTGGGTCGGGATTACCGACTGGGACTGGTTCCGGTTTCTTGCGGCGAGGCCGGAGCTGCCGGAGGTCAACTTCTGGCAGCCGAGCGCCGGTCGGCAGCCGGTGCGGCTCGACGAGGGCGCGCTCTTCCTCTTCAAGCTCCACGCGTCGCACGGCGGGGCGATCGTGGGCGGCGGGTTCTTCGTGAAGTACTCGGCGCTGCCGGTGCGGCTGACGTGGGACACCTTCGGCGAGGAGAACGGTGCGGCGAGCTTCGAGGAGATGGTGTCGCGCATCGGGCGGTATCGGCGCAAGGCGATCGACGTCCACGCGTGACCACGTCGGGTGCCTGGTGCTCGTCGAGCCGTTCTTCCTCGAGGAGTCCGAGTGGATCGCGCCGCCGGCGGACTGGGCGCCGAACATCGTGCAGGGCAAGCGGTACGACTCGGACGTCGGGGAGGGCGCGCGGATCTGGGGCCAGGTGCAGCTGGCGCTGGCGAAGCGGCTGCCGATGGAGCACGCGGTGGCGGAGCATCGGTATGGCAAGCCGATCCTGGTGCAGCCGCGGCTCGGGCAGGGCGCCTTCCGCCTGCTGGTGACCGATGCCTACCAGCGCCGATGCGCCGTCACCGGCGAGCGGACGCTGCCGGTGCTCGATGCCGCGCACATCCGGCCGTACGCCGAGCTCGGTCCGCACAGGCTCGAGAACGGGATCCTGCTGCGCAAGGACCTCCACGCCCTGTTCGATGCCGGCTACGTGACCGTCACGCCGTCGCTCGAGCTGCGCGTCAGCCGGCGGATCCGCGAGGAGTTCGAGAACGGCCGCGACTACTACGCGCTCGAGGGCTCATCGGTCCGGCTGCCGCTGCCGCCGGCGCCGCCGCCATCGGCCGAGTACCTCGAGTGGCATGGCGACACCGTATTCCGCGGGTAGGGCTAGTCCGGCGACCGCTCGCGGCGGTGAACCGCGAATGTGGAGATGAAAGGCGATATCAGGTGCCAGTACTCGCCAGGGCGGTCGAGCCAGGGGAAGTGTCCGGCACCTGCGAGCACCTCGAGCCGACCAATGCCGGGACCGAGCGCATCGACAATCTCCTGTGCTTCGGTGCCTAATTTGGCGACAACTCGGGCACCGGAACCAGATGTTGCGGTCTACGCCCGCCAGTCAGGTGGTTCCGAATGTTCCCGTAAGACGAGGGTTCAGGACCGAACTCAATGATCATGGAACGTTCGATCCGATAGAGCGTCTGCACCGCTTTGTCGCGGAATTCGACGAGTAGGTTGGTGAGTCGCCTGATTTCCTCATCCTGTTCGATGGTCTGGGCTGGCAGTCGGCCTACTTGCCGCCGATACACCTTCGCAAGTTCCGCGAGGTCGTGCGTGATGCGGTCTCGTGTCGCGTAGTACTCGGTCTGCCGGGCGAGGATCAACGAGTGTGTCGCCGCGCTTACATCGCCGGTCGGGCTTGTCAACTCCTCCAACAGGGCCTGAGGGAGCCTGATCGTGGTGCCAGTGGCCTCGAGCGGACCAGCCTCGACCGAGGCACCCGCTACCTTGGCGCGATCGAGGAGCGCCCGAGCCGCATCCTTCAGCTGGGCCCTGAGCTCATCGGCCGCGCGATCCACGTGCACGTGACGCTTGTACTCGCGATACGTGCCGTCTACGAGGATTTGAAGCACGCCTCCGGCCAGCGCGACGTCGATTGTGTCCTTTGACTGGATGGCCTTTAAGACTGGCTCCATCTGCTTCCTTGTGTCTTCTCCTGCGTACTCCCGGACGAAGAGCCGGGAGGCGAACGCGAATGTGACGCGTTCGACCCCGCCTCTGCCGTGCGGTATCGAGCCCGCTTGCTCTTTCACATCGGCATTCAGAATTGCAAACAGGTCGTGGTGTCGCGGAAGTGCCTTTGCGAATTGGCTAACGACCTCAGCAACACCCTTCTTTAAGGCGCCGGCGGCCCCGGCGTAGAGCATTTCGATCACTTTGTCGGACAACTTCGCCATTCCGGTCAGCAGGACCTCGTCGAGATGGTCGGCAGCGAGCGCAAGGTGCTTCCGGAACTGAACCGCCTCCTCGATCTCGCTGAGAGGCTTGTTGCTGCCATGTACTTTGGCGCGAGCGTCCACGATGCCCGCACCGACCCCAGCCGCGAACGCGTTCGACAGCTCCAATGTCGTGAGGATCACCTTTCCCCACGGCATCGCGGCGACCGTGCGCTTGGCCTCCTCACGCGCTGTCTCGAGCAACGTGTCCCGAACGGCCTTTTGCAGGGCTGCGTCCTCGCGCGCGTCGGCGGACATGTACCTCGTGAACGACTTGTCCACGCCGTCCAAGAAGCGCGCGGACAGCGACACAAGCTCGTCTGTGTGGCGCTTCTCCTCGGCTTGCCTCGAGGCCAACTCGTACTTGCCTGGACCGCGCGACAGACGGGCGACGTTCGGGTCCCGCATGTCGTCGATGTGCTTGCGATCGTTCTCCAGCAGCGCGGCGTCCTTCGGGTCCACGAGGAGTTATTCCTCGGGAACGTCGAAGGGGTCAAGCAACGGTGGATCGGCGGCAAGGCGAGCCCTTCGCCGGTCCACCTCGGCACCCTCTAGGCGCGCCCGCTGACGGGCTGCCGCGACTTCCTGCCGCCGCTGCTCGAGGTCGAGCCGACGATGCTCGTCGATGTACGGCTCGCACAGGTCGCAGTCGCCCAGACGGCCCTGAATGGCAACCCCGGGCGTCGGAAGGATGACCTCCCGCTGGACTGGTACTTCGTTCGCCGTAAGCCGCTCAGCGATCTCCTCCAGGACGTCACCCAATCCGCCGACTCGCCAGCTCTGGAATGGAACTGCCACGCGCTCACCCACGAAGCCGAGCACCTCGTTGTCGAGCATCTCGCCGAGGTGGCCCCATAGGTTCAGGCGCGCCAGCCGATCGGCAGGGCTCATGCTCTCCCAGATCGCAGTCCGGTAGTGCGCGCGGTTCAGCTGGATGTGGGCCAGCAGGGACGCGAGTGCGACCTTGTGATCGGCTTTGGCGTCGGCGGGGTAGGGACCTGGCGGCTTCATCTCCGGCGGCGGCGGCGGAAGCTCCTTCTCGGCCGGTTCCTTGGTGCCGATGCCGACGCTCGTGACGATCTCGGCCTCACGCGCATCCTTGTACGTGTTGACGGCTGTCCGCGCCTGACCGAGGTACATGCCCAGGCCGGCGTCGTCCAGACCGAACTGCGGCGTGAAGCGGATCGCGTTCCATGGGCCGACATTGATGACCAGCTGGGCCGGCATCAGTGTGAGGACGATGCCGTAGAACGTGGTGATGACGGCGCCCCGCAGAAGCGTCTCGATCCATCCTGACTCTGCGGTCGCGAGCAGTCGCTCCATGCGCTCCGGGCTTGTATCGGCCACACCTTCGCGCTCGTACGTGACACAGGCTGCCCAGAATCCGGGGTTGAACCAGTCCAGGCAGAACGTTCGATACAGCCACCGCCGGTAGGTGAGCACCGCATCCTGGAACACCGACTCAGGCGCCCCGGTGTCGAAGGCCCGCTCGAGAGGCCCCCAACTGGCGGTTCGCAGCGTGCGGATCGCGTTGATGACGTTGCCGATTGCCGCCGTGACATCGGCCTTCGCGGCATCGCTCCCGGTCAGGGGGACGTCCGGGCTACTGCCGCCCGCAGACGATCCCCCGAGGCTCACGCCACTGATGCCCGGAAGGCCGATCGTTCCGCCGGCCGTCGGGTGCTTGTCCGGGCACTCGCAGGCGTCGTCGCAGTGCGTCGCGCACCACTCCTCTCGAGCCTTCAGCCAGCGCGCGGCCTCGATGCCAGGCTCGTACGCACGGTCGAGCAGCGCGCGCCGGATCACGCCTTGGTGCATGAGCACGAACTCGCGGTCGATCGGTGCGCTGAAGGGATCGGGCAGGAGGACGGCGAGGCGCAGCCCTTCGGGGACGGAGCGCGTCGACACCTGGTAGTTGGCCAGGACCTCGAAGAAGTCGTACGTCAGGGTGCGAGAGCGATTGACGTTGCGGATCGTGCGCTTCGTGCGCGTCTCGAGCCCGGTCTCGATGGTCTCGGTCACCTTCGTTTGGCGGCTCGTGCGCAGCTTGGCTCCAGCTTGGACCGCAGCCTCGGTGATCGTCTCGTTCGTTGCCTTGTTCGTGGTCTGCACCTGGGTGGCGGTCTCGGTGCCGATCTCGCCCTGGATCGTGATGCCCTTGATCGGGGGCAGGCCAACCTTGCCGTTCGCGGTGAGCTTCCAGTCGCGTGTGCGCTGGATCTCGTTGACGACTTCCGCGGTCTCCTTGCGCGACGCCTTCACCTCGTACGTGTATTCGCGCTCGTCCGACGTAGCGACAGACTCTTCGATCTTTCGCCGGTCCCAGCTGAAGACCTCGATCGTCGTCTCCTCCTCCGGCGCCAGCGGGATGGAGTTGAGAAGCTCGCCGCGGGCGTAGCCGAGGAGCCTCCACTCCTGGCGATAGGGCAGGAACAGTACGAACGGGAAGTCGAGCTCTGGCAGCTCCACCGCCGCCGGGAGCACGCTCGCGATCTCGTGCTGTTCTCGCCACTCCTCGACCGTCATGACCGTACGGCCGGGCTCGGCGCTCGCCGTCATCATCGCCGAGCGGGTGACCCCGATGGATCCGCCACCGAGTGCGGAGGGAGGCTCTGCGGCCGGCGCTCGGGACGGAGCGATGCCCGCGGCGGCACGCGGCATGGCCACCAGGCGGACCTCCGGGCGAGCCGCGGTGGCGCCGCGCGCGCGCCGGAGCGGCCTCGATCGTGGTCTCCCCCGTGGAGAGCAGCTCGCGGATCTGGCGTTCGCCCAGCGACACGTCGCGCCCCGCGACCGTCAGGGTCGGTCGGGTCAGGAAGTGCTCGAGGTCGACCGGGATGTCCGCGGGCGGTTGCTGCGGCGCCGTCGGCGGCGTCGTGGCGGTCGTCTCGACGACGACGGGCGATCGGTTGCCATCCAAGTCGTCGATGACCGTTCGTCCGTACTGCGTGAGCTCGCGGATGTGGTGTGGCTCCAGCGGCAGCCGAACCTTGCGTGAGCCGATCTGCACTGAGGGGTTCGACAGGAACTCCGCGGGATCGGCGACCTGCACCCGGGCAGGATCGGGCGGCTGTGAACGCGGATCGACCGGCTCCCAGTCTTCGAGCAGCGGGACTCCGTGGCGCTCGAACTTGACGCGCCGATCCAGCCACTCACGGCGTCGGATCCCAGCGACATACTCGGGGACGGCACGGTCCGCCGGAAAGACGGCTGCTTCCGGCTGCGCATTTCCGCGGACGATGTCGAGCGGGGCGAATCGTGCGAACTCGAATGCGTCCACGACGGTGGCCACGGGCAGCGGCTGATCGCAGTCCTCCGCGGCCAACAGCGAGAATTGCTGAGCTGGCATGTCCCCTCCTCACCAATCAGTGTCTGCTCGCAGCGCGCCGGCTCATCGACCAGTGGTCCGAGCCAAGAGCGCTGCACGACGGGATGCAGGAGTGGGGCTCCGGACGGGGCGGGAAGAAGCGGTCGACGAACGGAACATGGCGCACGACTCCAACGTTCGCTGGGGCCTCCTCCAAGCGTAGGCACGAACGTCAAGCGAGCGAGGTCTCGCACGCTCTGCCGTATCGACCTAGTGATCGAGAAATGCGCGCGGATCTGGAGCCAGGTGCACCTGGCGCTGGCGACGCGGCTGCCGATGGGAGCACGCGGTGACGGAGCATCGGTATGGCGTACGGCTCGCACAGGTCGCAGTCGCCCAGGCGGCCCTGAATGGCAACACCGGGCGTCGGAAGGATGACCTCTCGCTGGACTGGTACTTCGTTCGCCGTAAGCCGCTCAGCGATCTCCTCCAGGACGTCACCCAATCCGCCGACTCGCCAGCTCTGGAATGGAACCGCCACGCGCTCACCCACGAAGCCGAGCACCTCGTTGTCGAGCATCTCGCCGAGGTGGCCCCATAGGTTCAGGCGCGCCAGCCGATCGGCAGGGCTCATGCTCTCCCAGATCGCAGTCCGGTAGTGCGCGCGGTTCAGTTGGATGTGGGCCAGCAGGGACGCGAGTGCGACCTTGTGATCGGCTTTGGCGTCGGCGGGGTAGGGACCTGGCGGCTTCATCTCCGGCGGCGGCGGCGGAAGCTCCTTCTCGGCTGGTTCCTTGGTGCCGATGCCGACGCTCGTGACGATCTCGGCCTCACGCGCATCCTTGTACGTGTTGACGGCTGTCCGCGCCTGACCGAGGTACATGCCCAGGCCGGCGTCGTCCAGACCGAACTGCGGCGTGAAGCGGATCGCGTTCCATGGGCCGACATTGATGACCAGCTGGGCCGGCATCAGTGTGAGGACGATGCCGTAGAACGTGGTGATGACGGCGCCCCGCAGAAGCGTCTCGATCCATCCTGACTCTGCGGTCGCGAGCAGTCGCTCCATGCGCTCCGGGCTTGTATCGGCCACACCTTCGCGCTCGTACGTGACACAGGCTGCCCAGAATCCGGGGTTGAACCAGTCCAGGCAGAACGTTCGATACAGCCACCGCCGGTAGGTGAGCACCGCATCCTGGAACACCGACTCAGGCGCCCCGGTGTCGAAGGCCCGCTCGAGAGGCCCCCAACTGGCGGTTCGCAGCGTGCGGATCGCGTTGATGACGTTGCCGATTGCCGCCGTGACATCGGCCTTCGCGGCGTCGCTCCCGGTCAGGGGCACGTCCGGGCCGCTGCCGCCCGCAGACGATCCCCCGAGGCTCACGCCACTGATGCCCGGAAGGCCGATCGTTCCGCCGGCCGTCGGGTGCTTGTCCGGGCACTCGCAGGCGTCGTCGCAGTGCGTCGCGCACCACTCCTCTCGAGCCTTCAGCCAGCGCGCGGCCTCGATGCCAGGCTCGTACGCACGGTCGAGCAGCGCGCGCCGGATCACGCCTTGGTGCATGAGCACGAACTCGCGGTCGATCGGTGCGCTGAAGGGATCGGGCAGGAGGACGGCGAGGCGCAGCCCTTCGGGGACGGAGCGCGTCGACACCTGGTAGTTGGCCAAGACTTCGAAGAAGTCGTACGTCAGGGTGCGAGAGCGATTGACGTTGCGGATCGTGCGCTTCGTGCGCGTCTCGAGCCCGGTCTCGATGGTCTCGGTCACCTTCGTTTGGCGGCTCGTGCGCAGCTTGGCTCCAGCTTGGACGGCAGCCTCGGTGATCGTCTCGTTCGTTGCCTTGTTCGTGGTCTGCACCTGGGTGGCGGTCTCGGTGCCGATCTCGCCCTGGATCGTGATGCCCTTGATCGGAGGCAGGCCAACCTTGCCGTTCGCGGTGAGCTTCCAGTCGCGTGTGCGCTGGATCTCGTTGACGACTTCCGCGGTCTCCTTGCGCGACGCCTTCACCTCGTACGTGTATTCGCGCTCGTCCGACGTAGCGACAGACTCTTCGATCTTTCGCCGGTCCCAGCTGAAGACCTCGATCGTCGTCTCCTCCTCCGGCGCCAGCGGGATGGAGTTGAGAAGCTCGCCGCGGGCGTAGCCGAGGAGCCTCCACTCCTGGCGATAGGGCAGGAACAGTACGAACGGGAAGTCGAGCTCTGGCAGCTCCACCGCCGCCGGGAGCACGCTCGCGATCTCGTGCTGTTCTCGCCACTCCTCGACCGTCATGACCGTACGGCCGGGCTCGGCGCTCGCCGTCATCATCGCCGAGCGGGTGACGCCGATGGATCCGCCACCGAGTGCGGAGGGAGGCTCTGCGGCCGGCGCTCGGGACGGAGCGATGCCCGCGGCGGCACGCGGCATGGCCACCAGGCGGACCTCCGGCCGAGCCGCGGTGGCGCCGCCGCCGCGCGCCGGAGCGGCCTCGATCGTGGTCTCCCCCGTGGAGAGCAGCTCGCGGATCTGGCGTTCGCCCAGCGACACGTCGCGCCCCGCGACCGTCAGGGTCGGTCGGGTCAGGAAGTGCTCGAGGTCGACCGGGATGTCCGCGGGCGGTTGCTGCGGCGCCGTCGGCGCCGTCGTGGCGGTCGTCTCGACGACGACGGGCGATCGGTTGCCATCCAAGTCGTCGATGACCGTTCGTCCGTACTGCGTGAGCTCGCGGATGTGGTGTGGCTCCAGCGGCAGCCGAACCTTGCGTGAGCCGATCTGCACTGAGGGGTTCGACAGGAACTCCGCGGGATCGGCGACCTGCACCCGGGCAGGATCGGGCGGCTGTGAACGCGGATCGACCGGCTCCCAGTCTTCGAGCAGCGGGACTCCGTGGCGCTCGAACTTGACGCGCCGATCCAGCCACTCACGGCGCCGGATCCCAGCGACATACTCGGGGACGGCACGGTCCGCCGGAAAGACGGCTGCTTCCGGCTGCGCATTTCCGCGGACGATGTCGAGCGGGGCGAATCGTGCGAACTCGAATGCGTCCACGACGGTGGCCACGGGCAGCGGCTGATCGCAGTCCTCCGCGGCCAACAGCGAGAATTGCTGAGCTGGCATGTCCCCTCCTCACCAATCAGTGTCTGCTCGCAGCGCGCCGGCTCATCGACCTGTGGTCCGAGCCAAGAGCGCTGCACGACGGGATGCAGGAGTGGGGCTCCGGACGGGGCGGGAAGAAGCGGTCGACGAACGGAACATGGCGCACGACTCCAACGTTCGCTGGGGCCTCCTCCAAGCGTAGGAACGAACGTCAAGCGAGCGAGGTCTCGCACGCTCTGCCGTATCGCGCTAGTGATCGAGAAATGCGCGCGGATCTGGAGCCAGGTGCACCTGGCGCTGGCCAAGCGGCTGCCGATGGAGCACGCGGTCGCGGAGCATCGGTATGGCAAGCCGATCCTCGTGCAGCCGCGGCTCGGGCAGGGCGCCTTCCGCCCTGCTGGTGACCGATGCCTACCATCGGTGCGATGTGCCGTCACCGGTGAGCGGACGCTGCCGGTGCTCGATGCGGACAACATCAAGCCGTACGCCGAGCTCGGTCCGCACAGGCTCGAGAACGGGATCCTGCTGCGCAAGGACCTGCATGCCCTGTTCGATGCCGGCTACATGACCGTCACACGCCGTCGCTCAAGCTGCGCGTCAGCCGCCGGATCCGCGAGGAATTCGAGAACGGCCGCGACTTCTACGCGCTCCAGGGCCCATCGGTCCGGATGCCGATGCCGCCGGCGCCGCCGCCATCGGCCGAGTACCTCGCGTGGCAGGGCGACACGGTCTTCCGCAACTAGTCGCCGCTCTCCTCGCAACCACCGCCGCCAGGCAGGCCCGGTAGTCCGACTGGGTCGAAGAGCCGCTGCAGAAGACGATCGGCGGCGCCGCGAGCACTTGGCGCGCCGAATGCTAGGTCAAGTCGGTTGCGACTTCGGGATTTGGTCGCACCCATCACACACATTCATGGAGGTTCCATGCGTCGGTTTACCTTTGCGCCGCTGCTCGCGGCCATACTCGTTCTCGGAGCGTTCGTCGCGCCGGTCGGTGCCATCACCGGCGGCCAGCCCGACGGCGAGGGCCACCCGCAGGTCGCCCTGCTCCTCTTCCCCGGCTACACCTTCTGCACCGGCACGCTCATCGGGGAGCGGACGATCCTGACAGCCGGTCACTGCACGAGCGGCTGGACTGAGCTCGCGGCCGATCCGGATGTCGACTTCGATGGCGAGATCCTGGTCAGCTTCGACTCGCAGGCGTCGGTCGACGAGGACTGGCTGCCCGATGGCGGGACCTGGTACACCGCGTCGAGCTGGGAGACGCATCCCGACTACGTCGAGGCCGAGTGGCCGTACACCTACGACTACGGCCTGCTGTACCTAGACCCTGACCAGGACCTTCCCGACGTCGAGCCGGCCACGCTCGCGGCGCCCGGCACGCTCGATCCGGTCATCAACGACAACGGCCAGAGCCCCGACCTCTTCGACGACGTCGGCTACGGCATCCAGGGCAAGACGATCGGCGGCGGACCGCCGCAGGCGGACATCACCTGGCAGCGCAAGATCGCGGTCCAGAGCGAGGCGCCCGGCAACGGTTCCGTCTCCGGCATCGATCATGAGACGTGGTTCATCACGAAGAACAACCCGTCCGCGAAGAAGGGCGGCGCCTGTGGCGGAGACTCCGGCTCATCGCTGTTCCTGCACGACACGACCGAGATCGTGGCCGTCCATACCGGCGGCTATCGGCTCGGGTATGAGGGCCAGCTCTGCGGTCGGATCACCTCGCTGAACCACCGCACGGACCTTCCGGACGTGTACGACTGGATCACGTCGAACACCCAGTAACCGACACCGATTCTCGGGATCCACGACGCCCCGGCCTCAGTGGCCGGGGCGTCGACACGAATCGGGCCAGCTCGCTTGCGAACGCCCCCGACCGCGTTGTCCGCGCACGTGGCGGCGTGGCACGGCGAGCATCGCGTCGAGCCGCTGGCGGGTCTTGCCGTACCTGAGTGGCACGGCGACACGGTGTTCCGCGGCTGACATCCCACTCCTGGCCTCAGCGCTACCATCGCATCGATGGAGAGTTGGGAGGCGTTCGCGCGAGACGAGCCCGAGATCGCCGACAAGGGCAGGGCGCTGCTTTACCAGCGGGGTGACGGCGAGGGGTTCCTGACGACGGTCGCGGCCAATGGGACGCCACGGATTCATCCCCTGAATGTCGGCGTCATCGACGGGCGCCTCCTCGTCTTCATCCAGGGCCACTCCGCCAAGGCGCGGGACCTCGAGTCGAACCCGCGCTACGCGCTGCACGCGCACCAGGACGCCGGCACACCGCACGAGTTCATGGTCCGTGGCGAAGCTCGCCTGGTGACCGATGCGGCCGCGAGGCAGGCCGCCGCGGCGAATTGGTTCTTCACCGTCTCGGACTCGTATCCGCTGTACGAGCTGCTGATCGAGCACGCGTTGCTGGGCGAGCGAGACAGCCCCGATGATTGGCCGCCCCGGTATCGGTCCTGGCGGAGCGCCGCGGCGGGTAGCTAGCCGAGCTCCCCGAAGGGCGGCGTTCGCCGCCAAAGCAGCACCAGCAGCCAGATGGACCAGGCGGTCCAGAGCGCGAAGAAGAGGGCGAGTCCGACATAGCGCGCGACCTCGAAATCGAGCAGCGTGAAGAGCGAGCCGATTGCGGCGACCGCCGCCAGCGTCAGCGACAGCCGCGCGAAGCCCGACCGAACACCGCGCATGAGGATGCCGATGCCCAGCCACCACCCTGCCAGCAGCCAGGCATCCAGGAACTGCCAGATCGCGCTGAACACGACCTCGGCAAGCACGCCGAACGCGACCCCGAGCGCGGCGGGATCCCCACCGGCCGCGTACTCGTCCATCAGGCGCGGGCCGACGAACGCCAGCGCCGTGGCGGCGGCTCCTCCGGCGAGCACGTACCC
The DNA here is from genome assembly GCA_963840145.1 of uncultured Chloroflexia bacterium. GTDB lineage: Bacteria > Chloroflexota > Limnocylindria > QHBO01 > QHBO01 > JACDBZ01. The sequence continues at coordinate 15,690 of CAWIXR010000005.1, forward strand.
GAGGGCGCTCAGCGTCGCCAGGTCAGCGGCGGCGCGCCCGAGCGGCCGTAGCGCAGCCCAGACGACGTACGCGACTACACCGGTGGCGAGGTAGTAGCCGAAGAGGTCAGTGACGGCAGCCCATCGCAGCAGCTGGGCCGAGCCCGCGCCAGCCCCCACCATGGCAGAGGGATCGGCGAACCAATCCAGGCGAAGCTTGAAGGCGGCAAGGAACAGCATGCCCGACACGCTTCCGAGCGCGAAGAACACCAGGAGTGCGCCGATGCCGGCTTGCCGGAGCGTCATATTCCCACCGATGCCGCAGGTCAACGAGGGGCAGTGTAGGCAGCGCTTCAGCGGGCGTCAGCCTACGAGTCCGTGACCAACCCCGACCGACTGGACGGGCGTCCCTGGGCGGCACCGAGCGTGCAGAGCAGATGTCAGGAGCCGAGTTGGCGCAGGAGACGAGAGGACGGATCGGTGAACGAGCAGAACGGGATGAGCGCGGCGCAGCGCGAGCTCTGGGAGAAGATCGAGGGCGTACGCCCGGCCATGATGACGACGATCGACGAGGACGGGTCCCTTCGGAGCCGGCCGATGTGGACGCAGGGCGACACCTTCGATGGCAGCCTCTGGTTCTTTACCGCCGACGACGCGCCGAAGGCGGACGAGCTCGCGCGCAACCCACAGGTCGGCCTCAGCTACGCGGCTCCCGACAAGGACCTCTTCGTGTCAGTCTCCGGGCGCGCCGAGCTGGTGCACGACCGCGCGAAGAACGAGGAGCTGTGGAACATGTTCGCGGAGGCCTGGTTCCCCGACGGCGTCGACGACCCGCACCTCGCGCTCCTCAAGGTCGACGTCGAGCGGGCTCAGTACTGGCAGGACAACAAACCGAAGATCCTCCAGCTGGCCGAGATCGTCATCGGCCTCGTCCGTGACGTCCCGCCGAAGAGCGGTGAGGAGGGCCGGATCGACTTCTGACCCCTGCATGAACATCAACGAGGCTCGAGGATGACCACGGCGGTCTCGCGAGGCCGGCGCGAGGACCAGGCCTCGAGCTCCTCTGGCCCGTCGTATCGGCCCCAGATCTCCCACAGCCGCGGCCGCTCCTCCGCCGTGGCGGCACGACCGCGGACGGCGATCGTCCGATCGTGGAGCTCGACCGTCGTCTCGGGATGCGCCTGGAGGTTCAGCCACCACGCCGGCTCGGGCTCGCCCCAGCCGTTCATGGCCATGGTGACCAGGTTCGGGCCGTCCTCGTAGTAGCCGAGGATGGCGGCGCGCTCGCGGCCGCTTTTCCGGCCGATCGTCTTCAGCCGCATCATGCCCCAGGTCGTGTCCGATGCCGGGCGCAGCCCGAGCCGTCCGCCGCTGAGCCGATGGATGGCGCGGTGGAGGATCCACGCGCCGCGGATGATGAAGCGTGGCGGCAGCCGGCCGCCGGCCTTGCCGTTCGTGTCATTGGTGGTGGAAGTCATCGGGGGCTCTCCTTCGTGGGGGTGGGGTACTGGAAGACATCGTCGAGGGCGACGCCGAGGGCCCCGGCGATCTGGAAGGCCACCTCGAGGGATGGGGAATATCGGCCCTGCTCGATGGCGATGATCGTCTGGCGGGTGACGCCCACCCGCTCGGCGAGCTCGGCCTGCGTCATCTCGTCATGCGCGAACCGCAGCCGGCGGATGTCGTTGGTGACGCGCGTCGGCCTGCCCATCGGTCTAAAAGCCCCGACGGTAGGCGATCAGCTTGACGACGGCGCCGACGACGGCCCCGACGGTGAAGACCAGGTACATCGCGTTGGCGATCCAGAAGTGGATCGCCTCGACCAGCGCGAGGATGAACGGAACGACCATGCCGATGCCGAGGACCAGGCCGGCCGCGGTACTCGCCGAATCGTCCGATGTCGCGGTCGCGTACGTCCTCGCTGGTCGACTCGCTGCGGCCGATGATCTCGATCGCGATGCGACCGATGATCGATGCCGCGATCGCGATGCCGATGGTCCAGAACAGGATCGGCTGGTAGTCGACCTCCGGCAGCGGCGTCGAGCCCGCGCTCGCCAGCAGGACCACGAGGTAGGCGCCGTAGCCGATCGTGGTGGCCGCGAGGTAGACCCACTGGCCCTTCTCTTCGTAGGACATGCGGCGTGCTCCGATGTCTGGAATCTTTGACATCGGCCACTGTAAAGCGCGACAGACATGATGTCAAGAGATTTTGACATGCATACGAGTGATACGTTACCGCCCGTCGCCTGCGAGGCGGTAGGCTCCCCACTTCCGCGCCCCCGTTGAATGTTTCTCGCGCCTGGTGCGTCGGTACCAGTGGGGGTTCCCGAGTCGAGAGGCTGAGCTGAGCAACCCCGGTCGGACCGTCGAGGCCGATGCCGAGATCGAACGCGCTGCCGCGTTCGAGCGGCTCGTGAGTTCGCGCCTCGACGATGCGTACCGGCTGGCGCGACTCATCCTCCGCGACGCACAGGAGGCGGAAGATGCGACCCACGACGCGTTCGTACGAGCCTGGCAGGAGCATGGCCGGCTCCGCGATCCCGAGCGATTCGACGCATGGTTCGATCGCATCCTCGTCAACGCCTGCCGTGATCGGCTTCGTAGACGGAAGCTCCGACGCCACGACGATCTGGATCGCACAGCTGAGACGTCTGCCACGCCTGACGCCCATCACGTCGTCGACGACCGTGACGCGATCGGGCGCGCCTTCGCGGTCCTCAGTCCCGACCACCGCATTGCCGTCGTCCTTCGCTATTACCGCGACCTCCCTGTGGAGGAGGTTGCGCGTGCGGTGGGCGCACCGATAGGTACCGTCCGCTCGCGACTCCACTACGCGCTCCGGCATCTCCGCAGCGTGCTGGGAGAGGAGGGCGACTTCCGATGACCGATCAGCCGATCGAGCACGAGCTCCAGGTGTGGCTGCGCCAGGATGCCGCGACCTTCGCGGCGTCGGCCGCCCTTCAGCGGCGCGTGCTGGAGATCCCGGCCAGCGCCCCGAAGAGCAAGCCGTGGTGGACGACGCGCTTCTCGCTCACGGCTGCGCCGCTGACGACGGCCGTCGTCGTGGCCATCGCGGTGGTCGTGGGGTCGTCGCTGTTCAACGTCTTCGATCGGCCGGCGGGCACCGACGGCGGGCTGTGCAACAACCGGCAGGTGCACGTGGCGATCGAAGCGCTGCGCGACGCGCCGGGATATCGGTACGAGCAGCGTGAGGAGCTGTACGACTTCGACACAACGGCGGAATTCTCGTTCGACGATCCGCAGTACGCATGGAGGACGGGCCTCGCAGCGGAGGGGGCGTACCGTGCCCCCGACCGTGTGCGGGAAGTCGCGACCATGATCGACGGCTTCGGTCGCGGGTACGTGGAGCATCTCCAGGTCGGTGACACGACCTGGCGTCTGACGACTGATGGCGGCGAGGAGACCTGGCTCCGGATGCCGAACCAGGTGCCAACCGCGAACACGGTGCACGGCTACCTACGGGGCGCATTCCCAGCCTTCGAGGTCCCGGTGGTGAACAGCCTCGACTGGGGCGGCACCACCGTGCCGGACGACATTCCCGGCACGGGCGGATGCACCGTCGCGACACGCATTCCAGGAGACGGGATCGGAGACATCGTCGCCCTGCGCATCGACGTGGGATCCGGCCGGCCGATCGGTGTCTACCGCGGACCGCCACCTGATACGGACACCCGCCACGGTGCGCTGCGCTACGTTTTCGCCCTCACCTGGAGCACTCCCGAAGAGGACGAGTTCATCCCACCGGCCGATGCGGTGGATGCACCCGACCCGGGAGCGGAGCAGCCGGTGCCGACCCCGGTGCCGGCACAGACGCCGAGCGCCGATGCCTGGCCATACCAGGAGCTGCCGCTTCCGGGCGGCTGGAGCTCGGGAGGCGTGAGATCGGTGATCCACCTCGGCGCGGCCGGGTTCGTTGCAGTCGGGACGGTCGACCGGTCCGATGCGGACTCCTACGAGTCGGAGGTAGTGGTCTGGACCTCGGCGGACGGGGTCACGTGGGAGGTCGAGCCGGAACCCCCGAGTCTGGAGTACGTCGAGGGATTGTCCTGGGACGGAGATACGCTGCTGATCATCGGCTCCCGCGCCGCCACCCGGGACACGGTGGAGTGGGAGGTCTGGAGCTCGCCGGACGGTCGAGCCTGGACCCGGTCCGCGTCTCTCGGCACGGACGTCAACCCAAAGGAGCCGGTGGAGACGAGCCACGGCTGGATCATGCTGGGGGGCCATCTCAGCGACTCAGCGGAGGCCGGCGGCGGCGTGCAACTCACGCCGGCCGTTCTGCGCAGCACCGATGGGCTCGAGTGGGAGGAGACGGTCCTTCCCGATACCGGGTCCGGGATGCTCACCAGCCTCGTCGAATCCGAGGACGGCACGTTGCTCGCCTTCGGCTGCGAGTCGCCCGGAGCCACGAATACCAGTCAGTACGGTGAGATGTGCCTCACGCGGCCCTGGCAGTCGATCGATGGCACGACCTGGATCCCAGGGACGGTCCTCGACGTGGAGCTGATGCGGGTGGTGGCGGACGGGGACACACTGCTGGGCATCGGCAGCCGCGGCGAGCCCGGACGTGCGGCCGCCACGCGCCTCTATCGTTCCGACGACGGCGAGACGTGGATCGAGGACCCCTTCATGTTCGGGACGACCGACGAGCTCGCCGAGTCGGGAATTGCAGGCGGGCCCGAGGGGGTCCTGGTGCTCGACGACACGATCGTGGTCGAGGGGAGCGGGTCGGGTATCTCGCCGAGCGGGAGGCCCTACCCGGCGTTGTGGCGAACGACCGCGGACGGCGGCTGGGAGACCGTGCCGTTGGGGTTTGCCGAGCAGGGCGGCTACGTGGAGGACCTCATCGCCCTGGATGGCCGCCTCGTGCTCGTCGGATCGGTCGTCATTGGTGAGGCCGAGTCGCGGCCGGTCGTGTGGCTCGAGCCAACCGAGAGGTAATCATCGGCACATTCGACTCCAGGTAGGCATGGGAGCTCGTTCCGAGCGCGAAGATACCGGGCTGCGGCGAGGCCATCGGTATGTCTGGAGGTCCGACCGCGCCGCTCAGCGCTTGAGCATGGACCGCGTGACGAGCTGGACCGGGACCTGGCCATCGGGCTCGGCGGCCCCAACGTGCACCTCGACCACGGGGTCTCCCGGCTTCTCGAAGTCGGTGATGCACGTGAGCAGCGCACCCTCTTGGTGATCCAGGAGGAACGAACCGACCTGAATGATCTCGGCCTTGTACTGCGCGTCCTCGAGGATCTGGCGCGCCGCCTGGTCGGGAGCGTCATCGTCATCGGCGTGCACGACCGAGAAGACGAACTGCTCGTCGCCGTCACCGAGCTTCGCGCGCCCGGCGGACCGGAGGTTCGTGCCCTTGAGCAGGGTCAGGATCTCGATGAGGCTCTCGTCCTCACGCTTCCCGCCGATGCCTTCGCGGCGTGCCTTCCGGATCGAGGTTCGAACCTGCTGGTGCATCGAAGTACCTCCGAGCGACCGGCGCGCGAGAGGGTTCGCGCGAGCCGATGCCGTTCGATCCTACGACCAACCGCAAGGGCGTCCGTCAAGACTGCTCGTACCGATGGCCGCAGACGCGACAGACCGATGCGTCCGAGGGGATCTTCGCCAGCACGATCAGCGGATGCCTGGGATGAGGCCGAGGATCGGGTTCGCGATGATCAGGAAGACCCCGATCAGGAACAGGATGAGCGCGGCGAGCACCGCCGGTCAGCCGTCGGCGCGGGCCAGCCAGAGGGCCGAGCTGGCCTCGCCGAGGACCTCGATCAGCACGATCGTCGCGCCGTCGTCCTCGACCGCGACGAACGAGTGAAGGCCAGGTGCGCCGGGAATGTCGCCGGAGTCCAGGACGTCGTCCCCCGACGCGCACGTCCAGGTGACGCCGTCCGCGCTCGTCGCGGTGAGGATCTGCATCGCGTCGTCCTGGCCTTCGACCATCACCCCGAAGACGAGCATCTGGCCGCCGTCCGTCGGCAGGAGGTGCGGCTCGAACATCGTCCGTGCCTCGACGCCACAGGCGCTGGGTCCGAGCGCCTGGTCGTCATCGGCTCCGTCCAGGGTCGCCGCAACGCGGGTCCAGGTGACGCCATCGGTCGAGGTCGCAAAGCCGATGCGGTTTCGGTTGGGTGAGCCGATGCCGGCGCCGCCGTAGCCCATGAGGTAGCCATCCGCGGTCGCGAGCACGCCCGGGTGGTCGGTGATCGCGCTGTCCCAGCCCTCCCTGTCCGGCACGAGGATCGGCTCCGGATGCGCGGTCCATGGGCCGTCCGGTCCCGGAGCCGTCGCGCGCCACACGATCGGAGTGGTCCCGCCGGGCAGGCGACCGCCGCCGTACATCACCCAGGTGCCGTCATCGTCGACGAACGCGGACGACGGCACCGCGCCGACGTCGTCCAGCTCGATCTGGAAGTCCTCCAGCACCGATGCCGATGGGTCGCCCGTCCAGCTCGTGCCGTCCTCCGAGACCAGGTGCAGGACGCGTGGCGCCTCAGCGGGATCGGCGTAGAAGGCGACCGGATAGAGGTGAAAGGTGTCGTCGTGGACCACCGCGGCGCCCGGCAGCAGGTACGCGGCCCCGTAGTCGGCGGGCTCGATGACCGGCGCGTCGCCGACGACGGAGAAGGTGATCGGCGCCTCCGACGGCTCCGGCGGCTGCTCGGTCGCGGATGGCGCCTGCGCCTGGCAGGCGACAACGGGGACCAGGCACACCATGAACGCCGACCGCACTCGCCACGAGCTGGGATTCACGCCGCCGAGTCTACGCGGGTTGCCGGGTGGCGAGCCGCTGCATCGGCGTGGCAGGGTGCGCGCAAGGAGAGCTTCTCGGAGCTCCATCGATGGACTTATCAATACTTGCCAGCACGACTATGCTCCGAATCGGTTGACTGCCAGCGTCCAACTCGATGGCAGTGCCTCCGACATGGGAGGAGTCAGCATGACTCAGGAACCCGTCCCGCCTATTGAGCCGAAGCCAGAGGAGCCCGCTGAGCCACAGCCTGCCCCCGAACCGGAGCCGCCAGCTCGTCAGAGGCCGTCGCGATTCCAGTTGATGATCGGCCGCGATCTCGTCGCGTTGGGATTCCTGCTTGTTGCGGCCGTAACGCTTGTGGCTGTCTCATTCCTGAGCACCGCAAGCGACATCGCAACTGTCGTCGGGCCTGTTACCACGCTGGTCGGAACGCTGGTTGGCGCCCCCCGTGCTTCGGAGTACAGGTTGGAAACGAGGGCCGCGAGCGCGAATCCGTCGCCCGACAGACAGCCGAGACGCGAGCTTTGCAAGCCGCCGCGCTGGTTGAGCCGGCAGCGGGCGCTGATTTGGTTGAAATGTGGGAAAACAGCAGCGCGAATGGGAATCCCGGCCTGGAGGACTTCTGATGACTCGCGAGAAGGTGCCCGCCCTCCACTGGATGTATGCCGCTCTCATCGCCGGCATGGTTGTTGTGGTCGTGCTTGTCGGATGGGGCTCCGGCCGGATCGGACCAGCGGAGGCCAGTCCCACACCGACGCCAACGGCTGAAGCGCCGTCGCCGTCCTAGACGACCGCCACAGCCGCGCCAATGGTGGCATCAAGAATGGATCGAAGCCGACCGTTATGATGCCGGGGTGAGCCCGAGCACCACTCGCACGCGCAAAGTCATCGTCGTCGACAACAGTCATGTGGCCCGCCGGGTCGGGGAGCGGATCCGGCAGGCACGGACGCGGGTCGGCCTGACCCAGGCACAGCTGGCCAAGGGGCGGTATACAGCGGCGTACATCAGCGCCCTCGAGCGAGGCCTGGCGAAGCCCAGCATGGCCGCGCTGACCTTCCTCAGCGAGCGGCTCGGCGTGTCGGTGCCGGACCTCGTCGCCGAGGAGCGGCCGGCGGCGGGCAGGCTGGAGGCGGACCTGCTGCTCGCATCGGGCCAGTACACCGAGGCGCTGGACAAGTACGACGCGCTGCTCGACGCGGCCGGGGAGGATCGGCGCAACCGTGCCGAGCTTCTCAGGGGCCGGGCGGAGGCGCTGTGCCGGCTCGATCGCGCGGCGGACGCCATCCGGCCGGCGGCAGAGGCTGCCGAGCTGTTCGACGCCATCGGCGCAGAGGCCGATGCGGCCTGGGCACGCTACTGGCTGGCCGGCGCCCACTACCTGACCGATAACACCGCCGAGGCGCAGGCGCTCTACCAGCAGCTGCTCGCGCAGGAGCGGGCCGGCCTCCAGGTCGCACCCGACTTCCGGTTCCGCCTGCTGACGCAGCTCGGCAACACCGAGGCGTGGGACGGCAGCCCGGAGCGCGCGCTGACGTACATGGAAGAGGCCAGATCGCTCCTCGACAACATCTCGATTCGCCAGCGAGCCGCGTTCCTCTCGGCGCTCTCGCTCCAGTACCGGCGTGCCGGCGACCTGGAGCTGTCCGTTCGCACCGGCGTCGAAAGCCTGGCCCTCTACCGCGCCGCTGAGACCGAGCGAGAGGAGGCAGTCCTCGAGATGAATCTCGCCATCACGTTCGTTGAGCTCGGCAGCGTGGCCAAGGCGAAGTCCCACCTGAAGCGGGCGCGCGCGCTCGCTGAGCGCCACGAGGACGCGCTGATCCTTGCGGAGGTCGCCGAAGCCGAGGCTCGCGTCGCGCTGGAAGCCGGCGACGAGGAAGCGGCCGCCGAGCGGGCACAGGTGGCGCTCGACTCAGCCGATGCCGGCGGTTCCTATCTCGTCGCCGTCGGTGCGCATCGGACGTTGGGGCGGCTCGCGAATCGCCGCGGCGACCGCGATGAGGCCGATGCGGCCTTTGGCCGCGCGGCGGCGCTCCTTCGAAAGCATCGGTCTCGAAGCCAGTTACGGGAGCTGCTTGCGGAGTGGGCCGACATCCGCTCCAAGTGGGGCGACGTGGGCGGAGCGAACGAGCTCTACGCCGAGGCGCTGGGCCGGAGGCCTTCGCGAGGCTGACGAACTGGGATGGGCACGGCCGGTGAGCACTAACCGGCTGGAGCTACGTCAGTCCTGGGCGACTCAGCGGGGAATTGGCGGATGGCCGTCGGCGAGTGCTGTCGCGACCGACAGCAGGGTCATGAGAACCGAGAGTGCGAGCGACGCCAGTGGTGAGCGAAATCGGAGCATTGCGGTCTCCCTTCCGCTCACCGGCCCCGCCCACCCCGAGCACGCCGATGGTACCGGTCAGGGCCCGTCTAGATCAACTATTATTAACGGTGGGATGCACGACCTTCGTTCCGACCTTGATGCGCCGCCCTACGTGGTGACGTGCCTGGAGGAGGATCCGTGGGCCGGCGAAGGACACGAGCACGTCGTGGCCGTCGAGACGCGCGATCCGGACGGTGGCGAGACCCGCTGGTCGGCGGTGCAGGTCCTCGCGGCATTGCGCGAGGGCGAGCGATTCGTCGTTGGCGAAGAGCCCGATGAGCGTCTTCCGTCACTTGCGCCCGGACGCTGTCCGCGCTGCGCGATCGTGACGTTGTCGTTCAGCCCAGGTTTGGCCGATATCGCTCGGTGCCGGTAGTCAGCGGAACAGCTCGCCCCGGAACTCCCAGTGTGGATCGCGCTCGGTGTCGACCCTGACCCCGAAGCGTCGATGCTCTTCCGCCCAGCGACGGGCGACCGATGCGGCCGCATCGGGGTCGGCGGTGACGTAGTGGACCCGACGCCGGCGGCGCTCGGTGACGCGGCCGGCGTAGATGGCGAGGCCCTTGAGCAGCTCGACGAGCACGTCCTCCGCATCGTCGAGCTCCTGGAGCTCGGGGGTGTTGGCGAGCTGCTCGATCCCGCGGTCGATGCTCAGCACGAGGTGGTGATCGGCGAACGGGTGGTCGATGCGCTTGAGCGCCGCGTTCGCGCTCACGATCGCGTCGAACTCGCCGCTTGCATCGGTGCGCTTGGCGAGGACCCATGACTCCGCGCCGGCGGAGGCTCGGTGGCTCTCGACCTCCGCCAGAACGTCGGCAGGGCTGACGCCGCCGGCGGCTGCATCGCTCGGGTCGATGCTGCCGATCCATCGCTCGACGTCGTCCTCGCCGAGCAGGTTGTCGAGGAAGAGGAAGCTGACCTGGGCGCGAACCGGGTCGGGCACCGTCGCGAACGCGGGATGCCAGAGCTGCACGTCGAGCAGGTTGCGGTTGGCGTCCCATGACGTGACGGCTCGCACCTCCGCGAGGTTCACGCGGGTGCCGGCCAGCTCGAGGACGTGCAGCTCGCTCGGTTGGCGCGAGGCGTGGTACTCCCAGACGGCATCGGCCGGTGGAGCGGCCTCGAGCCATCTGGCGGCGATCGCCCGCAGCTCGGCGTTGCCCTCCGGCGTCACGATCAGGCTGTGCTGGGCCGACTGCCCTGGCGCGAGCTCCCACGCCATGTTCGGGTGCAGCGCCTGCACCTGGCTCGTGATCGCGTCGACGTGCGTCTGCACGCTGCCGTCGGCGATCGATTGCGCGACCTGATCGCGCGCGGTCGCCCACCACGCCCAGAACGCGGCCGGGTCGACCTGGCGTGGAGGATCCTGTTGGCGTCCGAACCACTTCATCGGTTCAGGAGCCTACCAACCGCCGGCGCCCGGTCGATGGGAAATGCGTTCACGCCTAGGCGGGCCGGCGGATCTCCACGCTCAGGCCAAACAGCTGCGGATCCGCCATCAGGGCTGCCGCCGTGCGCTCGCCGAGCGTCGCAAGAGACGCCGTCAGCGCGGCACGCGGCGTTGCACCGATGCCGACCTCCGGCTCACCGCCGAACTCGGCCACCGCCAGCCAGCGGCCGTCGAGCTGGCGGAGCCGAACCTCGACCTCGACGCCGAGCTCGACCGAGCCGAGGTGGGCGTTGACGCTGACGAGTCGCGGCTGCTGATCCATGCCGAGATCGTGATCGCGAGTCGTGACACCTCATCGGTCGCGGTCATGCTCATTCTCTGAGGTCGCGATCCTCCATCTCCCACGCGTGGTCCATGACGTGGTGCGCGCAGCTGATCGGTCATGGCCAAAGGGTAGCCAGCGGCCTGCCAGGCAACGTCAGGATCCGGACCACCGTGGCGGCTCGTTCCTCTCGGTCGGCAGGCGTTCGCGGACCATCGCGACGAACGGCGCCATCTCGCGCGCGATCAGATCGGAGTCCTCCGGCGATCCCTGTTCGTCGTAGACACGGCCCGCGGCCTGGAGGGCGGGGTGCCAGCGCGCGGGCAGATGCTCGAGTGCCCATTGGCCGGCCGATCGTTTGGAGATGGCCACGTCCCGAGTCTCGACGCCCCGGACGATCCGGCTGCCGTTCAGGATCGCGTAGGTGGCCTCGTGGGGATCGGTGTCGCCCGCGGCCACATGGGCCTCGAGATGCTCCAGCTCCCGGTCCAGGTCGATCTCCAGCTCGGCCCAGGTCGGCGCCGGGACGACCTCGCTCGGCTCGAGGCCGGCCAGGAGGGCGTATCGCCCGCCGAGCCAGTGCGCTCGATTGATCGCCCATGACGTGTCGCGCCGATCGGGTAGGAAGGCGTGGCGCGGGGGATCGGCCCGGCGTGCGTCCTCCTCGGGGACGTACCAGGCGTCCCACTCGACTCCGGTATCGGCTGCGATGGCGGCCTGCAGGTCCTCGATGGCCCGCGCAGTGTGTGGACCGAGCGGGCGGCGAACGATCACATAGGTGTCGAGGTCGGCGGATCGAGGCGGATCTTCGACCGCGGTCGTCCCGCCATAGGCCCAGATCGCGACGAGATCGTCGCCGAGGATCGCCTCGAGCCCGTCGCGCAGGCGCGTCCACGCGTCGCGGGCGACCTCGGGGAGCTGCTGGAGCGGCACCGTGACCGGCATGGACCGAATCTACCTCGATTCGGTCAAAGGCTCAGGGCTGGTCCTCGGGCTTGGCCGAACCGTACGGGTCGTGGCGGGTGAGGAACGCCGCGTCGCTCTCGGCGAGGCGCCGCTGGACGTGGACCCAGTACTCGTCGCGTTCATCCGGCTCGCGGATCGTGCGGCGATCGAACGGACGGTGGCTGCGCAGCCACGCCATGAAGCCGGACGCCTTGCGTCGTTTGCGAAGGGCCGCCAGCTCCAGCTCGAGCTCTGTCATCACGCCCCGAGTCTGGAGCGCGGAGGCCGCGCGCGACATCCGACCTCTGCCGGTCGCGACCGGTACCTTTCACGAAGGCTCGCCTCGGCCAGGCCCGTCGATCAGTCGCTCGAGCCGGGCACGAACTCGCGGACCTCCTGAGCGCACCGACAGGCGACGGCGATCTTGGCAGCCCACTCCAGCGCCTCATCGCGGGAGGCCACGTCGACCACCGAGAATCCGCCGATGTAGGCCTTGCTCTGGGGGCCGTCTGTGACCGTCCCGTCCGTCGACACCACGCTCACCGTCTCGAGAGAGTGGAGCCCGCCGCCGAACACCCACACGCCCGCGTCCTTGGCCTCCTTCACCACCGCGTGCGCCGCATCGGCCACGTCGGGCAGGTCCTCATCGGGGAAGGTCATCGCGCCGTCGTCGAACGAGATCAGGTACCGCGTCAACTCGTCACTCCTGGCTGCTGTGAATCCGGTGCCCTAGAGACCGATGAACCACCGACGAGTCATCGGCCAAGCAGCGCCGGCGACCTGCACGCTGACCGAGGCCTGACGCCGGCCCGTCACCGGCTGACGCCGGGCGCAGGAACCGGCCGCTCCGACGCACTCGCCCGCGTTGCGAGCCAGAGGACCGGGATCGCGACCGCGCTCGTCGTCCAGGCGAGGGTGAACAGTGCCGGAACGCCGAACTGATCGCCGACCCATGAGCCGATGCCGGGGCCGACGATCATCGCGATGCTGAAGACCGTGGCCGACAGGATGCCCTGAGCGGTGGCCGCCGTCGCCGCCGGCGCGTGGCGCGAAACGAAGGTGACTCCGCCGACGAGCACGAGCGCGAACGCGACGCCGTGGAGCGCCATCGTGGCGGCCGCCAGGAACGGGTCGTCGACGAGGGAGAGCGCGGCAGCACGCAGGGCAAAGACGCCGGCGCCGATGACGAGCAGCCGCTCGGCGCCGACGCGCGTCGCCAGCCAGGGGTAGGCGGCCATGATCGGGATCTCGACGAGCGCGCCGATCGCCCATGCCGAGCCGACGAGCTCGCCGGGCGCGCCGAGCTCGATGAGGTGCAGCGAGAAATACCAGTTGATCGCCATCGAGGCCGACCAGACCAGCAGGACGGCGGGGAGGAATCGGGCCAGGGGCGGGTGGCGCAGCACGACGCCGATCGAGCTGAGGCGCGGCAGCCTCGGGGCGGCGCCGTCGCCGCGCAGCGGCAGTGACACGACGGCCAGCACGAGCAGCGCGGCGACGTAGACGACGAACATGCTGGTGATCCCGGCGCGCTCGATGAGCGCCCCGGTGAACGCGACGACGACGATGAACGCGCCCGAGCCCCAGGCGCGGAGGCCGCCGTATCGGTTCCGATCGGCGCCGACCGTCTCGAGCGCCCTCGCGTCGAGCGTCGGGGCGATCCCCGAGAACGCGATCGAGGCGATCACGAGAGCGAACGCGATGGCGGCGACGCCACTGACCAGGGCCAGCGCAGTCGCCGCCGCCGCCGTGACGAGAGCGCCGATCGGCATGATCAGCCGCGAGCCGGCATACCGATCCGCCATCGCGCCCCAGATCGGCGCCGCCACCAGCCCGGCGGCCGCTCCCAGCGCCGTCATGAAGCCGATCGTCGCCAGGTCGAGCCCACGCTCCTGGTAGAAGACCGGCAGGTACGGGTACCACGCGCCGACGGCGCCGAACGCCGCCGCGTAGCTGAGGCGCGCGGCGGCGCGCGGGCTGACGGGCATGGTCCTGATGATACGGCTGTGCTAGCCTTTACCCATGGCACGAGAAGTAAAGCGAACGCGTCGCGGAACCACGGTCAGCTCCAAGCACCAGGTGACGATCCCGAAGCACGCGATGGATGCCGCGGGTCTGCGGACCGGCGATCGGCTGCGGGCGGAGGCTCGCGGTCGTGGCCGCGTCCTGCTCGTGCGGGAGGACGATCCCGTGGCCCGTCACGCGGGCACGTTGACCGGGGTGTATCGGTCCGGTGAGCTCGACGAGCTGCGCGACGAGTGGCGCTGACCGTCCTCGACGCGGGGGTGATCATCGGCGTACTCGACAGCCGTGATCCGCACCATGTGGCGGCGCGGGAGGCGTTGACCTCGGCGATCGAGCGCGGAGATGCCCTGAGCGTGCCTGCATCGGCCTACGCAGAGTGCCTGGTCGGGCCGGCCCGGCGCGGGCGCGAGGCCATGCGCGCCGTCGACGACTTCCTCTCGGACCTGCCCGCGGAGGTCGAGCCGATCACCCGCCAGGTCGCGACGCGTGCCGCTCAGCTGCGGGCCAGGCACGGTCGCCGCCTGAGGCTCCCGGACGCGTTGGTGCTGGCGACCGCGCTTCACCTGCGTGCCGACCGCGTCGTCACCACCGACAGCGGCTGGCCGCGCGCGGGCGTCGCCGTCGAGGTTCTGCCCTAGAACGCTCGTACGAGGCGGACCGCGTCGGCGACGCCGCCGCTCCACGGTGCGCCGTGACCGGGCAGGACCCAGCTCACCCCGAGGCCCTCGAGCCTGGCGAGCGACTCCAGCGCCTGCTCCGGCTGGAGGGTGAACGGCGCCGGCTGCGGGCCCTGCGCCCCGGTGAGGACATGGCCGGTCGTCAGCGCGTCGCCGACGAAGACGGCATCGACCGCAGGCACGTGGACCGCGATGCTCCCCGGCGTGTGGCCGGGAACGTGGACGATCCGCGGGCTGCCCGGCAGGTCGAGGGTGGCGCCATCGGTGACGGTCTGGAGCTCGGTCACCCACGTCGTGCGCAGGCCGCCCTTGCGACCGGCGTACCAGAGGAATCGCAGGAAGGGACCGATCTTCATCGGTCCACCGGAGGCGTTCGGCTTGCGCTCCTCGCCGCGGGCGCGCGGCGCATCGGCCTCGTGGACGAACACTGGCACGCCGTGGTCGCGACGGAGCCGTTCGGCGAAGCCGACGTGATCGGTGTCGCCGTGGGTCAGGATCAGGCCGCGGATGTCGCTCACCGACCGCCCAATGCTCTTGAGCTCGGCCTGCAGGTCGCTCCACTGGCCGGAGACGCCGGAATCGATCAGGGTGAGCCCGTCGTCCGCCTCGACGAGATAGCAGGCGACGATGTCGTTGCCGATGCGATGGAGGGACGGCGCCAGCTTCATCGGGCCATCTCGCCCAGGCGCTCGCGTGCGTCGGTGCCGAAGACCAACAGCATTGCGGCATTGACGATGACGACGGCCGCGCAACCGATGGCCAGCCCGGGCTGGCCGGCGATGGCCAGTGCACCCGCGGCGACCAGCAGCAACGCGGTGCCGATGAGGTCCTTCTGCGGTTGCGACAGGCCGTTCGCGGTGTTCGGCGCGACGATCAGCCACCAGACGACGATGAAGGCGAGCGCCGCACCGATGCCGGTGATGGCACGGAGGGGCGTCGCCACCTGGAAGCCGGCGTAGGCGAGGGCCGCGATCCCGCCGAGCTCGGCGAGGAAGCGGATGACGAGGTTCATGGTTGCCATGGGTGAGTGTCCTGCTATCATGCGTCCGATTGATGGCTATGATACGTAGCCATAAAGGCTAATGTCAATAGCCTATGGAGGATTGGAATGCCGGCACACGCTCGAACGTCGCTCGACGCGATCGTTGCCGCCGGTCGTGACCTGCTCGAGGCCGAGGGACTCGAGGCGGTGACCATGCAGGGAGTCGCAACCGCGGTCGGCGTGCGGCCGCCGTCGCTCTACAAGCACGTCGACGGACGGGGCGACCTGATTCGGCTCGTGATCGAGGACGTCGGTCGGGACCTGGCGGAGACGGTCGCCGGCGCGGCGATCTCGGGCGATCCCGTCCACGACCTTGGCGCGCTCGCTCGCGCATTTCGCGGATTCGCCCACGCGCATCCGCGTTCGTACGGCTACGTGATCGGTCCGTTGCCCGAGGCCTGGCAGCCTCAGCTCGAGGTCCTCGCCCCCGCGAACGAGGCGATCCTGGGGGTGGCGGCGGCCCTCGCCGGACCTGAGCGGGCGCTCGAGGGCGCCCGGATGATCGTCGCCTGGGCCAACGGCTTCGTGAGCATGGAGCTGGCCGGAGCGTTCCGGCTCGGTGGCGACGTCGACGAGGCGTTCGCCTTCGGGATCGACCGGCTCGCGATCGCCCTGGCGGCTCGCACCTGATCCGGATTCCGCAACGGGTCAGTGGGCGAGGTCGCGGGCGCCCTCGGTGACATCGGCCATGCGCGAGCGGCGCGGAACGGCCCGACGCAGGCGGGCGAATCGGTACACCGCACTCTCGCGCAGCCGCATGCGGGCGAACTGCGCCGGCGGGCGGGTGGCCTCGGCAAGGCGCTCGCGCAGTACATGTATCTCGGCCTGCGTCTGGTCCAGGCGCGCTTCGATCTGTCGCCGATGCCGGGCCAGCAGCATGACCTGCACCACGGCGGCAAAGAGCAGGGCGATGGTCGCCAGCGCCGCGAGGTCTCGCGCAGGTGCTTCCACGATCGGCTCCCGGGCACGACTGCGACGGATTGGCCGCGGGGCACGCGGTGGGAAGGCCACGATATGCCCCGTTGTCAATACGCACCACCTGTTCGCGGGCCACGTGCGGACGTACCCTGTCGTCCATGAGCGACCGGTCCGCCGGGAACGCCGGGCACGCCATCGAACCGCCCCTCGCCTTCGTCGGCCGCGACCGCGACCTCGAGCGGCTCGTCGCTGCCTTCGAGGCGGCCGCGACCGGTGCCCCACGCGTCGCGCTGATCGTCGGCGAAGCGGGGATCGGGAAGTCGCGCCTCGTCTCCGAGCTGGCGGCAGCGGCCGAGAGGGGCGGCGGTCGCGTGATGATCGGCGCCTGCCTGGACCTCGCCGACGGCGGCCTCCCGCTGCTGCCGCTGGCCGAGGCTCTGCGCGGGCTGGCGCGCACCACGCCGTGGCCGGAGCTGGAGCGCATGCTCGGGCCGCTTCGGCCGCAGCTGGCCCGCCTGGTGCCGGCGCTCGGCGAGGACGGCTTCGAGACCGATGAGCCCCTCGTCGCCGGGCGCATGGAAGAGGGCGTGCTGGCGATCCTCGGGCGGCTGGCCGCCGATCGGCCCACGCTGCTGGTCTTCGAGGACGTGCACTGGATCGACCGGGCCTCGCGCGACCTCGTGACCTTCCTTGCCCGCAACTTGGCGACGGAGCCGATGCTCGTCGTGCTCACCTGCCGCACGGAGGACCTTCAGACCGATACGGACCGATGGCTCGCCGAGCTCGCGCGACAGCCACGGGTGGAGCGGCTCGACCTCGGGCGGCTCGACCGCGACGCGGTCCGCGCGCAGATGGCCGCGATCGCCGGCTCCGAGCCGGACCCGCGGAGCGTGGATCGGACCTGGCGCCGGTCCGACGGCAACCCCTACTTCGTCGAGGAGCTCGCGTCGGCCGGCGACGATCACGCGCCGGTGACCCTGACCGCGTCGCTGACGGCGCGGCTGGCCGTCCTCTCGCCCCCGACCCGCGAGATGGTGCGGATCGTCGCGCTCGGCGGCCGCTCGATCGACGAGGGACTGCTGGTCGCGGTGGCGGATCGCCCGGTGTCCGAGGTGCGCGACGCGCTCCACGAAGGAGTGGAGCGGCGGGTGCTGGCGATCGGCGGCGACGGGCGGATCGGCTTCCGGCATGCGCTCGTGCGCGAGGTCGCCGAGGGCGAGCTGCTGGCCGGCGAGCGGCGCGACCTCCACGAGCGCCTCGCATCGGTGCTTGCGGAGCGCACCGAGCTCGCCGAGCCGAGCCCGGCCGGTGCCGCCGCCGAGCTGGCTCACCACTGGGAGGGCGCCGGCCGTACGGCCGAGGCGCTGAGCGCGGCGATCGAGGCGGGCGCCGCCGCGGCGCGCGTCGCGGCCTGGGCGGACGCCGATCGCCAGTACGAGCGTGCTCTGCGGCTGGCGGACGGTGGGGAGCTGCCCGAGGGCGTGGATCGGATCGAGCTGACGCGCCGGGCGGCCGAGGCGGCGGAGTTCAGCGGCGACCTGCCGCGGGCGCAGGCCCTCGTCGACCGGGCGTTGGCCGAGGCCGAGGGCGGTGGCGAGCGTGTCGCGCTGCTGCATGCGCGCCACGGGTACCTGCGCTGGACGCAGGGCGACAACGAGGGCTCGCTGGCGGCGTACGAGCGCGGCCTTGCGTTGCTCCCCGCCGATCCGCCGAGCGCCGCGCGTGCCCGGATCCTCGGGTCGCAGGCAAGCGCGATGCTGGGCCTCGGCCGCTACGAGGAGGGGCGTCGCGTCGCGACCGATGGCGTCGCCACCGCCGAGGCGGCCGGTGCGAAGCCGGAGGAGGCGCGGGCGCGCAACGTCCTGGGATCGATCCTCGTGGCACTCGGCGAGGTCGAGCCGGGCATCGCGCAGCTCGAGCGGTCGGCGGAGCTCGCGGCGGAGGCCGGACCGTCGGACATGCGGGTCATCGGTCCGTACAACCTGGCCGTCAACCTGGCGATGGCCGGACGTCTGCGGGAGGCCCAGGATGCCGCCGCACGCGGCGTCGAGGCGGCGAGGACGGAGGGCCTCCAGCGCCGATACGGGATGGACCTGGCCGCGCTCGAGGGCGACGTGCTCACCCGGCTCGGCCGCTGGGACGACGCCGCGGAGGTGATGGACGCGGGGCTGACGCTCGACCCGGCCGGGCGCGGCACGATCTATCTCGCCACCGCCCGCGGCCGCCTGGAGGCGCTCCGCGGCGACGTCGTCACCGCGCGTCGCTGGTTCGCAGTTGCCGACGACCTGGCGGAGGGCCAGATCGACGCCGACCTCGCCGGCTACCTCGCCCGCGCCCGTGCGGAGGCGGCATTGGTCGACGGCGACGCCACGGCGGCGCTCGAGATCTGCCGGGCGGGCCTCGTCCCGCTCGAGGGCGCGGACGACCACTTCGTCCGCTCGCCGCTGCTCGTCCTCGCCATCCAGGCCGCGGCCGAGGTCGCGGAGGCGGCGCGCGCCGCTCACGAGAACGGCGACGCCGCCGCCACTGTGGCGCCATACATCGCCGAGCTCGAGGCGCATTCGGCTTCGGCGCCGATGGTGGCGGCGCTTCGCGCGCACGCGCTGGCCGAGTCGAGCCGCCTCGACGGCCAGTCCAGCCCCGACCGCTGGACCGATGCGTCCGCCCGGTTCGGCGAGATCCCGGATCCGTTCGGCGTTGCCTACGCGCGGTATCGGTCCGCCGAGGCGATCCTGCGGCGCGACGGGGTGAAGGCCGACGTCGGCAACCTGCTGCGCGACGCCGCCGAGGAAGCGGCGGGCATCGGCGCGCTGCCGCTGTATCGGTCGATCGAGATCCTGGCCCGCCGGGCGCGGGTGCCGATGGAGCGGCCGTCCGAGCCCGAGCGACCCGAGCCGGCGGTGGCGCCGGCGGCGGGCGGGCTCTCGCCACGGGAGATCGAGGTGCTCCGGCTCGTCGCCGACGGGCTGTCGAACGGCGAGATCGGCGAGGCGCTGTTCATCAGCCGCAAGACGGCCGGCGTGCACGTCACGCACATCCTCGACAAGCTCGGGGTGGCGAACCGCGTCGAGGCCGCGATGGCGGCAAGCCGGCTGGGATTGCTGGAGGACGCCGGCGAGGGCTAGTAGCCCTCCTTGCCCCCGGCGGCCTTGCGAGTCGTGAGCTGCACCGGGATGCCGCCATCGGAGTCCGGGGTGCCGACGAAGATCTCGTAGACCGGGCCCTCCGTCTGCTCGAGCTTCTCGATGCAGCCGAGGAGTCCGCCGGGCTCGTCGGCGACGGAGCAGAGATGGGCGGGGGTCGCGCGAGCCGAACCGTACCCGGCCTCACGGAGCAGCGCAGCCGCCTTCTCGCCCGGATCGTCGTCGTCGCGATCCTCGTCGTGGTGGACCGCGAAGACGAAGTCGCCACCGGTGTCGAGGTCCCGTCCGCCGGCCGTCTGGAGGTTCACCCCGTTGTCGACGAGGATCCGAAGGATGTCGACGAGGCCGCCCTCGTCGGCCATGGCGCCCGGACCGGGGCTTCCCGAGCCGGTCTTCTTCGTGGATGTGCGGACCTGCTGGTGCATGGAGCGACCTCCTGGGTGCGGGTGCGCTAATCGGTTCACGCGTGCCCGTTGCCGGCGATCGTACGACCGCCGGCAAGAGGCGCTGCCGGCCCGGGGTGGGCAGCCCCCGGGCCGGCGCCTGGCGTCACCCCTGCGTCACTTGGCAGCACCAGTGAGCGCAGGCTCGGAGGGGCTGACGCCAGTGATCAGATCCCACACACGTCCGATGATCGACGCGTCGGGCTTCTTGGCCGGCCGGGATTCGGCGGCGATCCGGGCGAGACGGCGCTGATCGGCAGCGCGGTGCTCGTCGTCCATCTTCGCGCGGGCGAAGTCGTACATCAGTGCGGGATGCATTGTGCTTCGTGGCCTCCGTGGTCTCGGTTCGGGCTCCTCCCGAACTCACGGTCACCACGCTATTGGCGTCCGGATCGGCCGCCATCTGGCAGCTGCCTTATTCGGCGGCGCCGGGGTACCTCAAAGATCAGTCCACGGCGCCGAGGATGGCCGCGGCGAGATCCTGCGTCGCCTCCGTCGGGCCGGTGAAGAAGAGGAAGACGAGGAAGTCGGTGCGGGCCCATGGCGCGAGCACCACGGACTGTCCGTCGTTGGTCAGGACGTACGCCTCGCCCCCGAGGCCCCGCTCGGCCGCGGCCCCGAAGCCGTCCTCGATCCCGTCGACGACCCGCGCGAAGAGGTCGACCGCCTGCGGGTCGTCCGCGGCATCCGGGAAGGCGAAGGCGATGACCCGGACCTCGTCATCCTCCCGCGAGGCGATCGCCGCCTGGATGACCTCGATCTCGCCCGCACCCTCCAGCGATTCCGTCGCCCCCTCGACGAATCCGGGGACGATCGCAATGGCATCGCGATAGGCGAAACCCTCGACGCCCGGCAATGGGCCGATGCCCTCGCCGACCGGGCCGGGAGTGGCGACCGGCGGTGCGCCGGAGGTGGATGGTGAGGTCGCGCCGGTTCCGCAGGCGACGAGGACGAGGGCGAGCACCGCCGGCGCGACGCGCGCGGCGAGGTCGGTCAGGAAGTCTCGGGGCATCGCGACAGGGTAGCGAAGAACGCCGATCCTGGCCGGATCGGCCTCAGGCGCTCGGCGCGTGATCGGTCAGGAGGTGGGCGGCGGTGCGCCCTTCTTCTGCTTCGCGCCGGGCTTGGCGGCGCCCTTCTTCTTCTTGTCCTTGCTCTTCGAGCCGGGTCCCTTGTCGCCCATCTCATCCCTCTCCGTGGTGGAAGCACCGATTGTAGGAGCACGACCAAACGTCCCCTGTCCCCGCGATCAGGCCGGCACCTCCGAGGCGGCCACCGGCTGGCGGATCGGTCCGAAGGCGCCGATGTAGACGCCGAGCAGCATGATCGCGCCGCCCACGAACAGCGCGGGCGTGATCGGCTCGTTGGTCAGCAGCGCCGAGTACACCAGCGTGGGCAGCGGCTGGAGCAGGAGGATGTAGGAGACCGCCGATGCGGTCCATCGGCCGAGCAGGAAGGCGAAGAGGCCGAAGACGGCGACCGAGCCGCCGAGCACGAGGAAGGCCATCGCGGCCCAGGTGTCCGACTGCGTCGGCGCGACCCAGGCGTCGCCCACGATCGCCGACAGCGCGAGCAGCAGGACGCTGCCGAACAGCATGCCGACCGCGTTGCTGGCGACCGGGTGCGCCCGCGGGGTGAGCTTCAGGACGACGCCCGACTCGGCGAGGAAGACCGCGCCCGCGACCATCGCGAGCAGGGAGAGCAGCGGCACGTCGGCCTCGATGCGGTCGTTGACGAGGAACGCAAGCCCGCCAAGGGCGATCAGCGCCCCGACCAGCCCTCGCGGACTGAAGCGCTCGAGGCCGTGGGCGATCGCCAGGCCGAGCGTGAGCAGCGGGACGAGGGCGATGATGATCTGGCCGGTTCCCGGCGGCGTCTCCTGGAGGCCCCAGAAGAGGCAGGTGAACGCCGCGAAGAAGCCGAGGAACCCGTAGATCAGCGAGCCGGTGAGCGCGCCGCCGTGCGGGATCGGGATGCGGAAGAGGGCCATCCCGAGCGCGAAGATCGCACCGGCGGCGATGAATCGCACCGAGGCGGCCCACAGCGGGTCGAGCTCGTCGACCACGATCGCCACGCCGACCGGGTTGGCCCCGCCGATGAGCGCGATGGCGACGAAGATCGCCGCATTCAGGTGCCGGGCGGTCACCCCGTCACGGCCGTCCGGCCACCTCGTCGCGCGCCGCGGCGAACCGCGGGATGCCGGCCTCGACCATCTCGTCCGAGGCCGTCAGGCTGATCCGGAACCAGCCGGGAACCTCGACGATCGTGCCCGGCAGGACGAGGACACGATGGCGCGCCAGCACCTCGGTGAAGGCGACGTCGTCGTCGATCGGCGCCCGCGCCATCGTGTAGAAGGTGCCCTCGGGCATCGACGCCTCGTAGCCCATCTCGCGCAGGGCCGGCACGAGCCGGTCGCGACGGGCCTGCAGCGCACCGATGTCGATCGAGAGCTTGTCGAGATCGGCGAGGGCGTGTTGGAGCAGGGCGTTCGGGAAGGCGAAGCCGGTCGCGAACTGATGGATGAAGATCTCCTCGCGCAGCTCCTGGCGCTCCGGGCAGGTCGGCGGGATGGCCAGGTAGCCGATGCGCATCCCCGGCGCCAGCAGCTGCTTCCCGTACGAGTACGTGACGACCGTGTGGGGGTAGATCTCGGCCGGGCTCGGCACCTCGAGGCCGTCGAAGACGATGCGGTTGTACGGCTCGTCCGACAGGATCCAGATCGGATGGCCGATGCGCTCGCTCGCATCGGTCAGCGCCGCGGCCAGGGCGGTGAGCGACTCGCGCGAGAAGATGCGACCTGTCGGGTTGTGCGGGCTGTTCACCAGGACCATGCGGGTGCGCGGCGTGATCGCGGCCGCGATCCGGTCGACGTCGAGGTCGAAGGCCGGCGGCTCGACTCGTGCCCGCACCGGCTCGCCGCCGGCGACGAGGATGAGCATCTCGTAGAAGAACCATGGCGGTGAGACGAAGACGACCTCGTCGCCGGGCCGGACGAGCGTCCGCAGCGCCACCGCGATGGCCGCGAAGCCGCCGTTCGTCATCGCCACGTCGGCCGGATCCCAGTCGAGGCCCGTGCGGTCACGGAGGGACTGCGCGACCGTTCGCTGCGAGGCCGGCTCGGAGATCTTGTAGGCGAACCAGTCCTTGTCGAGCGGGGTGATGTGCTTCTGAAGGGCCTCGACATAGCTCGTCAGCGGCATCTCCTGCGGGTTGCCGACCGCGAAGTTCGCGACGTCGGGTTCGGTGTTGAGCTGCGCGAAGTGCCCGCCGTAGAAGGAGAGGAAGGGGGCGACGCTCTGACGCAGGCGCTCCGGGGTGGGCGTTGCGGTGGTCATGGGGCGAGCATCCCACGCGCGCTCGCATGCGACAAGGCGCAGCGGCCGATCCGGGCCTACGTAACTTGGCCGGGTGCTGCCGGCCGATGCGTGAGCGGGAGCCGCGCGCCGCATCGGTCTATCATCGAGGCATGGATGACCAGCAAGCGATCGAGCGCTATCGGTACATGCTGCGGACCGCGCCGCCCGACGACATCGAGCGCGCGCACGCCGAGGCCTTCGCGCAGCTGAGCGCGGAGCAGCGGGCGACGGTGCTGCGCGAGCTGTCGCAGCAGGTGCCCGCCTCCGAGGCCGCCACCAGCGACGACCCGCAGTCCCTGGCGAGGATGGCCACGCGTGCCGAGCTGCGCCAGCCGGGAACGATGGAGCGGACGTTCGGCAACGTCCAGGGCCCGGGCCTGGGCGGGATGTTCCTCTCGACCCTGGCAGGCGCGTTCGTCGGCACCGCCATCGCCGGCGCGTTCTTCGACAACGACGCCGGGGCGGCCGAGAGCGCGGGGACCGATGCGGACGCCGGTGGCGACGCCGGGGACGGCGATCTCGGAGGCGACGTGGGCGGCGGGGACTTTGGCGGTGGAGGCTTCGGCGACTTCGGCGGCGGCGACTTCGGCGTCTGACCTGGGCCCGGCTAGACGGTGACGACGATCTTTCCGCCGACGCCCCCGGACTCCATGTAGCGGATTCCCTCGGGGATCTGGTCGAACCGATACGTCCGGTCGATCACCGGGCGCACCTTGCCGGCCACGACCAGCTCGTTCAGCGCCTCCAGGTGCCCGCGGCCGGGATCGGCGAGGAACACCTTGACCGGGCGGCTGCCGAGGCGCGAGGTGATGACCGCGCCGGCGACGCGCGCGATCGGCCCGATCCACTGGCCCGGCTGTGGGGCAACCATCACGATCCGGCCGCCGGGCGTCAATACGCGGCGCATGGCGGAGAGGCGCAGGTTGCCGCCGACGTCGAGGACGAGGTCATAGCGGGCATCGCCGCGCGTGAAGTCGTCGCGGGTGTAGTCGATCACCTCGTCCGCCCCGATCGAGCGCGCCATCTCGACGGTCTTCGCGCTCGTCACGGCGGTCACGTGGGCGCCGAGGGCCTTCGCGATCTGGACGGCGAACGAGCCCACCCCGCCGCCGGCGCCGTTCACGAGCACCCGCTCGCCCTCGGCGAGCTCTCCGTGGTCTCGAAGGCCCTGGAGCGCGGTCAGGCCGGCGGTCGGAATGGCTGCGGCCTCCTCGAAGCTGAGCCCCGCCGGCATGGGCAGGAAGTTTCGGCCGCTGACGAACTCGGCAAAGGCGCCGTAGCGCGAGCCGTAGACCGCGTCACCGGGCTTCACGTCGGTCCGGTCCGGACCTACCTCTTCGGCGATGCCGGCGACGTCGAGCCCGAGCCGTGGCTCCTTGGGCGCCCGCAGGCCCTCGCTGAGGCGGGCGAGGTACGGCTTGCCGCGAAGCATGTGCCAGTCGTGGGCATTCAGCGAGACCGCGCGGACGCGGACGAGGACGGCGTCATCGGCGCTGAGGGTGGGCTTGTCGACTTCCCGGATCTCGAGGACGTCGGGCGATCCGTATCGGTCCTTGACGATGGCTTTCATGGGTTCCATTCGTACGCTGTAAGAGAGGTCTCGCACGATAAGTCGTACGGCGTAAGATGTCAACCTTGGCGATGTAGAGTCGCCGGGCGTCGTGCGACGCCGGCGCGACCAGAACGGAGGACAGACCCGATGCGCTTCGGAGTGATCGCCGATAACCCCGTCGAGTGGATCGGCATGGCCTCGGGCCTGGTGCCGACGCCGATGCTCGAGCCCTATGGCATCGCCTTCGGCCGGGCGCTGATGGTCGCGACCAGGGTCGGGATGTTCGATGCCCTGGCCGATGGGCCGCGGTCCGCTGCATCGGTCGCTGAGCGGTGCGGCCTCGACGCGCGGGCGACCGAGAAGCTGCTCAACCTGATGGTCGGGATGCGCTATCTGCGTCGATCCGGCGATGAGACGTATCGGCTCACGAAGGGGGCGCGCAAGTGGCTGCTCGAGAGCAGCGAGGCATCGGTCCGCGACATGGTGCTGATGAAGTTCCTCGAGTGGAAGTGGATTGAGGGCCTCGACGGCTTCGTCCGCGACGGCACACCGCTCGACGTCCACGGCTCGATGAGCGCCGACGACTGGGGGCTCTACCAGCGCGGCATGCGCGCGCAGGCGGGCGTGCTGGCCGGATTCCTGGTGCGGCGTCTGCCGATGCCGCCGAACGCGACTCGCATGCTCGACATCGGTGGCTCGCACGGCTACCTGTCGGTGGCGGTGTGCCGCAAGTATCCCGAGCTGCGGTCGGAGGTCCTCGACCTGCCCGAGGCGGTGGCGCAGGCGGCGCCGCTGCTGGCGGCGGAGGGAATGGGCGATCGGGTCGTGCATCGTCCGGGCGATGCGCTCACCGAGGACCTCGGCATCGAGACCTACGACCTCATCATGATGTTCAGCCTCGTCCACCATTTCGACGGCGCGACGAACCAATCGCTCACCGCGCGCTGCGCGCGGGCGCTGCGACCGGGCGGCCTGCTGGTGATCGGCGACCTGATGCGGCCGGAGTCGCCGAGCAAGGCGAGCGCGATGGAGCTGTTCTACGACCTCTACTTCGCGCTCACGAGCCGATCGGGGCTATGGAGCTTCGAGGAGATGGCGGACTGGCAGCGGGCCGCCGGCCTCCAGCCGCGGAAGCCGATCCGCCTGGTGCCCGGGTCAGGTCCGGGGCTGCAGGTCGGCGAGCGCCGGGCCGGCTGACGCCTAGACCTCGACGGGAACCGGATAGACCTCGGTCGCGGGGTGCCCGGCACGCTCGTGGATGCGCTGGACCGCCTCGGCGCTCGGCGCTTCGGAGATGCACCACACCATGCCGGAGTCGGGATCACCCCAGGCTCGCTGGAAGTCGACTCCCTCGTCGTCCTGGATGTCGAGGTCGGCCTGGTGGGCCGCCTGGAGCGCCTCGGGAGTCACGCCGTGCATGCCGTGGTGGACGTCCATGAATTTGGGCATCGCAGATGGGTCCTCCTCGCTCGTTCTTGGTTGCCGGCAGCCGGAAGCGCCGCCGGTGCGGCGAGTTGTACCCCAGATCGAGACTCCAGCGCCAGACTTCTCGTCAGGCGTGCGTACCGTGCATGCGTGATGACGCGCGCCGGTCCACCGGCTCGCTGCGTCGCCGCTTAACGGCGCGTTGAGGATCGTGCGTCACGATCAACCGGCTGCCGGTGGCACGCGGCCGGATGACGTCCTCCGCCGCTCCGGTCTCGTGCCACCGCGTCAGCCTTGCGACCGCCCGCCGGCGATGCCGGCCTTGCGGTCGAGGTACTGGAGGAGCCGATGGGCCGCCAGCTCGACCTCCTTGTGGCGCCACTCCGCGGCGCGATAGTGCGCCGCGATGATCCCCGACCGATGCACCCGCCGGAAGTCGCCGATGACGAAGGCGTGGCGCGCCTTCGTCTCATTCGTCGCGCCCTCGGTGAGGCCGAGGTGCCATGCCGCGTACTCCGTCCACGAGTGCTTCTCGAGGAAGGCGTTCTCGTCCTCGGCGCGAGGCTGGACCTCGCCCCAGTCGCTGTTCAGGACGTATCGGCGCGCGTCGATGAGCCGCCGCGCATGCGTGATCGCCCGGCGACTCACCGTGTAGCTGGCCATGAGCTCGAGACGGCACGCAAGGACCGTGCCTCCGCGGCCCGCTAGGATCGGGCGATGGCGACCGAGCTCGAGAACCCGGTGGTGGTCGACTTCCCCTTGCGCGGAGAGTGGACCGCTTTCAACTCGCCAGCGGACCGCATCCCGAGCCACGGGACCGACATGCTCGGGCAGCGCTTCGCATTCGACTTCATCCGCGTCGATCGGCGCAAGGGCTGGCACATCCACCCAGCCGGTGGCCTGCGCAGCAACCTCATCGGCTTCCCGATCCGCGAGACCTACGCGTGGGGCCAGCCGGTGCACATGCCGTTCGACGGCGAGATCGTCGATGCCCAGGACGGCTATCCGGAGCGGAGCCGGATCGTCCCGATCCGCGAGATCGCCGTCGTCCTGAAGAACGCGGTGACCTTCGATCCCAGCAAGCTGCGATCGATCGTCGGCAACTTCGTGCTGGCTCGGTCCGGCGACACGTTCGCCGCCTTCGCGCATCTGACCCCCGGCTCGGTGGCGGTGAAGCCGGGCCAGCAGGTGACCGCCGGCGAGCTCATCGGCCGGGTGGGCCACACCGGCAACTCGACCGCGCCGCACCTGCACTTCCAGCTCATGGACTCGCCCGACATCATGACCGCGCGTGGCGTGCCCTGCGCCTTCCGCAGCCTCGAGATCGAGCGAGAAGGTCAGTGGGAGCAGGCCGAGTCCGTGATCCCGCGCCGTGTCGAGCGCATCCGATATCCGGAGTGAACCGCATCGGCCCTTCCAGCGTCCGGCGGCCATGAACCGCATCATCGTCATGGTCGTCGTCCTTGGGCTGCTGACGGCCTGTGACACGGCGAGTCCGCGGGAGGAAGGGTCGCTCCTCATCGTGGCGATGGCCGGACCGACGTGCCCGGTCGAGACGGAACCCCCAGATCCGAATTGCGCGCCGCGACCCGTTGCGGATGCGCAAATCCGGTTGACGCACGCCGACGGCGGCGACGCCGTGGTCGCGGAGGGCGCGACCAACGCGGACGGTCGGCTGATCCTCACTGTGCCGGCCGGCGACTATCTCGTGACGGCGGCGGCCGTCGAGGGCCTGATGGGCGTCCCGGAGCCGGTTGCGGTGACCGTCCTGGCCGGAGAGGCGACCGAGGTGCCTCTCGGCTACGACACCGGCATCCGCTGATCGCCGATCGGACTCCACGATCCTATGACCGTTGGGGGAGTGCGCAAGCCCTTATGACGAGCCGTAATGCGCGCAATGCCGCGCGTCCTGCATCGGTCCATTGCGCTCGCGCTGACGCTCTCGCTGGTCGGCGGGATCGCGTTGGCCGGCGAGGTGCCGCCGCCGTTCAGCGACGTCGAGGGCCACCCGTTCGAGGAGCACATCGAATGGATGCGCCAGGCCGGGCTGACCGAGGGCTGCGGCGGCGGCCGGTTCTGCCCCGACGACCCGGTGACGCGAGGCCAGATGGCGAGCTTCCTCGTCCGCGCCCTCGAGCTGCCACCGAGCGGGGCCGATGCCTTCGGCGACGACGACGGCACGACTCACGAGGAGGCGATCAACGCGCTGGCGGCCTCGGGGATCGCCAGCGGCTGCACCTCCTCTCGCTACTGCCCGAACGCCACCGTCATTCGCGGCCAGATGGCGAGCTTCCTGGCGCGCGGCCTGGACCTGCCGCTTGCCAGCCGCGACTGGTTCGCCGATGACGACCGCTCCTCGTACCAGACGAACATCAACCGCCTCGCCGAGTCGCGGATCACTGGCGGCTGCGGACACGGCCGGTTCTGCCACAACACCGGGGTGACGCGCGGCCAGATGGCGGCGTTCCTGCACCGCGCGCTGACGTCGGCCGGGCCGCCCGAGCCCTGCACGCTGCTGCCGGCCTCGAACGTGTGGAACCGTCGCGTCGATGCGCTGCCGGTCGCGGGGAACTCGGAGACGATGATCGCCACCATCGGGGCCGATGAGGACCTGCACCCGGACTTCGGGGAGTACCTCGGCTACGGGATCCCGATCAACGTCGTCGGCGCGGGCACGCCGCGCTCATCGGTCAGCTT
Source organism: uncultured Chloroflexia bacterium (assembly GCA_963840145.1). Taxonomy (GTDB): domain Bacteria; phylum Chloroflexota; class Limnocylindria; order QHBO01; family QHBO01; genus JACDBZ01. The sequence continues at coordinate 44,742 of CAWIXR010000005.1, forward strand.
CGACTACGACGACGAGTCGGACCACGTGCAGTACCCGATCCCGCCGTCGCCGCGCATCGAGGGCGGTGGCGATCGCCACATCCTCATGTGGGACGTCGACGCCTGCCGGCTCTACGAGCTGTTCGCGGCAGAGCGCGCGGGCGGCGCCTGGCACGCCGGATCGGGCGCGACCTGGGACCTGCGCTCGAACGCGCTGCGGCCCGACGGCTGGACGAGCGCCGATGCCGCCGGCCTGCCGATCCTGCCCGGGCTGGTCCGCTACGAGGAGGTGGCTCTTGGGGCCATTGACCACGCCATCCGCTTCACGGCGCCGGACACGCGCGACGCGCACCTGTACCCCGCACGCCACCACGCCGGCGACGGCAACGGCACCTGGCTGCCGCCGATGGGCCTTCGTGTGCGGCTCAAGGACGACTTCGAGATCGGCGGCTTCGGTCCGCAGGCCCAGGTCATCCTGACCGCGATGAAGGAGTACGGGATGATCCTGGCCGACAACGGGTCGCCGTGGTTCTTCAGTGGCTCGTCCGACACGCGCTGGGACGACGACCAGCTCAACGACCTGAAGTCGCTGCGCGGCTCGGACTTCGAGGTGGTCGACACCTCGGGCTTCGTCAACGGACCGTAGGTTTCGCCGATCCGCGGCCGAGATATCGCGGAGTCGCGGCAGCGTAGGCCTCGAACTCAGAACCGAATGCACCCGACAACATCGCCTCCTCCTGGAGGATCTCGCGATGCGTGTGCCTGGCCGCGACGATTGCCGCGCCAATCACCCATGGCGATCGGGCGGCCAGGCCGAAGCCGACGACGCCCGTCGACCAGCCGAGGTACATCGGGTTGCGGCCGATCGCGAAGGCTCCGGTCGTGACCAGCCGCGCCGGCTGGTCGACGCCGACCCCTGCCGCCGACGCCGAGGTCACACCCCACGCCGCGAGGCCTATCCCCGCGACCATCATCGGCCACCCGACCAGGCGTCCGGGACGGCGTCCGATCGGCAAACGCACCGGCAGGACGACCTGCGCGAGGCCCGCAATTCCGAGCGCCGCGAGATGCGCCTCGGGAACCGGAACGTTGTCCCAGCGCCAGCGCGGTTGGTTCACCGCCTCAGTATGCGACGAGCCCGCTTGCCGGCGGCACTACCATCACGGCATGACCCAGCAGCAGGCTCCGGCCAACGAGCGCGAGCTTCCCGGCGAGGCAGAGGCATGGAACCGACTGCACCAGCTGATCGACCGGCTGACCCCTGAGACCGCCGAGGAGCCCGGCTACTTCGAGGAGGGCTGGACCGCAAAGGACGCTGTCGCCCACATGGGGACCTGGATGGCGCGCGGCGCGACGATGCTGCGCCAGATCGCGGCCGGCACGTACCGCGAGGGTGAGATCGACGTCGACGCCGAGAACGCCCGGTTCCTCGAGGCGATGCGCGACATCCCGCTGAAGACGGTCCACCTCCAGGCGGCTGCCGCGCACGGCGAGCTGTTGAGCGCCTGGGCGCAGCTGCCCGAGATCACGCCCGAGGCCGCGTACTGGGTCCGAAAGGCCGGCCCGGAGCACCTCGCCGAGCACACGCCGCGGCTCGAGGCCTGGCTGGACGAGCTCGACCGCCGGCGGGGGTGACGCTCGAGGGCCCGTGCCGGGTCCTGCTGGTCGGGATGATGGGGAGCGGCAAGTCGACGATCGGCCGCCTCCTGGCCGATGCCTCCGGCTGGCCCCACGCCGACAACGACGAGCTCGTGCTTCGGGCCCACGGGGCGAGCCCGCGCCGGCTGCTCGCCGAGCGCGGCGAGGCGGCGATGCGACGTGCCGAATCCGAGGCGCTCGCCGCCGGGCTCGCCCTCCCGGCTCCGGTGATCGTCGGCGTTGCGGCGGGCGTGATCATCGACGAGTCCGACCGCGGAGCGCTGCGCGACGGCGGGATCGTCGTCTGGCTGCGAGCCTCGTCGGACGAGCTGGCGCAGCGGGCAGCCGGTGCGGACCACCGGCCCTGGCTGGACGGCGACCCCCGTGCCTGGATGTCCGCCACCGCAGCCGAGCGCGAGCCGCTGTACGCATCGGTCGCCGATCATGTCGTCGACACCGATCTCTCGGCGCCCGAGCAGACGGTGCCCGGACGTTCTGGCGTGGTTGCTCGCGGAGACAACCTGCGCGGTCGACTCGCGCGTCAGGAGCGGCGAGAAGCCCTGACCGCGTCCATGAAGGCGGTCACGCGGTCCGGATCGACCGGGTTCCACGTCTGCCCGTCGGTTTTCAGCCCCGACCCGACGATCACGCCGTCGGCGACCTCCAGGAAGCGCGCGATGTTATCGGCTCGGGCGCCGGTGTTCATGAGGACCGGCACCTGCCCGCCCACGGCCTCCTTTGCCTCTCGCAGCGCCGCGAGGTCCGGCTCCGCCCCGGCCATCGGCCCGGCGATGAGCACCGCGTCGAGCAGCGATGAGGTGACCGCGCTGCGTGCCCGATCCGCCACGGATCGCGTCCCGAGCGAGCTCGCGAACTCGGGGGTGATGTTGCCGAACACGAGCACCTCGTCGGCGTCGATCGCTCGGCGGTATCGCAGCAGCTCGGCGGCGTCCGGCGCCCACAGCCCCATGTCGCTCTCGTAGGTCCCGGTCACGACCTCGCGCATGAAGGCCGCGCCGGTGGCTCGCGCCAGCGCCATCGCCGCGATCGGGTCCCACAGGACGTCGACGCCGAAGGGCCGGTCGCGCGGCCGCAGCTCGGCGACCACCGCCGCCATCGTGGCCGGGATCTCCGGGCCGACGTGGAGCCGGTACGGCCGATCGTCCTCGTTGCAGAACATCACCGCGTCGACGCCGCCGGCGAGCAGGTGGTCGAGATCGGTCCGGACCTGCGCGACGAGCTCGTCGAGGCTCGTGCCGGCCCGGTGGCGCGGTGTTCCGGGCAGCGCCGGCAAGTGGGCCATGGCGATGACCGGCTTCGGCGTCGGAAAGAGGTCGGCGAAGGTGGGGTGGGTCGCCATCGGCCGGAGCGTAGCAAACGGTGCGATCATCGGCCGATGAGTCACGCGACCGTCACCCGCCTGTTGGTCGGCGGTTTCCTGGCCCCGGAGGATGTCGCGCCCGGTGAGCGGGTCGTCATCAACGCCTGGGTCGTCCGCCATCCCGACGCCGCCGTGCTGGTCGACACCGGCCTCGCCGAGCACCTGCCACCCGAGGACGTGGCGACGATGCGCTTCACCCGCACCCCGATCACCGAGGCTCTGGCCGGGGTCGGGCTGGCGCCGGGGGATGTCGACCTGGTCATCAACTGCCACCTCCACGCCGATCATGCCGGCGGCAACGTGCAGTTCCGCGGCACGCCGATCCTCGTCCAGCCCGCCGAGTTGGAGGCGGCTCGGGACCCCGACTACACCGTCGCGGCCGACGTCGACCTCGCCGGCGGCCGATGGGAGGTCCGCGAGGGCGAGCACGAGCCGCTTCCCGGCATCAGCGTCATCCCCACGCCCGGGCACTCGCCGGGCCACCAGTCGGTTTCCGTCGAGACCGATGCCGGCCGCCTGCTGCTGGCCGGCCAGATCTTCCGCGACGCCTCGGGCTTCGCGCGCGCCGTCACGGCGTATCGCCTCGCATCCGAGGGTTACGAGGACCCGCCCGCGTACCCCGACTGGCTGCCCGACCTGCTGGAACGCGGCTTCTACCGGGTCGTCTTCGGCCATGACCTCGCGGTCTGGCAGCCCGACGCGTGACTGCGCCGGTCCTCACCCGGCGCCAGCTGAACCGCGCCATCCTCGAGCGCCAGATGCTGCTCCGGCGCGAGCCCGCCTCGGCGATCGCGGTGATGGAGCGCCTCGTCGGCATGCAGGCTCAGGTGCCGACCGACCCGTACATCGCGCTCTGGTCGCGGATCGAGGGATTCGATCCGCGCGAGCTGTCCGACGACATCGCCGAGCGCCGCGCGGTGCGCGCGGTGATGCTGATGCGCACGACGATCCACCTCGTCTCGGCCCGAGATTGTCTCGAGATCCGGCCGCTCATCCAGCCGGTCGTCGAACGCCAGTGGCGCTACAGCCCGTTCGCGCGGGCGCTCGCCGGAATCGACATCGATGAGGTCCTCGACGCCAGCCTCGCCCTGCTGGCTGAGCGCCCGCAGACCGGCAACGCGATCGGCAAGCGACTCGCCGAGCGCTGGCCCGACCGCGACGTCTCGGCCCTCAGCCAGGCCGCGCGCACCCTCGTGCCGATGGTCCAGGTCCCTCCGCGCGGCCTGTGGGGACGTGGCGGCCTGCCGGTGCTCGAGACCGCCGAGCGCTGGCTCGGCGCGCCGCTGGCAACGAGCCCATCGTTGGACGACCTCGTCCTGCGCTACCTCGCCGCGTTCGGGCCGGCGAGCGTCAAGGACATCGGCATCTGGTCGTGGCTGAGCCGCCTCGGCGAGGTCGTCGAGCGCCTGCGGCCGCGCCTGCGGACCTTCCGCGACGAGGCAGGACGCGAGCTCTTCGACGTGCCCGACGGCCCGCTGCCCGATCCCGACACGCCGGCGCCGGCCCGGCTCCTGCCCGAGTTCGACAACCTGCTCCTCTCGCACGACGACCGCAGCCGGATGGGCGATCCCGCCTACAAGGGGCGTCCGTGGTGGCACGGATCGGTGCTCGTCGACGGCGTCCTGGAGGGCACCTGGCGACCTGTGCGCGGGAAGGGCTCGCTGACGCTCGAGATCGGCTTCTATCGGTCCATGACCGATGCGGAGCTGGCCGAGGTCGAGGGCGAGGCCACGCGCCTGGCGGCGTTCCTCGCTCCCGACGCCGAGCGCGCGGTGAAGGTCCTGAGCATCGGCTAGCACCGATCCATCGGCGTCCGACATCGACCCATCACCGAGCCAAGCGGCACGTACACTCGGCGGGCATGCTGCGCACCGCCGAGATCACGCGATACGTCACTCCGCTGCGCGAGGGCAGCTCCCTGCCGGCGCTGGTCGAGGCCGATGACGGCCACGAATACGTCGCGAAGTTCCGCGGCGCGGGGCACGGCGCGAAGGCGCTGATCGCCGAGCTCGTCGTCGGCGAGATCGGCCGCGCGCTGGGCCTGCCCGTACCGGAGCTGGCGCTGCTCGAGCTGCCGGAGGAGATCGCCCGCGGCGAATCGCACGACGAAATCCGGGACCTGCTGGGCTGGTCGATCGGCCTGAACATCGGCCTCGGCTTCATCCGTGGCGCGCTGGCGCCCGACATTTCCCGGCCGCCGCCCGAGGGCCCCGAATGGGCCGCCGACGTCGTCTGGTTCGATGCGCTCACGATCAACCCCGACCGGACGCCTCGCAACGCGAACCTCGTCGTTTGCAACGGGCGGACGTGGCTGATCGACCACGGCTCGGCACTGTACGTCCACCACGCCTGGACCGATCCGGACGAGCACGCCCGCCGCCCCTTCGGGCGGATCGCCGAGCATGTCCTCCTGCCCTTCGCCGCCTCGATCGCCGATGCCGACCGCCGCCTTGCCGGCCGCCTGGATGTGGCAACGCTCAACGCGATCGTCGACCAGATTCCGGACAGCTGGCTGACCGACGACCGCTTCGACGGCCCGCCCGGCGAGCGCGACGCGTACCGCCGCTATCTGGCGCTGCGCCTCGAGGCTCGTGATGCGTGGGTGGCGGAGGCGGACCGCGCCCGCACCGAGGTGCAGCGTGACGCCGTCGCGTAGCCCGTTCGAGTACGCCGTCGTCCGGATCGTGCCCGACATCGAGCGCGAGGAGTTCATCAACGCCGGGCTCATCCTCTTCTGCCGTGCACGCCAGTTCCTCCGGGCGCGGACCGCCCTCGACGGCGACGCCCTGAGCGCCGTCCGCCCCGACAACGACGCGGCGGCGATCGGCGACCAGCTGCGCTTCATCGAGGCGGTGGCCGCCGGCACGCTCGACGCGGTTCCGTTCGTCACGATGAGCCAGTCGGAGCGGTTCCACTGGCTGACCACGCCGCGCAGCACCCTCGTCCAGCCCGGCCCGTTGCATGCGGGGATGAGCGACGACCCCGAGGCGACATTCGACCACCTGTTCGGGGTGCTCGTGAGCCGATCGTGAATGTGGAGGAGCGCCCGCTCGGCGCGACCGGCATCAGCGTCCCGGTCGTCGGCGTCGGGACATGGCGCACCTTCGACGTCCGCGGGATGGCCGCCGAGGCGAACGTCCGTCGCGTCGTCGATGCCGCGCTGGCCGGCGGCGCGCGCCTCTTCGACTCCTCGCCGATGTACGGCCAGGCCGAGCGCGTCCTCGGCGCTGCGCTCGCCGACCGTCGTGACGCCGCGATCGTCGCGACCAAGGTGTGGACGACTGACGACGGCGAGGCGCGCGCCAGGTCGCCTTCGCGCTCGACGCCTTCGGCGGGCGCGTCGACCTCTACCAGGTCCACAACCTCGTCCGCTGGGAGCGGCGCCTTCACGAGCTGGAGGCCCTGCGCGCCGACGGCCGCATCGGCGCCATTGGGGCGACGCATTACGCGTCGTCCGCCTTCGACGAGCTGGCCCGCGTGATGCGCAGCGGGCGGATCGGCGCGGTGCAGGTCCCGTACAACCCGCGCAACCGGACCGCCGAGCGCGAGATCCTGCCGCTCGCCGCCGAGCTCGGCCTCGGCGTGATCGTCATGCAGCCGCTCGGCGAGGGATCGCTGCTGCGTGGCGCGCCGCCGGCCGAGGCGCTCGCGCCGCTGCATCGGTTCGGCGTCCGCACCTGGCCGCAAGCGGTCCTGAAGTGGAGCCTCTCGCATCCCGCGGTCACCGCGGTGATCCCGGCCACGACCTCGGTCGAGCACATGGCCGATAACCTCGCCGCCGGCACGCCGCCCTGGCTCGGTGTCGACGAACGCCGGCTCGTGGAGGCGCTGGCATAGGATGGACCGATGGAGCGAGTGACCGGCATCGGCGGCGTCTTCATGCGCTCGCGCGACCCGAACGCGCTGGCGCGCTGGTACACCGAGCACCTCGGCCTCGAGGCCTTCAGCGAAGAGACCGATGCGACCTGGTGGCAGTCCGAGGGCCCGACGGTGTGGTCGCCGTTCGCGGCCGATACCGACTACTTCGGCCGTCCCGAGCAGACGTGGATGATCAACTTCCGCGTCAGCGACCTCGACGCGATGCTCGCGCAGCTCCGCGAGGGCGGCGTCGACGTTGACGGCGAGGTGCAGGTCATGGACGGCATCGGCCGCTTCAGCTGGGCGACCGACCCCGAGGGCAACCGTTTCGAGCTGTGGGAGCCCGCACCCGAGGCGATGGTTCGGCGCTAACGCCCTACTGCGTCGTTCGCCGGTTGTAGAGCCAGGCGCCCAGCGGGAAGAAGACCAGCAGCGGGATCACCGACCACATCAGGGCGGGGATGAACGCGTCCCCCGGCGTCCCGAAGATCGTGAGGTCGCGAACGGCGTCGGTCACAAGGCTCAGTGGCTGTCTGTAGGCGAACCAGGCAAGCCACTCCGGCATCGCCGTCGCCGGGTCGACGAATGCGGTGCTCACGAACGTCAGCGGGAAGACGACCGCGAAGATGATGCCCTGGAGCGCCTCCGGCGTTCGGACGATCGATCCGGCCGCCACGCCAAGCCACGAGAGCGCGAACCCGAAGAGGAGCATCAGCGCGATCGCCGCGGCGTTCGCCAGCTGGTTGTCCGTCGGGCGGAACCCGACGAGCAGCCCCACGGCCCACATGATCGTGATCGCCAGCAACGCCCGGAACAGGTCGGTCACCGTCCGCCCGACGAGGACCGACGACTGTGACATCGGCAGCGAGCGGAAGCGGTCGACCATGCCCTTCTGGATGTCGTTCGCCAGCAGCACCGAGGTGTAGATCCCGGCGAACGCGATCGTCTGGACGAAGATGCCGGCCATCAGGTAGCTCGTGTACTGGTCCTCGAAGCCCGGAATGACGATCGCGCCACCGAAGACGAGGCTGAACAGCAGCACGAACATGATCGGGCTCAGCGTCACGTCCAGCAGCAGCTCGGGCGTGCGCTTGATGTGGATGAGGTTGCGCAGGACCATCTCCCACGAGTCGCGGAGCCACCACGTTGCGGTCATGCCGTCACCTCCTCGGTGTCCCGGGCCTCTTCGGCAGGTCGGCCGGTGAGGGTGAGGAACACCTCGTCCAGCGTCGGCCGCCGGAAGCCGATGTCGTCGACGTGAACCCCGGCCGCATCGAGCTCCCGGATCGCGCGGGTCAGCACGCCGTCCTGCGACCCGACCGGGACGCTCACCTGCTTGGCCTCGACGTCGACGCGTGCCGGCGACTCGCCGATGGCCTCGAGGGTGCGCTGGGCGTCGGGCAGGTAGCGGGGATTGTCGATCGTCACCTCGAGGCGCTCGCCGCCGACCTGTCGCTTGAGCTCGTCCGAGGTGCCGCGCGCGATCGCGATGCCATGGTCGATCACGACGATGTCGTCGGCGAGGCGATCCGCCTCCTCCAGGTACTGGGTCGTCATCAGCACCGTCGTCCCCTCGCGGGCCAGGCCCGCGATGAGATCCCACATCGAGAGGCGCCCCTTCGGGTCGAGTCCGGTCGTCGGCTCGTCGAGGAAGACGACCGGGGGCTCGGCCATGAGCGCGGCGCCGAGGTCGAGCCGGCGGCGCATGCCGCCGGAGTAGGTCTTGACCGGCCGATCGGCCGCATCGGTCAGCTCGAAGTGATCGATGAGCGCGTCCGCGCGCTGCCTGACCGTCTTCGGGTCGACGCGATAGAGGCGGCCGACCATCCCGAGGTTCTCGCGCCCGGTGAGGAGCTCGTCGAGCGCGGCGTACTGGCCGGCCACACCGATCCGCTCGCGGACCTTGGCAGGGTGCCGGAGGACGTCGATGCCGGCGACGGTTGCCGACCCGCTGCTCGGGCGGGTGAGGGTGGTGAGGATGCGGACGGCGGTCGTCTTGCCCGCGCCGTTCGGGCCGAGCATCGCGAGGATCGTGCCCTCTGGCACGTCGAAGTCGAGCCCGCGCAGGGCCTGCGTTTCGCCGAAGGATTTGTGGAGGCCGACGGCCTCGATCATCACGTTCGTCATCTGACCTGGCTTCTGTTGTTGGTCCCCGACCAGCCTAGCGGTCGAGCCTGAAGTTGTCCGTGCACCGGATCGTAGGTCCAGATCCGGACAATCCTTGTCATCAATCCGGCTCCGCTGCGAAGCTCGCAGTACCCCATAGACGGGCGCCGGGCCGATTTCTCATCGGTGCTGGTAAGGCGTCAGGCTCCCTCCATCGCGGCGATCTGGATGAGGTTGCCGCAGGTGTCGTCGAAGACCGCGGTCGTTACCGGTCCCATCGGCGTCGGCGGCTGAACGAACGTGACGCCGAGGCCAACGAGCCGATCGAACTCGGCCTGGACGTCGTCGACGGCGAACGACGTGTACGGGATACCGTCCGCGACCAGCGCCTCCTTGAACGGGCGCGCGGCCGGGTGCGCATCGGGCTCGAGCAGGAGCTCGACGCCATCGGGTGCGTCGGCCGAGACGACGGTCAGCCATCGGTCCTCGCCGGCTGGCAGGTCGGTCTTCTTCACGAAGCCGAGGACGTCGGTGTAGAAGGCGAGCGCCTTCTCCTGGTCGTCGACCAGGACGCTCGTCGTCACGATCCTCATCGGTCTGTCTCCTTCCGCGCGAGCGGCCAGCGCTCGGCGATCTCGTTGAGCGGCGTGGTATCGAGGTAGTGGAACTTGTATCGGCCTGAGCGCTCGGTCCTGACGAGGCCGGCGTCCTCGAGCACGTCGAGGTGCTGCGAGATCGCCTGCCGTGAGGCGCCGATGCCGTGCTTCATGATCAGGCGGGTGCAGATCTCGAACAGGGTCTGGCCGTCGCGATCGGTCAGCTCGTCGAGGATCGTCCGCCTCGTCGGGTCGCCGATGGCCCGATAGAGGTCAGCCACGCGGCCGATGATAGGCAAGTGAGGACTTGCATGTCAAACTCCGGGGATTCTCCTCACCGAGGGCGCCTCCGGGCTAGCATCAACCGGTGGCGCGAATCGCGGTCGTCTTCACCGGTGGCACGATCTCGATGCGCTCGTCGGGCGCCGGGAACGTGCCCGTGCTGCGCGGTGCGGACCTCCTGGCCACCGTGCCGGACCTCGCCGGCATCGCCGACGTGGAGCCGATCGACTGGGGCCTGGTGCCGGCGTCGCACCTGACCTTCGCGCAACTGCTGGACATCGGCGGCATCCTCGCGCGCGAGCTGGCGCGGCCGGAGATCGGCGGCGCGGTCGTCGTGCAGGGCACCGACGTCATCGAGGAGACCGCGTTCGCCTGGGACCTCCTTCCGCTTCCCGCCAAGCCGGTGGTGGTCGTCGGCGCGATGCGCTCCGCCTCGCAGGAGGGGTACGACGGACCGGCGAACCTGCGCAACGCGATCGCCGCCGCGACCGATCCGGCGTTGGGCTCGCAGGGCGTCGTCGTTGCCATGGCCGGCGAGCTCCACGCGGCCGATGACGTGCGCAAGACCCACACGCACGCACTCGACACCTTCCAGAGCCCGAACGCGGGGCGCCTCGGCGTCGTGACCGATGCGGGCGTCATCCTCGAGCGCCGTCGCACGCCAATGCGCCTGCCGTCGATGCCCGAGGCGGCGGCGCTGCCGGTGCCGATGCTTACCGTCGTCCTCGACGAGGCTCCGGTCGTGTCCGGCGACCCGGCCGGCGTGGTCGTGGCCGCCACCGGTGGCGGGAACACGCCGCAGGCCCACCTGGAGCTGGCGCGAACGCTGATGGCTCGGGCGGTGCCGGTCGTCCTCACCACGCGCTGTCCGTCCGGCGGCGTGCTGCCCGGCTACGCGTTCCCCGGCGGGTCGTCGCAGTGGTGGGAGGCGGGCGCCGTCTTCTCGGGGACGCTGGCAGCGCTCAAGGCGCGGGCGCTCGTGGCACTCGGGGTCGGGGCCGGACTCGACGCGGCGGGTCTCGCCGTCCTTTGCGAGGCCTGGGGCGGGGGACGCGCGCCGAGTCGTTAGACGCCACCGCAGGATCGGTCAGTCCGCGGATGGACGCGCGACGCGAGCGACTTCCAGCAGGTTCGGCCCCGATCCCGGCGACGCGGTCGACGCGACCAGCACGACCGCGCAGCCGGCCGGCAGGCCCGTCTCGGCCTCCAGGTGGCCGGTGAGCAGGGCGAGGCGCGCGTCGGCGGCGGGTGCGATGCAACTGCGCCCGATGACGCCGTGCACGATCGCGAGCTCGGCGACCACGTCCGGATCGGGCGAGAAGGCGAGGATCGGCACGCGCGGGCGAAGCGCGCTGAGGATGCGCGCCGTCCGGCCGCTGCGGGTGTAGCAGGCGATCGCGGCGACGTCGGCGTCGGCACCGGCAAGCGCGACGGCGGCGTAGGCGAGCGCATCGGCATCGGTCTCGGCCGTGGGACGGCGACCGGGCGAGAGGTATACGGAGCCGCTGCGATCGCATTGGGCCGCGATCCGGGCCGCGGTCTCGACCGCCAGCACCGGGTGCGCGCCGATCGCGGTCTCGGCAGAGAGGAGGATCGCATCGGCGCCGTCGAAGATCGCGTTGGCGACGTCGCTGGCCTCGGCGCGCGTCGGCCGCGGCGCGACGACCATCGACTCGAGCATCTGGGTGGCGACGATCGCGGTCACGCCGAGATCGAGGGCGCGCCGGACGAGCTGCTTCTGGATAATCGGCACCTCCTCGAACGGCAGCTCCACGCCGAGATCGCCACGAGCGATCATCACCGCGTCGGCGGCCCGCGCGACGCCGTCGAAGTCGTCGACCGCGGCACGGGTCTCGATCTTCGCGACGATCGGCAGTGCCGCCGATCCGGTCAGGGCGCGCAGCTCCCGCACGTCGTCCGAGCGGCGGACGAATGACTGGGCCAGGTAGTGGGCGCCGAGCGCGGCGGCTCGCGGCGCGCCGCGACGGTCCTCCTCGGTCAGCGTTGGCCGCGAGAGGCGGTCGGACGGGACGCTGACCCCGGCGTGCGGGCGGATCGGGCCGCCGCGAACGACCTCGGTGACCACGTCGGTCCCGGCCGACAGGACTCGCAGCTCGGCGGCGCCGTCCGCGAGCAGGATGCGGTCGCCGGCGCGCAGATCCTCCCCGATGCCCGGGTAGGCGACGTGCGCGCCGGACGCGTCGCCCGGGCCCGGATCGCCCGGGCGCAGGACGAAGCGCTCGCCGGCCGTCAGGTCGACGACGGGCTCGGCGAGATCGCCGAGTCGAATCTTCGGGCCTGGCAGGTCGACCAGCACCGCCGCGGTCGGATCGGCCTCGCGAACGCGCGAGATCGCCAGGGCGTGGTCGTCATCGGTCCCGTGCGAGAGGTTGATGCGAGCGACGTCCATGCCGGCCGCCAGCAGCTCCGGAATGCGGTCGACGGAGGCCGGACCGATGGTGGCCACCAGCTTCGTGCGGCCCCCGGCCAGATCGCGCATGCGCGCATCCTCGCAGATGCGCGACAAATGACGTAGTCGTTGACAGGACGCACTACCGAGGCCGATGGGATCGGGTAGGCCTACGGTACGAATCCGAGTTCTCTCAGGAAGCCGAGATCATGATCCGCCGCGAAGACCGCCGAGCACCCGCAGCCGTCTCCGACACCGAGCTGGGGATCGCCGCGTTCCTGCTCCTCGTCGTCGTCGTCCTCGCCGTCGCGTTCGTCCCCGCCGTCGTCTGACCGCGCTCGCGCCCACCGAGCCTTACGGGCGCAGCCGGTAGAAGCGGAAGAAGTCGTTCTCGATCGGCAGGATCTCGACCGATCCGAAGCCAGCATCGGCCGCGTAGCGCCGAAGCGTGTCCGGACGCATGACCGTGCCGGTCGCCACCGATGGCTCTCGCGAGCGTCCGTCGGGCAGGCAGGTCGTGATGCTCCAGCCGTACATGAAGCGCTCGAGGTCGTCGCCGGGCGCTGCGAACGCCTCCGCCACGCGCTCGTCGACGACGATCAGCGACCCGCTCTCCGCCAGCGACTCGCGCATCGCCCGCAGCACCGGCACCGGGTTCGACATGTCGTGGACCGCCTCGACGATCAGCGCCAGGTCGGCCGGTTCGGCCAGCACGGCCGCGTCCGCCGCGCGGAACTCGACGGCGCCGGCCATGCCCGTCTCCTCGGCGTGGCGGCGGGCGGCCTCGATCGACGGCGGGTCGAGATCGACGCCCACGACCCGGGCGCGGGGATAGGCGCGCGCGACCGCCAGCGTCGACCAGCCCTCGCCGCAGCCGATGTCCACCACCACGGCCGGCGGGTCCGCGTTCAGGCGTGCGTGGACGTCGGCAATGGCCGGGAGCCACTCGTTGCCGAGCAGGTGGGTGACCGCGGGGCGGTTGAAGGCCGCCTGGCCCTCGCGCATGTCGGCGCCGTACGCCTCCCAGCCGTGTCCCTCCCCGGACCGATACGCCTCGGCCACGTGCGGCAGCTGCCCGACGGCCGCCACGATCATCCGTGACAGCGGCGCCATCAGGCTGAGGCTCTCCGGATCGACGAGGACGTCCCGGTAGCCATCGGGCAGGCTGAACCGATGCTCGCCGTCGACCTCGAGGATGCCGCCGACGGCCTGCTGCTCGAGCCACTCGCGGGCGTAGCGCGCATCGGTCCCGGTCCTGGCAGCCAGCTCGTCCGGCGTCGCCGGACCGTCATCGGCGAGGGACCGATACCAGCCCAGCCGGTCTCCGAGGTAGATCCCGGCGATGTCGAAGCTGGCGACGGCGGATGCGAAGATGCGCTCCACGAGCGCGTCGGGAGTGGCGGTCACGGTCGTTCTCCTTGCATCAGGTCGCGACGTCGGGGCCGGCCATGCCTCGATAACGGAGCGCGATGACGATCGTCGCCACGCCGACCAGGAAGGCCACGCTGTTCGGCACCACGATCGCGGCGTTGCCGAGCGCAAGGCCGTAGCCCACCCACAGCATGAAGCCGATCTGGAGCACGGCCAGGTACGAGATCGAGATGTCGCTGGACGATCGGCGCTCGAGGATGCGCCGGATCTGGAGGGTAGGGGAGAGGGCCATCAGCACGCCCCATGAGGCGGCCAGGACGCCGAGCGCATCGGTCATTGAGCACTCCTTCGTTCGGATGTGCGCTCTGACGTTCCGGCCCACGTTCGCTGGCGAGTGACGTCCAGCGAGGAGCGCGAACGCGGGCATCCCCATCGTACCGCCGATGGTCTCTCGCCGCCTCAAGGGCGTCGGCTGAGCGGTTCGTGGACGAGCTGTGGACAGGTCGTCATCGGCCCTTGAAGTTCGGGGATAAGCGGGATTGCGCAGCCGCAGTGGCCCTCGGCATACTTCGGCTGTCCCGAAGGGGCAAGCGAACCGGATCACACGACTTCGGTCATGAGTTCCGGTACCGGGTTCAGTGGCTTCGGTCACTGGAGTCGGCGGTTCGGTGGCTTCGGTCACCGCGCTGGACGCCTGTTCCTTCGGGACACTTGCGTGCCCCGGCGCTTTCCAGAGGTATCCCACCCGATGTTCAACCAATTGGTTGAACATCCCTCGGCACTCCCCGGCGGCCAACGGTGCGGCTCACACGCGCACGCGCGTAGCATCGGTCCGTGAGCGTTCGGATCCAGGACATCGAGATCGCGGGCACCGAGGCGTCCCTCGTCGAGCCCGATGACGGTGGCCGCGGGTCGGCGATCCTCTTCCTCCACTGGTTCGACACCGAGGCGCCCGATGGCAACCGCACCCAGTTCCTCGAGGAGGCCGGCGCCCTGGCGGAGGCCCACGGGGTCGTCTCGGTGCTGCCGCAGGGCCGCTTCCCATGGTCCGGAGCTCCGACCGACGCCGCCTCCGACACCGAGCGCATCCGGGCCGAGGTCGAGGGGCACCGGGCGGCCGTCGACCTGCTCGCGGCACGCGACGACGTCGAGCAAGGTCGGATCGGCCTGGTGGGCCACGACTTCGGCGCGATGCACGGCGTCGTGCTCGCCGCCGACGACCCGCGGCTCGCCGCGGTCGTGCTGATCGCAGCCACGCCGCGCTGGGGCGACTGGTTCCTGCCGTTCTGGCCGATCTCCGGCGACCGCTTCGACTACCTGCGCGCGCTCGAGCCGCTTGACCCGATCAGCCGCATCGGCGACCTCGCGCCCCGCCCGGTCTGCCTCCAGTTCGCGCGCAACGACTTCTTCATCGCGGCGATGACCGGGCTCGAGCTGCACCGCGCCGTCGGCGAGCCGAAGGAGATGCACGCCTACGACGCCGATCACGGCGTCCGCGATCCACAGGCCGCCGTCGACCGTGCGGCGTTCCTCGGCCGCCATCTCGGCTGGACGGATGGCTGACCGGCTCCTGATCGACGGCCTGCAGGGCAGTCCGGCACGGATCCTCGTCACAGATGGGCTGATCACCGCACTCGACGGTCCTTCGATCCTGGGCAGCGAGACGCTCGACGGATCGGGGCTGACGGCCGCACCGGGGTTCATCGAGCTCCAGGTGAACGGCGTGGGCGACGCCGACTTCACCGCCGATCCGTCCTCGGTTCCGCGAGCCGCCGTCGAGCTGCCGCGCCACGGCGTGACGAGCTTCCTGCCGACGGTGGTGACGAGCCCGCGCGGAACCGTCGAGCGCGCCCTCGCCGCCCTCGATGCGGCGTCGGACGGAGCGACCCCGCTCGGCCTCCACGTCGAGGGGCCGTTCATCTCGCCGAACCGCCTCGGCGTCCACGACCCCGCGCTGCGCCGCGACCCCGACCTCGGCGAGATCCGCGACTGGCTGGCCCGCGGCGCTCTGATGATCACGCTCGCGCCGGAGCTTCCGGGCGCGCTCCAGGCGATCGAGGCGATCGCGACAGCGGGCAGCATCGCCGCCGTCGGCCACACCGATGCCGACTCCGCGACCACGGCCCGAGCCATCGAGGCCGGCGCGCGCTACGCGACCCATCTCTTCAACGCCATGCCGCCGCTCGATCGCCGGGCGCCGGGACCGGTCGGCGCCCTGCTCGCCGACGAACGCGTGACGGTCGGGCTGATCGCCGATGGCGTCCACGTGGACCCGCTGCTGCTCACCCTCGTGGCGCGCGCCGCCGCCGGCCGCGTCTCGCTCGTCTCCGACGCCGTGGCCACCGGCCTGGCAGGTCGCCCGCTCACCCATGGCCCGGCCGGCGCGCGCCTGCCGAACGGCACGCTGGCCGGCGGCACGGCGGGGCTTGACCACGTCGTGCGCACCTTCGCGCGCGTCGCCGGACGCGAGGCTGCGCTGACTGCCGTGACGGAGACTCCGGCTCGACTGCTCGGGCTCGCCGACGGCCGCGGGACGCTGCGGGTAGGCGGCCGCGCGGACATCGTGCTGCTGACCGCGGACCTCGAGGTGGCCGCCACGATCGTCGGCGGCCGGGTCGCCTTCAGATCGCCAGCGGCAGCTGTTCGGGATCCGGCTCCGGGCTGAGCACGATCCGCCGCCGATCGGTGATCGGGATGCCGCGCCGCACCGCGGCCAGGCGCCGCTCGATCGGCTCCGCGTCCGCCCGCCGCAGGTAGCCCGCGCCGCCGGCGGGGTAGAGGCGGCGGTAGCGATCGGCCTCGTCCGGCCACTCGCGCTCGAGCACCGCGAGGAAGTGTTCGCGCGTCCCGGCACGCAAGTTCAGGACGTTCGACCAGGCGTGAACCGCGCCGGCCTCACGTGCCGCGGCGAGCACCGCGGCCAGCGAGCGAGGCGCATCCGTCAGGCCGGGCAGGATCGGGGCGAGGGCGACACCCGCAGCGATGCCGGCATCGGTCAGCAGGCGGATGGCGCGCAGGCGCTGGTGCGGTGGGGCCACGCCCGGCTCGAGGCGGGCGGCAAGGGCGGTGTCCATCGTGGCGACGCTCACGCTGACGGTGACGGCCACCCGCCGCGAGGCTTCGGCGAGAACGTCGATGTCGCGCACGACCAGCGGGCCGCGCGTGATGAGGCTGAGCGGCGTCCGCGCCTCGCCGAGCGCGGTGATGCAGCCTCGCGTCAACCGGTAGCGGCCCTCGGCAGGCTGGTAGGGATCGGTCGCGGCGCCGATGGCGACCGTCTCGCGCCGCCAGGAGCGGCGATGGAGCTCCGCGCGCAGCACCTCGACGACGTTGACCTTGACCCTCACGCTCGTCCCGTAGCGATCGTCGGACGGTCGGTCCGCGCGACGTTCGAAACCGCGCACGTAACAGAAGGCGCAGCGATGCGCGCAGCCCATGTACGGGTTGAGGCTCCAGTTGAAGCCCATGCCGGTGACCCGGTTGAGCGCCGAGCGGCACGGCTCCTCACGGTAGGCGGCGCGCATGATCGGTCATGATAGAACAGACGTTCGATTTCGGCCACGGCCGGATGGCGCGATTGACACGCACGAGCGTCAGCCGGAGCATCGGCGAGCCATGCGTCGCCGTCCCGCCGTCTTCCTCGTGCTCGCCTTCGCGGCGTCCCTGATGGGCGGCGCCTCGCCGGAGACGGCCATCGGCGACCACGGCGGTCGTGAGATCAGCTCGCTCTTCCGATGCGACCGGCCGGTCACCCCGCCGCGCTGCACCAGCGTCGGCGACGGGCTCACCCACCACGTGGCCTTCGACGAGAGCCTGACCGCTGGCCTCGCCGACTCGCTCCGGCAGGCGATGGCCGAGGCCTACGACGCGCCGACCAAGCTGACGATGGTCGAGCAGTCGAGCGTGACCGACGAGACCGATGCGATCGCCTTCGCCGACGACTACGGCGAGAACGGCGCCGCCGGCTGGGTTTACTGCCCGGCCGGTGCGCCCCAGGGCGAGAACCCGAGCGGTGACCGCTGGTGCCGCCAGCAGGAGATCCATTTCAACCTCAATCCACGCTACGGCATCTTTTTCGCCGATGACGGCAGCCGCGACCACGTCACCTGCCACGAGATGGGCCACACGCTCGGCCTCCGCCACTGGGGCAACCCACCGGAGACGCAGGGCGGTACCGGCGCGACCTGCATGAACTCGAACACGCCGGACGGCCCGACCCGCCTCCACCAGTTCGACATCGACCACATCAACGCCTACGGATATCGCGTCGTGCCGATCCCGACGCGCTCGAACGGGCCTGCGGTGCCGCCTCGGCTCCTGCCATGGAGCGGCCAGGTCGTGACCACCGAGGTCGAGCCGCTCCCCTCGTCGCTGGCCGAGATGGTGACCGCGGCCGATGCCGTCGTGCGCGGCGAGATCACCGCCGTCGTGCCCGGCCGCGTCTTCGGCGGCCGCCATCACCGCCCGCTGCACTACGCCTCGGCCACGATCGAGGTCGACGCCGTCCTCGCCGGCGCCCTGTCGCCGGCGCATCGGTCCAGGCTGACGCTCGAGATCCCGCTCTTCGACGGCCCGTCGTCGATCGGCGACCTGCCGGTGTGGGGCGAGGCCGTCTTCGTCCTGCGCAACAAGGGAACCTCGGCTCGCGCGGCCGGGCAGCCATCGGCCCGCGTGCATGCGGAGTCGGCGTATTACCGGCTCCTCACGTTCACCGGCCTCGTCGTCAACGACGACGGCGTGGCGCTCACTGCCGACGATGCGGGCCCGCTCGCGCAGCTCGACGGACGGCCGTTCGAGGCGGCGGTGACCGCGCTGCGCCGGGCCGGCCGCTAGTCCGCCACGTCGAAGGGCTTGCGGCGCGGCGGTATCCTTCCGGAGCCGTCGTGTCCTTCGGCAGCGTTTTGGGGGGGTGGGCGACCCGAACCCGGAGGTGACCGACGTGGACCTCAGTATCGGACGTGAGCTCGCCGGCCTCGCGCTGCTCGTGGGACTCCTCACCAGCGTGATGTGGCTGCTGGCCAAGACTCGGCGCTCCCCCAGATAGCCTCGTCGTCGCTGCCTGCGGTCTCGGGCTCATCGGTCCGGCACCTCGGGTAGCATGGAGGCGATGACTGAGATGACGGCCGAGCGCTCCTCCGCGACCGCCCCGCCCGCCGAGGTGATGGCGGAGCTCGAGACGTATCGGACCCAGCTCACCGGCTATTGCTACCGGATGCTGGGGGCGGCCTTCGAGGCCGAGGACGCCGTCCAGGAGACGTTCGTTCGCGCCTGGCGCGCGTACGACCAGTTCGAGGGACGCTCGTCACTTCGCTCGTGGCTCTACCGCATCGCCACGAACGTCTGCCTCTCGATGCTCGGCGCCAGCCAGCGGCGTGCGCGGCCGATGGACCTCAGTCCGCCGCAGTCCGCCGACACGCCGCTTCCGCCGCCACTCTCCGAATCGGTCTGGATCGAGCCGGTACCGGACAGCCGGGTCGTGCCGGACGGCGATCCCGCCGACGTCGCGGTGGCGCGAGAGTCGGTCCGGCTCGCGTTCGTCGCCGCACTCCAGCATCTCCCGCCGCGGCAGCGCGCGGTCCTCATCCTGCGCGAGGTGCTCCGCTGGCGGGCGGAGGAGGTCGCGGAGCTGCTCGGGACATCGGTCGCATCGGTCAATTCGGCGCTCCAGCGCGCTCGCGCCACGATGGCCAGCAAGCAGGCCGATGACGCGGGATCCGGGAAGCCGCTCGACGATGCGAGCGAGGCGCTGCTGGCGCGCTACGTCGACGCCTTCGAGCGCTACGACATGGACTCGCTGACCTCGCTGCTCCAGGCCGATGCGACCTGGAACATGCCGCCGTACGAGCTGTGGCTGCAGACGCATCGGGACATCGCCGCATGGTGCCTGGGCCCGGGGATCGGCTGCCGCGGCTCCCGCCTGGTGCCGACGATGGCGAACGGGATGCCGGCCTTCGGCCAGTACAAGCCGGCGCCGGGCGGCGGGCACGAGCCGTGGTCGCTCCAGGTGCTCGAGCTGTCAGGCGACCGGATCGCCGGGATCACGTTCTTCCTCGACACGGAGCGCTTCTTCCCGCTGTTCGGCCTCCCCCTTCACCTCGACGGAAAGGGCGATCGGCAGGCCGCAGAGCGCCAGTAGCTCCAGCAGCTCGGCGGACGCGCCGCACAGCCGAATGTCGCCTCCCAGCCGCCTGGCGGTGAGTTCCACGCGTGCGAGCGCCTCGATCGTCACGATGCTTGGATTGCCGACATCGGCCACGTCGCAATCGAGGGAGGAGCCCGGCCCAGCCTTCAGGACGCGCTCGGCGCGCTCGCAGAGCGCGGGCACGTCGGCACGCCCGATCGGTGCGCGCACCTTCAGCCAAGGTCCCCGGTCGCTGGTACCCAGTTCCCATTCTCCCTTCGCCCACTCAGACCGAATGCGCGAGCAGAACTCATCGACCCGTGACGTTTGACCGATGACTCCGCCGCCTTGCGGCGGTCTATTGAGCGAACACCACTGACGACCGCTGACGAGGAGCACGATGACCGTCACTCCAACGAACCTTTCGATCGATGAGCTGCGCGATGGCCTACAGGGCCGCGTGATCGCGCCCGGGGATTCCGACTACGACGAGGCCCGCACGGTGGTCGCCGGCGGCATCGACCGCCGCCCCGCCGCGATCGTGCGGGTCGCGAACGCCGCGGACGTCGCCCGCGCCGTGACCTTCGCGCGCGAGGCCGGCGCCGAGCTGGCAGTGCGCAGCGGCGGCCACTCCGGCGCGGGTCACAGCACGACCGACGGCGGCATCGTCATCGACCTGCGCGAGCTGCGCGACATCGACCTCGACGTCGGCGACCGGCGCATCTGGGCCGGAGCGGGTCTCACGGCCGGCGAGGTCGGCGAGGCCGTGACGCCGCACGGGCTCGTCATCGGCTTCGGTGACACCGGCTCCGTCGGAATCGGCGGGATCACGACCGGTGGCGGCGTCGGCTACCTCGTGCGCCGCGACGGCCTGACGATCGACAACCTGCTCGGTGCCGAGATCGTCACCGCCGACGGCCAGGTGCTGACCGTCGACGCGGACAACCACCCCGACCTGTTCTGGGCCATCCGCGGCGGGGGAGGCAACTTCGGCGTGGTCACGAAGTTCCACTACAAGCTCAACGAGCTGCCCGCGTTCTACGGTGGGATGCTCGTGCTGCCCGCCACCCCCGAGACGATCGCCGGCTACATCGCCGCCGCCGAGGCGGCGCCCGAGGAGCTCTCGACGATCGCGAACGTCATGACCGCGCCGCCGATGCCGTTCCTGCCCGAGGAGGCGGTCGGCAGCATCGTGATCCTCGGCATGATCGGGTTCGCCGGGGAAGCGGAGGCCGGCGAGCGCGCGGTGGCGCCGTTCCGGGCCCTCGCCGAGCCGATGGCCGACTTCGTCGCGGCCGGGCCGTATTCGGTCCTGTTCCCGGCGATGGAGGGCGGGGAGGAGTATCACCCGACCGCCGTCGCGGTGAACCTGCACATCGACCACGTCGACGCCGGGGTTGCGGCCACGATCATGGACTTCCTCGAGAAGTCGGACGCGACGCT
Organism: uncultured Chloroflexia bacterium; assembly: GCA_963840145.1. GTDB lineage: Bacteria > Chloroflexota > Limnocylindria > QHBO01 > QHBO01 > JACDBZ01. Next base: position 65,927 of record CAWIXR010000005.1, read on the forward strand.
CCGCGTGGCCCAGCTGCGCGTTCTCGGTGGCGCGATGGCGCGGGTGCCCTCGGACGCGACGGCCTACGCGCATCGGTCCAGCAAGATCATGGTCAACCTCGCCGCGTTCTACGAGGGCGAGGCCGACCGGCCCGCCAAGCAGGCATGGGTCAGTGACTTCGCCGCGGCCCTCGACCAGGGCGACCGCGCGGTGTACTCGAACTTCCTCGGCGACGAGGGCCACGGGCGCGTCCGCGACGCCTACCCCGGCTCCACCTGGGATCGGCTGGTCGAGATCAAGCGCCGATACGACCCGACCAACCTCTTCCGCCTCAACCAGAACGTCACGCCGTAGCCCTTCTGCTGGGTCCTGGTCGGCCCAGCGACCGGAACCGGGCGCGACCGTGTTGGGAGGCGTGCCGCCAGTCGCTGCGCGACTGTTATCGCGAAGGAACTGCTCGATTTCGCCGTTCGTCGGGAGTTCGCGTGCGGAAGGAGCCGCTCAGCGGCTGGATCGGTGCACAAGGCGCCGCTCGGGGATCGCTCGTTCGCGATAAGCGTCGCTCAGCGAATCCGTTCGTCGCAGTTCGGCAGTGTCGCGTTCAGGCTCAGGTGGCGGTGAAGTGTCGGCGGCAGAGCGCCTGGTACGTCTCGCGCCCGCCGACGTTCTCGGCCACGAGGTTGACGTCACTCGAGCCATCAGCCGCGACGCGCGCGTGGAAGATCGCGTCGGCACCGCACACCGAGCAGACCGCCGTCAGCTTGTCGACCCGCTCCGCCCCCGCCATCAGCGACGGGAGCGGTTCGAACGGCTGACCGAGGAAGGTCACGTCGAGGCCGGCGACGATGACGTGCACGCCGCGTCCCGCCAGTCCGCGAACGACGTCGACCAGCGGCGGGCCGAAGAACTGCGCCTCGTCGATGGCGACGATGTCGAGTTCCTCCGACTCGACGGCAGCGACGATCTCCTCCGCCGAACCCACCGCTCGCGAGGGAGCGTCGAGGCCGGCGTGCGAGGCGATCCGGCCGTCGCCGGCGCGCGTGTCGAGGGCGTGGCTGAAGACGACGACGCGCTGGCCGGCGATCGCTGCGCGCCGAACGCGGCGCAGCAGCTCCTCGGTCTTGCCCGCGAACATCGGCCCGGCGATGACCTCGACCCGCCCGCGGGCCGAATCGACCCTAAGCAACGGCAACGGCGGGCTGTGGGGTCGTGGACTCCGCGCTTTCGACGAACCAGGTCGGCAGCTCGCGAACGAGGGCCGGGTCGCCATGCAGGTGGACCGATCCGTCGGCCACGGCGGCGGTCCACGTGAGCAGGCCGCGCGCGATCGGGCTGATCGATCCCGGCAGTCCGGTGGCGAGCTGGTTGAATCCCTGCGGCCCGAACATGAAGAGCTCGCGCACGATGAGGAGGCTCCAGCGATCCCCCAGGTGCTCGGCGGCCTTGGTGAACGCGCAGTCATCGGTCCTTGCGCTCGATCCCATCGGAGGCATTCTCTCACTGCGCCAATAGAACCCGGCTGGGTTTGGCCTGGTTTCACCCGCCTGGGCGGTACGGCCCTTGCTCAAGGGGCCACCATGAAGGTCGTCGCTCCCTTGTTGGTCGGCGCCACGGCCGGTGCCCTCTCAACCGTCGCGATGAGCGCCGTGATGCTCGGCGCGAAGCGGGCCGGGGTCACCGGGGAGCTGCCGCCCGAGCGGATCACGCGAAGGGTCATCGACGCGGTCTCTGCAGAACCGCCGGATGATCAGACGACGGATGCCGTCGCGGCCGTCGCCCACCTCGGCTTCGGAGCGGTTGCGGGCGCGCTGTTCGGCCTTCTCACGACGCGAACCGGCGCCGCACGCGGCTCGCCCGCTAGCGCGGCGTTCACGGGCATGATCTACGCGACAGGCATCTGGCTCGTGAGCTATCAGGGCTGGGTGCCAGCGCTTGGCATCATGCCGCCCGCATCCAGCGACCTGCGGGGGCGCGCCGTCACGATGCTCACCGCTCACTGGGTCTACGGCGCGGCACTGGGGGTTCTCGTGACGCTCTTTCGGCGCCAGCGATAGGTCCACGGCGGTCGAGCCGACGCGAACCCCGGCCTACCCGCCTGAGCTAGCAGGGGAACCGGTGCGTCAACGGAGCGGCGGCTCCGCCACCGCAGCAGCTCCTCGCGAGGGCATCGCGACCCTCCGCTACACCGACGAGGAGATGGCCGTCGCCGGCCTCTCGCCCGACGGCAAGCACGTTTCGGCCTGGGTCAAACGGCCGACCGGCAAGGTCTGGGAGCCCCACGACCGCGACCCGCTGTTGCGGCTGCCTCCGAGTGCGACGAAGGCCACCCATCTCGACCAGGCCGGGCGCATCGTGGACGCGACGTGGGACATTGGGCGAGGAGCGCGCCTTCGTCACTTCCCAGATCGCGAAGCACAACCGCTACCTCGACATGATCCGGGAGCGGATCCGTCACGGCACTCTCAAGCTGACGGCTGCCCTCGCGAAGATGCTCGGGCTCCCCTTCAATGACGGCGTGGAGCTCGTGCCGCTCAAGGCGATTCCGGCGACCTACTCCAAGTCGGCCACGGTCAAGATGATCGAGGAAGGCCGCGCCATGGCGGGCCTGCCGGAATCGCGGGTCAAGACCATCGCCCAATCGGCCGCCGAGCAGTACGCCCGAACCGGCGATATGGACGCCGCCATGCGCTCGATCGCTGCTGCGGTCCGAGGGACCGGAACGGACCCCGATACCCGATTGCCTCGCTTTCCGGGCCGGTCGTGACCACGTCGAGACGAACAGCGACCGGCGATCAAATCCGCCGAGGCCGCAACTAGTCGGGCCGCGTTCTAGGATCAAACTAGGCACTTCGCTTTGCTCAGGCGTCTATTGGATGTGACCAGCTTGCAGCCCACGCTAGCCATCGCGATCCCGCCCGACCCCGAGTTGGTCGATAGGGTGATGGTCACCGAGCTTCACGATATCCACGGTCCGGCGCTGTTTGACTTCGCTCGCCACCTTGGCCTCAGCGACGAGCAGGCGGCGGATGCGCTGCAGGAGGCAATGCTGAGGCTGTGGCGCGAGCTACGGCGGGGCACGGCCATCGAGCGCCCACCAGCATGGCTCTACCGCACTGTGTATCGGCTCGCGATGCAACATCATCGCTGGCGCCGCCGGGTCTCGCTTCTCCTCCCGCGGCTTGCTCCGCACCGGACCGACTACGCGGGTCCGGAGGCGTCCGACCGCCTGACAGTGTGGGCGGCGGTTGACGGCCTGCCGCCACGCCAGCGTCACGTGCTGTATCTGCACTACGCCGCGGATCTGACCTTCGACCAGATCGCCCGCATCGTCGGTATCTCGCCCAGTGCCGCGCGCACTCATGCGAGCCGCGGCATTGCGACGCTGCGCGGGCGCCTCAACATTGAGGAGGAGTCGTGATGGATGAGAAGCGCCTCGAGCGCGCACTGCGCCAGGGCCCGCCGTTCACGACCGGTTACGTCTCGCCCTCGCTGGCGCTGGACGAGTCCGACCTCACGCGCCGCGGCGGCGGCGCCGGTCGCCTTGTGTTGCTCGTCGCGGTGACGGCGCTGCTGCTGGCCGGCATGCTCGGCGGACTGGCGACTATCGGCAACATTGTCGACGATAACCGGCGTCAGTTGCGTGATGACGCAGTCATCCCCGGCCTCGATGGTCAGGCCTTCATGGACGCGTGGGAGGCCACCGGGTCACGCGCCGACTGCAGCGGACCGCAGCCGGCGACGGCGCCGCTCCTGTACTGGACGTGTGGCTTTACGGGCGAAGGCAACGTGTACAACGAGGGCGCCATCCTCGTGGGCGAACGTCCGTCGGCCATCCGTTCGGTCCAGGCTTCGGTCGAGCTGGCCGGTGGCGGCTTCGTCGACCCCACCCGTGCAGCTGGACTGTTTGCCTACGTCGTCCAGCAGGCTGACTTCGACGGCGCCGACACCGAGGCTGCAGCGGAATGGGCCCGGCAGAACGGCGGCACGCACATCGGCCACCTTGCAGTTTCGGGCGTCACATACGAGCTGAGTGGACCACCGGAGCGGAGGGTGCTCAAGATCGCGCTCACCGCCCCGGCCCCCGTCACCAGTCCGTTTCCGACACCAGATGTAGCGCGGTCGTGCGCAGGAGCGTTCTCGCCGAGCAGCGAACTCGACGAGGTGCCAGTCGGTGCGCTGCACGCCGGCACGTACACCTGCTATCGGGTGGCCGGAACGGACGCGAATGTCCAATTCACGGTACCGGCCGGGTGGGAGTGGACCGGCTCGTTTCTAAGCAAGGGGGGCGTCGGCTCGGCTGATGAAGCGCGGATCAGCATCTTCGAGGGGAACCTACAGGTCTATTCCGATCCCTGCCAGTGGGCGGAGAGCAATCCGCGGACAGGCGGCAGCGTCACCGATCTGATCGATGCGCTCGCTGCACAGCCGATGCGGGGTGCCGGCACGCCGACCGAGCGACACGCGTACAGCGGGGGCTCCGACAGGACACTGCCGCCTTCCGCGCCTGACAATGGTTGGGAGGGGACGGCGATCGAACTGGTCGTCCCCGCCGACATCGATCTCGCCGGCTGCGATGAGGGCCAGTTCCGGAGCTGGGGACCCGAGCACGACGTGAGGGCGCACCAGGCCCCCGGCCAGCGAGACGTTGTCTGGGTCGTGGATATCGGGGAGCGATTGGTAATCGATGCCTCGTGGATGCCGGGGACGCCGGCCGACGTCGTGGCTGAAATTGAGGCGATTTTGGATTCGATTGCCACGGGCCATTGGGGCTGAGTTGTCCTGCGGGCGCCGGGAGCCCAAATAAGCCGCCAGTGAGCATGCTCCGATAGCATCCGGCGAGCCGCCCCGAACCCCGGCCAATACCCGCCTCCTGAGCTAGCAGGGAGGATCGGTGTGCGTCGTGATAGCGGCGGCTTCCGTATGCTCGTGGGCATGACAAGCGTCCGCGGCCTCATCACCAACCCGATGCTGCCCGACGGGGTCCCCGACTACAAGCGCCCCGGTCAAGCCCTGCTCATCGAGGTGTGCCGCGATGACGAAGGGACGGCCGCCATGCGCCGACCGGGCGATAGCGAGGTATTCACATTGGAGGATCTACCACCGTACTCACACCTGAGGCTGACGGAACCGCCCACCGATGACGACGGCCGATGGCTCGTCGATGAGATCGTCGCGGAGGGTCTACCCATCGCAGACTCGCCGCTATCGGGCACCGCCGAGCGGAGCGCCCGTGGGCGCCAAGCTTCGGCCTAGACCTGCTCCATCGTGACAATCGGTCCGGTGAGCTTCACGCCGGTGGCGTGGATCGGGCAGTAGCCGTTCGGGACCCGCACGAGGTACTGCTGGTGGTAGTCCTCGGCGAAGTAGAACTCGCCGGCCGGGCGGATCTCGGTCGCGATCTGGCCGTAGCCGGCCTTCGTCAGCTCGCGCTGGAACATGTCGCGTGAGGCCTCCGCGGTGGCGGCCTGCGCATCGGTATGGGTGAAGATGACCGAGCGATACTGCGTGCCGACGTCGTTGCCCTGGCGCATGCCCTGGGTCGGGTCGTGGGCCTCCCAGAACAGCTTGAGTAGCTGCTCGTAGCTGATGACCTTCGGGTCGAAGACGACGCGCACGGTCTCGGTGTGGCCGGTCTTGCCGGTGCAGACCTCGTCGTAGGTCGGGTTCGGCGTGAAGCCGCCCTCGTAGCCGACGGCGGTGACGATCACGCCCGGCTGGGCCCAGTACATCTTCTCTTCGCCCCAGAAGCAGCCGAGGGCGAATTCGGCGATTTCGCTGCCCTCCGGGTAGGGCGGCTTCAGTGGCTGGTCGTTGATCAGGCTGCGCTCGGCGGTGGGGATGGGCTGGTCACGGCCGGGGAGCGCATCGGCGGGGTCGGGCATCTTGGTCTTGCTGCCGAAGAGGAACATGCTCGAAGTGTACGCACGGCTACCATCCGGGCAAATGACTGCGCCGGACGCCGATCGGTTCGCCGAGGTTCGCCTGGCCGAGATCGTGATGCCGAACCGGACGAACCATCTCGGCACGCTGTTCGGCGGGCATGCGCTGGGCCTGATGGACCACGCCGGCTGGGTGGCCGCCACCCGCTTCGCTCGGCGCACGATGGTGACCGTGGCCTCCGACCGCGTCGAGTTCAAGGTCCCGGTGCGCGCCGGGCAGCTGGTCGAGCTGGTGGCGCGCGTCACGCGCGTCGGCCGCACCTCGGTCACCGTCGGCGTCGACATGTACGCCGAGTCGATCGCCAGCGGTGAGCGGCGGCTGGCCACGTCGGGGAGCTTCGTGTTCGTGGCCATCGACGACGAGGGCAACGCCGTCCCGATCGAGGGCCGCGGCGACTGAACGTTCGCGCGGCCGGCCCCGTAGGTATGCACAGAAGCCGATCCTCAGCGGTGCGGTCCAGGGGCGTGGACCGCACCGCTTTCTCTTTGGGATGACAAACGCCCCGCCTGGCTCGGTGCTGGCGGGGCGTTCATCTGGAGGGAGGTTGGGTGCCGCTACTATCCGCCCGCCTCAAGCCTGCCGGAATGGACGTTGGCCGCACTCCGCACTACGTCAACTGACGTAGGCGCTCACCAGGTCTCGCGGTGCACGATCTCCTCGAGTGTTCGGCGCGGCACCTTCCGGCGCGGCCGCTCGAGGAGGCCGTCCTTCGCCGGATAGCCGAGCGACAGCGCGAAGTCGCACCGGCGACCTTCCGGCAGGCGGAGCAGGTCCGCGGCCATCGTGCGGTCGTAGATCGCGGCGTGGACCGTCCCGAGCCCGAGCTCGAGAGCGACGAGCATCATCGACTGCGTCGCGTGCCCGACGTCGTAGAGCACCTTGGCCAGCGCCTCGGGGTTGGCCGGATCCTCGGTGACGAAGAACACCGCGACGGTCGCGCCGGCCAGGTGGCCGGCGTATCGGCCCGTGCGCGACAGCTCGGACAGGCGCTCGCGCTCGGTCACGACCACGAAGTCCCACGGCTGCGTGTTCTTGCTCGACGGCGCGCGCCGGCCGGCGTCGAGGATCCGTTCGAGCACGTCGTCGGCGATCGGCCGGCCGGAGAAGGTGCGCACCGCGCGCTGGGTGATGATCGAGGTCCAGACATCCATCGGCCGATTGTGCGCCTAGGCTCGCCCGTGTGCCCGCATCACCTCCATGAGCCGATCGTGGTCGAGCGCGTGGGCCGTGATCCCGTCGCGCCCGGTCATCGTCTCCGCGGCCAGCAGGGCGTTGACGATCGCCGCCTCGGTGGCCTCGGCCGCGGCCTCGAGGAGCGGGTTGATGTGCTCGTCGACCACCATCCGCAGCTCAACCGTTGATCGCGGGTCGTCCTCGCCGGCATTGCGCGACAGGTCGCGATTGCCGGTGGCGAAGGCACAGAACAGGTCGCCAGAGCCGTGCGAGGCGTACGAGCCCATCCGCGCCACGCCCATGCCCGCGCGCTGCGCGAGCCGGGCGCACTGGTGCGGCAGGAGTGGCGCGTCGGTGGCGACGATGCCGATGATGGAGCCGCCCTCGGCACCCTGGCGCGCCGCCAGAGCCTCGGCCTCGTCCCACGGCGAGGGCACCTCCTCGCGCGGGATCGACGCACCGACCCGCACGCCGTCGATCCGCAGCAGCTCGCGCGCGCCGTAGTTGGCCTGCACCAGCGCGCCGACCGTCCACTCGCCGGCACGCCGTGACGCCGTGCCGATGCCGCCCTTGAACTCGTGGCAGATCATGCCCGTGCCGCCGCCTACGTTGCCCTCGGCCACCTGCCCGGTCGACGCGCTCGCCAGCGCCTCGTGCAGGTGCTCGGCGCGCACGTGGAAGCCGTTGATGTCGTTGAGCGCGCCGTCGTACGTCTCGCCGACTACGGGCAGCGCCCAGATGTTGTCGCGCATCTCGTGCGCCCGCGCCGCCGCCTCGACGAGCGCATCGCGCACCACCCCGACGCTGTGCGTGTTCGTGATGCCGATCGCCCCGCCCAGCATTCCGGCCTCGCGGATCCACTCCAGGCCGGTGAGCTCGCCGTTGCCATTGAGCCGATGCGCCCCGGCGAAGATCGGCTCCGTCCAGACGTCGCCGTCATGCGGCACGATCGCGGTCACGCCCGTGCGCACCGGGCCGTCGCCAGGCTTCAGGGGGCCGTCGCCCGAGATCAGCGTCGTGTGCCCGACGCGCACGCCGGCGACGTCGGTGATCGCGTCGAGCGGCCCTGACTCCATGCGGCCGATGTGGATTCCAAGCTCACGAGCGCGCATCGCCGGAGTCTAGCCGCGCAACCGATGCCGGCGACGGGTCTCGTGGATGGCCTGTGGACAGGTCGTCATCGGGCTTCGAAAGTCGGGGATAACCCATCTTGTGCCTCGGCGTGGTCGGCCAGATACTGTGGTCGTCCCGAAGGGGCAAGCGATACCGGTTCACAAGGCTTCGGTCATGAGTTCCGGTAGCGGAACCGGCGGCTTCGGTCGCCGGGGAAGCGCGGAGTGGTGGCTTCGGTCACCGCACCGGGCGCATGTTCCTTCGGGACATTTCTGTGCCTCAGGACCGCTCCACGCGCGCCGCGTCCACCTCCGCGACCGAGCGCAGTACATGCACCGCCGCGAATCCCTCGTGGGCGAGAGCCGGGAGCGAGTCCACCAGCCACCGATGCTGGCGACGAAGCGCGTTGGCCGGCGGCCGCGGCGCCGAGCGCAGGGCGTTCCGCTTCAGCGCCACCTCCACCGGCACGTCCAGCACGATCGCCACCGCCGACCGCCGATGCATCCGCGCGACGCCGAGCAGCTCCCGACGAGCCCACTCCTCGACGTTCGTGGCGTCGACCACCGTCAGCCGGCCACGCCGCAGGCGCATCGTCAGCAGCCGATGCAGGAGGTCGAAGGCGTCGTCGGTCGCGCCCTGGGCACTCGGATCGTCGGCGATCAGCGCGCGGAATGCGTCCGACGAGAGGACCTCGGTCGGCGCGAAGTGGCGCGCCGCGAAGGTCGACTTTCCGCTGGCGGCGATGCCGATCAGGACGACCAGCGCATCGGCCGGGAGGGAAATCGGCGGATAAACGGACCGACCGCCGTGCGTGTCGGCGGTCGGTGGATCGGTCAATGGAGGAAACTCAGCCCTGGGCGTCGCAGTCCTGGCACATCTCCGAGTCGGGGATCGGGGCCTTCGGCTGGCCGATCGCGCGCGGCAGTGCGCGTCCGCAGATCGTGGAGCCGGGCTCACCGACGAGGTGGACCTTGCTGAAATGGCGATCCGGCAGGCGCCACGTCACATAACGACGCTGGCGAATGGGGGTCGAGGTCACAGGGCGGAAACTCCGGTGCGGGAGATCATTCTGCCAGATTTCGCTCTCTTTCACAAACCGCGGTCCCGATCTGGCAGCATGGCCGATGACCAATGAAACGGATCGCGATCCTCACCGGCGGCGGCGATGTTCCGGGTCTCAACTCGGTCATCAAGAGCGTCGTCTATCGGTCCAGCGAGATGGGCTGGGAGACGGTTGGCGTGCGCCGCGGGTGGCAGGGACTGACCCACATGGACGCCGCGCTCGAGGATGGCGGCGGCTACCTGCGCAAGCTCGACCGCGTCCTGACGCGGGCCATCGACCGCACCGGCGGGACCGTGCTCCACACCTCGCGCACGAACCCCTCGTCGATGGGCCGCGACGCCCTTCCGGAGACCCTCGACCCGTCGCGAATCGACGGGCTCGAGGTCGCTGAAGGCCGATTCGACCTCACTCCGCTCGTTCTCGAGAACCTGTCACGGCTCGGAATCGAGGCGCTCGTCGCGATCGGTGGCGACGACACGCTCTCGTACGCGGCGCGGCTGGGGCGCGAAGGCTTCCCGGTGGTCGCCATCCCGAAGACGATGGACAACGACGTCCCCGGGACGGAGTACTGCATCGGCTTCTCGACCGCTGTCACCCGCGCCAAGGAGCTGATCAACCGGCAGCGGACGACGCTCGGCAGCCACGAGCGCATCGGTGTCTTCCGCATCTTCGGCCGCAACTCGGGCTACACCGCGTGGTACGCGGCCTACGTCACCAGTGCTCGCTGCGTGATCCCGGAGGCGCCCTTCGACCTCGACCGCCTGGCCGCCCTCCTGGCCGATGACCGACGCCTCAATCCCTCCGGCTACGCGTTCGTCATCGCCAGCGAGGGGGCGATCTGGCAGGGCGGGCATCTCGGCGAGGTCGGGGACCCTGACGCCTACGGCCACCGACACAAGGCCGATGTCGGCGAGGCGCTCGCCGAGGAGCTGAAGCGCCGCACCGGCGTCGAGACGGTGCACAGCGACCTCACCTACGACCTGCGTTCCGGCGATCCCGATGCGCTCGACCAGCTGGTGGCGATCACCTTCGCGAACATCGCGGTCGACCTGCTGAGCGACGGCATCTACGGCCGCATGGTCGCGGTGCGCGACGGGAACTACGAGCACGCGCCGCTTCCGGAGCGTGCGCTCGGCGCGCGCCAGCTCGACGTGCCGACGATGTACAACGTCGATCGCTTCCGGCCGCGTTACGAGGCGAAGCTCGGATCGCCGCTGCTGCTGGGTCCCGCGGTCGTCGAGTGACCGGCGGCACCTGGGCACCGGAGCGCCGGCTCCTCACCGTCGCTCTCGTCGGCCTCTTCACCGCCTCGGCCTTCGAGGGCATGGCAGTGCCCACGGTCTTGCCCGCGACGGCCGAGGAGCTCGGCGACCTCCACCTCTACGGGTGGGCCTTCAGCGCCTTCTGGCTGACGAACATCGTCGGCATCACCGTCGCCGGGGCCGATATCGATCGCCGCGGGCCGGGACGCGCGCTGGCGGTCGGCACGGTGCTCTTCGCGGCCGGATTGCTCGTCTCCGGCCTGGCTCTTTCGATGCCGATGGTGATCGTTGGCCGAGCGATCCAGGGGTTCGGCAGCGGGGCGCTCAGCTCGGTGGTCTACGCGTCGATCGCGCGTGCGTACCCGCCGTCCGCGGTGCCCCGGATGATCGCGCTCGTCTCCTCCGCCTGGGTCGTGCCCGCGCTCGTCGGGCCGGCCCTCGCCGGGGTGGCCAGCGACACGGTCGGCTGGCGCTGGGTCTTCCTTGCCATCGTCCCGGTGGTGCTGCTCATGGGCTTCGCGCTCTACCTGCGACTGGCGGGCATCGGTCCGGCCGAGCGATCCGAGACGCCGTCGCGCAGCGACCGGGGTCGGGCGGCCGATGCGATCGGCCTCGCGATCGGGTCGACCCTGCTGCTGACCGCGCTCTCGATCGGTTCGTTGCCCGTGGCGGCCGTCCTCGCCGTCGCCGGCGGCGGGCTGGGGGTCTGGTGCCTGCGGCACCTGCTGCCGGAGGGGAGCCTGCGTCTCGCGCCGGGACGGCCATCGGTCGTGGTCGCGGCCTTCCTGATCACCTTTGCTTTCTTCGGGACCGAGGCCTTTGTGCCACTTGCCGTGGTGGAGCTGCGTGGCGAGAGCGTGACGCTTGGCGGGATCGCGCTGTCGGCGGCCGCGCTGACCTGGGTCGCCGGCTCGTGGCTCCAGGACCGCGCCGCGGCCCTTGGGATGCGCCGGGCGCTTGTCGTGGCCGGCGCCGGCTTCATCGTGGCGGGGATCGGTGTCACCGCCGCTGTGCTCGTGCCGAGCGTGCCGGTGCTGATCACCGCGGTCGGCTGGGCAATCGCCGGCCTGGGGATGGGCCTCGCCTACTCGATGCTCGCGCTGCTGATCCTCGAGACCGGTGATCCCGGCGAGGCGGGCTTCAGCTCCGCGTCGCTCCAGCTGATGTTCACGCTCGGCACGGCATTCGGCGCCGGGGTCGGTGGGGCGATCATCGCGATCTCCGAGGGCGGGGCGCTGGGCCTCGCGCCGGCGATCGGCATCGTGTTCGCGATCATGGCGGTCGTCGGGCTGCTGTCGGTGGGGGTCGCGTGGCGGGTGCCACGCGGGCCGTCCGAGCACGCCGTGGCGGGGGATCGGCCGGTGCTGGGCGTGCCGCTGGAGCATCCGTAGGGAGTGCGCAGCGTGCGTATATACTTATATACGCAGACGCGCGAGACCGACAGGTGTCGCAACACCTCGTCAGGATGAGCCGATGCGACGGATCCTCAGCATCGACGGCGGCGGCGTTCGCGGCATCATCCCGGCCGTGCTGCTGGCCGAGCTGGAGCGTCAGACCGGCCGGCCCGCGCGCGAGACGTTCGACTTCGTGGCCGGCACGTCGACCGGCGCGGCGATCGCGGCCGGGGTCGCGGCGGGCATCTCCGGCGAGAGGCTCGTCCACCTGTACGAGGTGCGCTCGCCGGAGGTCTTTCGCAGCATTCCGGTGGTCAGCGGCATCCGGCGCCTGCTGACCGGCACGCTGTACGACACCGGGACGCTTCACGAGCTCATTCGCGAGGAGCTCGGGCCGGAGGCGCGCGACTGGACGCTGAACGACGCGCCGGTCGACCTGCTGATCACGGCCAAGCGCGTCGCCGACGGGATGCCGTGGTACTTCGTGAAGGACAACCCGGCGAACTCGTGCCGGGCCGGCGACTTCCGGCTCAGCCACGTGGTCACCGCCTCCGGCGCGGCGCCGACGTACTTCCGGCCGTGGCGGATCGTGCCGATCGGCGAGCTCATCGACGGCGGCACCGGCGTGGCCGGCAACCCGGTCTACCAGGCCTGCGTGGAGGCCTTCGAATACACCGATGCGTATCGGCCCGAGGACACCATCGTCGTCAGCCTCGGCACCGGCAAGCTCCTCAGCCGCGAGCGGCCGACCTGGCTCGGGGCGTGGCTGGGCTGGCTCCTCGCCGAGCTGCTGCGATCGCCGGCCGAGCAGCAGACGGAGCTCGTGCATCGGCATTACGCGCGGGCCACCTTCTACCGCCTCGACCTCGAGCTCCAGCGAGAGATCGGCCTGGATGCGGTGGACCGCATCGGTGAGCTGAAGGCGCTCGGTGAGAAGCTGGCCACGGGCGTGGACTGGGCGGCCATCCTCGACGGGCGCGACGAGCGCTACCGCGTGACCGATGCGACCACGCTGCCTCGCGAATACTGCCGGCTCGGTCCCGTTTGAGCGGGGACATCCGACCCTTGCCCGCGCGGCGCGCGCGGCGCCTGATAGGCGAGCCTTCGGTCCCGGGGAGGTGCTGGACCGATGCTGGACCCGCGCACGATCAGCCGGCGGTCATTCATGCGGCGCATGCTCGGTGCGGGCGTGGGGCTGCTGTCGCTCGAGTTCGCCGGCGCGACACTGGCGATGCTCTGGCCCGGGCCAGGCGACGGCCTCGGGGTCGAGCACCGGCTCGGGACGCTGGATCAGCTCAACGGGCAGTTCCCGGACTGGGCCGGCGGCAAGCCGTTCGAGTTCCGCCCAGCGCGGGCGTTCCTCGTCAACGTGCCCGCGGCGACGGCGATGGCGCTCGGCGAGGAGGCGGTGACGCCGTCCCCGAAGGCCTCCGAGATCCTGGCGCTGTGGCGCAAGTGCCCGCACCTCGGCTGCATGATTCCGGCTTCGTGCGATAGCACCGATCGGTTCCAGTGCTACTGCCACCAGAGCACGTACAACATCCTCGGCGAGAAGCTCGAGCTCGGCCCGGCGCCGCGCGGCATGGACCGATTCCCGGTGCGGATCGACGAGGCGGGCGTGCTGATCGTCGACACGCGCGAAGTGATCGACGGCCCGCCGAAGAACGTCGTCACCTTCCGCGACGCGCACCCGCCAGACGTCGGCTGCCTCTGAGGTTCAGATCACGCTGAGCTCGAGGATCGGCTCGTTGCGCTCGATGCGCTCGTAGCCGAGCGGCGAAAGGTCGAGCGTCTCGTATCGGCCGGTCGCGATCCACTCGGCCAGGCCGCGGCCGACCGCCGGCGCCTGCTGGAGCCCGTGGCCGCTGAACCCGTTGGCGAGGATGAAGTTCGTCAGGCGCGTGTGCGGCCCGACGATCGCGTTGTGGTCGAGCGTGTTGACCTCGTAGTGCCCGGCCCACGCGTCCAGGAGCCGAAGCTGGTCGAACGCCGGGACACGGTGGGCCATCGCCGGCCACACCAGCGACTCGAACGGCGCACGGTCGGCGACCAGGTCGAGGGTGTCAGGGTCCGGCTCGCCGTCGCGCGGCGACCAGCCACCCACGTACGCGGGGCCCTCGGGCCGGAAGTAGACACCGGAAGGGTCGATCGTGAGCGGCGCGTCGCCGAGGCTGACCGGCGACTCGAGGTGGTAGATGATCCGCTTCCGCGGCCGCACGGGGAGTTCCACACCGGCCATCGCGGCAACCTCGGCCGCCCGCGGTCCGGTCGCATTGACGACCCACGAAGCCTCGATCTCCGAGCCATCGGCCAGGCGGACGCCCCCCACCCGCTCGCCGTCGACCAGCACCTCCGCCACCTCGCCGACCCGCTCGACGACGCCGAGTGAGCGCGCCTTGCGCCGGAACCCCTGGAGCAGGGCGTAGGCGTCGAACCAGCCCTCGCCGGAGAGGCCGAGCGAGCCGGCGGCGAGGTCATCGGTCCGGAGCCAGTCGAAGCGCGCCTTCAGCTCATCGGCCGTGAGCATTTCGACCGGCACGCCGAGCTCGCGTTGCACGGCGTTGTTGTGCTCGAGGGTGGCGCGGCCCGCTTCGGTCGCGAGGAAGAGGTAGCCGTTCTCGACGAGGTCGATCTCGGGCACCTCGCCGTCCACGGCGAGGAATCGGTCCAGCGACTTGAGGAACGCGACCCCGAACTGGCTGATCTGGACGTTCAGCGGCGTGCTGAACTGCATCCGGATGCTTGCCGCGGACAGCGTCGTCGACGAGGTGCGGAAGGTCGTGTCGCGCTCGACGACGAGGATGCGGCCGTCGAAGTCCGGCCGCCCTGCCAGGAAGGTCGCGACCGAGGAGCCGATGATGGCGCCACCCACGATAACGACGTCGGCGCGCTCCACGTGGCTCATGTCAGTCGGATGCTAGCGACCTAGACTCGTGTCGTGGAAGCCAGCCCGACCGTTCGCTTCGCCGATGCCCCGCCGGCCACCGCCGACGTCGTGGTGATCGGCGGCGGGGTGATCGGCTGCGCGACCGCCTTCTTCGCGGCCCGAGCGGGGCTCTCCGTGGTGGTGCTCGAGCGACGGGCCGCGCTGGCGACGCTGACCACGCCGGTCTCGACCGGCGCGTTCCGCCTCCAGTTCGACAACCCCGAGGAGATCGAGCTCGTCCGCGAGGGCGTCGACCTGTTCGAGTCCTTCGCCGCCCGCACCGGGCTCGACGGCTGGGACCTCGGCCTGCGCCACGGCGGCTATCTCTTCTGCTCCCTGACCGATGCGACCGTCGAGCGCTCTCGCCGACTCGTCGCGCGCCAGCGCGAGTGGGGCCTCACCGACGTCGAGCTGTTGAGTGGCGACCAGGCACGCGCGCGCTGGCCGTGGCTCTCCGAGGCGGTGCTCGGGGCGCGATACCGAGCCCGCGACGGGTGGCTGGATCCGAAGCAGCTGTCGGTCGGGTTCGCGGCGGCGGCCTCGAATGCGGCGGGCATACCCGACGCGACGCCCGGCGGCGGCGCGACGTTCGTCACGCACGCCGGCGCGAACGAGATCGCCCTCGACGGCGACCGCGTGCGCGGTGTGCGCACGATGCGCGGCGAGGTGTCGGCCCCGTCCGTGGTGGTCGCCACCGGGCCGTTCCTTGCCCACACGCTGGCGTCGGCCGGGATCGGCGTCGAGCTGCGGCCGACCCGCCGTCAGAAGCTCGTCCTGCCGTGGCTGCCGCAGGTTCCGTCGGACGCACCGATGACGATCGACGAGGAGACCGCGGCCCACTGGCGTCCCTACGTCGGTGGCGCAATCGCGCTGTTCACCGATGCGGATACGCCCCCATCCGAGCCGCACGACCCGGTGCCGATCGAGCACGACTGGGCCTTCGGCCTCCTGGACCCGCGCTCGCCCCACGCCCTCGCGCGGGTGGCGCCCTTCTGGGCCGACGTCTGGGCCGATGGTGCGCCGTCGGCGCACTGGTTTCTCCAGGCCGGCCAGTACGAGGTGACGCCCGACCGCCGACCCTATCTCGGCCCGATCGGTCCCGACGGGCTCTTCCTCAACGGCGGCTATTCCGGGCACGGGATCATGGCCGGCACCGGCGGGTCGCGGCGGGTCGTCGACCTGGTCACCGGTGTGGCGCCCGCGGCCGACAACCCGTTCCGCCCGGATCGGCCGATCGACCTCCGCGAGCACGACATCCTGTAGTCGTCAGCTCGGCTGGCTGCCTGCCTCGGGATCCGCCTGGCCCTCGCGCTGCCCGTACGCCGCGTCCGGGCTCTCGCCCAACTCGTCGTTCGCCGCGTCCGGGTCGGTGGGCTGGTTCATCGGTCCATCCGGTCGTGGATCTCGATTCGCCGGATCCTGGTCGCCGGCCTCGGTCGGCTCCTGCTCCGGGCCGACCGTCTCGCCCTGGGTGCGGTTGGCCGTCATCGTGCGGCCACCCTTGCGTCCTCGAGACGCATCTCGGTGCCGCATCGGCAGGTGTAGTTCATGCTCTGGTGCTTCTCCCCATCGCCGGTGTGCTTGATCATGATCTCGCTGCCGCAGTTATCGCAGATGTAGTCCGCGCCGTCGTACTTCTCCTGGTCCATTTCGCCGAACCGCTGCTGGTCCATGGGTCACCTCCTGCGTAACCGGTTTCGCATGGCGCGTGCCAGCCCTTGACACCGGAACCACGACGCGCGTACGGTCGCGCGCACAACAGAAGACGGCGACGATCGGGACGAGTACCCGCGTCAGGCGAGCCCACAGGGAGCCGGGAAGGCTGAGACCCCGGCGGCGGCGCGACCGGCGAATGGACCCGTGAGCTCCGGCGGCGAAAGGGCGGCGCGGACACGCAACCCGACTAGCCGCCGGCGGAGAGGCACCGATAGCGAAGCCGAGGCCATCGAGCGCAAGCTCCGCGGCCGAATCGAGCCGGGGACGAGAACAACCCCGGGAACAACGGTGGCACCGTGAGACGACCCCCTCGCCCGTTGAGGCGAAGGGGTCTTGTTGTTCTCACGGAGGCCAGACCGATGACGGTCACCATCTCCCGCACCCAGCGTCGCTTCGTGCTGCCTGAGGCAGAACTGCCGACGCACTACGTCAACATCGCGGCCGACCTGCCCGAGGCGCTGCCGCCGCCGCTCCACCCGGGGACTCGCGAGCCGATCGGCCCCGAGATGCTCGCCCCGCTGTTCCCGATGGAGCTCATCAAGCAAGAGGTGAGCGCCGACCCGCTCATCGAGATCCCGGAGGAGGTGCGCGAGGCGTACCGCATCTTCCGGCCCACGCCGCTGCATCGGGCAACCGCGCTGGAGAAGGCGCTCGACACTCCGGCGCGCATCTATTTCAAGAACGAGGGCGTCAGCCCGGCGGGCTCGCACAAGCCGAATACCGCCATCGCCCAGGCCTATTACAACCGCGCCGAGGGCGTCACCCGCCTCGTGACCGAGACCGGCGCCGGACAGTGGGGCAGCGCCCTCGCCTTCGCCGGCAGCCTCTTCGGGATCGAGACGAAGGTCTTCATGGTGAGGATCAGCTACGAGCAGAAGCCATATCGGCGCAGCTTCATCGAGTCGTTCGGCGCGACCGTCATCCCGTCGCCGTCGAACGAGACGAATGCCGGGCGCGCGATCCTCGCCGAGGACCCGGACTCGACCGGCAGCCTGGGCATCGCGATCAGCGAGGCCATCGAGGAGGCCGGCGGCCGCGAGGACACGAAGTACTCGCTCGGCAGCGTGCTCAACCATGTCCTCCTGCATCAGACCGTCATCGGCCAGGAGGCGATGGCGCAGATGGAGATGGCCGGTGACCGACCCGACGTCGTCATCGGCTGTGCGGGCGGTGGCAGCAACTTCGCCGGCATCGCGTTCCCGTTCCTGCGAGATCGGCTGCGCGGGAACAGCAGCACGCGCTTCCTGGCGGTCGAGCCGGCCTCCTGCCCGAGCCTGACGAAGGGCGAGTACCGATACGACTTCGGCGACACCGCCGGCACGACGCCGCTGCTGAAGATGCACACCCTCGGCAACGACTTCCGCCCGGCGCCGATCCATGCCGGTGGGCTGCGCTATCACGGGATGGCGCCGCTCGTCAGCCACCTCTACGACCTCGGGTTCCTCGAGGCGAAGGCCTACGAGCAGAACGCCTGCTTCGACGCCGCGCTGCAATTCGCCCGGACCGAGGGCCTGATCCCGGCACCGGAGTCGTCGCACGCCATCCGCGCGGCGATCGACGAGGCGCTCGACGCTCGCGAGGCCGGCGAGGAGCGCGTGATCCTCTTCAACCTGAGCGGCCACGGCCACTTCGACATGGCCGCCTACGACGCGTACCTCTCGGGCTCGCTCGCCTAGGACATGGACCGATGGGGCGCGGCGCTCCGGTGCCGCGCCCGTTCGGGCTAGTAGTGCGGCTCGTCAAGAAGCCAGCGCCCGTCAACCAGGACGAGGCGCCAGTACCCCACGAAACGGCGTGTCGAGCCGGAGTCGTAGGTCTCGACGAAGTTCGCCTGCACCGTGGCCCGATCGGCGCTCTGCTCGGCGACGTACAGCTGCTCGAATGTGATGCTGGCGGTGTCATCGAACCGACCGTCGAGGTTCTCACCTCGCGGATAGGTGTTTCGCATGCGTTGGCTCCAGAGGCTGTACGCAGCGTCGAAGCTGCCCGCCGCCACGTTGCCGTAGAAGGCGGCGACCGCATCGCCGGGTCCAGAGGCAGCAACCACGATCTGCGTCGGCACCGGAGTTGCGGGAGGCGGCGTCGGCGCCGCCGTGGGTGCTGGAGTCTCCGGGACAGCCGTCGGCGCGGGCGTTGGCGCGGGCGTCGGTTGGGGCGTCGGTGCCGGAGTCGGCTCGGGTGTCGCTGTCGGTACGGGGCTCGGCGTGGCGTTCAGCACGGCAACGCCGCCCGGCGTTCCGGCCACGATGCCAGGGGTCGAAATCGGCGCAGCCGATCGGCCCGTGGGTCGCAGAAGGACGAGGCCGATGACGGCGAGCGCGACAATGATCACGGCTACCCAGAGCGCCAGCGCCAGCGCCTGGGTGCGGCGCCGGTCGTTGCCGGACTGCGTGGTTGAGCTCGGTGTGGCGGGCATTCGTGACCCTAAAGCACGCTGCGTACCACCGTGGCACCATGGCGCGGAGTGAAGTTCGGGCTCCAGATCAACCAATTCACGTGGCCGGGGGGCGCGGACGCGATCGGTCCGACCCTCGCGCGTGTGGCGCGCACCGCCGACGACGTCGGCTTCGACTCGATCTGGGTCATGGACCACTTCTTCCAGATCCGCGGCGGCGGCCCGCCCGAGGCGCCGATGCTCGAGGGCCAGACCGCGCTCGGCTTCATCGCGGCCAACACCGAGCGGGCGCGGATCGGCCTGATGGTCGGCGGCATCCACTACCGCGCGCCTGGCCTGTGGGTCAAGGCGACGACCACCCTCGACGTGCTGTCGGGCGGTCGAGCCTGGTTCGGGATCGGTGCGGCCTGGAACGTCATGGAATCGAAGGGCCTCGGCTTCGAGTTCCCGTCGCTCAAGGAGCGCTTCGAGTGGCTCGAGGACACGCTGCGCTTCGCCCACGAGATGTGGTCGGAGGGCAGCGGCACGCATGGCGAGTTCACCGGCACGCACCTGCGCGCGACGCACCTGATCAACTCGCCGCAGTCGATCAGCCGGCCGCGGATCCCGATCCTCGTCGGCGGGGGCGGGGAACGGAAGACCCTGCGCCTCGTGGCGCAGTACGCGGATGCGTGCAACATCTTCGGGCGATCGCCGGAGTTCGTGAGCGCCAAGCTCGCGGTCCTGCGCGAGCACTGCGAGCGCCTCGGCCGCCCCTACGACGAGATCGAGCGGACCGTGCTGACCTCGGTGAACCCCGACGAGGAGGAGACCGATGCGGTCGTCGAGCGCTTCGGCGGCCTCGCCGAGGCCGGCGCGCAGCACATCATCTTCAGCGTCCGCGGCGTGGCCGACGCCACGCGCCTGGAGCGCATCGGCGCCGACGTGATGGCGCAGCTGCGGAGCGTGGAGTCGTGAGCCGCGAAATCGAGGAAGCAAACCGGCGTCTGCTGCGCGCCCGCGACGCGATGGACCGCGCTTACGCCGAGCCACTCGACGTCGCCGCCGTTGCCGCGGTGGCCCACGTCTCCGAGGCGCACTTCATCCGCACCTTCCGCGCCGTCTTCGGCGAGACGCCGCATCGGTACCTGCAACGGCGGCGCGTGGAGCGCTCGATGTTCCTGCTGCGCGAGACCGATCGCAGCGTCACCGACATTTGCCTCGACGTCGGCTTCACGAGCCTCGGCACGTTCAGCCGCATGTTCCGGGAGATCGTCGGCGAGACGCCATCGGCCTACCGAATCGGAAATGGGCCGATCGTGGCGCCCAACTGCGTCCAGATGGCGGCGACCCGGCCGCGGGAGGCGGCGATGCGCGCGGCCAGATCGAGCAGTTTCGGAGAAGCCACGACCGCGGCGGCTCCCTAGCATCCGAGCATCCCATCAACGCTGGCAACGGAGAACACCGACCGATGATCACCAGGCTGCACGTCACCACCATCTACGTCCTCGACAAGGACGAGGCGCTCGACTTCTACGTCAACAAGCTCGGGCTGGAGGTCGGCGACGACTTCAAGCAGGGCAACTACCGCTGGCTCACCGTCCGCGTCCCCGGCAATCCCGACATCTCGGTCAACCTCGAGGAGCCCGGCCCGCCGCTGCACGACGACGCCACCGGCGCGCAGATCCGCGAGCTGATCACGAAGGGCGCCATGAACGGCCTCGTCTTCCAGTCGGACGACGTCCGAGGCCTGTTCGAGACCCTGAAGGAGCGTGGCGTCACCGACTTCACCCAGGAGCCCACCGACCACTTCTACGGCACCGACCTCGGCATCCGCGACCCGTTCGGCAACGCGATCCGGATCCTCCAGCAGGGGAAGGTCGCCCAGGAGGCGACGGCCTAGGCCGGCCCGAACCTCGCCGTTCCCTCGGCCGTCATCCAGCGCGCGCCCTCGATGATCAATCGCCCGGCGAGGACCATCGGGTCGGCGCGCGCCAGCGCCAGGGCCTCCTCGAGACCCACCGCGTAGACCGACAGGCCGCGCAGGCGGACGTCGGTCTGCTCGGCCAGCGGGCCATTCGCGATGAGCACCCCGCGACGCTTGAGCTCGCGCAGGTAGGTGAGGTGCTCGACCTGGAGCGCGTCGAGCGCCTCCTCCGACAGCTCCGGCGCGTCGGGCGCGCGCACGAGCAGCAGGACCGTGTGCTCGTCGAACCGCTCCGGGATGAGCGCGTCGCCCCACGGGTAGTCAGCCACCGGTGCCCTCCGCCAGCGGCACGACGTTCGGCTGTCCGACCAGGTGCTCCGACTCGCGCAGCCAGCGCAGCGGCACGAGCGCGATCAGCAGCAGCACCGCCGACGCGACGAGCAGCCCGTCCATGCCCAGCCAGTCGGCCGCCCAGCCGCTTGCCACGCTGCCGATGATCTGGCCCAGCCCCAGGAAGATCGAGTAGAGGCCCATGATCGCGCCGCGGTCGGCCGGATGGGTCTCGCTGATGTCGGCGAGCATGCCGAGGGCCGCCGGCGTCGCGCCGGCGAGCACGAAGAGCCCACCGAGCGCCACCAGCACCAGGCCGATGAGTCCGGCGAGCGCCAGGTCGGCGGAATGGTTGACCCCGAAGAAGGCCGCGACCATGACCAGGCCGCCCACGATGCCGACGGTCATGATCGTCGTGCGCCGGTAGCGGCCGAAGAGGTTGCCCGAGACGAAGATGCCGGCCAGGAAGACGGCCAGCGCGATGCCCATGCCGATACTCACCTGCGTCGGCTCGAAGCCGCCCATCAGCACCTGGTCGTCGAATGCGGGGTCGGGGTTCTCGCGCACCAGCTGGAAGAACGCCTGGGTCGTCCACGCGCCGACGATCGCGTTGAGCGCGATCCACGTCGGCGCCAGCAGCCAGATGCTCCGCGTCGCGAAGAGGCGCCGATAGCGGGCAACGTTGAACTCGGCTGGTCGGACCTCGGCGGAGCTGATCGGCCGCTCCTCGGCCGCCGCCAGGGCGGCCGCATCGGTCTCGACCGGTCGCACGCCGTACCGATAGATCGCGAACGAAACGCCGTAGATCCCGGCGTTCACCAGGAAGGCGGCGCTGCCGAGGAGCTCGAACAACGGACCGGCCACGACCGCGCCGACGCCGAGACCGGCCACGGTGGCAGCCTCGAAGCGAGCCACCGTGCGCCCGCGGAGCGCCTCGTTGCCCGAGGTCCGCACGGCGATGTAGCCGAGGATCGACGGGATGCTCGCCGCCGCGGCCATCCCCTCCAGCCAGCGGGTTCCGCCGAGCAGCCAGAGGTTCGTGGTGAACGCGGTGATGATCACGGCGATCGCCCCGAGCACCGGACCGATCTGCATGATCCGATGCGCGCCGTAGCGATCGGAGAGGATGCCGAAGGCCGGCGAGAGGATCAGCTCGGCGGCGAAGTAGGTCGCGGTCATGATGCCGGCGACCGTGCCGCTCACCTCGGGTCCGCCGAACTCCGGGAGCTTGGCGAGGTAGAACGCGAGCATCGCGCCGGTCAGGCCGGTGCTGAAGCGCAGGGTGAACGTCCCCAGCAGGACGGCGTTGAGCGAGCGCATGCGGCTCAGACGACCGGGGCGTCGAGGCGGTGGCGGCGGCGGCGACGGCGTTGCCAGATGGCGGCGAGGGTGGCCATCGCCAGCGCGTCGACGAGCAGGATGCCGCCGCCCACGACGGCCACGCGCAGGCGCCCCTCGTCGGCCGCGCCCGTTGCCAGCTCGGTGGCGGCCTCGGCCTGCGCGGTTGCAACATCCTCGTCGCCGGCCTCGAAGGCAGTCCGTGCCGCCTCCAGGCCGTCCGCCGGGTCGGCCTGCCCGAGGAGCCCGATCTGCTCGATCAGCTGCGGCTTGTCGGCCAGCTCGGCGGTCGACACCTCGAGCACGCCGAGCGCCGCCGCCTGGCGTTCGAGCTCCTCGACGGCGCCGTCGATCCCGTCGCTGCCGAGGCGGTCGCCGACTTCGTCCGTCGGCTCCAGCGCCAGCGCATCGGCACGGGCGGCCATGGCACCGTGGTCCGCGACGAGGCCGTCGATGCGGGCCAGCGCCACGGTTGCATCGTCGAAGTCCCAGGCTTCCATCTCGCGCCGCGTGCTCGCCGGCATCAGCCACTCGCCGAGCGCCGCCTCGGTGGCCTCGTACGCCTTCCGCGCCTCGTGGCGCGCGCCGAGGTCCTCGGCCTGCCGGGCGGTCAGCAGCCACTCGGTCCAGAGCGGGTCGAAGTCGCGCTCCGACGCGTTCTCGAAGAGGTCGAGGAATCGACGCCAGTCGTCCGGGTTCGGGCCGCCGGCGGGACCCTCCGCATCCGGATGCGACCCGTAGACCAGCTCCTCCGCGTCGGCCTGGCGCCAGACGACCTGCAGCACCTCGTCGCCGGCCGTCGCGGCGATCTCGCGCGCGAACGCGTGGCTGGCGGCGTAGCCGTACTCCTCGCGCGGCCGATCCTCGGCGCCGACGCCCGCCCAGTCCATCAGCGGGAACGCGGCCTCGCGCACCTCATCGGTCAGCTCGTTCATCTCGAGCTCCTCGCCGATGGCACGGCCCGCGACCTCCGCGTAGTGCGAGGCGAAGCCCTCGATCAGCCAGCGGTCGTCGGCGAGGCCGTCGTTGAACCACACATGCGCCGCCTCGTGCAGCGCGGTGAAGGCGTCCGCGTCGAACCGCATCTCGATCGTGTCGACGCCACGGACGAAGAAGCCGGCGTACTCGCCCAGGTGCTGATAGGCGTGCTCGGAGACGTTCAGCGCGCCCTCGATCGGATAGGGCAGGCCGATCTCCTCCTCGAGCAGCGGCAGGCCGCGGCCGAGGACGTCGCCCTGGCGCGCCGTCCAGTCGGGGTCATCGGGCCAGGCGTGGAAGCGCAGCTGCACCGGGCCCTCGGCCATCTCGACCTCGATCTCGCTCCTCGTCCGTTCGCCAGTGCGCTCCGCGCTGACGTACGCCGAGAATGTCCCGGGATCGATGCCGGAGGCCACGACGCGGGTGGCGTCCGCCGACTCGACGATCTCCATCTCTCCGTACGGGATCAGCACCTCGAACCCTGGCGGCATCACCACCTCGACGCTGGCGCCGGCCGCGCCCTCCGAGCCGAAGCCCCACACCGGCATCGCCACGAAGCGGCTGCGGATCCAGGTCTCGCGCCCGGGGTCTCCACCGGCATCGGTCATCACGAAGGTCAGCGTGAAGCGGTACGTCTGCTGGTAGAAGACGTTCGTGCCGAAGCGGACGTCGGCGAACTGGGCGAATTCGTCGCCTGGCTCGAGGGCGACCGCCAGCGGAGAGCCGCCCGACGAGGCGCTCACCGACGACGCGCCGACCGGGATCGGCAGGCCGATCGAGTCGTAGAAGAAGCGCTGGGTCGCGGTATCCGGCGTGACGTTGGTTGCAGCGACGTTGACGGTGACGACCGCCATGCCTTCGTCAGGCCGCACGTCGTACACCGCCGTGGAGGTGATGACGATCCCGTTGGCCGCCACCGCGGGCGGCGGGGCAACCCATGCACCGATCGCCAGCAGGCAGCCGAGGACCAGCCCCCATCGTCGAGTCATGCGGCCCGCAGTATGCGTCGGCGGGCCGGGCCCGCCAAGCGGCCCCTGTCAGCCCTCGGCGGAGCCGCCGTTCGCGTAGGCGGGAAGCCCGAACGCCTCCTCGAGCGCCTCGGCCGGGCGGAACCCGACGGCGGCCTTCGGCGGCTGGCCCGGCGCGAAGAGCGCGACGGTCGGGATGCTCATGATCCCGTAGTGCATGGCGGTGTGCGGGTTGGCGTCCACGTCGAGCTTGCGGACCTCGACCACCCCGGCGTACTTCTCCGCCAGCTTCTCGATCTCGGGCGCGACCATCCGGCATGGCCCGCACCACTCGGCCCAGAAGTCGACGACCACCGGCTTCGTGCTCTGGAGCACGTCGGCATCGAAGGTGGCGTCGGTGACCTCGGGAACGTTGGAAGACATCTGGTTTCCTCTCTGGAGATGCCGGCGTCAGCCGGCGACCTGTTGCAGCAACTTGTAGGCATCGAGGACGCGGTCGTCCACGAGCCGATAGAAGACGGTGCTCCCCTCACGGCGGCTGGCGACGAGGCCCGCGGAGCGCAGCACGGCGAGGTGCTGGCTCATGTTCGGGACCTGGCAGCCGACCTCGCGCGACAGCTCGCTCACGCTCTGCTCGCCGCTCGCCAGCCGCTCGACCACGCACAGGCGCTTCGGGTCGGCCAGCGCGCGAGCGATGCTCGCGGCGCGGGCGCGCGACGCATCGGTCGCCGCAACCATCTCCATCGGTCGAATCATCTCACTACTTGCGCAATGACGCAAGTGACGTTGCGACACACGACGTGTCGCAAGCCACGCTCAGGATCGGCGCATGAACATTCTTCTCGACTGCGCTGGGTGCGGCGACGAGGTCGTCTTCACCGTCAACCAGACCGATGACGAGCTCGCCTGCAGCGCCTGCAACACCCGGATGGACTTCGCGCCCGATCCGGCGACCACCTTCGGCCTGCTGTACGAGGCCCAGGCGGCCTAGGACTCGGTGATCTCGATCGTGTCGATCCGGTCTCCGGGCTGCGGGTCGCGCTGTGGGTCGCGCTCACGGAGCGACTTCAGCACGTCCAGGCCCTCGGTCACGCGCCCGAAGACGCTGTGCTTGTTGTCGAGGTGGGGCGTCGGGCCGTAGGTGAGGAAGAACTGGCTGCCGTTGGTGCCGGGGCCCGCGTTGGCCATCGACAGGATGCCGGCCGAGTCGTGGCGCAGCGATGGGTGGAACTCGTCGCCGAACTCGTAGCCGGGACCGCCGGTGCCGGTGCCGGTCGGGTCGCCACCCTGGGCCATGAAGCCGCCGATGACGCGGTGGAACGTCGTGCCGTCGTAGAAGCCGGCGCGCGCGAGGTTCACGAAGTTCTCGACCGTGCGCGGGGCGCGATCGGCGAAGAGCTCGACCACGATGTCGCCCTTCTCGGTCTTGAAGCGGGCGGCGTAGGCCTTCGAGGTGTCGAGGGCGCCGGAGGGCGGCGCGAGGGAATCGGCCATCAAGGATCTCTCCAGTGGGGGGGATGCACGACCGATGCTACGCCGATGCCGGCCGCGCTGTAGCCTCGGCCAATGACGAGAACGCTTTTCACCGGCGCGCGGATTCTCGATGGCACCGGCGCCGATCCCGCCGAGGCTGACCTGGTCGTCGAGGACGGCCGCATCGTCGAGATCGGCGCCGGCCTCGACGGCGACGAGTCGGTCGACCTCGCCGGCAAGGCGCTGCTGCCTGGCCTCTTCGACTGCCACACCCACGTCGTGGTCAGCAGCATCGACACGATGAAGCTGATCCAGACGCCGTTCAGCTACCGCTTCTTCCAGGCGGCGGCGAACCTGCAGGCCACGCTGCGCATCGGCATCACGACGGTGCGGGACGCCGGCGGCGCCGACCTCGGCGTGAAGCAGGCGGTCGAGAACGGGCTCGTGCCGGGACCGCGGATGCACATCAGCCTGAGCATGCTGAGCCAGACCGGCGGCCACGGCGACGGCTGGATGCCGTTCGGCGGCACGGTGCGCGCGCTCCTCGCCGAGCATCCGGGAGTGCCGTCAACGATCGTGAACGGCCCCGACGAGATGCGCCAGAAGGTCCGTGAGCTGATCCGCATGGGCGCCGACGTCATCAAGGTCGCGACCTCCGGCGGCGTCCTCTCGCCGCGCGACAAGCCGACCCACGCCCACTTCCGGATCGAGGAGCTCGAGGTGCTGGTCGAGGAGGCCAACGCGGCGGGCATCTTCGTGATGGCCCACGCCCAGGCGACGCCGGGGATCAAGAACGCGATCAAGGCCGGCATCCGCTCGATCGACCACGGCATCTACCTCGACGACGAGGCGATCGAGATGATGCTCGCCCGCGGGACGTGGCTGGTGCCGACGCTCGTGGCCCCGCGCGGCGTGATCGACGCGGCCGATGCCGGCGCCGCCATCCCGGAGGCATCGGTCGCCAAGGCGCGCGAGGTGGTCGAGACGCACACCGCGTCGTTCGAGAAGGCCGTCGCCGCCGGGGTGAAGGTCGCAATGGGCACCGATTCGGGCGTCACTCCGCACGGCGACAACCTGCGCGAGCTGGGCCTCATGGTCGACGGCGGCATGACGCCGATGCAGGCGATCGTCGCCACCACGCGATCGGCGGCGGAGCTGATGGGGCTGGAGCGCGAGCTCGGGACACTGGAGGCTGGAAAGCGTGCCGACCTCGTGGTCGTCGATGGCGACCCGCTCGACCTCGCCACGCTCGACCAGCGCATCAGCGCCGTCTACAAGGACGGCGCGCAGGTCGTCTAGCGCACCTGCTGGATGTCGATCACCAGCCGGGCGGTGCCGTCATCGGTCAGGGTCAGGACGCGAACGCAGGACTCGGCGTTGAGGCCGAAGTACCAGGTGCTCTGCGCCTCGAAGTCGCCGCCCTCCACGAGGTGGACGAGCGCGGGGTAGTTCGTCTCGAACTCGGTCGGGCCCTCGTAGCTGCTCGTGCCGTCCTCGGTCTGCTTCGTGCCGCCGCGCAGGATCAGCCGTAGGAAGCTCTCGCCCTCCACGTCGATCGGCTCACCCGACGCGTCGTGGGTGAACGGCGGCTCGACGCGCTCGAGGAAGGCTTCGGGCAGGCCGTCGAGGAACTCGAAGACGACGCGGTCGTAGCCGTCGTGCGTGCCGGTGCGAACATCGTTGACCAGGGCCCTGGCGGTCGTCGCGTCCTCGTGCAGGGGCAGGTCGCAGGTGAAGGGCTCGAGCTCGTCGGACGGGACCGGCTCCGGGGTCGCTGCCGGCGTCTCGTCACCGGACGGGACCGGCGTGCCGGTGGATGGCGGCGAGGCGGTCGCGCCATCGGTGGGGGACGGCGTCGACGACGGGCTTGACGCCGGGCTCGTGCAGGCCGCCATGACGACGCCGATGAGGGCGATGGCGACGAGGCGATGTGCGTTGTGCATGACTCGGATGACTCCTCCTGGTCGGGTGCTCGGGATCGTCCCGACCGCGCCCCAGACGCGCGGGCTGCGACCGGCGTTACGTCGACGGCGCGGTAGACTCGGCCGCGGACATGGAAACGACGTCACGCACCTACTCGCCGGGCCTCAAGGGCGTGCTGGCCGGCGAGACCTCGCTCGCGATGATCGACGGCGAGGCCGGTCGCCTCCAGTACCGCGGCTACCCGATCGGGGAGCTCGTCGAGCGCGGCACGTACGCGCAGGTCGCCGAGCTGCTGTGGACGGGCGAATGGAGGACCGATGCGCACCTCGCCTGCGCCCCGCTCCCCGCGGAGGTGCTCGAGGTCCTGCGCCGCCTGCCACCGTCCACCGGCGCGATGGACGCGCTGCGCACCGCGATCTCGGCGTGGGGGGCGGTCAACGGGACGGAGTGGCCGCCGACCGTCGAGCAGGCTCGTGCCATCACCGCGGTCGCACCCTCGGCGCTGGCCGCATTCGCGCGCCTGCGCGACGGCCTCGAGCCGATCGACCCCGACCCGTCGCTCGGCATGGCGGCCGGGTTCCTCCAGCAGGTGCGTGGCGAGCCGCCGGACGAGGCATCGGCCCGGGCGCTCGATGCGTACTTCGTCGTCGGCGCCGAGCACGGCTTCAACGCTTCGACCTTCACGGCCCGCGTGATCATCAGCACGCACTCGGACATCGCCTCGGCGGTGACCGGCGCGATCGGTGCGCTGAAGGGACCGTGGCACGGCGGCGCGCCGTCGGCGGTCGTCGATCAGCTGCACGAGATGGGCTCCGTCGACCAGGCCGAGGCCTGGATCCGCGGAACCCTGGCGCGCGGTGAGCGGCTGATGGGCTTCGGCCACCGGGTGTATCGCGCTTACGACCCGAGGGCGGCGGCCCTGCGCTCCGTGGCGGAGGGGATGGCCGGGGTCGCCGGCTGGCTCGACAAGGCGGTGGCGGTCGAGGAGATCGCGCTGCGCGTGCTCGCCGAGCACAAGCCGGACTACCCGATCAAGACGAACGTCGAGTACTACGCCGCCGCCGTGCTGCAGGGCGTCGGGCTCCCGCCCAATCTGTTCCCGGCCACGTTCGCGCTGGCGCGCCACGCCGGCTGGACGGCGCACTGCCTCGAGCAGGCCGAGGCCAACGTCCTGATCCGCCCCGACGTGCGGTACGTCGGGCCTGCCGAGCGGCACCTACCCGCCTAGCCGCTCCTCGAGCAGGCGGCGTTCCGCCGGGTTTGCGACGAGCTCCAGCGCGCGCAGGTCCGAAACGCGGGCCTCATCGGTCCGGCCCTGGCGTCTGAGCAGCTCGCCGCGCGCGGCGTGAAAGAGGTGGTATCCGTCGAGGCGGTCCGCCAGCGGATCGAGGGCGGCGAGCCCGGCCTCCGGCCCGTCGCGCTCGGCGAGGGCGAGCGCTCGGTTCAGCCCGACCACCGGGGTCGGCTCGCGCCGATACAGCGCGTCGTAGAGCGGCACGATCTCGTCCCACGGCGTGGCGTCCCAGCTTGGCGCGCGGGCATGGGCCACGAGGATCGCGGCCTGGAGCTGGTAGCTGCCGGGCCGCTCCATCGCCTCGGCCCGCTGGAGCAGCGACTCCGCCTCGCCGATCGCGGGCTGATCCCAGCGTGAGCGGTCCTGGTCGCGCAGCAGGACGATCGAGCCGTCGTCGCCGAAGCGCGCGTCGACGCGGGCGAGGTGCACGCGCATCAGGGCCAGCAGGCCGAGCACCTCGGGCTCGCCGGGCATGAGCCGGGCGACGAGCGAGGTGAGCCACTCGGCGTCGCGGGCAAGCTCGCGCCGCTCGGCGACGTCGCCGGACGTTGTCAGGTAGCCCTCGTTGAAGATGAGGTAGAGCACGCTGAGCACCTCGCCCAGGCGCGCCGGCAGCTCGGCGGCATCAGGCACGCGATAGGGGATGCCCGCGTCGCGGATCTTGCGCTTGGCCCGCACGAGGCGCTGCGCGATCGTCGCCTCGGGCACGAGGAAGGCCCGCGCGACGGCCGGCGTCTCGAGGCCGCCGATCGTGCGCAGCGTCAGCGCGACCTGCGCCTCCCGGCTCAGCGCGGGGTGGCAGCAGGTGAAGAGCAGCGGCAGGCGGTCGTCGGCCTCCATCGGCCCACCGGTCTCGACGCCGGCGTCGAAGGCGCTCGCCTCGCGCGTCAGCTCCGCCATCCGCTCGCGGTAGCGGGCCTGGCGTCGAAGCCGGTCGACCGCCTTGCGGCGCGCCGCGGTCATCAGCCACGCGCCGGGGTTGCGAGGGATGCCGTCGACGCTCCAGTGCTCGAGGGCGCTCACCGCCGCGTCCTGGACGAGCTCCTCGGCCAGGTCCCAGTCGCGCAGGATGCGCACCAGCGCGCCGGTGAGGCGGCCGCGCTCGTCGCGCAGAACCTCGGACAGGCGCGCGTCGACGGTGGCGCGGTCGGTGGTCATCGAGACCGATTGTGCCCGCGGACGAGATCGGCCGCTCGCGTCAGAATGCGGTGGTGACCTCTCCTGCCCGGCGGCCGCCGTCGACGGTCGCCGTCGTCGCCGCGCTCCTCACCGTCTACATCCTGTGGGGCTCGACCTACCTCGGCATCGCGGTGATGATCGAGACGATGCCGCCGCTGCTGGCGGCAGGCGCACGGTACGGCTCGGCCGGGCTGATCATGCTCGCGGTGCTGGTCGCCCACGCCCGACTGCGGCCGGGGGCATCCCTGGAGCGGCCGACCGCGATCCAGTGGCGCACCGCGGCGATTGTCGGGACGCTCTTGCTGCTCGGTGGCAACGGCGGGGTCGTCCTCGGCGAGCTCTTCATCCCGACCGGCGTCGCCGCGGTCCTCGTCGCCACCGTGCCGATCTGGCTGGCGGTGTTCGACGCGGCCATCACCCGCCGGCGGCCGGGTGGCCTCGTCATCGGCGGGCTCGTGGCCGGCATCGCCGGCGTCGCGGTGCTGCTCGTGCCCTTCGAGGGCTTCGGCAAGCTCGACCCGCTCGGCATCGCGCTCGTGCTCGGCGGCGCGATCGCGTGGTCGCTCGGCTCGCTGTACGCCCGCTACAACCCGCTGCCGCGATCGGCACTGCTCGGCACCGGCATGGAGATGCTGCTCGGCGGCCTCGCGCTGATCGTCGGCGGCGTGCTGCTCGGCGAGGTCGGACGGACCGATGTCGCCGAGTTCTCGTCGGCATCGGTCATCGCCTTCTTCTACCTCGTCGTCTTCGGCTCGATCGTGGCGTTCACCGCCTACACCTGGCTCCTCGCCAACGTGTCCGTCTCGACGGTGGCGACGTACGCCTACGTCAACCCGATCGTGGCCGTGGCCCTCGGCGCCATCTTCTACGCGGAGCCGATCACGCCGCGCACCGTCATCGCGGCGGTCCTGATCATCGGCGCGGTGGTGGCGATGGTCTCCGGACGGCCGCGCGAGACCGAGGAGCCGCGGCGGATCGCCGAGGGCGCAATCGAGCCCGACCGGGCCTGACCGATGGCACCGATCCTGCGCGTCCGCGCAGACCGATGACGGAGCCGATCGTCTCCTGCAGCCCCACCGAGTCCGGCTGGCATTGCACGGTGACGCTCGGGTCCGATCCTGGCGCGACCGTCCACGAGGTGAGCGTCGACCGCGAGGTCCTCGACGACCTCGCGCCGGGCGCCACGCCCGAGGAGCTCGTCCGCGTGTCGTTCGCGTTCCTGCTGGAGCGCGAGCCGCGCGAGTCGATCATGCGGCAGTTCGAGCTCCCGATCATCGGCCGCTTCTTCGGCGACTACCGCGACGAGATGCTCCGCCGCATGCTCCCCTAGGCCGGCGGCCGCGGGTGCATCGCCCGCGACCCGGCGACCCGCACCCGGTCGAAGCCCGACGGGAAGACGACGAGGTTCCAGGCATCGCCGAGCGCCGCGGACGGCACGATCAGCCCGTCGGCGCCCAGCTCCCGGGCCTTCCCCGACAGGCCCTGGGCCCGCGACCGCGCCCCGGTCAGCTGCCCATCGGTGATTCCGAGCTGCTCGGCCAGCCCGGGACGCCGGAGATCGACGACGGCGAGGCCGTCGACCTCGATCCGCCACAGGCGACGGCGCTCGTCGGCCGGATCGATCGCCCCGCGCGTCGCCGTCTGCCACTCGGCCCAGACCGTCGCCGGCTCGAGCGACGCGTAGAGCGGCCACGGTTCGCCGGGCCGGTGGTAGCGCCCCTCGGTCGGCGCCGGCCGGTCTGGCGGCGTGGCCGGGATGTCGACGCCGGTCTGGCGGTGCGCCCGTCCGCTGAAGCGGCTGATCGGGTTCAGACGTAGTCCCCAACGACGTACGACTCGGCGGCCGCGCGAACGGCGTCGAAGTCGCCATCGGCCAGGCGCTCGACCGGGCGAGCCCAGCGCAGGTGGACGTTCGGGGCCTCCAGCCAGGCGCGCTTGGCGGCATCGGTCATGCCGCGGCCGAGAAGGTCGAGGATCGCCTGGAGCTCGCCGATCCGGTCCCGATAGCGGGACTGCGGGGCCTGCCCGCTGCGCCAGCGCTCGGCGGTGCGGACGTTTGCGCCGGTCGCCCGCGCGATGAAGCGCGCCGGGAAGAGGCGCACGAGGCGCGGTGACGGTGCGGCACGAACGGTCATGGCGATAGGGTAATGCCGGTAGAAATGCCGGTCAAGATGCCGGGATCACGGCGCGCCCCGACGTGGATAATGCCTGCCGTGAGCGAAGTGATGGTCCGGACCTACGCCGGCAAGAACCAGATGGACGCCGCGCGGCTGTACGCGGAGGACGCCCCAAACCTCGCGACCGAGGGCTGGGTCCCGGTCACCCAGGAATGGGTCGCCGACGAGTGGTCGTTCGCGGCGGTCGCCGTGGCGGCCCTGCTCGTCCTCGTCGGCATCGGGATCATCCTGCTGGCGGCGATGGCCGTCATCAAGCCGACGCGGACGCTCCTGGTCACGTATCGGCGGGAGACCGCGGCGGCGGCCTGACGCGTCGGGGCTATCATCACCGTCCCATGACTGCCGAGCAGCCCGCGGCGTCGGGCCAGTCCGCCATCGGCTTCGGCTCCGGGATCAGCGACGATCACCGGGACGGCATCCGCTGGGTCGACTACACGAACATCAGCTGGAACCCGGTCTTCTGCAAGCGCTGCGACATCTGCGTCGAGATCTGCCCGAAGGCGACGCTCGTCCTGCGCAACGATGCGATCATCGAGGAGGAGAACTGCATCCTCTGCGGCCTCTGTGAGCGCTACTGCCCGGACCTGGCCATCGAGATGATCCCGGAGGCGGTCACCGCCCACGCCGCAAAGG
The DNA here is from genome assembly GCA_963840145.1 of uncultured Chloroflexia bacterium. GTDB lineage: Bacteria > Chloroflexota > Limnocylindria > QHBO01 > QHBO01 > JACDBZ01. Next base: position 99,088 of record CAWIXR010000005.1, read on the forward strand.
AGAAGTGAGCCGGCGCCTGATCGGCTACCCGACCGGCTGGACGCTGGCCGTTTTCGACGAGGCCGATGCGGCCGAGGCCGCCGGGGCCGAGCTCGCCGCATCCGGCATCGCTGCCGACGACGTGATTCTGCTGGCGGGATCGGACGCCACCGAGCGGATGAGCCGGCTCGGTGCCTCGTCCGGCGTCAGCGCGCGGATGCGGCGCGCGATGCAGTTCATGACGATGGACCAGCTGCCCGACCTCCACGTCTACGAGCTTGCCCTGGAGGGCGGCCGCCCGGTGCTGGGCATCCGGATCGGCGACGGCGACCGGCGGCGCGCCGCCACCGAGGTGATCCGCCGCCACGGCGGGCACTTCGTGAACCGATTCGGCGCGTGGGCGACCGAGGAGATATCCCCGTGGCGTGGCGAGATGCCCAGGCTGCCGCAGCACATGCAGCGCTGAGCGGCCGCTATCATCGCCGTCCCATGACCCGGAAGCTGACGCAGGGCAACGAGGCGGTCTTTCGCGGTGCGCTGGCCGCCGGCGCGAGCTACTACGCCGGCTACCCGATCAGCCCGTCCACCGAGATCCTCAACATCGCCTCGGGCCACGCTGCCGAGCACCCCGAGTTCCGATTCCTCCAGGCGGAGGACGAGATCGCGTCGGCCAACGCCGTCATCGGCGCCTCGTTGGCGGGCGCGAAGTCGTTCACCGCGACCTCCGGCCCGGGCTTCAGCCTCATGCAGGAGGCGGTCGGCTACGCCCAGAAGGTCGGCGTGCCCTCGGTCTTCGTCAATGTCATGCGCGTCGGCCCGGCGACCGGGATGCCGACGATGCCCGGCCAGGGCGACATCATGCAGGTCAAGTGGGGCAGCACCGGCGACTACACCCCGCTCGCGTTCTACCCCAACGGCGTGGAAGAAGCGTTCCGCGTCACCGTCGACGCCTTCAACGCCGCCGAGGAGTCCCGCTCGCCGGTCGTCGTCCTGTCCGACACGTTCGTCGCGCACCTCAACGAGGTCGTCGACCTCGACGAGATCGCCGGCTCCGTCTCGGTCATCGACCGTTCGATGCCACCGCTCGGCGACTTCATCGATACGCCGCGCTTCTTCGCCGGCGTGCTGATGTACGAGCACGGGCCGAACGCGGGCGAGCCGGCCACGGCCGACGCGGACGAGTACCTGCGCCAGTTCTACGAGGCCAAGCACCGCCATCTCGAGGTCGCCGCGCGCTACGCGCAGTTCGAGCACGGATGGAACGTCGAGGCCGATGTCCTGGTCGTCTGCTACGGGATCGTCTCGCGTGTCGCGGCGCCGCTGCGCGACGAGTTCGCCCTCTTCCGGCCGATCCGAATCTTCCCGATGCTCTCGGCCGAGCTGGCCGGCATTGCCGATCGGTACCGCGAGGTGGTCGTGGTGGAGGCGAACGACGGCCAGTACGCGGACCTCGTGGAGCTTGCGCTGCATCGGCCGGTCAAGCGCGTGCCGCTGCTCGGCGGCCGCATCTCGCTCGAGGCCGTGCGCGAGGGGATCGACCGCGTGCTGTCGGGTGGGCCATCGGAGCCTCCGATTCCGCCGCAGCCGGCGGAGCCCGGCCCGCGGGCGCCGCTGGGGGTGGGCTGATGAGCGGTTGGCAGAGTATATACATATATACGCGGCCGCCGGAGACGCCACATGCCTGAGGCACCGATGGCCGAGATGACCTACAAGGATCGGCTCAAGGTCGACCTGTTCCCGACGATCTGGTGCCCGGGCTGCGGGATCGGCACGATCATGATGATGCTGGCGATGGTGCTCGACGAGATGAAGCTCGACGAGCGCAACACCGTCATCGTGACCGGGATCGGCTGCACCGGCCGGATGGGCGGCTACCTCAAGCACGAGGCCGTCTACACCCTCCACGGCCGCACGCTGCCGGTCGCCGAGGCGATCAAGGCAGTCAGGCCGGAGATGAACGTCATCGTCGTGGCCGGCGACGGCGACACGGCCAGCATCGGCGGCAACCACCTGATCCACAGCATCAGGCGCAACGCGCCGGTCACGGTGCTCTGCAACAACAACGAGATCTACGGCCTCACCGGCGGTCAGACCGGGCCGACGACGCCGACCGGCACGAAGACCCTCTCGAGCCCCGGCGGCAACCCGAACACCCCGATCAACCTCCAGGGCCTCGTCCGGTCCTCGCCACATGCGCTCTACGCGAAGACGACGGTCTACCACCAGCTGCACATGCGCAACGTGATCGCCGAAGCGATCGAGTGGCCCGGCTTCAGCTTCGTCGACATCACCAGCCAGTGCATCGAGAACAACGGGCGGCGCATCGGCTTCGCGAGCGCGAACGAGATGCTCACGTTCTACCGCAAGACCTACAAGCGCGCGCCGAAGGACGCAACGCAGCTCAACGCCTTCGAGATCGGCGTCGTCTATCCGGCGGCGCACCCGGAGAGCAACGGGAACGGCCATCATCCGGCGTCACTCCCTGACCAGCCCGCCGGACCGATGACGTCCGCCACCGAGTCGCCCGGCGAGGGCGGCGCCACGGCGCCCGAGGCGGCGACGGCCGTCGTCGAGCGACCACCGGCGACCGATGACGAGAAGGCGCGCAAGCGCGCCGAGGCCCAGGAGAAGGCGGCGCTCATGGCGAAGCTGTCGCCCGAGATCAAGGTCCGCCTCGCGAAGAAGGAGCTGACCCTCGCGCAGGCACTGGCCGATGCCGGCGTGGAGATCCCCGAGTCGATGCGGACGGGCGCATCGGCGCCGGATGACGTGGCCCAGCCCGCCGGCGTGGTCGAGACGTCAGCGAGCGGCACAGATCCACACTCGGAGGCGAAGTCGGAGCTCGATGCGCAGAAGGCGGAGGCGGCCGCGGAGGCGCGCGACCTCGTCGGCGGCCAGCCCGGCGGCGACACCCAGCCGGTCGCGCCGCGGACCGTGGAGGATGCGGCGCCCGCATCGGTCAGTCCGCCTGCCGATCCGGCCGAGGCCAAGAAGGCCGAGGCGCAGCGCAAGCTGGCGATCATGCAGAAGCTGCCGTCCGAGCTGAAGCTGCGGGTCGCCAAGCGCGAGATCAGCCTGGAGGACGCGATGCGCGAGGCCGGCGTCGAGCCCGAATGAGCACGAAGATCGCGCTGGACGGGGTCGGCGGGCAGGGCGTGCGGCTGATCGCCGGCGTCATGGGCGCGCTGCTGGCCCGGATGGGCAAGGAAGTCACCGTGCTGTTCGACTACGACTCGAGCGTGCGCGGCAGCATGAGCGACGCGTTCCTGATCTTCGACGACCAGCCGATCGCGAATCCCGTCGTCGAGGAGGCCGACATCATGCTGAAGCTCGCCGACAAGGGGCACCTGCGCATCAGCGGGCGCAAGGTCGTCGCCGACCTGGGCCTCGATGTCCCCGGTGCCGAGCAGATCCCGTTCGCCTCGCTCGGGTCGCAGCACTTCGGCAAGGAGCTTTTCGGCAACATGATCGCGCTCGGTCGGCTGCTGAGGCTGGCGCAGATCGACTGGGACGACGAGGCCATTCGCGAGTCGCTGCCGCGCCGCTACGTCGACGAGAACCTCGCCGCCATCCGGTTCGGCTACGACCTGACCGATGACGAGATCGCGCGCCTGGCCGCCGCGGCTCCGCCGAGCCGCTTCCAGATGAACACCGCGGCCACCAGCTAGGGCCCGATCGATGGAGCAGCCGGCCGCCCGTCTCGAGCTCGACGCGATCCGGCACGCCCCGAAGGTCCTCCTCCACGATCACCTCGATGGCGGGCTGCGGCCCGGCACGGTGATCGAGCTCGCGGCGGAGGCCGGCTACCGCGAGCTGCCGACGACCGATCCCGACGAGCTCGCCAAGTGGTTCACGTCGGGCGCCGACCGCAAGGCGCTCGAGCTCTACCTCGAGGGATTTCGGCATACGACCGCGGTGATGCAGACGCGCGACGCGATCGAGCGGGTGAGCGCCGAGTGCGTCGAGGACCTCGCCGCGGACGGCATCGTCTACGCCGAGGTGCGCATGGCCCCGGAGCTCCTGACCGATGGCGGCCTGACCCTTGACGAGTCGGTCGAGGCGATGCTGGCGGGCTTCAGTCGCGGATCTGAAGGTCGGCCGATCACCGTCGGCCTGATCGTCACCGCGATGCGCCAGGCCGCACGCTCCGTCGAGATCGCCGAGGTGGCGGTCCGCCACCGCGATAACGGCGTGGTCGGGTTCGACATCGCCGGACCGGAGGCGGGCTACCCGCCGACGCGGCACCTTGACGCCTTCAACCTCATCGCCCACGAGAACTTCCACTTCACGATCCACGCCGGCGAGGGCTTCGGGCTTCCGTCGATCTGGGAGGCGCTGCAGTGGTGCGGCGCCGAGCGGCTCGGCCACGGCGTGCGCATCGTCGACGACATCACGCTGCGCCCCGACGGCCGCGTGGCGCTCGGGCGGCTCGCCTCGTACGTGCGCGACACGCGCGTGCCCCTCGAGATGTGCCCGACCTCGAACGTGCACACCGGGGCCGCGCCCTCGATCGAGGAGCATCCGATCGACCTGCTGCGCCGCCTGCGCTTCCGGGTCACCGTCAACACCGACAACCGGCTGATGAGCGGCATCACCCTGAGCTCGGAGTTCGCGACGCTGGTCCGCGCGTTCGGCATCGGCCTGGACGACATGGAGTGGCTGACGTTGAACGCGATGAAGTCGGCGTTCTGGCCGTTCGACGGCCGGCTGCGGATCATCAACGAGCAGATCAAGCCCGGCTACGCCTCGCTGCGCGCCGCCCAGGCAGCCGCCGACCTCGCCACCGCGTGACCGTCACCGCGTAACCGCGGGCGTAACGGTTTCAGGACCCTGTGCGCTTCCCGGGCGCACTGACGCGCCCGCGTGCCGGATCCGGAGAAAGGAGCTGTGACGTGGGCAAACGCCGCTTCCGCGGGTCCATCGCCCGTTCGTCGATCATCGCGGTCCTGCTGGTGAGCATTGCGGCGGGGGTCGCGGCCTCGAACTCGAACCGCCTTCGGGCCGAGCTGCTCGGCACGAACGAGATCCCGGTCGCCGACCTCGATGGTCGCGGCAAGGCATCGGTCCGGCTCGACGTCGAAAACGGAGAGGTCTGCTTCGAGGTCTCGTTCGAGCGCGGCGGCACGGCAAACCGCGGGCACATCCACCGCGGCGACGCCACCGTCGCCAGTGGTCCGATCGTGGTCGCCTTCTTCGACCTCCAGACCGCGGCGAGCGTGAACGACCCGCGACACGACCAGCTCGAGCGGCGGAACCGCCTGAGCGGCTGCGTGGACGCGGCGCCGGCGCTCATCGCCGAGATCCAGGACAACCCGTCGGGCTTCTACGTCAACCTGCACAACGCCAGGTTCCCGGCCGGATTCGTGCGCGGGCAGCTGCGCGCCGGCGGCGGGGCTGACGACGATTGAGTTCGGCTGCCTGACCTGAGCCGCGGGTCGAACGTCCGTCAGCCGAAGGCGAACTCCTCGGCCGTTGCCGAGGGGACGATGTCCGGCTGGCGGGCCATCCGGAAGGAGATCACCAGCCCGACGAGTGCCGCGATCAGCGGGACGAGCAAGGCGACCTGGAGGGCCAGGGGTCGAGCCTCGGTGTTGATGCGCACGACCTCGTCGGCGATCTCCTCGGGCTGCTCCGCGAGTAGGGCATCGAGCTGCGCGTTGCTCAGCAGCTGCGCGTCCTCCTCGAGCACCTCGGCGACTCGCGCCTTGTCGTCGGGGGGCAGGACCGTGCTCGCGTTCGAGAGCGACGTGAAGGCGACCGACAGCGTCGCGAGCATCACGCCACCGGCGAGGGCCAGCCCGAATGACAGGCCGAAGGAGCCGGCGGCCGAGTTCACGCCCGCCGCCTCGCTGATGCGCTCCTCCGAGATCGGTGCCAGCGTGTAGTTGTTCAGCTGCGAGACGAGCAGCCCCAGCCCGGCGCCGGCGATCATCAGCGGGATCGCCAGCCACCAGCCGGAGTCGACGCGCGGGACGAGCGGGATGATGATCGCGATCCCGACCGCGAGCAGCACGTAGCCAATGCGGATGATGCTGCTCGCTCGACGCTTGCCGGCCATGCGCCCGGCGAGGAGGGCGACGGCGAACATCGTCAGCGACAGCGGCGCCAGCGACAGGCCGGCCTCGAGCGCGTTGTACTCGAGCACCATCTGGAGAAAGATCGGCAGGACGATCATCATCCCGCCCAGCGCGATCTGCTGGAGCCCCTGGCCCGTGATCCCGAGCCGGAAGATCGCCGAGCGAAGGAGATCGGGGTCGAGCAACGGAGCGTTGCCGGTGCGCTTCTGGCGGAGCAGCCACCACCCCAGGCTCGCGAGCGCCACGGCGCCCACCGCCAGCAGCGCGACGACCGGTCCGCCGCCCTCCTGCCAGACCAGGATCCCGAGCACGATGCCGCCCATGCCGGCGACGCTGAGAACCGCGCCGACGACGTCGATGCGCCGGTCACCAGTGAACGGAACGTCCTTCACGAGGCCGAGGCCGAGCAGCACGACGCCGATGATGACCGCCTCCAACGCGAACCCGACGCGCCAGGAGAGGAAGGTCGTCACGAAGCCGCCCAGGAGTGGACCGACGGCCGCCGCAATCGCGGCCGAGGCGCCGACGAGCGCGTAGACGCGCTTCTGGGCATCGCCCTCGAAGTTGCCGTGGATGAGCGACTGCATCGCCGGCAGCAGGAGCGAGGCGCCCAGCCCGCCGAGGATCGCCCAGAAGATGATGACCGTGCGCAGGTCCTGGGCAAGCGTCATCGCGATCGCCCCGACCGCGTAGCCGAGCAGCCCGAGCACGTAGGCGCGCTTCCGACCGATGAGGTCGCCGACCTTGCTGCTGATGAGGATGAACGCCGCGGAGACGAGCGCCTCGAGCGCGATCGCCGACTGGACGCCGCTCACCGTGGTACCGAGGTCCTCGACGACGGCCGAGATCGACACGTTCATCAGCGACGTGTCGACCACCAGGACGAACATCGCTGCCGCCAGCAGGATGGCAAGACGGAAGTTCCAGGCTCCGGCTTCGGGCTCGCTCGCCGCCGCCTCCGCTGCTGTCATCTGGCGCTCCTTGTCTCGATGGACTGGCTTGGGCCTGCGATCATCGCACGATGGCCGACCCGGCCGCGGATGCCCGCACCGCGTCCTCGAGGACCGCGGCCTCGTCGGGCGTCAACGCTCGCAGGGGCGCGCGCATGTCGGGGCCGACCGGGACGCCGCGCGTGCCGAGCACGTGCTTCACCGCGGCGATGAACTGGCCGCTGGCCTCCACGTCGGCCCGCAGCTTCGCCAGGCGCACTCCAGCCTCCTCGTCGGGGGCGTCGAGCGCCTCGCGCACGACGTCGGGGAACGCGGCCGCCATCCCGGACACCGTGCCGATCGCACCGCGCGCGACCCCGGCCGGGATCAGCGGCTCGTTGCCGATCAGCACGGGCAGCCCGAGCTCGAGGTACGGAGCCACCCGTTCGAACGGCGACTCGCTGACCTTCAATCCGGCCAGATTGTCGACGGATGCCGCGATGCGCTGGATGACCTCCACCGGCAGCGGGTAGCCCGAGCGGGCGGTGAACGCGTAGCAGTAGAACGGCAGTGGGGCGCAGGCGCGTGCGGCGGCCACGAAGTGCGCCGTCAGCGAGGCGTCGTCGAGCGGGAAGTACGGCGGCGGGATGACCGCGACCGCATCGGCCCCGAGCTCCGCGGCATCGCCGGCAAGCGCGACCGTGTCGGCCGTCGTCTGGGCGCCGGCATGGACGATGAGCGCGCCGCGCAGCGAGGCGCGGAACGCCCGGGCGACGCGGCGTCGCTCCTCGAGCGTCAGGAGGATCCCCTCGCCGGTCGTGCCGCACGCGAAGACGCCATCGGCCCCGTGCGACTCCAGGAAGGCCACGTACGGACCGATCGCCCCCTCGTCGAGCTGCGAGCCATCGTCGCGCAGCGGCGTGACGGCGGCGACGACGAGCGGCCGGTGGCCGAGATCGGTCAGGGTCATCCGCGGATCCTAGTGGGCAGGCATGTGCCATGCACTGCGGTATCTGTCCTCTTCGACCGGCTGCTCTCCCCCTGAGCGAGGGCCGGCCTCGGTGTAGACTCGTTCGCGCCACTCGAAGCTCGCTGGATTTGAGGGTTCTCCCAGCTCAATGACCTACGTCATCACCGAGCCGTGCATCGGCGTCAAGGACGCGTCGTGTGTCGACGTCTGCCCGGTCGATTGCATCCACGCGACCGAGGACGACGCGATGTACTTCATCGACCCCGACGAGTGCATCGACTGCGGGGCGTGCGAGCCGGAGTGCCCGGTGACCGCGATCTTCGCCGAGGACGCAACGCCCGACGACCAGCAGCAGTACATCCAGATCAACGCCGACTACTTCAAGCGCTGAGCTGCCGCAGATGCCGCGACTGATCGCCCTGTACAACGCCCCCGATGATCCCGACGCCTTCGACGCCCACTACCGCGACGTCCACACCCCGATCGTCGCGCGCTACCCGAACCTGCGCGAGACGCGTTTGACGAAGCCCGCCGGCGTCGCCGGCCGTCCGCCGCCGTTCTACCTGATGGCCGAGATGGCCTTCGACTCCGACGCCGACCTCGACGAGGCGCTCACCTCCGAGGCCGGTGCCGAGAGCGCGCGCGACCTGCGCAACTTCGCGGGCGCCGGCGTCACGATGTTCGTCGCGCCCGACGGGGCCGATGCCTGAGCCCGGCTCGCCGGTCGCGTCGGATCCGTCGACCCTCGGCTACCGCCGGATCCGCTACGCCCGTGATACCGATACCGGCGTGGCGACGGTCACGATCGATCGCCCCGAGGTGCTCAACGCCCTCGACCTGCCGACGATGACCGAGCTCGCCTCCGCCTTCCAGCAGGCATCCTGGGACGATTCGGTGGCCGTGGTCGTGCTCACCGGCGCCGGCGACCGTGCGTTCTGCACCGGCGCGGACCTCGACGAGCAGGCTCTGATGGGCCACACCTCGGGCGAGTACTGGCGCTGGATGGGCGCCTTCATCGAGATGCACGACCGGCTGCGGCACATCGGCAAGCCGACGATCGCCCGCATCAACGGCGCCTGTGTCGGCGGCGGCAACGAGCTGCAGATGGCCTGCGACCTCTCCGTGATCGTCGACGACGGCTACATCCGCCACGTCGGGCCGGAGCACGGCTCGGTGCCGGCCGGCGGCGCGACGCAGTGGCTGCCGATCATCGTCGGGGACCGGCGCGCGCGCGAGATCATCATGCTGTGCGAGCCGGTCGCGCCGGCCCAGGCGTTGGAGTGGGGGTTGGTGTCGCGGGTCGCATCGCGTGCCGACCTCGATGCGGTCGTCGCCGACCTGGCCGCCAAGCTCGCCCGCAAGCTGCCCGAGGCGATGCGCTACACGAAGACCCAGCTCAACTGGTGGCGCGACCTCGTCTGGTCGCAGACCGTGCAGCACGCGCGCGACTGGCTGGCGGTCCACTCCACCGCCGACGAGACCCGTGAGGCGGTCGCCGCCTTCCACGAGAAGCGCCGGCCGCGATTCGCCGAGCTGCGAGGCCTCGAGGCAGGGGAAGGGCGCACCTGCCCGTCCTGCGGCGCGGCCGGGCTGCCGGCGTCGCATCGGTTCTGCGGGGAGTGCGCGGCAGAGCTGCCGAATCCGTGGGGAGCCGCCTGATGGGGTCGGTCGTATATACATATATACTCCGCTCGCCGTGAACGACGAACCCCTCGTCCTCGTCGAGCGCCAGGCCGACCAGCGAACGGCCCTCGTCCGCCTCAACCGGCCGAAGCAGCTGAACGCGCTGAACGGCGCGGTCATGGACGCCCTCTGCGAGGCCCTGGAGGCGCTGGACAAGGACGACGAGGTCCGCGCGATCGTGGTGACCGGCAACGAGCGAGCCTTCGCCGCCGGCGCCGACATCGGTGAGATGGCCACCGCCACCCCCATCGACATGCTCGTCACCAACCGAATCGGCCAGTGGGACCGGATCAGACGCATCACGAAGCCGGTGATCGCCGCGGTGAACGGCTGGGCGCTGGGCGGGGGATGCGAGCTGGCGATGACGCTCGACACGATCGTCGCCGGCGAGGGCGCGAAGTTCGGACAGCCCGAGATCAACATCGGTGTCATTCCCGGAGCCGGCGGGACGCAGCGGCTGAGCCGCGCCATCGGCAAGGCGAAGGCGATGGCCATGATCCTGACCGGCGACCCGATCTCCGCGCACGAGGCCCTCGAGGCAGGCCTCGTCGCGCAGGTCACCCAGGACGAGCTCGTCGTCGAGGACGCGCTGGCGCTGGCCGCGAAGATGGCCACGAAGTCGCCGCTCGCCCTGCGGCTGGCGAAGGAGTCGGTCAACGCGGCCTACGAGATGAGCCTGACCGATGCGCTCGCCCACGAGCGACGCCTCTTCTACCTCCTGTTCGCCTCGGAGGACCAGAAGGAGGGGATGGCCGCCTTCGTCGAGAAGCGCACGCCCGAGTTCAAGGGCCGCTGAGCTCGTGACCCTCGGCAATCCCGACCGCCCGGTCGGCGGCCTGGCCGTCCCGCGCCCCGAGGGAGTCGACCTCCGACCGCTCGGCCGCGACGACTTCACCGATGCGCTCGCGCTCTCCCGCGAGCTGTACGCGCTCGACACCGATACCGATCCCGAGCCGCACCGGGCCGCCTATGAGGCGCTCGTCGGCGACGTCGACGCGACGCCGTTTCTGGCGATCGCCGACGGCACTCCGGCCGGCCTCATCGTCCACCGGCTCCGGCGGCGCCTGAACCACGCCACCTTCGAGGGCTGGGTCAGCGACGTGTTCGTGCGCGAGCGCTTTCGCGGGCGTGGCATCGGCCGGCTGCTGCTCGGGGCGGCGATCGCGGAGTGGCGGCTGCGTGGCGGCCACCAGATGGAGCTGGAGGTCGGCTACGAGCGCACCGCGGCGCGCGGCCTGTACGAGGCGACCGGCTTTGTCGACCAGGGCAAGTACTTCGAGATCGGACCGATCCGGACGCGCGACATCGCCCTCGCCACGGGCCTCGAGATCCGCCCGATCGCCGACACCGATGCCGACTTCGAGGCCACCACCCGGCTCCTGGCCGAGCTCGGCCGGCCCACGCCGAGCGACGAGAGGCTGCCGGCGCTGCGGCGAACGTACTCGCAGCACGTCGGCCGGGCCGACACCGGGTCGCGGCTCGCGCTCCTCGACGGGACGCCGGTCGGCTTCGTCTCCCTCGAGTTTCGGCAGCCGTTCTTCACGCTCAGGCCGCAGGCCTGGATCCCGGACCTGATCGTCACCGAGGCCGCGCGCGGCCGCGACATCGGCGCGGCGCTGCTCGACGCCGCCTTTGCGGAGGCGCTGAAGCGGGACGCGTACTCGGTGGCGCTCGAGAGCGGGCACCACCGGGCGGTGGCGCATCGGCTCTACACCGCGGCCGGCATGGCCGACGTCGGGAGCTTCTACACGCTCGCTCGCTGAGCGAATGGCCGGTCGGTACGCATCATGCAAGAAGGAAGGGTGCACGAGCGCGCACGGCCTACGTGTGCCCGTCCGAAGGAGGTATGAATGAGCATCATTGCATGGTTGGTCGTCGGTGCGATCGCCGGCTTCATCGCCAGCCGTCTTGTCCCCGGTGACGAGGGATATGGCGTGATTGGCGGCCTGGTCGCCGGGATCGTTGGCGCCCTGTTGGGCGGTTTCCTGTTCGGCCTGCTGACCAATACGGACTGGACGACCGGGATCAACATCCCGACGCTCATCGCCGCGATCGTCGGTGCGATCATCGTCGTGTTCCTGTGGAACATGGTGGCTCGCAACCGCGGGTCCGCGGTCTAGCAGACGCCCAGACCGATGCGCCCGGCGCCTATGGCGCCGGGCGTTTTCGTTTTGGGCCGCGGCTACAATCGGCCGCGTGCCTGACGAGCCCGCATCGCCGCTGCTCAGCGAGGTCGCCGACGGCGTCGCGACCCTCACGCTGAACCGGCCCGATGCCCTCAACGCGCTCAACGGCCAGCTCCGCAGCGAGCTGCTGGCCGCCTTCAAGGCCGCCGCCCGTGACGGCGCGACGCGCGCCGTCTTGATCACCGGGGCCGGCCGCGGCTTCTGTGCCGGCGCCGACCTGCGCGGCGGGAGCGCGGAGCGCGACTTCCGGACCGTGCTGACCGCCGAGTACAACCCACTGATCGAGGCGATCCGCGGCCTTCCGAAGCCGGTCGTGGCCGCGGTCAACGGCGTCGCCGCGGGAGCCGGGGTCAGCCTGGCGCTCGCCGCCGACGTCGTCGTCGCGTCCGAAGAGGCGCGGTTCGTGCCCGCCTTCAGCCGCATCGGCCTCGTGCCCGATTCCGGCCTGGCACGCATGCTCGTTCGCACGCTCGGCCGGCACCGCGCCTTCGAGATCCTGATGGGGGAGCGCCAGCTCGGCGCGAACGAAGCCCGAGATCTCGGGCTGGTCGCGGCAGTCGTCCCTGCGGAGCGCCTGGCGGAGGCTGCGCGCGAGCTTGCGCAGCGGATGGCTGCCGGTCCCACTGCGGCGATCGGCCTGACGAAGCGGCTGCTCAATGCCGCCGAGGACGCGACCCTGCCCGAGGTGCTCGCGGCCGAGGCCGCGCTGCAGGAGCTTGCCGGCCGCACCGACGACCACGCCGAGGGCGTCGCCGCCTTCGGCGAGAAGCGCGACCCGCGGTTCGCCGGGCGGTGAACGAGATCCACACTGTCGGCGTGCTCGGCGCCGGCACGATGGGCGCGGGGATCGTGCAGGTCGCCGCGGAGGCCGGGCTCGGCGTCCTCGTTCACGACCCGCTCGACGGCGCCACCGAGCGCGCGCGGGAGCGCATCGGCGGTTTCCTGGAACGCAAGGTGGAGAAGGGGGAGCTGGACGCGAACGACGCGGCCGATGCCCTCGCCCGCGTCCGTCCCGTCGACAGCATCGAGGCGCTCTCCGCCGCCGACCTCGTCGTCGAGGCCATCCCCGAGGACCTGGCCCTCAAGCGCGACGCCTTCCGTCGTCTCGACGCGACCGCGGCCAAGGGCGCGATCCTGGCGTCGAACACGAGCTCGCTGTCGATCGCCGCGATCGCCTCGATTACCCAGCACCCGGAACGCGTCGTCGGGATGCACTTCTTCAACCCCGTGCCGCTGATGGCGCTGGTGGAGGTCATCGCCGGCCCGTCGACGACCGCCGAGGTGACCGACGCGGTCGCCATCCTTGCCCGACGCCTCGGCAAGACGCCCGTCGTCGCCGCCGACACCCCGGGCTTCATCGTCAACCGCGTGGCGCGGCCGTACTACCTCGAGGCGTTCCGCATCGTCGGCGAGGGCGGCGCGGGCGTGGACGGGGTGGACGACGCGATGCGCGGCATCGGCTTCCGGATGGGGCCGTTCGAGCTCATCGACGCCATCGGTGCCGACGTGAACTTCGCGGTCAGCACCACGGTCTTCGAGCAGTTCTTCGGCGACCCGCGCTACCGCCCGCACCCGCTCCAGCGGACGCTCGTCGAGTCCGGGCGGCTCGGTCGCAAGTCGAATGGCGGGTGCTACGACTACTCGGCCGATGGCGAGCGCGGCGCGCCCTGGACCGGCCTCGCCCGCCGCGCCGAGGGCCCGCAGGCCGTTCGCCTCCAGCCGGCGCAGGTCGAGGCCCGCATCCTGGCCACGATCGTCAACGAGGCCGCCTCGGCGGTCGCCGACGGCGTGGCCACGCCGGAGTCGATCGACACCGCCATGCGGCTCGGCACGAACTGGCCGGATGGCCCGCTCGCCTGGGGCGAGCGCATCGGCCTTGCATCGGTCGTCCACACGCTCGACGCCTTGCACGCCGCGGTGCCCGACGGGCGCTACCGCACCGTGCCCGTGCTGCGGTCGCTTGCCGAGTCGGGCGGCTCGTTCTTCGCGTCTCGACACTGACCGATGCCGCTGAGCGGGCGGTATCGGGCCGTCATCTTCGACATGGACGGCCTGCTGCTCGACACCGAGACCCTGTGGCACGCCGCCGAGGTCGAGCTCTTCGAGCGCCACGGCGGCGAGTTCACCTGGGACGACAAGATGGCGGTCATCGGCACGAGCTACGACTTCACCGCGGACTACTTCGCGGATCGGCTGGGCCGGCCCCGGTCCGAGGGCCCCGCGCTCGTCGAGGAGATGGTTGCCGGCATGCACGAGCGCGTGAAGCGCGCGGTCGAAGCCCGTCCGGGTGCTGTTGAGCTCGTCGAGCGCCTGCGCCAGACCGATGTCCGCATGGGACTCGCCTCGAACTCGCCGCGCGTCCTCGTCGACGACGCCCTGCGCTCCGCCGGCCTGGCCGATGCCTTCGAGGTGATCGTCACATCCGACGACGTCGCCCAGGCCAAGCCCGCGCCCGACATCTACCTGCTCGCCTGCTCGCGCCTGGGTGTCGCGCCCGCCGATGCGCTGGCGCTGGAGGACTCGCTGTCGGGCGTCACCGCCGCAAAGGCCGCCGGGCTGACGGTGATCGGCGTCCCGCAGTTCGCCGAGACCGACGTCTCCGCCGCCGACCGCGTCGTCGACTCGCTGGAGGAGCTGTTGGGCGCGCCGTGAGGCGCGCGTGGCGGCTGTCAGGACCTCTGCGTGACAATGTGCAGCACGACGACACGATTTCACGCGGATCCGCAACAGTCGCGGGCGCGATTCAAGCGGTCTATCCTCCACCCATGTGCCGAAGCATCAAGACGCTGCGCACGGGTGCGGTCCCGGCCAGCGATGACGAGATCAGCGCCGCCGCCCTCCAGTTCGTGCGGAAGGTGAGCGGCTACCGCAAGCCATCGGCTGCGAATGAGCATGCCTTCGACGAGGCCGTGGCCGAGGTTGCCGCGGCGTCGAAGCGGCTGCTGGAGGCGGTCGCCGCCACACACCCCCACTCGCACCGCGCCGCCTGACCGATAGCGATGGCGTTCAGCGTCTCGCAGACCGTCGAGCTCGCCCGCTGGTGGTGGACCTTCATCCTGCGCGGGGTGCTGGCGATCGCGTTCGGTGTGCTCGCATTCCTCGCGCCGGCGTGGGGCCTCGCCATCCTCGTGGCGCTCTTCGGCGCGTGGGCGTTGATCGACGGCATCACGAGCATCTGGACAGGGGTCCGCACGCGCGGCACCGATCGGAACTGGTGGCTGGAGATCCTCGAGGGCGTCGTCTCGATCCTGGCCGGCCTCATCGCCCTCGTCCTCCCGGGCCTGGCGGCCGATGTGCTGGTCCTGCTCATCGCCGCCTGGGCGATCGTGACCGGCGCGATCCAGATCTGGAACGCGATCCGCCTCCGCGATCGGATCCAGGGCGAGTTCTGGCTCGGCCTCGCGGGCGTGGCCTCCATCCTGTTCGGCGTCATCCTTTTCGCCTTCCCGGCCGCGGGCGCTCTGTCGGTGGTGTGGCTGATCGGCTCCGGCGCGATCGCCATCGGCATCTTCCTGATCATCCTCGGCTGGCGCCTGCGCGGCATCCACGAGCTCGGCAAGCTCGACGCAGCCCGCGATTACAGCCGTTGAGGCAAGCCAGACTGGCCGTGCGACCGATGAAGACCCGTTCCTCGGTCGTGTGAACGGCCAGGAGCGTCAGCGCTCGCGGCCGCGGAGGCGGGTGATGAGCACTGTCAGCGCCACGGTGCCGAGCATCAGCAGCACGGCCCCGGCGATCAGCACCGGCAGCCGCTGCGCGAATCGCAGCTGCCCGTAGAGGAAGACCGGGAAGGTCGGGTCGCCCCCGACGAGGAAGATGGCCAGCGCGATCTCGTCGAAGCTGACGATGAAGCAGGTCAGCCACGCGGCGAGCAGGGTCGGCCCGATCAGCGGCAGGACGACCCGCCGCAGCGCGACCGGATAGCTCGCTCCGAGGTCCATCGCGACGTCCTCGAGGGCCGGGTCGAGGCCGGAGACCCGCGCCAGCAGGATGAGCGTGGCAAATGGAACCGCGATGACCGTGTGGCCGATCATCACCGTCAGCAGCGAGCGCGGAACGTCCACCGTCACGAACAGCAGGAAGAAGGCGACGCCGAGGACGACGTACGGGACCAGCAGCGGCAGCCCTGCCATCGCCAGCAGCACCCGCCGGCCGCGGAAGCGGAAGCGCAGCACCGCCAGCGCGACGAGAGCGCCGATCGCGGTGGCCAGGGTCGCGCTGCCGATGGCCACCAGCAACGAGTTGCGCGCCGCCGCGAGCATCGGTCCGTTGCCGATCACCGACGCGTACCACTCGGTGGTGAAGCCGCTCAGCGGGAATGAGAGGGTCGTCGCGGCGTTGAACGAGAAGACGAAGAGCAGGCCGATCGGCAGGTACAGCAGGACGAGCATGGCGGCGTAGAAGCCGCGCAACGGCACCCGCGTGCGACCGATGCCGATCACGCCGCCACCCGCCGCAGGTCGATGATCCGCAGCGCGATCGCCACGACCACCAGGGTGAGGACGAGCATGATCATCGCCATCGCCGAGCCCATCGGCCAGTTCGCCGAGCGGGTGAAGAAGCCGTAGATGATGTTGCCGTACATGATCCCGTCGGTCCCGCCGACGAGCTCGGGGGTGACGTATTCGCCGACGGTCGGGATGAAGACCATGAAGAACGTCGCCAGCGCGCCGGGCAGGCTCAACGGAACCGTCACGCGCCAGAATCGAGACCACGGGCCCGCGCCGAGGTCGGCCGCGGCCTCGAGGTGGTGGCGCTCGATCCGCTGCATCGCCGCGTAGATCGGCAGCGCCGCGAACGGGATCCAGATGTAGACGAGGGTCACGATCACCGCCGGCCGGCTGTAGAGCAGCAGCTGGAGCGGCTCGTCGGTGAGGCCGATCGCCGCGAGCAGGGAGTTGATCCCGCCTTCCGGGCCGAGCATCAGCTTCCAGGCCATCACGCGCAGCAGGTAGCTGACCGCGAACGGGATCAGGAGCAGGGTCAGGAACAGGGGAGCGCGCGAGCCGGCTCGGAACGTGAGGAAGTACGCCACCGGGTAGGCCAGCACGGTGGCCAGCCCGGCGATGATCGCGGCGGTCAGGACGGAGAGCCCGAGCAGCCGCATGAACGCGGGCGTGCCGAGCACCTCCGCGTACTGCGCGGTCGTCGGATTCCAGCCGTCGGAGGGACCGAGCGCGCCCGAGCCCTCGCGGAAGCTGAACGCCGCGATCAGCAGCAGCGGGACGAGGAAGAACGCCGCGAGCACGACGAACGGCGGCCCCGCGACGAACTTCAGGAGCCCTCGCCGCCCGAGCACTACGCTCGTCCCTGGAAGGCGAGCCGGTCCGCTACTCCGCCTGCACGCGCTCCCACATCGCCGTCCACGCCGCGCGCTGCTCCTCGGTGACCAACGGGGTGAAGTTCGTCGACGCCAGGATGCTCGGATCGTCGAGGCCGAACGCCTCGATCAGCACCGGATCCTCGATCGCCTCCATCACCTCGGCGTTGGCGCAGCCGTAGTAGAAGAGCGTGACCGCGTTGCCGCAGGAGAGCTCCGCGAGCTTGAGATCGAGGAACTCGAGCGCGAGGTCGTAGCTGTCCGTATCGGCGTTGATGCCGTACAGCCCGACCCACGAGTTGCGCCCCTCCTCCGGGGTGGCGTAGGCGACCGGATCGCCGGCGGCCAGCGCGGTGGCGTAGCAGCCCTGCCAGGCATACGCGATCCAGACGGTCCCGTCCTGGACGGCCGGGCAGAGGTCCTCGTACTCGCTGGACCAGTAGAAGACGTTGAGTGGCTTCTGCGCGATCCACTCCGCCTCGATCGCGGCGAGCTGCTCCTCGGTGATCGCGGTCTCATCGTAGCCGTGGATATAGGACGAGACGGTGACGGCGCCGGGGCCGTCGTTCCACATCGAGACGTGGCCGGCGTACTCGGGGTTGAAGAGCGCGTCCCAGCTCGTGACTTCGGAGACCATCTCGGTGTTGTAGAGGATCGAGGTGAAGCCCCAGTCCCACGGGACGAAGTACTGCTTGCCGTCGATCTGGCCGAGGGCCTTGAAGTCGTCAGGGACCTTGTCCCAGTTCGTGAGCTTGCTCGTGTCGATCTCGCGGACGAGGCCCTCGTCGACGTAGAACTTCTGCCAGCCGGTGTAGAAATGGAAGATATCGGCCTGGCTGCCGCCCTGCATCAGGGCCAGGATGTTCGCGTCGGTGTCGCCGAACTCGAAGGTCACCTCGGTCTCGGGGTTGGCCTCCGCGAAGTCGGCCCAGAAGTCCTCTGCCTCGTAGCCGCTCCACTCGAGGACGAGGAGCGAGTTCGGGGCACCTCCCAACGCACACGACGAGAGCACGAAGAGCCCGATGACGGCCGCGGTCGCGGCCTTGCGAGCAGGGTGGAACCGGTCACGCACGGCTGATCACCTCCGATGACCCCCCACGCGCCGAAAGCCGGGCGCTGCAATCGACGGATCCTACGTCCGCTCACGTCGGCCGGTCAACGAATTTCGCCTAATGACCGATGCGGTAGCCGAGCAGCCTCGGCAGCTGCGCGGCGAGCCTGAGGTACCAGGCCGGCCGCCGGCCGGCGTCGAGCGCGTCGTCCTTGCGGATCAGCGCCTCGCGCACGATGCGGGCGCCAACGAACCGGATCGGCTCCGGCGGCAGCAGCGGCTGGCGGCGGCCGACGATCGGCATCTGGGCGACCGGGTCGTCGGCGCCGGTCGCCAGGGCGGCGAGGATCCGTCCGGCCAGCCGCGAGGGACCCGCGCCGTTGCCGGCGAATCCGTGGGCGAAGTGAACGCGACCGTCGTGGCTCGACGCGATCTCGGGGAAGCGGTGGCCGGTGATGTCGATCGGCCCGCCCCAGGCGTCGTCGAGGCGGACGTCGCGGAGCATCGGGAAGAGGTGGTGGAAGTTGGTGGCGACGCGGGCGACCGCGCGGCGGTCATCGGTGAAGGTGGCGCCCATGCGGCCACCGTATCCGGCCGCGCCGACGCCCCCGCCGAAGGCGATTCGCCCGTCGCGCGTGGTGCGGACGTAGCTGATCGTGAAGCGCGAGTCGCTGAGGACCTCGCCGCCTGTCCAGCCGAGGTCGGCGAGGCGGTCGGGGATCGGCTCGGTGACGATCATGTAGCTGCCCCAGGCCAGGACGCGGCTGCGCAGGCCGGGCCAGCCGCTGGCCCAGGCGTTGATGGCGAGGATTGCCTGGTCGGCGGTGACGCTTCCACCCTTGGTGCGCAGCCGCAGGCGTCCGTCCGCGTCCAGCCTCTCGACGCGGGTGCCCTCGAGGATCCGCACGCCGCGCTCGAGCAGGACGCGTCGCAGGCCGCGCGCGAGCAGCGCAGGCTGGACCGATGCCGCGCTCGGCATCAGCAGCCCCTCCCGGAAGGCCGGCGAGGCGCAGGTGCGCTGGACCGCGTCGGGCGCGACGGGTTGGAGCTGGTCGCCTTCACCGGCGGCGCGGAGGTGCTCGACGGCCTCGTCCCAGTCGTGCGGCTCGTTCGGGAAGGCGTTGATTCGCAGGTAGCCGGCTTTGACGAAGTGCGCGTCGACTCCATGGTCGGCGCACCACCCACCGATGCCGTCGACGACCTCATCGGCCTCGCGGGCGATCTGTGCCGCGGCGTCCCCGCCGAACCGATCGGTCAGGTAGCCGAGGCTCTCCCACCAGCCGTGGACGAAGCCGCCGTTGCGTCCGGAGGGCCCGCCGCCGCAGATGTCCTGCTCGAGGAGGACGATCCGCGCGTCGGGATTCCGCTTACCCAGGAAGTACGCGGTCCACATGCCGGTGTAGCCGCCGCCGACGATCGCGACGTCGGCATCGGTGTCGGATGCCAGCGCCGGGGCCGGTGGCGGATTGCCCTCGGCGGCCAGCGCCTCGCGCAGCCACCAGCTGCGCTGCCGGCCCGGGATCGGCAGGTTGGCGAGCGGCGGCCTCAAGGGCTCGTGAAGGACGGCTTCACCACCATGAGCACGATGATCGCGACGACGAGGACCGCGAGGAGGATGCCGAACACCCTTCCACGCGCCCCGAGGGCCTTGAACTCGGCCGACTCCGCGCCCCCGCCCTCGTAGGCGGCGATCTGGCGCTTCAGCGTCGGCGAGTAGAAGAGGATCGCCACCGCGCCCATGACCAGGTAGAGGCCGATGGCGACGGCGATCCAGAAGGTCGTGAACTCGTACGGGCCGATGAGGACGAGGATGATCCCGACCACGAGCAGCCCGGCGTACGACGTGTTTGCGACGCGGTCGTCGAGGAACTTGATCCCGCGCAGCGCGAAGCCGGTGTGCTCGGGCGTGGCCGATGCCCGCGCCTGCCAGATGCCGTAGCTGATGTTCAGGCCGACGGCCACGATCGCGAACAGGATGTGCAGCGTCTTGAACCAGGGATAGAGGTCCATCGCGGGTCTCCTTGCGCGCCCCTCTCGCTGTGGCCGATGGTACGACCGTCGGCAACTCGCGCTAGCATCGGTGCCGATGTCCCGCGATTCCGCTCATTCGCCCGTCGTCGTCGACGGCCTGCGAACGCCGTTCGGCCGCTACGGCGGCGCGCTGAAGGACGTCCGCCCCGACGACCTCGCCGCGCACGTCATCTCCGCGTTGGTGGACCGCACCGGGGTGGACCCTGCGCTGATCGACGACGTCATCCTCGGCGCGGCGAACCAGGCCGGCGAGGACAACCGCAACGTCGGCCGCATGGCCGCGCTCCTCGCCGGGCTGCCGATCGAGGTCGCCGGGCAGACCGTCAACCGGCTGTGCGGCTCCGGGCTCCAGTCCGTGATCAGCGCCGCTCACGCGGTCGCGTACGGCGACGGATCGGTGTTCATCGCCGGCGGCGTCGAGTCGATGACCCGCGCGCCGTTCGTTACCGCAAAGCCCTCGGCCGCCTTCCCGCGCGGCGAGCAGACGGCCTTCGACACCACCCTCGGCTGGCGCTTCACGAACCCGCGCCTGGCCGATGCCTACTACCCGTATTCGATGGGCGAGACTGCCGAGAACGTCGTCGAGCGCTGTGGCGTCACCCGCGAGGAGCAGGACGCTTTCGCGCTGGCCTCTCAGCAGCGCTGGGCCGATGCCCACGCTGCCGGCCGCTTCGCGGACGAGCTCGTCCCGATCGAGACGCCGGCAGGCGCATTCGACACCGACGAGCATCCGCGGCCGGACGCCACGCTCGAGTCGCTCGCCGGCCTGAAGCCGGCGTTCAAGCGCGACGCGTCGGGGTCGGTGACGGCCGGGAACTCGTCGGGCATCAACGATGGCGCGGCCGCGGTCCTCGTGACCTCCGAGGCGCGGGCGGTTGAGCTGGGGTTGAGGCCGATGGCACGGATGGTGGCCTCGGCAGTCGCCGGCGTGGACCCGGCGACGATGGGCC
The DNA here is from genome assembly GCA_963840145.1 of uncultured Chloroflexia bacterium. Lineage (GTDB taxonomy): Bacteria > Chloroflexota > Limnocylindria > QHBO01 > QHBO01 > JACDBZ01. The sequence goes on from CAWIXR010000005.1 coordinate 120,264, forward strand.
TCGGGCCAATCCCGGCCTCTCGCCTCGCGCTCGAACGGGCCGGGCTGACGGTCGACGATCTCGACCTCGTCGAGCTCAACGAGGCGTTCGCTGCCCAGGCGATTCCCGTCATGCGCGAGCTCGGGCTGGACCCGGAGAAGACGAACGTCAACGGCGGGGCGATCGCCATCGGCCACCCGCTCGGCGCCTCCGGCGCGCGGCTGACGGCGACGCTGCTGCACGAGATGCGGCGGCGCGGCGCGCGGTACGGGCTGGCAACGATGTGCATCGGCGTTGGACAGGGCATTGCAGCGATCTTCCAGGCGGTGGAGTGATGACCGACAAGCGATGGATCAGTGTCGTGGCCACGGGCGAGGCGTCGGTGGCGCCGGACCTCGCGGTCGTGTCGTTCGCCGTGAGCGGCAGCGGGAAGCAGCTGGCGCCGACGCGCGACGACGTGAATGCGCGGTCGTCATCGGTCCTGGCGAAGCTTCGCGAGCTGGGCGTGGCCGATGGTGACCTGAACGCCCCCGACGTCGGCATCCACCCGGAGTACGACTACCGAAAGGGGCAGCGGCTGACCGGCTACCGCGTCGAGCGCCAGATGACGGCGAAGGTCCGCGACCTCGATGCGCTGGGTGACGTGCTCGACGGGCTGGTGGCAGCAGGCGCGAACGAGGTGCACGGGACGCAGATGAGCGCGGCCGATCCGTCGGCGGCCGAGCACGAGGCGCTGCGCGCGGCGATCACCGCGGCGAAGGCCAAGGCCGAGGCGCTGGCCGATGCGGGCGGCGTGACGCTCGGTGGGCTCGCGCGGGTCGAAGAGGAGCCTTCGCACGGGCCGCCGATGCCGCGGATGCGGATGATGGCCGCGATGGAGTCCGCCGACGTGCCGACCGAGGTGGCGGCCGGCGACCTGACGGTGACCCGCCAGATCCGCGCCTGGTTCGACATCGCGTAGCGTCCGGGTTCAGCCCAGGCGCAGCTTGGGGAGCACCTCGGTGCCGAACGTGTCGATGAATGCCGCCTGGTCGCGCCCGACATTGTGCAGGTAGATCTCGTCGAAGCCCATGTCCACGAAGCGCTGGATCTGGGCAGTGTGCTCGTCGAGGTCGGGGCTGATGAGCATCCGGTTGGCGAAGTTCTCGATGCGCACGAGCTTCGCCATGTTCTCGAAATCCTCGGGATTCTTGATGTCCTGCTTCGGGAACGGCATGCCGCCGTTCGGCCACTCCTTGAGCGCGTTCTGCTCGGCCTCCTCCTGCGTCGGCGCCCAGCTGATGTGGATCTGGAGCTGGGTCTTCATCGCCTCGGCGTCCTTGCCGGCCTCGGCGGCGCCCTCGCGAAACTTGTCCCACAGCATCGCGATCTTCTCGTCGGCCGCGCCGACGGTGATGATCCCGTCCGCGTATCGGCCGGTGCGCTTCGCGTTTACCGGTCCCGCGGTCGCGACATAGATCGGGATCTTCTCGTCGGGAAGGGTGTAGAGGCGCGCGGACTCGAGGGTGAAGTAGTCGCCGTCGTGCTTGACGACCTTGCCGCTGAACAGCTTGTTGATGACCTCGATGGCCTCGAACATCATCGCGCTGCGGATGCCGACCTCCGGCCACTCGCCGCCGATGACGTGCTCGTTCAGCGCCTCGCCTGCGCCGAGCCCCAGCCAGAAGCGGCCGGGGTACATGGCTCCGAGCGTGGCGGCCGCGTGGGCAATCACCGCGGGGTGGTATCGGAAGCCCGGGCAGGTGACCGCCGTGCCGAAGGGAAGCTTCGTGCGCTGGCCGAGCGCGCCCATGAAGCTCCACGCGAAGGCCGATTGGCCCTGCTGCGGCGTCCACGGATGGAAGTGCTCGCTGACCTGGAATCCGGCGTCGAAGCCGCTGGCCTCCGCCCGCTCGGCCCAGTCGAGAAGGTCGGTCGGGTGGAACTGCTCGAGCATGCAGGCGTAGCCGATCGTCGTCATGGCCGTAGCGTAGCCGCCTCGGCGGCGACCAGTTTCGCCAGCAGCCGGCGCAGCGTCGCGACCTCCGCATCGGTCAAGGTGGCGGTGGCCGCGCGGTTGACGCCGTCGGCAAGCGGAACCAGCTGATCTCGAAGCGTCGAGCCGCGCTCGGTGAGCGTGATGCGGCTGGCCCGCCGGTCGTTCGGGTCCGGAGCGCGGGTCACGAGGCCGTCGCGCTCCATGCGGTCGATCGTGCGCACCATCGTCGGCTGCTCGATCGCCACACGCCGGGCGAGCTGCGCCTGGGTCAGGCCATCGCTGCTCCAGAGGTGCAGCAGGACCGCCCACTGACCGATACCGACGTCGAACGTCCGAAGCTCGTCGGCAAGCTGCGCGGCGAGTGCCCGCGCCGCCCGGTTGACGAGGTAGCCGAGGCTCTCCTCGATGACGAACGTCCGCGGGCCGGGTGGCTCGCCGGTCGCGGCCTCGACGCGCCAGGTCATCGGGCTGGTCGCTCGGGCGCGTAGATGTACCCGTCGATGTCGGCCGCTCGGAGGCCGGCGCGCTGGACGGCGTTGAAGGCCGCGAGCGCCTCCTCGACGCCGATCGCCTCCGGAGCGGCAACGTCGTACTCGACGCCACGCCAGCGGATGAGCCCGCCGCCGGCGGCGACGAGGTTGCGGTACCAGTGCGCTTCGCTGCCGAAGGCCAGCGCGAGGACGAAGCCGTCCTCGGTCCGGCGCGCGGCGACCGGCGTCTCGAACGTCCTGCCCGAGTGGCGCCCGGTGTGGCGGACGACCGAGAAGATCGGGTTCCAGCGCTTTCCGGCGAGCGGAAGCATCATGCCGGCGGTGGCACGGGCGGCACGGAGGAAGAATCCGCCCATGCGCGGCTTGCGGGTCTGGGAGAGCGGTGCGGTGGTCATCGGTTCTGGATGGTCCTTAGCATGCTACGGAGTTCTCATAGAAGGATAGCATGCTAAGTATCGGTGTCAACCCTGCCGGCGGCTCGGACCGTGGGTGCACATCGGCCGCGCGACGGGATCGGTCCGGGCAGCTCGGTTGAGCATCGGATCAACCGATCGGTGGATGGGCGACGCATAATCCGCGGCTGATGGCAGTCCGTCGGGCGGCGCTGGCCGCCACGCTCCTCCTTGCGGCATGCACGACACCGACCGGCGTCGCGGTCGACGAGTGCAACACGACCTGGACCGGGCTCGATCCGCAGATCGTGCGCGGCGGCTCCGGCGACCGCGAGAGCGTCCCGATCGCCTGCATGCGGCGCATCGACGAGCGGCGGATCAGCATCGGCTTCCAGATGCCGCCAGGCCCCGAGTGCTTCGAGCTGGCGGCCGTCGAGCTCGAGGAGTCGGCCGATGCCGCGGCGGTGACGTTGGTCGTGTCGCCGATCGGGGACGTCGGCGGCACCTGCCCGGCTGAGCCGGTGCGCACGGTGACGGAGGTCGACCTGCAGTCTCCGGTCGGCGATCGCACCCTGCTCGACGGAAGCCGGTAGCGCCCACGCGTATATACGTATATACGCGGGCAACGACGCTACCATGCACCCATGACCGACGCCCCCACGAAGCTCCTCATCGGCGGTGAGCTGCGCGACGCCGCCGCCGGCGCCACCTTCGCGACGTTCGATCCGGCCCACGGCGGTGAGCTGGCGACCGTCGCCCAAGCCGGGACCGATGACGTCGACGCGGCCGTCACCGCGGCCCGCGGCGCGCTCGAGGGCGCGTGGGCGAAGACCAGCCCAGCCAAGCGGGCGCGCGCGCTGAACAGGCTGGCGCAGCTGCTCGACGAGCAGACCGATGATCTCGCCGAGCTCGAGAGCCGCAACAACGGCAAGGCGAAGTGGCAATGCGCGGCCGAGATCAAGGTGGCGGTGGCCACGCTCGAGCTGTTCGCCGGCACCGCCCAGCACCTCTACGGCCGCTCCCACGTCGTCAACCCTGCGGTCGTCTCGTACACGCTCCGTGAGCCGGTCGGCGTGGTCGGCGCGATCATCCCCTGGAACTACCCGCTGATGATGGCCGCCTGGAAGGTGGCGCCGGCGCTGGCGACCGGCAACACCCTGATCCTGAAGCCCGCATCGGCCACGCCGTTGACCGCCATCCGCCTCGGCGAGCTGGCGCTCGAGGCCGGCATCCCGCCCGGCGTGCTCAACGTCATCCCCGGGCCCGGCGCCGAGGTCGGGGAGGCGATCGCCGCCCATCCGGGCATCGACAAGGTCGCCTTCACCGGCGAGACCGATACCGGCCGCCGCATCGCGGCGGCCGCCGCGGCGACACTCAAGAGAGTGTCGCTGGAGCTTGGCGGCAAGAGCCCGAACATCGTCTTCGCCGATGCGGACCTCGAGGCGGCCGTCCTCGGCTCGCTGTGGGCGATCTTCTATTCGGCCGGGCAGTCGTGCGAGGCGCGCTCGCGGATCCTCGTGCAGGACGAGGCCTACGACGCGTTCGCATCGGCCTTTGCGGAGAAGGCTCGGTCCCTTGCCGTCGGCGATCCCCTCGCCGACGAGACGAAGGTGGGCTCGCTGATCAGCCGCGCGCATGCCGATCGGGTGCGCGAGTTCATCGAGATCGGCGTGGCGGATGGCGGCGAGCTCCTGGCCGGTGGCCCGCGCGTCGAGCTGAACGGAAACCTCGACGCCGATGCGTTCGTCGCGCCGACGGTCATCGGCGGCGTCGGCAACGACGCGCGGATCGCGCAGGAGGAGGTCTTCGGCCCGGTCGTGACCCTCACCCGCTTCGGCGACGAGGCCGAGGCGGTGGCCTTCGCGAACGGCGTGCGCTACGGGTTGGCGGCGACGGTCTGGACCCAGGATGGCTCGCGCGGCCACCGCGTCGCGCAGCGGATCCGGTCGGGCGCGGTCGGCATCAACACCCCGTTCATCGCGTTTCCCGGTGTCCCGTTCGGCGGCTTCAAGGAGTCCGGCTACGGGCGCGAGCAGTCGATCGAGGCGCTCGACCTGTACACCGAGACGAAGGCGATTCTCCAGAACACCTCGCCCAAGCCGGTCAACCCGCTCGGCGTCTAGCCCGATGACCGGTCCCGAGCGCTCCTGGTCCTCGCGCTTCCCCGAAGGCTGGTGGGGCTACCACTGGGAGCCGCCCGTGCCGATGAGCGCGGTCGAGCTGATCGGCACCCCGACGATCGACGCGCGGCTGATGGCCACGTTGTGGGCCGTTGTCGCCCGCCGCCGCAGCGTGATGCTCAGCTCCGAGGCGCCGCAGGCCGGCAAGACGACCCTGCTGAGCGCGCTCGTCGACTTCCTCCCCGCTGACACGACCGGAATCTTCGTCCGCGGCTGGTGGGAGGAGTACGACTGGCTCGACGAGATCCCGCCCGGCACCGGCTACCTGCTCATCAACGAGATGAGCGACCACCTGCCGATCTACGTCTGGGGCCGCGCCGCCCGCGGCGCGCTGATGCTGGCCGGCAAGGGCTGGGGCATCGGCGCCACCATGCACGCCGACTCGCTTCCCGAGGCCCTCGCCACCCTTCGGACCCACCTTGGCGCGACCGATGCCGACCTCGCCGGCCTCACCGTCTACCTCCAGTACTCGGCCTACCTGACGCCGGCGGGGATGTATCGGCGCATCGAGGAAGCCTGGCACCTGCGCCTGGATGCCGATGGCGCGCTGGCGCCCGTCCGGCTCGGGGCCATCGAGGGCGATCGGTCCAGTTCGCTGACCGGCGCCCAGCGTCTGCCCACGCCGCCGATGCTGTCATCGGATGGTGGCCGTGCTGCGCGGCCATTCCTCCACGACCCGGCCGCCTATGCGGTGCTCGCGACCACGCTCGGCCTGACGCCGGAGGCATTCGAGGCGGAGCTCGCGCATCGGTCTGGCTTCCTCGAGGAGCTGGCCGAGCGCGGTGTCTGCGATCCACCCGCCGTTGCCGCAGCCGTACGCGACTTCTCCTGACTCGATCCCCGCACCACGGGACATACGCCCAAGGAGGGCAGCGCGGCGGGGAACTCCGGCGTGATCTGACCCGTGCCACGGGAATTCGGCGACGGAGGCGGCCGTGCCTGGGAGTATCTCCCGCCCTACGGGAAGGCCATTCCGCGACGTTGACGCGGTACACTCGCCCTGTTCGCGCTCAGGCGCGTCCCTATCACGAGTGGCCCGAGAGCCCTGGCTCGCTGACGGCCCGGCAACCGACCCGCGTCCTCGCGCGGAAGCGGTGCCCCAGCCAGGACCGATAGGAGACAGAGGATGACCGCTCCGCCTTCCCCGAACTCGACGACGCCCGAACGCGCCGTCCACCTGGTCGGCAGCACGCCCTTCGACGATCCCGATGAGGCACTCGACGTCTTCTACGCGGAGCTGGGTCCGCGGTTGCGCACCGTCCCTGACGGGGAGACCGGCGAGCGCCAGAACTGGATCCAGGGGCTGATCGATTCGTTCCGGCACCATCCCAAGCTCGAGGTCGCGCGCCACGGCGACTGGTCCGACTACGACAAGACGCCGACCTTCCGCGTCCGCCGCGGGCAGCGGTTCACCTCCGCCGACCTCGATCTTGGGTACCTGCGCCACTTCAACGAGTCGTGGCCGCTCTTCGAGCGACGGCGGACCGATGGCCAGCGCTTCCAGGTCGGCGTCCCTGGGGACTTCGACCTGTCGTCATTCACGTTCGGCCCGTCGCCGAACGGGCTTCGCTATCGAGCAGCCTTCCGGAACGCGACGCTCCGCGACATTCGCGCGATCCACGACATCGCCGGCGATGAGGTCGTCTACCAGATCGAGGTGCCCTTCGAGCTCATCATCCTGACCTTCCTGCCGCCCACCGTCGGGCGACTCGCGGCCGGCTACTTCGCCCGCGGGATCGCCGACCTCGCGCGGCGAGCACCGGAGGGAAGCCGCTGGGGCATCCACCTGTGCCTCGGCGACATGAACCACCGTGCCTTCGGCCGGCTGCGCGACGTCGGGCCGGTCGTCTGGCTGGCGAACGCGATCGTCGGCCGATGGCCGGATGGCCGTGTCCTCGACTTCGTCCACGCGCCGCTGGCCGCGGCCGCCGAGCCGCCGCCACTCGAGCCGGAGTTCTACGCACCGCTGCGCGAGCTGCGGCTTCCCCCCGCGACGCGGTTCGTCGGGGGCTTCGTCCACGAGGGACGGACGCTTGCCGAGCAGCGGGCGCTGATGGCGCGGCTCGACGCGTTGATCGGCCGGCCCGTGGACGTCGCGTGCTCGTGCGGGCTGGGGCGACGCTCGCGCGACGACGCGCTGCGGACGATCGCGCTGGCACGGGAACTCGTCGATGGGGATCGGGCCGCGGATGAGGTCGCCGAGTTGCCGCCCGTAACCGTTGCCGCTCGCGAGTGAACCTCGGCTCCCTTGATTCTCGCACCACGGGAGTTAGTCACAGCGAACCATCCGGGATTGCTACCTCGGTCGCGATCTGACCCGCAGGACGGGAAGTTCGCGAAGGAGCTGGCGTTCGCTGGGCGGAACTCCCGCACCACGGGATACGCGCCGCCGAATGACGGCCAAGTGGGTGGTCGGGCAACGAGTGCTACGCTCTGGGGCGTGACCCCGAGCACCGACCGCCCGGCCGATACCACGCTTGGCGAGCTGCGCGCCGTGGGCTACCGGTCGCGCAGCGTCAAGGAGGAGATGCGAGCCAACCTGCTGGCTCATCTCCGCGAGGGACGGACCTTCCTGCCGGGAATCCTCGGCTACGACGAGACCGTGCTGCCGCAGCTCGAGAACGCGATCCTGGCCGGACAGGACGTCATCCTGCTCGGCGAGCGCGGGCAGGCGAAGAGCCGGATCGCGCGCAGCCTCATCGGCCTGCTCGACCCGTGGCTGCCGTATGTCGCCGGCACCGAGCTCCACGACGACCCATTGCACCCGGTCTCGCCGCTCGCGCGCCGGATCCTCGCCGAGGAAGGCGACAACGCGACCATCGGCTGGTGGGCGGCGGAGGATCGGTACAGCGAGAAGCTCAGCACCCCGGACATCAGCATCGCCGACCTCATCGGCGAGGTGGACCCGGTCAAGGTGGCCGAGGGCCGCTACCTGTCCGACGAGCTGACGATCCACTATGGGCTGCTGCCGCGCACGCATCGGGCCATCTTCAGCCTCAACGAGCTGCCGGACCTGGCCGAGCGCATCCAGGTCGGCCTGCTCAACGTGATGGAGGAGCGCGACGTCCAGGTCCGCGGCTACCGGGTGCGCCTGGAGCTCGACCTGTTCGTCATCGCCAGCGCGAACCCGGAGGACTACACGAGCCGCGGGCGGATCATCACGCCGCTGAAGGACCGATTCGGCGCGCAGATCCGGACGCACTACCCGGAGGAGAGCGACACCGAGATGGCGATCGTCGACTCGGAGGCCACCATCTTCGAGACCGATGACGACCGATCCATCCCGGTCCAGGTGCCCGGCTTCATGAAGGAGGTCATCGCGGAGCTGTCGCAGCTGGCGCGGCGATCCTCGGAGGTCAGCCAGCGCTCCGGCGTGAGCGTGCGGGTCACGATCTCGAACCACGAGACGCTTGCCGCGGCCGCACTGAAGCGTGCCGTGCGCCTCGGCGAGCCGTCGGCGGCGCCGCGGATCAGCGACCTGCCGGCGATCGTGGCCTCGACCGCGGGCAAGATCGAGCTCGAGACCCTCGGCGACGAGACGCGCGAGGATCGCGTCGTCGAGAAGCTCGTGGCCCGCGCGGTCGTCAACGTCTTCAACCGCCACTTCGCGCTCAGCGAGATGGCGCCGCTTATCGAGCGCTTCGAAGAGGAGGGCCTGCAGGCCGAGGTCGGCGAGTTCGTCCCGTCGACCGCCCACGGCTCGCTGGCCGACGCCGTGCCCGAGCTGCGGTCGGCCGTCGCGCGGCTGGACGCCGGGGAGTCGCCGGCGGGCGTGGCCTCGGCGATCGAGTTCGTCCTCGAGGGTCTTCACCTCAACCGGCGGTTGAACAAGGAGCGCCGCGGCGGCGGGATCCGCTACGCCCGCTGACGACGTAACCGGGGAGCAGCGCCCGGACGACGGATTCCCGCGCGATCGCTTCGTCGCGCTCGTCGGACGCTTCCCGAAGTACGGGCGCCTGGCGTGGCATCTCGCCCGCGACGATCGCCTGTCCGCCGCGCGAAGGGCGGCATTGCTCGCCGGCACCGCCTACCTCGTCTCACCGATCGACCTGGTGCCCGGCTTCATCCCGGTCGTCGGCCAGCTCGACGACGCCCTGGTCGTGCTCCTGGCCATCCGTCACGCCTTGACCGGCCTGCCGCCGGCGGACCGCGAGGCCGCGCTCACCCGGGCCGGCCTGGATGCGCGGGCGCTCGACGACGACCTGCGAACGATCGCGGCGACCTACGCCTGGCTGGGCCGGAAGGGGGCGCGGCTCACCTGGCGCACTGCCCGCACGCTCGCCCGTGCGGGGTCGCGGCTCGGTCATCGTCTGGCTGCTCGGGCGCGACGCGAGGGCTGATCGGTACCATCGGGCCATCCCCTCAGGCTCGACTCACCCGTAGGCTCGCCCGATGGGTGCGTGCCTGGCGGGGCGGAAGTCTCCTCGATGACCCTGAGCGATGAGCGTGCCGCGCGATTTGCCGCCGCTGGCGCCTATCGGCGCCTCTTCCTCGTGGCCGGCGTGGGCATCGTCGCCCTCGTCGCGGGCGTCCTGGCGAGCGGTGGCGCACCCTGGCCGCAGCTCGTCCGCCTCGCCGCGGCTGCAATCGGCTTCGCGTTAGCGTTCCGCGGCTGGCACGCCGCGGTCGGCCGCCGCCGTCGCGTCCGCGGGTGGATCACGTTCGCGATCGGCGTCTGGCTCGTCTCCGAGACCGGCCGCCTGGTCGCGGCCTGGACCGGCGAGCCGGCCATCCTCGCCGAGCTGAGCGTCGTCGCCCTCGCTGTCGCGGCGGTCGGCACCTACATCGCCATCGTCCGCGGTCGGATGCGGCCGGCCGAGGAGGCGGCCCTCTACCTCGACCAGGCGGCCCTCTTCTTCGGGCTGATGGCCGCGGTGGTGCTCATCGGTTCGAGCGTGCTGTACGACGGCCACAGCGTGGCGGTGCTGGCGCACGGGGCCTTTTTCCTCGGCGTGCTGGCGGCGACGCTGTTGCTCGATCTCGCCACCCACACGCCGCTCCGCTTCGTGGGCCCATGGGAGATCCTCGTGGGGCTGGCGTTGGTCGCGGGCGGCTACATCGGGCTGCTGACCCGGACGGGACCGGAGACGGTGACGACGGCGCTGCAGCTGAGCGTCGCCTTCGGCGTGATTCTGGCCGGACACGGGGGCGGCCACTGGACCGATCTCGAGGCGCGATCGCCGCGATACCTCAGGGCCGCCGACACGTTGCGGAGGATCCTGCCGATCGGCAGCGCGATTCTGACCGTCGCGATCGGCGTCGTGCTGATCTGGCAGCCGGAGATGATCGCCGGACCCGCGCGCATCGGCGTGGCGGTCGCGGCCGGCACCGCCGCGCTCGCCGTGCTCGCCCGCCAGACGCTGCTGCTTTTGGATCGCGACAGGGTCATCGGCAGCGAACGCCGCCTCAGCGACGAGCTGACGGTCGCCGAGGCGCAGTACCGATCCGTCGTCGAGCGCGTGCCCGGCGTCGTCTACGTCGCCGAGGCCGGACAGCACGGTCGCTGGCATTTCGTCAGCCCGAAGATCAAGCAACTGCTCGGCTACAGCGCCGAGGAGTGGATGGGCGATCCGACGCTCTGGATGACCCGCATGCATCCGGCCGATCGCGCCCGGATGATCCAGGCCGAGAACGACGACCTCGAGCGCGCCGACAGCCAGGGGCGCTGGGAATACCGATTGATCGCGCGCGACGGTCGCGTCGTGTGGGTCATCGACGACGAGGCGGTCATCAGCCGCGACGTCGACGGCCGGCCGATCATGGTGCAGGGCATCCTCGTCGACATCAGCGACCGCAAGGACCTGGAGGAACAGCTTCGCCACCAGGCCCTGCACGACCCGCTCACCGGCCTGCCGAATCGGGTGCTCTTCGTGGATCGCCTCTCGCATGCCCTGGTGCGCCGCGCGCGGGCGACGAACGGTCTCGCGGTGCTGTTCGTCGACCTCGACGACTTCAAGGACGTCAACGACAGCCTCGGCCACGCGGTCGGCGACCGCCTCCTGCGCCTTGTCGCGGCGCGGCTGCGCGGCGTCCTGCGCGCCGAGGACAGCGCCGGGCGCCTGGGGGGCGACGAGTTCGCCTTCCTGCTCGAGGACGCCACCCCGGCTCGCGCCGAGCGGGTGGCCGAGCGCATCCTCGCCGCCCTTGGTGCGCCGTTCGAGCTGGGCGAGGGCAATGCGACCCTGTCGGCCAGCATCGGCATCGCGGTCCGCTCGGGACCGATCGACGAGACCGATGCCACCGCCGCGGCCGACGAGCTGCTGCGCGACGCCGACACCGCGATGTACGCCGCCAAGGCGATGGGCAAGGGCCGCGTCCGCCTCTTCGACCGCGGCATGTCCGAGCCGGCGGCCCGCCGCCGTGAGCTCGGCGCGGCCCTGGCCCGGGCCTTGGACGATGACGATCAGCTGTTCCTCGAGTACCAGCCGATCGTCGACCTGCGCAGCCGCTCGTGGTTCGGCCTCGAGGCACTCGTGCGCTGGGATCACCCGCAGCTCGGCCGCCTGATGCCCGCCGAATTCATTCCGCTGGCAGAGGAGAACCGCCTGATCAGCCGCCTCGGCGACTGGGTCCTGCGCCGCGCCTGCAGCGACCTCGCCGGCGGGAACACGCTGGTCTCGGTCAACGTGTCCGCCCACCAGCTCGGCGGCGATCTCTCCGGCGTCGTCGCGGCCGTCCTGGCCGAGACCGGGCTGAAGCCCTCGCGCCTGATGCTCGAGCTGACCGAGAGCACGATCGCCTCGGCCGGCGCCGGGGCCGAGGGCGAGCTCCAGGCGATCCAGGGCCTCGGCGTACGGATCGCGCTCGACGACTTTGGATCGGGCTACTCCTCGCTCGAATACCTCGGCCGCATCCCGATCGACATCCTGAAGATCGACCGCTCGCTGGTCGAGCAGGTGCACGTCGAGCCGCAGCGCCAGGAGGTGCTGCGGGCCATCGGCCACATCGCCGAGAAGCTCGGCCTGCGCACGATCGTCGAGGGCGTCGAGCACGAGGCCCAGCGGGAGGCGCTTCTCGATCTCGGCTTCCACCATGCGCAGGGATTCCTCTTCGCCCACCCGCTGCCGCTCACCGAGGCCCTCGCCCCTCCCTCCGAGCTGTCGCGAGCTTCGTAGGCCGACGGCTATGCGGCGGGCTCCGCGACGAGCCGTCCCGCGTGGGCGCTCTCGGATGCATCGGCCGTCCAGTACGCGCTCGATCGCTTCGCCAGGGTGACCGCCGCATAGGTCAGGACGAGCGCGTTCACCGGATGCAGGGCCGCGACGACGGCGAAGCCCTCGAACAGCTGGTGGACGTGGACGAGCATGCCCTGCACGACGAGCAGGCCGAGGACGCCGAACACGAGACGCTTCTCCGGGACGCGGCCGACGAAGGTGGCGGCGATGAGCAGGATCGTCAGCGCACCGATGACATGCGCCATGTTCCGATGCAGCTCGATGTTGCTGGCGCCGGCGAAGACATACAGGCCGGCGAAGAACACCTGGGTCGCGAGCGCGGCGACATACGCCCAGGCGAGGATCGGGAAGGCGCGGGTGCGGGCAACGGTGCGGACCATCGGGCAGGTGACCTCCGAATTGCATGCGGGCTGGCGTGATCGCCAGCCGGCACTGTCGCCGACGAGCCGATGCGTGGTCATCGGTCGAGTGCTGGGGAGCGGCGGAGTCCGTTTGACGTAGGACACGTCGGCCGCTCGTCCGCACGCCGGCCGCGCTGGCATGGCGTGTGCGTTAGGGGTCTGGGTAGACCACGAGCCGCAGGGGAGAATCACTCATGCCATCAGGCACCGCATTCATCAAGCACGAATTCGACGAGGCCATCGCGATCCAGCAGTCGATCGTGGAGTCCGGCAGCGCCCTCAGCACTGCGCACCCGGTCGCCGCCGTGAAGCGGCAGATCGCGTCGGACCTCAAGACCGACCGCCAGCACCTGACGAAGCTCCAGCAGTTCGGCAAGCCGTACGGGGCCGCCGGCAAGCGCGAGGACGTCGCGAAGTCGATGGGCGAGCTCGCCAGCGAGACGGCTCGGAAGGCCGGCAGCGACGAGAGTGAGGCCTACGAGGCGCACGCGGTCCTGCTGAGCCTGAAGCGAAAGCAGCAGGACTCGGCCGACGCGATGATCAAGATCGCGCGCGACCGCAAGGAGACCGATCTGCGCGACGCCGCCACGAAGATGAAGCGCGAGATCAAGTCGAGCGCCGACGACCTCGCCAAGAGCCTGGCCGACTTCGCCGTCCGCATCGCCTCGGCCTGACCGACGGGGGACAATCGACCTAATCGGTTGAAGATCGCTCACAGGAAGCGCCTGCGGTGAGCGGCGAATAGAGCGTCTACTCGCGCTCGCCATCAAGAAGCCGATCGACGGCGCGCTGGTACTGCTCGTCAGTCAGCGCGCCGTCTTCGTGCAGCTCCTTCAGGCGCCGGATCTCCTTCGTCATCGCGCGGCTGGATCGATCCGGCCGCGGCGGCCCCGGAGGCGCATGCGGGCTGCCGAGCGGGAAGCCCTCGCCGAAGGTCTGCTCCAACGTGCCGAGGACGCGCGACTCGATCAGCTCGCGCGTGCGCCGCGCGAACTCGGACCGCCCGTCCTCCGACGCTGGCTCGTCCGGCATCGGCTCCGGATCGCCGGCCGATGGGCTCGGCGACGCCGAGACGCCGTCGATGACGAGCTCGAAGATCGGTTCCGGCCGGTCGATGTCCTTCAGCTGGCGATCGCCCAGTGACCGAAGCTCGCAGCCCTCGCCGAGGTCGCCGGCCACGATCGAGCGGGTCGTGTCCGACAGCAGCACCTGGCCGCCAGCTCCGGTCGCGGCGATTCGCGAGGCGCGCACGACGTCGAGGCCGGTGTAGCCCTCGTCGCCGACCGCCGGCTCGCCGGTGTGCAGGCCGAGGCGGATGCGGACCTCGACACCACCGGGCCACGATCCCTTGGCGTGGGCGCGCGTCACCTCGACTGCGGCAGCCACGGCCTGGCGGGCGCGGACGAAGGAGTAGAAGAAGGCATCGCCCTGGGTGTCGATCTCCTGGCCTTCGTGCGCGGCGAAGATGTCGCGCACGAGCCGCCGATGCACGGCAAGCAGTTGCCCGTATTCGGTGTCGCCGAGCTGCTTGAGCAGCGCCGTGCTGCCGGCGATGTCACTGAATACGAAGGTGACCGTTCCCGAGGGTAGCGTCACGCCCATCGGGCCGATAGTACCCGTGGTGTCACTGAATCGGTGACGGTGGCGTTGCGACCCGGCCGGCGTCGGGGTAGGGTAGCGGTCCCGATGAGTCTTCCCAGGTCGCCATTCCGTAGCCGTGCCCGACGGAGGGTTGCCAACGTCCTGGGCGCCATCGTGCTGCTCGTCGCCGGCGTGGCGCCAGTCGCCGCGTACGATCCGGCCGACCTGTTCGAGCTCGAGCCGACGCCCTCGCCGCGCCCGACGCGGGTCGTTGAACCGCCCTCCCGCCCGTCGCCGCCGCCGGCCCCCACCCCGTCACCCAACCCCACGCCGAAAGCGCCGAGCCCGCTCGGCCTCGACGTGTCGTGGCCGCAGTGCAACGACGAGCTTCCGGAGTCGTTTGGCTTCGCGGTCGTCGGCGTCAATCGCGGCCGCACGTTCAGCGAGAACGACTGCCTCGCCACCCAGCTCGAGTGGGCTGGCCGTGGCGCCGACTACTACCTCAACACCGGCAACCCAGGACCCGATCACTCGCGCTTCTGGCCGGTCGGCCAGTCGGACCCGGTCGCCTGCACCCGGCGCGAGGACGACACCCGTGATTGCGCCTACCTCTACGGCTGGAACGCCGCGGCCGATGGCTACGAGCGCGTGCTGGCTGCGCACGTCGCACTCGGCTGGGCCGAGGCGGGCGCAGACCGCGTCCCCGGCGACGCGACCTGGTGGCTGGACGTCGAGACCGCCAACAGCTGGCGCGGCGACCGCTCGCTGAACGTCGCCACACTCCACGGGGCGGTCGACTTCCTCGAGTCGATGGACGTCGCCGAGGTCGGCTTCTACTCGACGCCACTGCTGTGGTGGCGCGTCACCTTGGGCACGAACGACTTCGCCGACTACCCGGCCTGGCACGCGGGCGGACTCACCCGGGCCGGTGCGCAGGATCATTGCGAGCACGATGCCTTCACCGGCGGCGAGCTGCGCATGGTCCAGTGGGTCGAGGACGGGCTCGACCGAAACCTGCGCTGCCCGTAACGGGCTCGCGTCAGGCGGCCGGCGCCTCGGCGGCGGGCGTATCGGCCTCGTCGGCGGTGATCGGGTCGGACTTCGCGTTCTCGCGCCGCGCGAGCAGCGCGAACGGCAGGGCCAGCGCCTGGATCCCGGCCGCCGCCAGGTACGACGTGCCGTAGCCGAACGCATCGGCCGTGCGACCGAGCACAGGCTGGATGACCACGCCGCCGGTCGAGCCCATCAGCGAGTCGAACGAGAGCACCGTCGCCCGCTGCTCGGAGGGGATCAGCGGGTTGATGAACGCGCGGCGCATCGGCTCCTCGATGGCGGCGATCACGCACCAGGTGACCAGGATCACGAGCGCCACCACGAAGCTGTCGGTGAGGCCGATGCCGGCCAGCAGCAGCACGCTGCCCGCGGTGGCGAAGATGATGAAGTGGGTGCGGCGGCTGACGAAGCGTCGGACGAACGGCACCGCGAAGCCGCCGAGGATCTGGGCGCCGGCCACGATCGCCGCCGCCAGGCCGGCGATGCTGTACGCGTTCGGGTCGCCGTACAGCTCGAGCAGGTACGGCTGGAAGGCGTAGAAGGCGTAGAAGCCGACGCCCGTGCTGAACGGCGCGGCCAGCATCAGCCAGCGCACCGGCCGGTTGCGCAGGCCGCCGTCGACCGCACCCGTGACGACGTTGCGCACCGCCCTCACCGGGCTCGCCTCGCGATCAGGTTTGAAGCCGATGTCGTGCATGAAGCGCCACGCCACCAAGAGGGTGATCCCGAGCATCGCGGCCCGCACGATGTACGGCACGCCGAGGTCGGTGAGCTGCGCGATCACGCCGCCGAGGACCGTGCCGACGAGCATCGCACCGCCGCCCACCATCTGGGCGCGGCCGAAGACCGTCTCGAGGTCCTTCGTGTAGCCGGTCGCCGTCAGCGCGTCGACGAGCCAGGCCTCGGTGGCGCCCGAGAAGAAGGTGAACCCCAGCCCCAGCAGGGCCGATGCGATCGCCCAGCCCCAGAACGGCGCGCTCACGTTCCACATGTACAGGTACAGCAGCGTCGAGAGCAGCAGCGTCGCCGCACCGAGGAGGAAGCTGAAGCGACGACCGCGGGTATCGGCGATGACGCCGGTCGGGACCTCGAAGATCACCTGGCCGACGCTGAAGAAGGCGTTCGCCGCGAAGGCCTCCGCGTTGCTCAGCCCGGCATCCAGCAGGAAGAGCGTGTTGACGCCCCAGATGAACGAGGCGGCCAGCGTCGTCAGCAGCGTCAGGACGAGGTAGACCCGCTGGACGGATCGGGCCGCATCGGTCATTCGGGCACTCTAATCCTGCTCCGGCGCTCTACCAATCGACGCGCCATCGGTCGGTGCCGGGGACCGCTTCGTCAGGAGCATGCGCGCCGCGACGACGAGCAGCACGACGGCGAACAGGCGTTGGAGGAGCTGGTCGTCGATCGACAGCGCGGAGAGGCTGCCGATGGCCGCACCGATGATCCCGCCGGCGGCCACCATCGCCGCGTCGCGCACCACGAGCCGCCCGCGGCGGTAGTGCGTCAACGAGCCGGCAAGCGCGGCCGGGATGATGACCAGCAGCGAGGTGCCCTGCGCGACGTGCTGGTCGAAGCCCAGCAGCAGCACGAGGGCCGGCACGATCAGGATGCCGCCACCGATCCCGAGCAGGCCTGCCAGGAAGCCCGCGGACAGGCCGATCGCCAGCAGCGCCAGCACGTTCTCGGGCATCAGCGCACCAGCAACGTGACGGCGACGACGATCAGAAAGACGGCGAAGACGCGCGCGAGGAGCACCTCGCTGAGCCGATGCATGAGCAGCGCGCCGGCCCGAACGCCAACGAGGCTGCCCGCCGCAAGCACCACCGCCGCACCGATGTCGACGTTCGCGGCCTGGCCGAAGAGGATCGCGCCGACGATCGCGATCGGCACGATCGCCGCCAGCGAGGTCGTCTGCGCCCGATGCTGGCCGAGCCCCGCCATGACGAGCGCCGGGACCATGACCACGCCGCCGCCGATCCCGAGCAGCCCGCTGAGGATGCCCGCGCCGACGCCGATGGCGGCCAGCAGGAGTCGCGGAACCCCGCGTTCGTCGTCGGCCATGCTGCGCCGCCGGTCAGGGCGTCGCGACTACATCCCGCCGAAGAACTGGTTGATTCGCTCGGTGTCGTCCGAGAAGGCCCAGCGCTCGGTGATCTTCCCGTCCTTGACGTGATAGATCTCGGCCGTGCGGTACGTGAGCGACCGGTCTCCCATCGTGGCCGTCGCGGTCACCAGCGCCACCGCGTGCTCGTCGTTGGCGATCACGTCGTGGGTGTCGACGGTGATGCTGCCGCCCGATCCCATGCTCTGGTAGCGCTCCATGAGCGCCTGCTTGCCGCGGATTGGCTCGTCGCGGCCGATCTCGTGCCAGACGACGTCATCGGCGAGGTTGTCCACGGAGGCCTGCATGTCGCCGCGCTCCATGGCCTTTGCGGAGTCGCGGATCATCGCGGCGTTGGGATGGTCGGCCATGACGATGTCTCCTTCGTGTGAGCAGGACGGGGACGTGATCGTAGCCTCCGCTCACCGCGGCTGGGAAGGGCCCAGCAGGCGCCGTTGATGCCGCCATCACGAATCGCGGGTAGAGTGCTGGCAACCCACGAGGAGCCCAACCTTGACCGCCGTGACCCACGACGACCACGACCGCGCGCCGATCGAGCTGCCGCATCGCGTCCGCCTCGAGATCCTCGGCGCCGTCCTGCTCGGCATCTTCCTGGCGGCCCTCGACCAGACCATCGTCGGGACCGCGCTGCCGACGATCGTCACCGACCTCGAGGGCAACGACGTCTACGTGTGGGCGTTCACGGCGTACCTGCTCACCGCGACGGTGTCCGGGCCGCTGTACGGGAAGCTCTCCGACATCTTCGGCCGCCGCCCGATCTTCCTCTTCGGCGTGAGCGTCTTCCTGATCGGCTCGCTGCTGTGCGGCCTCTCCCAGGAGATGTGGCAGTTCCTGCTGTTCCGCGGCGTTCAGGGTCTCGGCGCCGGAGCGCTGTTCCCGATCGCGCTCGCGATCATCGGCGACATCTTCGCGCCGTCGGAGCGCGGCAAGTACCAGGGCTTCTTCGGCGCGGTCTTCGGCGTCAGCTCCCTGCTCGGCCCGGCCATCGGTGGACTGATCACCGACAACTTCGGCTGGCACTGGATCTTCTTCGTGAACCTCCCGATCGGTGCCGTCGTGCTGGTCGTGATCTCGCGCACGCTGCCGACACGGCGGCTGGAGGACGCGGACCGGCACATCGACTACCTCGGCGCGGCGCTGCTGGTCGGCGCGCTCGTGCCGATTCTCATCGGCTTCACGAACAAGCAGTTCGACGACTGGAGTGATCCCTCCGTCGGCGGGCTGATCCTGCTCGGCCTGGCCCTGGCCATTGCCTTTGTCTTCGCCGAGTCGCGCGCCCATGAGCCGATCGTTCCGCTGCGCCTCTTCCGCATCCGGACCTTCAGCGCCAGCGTGATGGCGATGTTCCTCGCAGCCATGGGCTTTTTCGCCGCGATCGTCTTCCTGCCCCGCTGGTTCCAGTTCGTGGCCGGTAGCTCGGCGACCGAGTCGGGCTATCAGATCCTGCCGCTGCTCGGCGGCCTGATCATCTCGGCTGTCGGCTCCGGCCAGCTCGTCGCGCGCACCGGCCGCTACAAGGCGCTGATCATCACCGCGCTGCTGCTGCTCGCCTTCGCGCTGTTCCTGCTGACCAACATCCGGCCCGACACGCCCCAGCCGCTCCTGTGGCTGTGGATGGCGCTGGCCGGCCTGGGCGTCGGACCGTCGTTCGCGGTCTTCACGCTGGCGGTGCAGAACGCCGTGCCGGTGCGCGACCTCGGAACCGGCACGAGCAGCCTGACCCTGTTCCAGCAGGTCGGCGGCACCGTCGGACTGGCGATCGCCGGCACGATCTTCGGCTCGACGCTGCTCGAGGAGACGCCCGCGCAGCTCGTGGAGGCCGGCGTCCCACCGGAGTTCGCCGACCAGTTCGCCAGCGCCGATGCGACCCAGTTCAACGAGCTCACCAGCGTCGGCGACCTCGGCGCGGCGATCCTGGCGCAGGTGCCCGAGCAGTTCCAGGCGCAGGTCGAGCCGCTGATCCCGGCCATCGTCGAGGGGATCCACCAGGCGTTCTCGATCGCCACCGGCGCGACGTTCGTGGTCGGGATCGTGACCGCGCTGCTCGCGGCGCTGCTCGTCGCGGTGGTGATGCCGGCCGGAAAGATCGGCGAGCGTCAGGAGTCCGGCTGGCGCGCATCGGCCCCGAAGCCGGAGCCGCAGCCGGCCCTGGAGTAGCGCGACCTCGGCGTCGCCGGCGCGTGCTCCGATCCGTGCATTGAGCGATCGGCGTCAACCACGCCCAAAACGAGGTGGCCTACGTGAACCTCTCGATCCGCTCGGCCTCGCCTTCTTCGCAGGCGCGTTCCCGTCGGCGAAGGCGGGTTCGGGGTCCGCACCCGCTAGGCGACCGCGTCGGCGGTCAGTCCTGCTCGATGTCCACCGACTCGAGCACGGGCTCGGCCGCCGCGAGCGCCTCTTCCCAGCGCTCGATCGAGCCGCCGACCATGATGGCCAGCAGTCCCTCGTCGGCGTCGAAGAAGGCGATCCAGAGGCGCCGATCCGATTCGAGGGCGATCGTGCCCTGCGGCACACGCAGGAACTCGACCGCCTCGGTTCCGGCATTCTCCACCGTGATCTGGCTGCCCTCGAGGCCACCCATCTGCGACGTGCTGGTTTCGACGACCTCGAGGCCCGGGTTCGTCTCGAGGATCGCGGCCGCGTCGGCCGCATCGGCCGGCTCCTGCTCGCCGTCCTCGCCGTAGACGCCAATGGGTCGGGCGAACTGGACGGCGATGACGTGCGGGTCTGCGGCCGCGCCCTGCTGGATGGTGTAGTAGCCGTCGAAGATCTGGCGCCCGGACCACTGGTCATCGACCTCGAAGGTCACGCGCGGGGCGAAGTCGTGGCGCGTATAGCGCCCTGGGGCCAGGGTCGTGTCGCCGGTGTCGGTGATGTTCGCCACGCCGGACGGCAACGGAGACGGAGAGGGCGTGGGGGTCTCTCCCTCGGGATTCAGCATGTTGCCGCAGCCCGCCAGGATGACGAGACCCACCAGCAGGCCAATTCGACGCATCACGGGTAGATACTGCCATGCAGGGACCTTCCGTTCATTTCGCGCTCCGGCGACTGTCGTATCCGTGGATCGGTCACACGGCCGATGGCGACTGACTCCGCGCCCCGGAAACTCTCGGGCGAGGGAGACCACAAGCCATCATCCGAAGGAATTCAGACCGATGTTCCGCAAGCTCACGCTCTCCGCCGTCATCGCCGCAACCGCGGTCCTGGCGCTCGCCCCCGCCGCCCTGGCCGCCGCGCCCAAGCCGAAGCCGCCGGTCGTCACCGTCGAGCCGATCAGCGACTACAACGTCCACTGGGAGTTCGACGGGACCGTCGTCCAGACCTGGACCGCCGGCACGCGCAAGTTCGTCAGCTATTCCACCGGACGTCTCGACGTGACCGAGACCTACACGATGGACCAGACCGCCACGAAGGGCGAGATGCTCGTCTACAACAGCTCCGCGAGGATCACGTCACGCCATGTCTCGCAGGGGAACTTCACGATCCTCTACTCGGTCACCTCGCACACCGACATGCTGTGGGGCGACGGTCGCGACTGCGACATCGACTCGCGCCTGCTGGTCTCCCGCAACAACATGATCATCAACGAGCAGATCGGTCCCGTCTGCACCACCCCGTAACGCTCACGCCCAGACCGATGACGCCCGCGTCCGCGCGGGCGTCATCGGTTCCTGACCGGAACCGGCATGATGCCCGGCGCAGAATACGGGGCGTGAACGCGGCTCCCGACGGCATCACCCTCGAGCCCGATGGCATCCCCCGCTGCTGGTGGGGCGCCGGCGACGAGCTCTATCGGCCCTACCACGACCACGAGTGGGGGAGGCCGGTCGCCGACGATCGGCGCCTCTTCGAGAAGCTCAGCCTGGAGGGCTTCATGTCCGGCCTCTCCTGGCTCACGATCCTGCGCAAGCGCGAGAATTTCCGCGCCGCCTTCGCGGGCTTCGAGATCGCGACCGTCGCATCCTTCGGTACCGATGACGTCGACCGCCTCATGGCCGATGCGGGCATCGTGCGCCACCGCGGGAAGATCGAGGCGACCATCAACAACGCCCGCCGCTGCGGGGAGCTGCGCGACGAGTTCGGCAGCCTCGCGGCCTACGCCTGGTCCTACGAGCCAGACCCCGCGTCGCGGCCCTCGATCCTCGATCGCGAGGCGCTCATGCAGCTGCCGACGAGCCCGGAATCGGTGGCGATGAGCAAGGACCTCCGGCGTCGCGGCTGGTCCTTCGTCGGGCCGACGACCGTGTACTCGTTCATGGAGTCGATGGGCATCGTCAACGACCACCTCGAGGGCTGCTTCGCGCGCCCCGAAGTGGAAGGGGAACGGGCTTCCTTCACGCGACCCGGGTATTCCCTGGGTGACTGAAGCGGCCACTTCTTGGCCGATACACGCACTGGGGGAATAGCCACGGCGCCGACCTCGATTCGCGGTCTGGGCGGACTGGCGGTGCCACGGATAATGGCGCCATGCCGGAGCTCGAGACGCGACAGCCACTGCCACCCAACGAGGCGGACGAGGACCACTGGCGAACGTTCCTGGAGCACCCGGACTCGCTGATGGGGGTCGGCCGGCGCATCTTCAGCCGGCTACCCGCCAACCCGCGCTGTCAGCTGTGTGCGTCACCCTTCACCGGTGCCGGCGGTGCGGTCATGCGCACGATCGGGAAGCGGCAGTCGGCGGTGAATCCGAACATGTGCACGACCTGTGAGCGCCAGCTGCTGAAGCGACGCGGCGGGGCCGAGGTCGAGGCGTCGACCCTCTTCGCCGACATCCGTGGCTCGACGGAGCTCGGAGAACGCCTCTCGCCGGCGGACTTCCGTGCGACGCTCAACCGCTACTACACGGTCGCCTCGGACGTCGTGTTCGCGAACGGCGGCCTGGTCGACAAGTTCGTGGGCGACGAGCTGGTGGCTGCCTTTCCACCGTTCCTCGGCGCCAATCACGTCGAGCGGGCCATCGAGGCGGCTCGCGCACTGCTTCGCGAGACCGGACACGAGGATCCGGCCGGGCCCTGGGTCCCGGTCGGTGCGGGCGTGCATACGGGCCGGCTGTGGTTCGGGACGGTCGGCGCGGGCAGCTTCGTGGAGATCACTGTCCTGGGGGACGTGGTCAACACGACGGCGAGGATCGCGGCGGCTGCCGAGGCCGGCGAGATCCTCGTCTCAGCCGAAGCCGCGAACGCCGCGGGGCTCGATGGCGCCCTCGATCGGCGAAGCCTGGAGCTGAAGGGCAAGGAGCTTCCGACCGAGGTGGTGAGCGTCCGAGTCGGAGCGGGAGGCTAGCGCCGGCGACGACGATGGCCGAGGTGCCACCGGTCGCAGAAGCGGCAGTGGTACGGGGTCACCGAGCCGTCGAAGCGCCGGTTGTGGGACGCGCTGCGCGCCTCGCCGCGGCTGACGTAGACGACCTTCGACTCGCAGGCGCGGACCCGCAGCGGCAAGTCGCGGTTGATGAACTGGCGGTAGTCGACGACGGGCATGGCCCGATCGTGCGCATCGGTCGCGACAGCTCAGGCGTCGTGTTGGGCAACGGCGGTATTGACGCAACGCACCACAGGGTCCTAACTGCACGCCACGCATGGGTGTTTTGCAGCGGACGGAGGCGGCCGAGCGCTCGAGGCTGCTGCGCGTCCGCGGCTACGACGTGGAGCTCGACCTGACGCGGGGCGAGGAGCTGTTCGGCTCGACTACGCGGATCGCGTTCGACTGCACCGAGCCGGGGGCGGCGACGTTCCTCGACCTTGCCGCGTCGAACGTCGAATCGGTCGTGCTCAACGGTCAACCGGTCGAGGCGGAGGCCGTCGATGGTGAGCGAATCGGCCTGGCGGCGCTGGAAGCGACCAACGAGCTCGTCGTCAGCGCGGACTGCTCCTACTCGCGGATGGGGGAGGGGCTGCATCGGTTCGTGGATCCGGCCGACGAAGAGGTCTACGTCTGGGCCGAGAGCGTCGTCAACAACGCCGGGCGCATCTTCGCCTGCTTCGACCAGCCCGACCTGAAGGCGCCGTTTCGGCTGCGAGTCCGCGCGCCGGCGCACTGGACCGTCCTCTCGAACGGCGCCGGCGAGAGCGACGGCAACGGTTCGTGGACCTTCGAGGCCACGCCGCCGCTCTCGACGTACCTGATGGTGCTCGTCGGGGGCGCCTTCCACTCGGCGTACCAGACCCACGGCGCGATCCCGTTGGGCCTCCACGTCCGCCGTTCGCTTGGCGAGCACCTCGACTCGGATGAGCTCTTCGAGCAGACCCGCCAAGCCTTCGACTTCTACCACCGCGTCTTCGCCGTTCCGTACCCGTTCGGCAAGTACGACCAGGCCTTCCTGCCCGAGTACGAGATGGGCGCGATGGAGAACCCCGGCTGCGTGAAGTTCAGCGACAAGTTCATCTTCCGCTCGCGCGTGACCGATGACGAGCGCGCCGAACGCGCGATCACGATCGCGCACGAGATGGCGCACATGTGGTTCGGCGACCTCGTGACGATGCGCTGGTGGGACGACCTGTGGCTGAACGAGTCGTTCGCCGAGTACATCGGCACGCTGGCGACGGACCAGTCGATGCGCTTCAGCTCTAGGTGGGCGTGGTTCTGCGCGGCGATGAAGGCCTGGGGCTACCGACAGGACGAGCTGCCCTCGACCCATCCGATCGCGGCCGATGCGCCCGACACCGAGGCGGCGCTCCTCAACCTCGACGGGATCTCGTATGCCAAGGGCGCCGGGGTCCTGAAGCAGCTCGTCGCGTGGGTCGGCTTCGACGCCTTTGTCACCGGGCTGCGGGACTACTTCGACCGCCATGCGTACGGGAGCACGACGCTGGCCGATCTGCTCGCGGCCCTCGAGCCCGCCAGTGGCCGGGACCTCGGCGCGTGGAGCAAGGAGTGGCTCGAGACGGCCGGCGTGAACGTGTTGCGCTCGGAGATCCACGAGGACGGCGACGCGTATCGGTCGGTGGCGGTGCTCCAGGAGGCGCCGGCCGACCATCCCACGCTGCGCTCGCACCGGATCGCGATCGGCCTGTACGACCAGGACGGTGACCGTCTCGTGCGTCGCGATCGGATCGAGGTCGATGTCGTCGGCGTCCGGACCGAGGTGCCGGCGCTCGCCGGCGTCCGCGTGCCGGACCTGCTGCTCCTCAACGACGACGACCTGACCTGGGCGAAGATCCGGCTCGACCCGCGCTCGCTGGCAACGGTCCGAGCCGGCGGGCTGTCCGGCCTCGACGACGCGCTGCCGCGCGCGCTGATCTGGGCCTCGACGTGGGACACGGCCCGCGACGCCGAGCTGCCGGCGGGAGACTACGTCTCGTTCGTGATCGGCTCGGTCGGCGCGGAGCGCGACGTCTCGCTCGTCGAGGACATTCTTGGGCGGGCCCGGTTGGCGATCGACCGATACGGCCTGCCGGACGAGCGAGACGCCCGACTCGCCGCGCTCGCGGCGCGCAGCGCCGAGCTCCTGGCCGCGGCGGAGGCGGGGAGCGACCTCCAGGTCATCTTCGCGCGCGTCTACGCTCGCTCGGCGGCCGCCGGTGACGACGCGGCCCGCATCGCCGGCTGGCTGGATGGACGCGAGGTTCCCGTCGGGCTGACCCTCGACCCCGAGCTGCGCTGGCTGATCGTCAAGCGGCTGGCCGTCATCGGTGCGGCGGATGATGCGGCCATCGCCGCCGAGCTCGAGCGCGATGCGACCTCCCACGGCGCAGAATCGGCGACCGCGGCGCGGGTCTCACGACCGACCGCGGAGGCCAAAGCCGCGGCATGGGAGTCGGTCGCCGGCTCGGACTCCCTCTCGGTCGCGATCCTCCGCGCGACGACCGAGAACTTCTGGCACACCGAGCAGCTCGAGCTGTGCGCGCCGTACGTCGAGCCGTACCTCGCCGCGCTGCCGGGGATCTGGCGAACGCGGCCGGCAGAGGCGGCGTGGAACATCACGCGCGCGATGTTCCCGGCGCTGCTCGTCTCGCGGAACACCGTCGAGCTCGTCAGCCGCGCGCTCGACGCGGATCTCGACGACGCGCTGCGACGGGTGCTCGTCGAGGGCCGCGACGACCTCGAACGGGCGCTGCGGGCTCGCGCCGCGGACCGCGCCGATCAGCCGAGCCAGGCGATCGTCACCAGCTCGGCATAGAGCGCCTCGACGTCCACTGACACGCCGCGCCGGCCGAACCAGTCGCCGACGTTGGCGACATCCCGGTGCAGCAGCTCGAAGGCATCGGGGTTGGTCGTGAACTCCACGGCCTGCGGCAGGTCGATCACCACCAGCCGCCCCTTCCACCACAGCAGGTTGTAGGCGGACAGGTCGGCGTGGGCGAGGCCGGCCGCGGTCAGCGCACGCAGGTTGCCGGCCAGCTGCGCCCAGGCCGATGCGAGCTCATCGGCCTTCAAGCGTGCCTGCGCCAGCTTCGGTGCCGCCTCCGACTCGTCGCCGATGAACTCCATCAGGAAGCCGTCCTCGCTCTGCTCGACCGGGAACGGGACCGATACGCCCGCCTCCCAGGCACGACGGACGACCGCCCACTCCTGCATCGGCCACAGCTGGGCGGCCAGCTCGAGGCCGTGGCGGCTCTTGTTGCCGGCCGCGAGCGCGCGACGGTCGCGCGCGCCGACGTTCCAGCCCTCGCGGTACATGGCGTGGCGCCGGAACGACGACGAGTTCGAGAAGCCCTCGTCCCGGAGCTGGTCCTTGCCGGGATGGCGGATGCGGTATCGCTTGTGGGCGAGCAGGCGCGGACCGGACTCGGCGAAGCGACGCTCCACCAGGAAGATCTCGGCCTCCTTGCCGGACTTGAGGGTGCCGCGCGGGATGTCGGTGTAGGCCTCGCCATCGGGCCAGGCGAACGACGGCCCGCGCAGCGGATGCGTGACGGACACGAGAAAACGCTCCCGTTTCGGGGTGGGACATGGGTGAATTCGTCCCGACCGCCTGGGAGCGCCGGTGCCTCAGGTCAGACCGATGAGGTCAGGCGTGCTCCGCACGGCCGGGAGGAACGACAAGGGCGATCGTCACTGCCTTGGTCCTCCTGGTGAGATGGTTCGATGGTCGGGCGGCATGATGCCCCACCGTTACGGTTGGCGCAAGGTGCCCGGCCCTAGACTGCCACGGTGACCTTCGACGTGGCCGCCGATTCCTACGACCGCTTCATGGGCCGATACTCGCGCCTCCTGTCGCCGCAGATGGCCGATCTCGCTGGAATCGCAGGCGGCCAGCGCGCGCTCGACGTCGGCTGCGGCCCCGGCGCGCTGACCGAGGAGCTGGTGCGCCGTCTTGGCGCCGATGCCGTGACGGCGGTCGACCCATCCGGGCCGTTCGTCGAGGCTGCGCGTGCCCGTCACCCAGGCGTCACGGTCCTCGCGGCGAGCGCCGAGGCGCTGCCCTTCGACGATGACGCCTTCGACGTGGCGATCGCGCAGCTCGTCGTCCACTTCATGGCCGATCCGGTCGCCGGCCTTGCCGAGATGCGTCGCGTCTCACGCCCCGGCGGCGTGGTGGCGGCCTGCGTCTGGGATCTCGCCGGCGGGCGGGCGCCGCTCAGCGACTTCTGGCGCGTTGCGCGGGAGCTCGACTCCGACGTCGCGGACGAGTCGTTGATGGCCGGCGCGCGCGAAGGCCACCTCGCCGAGCTCTTCGAGTCGGCCGGTTTCCGCGACGTCCAGCCTGCGGCTCTATCGGTCAGCCACGAGCATGCCGGATTCGACGACTGGTGGGAGCCGTACACGCTGGGCGTCGGCCCGGCCGGCAGCTACGTGGCTCGACTGGACGACGGCCATCGGGCCGCGCTTCGGGAGAGGGCGCGCGAGATGATGCCGAGCGGCCCCTTCACGCTCACCGCCTGGGCCTGGGCGGCCCGCGCCGTCAGTCCCTAGACAGCGCCGCCTCGCGCGCTTCGTGCGCATCAGTGGCCGATCTATCGGCCGCGCGGTCGGTGCTGATAACAAAAGTGTTATCATCCGACCGATGAATGCCGCACGAGCCCTTCGATACGCCCGCCGACACGCCGGCCTGACCCAGCGAGCCCTGGCCGCCAGGGCCGGCGTGCCCCAGCCGGCGATTGCTCGCATCGAGGCGGGTGCCGTTTCGCCACGGGTGGACACGCTCTCGCACTTGATCGCCGCGACCGGGAGCACGCTCGAGCTGGCTCCGAGGGTCGGCGCTGGCGTCGACCGCACGATGCTCGCGGCCACCCTGGCGATGACGCCCGAGGAACGCATCGAGGCCGCCGGCCGAGCCGGGACGAGCCTCGCGGCCTTCCGGGACGAGGTCCGACGTGGCCGGACGGGCGCCTGACTTCCGGCCCGCGGAGGTCATCGGCCTCCTCGGCCGTCATGAGGTCCGCTACGTCCTGATCGGCGGCCTCGCCGCGATCACGCATGGGGCCGGCGTCGTCACGCAGGACGTCGACGTCTGCCACGCACGCGATCCTGAGAATCTGGAGCGCCTGGCCGATGCGCTGCGCGAGGTCCACGCCGACCTCCGCGGTGCCGAGCCGGGCCTGCCGTTTCGGCTCGACGCCAAGGCGCTGGAGCGCGGGGACTCGTTCACCTTCACGACGGACGTCGGCTGGGTCGACATCCTGGGCACGCCCTCCGGCGGCGTGGGCTACGAAGAGCTGGCTCGGACGGCCGATGCGTACACGCTCTTCGGTCACCGAGTCCTGGTCGCATCGCTCGAGGACCTCATTCGGATGAAGCGAGCGGCCGGTCGCCCCAAGGACCTGCTCGCGGTGGAGGAGCTTGGCGCCCTCCGGGACGAGATCGATCGGTCCTAGAAGGCCCGGGGCACGATTGTTGCGGATGCGTTGGCTCCGTCACATCAGGTGGGCAGGTGGACCGTCGTCGATTCGAGTTGCAGGTCGAGGCAGTGCTCGTCGTGTATCGCGCGCACCGTCGAACCGGGCGCCCGGAGTCGATGGGGCCTCTGCGCCAACGCAGCCACGAGATCCTGGATGGCCTCGCCTCGGAAACCGACGGCGACCCGAAACGAGCACATCTGCTTGTGGACGCGCGGCAGGAGCTGGATGCACCGGTCGGTGACGGCCAGGACTAGTTCCGAGCGGCCTCGCCCAATAACCGTTCGACGGACTCCGTCAGCTCAGCGATCGCGAACGGTGTACGAGCAGGCATAGACCCGCGCCGATAGCATCCGGACGTGGATCGTCCCGTTGCCCGCGGTTTCGTCGCCGTCTACGGCACGCTGCGCCGCGGCCAGCGCAACCACGGGCTGCTCCGCGGGGCGCCGCTGGTCGGCAGCGGCCACGTGGACGGCGTGCTGCACGAGGTGCCGCGGGCGCCGTATCGGCCGTATGCCTATCCGGCGCTCGTGGAAGGCGACGGTCGCGTGGTCGTCGAGGTCTATCCGCTCGCGGACGAGGCGATGCTGGCGACGCTCGACGCGCTCGAGCTGTACGACCCGGCCGACGAGGCCGGATCGCAGTACGTGCGGCGGCTCGCGCGGATGTACGACCAACCGGTTGACCATGCCTACGTCTACTTCTACAACGGCCCGCCGGAGGAGCTCGGCGACGTCATCGAGGGCGGTGACTGGGTCGCGCGAGGTAAGTAGACGACCGGCCCAATGCGACGGCGATCGGAACGCGCTAGCGCCGCAGGCCTCCAACCACCAGGCCGATGACGTGGGCCGCCACCTGGCGCGCGCGCTCGCGCTGGTCTGCGCGGATCCCGATCGCGCCCTCCAGGATCAGCGACGCCAGGCCATGGACCGATGACCAGGCCGTGACGGCGGCGCCGCCCGCATCGGTCCCGTCGCGCAGCAGCCCCTGGTCGGCGGCGTCCTGGACGACGGCCATCAGCGTGGCGAAGGCGCCGCCACCGGCGAGGTCGGCCTCGGTTGGCGCATCCGTGTCGGTCGATCTGCTCAGCTCGGTCCTGAACATCAGCCGATACCGCTGCGGGTGGTCCAGCGCGAAGTCGACGTAGGCGAGGCCCATCGCCTCGAGGCGGTCGAACGGATCGTCGCCGGAGACCAATGCCGCATCGGCCAAAGCCGAGCCGAGCAGCTCGAAGCTCTCGGCCACGATCCCGCGGACCAGCGCGCCCCGATCGGCGAAGTGGTGGTAGGGGGCGGCGTGGCTCACGCCGGCGCGGCGCGCCACCTCGCGCAGGGTGAAGCCGTCCGGACCGCGCTCGGAGAGGAGCGCAAGGCCCGAGTCCAGCAGCGCCCGTCGCAGGTTGCCGTGGTGGTAGCTCGACCGCTTCGCCGTCATGAACTTGACACCGTCTAGATACGGTCCTAGGATCGCTATCTTACCACTGACTAGATTAGCGCGGAAGGACGAAACCAATGAGCACGGACCAGGAGCTGCACGTCGTCATCGGTGGCACCGGCGCCATCGGCGGAGCGGTCGTCGAGGAGCTATCGCGGCGCGGACGCCGCGTCCGCGCAATCGGCCGCAAGGACGGCGACCTCATGGACAGCCGGCAGGCGATCGACGCCGTCGCGGGCGCATCGGTCGTGTACGCCTGTGCCGCTCCGGAGTACACGCGCTGGGTTGAGGAGTTTCCGACGCTCCAGGCGAACGTCGCGGACGCCGCGGAGGCGGCGGGGGCGAGGCTCGTCGTCGTCGAGAACCTGTACATGTACGGGCCGACGGATGGACCCATGACCGAGTCGACGCCGATGGCGGCGACCGGCAAGAAGGGTGGCCTGCGAGCCCGGCTCAGCAACGAGCTCTTAGAGCGGCATGCCGGCGGCAGGCTGCGCGTCGCGATCGGCCGAGCGTCCGACTATTACGGCCCGCGCGCCGTCAATTCGGCGGTCGGGGAGCAGTTCTTCGGCGCCGTGGCGCGCGGCAAGGCGCCCCGCTGGATGGGCCGTCTGGACCAGCCGCACGCGCTCTCGTTCCTTCCCGACATCGCCGCCGGGCTCGTGACCCTCGGCGAGCATCCTGAGGGCGACGGCCAGGCCTGGCACCTGCCTGTCAGCCCTGCGCTGAGCGGCGCGGAGTGGTCCGAGCGGACTGCGGCGATCGTCGGGCGCCCGGTGCGGCCGTCGCGGGTGACGCGGCCGATGCTCCTCGGCCTCGGTCTATTCATGCCGCTGCTGCGGGAGCTGCGCGAGACGCTGTACCAGTGGGAGCGTCCATGGGTCGTCGACGACTCGAAATTCCGCACCGCGTTCGACGTCGGCGCCACGGACGCCGACGAGGCGATCCGCCGGTCACTCGATTGGTTCGATCGGCGCTGACGCGCTAGCCTTTGGGTCCACGTCAACGCACTCACAGGAGGGGAATGTGTCCGTGACAGCACGCGCCGGGCGACGCGGGATCGTCGCCACCATCACCGCGCTCGTCCTGGTCCTCACCGCGCTCGTCCAATCGGTTGCGGCCGCGCCGAAGCCCGAGCCGCGCATCATCGGGGGCGAGCCCGCCGACTTCGGGGAGTACCCGTTCATGGTCGCGCTCCTCTTCGAGCCAACGGCCGGCAACGACTTCCAGAAGCAGTTCTGCGGCGGATCGCTGATCGCCTCGCGCTGGGTCCTGACCGCGGCGCATTGTGCCGACTTCCTGGCAGGGCCGGAGGAGGTGGCCGTGGCCGTCAGCCGCACTCACCTCAACAGCACCGAGGGCCAGCGGATCGCGGTCCGATCGATCCACATCCATCCCGATTACGACCCGAACCAGATCTCTCCCGACGTCGCGCTGCTCGAGCTTGCCAGGCCGGTGAGGGGCATCACGCCCATTCGGCTGGCCGGACCGAGCGACAACGGCTTCGAGATCGCCGGGACCCAGCTGACCGTCATCGGCTGGGGCAACACCTCGAAGACCGGACAGGCGAGCTTCCCGAACGAGCTTCGCGAGGTCGTCGTGCCGGTGGTGGCCGACGCGACGTGCGACACGGCGTATCACGGCTTCGTGACGGTCGAGACGCAGCTATGCGCGGGCCAGAAGGGGGTCGACAGCTGCGGTGGCGACAGCGGCGGGCCGCTGTTCGCGACCACGTCGAGCGGCACTCGGATCCAGGTAGGGATCGTGTCCTACGGCATCGGGTGCGCCAAGCAGCGCTACCCCGGCGTGTACACCGAGGTCAACAGCCCGACGGTTCGCAGCTTCATCGCCGAGGTCGCCGGGGTCTAGGCAAGCCCAGACCGATCGACCTCGATGCGACCGACAGTCGCCCGGGCGCTGCCGCCGCTCGCCATCGCGTTCGCGCTGGTGGCGTGCGCTGGCGGCGCATCGGTCCCGTCGCCGGAGGTCCCCGACCGATGACCTAGGCGCCCCGTTCTTGTTCCAGCGCGCCGTCGTGCTCGTGCCTCCGGTCGATCTCTGGTATGTCGACTGGTACTCCGACTTCGGCGACGAGGGCGGAGATCGCCAGGGCTTCCTCCCGTTCGTCCGCTCGTTCATTCCGGCTCCCGACTTCGGAGACGAGGAGGGAGCCTTACGATGCGGCTGCGGCCCAATCCGTTTCGGAGGCGTGGACGAAACTGTCAGGGATTATATCGATAGTGATATATTCGGTGAATGGACGCGACGGCGATCGGACCGACGGTCAGGTGGGCGCGCAAACGCGCCGGTATGACCCAGCACGAGCTCGCGCAGGCGACGGGCCTGCCCCAGCCGAGCATCGCGCGAATCGAGAGCGGAGCGGTGGTCCCGCGGACGGCGACGCTGATCACCATCCTGCACGCCGCCGGGCACCGGCTCGCCATTGAACCGATCGGTTCAGTGGTGGATCGCGAGGCCATCCGCAGACAGTTGGCCCTGACTGTGCCGCGACGCACGCAACTTGCACTCGGGCGCGCTGCGAAGGACCCGATGACCAGTCCCGTTCGGATCCTGCGTCGGCTGCGCCGCTTCAGCGTGCCGTTCGTGCTGGTCGGCGACCTGGCGGAAGTCGCGCACGGCGCGCTCGGGAAGGTCGGCGGTCTCATCGAGGTCTGCGTCGCGACGACTGATATCGCCCGCGAGCGGCTCGAGCTCGCCAGGAAAGACCTTGGCGAGTCAGCCGATCCCAGCCGCCTGCACGTCCTGACCAGCACCGTCGCCGGCGACGACTATGACGTGCTCGTTCGCAATGCCGTCCGCTTGCGGGTGGACGCGGGATTGCTCGTACCGGTCGCAGCCGTCCAGGACCTGATCCGCGTCCGACGTGCGCGCCGCGCACCCGACGACGAGGCGGCAGCGGCTACCCTCGCCGCCATCCTCGACGAGTCGGCCTAGTCAGCTCGTTTCCTGGGCGTTGTTGCCCCTGTCGACGAATATATCGATAGTGATATAAGCGCTGACAGAATGGAAAGCCCCTACGACTCCGTTGCGGGCTCCACCTCGTACACCCGCCGCGGCTCCGACAGTCCCTTCAACTCCTGGTCGCCGCGGTCGATGAACTCGATGGCCGAGCCCGCCAGCAGCTCGCGCGTCGCCCACGACGCGTAGACCGTGCCCGCGCCGGCAAGGTCGGCAATGCGAGCCGCGATGTGGACGCCGACGCCGCGGACGTTGCCGCCCTCCTGCTCGATCTCGCCGGTATGGACGCCCGCCCGAACCTCGAGACCGATCTCCGATGTGACCCGGCTGATCTCAAGCGCTGCGCGGATCGCCCGCTCGGCGCCGTCGAAGAGGGCAACGAACCCGTCGCCGGTCGTCGACACCTCGCGGCCGCGGAACCGGTCGAGCAGGTCTCGCACCGCTCGATCGTGCCGCGCCAGCAGGTCGCGCCAGGCTCCGTCGCCCAGCTCGAGCGCCCGAGCCGTCGAGTTGACGATGTCGGTCACCAGGAGCGTGGTGACGATCCGATCGAAATCGCCGCCTTCCGCCTGGCCGAAGGCCACGCTCGGCTGCCACTCGAGATTCACGTACGGCTCGTCGCCCTCGATCCAGGAGTCGTGGCCGGCCGGGATCTCGTAGAACTGGCCCGCCTCGACCGCGAGCTCGGCGCCCTCGCGCGTCCGGACGCGCATCCGTCCGG
This sequence comes from uncultured Chloroflexia bacterium, assembly GCA_963840145.1. GTDB lineage: Bacteria > Chloroflexota > Limnocylindria > QHBO01 > QHBO01 > JACDBZ01. The sequence continues at coordinate 153,528 of CAWIXR010000005.1, forward strand.
AGAGGCAGACCCCGATGTGGTGGTACTCGCACAGCTCCGTGCGCGAGATCGGCTGGATCGACTCGCTCCAGCGCCATCCCGGCTGGAGGATCGAGCGACCGATGCGGATCTCGCCCAGGTCGTACGTCTCGAGGCGGCCGAACGGGACCTCGCGCACGCTGTCGGGCTCGCCGAAGGGCCGGCGCTGCAGCTTGACCATGACATGCCCACGATAGACGGCCAGAGCGCTCAGGCGGCACCAGCCTTAGGATTCGACGCATGCCCACCGGAACCGTCGCCGTTCGCAGCGACCTGCGGAACATCGCGATCATCGCCCATGTCGACCACGGCAAGACCACGCTCGTGGACGGGATGCTGCGCCAGACCGGCACGTTCCGCAGCAACGAGACGCTTGTCGAGCGGGTGCTCGACTCCGGCGACCTCGAGCGCGAGAAGGGGATCACGATCCTCGCCAAGCAGACGACCGTCGACTACGAGGGCGTCCGCCTGAACATCGTCGACACGCCGGGCCACGCCGACTTCGGCGGCGAAGTCGAGCGCTCACTCCTCCTGGTCGACGCCGTGCTGCTGCTGGTCGACGCGGCCGAAGGGCCGCTCCCGCAGACCCGCTACGTCCTCCAGAAGGCGATGCAACGCCACCTTCCGGTGATCGTCGCGCTGAACAAGATCGACCGGAGCGACGCGCGGCCAACCGAGGTGCTCGACGCGGTGTACGGGTTGTTCATCGATCTCGGCGCCGATGACCACCAGATCGAGTTCCCCGTCGTCTACACGAACGCCAAGGCCGGCACCGCCACCCGCGACCTGGCCCAGCCGGGGACCGATCTGACCCCGTTGCTCGACCTGATGGTGGAAGTCACGCCGCCGCCGACCTACGAGGACGGTCACCCGCTCCAGCTGCTCGTCACGAACCTGAGCGCCAACGACTACGTCGGCCGCATGGCGGTCGGCCGGATCCGCAACGGCACGCTGCGGATCGGCCAGCGCGTGGCGATCGTCAGGGAAGAGGCCGAAAGCACCGATGGCACCGTCGAGCCCGGGCGGACGGCCACGATGGTCGCATCGGTCTCGGCGCTGCAGACGGCGCACGGCATCGACCGCGTCGACATCACCGAGGCCGGACCCGGCGACATCGTCAGCGTGGCGGGCCTGCCGGAGGTGATGATCGGCGACACGCTGACCGATCCCGACGACCCGCGTCCGCTGCCGCGGCTGGACGTCGATGCGCCGACGCTGCGGATGACGTTCGGCGTCAACTCGTCGCCGATGGCCGGGCGCGACGGGAGCCTCCTGACAAGCCGCCAGATCAAGGCGCGGCTCGACCGCGAGGTGCTCGGCAACACGGCGATCGAGGTTCACCCGACCGAGTCGGGCGACACGTACGAGGTCCGCGGCCGCGGCGAGCTCCAGCTGGCGGTGCTGATCGAGCAGATGCGGCGTGAGGGGTACGAGCTGACCGTCTCGCGTCCGGAGGTCATCCTGCGCGACGGCCATGAGCCGTACGAGCGGGTGACGATCGACATCCCGCCCGAGTACATCGGCGTCGTGCAGCAGGCGATGGCGGCCCGCAAGGGACGCCTCGAGCAGCTGAGCTCCGATGCCGACGGACGGGCGCGCCTCGAGTTCATCGTGCCCGACCCGCGGGCTCATCGGCTACCGCGGGCAGCTGTTGAGCGACACGCGCGGGACGGCGCTGCTGCACCAGATCGGCGAGGGCTATGGGCCGATGGCGGGCGAGGTGACGCATCGGACCAGTGGCGTGCTCGTCGCGGATCGAACGGGCGAGTCGCGTGCGTATGCGCTCTCGTCGCTGGTGGAGCGGTCGGAGCTGTTCATCGGTCCGTCCACCGAGGTCTACGAGGGGATGATCATCGGCGAGAACAGCCGCTCCGGCGACATGGACGTCAACCCGACGAAGTCGAAGGCGCTCTCGAAGATGCGCACCCAGGCGACCGATGGCGACTACCGCATCCACACGCCGCCGCGCGTGCTCACGCTCGAGTCGGCGATCGAGTTCATCGCGGCCGATGAGCTGGTCGAGGTCACCCCCACTGCCATCCGCCTGCGGAAGCGCCTCCTGTCACAGCACGACCGCCGGCGCGCCGCCGGCGCCGCCTACAAGCAGGGCGCGTAGGGGTTTGCGGCGGTCGCCACAATACGCGGCGTGACGATGAGCGACGAGCGGAGGCTCGTTACGGTGCTGTTCGCCGACCTCGTCGGCTTCACCGGACGCGCCGAGTCGACCGATCCCGAGCAGGTCCGCGAACTCCAGCGCTCGTACTTCGGCGCGGTGGCCGCGGAGGTGGAGCGGTACGGGGGCAGCGTCGAGAAGTACATCGGTGACGCGGTCATGGCGCTGTTCGGCGTGCCGCAGGCTCACGACGACGACGCCGAGCGCGCGCTCCATGCGGCGGCCGCGATCCGCGAGGCGGTGGCCGCGCTCGACGAAGGGCTCGAGGTCCGCATCGGCGTCAACACCGGCGAGGTGGTCGGCGGTCCGGGCGGGCCGAACCAGGGCGAGTACAGCGTGAGCGGCGACGCGGTGAACGTCGCGGCACGCCTCCAGCAGAGCGCGCAGCCGAGCGAGGTGCTGGTCGGCGGCACGACTCGCCGTCTCGCATACGAGGCATTCGACTTCGCGCCTCGCGAGTCCATGGCGGTGAAGGGGCGGACCGATACCGTCGAGGCATGGCGACTGGAGTCGGCGGTGGCCGAGCGCCGGCGCGCTCGCGGCGGCGAGGCCCGGCTCGTCGGACGGGAGCGAGAGCTGGCCGCGCTGGAATCGGCCATCGAGGAGGCGCGCGAGGGCCGCGGCATGATGGTTGCGCTGGTGGGGGAGCCGGGAATCGGCAAGAGCCGGCTTGCGCTCGAGCTCCTGCGGCGCGCGGAGACGAGCGGCTTTGCAACGGCCTGGACCTCGTCGCGGTCGTATGCCTCGGCGTTTCCGTATCACCTCGTCGGGCAGCTCGTGCCGCAGCTCCTTCGCGTTCCGGACGGCCGCACGGACATGAAGACCGATGCAGCGCTGCGCGCCGCCGTGACCGACGTCGACGGGGCGACGATCGCGACGTGGGCGCGCGTCCTGGACGACGTCCTGGGCACCGCCGCCGCGAGTACGCTCGAGCTCGCCGATCTCTCACCGGCCGGGAAGCAGCGGGTTCTCGTGCAGGCGATCGGTGCAATCCTGGCCGCTCGCTCCGCGACCATTCCGACGCTACTCGTGCTCGACGACCTCCACTGGGCCGACCCGGCGAGCCTGGCGGTCATCGAGGAGCTGTTGGCGATCGTGCCGGAGCTGCGCGTCGCGCTGCTCGCCACGTACCGCTCGACCTGGTCGCACGGCTGGGAGGGCCGCAGCGCGTACGAGCAGATCAACCTCCGCCCGTTGCGGCCGGACGACGCGCGGCGGATGGCCGCCGAGCTCGCGACGGGCGCGCCGATGGCGGACGAGGTGACCGAGCAGGTCCTCGAGCGATCGGGCGGCAACCCGCTCTTCCTCGAGGAGCTCGTCCAGGGCGAGCGCGAAACGGCGACCGGGGAGCGCGGCGCCACTGCCCAGCTGCCGGCGTCGATCCACGAGATGCTGCTCGCCCGGCTCGACGCGCTTCCGGCCGAAGTGCGGCGCGTGCTCCAGCTTGCCGCGGTCGTCGGAGCCGAGTTCGGTGAGCGAACGGTCGGCGACCTCGCGGAGACCGAGGCCACGAACACCGACGACGCGCTGCGTACCCTCCAGCGGGCAGAGCTGGTCCAGGCGCGCGGCGCCGACACGACCGATCGGACCTTCGTCTTCCGCCACCCGCTTATCCACGAGGTGGCATACGGGAGCCTCCTCACCAGTGCGCGGCGAACCCTGCACGGCCGCGTTGGACGGTGGCTCGAGGAGCACGGAGGCGAGGATCGCGTGAACGAGCTCGCGCGCCACTTCGACCACAGCGACGACCGGGAGCGTGCCCGCCGCTACCTCCGCCTCGCCGGCGAGCGGGCCCACGCACTCAACGCCAGCCGCGAGGCGTTCGACTGGTTCCGCGCCGCCGCAGAGGCGCATGCCGACGAGCCCGAAAAGCGCGCCGAGATGCTCGAGGCGGCCGCGCAGGAGATCTACCTCCTGGGAGACACCGGCGAGGCGAGCGAGATCCAGCGGGAGGCGATCGGCATCCACGAGTCGGCCGGCAACGACCGCGCCGCCGCGCGCGCGCGGATCTGGCACGGACGATACATCTGGCTCCTCGGCGACCCCGACGAGGCCGAGCGGCAGAACGCGCTCGCCGTCGAGGGACTCGAGCGGCACGGCCCGAGCCCCGAGCTGGCCATGGCCTACAGCTTCCGCGCGCAGAGCCTGATGCTCGTACCGAACTTCCCGGAGGCCGAAGGGTGGGCGCGCAAGGCGATCGCCGTCGCCGAGGCGACCGGTGCCACCGCTGCGTTGATCCACGCCACGAACAATCTCGGCACGTGCCTCATCGGTCGGTCGGATGCGCAGGGCGTCGAGTACCTCCGCCGGAGCCGCGACCTCGCCCTCGAGCACCACTTGTCCGACGAGGTGGGTCGCGCCAACAACAACCTGTCGGGCCAGGGCGCCCGGATCTTCCCGCTCCACTACGAGGAGATGGATCAGCTCCTCGTCGAGGCCACCGCGTACTCCTCACGCACCATCCCCGACGGCATCTTCGACCGTTGGATCCGCGTCGCCCACGGCGAGTTCCTGCTGGCGTCCGGGCGGTGGCAGGAGGCGGAGAAGTTGCTCTTCGGCATCGAAGCCGATGTTGGCCAGGCGTACCTGCGGGGTGAGGTGCTCAGCCTCCGGGCGATGCTGCGCGCCTACCGTGGCCGCTACGACGAGGCGGCCGCCATGATGGCCGGCGTTACCGATTCCGCACTGCGGGTCGGCGATCTTCAGGCTGTCCTGCCGGTGCTGAGCGCGGACGCCACGATCCGCATCGGTCTCGAAGACGATGCGGGCGCGGTGGCCGCGCTGCGGCAGGCGATCGAGCGGCGGGGCGAGATTCCCGAGGAGATCATGAGCGCTTGGCTGACCTTCGAGGCGGCCGATGGGCTGACGTCGATCTTCCTGCGCGATCGCGCATCGGCGGCCCTGCGCGACGGGTTGCAGCTGATGTCGGAGTTCTGTGCCCGGATCGGTCCTGCGGTCATGGCCTCTGGCGACCTCGCCCAGGTCGACGTTCGCCAGGCGCTGTTCACGGCCGCCGTCGAGCAGATCGGCAGCGTGGCGTCACGCGTCGGCCTCCCCCTGTCGCTGCCGGACGTGCCCGGCGGGCGCCGAGAGGCGCTGGGAGTACTCGATCGCGAGCATCGAACCTTCGACGCCGCGCGAGTCCGGCTCTGGCTCGCCGAGGACGGCGACGACGCGGGACTGTCGGACGCGACCGCGGCCTTCGCCGACCTTCGCGCCCAGCCGTACCTCGAGCGCGCCCGCCCGGGAGCTGCGCCTGCCCGCAGCGTGGGACGAGTCGCGGGCCACGATCTGTAGCCTGCCGGGCGGACCAGCGGCTTACGTCATCCGACGCAGACGAATGACGGCCGGATAGGACAAGCGTCCTGAAGGGCCGAAATCGCGTGACAGGTGCGGGGAATCGGCACGTCAGGGCCGCGTGAATCACCGGCAATCGCCGGGCATAGATCGGCCTAATCCCTCTCAGCACCGAAGGAAGTCAACGATGACCCGCACCGCCCTCTCCCGTTTCGTCGCCGCCCGCCGCATCCCGCTCGTCGCGGGGGTGGTGGCGCTTGCCATCATCGCCGGCCTGCTGATGGCGATGGTCCTCGTCCGCCAGCCGGTCACCGGCGCCGCGGATCCCACGCAGCCCTCCGTCCCGGCCGCCCCGGCCAGCCCCGATCCCAGCGAGACGCCCGAGCCCTCGCCCTCGACGAGCCGTCGGAGGAGCCCTCCGACGAGCCGTCGGAGGAGCCGGTCGCCACGCCGGTCCCGCAGCCGACCGCCTCACCCCTTCCGAAGCCGGTCATCCTCCCGCCGGGGAGCATGGCTCGCGTCATCATCGATGCGTTGAACATCCGCCTCGGCCCTGGGCTCGACACCAACCTGGTCGAGACCGCCGGCCGTGGCGAGATCCTCGTCGTCAACGGCGGTTCCGAGTTCGGCCCGCGCATGGCCGATGGCTACACCTGGTATCCCGTCGTCGTCCTCGGCATCAGTGACGTGCCTGCGTTCGACGCGCCCGTCCTCGGTGGCACCATGCGCGGCTGGGCTGCGCTGGGGACCGATGACGCGGCCTTCGTCGAGGGCGTCGCCCCGCGCTGCGTCGACGGCGACCCGAGCCTGATCGACATCCAGAACATGCTGCCGTGGGAGCGCGTCTCCTGCTTCGGGGATCGCTCGATCACCCTGGAGGGCGTCTACGGCTGCGGCGGCTGCGGTGGATCCCTCCCCGGCAGGTACGAGCCGTACTGGCTGGCGAGCCCGATGTACTACGAGTTCCTGTCGGTCGACCCCTCGAAGTTCGTCGGGCCGACCCGGCTCCGGTTCGGCCCCGAAAGCCCGGATCAGCCGGCCGTCGGATCCATCATTCGCGTCACGGGCCACTTCAACGACCCGCTGTCGTCCAGCTGCGAAATTGCGACGGGCGTGGAGGAGATCGCGGTCGACCCGGCCGTGGCCGAGCTCCACTGCCGCGCCGAGTTCGTGGTCGAGTCGATCGAGGTCATCGGCTTCGACGAGGACTTCCCGCTCAGCTGACCGCCACGACCGATGCGACACGAGGCCGCCCTCCGGGGCGGCCTCGTCGTTTGCGGCGGCCATCGGCGCACCAGAAATTAGTCCTGCCCCGTAGCGCCCTTCGCGGAGCTGCGCGTACGGTCGGGTGACGCAATCCGCTCGCACGAACGCGCGCGAAGGGGCTGGACATGGGCTTCCTCGGTCAGCTGGTCACGCTGGGGCTGGCGAGGGCTGCCATCTGGGCATCGATCCCCGCGTTCGGCGGCGAGGATCCGCTCGCCGACGGCCCGGCGCCGGACAACTGGCACCACGAAGGACTGTCGCGCCAGGCGGCCGCATCGGCGGGATGGAAGGAGCCGGCGCGGAACGCGGTCGCCTTCCACGCCGATTACCTGGACTCCTATCTCTACAACCCGCTGTGGTGGTTCAGCCCCACCTCCGGCGGGGGGCCCGGCCGGCTGATGGTGGCGATGTCATCGGCCTCCGACCTGGTCAAGGTCCATTTCGACGACCTCGTGCACCCGGAGTCGGTGCGAGGCACGTGGCGGCGCAACCTGTCGGGGACGGCGGCCGGGTTGATCTGGCTCGGCGGGGCCGAGTCCGGGTCGGTCGAGCGGCGCGTGGCGATGGCCCACAACCTCGTGGGGACCTCGCTGCACGGCATCCAGGACTTCTACACGCACTCGAACTGGATCGACGACGTCGACCTTCGGACCCAGACCTGGTTCGAGGTCGACCCGGCCCTGCGCGACTGCCTCAGCCTCTGGACCGGCACGTACGAGCTGCCCGAGCACCTGGGCATCCTGCCCCACGGCGAGTTCGTCTACGCGTGCACCGTCATCAACAACCTCGGCTCGGTCGGACGGAGCCTGATGGACGTCGCGTGCCACGCCGCCTCGCCGTTCGCGAACTCGTCGATGTGCACCTGGTTCCGGCAGTGCAGCGCCGCGCAGGAGCTGCAACCGCCGACCGTGGGCCTGCCGGTCGTCGGCGAGGTCACGCTGCCGGAGAAGGTGCTGTGGGTCCTGCCGGGCATCAACGTCGACAACCGCTGGTCGGCCGAGACCGGGGTCCGAACGCGGGGCCTGCACCCGGCGGTCTCGGGCAAGGAGGCCTTCGAGACGGCCTACGAGCTTGCCTATCGCAGCTCGTGCCAGTGGCTGCACATCCTGGGACACGTCATGGCCGATGCCGGGCTGAGCGAGTTCTGGACCGCGGTCACGACCCAGGGCACCGCCGCGGACCAGTACAAGTCACCGATCGCGCCCTGGGAGGACTTCGCCCAGCTCCCGTATCGGTTCATCTCCGCGGGGCCGTATCCGCCGGCGGTCGGGCACGACGACACCGACGACTGGTACCTGCGCCTGCTCGTCCGCACCTCCGGCGACGCCTTCTCCGGCACGAACGCCGACATCCGGCCGATCGTCAACGGCCAGGAGTTCCCGATCCTCGACCACGGCGTCCCGCCAGCCGTGCCACCGCCCGGCCAGGCCCCGGTTCGGACCCTCGACCAGTCGCTCCTGGGACGCGACGACTTCGAGGCGGGTGATGTGGCGGCCTACATGATCGGGCCGATGGACCAGCCGCCCCACACCGTCGCGCTCCGCAACGAGGCGCCCGATGCCGGCGACGTGATCCAGGCGGCGGTGAACTCGATCGTGCGCGGCTTCAACGACCTCTTCGACGCCGTCGTCGGCCTGTGGGGCTATCACGCCGACTTCGTCGGCGAGGATCACTGGGACTTCACGGCGGCGGTGCTCGAGACGATCGGCGCCGGCGGGCGGCGCTACTTCTACCTCGATTGCAACGGAGGGTCCGAGGGCTACTTCGTCGTCTCGGGGTACGTGGAGGGGACGTCGGAGACCGGCCGATTCGGCAATGGCGTGCCGTGGCGGCGCTTCCGGGTCCAGTTCCTGGACCTCATCTGCGTCAAGGAGTCCGAGTGGGATCGGTTCACGCCGTCCGACGAGCCGTTCGTGCTCGGCCTCGTCATTCCGCACGGCGGCACCGGGGCGATGAGCTCGTGGCGCACCGGCCCATACACGAACGTGAACACCGGCGACGTCAACGCCATCGGCCGCTCGTTCACCGTCGAGATCCCACAGCGCTGGGGATTCCTCTCGGTGGCGTGCGCGGTGTACGAGTCCGACGACGAGACGCCGAACGACCGTGACGACCTGCTGACCCAGTTCGCCGGGAACGTCGCGGCCGCCATCGCCGAGCCGGAGGACAGCTTCCTCGAGGCGCTCGGCGACTCGATCGCGGCCGGCTGGAAGATCGGCTCGGTGGAGGCGGTCGCCTTCAAGCGCTCGCCCTCCGTCGACGTCCGCGCCTACGAGCCGAGGACGTTCGACAGCTGGGTCGACGCCGGCGGACGGGTGGACTGGACGCTCACCCAGCGTGCGAACTGGGCGGTTGCCGTGCCCGACACCATCGGCTGCGGCTGCAAGTTCTCGTGCGCCGATGTCGTGTTCCCGCCGGCGAAGGCCGAGATCCAGACACTCGACTTCCGGCCCGTGCCCGGCAGCAGGGTCGAGGTCGTCCCGGATCCCGGCGGAGAGGCCACGGTCGAGCTCGCGCTCGCTCGACCCTCAACCACCGCCGCCCGCTCGAGCGGTACGACCCGGGCGACACGGACGAGCCGACACCCGCCCCCGGACCTCGAGACGGGTGTGCCGACGAGCTCGAGCCGGCCACCGCCGAGCCGGACGCTCGCCAGGCGAAGCATCGGCAATAGGAGGATCACATGGACGTACATCCAGGCGTCGCGTTCGCAGCCGGCTTCTTCGGCCTCTGGCCGTTGCTCATCGCCTTCCTCGTGGGGCGGGGAGCGCAGGCGAACCCCGGCACGGTCACCGTCGGCACGAACGGCACGAATCCGAGCTGCGAGCAGGCCAGGGCCGATTTCGAGGCGCGACGCCAGGAGCGCTGCTCGGCGAGGATTGCCGAGGCCGCAGCGAAGGCCGAGCTGGACAGCGTGACCAGCTCGTTCAACGCCGTCACGGCCGCGCTCGTCTCGGCCACCGTGGCCGCCTTCGCGGCACTGGCGCTGCCGTGGCCCGCAAACCTCATCGCCGGCCTGATCCTCTGGACCATCGTGACCGCGCTGGCGATCACCGAGGCCTACTTCCTCGCCAGGAAGCTCGTGGCCGGCGACGTGTGGGGCGCTGCGAGTGCGGCTTTGAAGGCCGCCAACGACGCGGTGCTGGCGGCGCGCAACGCGGTGATCGCCGCCTGTCCGCCGGACATCGCCAACCAGACGCTGAACATGCCGGACCCCTGCCAGTCGTAGGCGCCCTGGAGCGCAAGGTCGGCGTTTGCCAATGGCCTTCCGAAACTGTCAGCGAATATATCGTTAGTGCGATAACCGATGACAGCGCACGCCATGTCGCGGGTCAGAGCGACGCGTTGTCAAGTCCAAGAGAGTCCTGCCGTGGAGCGTCCTCGTCGACCGGCTCGGTATCGACGGCGACCCACGGTAGCTGTGCGTTGCAGCGCAGGCACTCGTAGTCGGGCGACTCAGGCCCGATCACGCAGCCGCCCAGCCGGATCTCGCCGCGATCGGCGGCTTCGCCCATCTCGAAGGTGGGGTAGCCGTACGCGATGCGGATGGCATCGGTCGAGCCGCACTGCGGGCAGGGACGGAGCGGAGTTCTTGTGGTCACGGGCTCATCCTCGGCCGGCATCGTGACACCTCGGCCGTCGCGACACGCAGGTGTCACGAACGAGACCGATGCTGACGCCGTGATCGACACCGAACGAGTCCTCTTCGAGGGCCATCTCGGCACCCAGTGGGTGCGCGTCTGGATCGAGCGGTCTGCCGGCGGCATCCGGCTGTGCAGCCACGACATCGGCTCCGGGCTGGAGAGCGTCTTCGGCAGGGACGAGATCGAGACCTTCCTCGAGGTCGACGCCGTCCACGTGCCCAACCTGGTCGCGGCGCTGCGCGCCGAACGGACCGATGCGGACCCGCCGCTGGACGCCATCGAGCTGCTGGCCACGCGCTACGGCGGCAACTCGACCGCGACGTCGAGCCTCCGCAAGTGGCTGACCGCGCACGGCATCCCGCATCGGTTCGCGATCCTCTGATGTCCGAAACCGAGCAGCCGGAACCGGACCGGTGCGCGATCTGCGGCCGCGAGCTGTGGTCGGACGGTCTGCCGCCGGCACAGGACGGCGACACGTGGATCTGCGGCGACTGCGACCAGGCACGGAACTTCGAGGCGCTCGATCCGGACTGGTCAACTTCATCCCACGCTGGCGCTCGCCACGCCCGTACTCCGAGAGGGCGGAATGTACGGGGCTCACCCAGCAGGCGCATGTAGTTGGCGCGAGTCAGTTGCAGTGTCACGTCCTGGTTGGGATGGCGCTTGCCCAACGCCGCGCCGACTTCTGCAAGCCGCCGAGCAGGTAATTGAATGACGGTTACGGGAAGCGGGTTTTGGTGGAGGCAGTGAGTAGGCGTCCATGAGTCTTCGGTCACGCGAACGGGATGCTCGAGTTCACAGATGCTTCGTGCCGGTTCTTGGCCAGGTACTTGACCTGTTCACTTCCCAACTCCCGGTGTCTTCGAACATGCCAATCGGCTCCTGCTGGCCGGGACTCCAACCTAACATGTTCCTTGGAGAAACGCCTTCACGAGCCGTTCGGCGAACTCAGCGAACGGGTAGCGAGTACTGTCCCGCCCAGCCGGGAGTTCGGTGAGGCGACGCGTTCGGTGCCTCTCGGTCGCGGCCGATGAGATGGTGGACACGCGGTCGAGCTCGCTCACGCAGAATGCCTCCCGAGCCGAGGAGCCTACCGAAGCCGATAGCGTCCGCGGCTTACGCGGACAAGGAACCTCTGACTCGTCGGGTAGACCGAAGACTGACTTCCAGGGTAGGAGAGGTCTGCCATCGATGTCGCGATCGTCCCCCCACGCCATCGCGCGGGGTAGTGCTGTGCGATGTACCCCTCGACGTCCGAGATGAGGGCCTCGTCCCCCAGAGAGACCATCGCCTCGCGAATCG
>CAWIXR010000006.1:0-43257 GCA_963840145.1 uncultured Chloroflexia bacterium
CGAGGATCAGCTGCGAGTCGTCGAGGACCCTGGCGTCGAGGAGGCGCAGGCCGGTGCGCGGGCCGGAGAAGACCGGCACGCCGTCGCCGAGGAAGGCCGAGCCGATCATCAGGTGCAGCTCGTCGACGAGTCCGGCGCTCACCAGGTCGTTCCACAGCACGTGGCTGCCGAACACCAGGATCTCACGACCCGGACCGCGCTTCAGCTCGGCGATCGCCTCGTGCGCGTCGGCGCGGCGAACGATCCTCGTGTTCGTCCAGGGGGCGAGGTCCGCATCGGTCAGGGTGTCCGAGACGACGACCTTGTCGATGGCGTTGTTCAGCCGTGAGATCTCGCGCTCGACGGGCGCAACGTCGGGATTGTCGGCAACGGCCGGCCAGTAGTCCCGGAAGCCCTCGAAGGAGCGGCGGCCGAGCAGCAGGGTGTCGGCGGCTCGGAGACGCTCGGCGTTGTAGTCGCTGAACGGCGTGTCGAAGGGCATGACCATGACGTCGTCGTTCGGGCCGGAGTAGAAGCCGTCGACCGAGATGATGTTCGTGACGATGAGCTTGCGCATCTCCATCAGCTGAGCTCCTCGGCCAGCGCGACCATGATGCCCTCGGGCCCGCGGACGTAGCAGAGCCGATAGCTGTCCTCGTACTGCGTCACCTCGCCGACGAGCTCGGCGCCGTGGGCCCGCAGGCGGGCGAGGACCGCCTCGATGTCGTCGACGGCGAACATGATTCGACGGATGCCCAGCGTGTTCACCGGTGCGTCTTCCGGCTCAGCCCGGACCGCTGCTGGCGCGTGGAACTTGTCCAGCTCGATCCGCCCGTGGCCGTCCGGGGTCCGCATCATGGCGATCTCGCTTCTGACGCCGTCGAGCCCGACGAGGCGGTCCACCCCCTGTCCCTCCACGGTCGTTCGGCCCTCGAGCTCCAGACCAAGTTCAGCGAAGAACGCGATCGCAGCCTCGAGGTCGTCGACCACGATCAGGACGTTGTCCATCCGCAGCGTCGTCATGTCCTCGACCCTCTCGCCTCGTCCCCAATCAGGAGCCGCGCGCGTATTCCTCGTCGGTGACGTGCTCGCCCCACTCCGTCTCCGGTCGCCCATCGCCATGTGCCTCGTAGAGCGTCAGGTGGCTCATCAGGCGATCCGGCGCGGCGCCGTGCCAGTGCCACTCGCCGGGCGGCGTGTGGATGGTGTCCCCCGCGCGGATCTCGACGACCTCTCCGCCGCGCGCCTGCGTGCGGCCGATGCCCTCGAGCACGTGGAGGGTCTGCCCCAGCGCGTGGGCGTGCCATGCGTTGCGGGCGCCCGGCGCAAAGTGCACGACGCTCGCGCGCAGCCGCGTGGACAGGCTCTCGTCGACGATCACATCAAACCAGGCGTCGCCGACGAACTTGTCCGGCGTGCCCTTGTCCGACGGCCGCTTCGGTTGAACGTGCATCCGACGACTCTACTGCCGAGCCCGACACATCGCTCAGGGCGACCGCGACTCGGGATCGCCGGCAATCTCGGGAGGCGGAGCGCTGCCCCGCGTGCCTCCGATGCGCTGCGCCTCCTCCATCGTGAACTCGCCACGGTGGCTCCGGATCCAGGAGCGCGCGTACCGATAGCGCAGCGCCTCGTACGCGATGAGGGCCGCGCACACGGCCGCCACGAGCGCGAGCGCAACGAGTGCGGGCACGACGGTGGCCACCGGGATCAGCGCGAGCAGCACGACCGTGGCCACCGGCCGGCCATGTCCCCAGCCCCCGCCGATCCGCAGCCGCATGGCCACGTGGGCGGCCATGTACAGCGCCAGGCCGCCGCAGAGACCGATGGCGGGGATGAGCTCGAGCGGCTCGTAGGCATGAGCCAGCGTCGCCTCCATCCCGACGGCGAACAGCACGATGCCGGAGACCATCGGCAGGTGCAGATACGTGTACAGGTCGCGGGCGAGTCCGGCGCGCTCCGCGCCGGTTGCCTCGGCCAGCCTCGCCTGGGAGAAGTAGATGACCCAGTCGAAGTACGACCACCACAGGGAGGCGGCGACGACGATGCCGAGGATGGCAGCCGTGATCAGGCCGGCGTCGACCGGCAGCCCGGCCGCGCCGACGCCGATGGCGATGATCGACTCGCCCAGCGCGATGATGATGATGAGCCCGTGGCGCTCGACGAAGTGCTCGGGCGAGACACGCCATCCCCGTCCGCGGCCGATGAGCGCGCCGAGGTAGTCGATCGCCAGCGCCAGGAACCAGAGCGCGACCTCCGCGGTCCCGTCGAAGAACGCCGCGACCACGAGCAGCGACGGCCCGAGGACCGCGCTCGGCGTGAATCGCAGGACGGCGCCGAGGAGATCGCGATCGCCCTTGCTGGCGATGACGAACAGCACGATGTGGTTCGCCGCGCACGATGAAGTACGCGACCGCGAAGAGGAGGGCATTGGCGCTCGAACGCCGCCGGCGTGGCGAGCGCGACGACGAGCATCGCGGCCATCGAGCCGAAGACGGCCAGGCGGACCGCCCCCTCCTCCGGGTCGAGGGTGTTCGTCAGCCAGGCGTAGGCGGCCCAGGCCCACCACAGCGCTCCGAGCAGCAGCACGCCGCGCAAGAGGCCGTCCCAGGTGGGGTCATGGTGGACGAAGCCCGTGACCTGGGTGATGGCGAAGACGAAGACGAGGTCGAAGAACAGCTCGAGCGGTGTCACCCGCTGCTCGGACTCGACCTCGCGAACAGTCATCGGCTACAGCCTAGGCCGCGGTCAAGCTCGATCTTCGGGGAAGGTGATGACGACCTTGCCGCGCGCGTGACCATCCTCCACCCAGCGGAGCGCGTCAACGACCTGGTCCAATGGGTAGCGCCGATCGATCACCGGCTTGAGCTTGCCGGCGGCGATCAGCTCCTTCAGGGTCTCGACGTCGGGCCGATGCAACGGCTTCCACCACAGCAGCAGGCCGCTCCATTTGTCGCCGAACCGACTGATCACCAGGCTGCCACCGATCGACGCGAAGATGCTCGCGGAGGTGCCACCCATCGTCAGGTAGACGCCGTTCGGCTTCAGCGCCCGCCGCACGCCGAAGATCGAGTAGTGCGAGTCGACCGCCACGATCCAGTCGTATCGCTCCCCGGCCTTCGTGTAATCCACCTGCTCGTAGTCGATGACGTGATCGGCGCCGAGCGAGCGGACGAACTCGAGCTTGTCGCCGCGGGCGACGCCGGTGACCTCCCCGCCCATCGCCTTCGCGATCTGCACGGCGAACGGACCGACGTTGCCCGACGCGCCGTCGATCAGCACCTTGTCGCCGGGCTTGAACGTCCTGCCGTCGCGCATGCGCATCCCCTGGAGCGCGAGGACCGCCGAGTGCGGCAGCGTGGCGGCCTCCTCGAACGACATCCGGGCCGGGATCGGCTCGAAGGCCTTCTCCCGAGCACAGACGTATTCGGCGAAGGCGCCGAACCTGCCCGCCGCGAAGAGGTCGGTCATCACCTCGTCGCCGGGCTTGAAGCGGGTCACGGCGGGCCCGACCGACTCGACGACGCCCGCCGCGTCAATCCCGACCTCGTGGTTCCTCGGCGCGCGGAGGCCCATGAACAGTCGGACGAACCCCGGCTTCGGCTTCAGCCCATCGAGGTCGGCACGGTTGACCGATGCGCCACGGACCCGGACGAGCACCTGGTCCTCGGACGGGACCGGGCGTTCGACATCGCGGATCTCGACGACCTCGGGTGGCCCGTACCGGTCGGCATACGCCGCCCTCATCCGTTCGGTCACGGACGGATGGTAGCGGTGCGCCCTAGGTCGCGGCCGGCGCGTCGCCCGGGGCGGCGGCAGGCTCGGGGCTCGTCGCTTCCTCTTCGGCTTCCGGGTCGGACCGCGCCGGCACGCTGCGGAGGGTGTATGCAGCGACGATCGCCGTGAGGATCGCGAGGACCGTGGCCACCGCGGCGACGAAGTGGAGCGCATCCATGAACGCGGCCTGCGACACCGCAACGAGCGCCGCACCGAGCGTCTCCGGCAGCGTCTCGGCGACCGCGAGCGCGCCGCCGAGCGTGTCCTGCGCGGCGGCGACGACCTCCGCGGGAATCTCCGCCGGCAGGGTGTCGGCGATCTCGGTGCGGTAGACCGCGGTGCCAAGGCTGCCGAGGAGCGCGATCCCCAGCGCGCCGCCGAGCTCGCCGCTCGTCTCGGACATTCCCGTGGCGGCGCCGGCCTGCTCGGGCGGTGCGCTGCCGACGATCAGCTCGGTGGCGAGCGTGATGACGGGCGCGAGCCCGAGCGAGATCACGATCGAGGCGAGCACGATGATCGCGATCCCCGGGCCGCTGTCGAGCCCGAGGCCGAGCAGCATCGCCGTCCCGACCGCGGCAACGGCCATGCCCACGCCCATGACTACCGACGGCCGGAACCGATGGATGATCCTCGGCGCGACCATCGACCCGACGATGAAGCCGGCCGCGGACGGAAGCGACCATACGGCCGCCTCGATCGGCGACAGCCCGAGGACGAGCTGCAGGTACTGCGCGATGAAGAGGAAGTAGCCGACGACGACGAAGATGCCGAGCAGGTACGTGGCGAGCGATGCGGAGAACGCGCGGATCCGGAAGAGCCGGACGTCGATGATCGGCGACTCCAGGTGCAGCTGGCGGCGCACGAACCAGACGCCGAGGCCGATGCCGGCGAGGATCGAGAGGATCGGCAGCGGCGCGAGCCCGCCCTGCGCGATCTCCTTCAGCCCGAAGACGACCGCGAGGATGGCGAGCAGCGACGTCGCCGCGCTGGCGATATCCAGCGACTTCGCGTTCGGATCGCGGTACTCCGGCAGGGTCCGCGGCCCGAGGACGAGCAGCAGCGCCATCACCGGGACACCGATGAGGAACACCGAGCCCCACCAGAAGAACTCGAGGAGCACGCCACCGAGCACCGGACCGATCGCGCCGCCCGCGGAGTAGGCGGCGATCCAGAAGCCGATCGCGACGGTGCGCTGCTTCGGATCGAGGAACATCGTGAAGATCAGCGACAGCGTCGACGGCGCGATCGTCGCCCCGGCGACGCCCATCACGGCTCGGCTTGCGATGAGCATCTCCGAGCTCGTCGAGAAGGCGGCCAGCAGCGACGAGAGCGCGAAGCCCAACGCGCCGGCCAGGAGCAGCTTGCGGCGGCCGATCCGGTCGCCGAGCGTCCCCATCGTGATCAGCAGGCCGGCGACGAGGAAGCCGTAGATGTCGATGATCCAGAGCAGCTGCGCGCTCGACGGCTGCAGCTCCGCGCTGATCCTGGGGATCGCGAGGTTCAGCACGGTCAGGTCCATCGCGTAGACCAGCGCGGCGAGCGTCAGCACGCCCAGCCCGATCCACTCCCGCCTCGTCGCTCGCTGTGGCACCGAGCTCTCGCCCGTCATCTCGTTCATGCTCCATCAGACCGATGCGGCCCGTCGGACTCATCGGTGGCGAACCACAGCAGGTAGTCGCCGTCCAGGCCGGCCGGCGGCTCGTCCCACACCAGGGTCGTCACGCCAAGCAGCGGCACGTGCTCGTCGATGACGCCCGCGATGTCGGTCGCCAGCGTAGTGACCGCGCCGTCGCTGGAGATGACGTTCCCGACGTTGACGACGAGCCGGCCACCCGGCCGCAGCAGGGTCGCCACCTGGCCGAAAATCGAGCCGAGCTCGCGCAGGTAGACGGCGTAGTCGCCGTCATCGGTCCGGTAGCCGGTCAGTGGGTTCTCGCGATGATCGGTGCCCGTCATGTACGGCGGCGAGGTCAGCACGAGATCCACCGGCTCGTCCACGAGCCGCGTCAGCTCCCGGGCATCCCCGAGGATCAGCGTCCCCCGCCCGGCGGTGCGACGTCGAGCGATCTCGAGGTGCTCCGGCACGAGCTCGATGCCGATCCCCCGCCGCCCCATCCGCTCCGCCACCGCCACGGTCGTCCCGTAGCCTGCGAACGGGTCGAGGACGAGGTCTCCCGGCCGGCTGGCATGGCCGATGATCGATTCAGCCAGCGCCTCGGTGAAGTGGACGTCGTCCGATGTGCCCTCGGGCCGCTCGGCCAGGAGGTCCGCCGCTCGCAAGATCAGAGGTCCGGACTCCGCCATCGGGTCAGCCTACAGGCGAGGGCCTTCGAGGGGTTCGGCGCCCTGTCATCGGTTATATCACCAACGTCATATTCGCTGACAGTTCTTGCGGTGGGGTATCGGCCCCTTGACAGATCGCGACATACAACCGTATGGTTGTATCTATGCAGATCGCCCCTCCCGACTTCGACCGTATGTTCGGCGCCTTGGCGGATCAAACCCGCCGCGACATCGTGCGCCGCGCGATCGACGGCGACGAGGGCGTGGCGGAGCTGGCCAGCCACTACGCCATGAGCTTCGCCGCGGTCCAGAAGCACGTGGCCATCCTCGAGCGGGCAGGGCTCGTCACCAAGCGGCGCACCGGGCGCCGCAAGGTCGTCCGCACCAACCTCGAGTCGCTGCGCGTGGCGCGCCGTCTGCTGGACCGATACGAGGACCTGTGGCGCGAGCGGATCGACCGCATGACCGATCTCGTTACCGACACCACCGAGAACCAGAAGGAGACCACCGGATGACCGTGACCGCAGTCCGCAAGGACACCGACAAGCTGACCCTCACCGTCGATGCCGAGTTCGACGCATCGGCCGAACGGGTGTGGCAGCTGTGGGCCGACCCACGCCAGCTCGAGCGCTGGTGGGGCCCGCCGACCTACCCCGCCACCTTCACGCAGCACGACCTCGCGCCGGGCAGCCGCGTCCAGTACCACATGACCGGGCCCGAGGGCGACCAGCCGAAGGGCTACTGGGACATCCTGGAAGTCGACGCGCCACATCGGCTCGTCGTGCGCGACGGCTTCGCCAACGACGACGGCACCCCGAACGATGACTTCCCGCCCGGCGAGATGCGCGTGACGATCCAGGAGACCGGCGCCGGCCGCACCCGCATGTCGATCGAGAGCCTTCATCCGAGCGCCGAGGCCATGGAGCAGGTGCTGGCCATGGGCATGGAGCAGGGCCTGACCGAGGCGATCGGCCAGATCGACGCGATCCTCTCCGAGGATCCGGTCGGAAGCCGGAGCTGAAGCGATGACCGGAACCGCCCTCACCGACGCCGGCTCGCCGCTCGGGCGCCTCATCGGCACCTGGAGCTTCGAGGCGAGCGCCGGTGGGCAGTTCCTGGGTCGCGGCTCGACGACATTCGAGTGGCTGGAGGGCGGCGCGTTCGTCCTCCAGCGCGCGGACGACGAACCGAGCCCCGAGACCTCCGGGGAGTGGTCGACTCACTCCCCCATGCCGGTGACATCGGTGATCGGCTGGGACGACTCGACGGGCGATTGCACGATGCTCTACTCGGACGCTCGCGGCGTCTTCCGCATCTACCGCATGACCCTCACCGATGCGGCCTGGACCGTCTGGCGCGATGCGCCCGGCTTCTTCCAGCGCTTCGTCGGCACCTTCCGCGACGACGCGACCATCGACGGCCGATGGGACTCGTCCCCCGACGGGACGACCTGGGAGCCCGACTTCGACCTTGTCTACCGAAAGGGGAGTACACCGTGACTGCAACCGCAACCGAGCCAGTGACCAAGACGCTGGAGGTTCCCGGCGCCACGCTGGCCTACGACATCCGCCGCAACGACGAGAGCAGCGAACCGATCCTGTTCCTCATCGGCTCACCGATGGCTGCGCCCGGCTTCGGCACCCTCAGCGGGCACTTCACCGACCGGACGATCCTGACCTACGACCCGCGCAGCAGCGAGCGCAGCGTCCTGACCGATCCGACCACCCCGCCGACGCCCGACGATCACGCCGATGACCTGCATCGGATCATCCAGGAGGTCGGCGGCGGGCCGGTCGACCTGTTCGCGAGCAGCGGCGGCGCGGTGAACGCGTTGGCACTGGTGGCGAAGTACCCGAACGACGTTCGGACCCTCGTCGCCCATGAGCCGCCACTCCCGGCGGTCCTCCCCGACCGCGAGGCCGCGCTGGCCGCATGCCATGCCATCCACGAGACGTACGCGCAGCGCGGCTGGGGCGCCGGCATGGCGCACTTCATCGCCGTCGTCAGCCACGAGGGCGAGTTTCCCGCCGACTTCGCGCAGCAGCCGCCGCCCGACCCGGCAACGTTCGGCATGCCAACGGAGGACGACGGCTCTCGGACTGATCCGCTGCTCGGCCTGGCGCTCGTCGGCTCGATCGGCTACCAGCCCGACCTCGATGCCGTGAAGAACGCCTCGACGCGAGTCGTCATGGCCGCCGGCCACGAGGAGGGCACGATGGCGAACCGCGGCGCGTATGGCGTTGCGGAGCGGCTCGGCACCACCGTGACGGTCTTCCCGAGCGGCCACGGCGGCTTCCTCGGCGGTGAGTACGGCCAGAACGGCGAGCCGGAGGCATTCGCGGCCAAGCTCCGCGAGGTCCTGACGAAGGACTAGCCCTCGGCAGGTTCCCGCAATCGCAGGCCCTTGACGCCCGAGAATTCTCGGGCGTTTCGGGTGGGCGCACCGGTGTGGCGCTAGGGCCGGCGGATCCAAAAGAGCGTGACACCTCCGCCCGTCAAAGGGCAGCTAGTCCGGGCGCCAGAGGTCCGGCTGAGGAAGCCCGTTGATGCCCAACGTCTGCGACAGCTCGCCCCAGTGCCAGGCCTCGTGGGTGAGGAGCCGCTGGAGGATCGAGCTGCGCGTGTGGACCTGGACGGTGTCGGCATAGGTGCGCTGGATCTCATCGGTCAGCATCTCGAACGTCCATCGGTCCAGGCAACCGTCGACGATCGCGAAGGTCGAGTCCAGGGCACCGGCGAGCTCATCGGCCGAGCGCGGGTGGTGGAGGTCGTCAGCCCAGTCGATTGCCTCGGTGCCATTCCAGAACGGCGTCGTCTCGATGCCGGCCTCGCCGATCACCGCGCACAGCCAGTAGACGCGCATCGCGGCCGTGTGGCCGACGGCAGCCCAGATCGGCAGGAGATCTTGCGCCGGCCGGATGGCGAGTTGCTCATCGGTCATGGTCGCGATCACCTCGCGAACGCGACGGTTGTATTGCGGCCACATGCTGAAGGCGGGTCGGATGGTCGTTGTCATGGGACCGATGCTACAGCCGCATTCCTGTCGGCAACTGTCACCAATTCGCCCCATCATGGCCAACATGAACGTCGTCGATTGGCTCCTCGACTCCGATCCATCGATCCGCTGGCAGGTCATGCGCGACCTGACCGATGCGCCCGCCGACGAGGTCGCCGCCGAACGCGCGCGGGTGGCACACGAAGGCTGGGGCGCGCAGCTGCTGGACGCCCAATCCGCCGACGGAACCTGGAGCGGTGGCGCATACGACCCCGAGTGGACCTCGACGACGCCCACGCTCCAGCTCCTCCGGCACTTCGGTGTGGACCCCGCCGCCGACGAGGTGCGCGGCGCGATCGCGCTCGTCCGTGCCAGCGTGACGTGGGAGTACGACGATCTCCCCTACTTCGACGGCGAGGTCGAGCCGTGCATCAACGGCCAGGCGGTCGCCGTCGGGTCGTACTTCCGCACGGACGTGCGGGTCATCGTCGACCGCCTGCTGACCGAGCAGATGGCCGATGGCGGCTGGAACTGCGAGCAGGAGCCGGAACGAGGCGGCTCGACGCGCGGCTCGTTCGACACGACGATCAACGTCCTCGAGGGCCTGCTCGAGCACGAGCGGGCTGTCGGCGCGTCCGCCGAGGTCACCGCGGCCCGCGAGCGCGGCCAGGAGTACCTGCTGGAGCGGCGCCTGCTGCGCCGGCTCTCCGACGGCGAGATCGGCGACCGCAAGTGGCTGCACTTCGCCTTCCCCACCGGCTGGCATTACAACGCGCTGCGCGCGCTCGACTACCTGCGCGACGCCGGCGCCACGCCCGACGAGCGCATCACCGAGGCGCTCGACCTCGTCGAGTCGAAGCGTGATGCCGAGGGCCGCTGGCCGCTCGACCTTGCGCTCCACGACAAGCTGCTCGTCGACCTCGGCGAGCGCGTCGGCGAGCCGAGCCGCTGGAACACGCTCCACGCCCTCCGCGTACTGCGCTGGGCGGGGCGGGCGGAGCCGGCGGTCCCGTCGGGCGCATCGGCATGACCGACACGGACACGGCGCAGCTGCGGATCGTTCCCGCCAACGTTGCGAGCTGGGAGGATCTGCAGACCGTCTTCGGCAGACGCGGAGACGCGGCCTTCTGCCAGTGCCAGCGCTTCAAGCTCGCTCCGAAGGAGGCGTTCAAGAGCTTCCCGGCCGAGGAGCGCGCCTTCCGGCTGCGCCAGCAGACGAACGCCGGGCACCCCGAGGCAGAAGCGACCGCTGGCCTCGTCGCGTATCTCGGTGACGAGCCCGTCGGCTGGTGTGCCGTGGAGCCGCGCACCGCCTACTCCGGCCTGCTCCGTGTCTACCGCGTCCCCTGGGATGGCCGAACGGAGGACAGGACCGATGCCACCGTGTGGTCCGTGACCTGCATCTTCGTTCGCGCCGGGTTCCGAGGACGGGGCATCAGCTACGAGCTCGCTCGAGCGGCCGCCGACTTCGCCAGGGAGCGCGGCGCTCGCGCCGTCGAGGGCTACCCGATGACCACGGAGTCTCGGCAGGAGATCACGTGGGGCGAGATCCACGTCGGCACGCGCAGGGTCTTCGAGGCCGCCGGCTTCATCGAGGCCAGCCATCCGACGCCACGCCGGGTCGTGATGCGAATCGACTTTCGACCATCAGAACGATAGGGAGCGACATGGCACAGCAATCCGCACCGATCATCCTGGTTCCCGGTTTCTGGCTCGGGGCATGGGCATGGGACGAGGTCGCCGCCACGCTGCGCGCCGACGGCCACGACGTCACCGCCATCACGCTCCCCGGCCTCGAGTCGGCCGATGCGGACCGGTCCGCGATCGGGCTCGAGGATCACGTCACCGCGATCGTGGAGGCCGTCGAGGCGGCCGATTCGCCGCCCGTCCTTGTCGTCCACAGCGCCGCCGGCTACAGCGGATACGCCGCCAGCGACCGGATCCCGGATCGCATCGCGGCGATGGTCTACGTCGACACCGCCCCCGGCAAGGGCGCGATGGACGCCGACTTCACCGATGCCGAGAAGCCGCTGGACTGGCCATCGGTCGAGGAGGAGGAGAACCTCGACGGCATCAGCGAGGAGCAGAAGGAGACGTTTCGGCAGCGGGCGGTCCCCGTCCCCGGCGCCGTGCTGCGCGACGCGATCGAGCTGAAGAACGACGCGCGCAACGACATCCCGAGCACGCTGATCTGCACCGCCTTCACCGCGGAGCAGTACCAGACGTACGCGAGGGAGCATCCCGAGTGGTCGTTCCTCGCCGGCATCCCCGAGCTCCGCAACGCGACCTGGGTCGACCTGCCGACCAGCCACTGGCCGATGTGGTCGCGGCCGGCCGAGCTGGCGGCGATCATCGGCGACGTCGCGAAGGGCAGCGGAGCGGGCCGATGACGGCTTCGCCGTCGATCCCCGGGCGCCAGTTCGGCGAGACGGCGGGCACCGAGGACTGGCGCGTGCTGAGCGACGGCGCGTACGCACTGTTCAGGACCGACTCGCTTGCGGCAAGCGCCGCGTTCGTGAGCGCGATCGCGGACCTGGCCGACGTCGAAGAACACCCGCCCGACGTCGACGTGCGGCGCGACGAGGTCACGGTGCGGCTGATCACGATCACCGACGATTCCTACGGCATGACCGAGCGCGACCTCGAGCTCGCCGTCCAGATCTCGGCAGTTGCGCGGCGGCTCGGCCTGACTGCCGACCCGACCGCCGTCCAGTCCCTGCTCGTCATCCCCGGCGCGCCGGATACCGCGGCGGTGATGCCGTTCTGGCGGGCCGTCCTCGGGTACGAGCCTCGCGGCGACAGCCCGGACGAGGACCTCGTCGACCCGCACGACCGCGGCCCCGCGTTCTGGTTCGAGCCGATGGACCAGCCCCGGCCGGATGGCGGCGGCGCGATCCACATCGCCGTCTGGCTGCCGCGCGAGGCGGCGGAGGCACGCGTGGCCGCCGCGCTCGCTGCCGGCGGGCGCATGGTGCGCGACGACTTCGCGCCGGCGTGGTGGACGCTGGCCGATGCCGCCGGCAACGAGGCCGACATCGCCACGATCGAGACCCGCGACTGACGCACATCACCGAGACCTGGCCCGAGATGATCATCTCGCGGGCCATAAACGCGACGTTCTTCTCGCTCGACGAGAAGCAGCATCGGCTCCACGGTTGACATACGTAGGGCTATACGTATACTCATGCGTATAGGTGTCAGATCCCGCATGGGTTGGAGCTACGATGCATACGTGCCAAACAAGACCATCTACGTCTCGGACGACGCCCAGGAGCTCTTCCAGCGGGCTCAGGAGCTTGCTGGCGGCAACCTCTCGTCGGCGATCACCGCCGCGCTCAAGCGGTACGTCGAAGTCGAGGATGCCCGCGACGCCGGCTTCGACGAGGTCATCGTCAAGGTCGGCATCGGCGCCGGCCGCAAGGTTCGCTTCAACGCCGTCCTCCTCGGCGAGTGGTTCGACACCGACCACACGAGCGGAAAGTTCGAGCACTACCGCGTCTACCGCGGGGCGAAGAAGTTCGCGCTTCACATCGAGCGCACCGAGTTCTTCGAGATGCGCGACGCCGAGGGCAAACAGCTCACCGGCTGGCGATCGTGGACCGGGGTCGGCGCGGTATCCGGAGGCGGGATGCCTGCAGAGGCCACCCTCGAGACGTTCGACACGATCGACGAGCTCCGGGACCGCGTTCCGGCCCAGCTCTTCGAGGTGGTCTCCGCATCGGTCAGGCAGCCCGGCGTTCAGGAGCTCGACATCTGAGGCTCGCCCGATCGGCGAGTGGGGGTCATGGTCATGACCGCCACCGCGATCCGGGCCACCGGCCTGCGCAAGTCCTACGGCGACACCCTCGTTCTCGACGGGATCGATTTCGAGGTCGCCACGGGATCCGTGTTCGCCATGCTCGGCCCGAACGGAGCCGGCAAGACGACGATTGTCCACATCCTCACCACGATGCTCACCCCCGACGCCGGAGAGGTCGAGGTCGGCGGACACGACCGCCGGACCGATCCCGAAGGTGTGCGTTCCGCGATCGGCGTGACCGGGCAGTTCTCGGCGGTCGACAACCTCCTCACCGGCGAGGAGAACCTGCTGCTGATGTCCGACCTGAACCACCTCCCGCGCGCGGACGGACGGCGCCGGATCGCCGATCTCCTGGACCGATTCGACCTCGTCGAGGCCGCCGGGCGGATGGTGGCGACCTATTCCGGCGGCATGAAGCGCCGGCTCGACCTGGCGATGACGCTGGTCGGTGACCCGCGCATCGTCTTCCTCGACGAGCCCACGACCGGGCTCGATCCCCGCGGGCGCCGCACGATGTGGGACATCGTTCGTGGGCTCGTCGCAGACGGCGTCACGATCTTCCTGACGACCCAGTACCTCGAAGAGGCCGATGAGCTGGCCGGACGCATCGCGCTCCTCGACGGCGGGCACATCGTCGCCGAGGGCACACCGGCGCAGCTGAAGCGGCTTGTCCCGGGCGGCCACATCCGGCTCGAGTTCGGCGACCTCGTCCAGCTCGAGCGCGCGGCCGAAGGCCTCGGCGACGTGCGACGCGACCCGGACAGCCTGGCGCTCCACGTCCCGACCGACGGCGAGGTCGCTTCGCTGCGGGCAGTGCTGGATCGGCTCGCGGCAACCTCGATCGAGGTCGCCGGCGTGTCGCTGCACACCCCGGACCTCGACGACGTCTTCCTCTCCCTCACCGGCAACAACTCCCCCCGAAAGGCGGCGACCGAATGACCTTCGTGCTCCAGGACACGGCGACGATGCTTCGCCGCAACCTGCTCCACGCTCGCCGGTACCCATCGCTGACGCTGCTCGTGGCCGCGATGCCGGTGGTCTTCTACCTCATCTTCGTGTTCGTGTTCGGCTCCACGCTCGGAGACGGGCTCCCGGGGGCGTTGGGCGGTCGGGACGCGTACATCGCGTACCTGACTCCCGGCATCCTGATCGTGACCGTCGCCAGCGGGGTGTCGTCCACGGCGATCGTCGTCGCCATGGACAAGCACGAGGGCATCGTCCTGCGCTTCCGCACGATGTCGATCCCCCGCGCCGCCGTGCTGGCCGGTCACGTCATCAACGGCCTGCTGCAGACGATGTTCAGCATCTTGCTCGTGATTGCCGTCGCGCTGCTCACCGGCTTCCGACCGACGACCGGCCCGGTCGAGATCCTCGCCGCCATCGGCATGCTGGCAGTCGCGAGCTTCGCCTTCACGTGGCTGGGTGCAGCGATCGGCCTCCTGTCCAACAGCGTCGAGACCGCCAGCAATCTGCCGCTGCCGCTGTTGCTGCTTCCGTTCTTCGGAAGCGGCTTCGTCCCGCCCGAGTCGATGCCGTGGCCGCTCAGCTGGTTCGCCGCGTACCAGCCCTTCACCCCGATGATCGAGACGGTGCGCGGGCTCCTTCTCGACACGCCGATCGGCTGGAACGGGGTCATCGCTCTCGGCTGGTGCGCGGTCATCGCGCTCGGTGGCTACCTGTGGTCGATGCGCCTCTACAACCGGGATCCCATCCCGAGCGGAGCCTGAGGTCGGACCAGGCGGCGAGCCGTCACTGGCGGCGGCTCGCCGATCGCCGTGCTGGCCTGCACGGACCTACGCGGTCTGCCAGCTCCACGCGGTCAGGACCGTCAACGCGTTGATGACGAGTCCCACGACGATGAGGAACCGGTCGTAGAAGGAGGGATAAGTGGGCAGACCGATGAGGTTGAACCCGAACAGGCCTACGGCGGCGGCGATGTGCACCCAGCGCACGACCGGCCCCGCGAACGTGACCGACACGACGGCCATTGCGATCGGGACGAGCATCACCAGGGCGGCCGCGAACCAGATCATCGGCGTCGCGCGCATCCCACCGATCTCGCCTGGCTTGAAGTCACCCGCGAAGATCCGCAGCACGTCGCCGAGGAGGTAGGTCAGCATCAGCGCGATCCACATCACCGCGAGCCGGATCTGAACCTCATCCACCGGGCGACCCTACCACTGACCGCTACCGAGCCAGGGCGGACTCGGCGACCGCGCGAGCCACGTGCGCCCGCCGGATTTGGCGCTGACTCATCAGCGGGGCTCGAGGACGACGACCGCCGTCTCGTTCGACCTGCGCGTGGCGAATCCGTCGAGGTCACCGTAGCCACGATGCTCCCTCACCCTTGCCCACAGCCGATCGCGCTCCTCGCCGACGGCGGCTCGGGCGAGAACGGCGCGCGAGCCACTCTTCAGCTCGACGCTGGCATCCGGGTGCGACTGCAGGTTCAGCCACCAGGCCGGCTCGGGGGTCGACCAACCGTTCATCGCCAACGTCACGAGGTTCCGGCCGTCCTCGACGTAGCCGAGAATCGCCGCGCGCTCCTTCCCGGATCGGCGGCCGACGGTCTTCAGTCGGAGGTAGCCGAACTGACCGCCCGGCTTCGGCAGCGCGAGGCCACGGCGACCGCCGCTGAACCGATGGATCGCACGGTGCGCGACCCAGGCGCCGCGGACGAACCAGCGTGGTGGGAGCCACGGGGAGGGCTTGGAGGGCGCCTGGTCAATGGTCGGGTTGGTCATGCCGAATCTCCTGCTGCTATGCTTGGCGGTCCATACGGCGTAAGGCTAGTCCATACGGTGTAAGGACGTCAAGGGGATTCCGCGCGATTGCCGGCATCGGCCGGTGGTAGCGTTCCAGCGAACTCGAGGAGGGGCTCTGAACGATGGCCGTCGCGAGGCCCGATAGCGCGCAGAGGCGCTCCCCGCTCACCCGGGAGCGCGTGCTGAAGGCTGCCGTCGGGTTGGCGGACCGCGAGGGCATCGACGCCGTCAGCATGCGCCGGCTCGGGACGGAGCTCGGGATCGAGGCGATGTCGCTATACACCCACGTGCGCGGCAAGGACGACCTCCTCGACGGCATGATCGAGCTCGTCATCGGCGAGATCCCGATTCATCGTGACGTGCGCGATTGGAAGTCGTCGCTGCGGACGACGATTCTCGCCGCGCGGTCCGTGGTGCTGCGCCACCCGTGGGCGCCGCGCATCATCGAGTCCCGCACCGACCCGGGCGCCAGCGGGCTGCGCTACTACGACGCGGTCATGGGCATCCTGCGCGAGGGAGGCTTCTCGCTCGCGATGACGCACCACGCGATCCACCTCCTGGGCAGCCGTCTGCTCGGCTTCACCCAGGACCTCTTCGACGACTCACCGGACGTCGACCCCGAAGCCCTGAAACAGATGGCCGACGCGCTGGCCGAGACGCACCCGCACGTCGCGGAGATGGCGATGGGGGTGACCCACGACGGCGGCCTCGGCGGCTGCGACGACGACGTCGAGTTCGCGTTCGGCCTGGACCTCATCCTCGACGGCCTCGAGCGGCTGCGGGACACGCACTGACCGAGGCGCATCGGATGACGCTTGAGCGACCCGTCGCGGCCCCGGTCAGCCTGAACTGGATCGCGGTCGACAGCCGCCGCCAGGCGTAGGCAGATGGTCAACATCGGCTCGATCGTCATCCGCGTCGACGATCTCGAGAAGCAGCAGGCGTTCTGGACCGCCGCCCTCGACTACGTGCCGCGCGGGATCGAGCACGGCGACGACGAGGGCTTCGCCATCCTCTACCCGCGCGACGGCAACGGCCCGAACGTGTCGCTGGACCGCGTGCGTGCGCCGCTCCAGATCCCGCCGCGCATCCACCTCGACCTCTACACCGACGACCAGGCGGGCGAAGTTCGCCGGCTCATCGGCCTTGGCGCCACCGAGGTGCACTGGGACAAGAAGCCGCCGGACGCGGACTACGTGATCCTCGCCGACCCCGAGGGCAACCGCTTCTGCGTGGTCGACATCACCCGATAGCGTCAGATGCGACGCGACTCGGCCACCGAGCGTTCGCGGAAGAGGGTCAGGCCGATGACCCGCGAGATCACCAGCGCCACGTACATCAGGCCGGCCACCTGCTCGATCGCCACCAGCGACCGCGCGTGCGGGAGGATCGGGATGATGTCGGAGAGGCCGGTCGCCGTCAGCGTCGTGATCGACAGGAAGAGGAGCTCGACCCACGAGCGCGGTGCGCCCGGGTCCACGGCGGCCGTGAAGGAGCCCGGCCAGATGATCTGGGCCGCCACGAAGACGTACGCGAACGCCCACGCGACGACGGTGAACGTCGCCCCGGTCGCCCATAGCTCGTCGGGCGTGATGAGCCGGTCCCTGAACAGGTACCGGAGCAGCCCGTAGCTGGTGTAGAAGTAGAACGCGGCGTGCAGAACTGCGGACCACAGGATGACCGTCACGTTCTGATAGAAGACGGCCTCGAGCACGGTCAGCGCGACCACTGGAAGCCCCAACAGGAGCGCGACCCACGTCCACGCCGGCGTGGACCGAACGGCGCGGACGGCGAGCACCAGCACACCCAGGCTGAAGAGCGAGAGCAAAGCCCGACCGACCGGCGAGTCGTCGAAGTAGGGGTAGAGCAGGATCCCGAGCAGCTGGACGATGAGCAGGACGGCCGACGGGTGGGCCCACGGGATCCGGAACCATCTCGTCACGGCGCCACTCTACCGGTGCGGCGGCTCGCTTCGTTCCGTGACCGCGCGGGGCACGACACTCGGGCCCCTCGTGGAGAAAGCGGTCATGACACGGACTCCGCCGCCGGCTGCGGCCGTCGGGCCTTGCGGAAGCCGTCGACGATCTCCCAGCCGGTGACGAGCAGGGTTCCGACTGCGACGGCCACCATGACGATGCCGTCGCCATCGGCCAGCGCCGGCCAGCCGATCTCGGCGGCGAACGCCGGGTTGACGAGGGCCCCATTCACGGCGAGGAGGGCGAATGGAATTCCGAATGCCGCCGCCAGCACGGCGTTGATCGCGGCGAGGCCGATCGTCCAGCGGCCCACGAGGAGCTTCATGACCTGGAAGGCGACCTGGAGCGCGAGGACGACGATCAGCGCCGGGAACCAGCCGTTGTCCCACAGGACAGGATCGAAGAGCGGGATCGGCTCGCCGTTCGCATCGGTCACCCACGACCAGCCGCGCAGCCAGAGGAGGCCGCCGATCGAGAGGCCGATGGTGACGATTTCACCCACAGTCTCCCCCACGCTCACCGCGCCGGAGCTCGGCAGCTCGGGCAGCTGGTCCACCTTCCACGGGCCCGTGAGCGCCTTCAGATCCGGGTCCTGCCACGTCTTCGGATCGGTTCGCTCACCGATCGCGAACGCCAGGGTCACCCAGAACGCGACGTGCACGCCGACCGACAGCGCGCCACCGATGCCGGCCAATAGCGCCGAGCCAAGGCCTGCGTCGTTCCCGAGCTCGACGGCCGCCTCGACGACGCCGACGATCGGCACGACGATGCCGAGGAGCAGGAAGAGGATGTACCGATAGGCCACGAACAGCTCCGGGCCGATGAGGTACAGCGGCTGCCCGGCCATTCCCGCCGCCAGCTGGGTCGGGTTGCCGAGCTCCTCCAGCACGGCGGTCTCCGCGGCGACGCGCTCCTCGCCGCTGGCGATGCGGTCCTCGACCGCATCGGCGATGGACGAACGCAGCTCGCGATCGACGTCGGGGCGCTGCTTCTCCGGGATCCCGCGCAGCGTCGCCGCGAGGTAGCGCTCGGTCAGCGAGCTCATTCGATGTCTCCTCCGTTCAGTACATGCAGCGATGCGGTCAGATCGGTCATATCGGCCATCAGCTGGTCGGCCAGTGCCGCGCCGGTCGGGCTGGTGCGGTAGAACTTGCGCGGGCGGGTGTCGTCGGTGTTCCACTCGCTCGCGAGCAGGCCGCGCTCCTCGAGGCGGCGCAGCAAGGGGTAGATCGTGTTCGCGTCGCTGGGGATGCCGACCGCGTCGAGGCGCTTGAGCAGGGCGTACCCGTACTCGGGCGCACGCAGCGCAAGGAGGCAGGCCAGCACGACCGTCCCCCGTCGCAGCTCCTGCCGGTGCGTCGCCAGGAGCTCGTCATCTACCATGGCTGCGACACTAGTGTGTATCACACAGTATTGTCAAGCCCATAATGCGCGGATCGCGTCAAGCATGCCCGCCGATGAGTTCGCGACCGCGCCGCGGTCATTGACGCGATGATCAGAGAGTTCGACCTGGCGCTGCCCGATGGCCGGACGCTGCACGCCTACGACACCGGCGGCGACGACTCCCTCGTCGTGGTCTGGCACCACGGCACGCCGAACATCGGCACGCCCCCGGAGCCGCTCTTCGCCGACGGGGTGCGGTGGCTGTCATACGACCGGCCGGGATACGGTGGGTCGAGCCCGGACCCCGGCCGTGACGTGGCTTCAGCGGCGGTCCTGACGGCTGCGGTCGCCGGCGCCGTCGGGGTCGAACGGTTCGCCGTCATGGGCCACTCCGGCGGCGCGCCCCACGCGCTGGCCTGCGGCGCGCTGCTCGGCGACCGCATCCGCGCAATCGTCGGCGTGTCGACGCTGGCGCCGTACCCGGCCGAGGGGCTCGACTGGTTCGCCGGCATGGCGCCGACGGGAGTCGCGACGCTTCGCGCAGCGATCGCCGGACGCGAGGCGAAGGAGCACCACGAGGCGACCGCGACCGACGACGGCTCCGGCTTCACGGACGCGGACCACGCCGCCCTGGGCGGGACGTGGTCGTGGTTCGACACGGTCGTCGGGCCGGCGCTGCGCGACGGGCCCGGTGGGCTGATCGACGACGATCTCGCCTACGTCGCTCCATGGGGCTTCGACCCGACGCGGATCACGGCGCCCGTCCTGTTGCTGCATGGCGCCCGCGACCGGATCGCACCGTTGGCGCACGCGGAGTGGCTGGCGAGCCGGATCCCGACCGCAGAGCTGAGAGTCACACCCGACGACGGCCACATCTCGGTGCTCGATTCGGCGGCTTCAGCGCTCGACTGGCTGGCCGCCCGCGCCGGCTGACCCGTTCAGAGCTCGACGAGTGCCGCTTGGTCTGAAAGTTGCCGAGCATCGGCGCATGGCAATCACCCACCTCAACCCCCCGAACATGCACTCCTCTCCAGCCTTCTCGCAGGGCACGATCGTCCCGGCCGGCGCGCGCATTCTCTTCGTCGGCGGCCAGAACGGCGTCGGTGCCGATGGCAAGGTCATCGGCGACACGGCCAGGGCACAGACCGAGCAGGCGCTGCGCAACGTCCTCGCCGTCCTCGCCGAGGCCGGGGCGACGCAGACCGATGTCGCGAAGCTGACGATTCACATCGCCGAGAGCGTCGACGTCAACGAGGGCTTCGCGGCATCGCTGGCGGTCTGGGGCGCGCATCCGACGGCAATCAGCGTGGTCAGCGTGCCCAGCTTCGCGGACCCGGCATTCCTCGTCGAGATCGACGCCATCGCCGCCCTGCCCTGAGATCGCACGGGCCTTCGCCGACCGTACCGACGAGCCTCGGCGCACAATGGCGGGGTGATCCTGCTCATCGGCATCGGCCTCGCCATCTTCGTCTTCCCTTTTCCCTGGGGCATTCCGGTCGTGATCGTCGCTGCGGTCCTCGAGGGGCTCGAAACGTTCGGCACGTGGCGCTGGTCGCGACGCGGACCCGCGAAGGTGGGTCCCGAGACGCTCGTCGGCGCCAAGGGCAGGGCCATCACGGAATGCAGGCCCGAGGGGATGGTCCGCGTGCTCGCCGAGGATTGGCGCGCGCGATGTGACGCCGGAGTGTCGGCAGGGCATCCGATCCGCGTCGTGGGTCGGGACCAGCTGACGCTGCTGGTCGAGCCGATCGAGCAGGAGGCAGCGGCATGATCAAGGTCCGGCGCGATGCCGACATCCACGACGTCGACGGCGGCTGGTTCCGCGCGCGGTGGCACTTCAGCTTCGACAGCTACGAGGACCCGGAGTACGACTCGTTCGGCGCGATGCGCGTCTTCAACGATGACCGGCTGAAGCCCGGTGCGGTCTGGCCGCTTCATCCACACCGCGACGTCGAGGGGCTCACGTACGTCGTCGAGGGCACGTTCGGCCACCAGGACAACGTCGGCGGCGCGTTCGGGCCGCTGCCGGCCGGATCGGTCCAGCGCATGACGCTCGGGTCGGGCGCGCTCCACTCGGAGCTCAACGCGTCCGCGGACGAGCCGATGCGCTTCATCCAGATCTGGATCCTGCCCGACACGCCCGACCTGCCGCCTGCGGTCGAGCAGCGCGTCTTCACCGCCGAGGACCGATCGAACCGGCTGCTGAAGGTCATCGGCCCCGAGGGCGGCGAGGCCGTCAAGCTTCACCAGGACGCATCGGTCCATGTCGCTCGGCTCAACGCGGGCACTGAGGTCGCGCATCCGATCGGTCGGGGGCGTGGCGTCTACGCCTACCTCATCGAGGGCGCCGCCGCGATTCGACGGCGAGGAGCTGTCCACCGGCGATGCCGCCGAGGTGACCGATGCGGACGAGGTGCGCATCCGCGCATCGGCGCCGTCCGAGCTGATCCTCGTCGACGTGCCGATGGAGTTCGAGGCCGTCGGCATCTGGAGCGGTCGCGTCTGAGCGGACTCCGCTCAGTTCAGGAGGCGCTGCCAGTTCGGCGGAACGCGGTCGGCGGGAGCGGGAACGGGCTGGTCCACCGGCCGGCTGTGCGGCGGAGCGAGCTCCGGCCCGCCACCAAACTCGTCGGAGACGAAGTCGTAGAACCAGTTCTCGCCCGGCTCGAAGCTCTGGACGATCGGGTGGTGCTCGCCGGCAGCGTGGAGGCGAGCGTGCTGTGACGGCGACGAGTCGCAGCAGCCGATGTGGCCGCAGTGCGCGCATCGGCGCAGGTGGTACCACCACCCGCCCGTGACCAGGCACTCCACGCAACCGGTGCCGCTGGGCGGAATCGTCGGGTCGATGGCCGCGGCCGGCGTCTCCTGCTCCGTCATGATGGCGGCAAGTATCCCTCGGAACGCAACACAGGAGGCAGCTACATGAGCGCGGCGCAACCGCGTCTCACCGGCCGGCTGACCGCGATGCGCGTATTGGCCGCGATCATGGCCGTCGGCGCGATCGGCTTCGGAATCTTCACCGCCGTCTTCGGCATCGTCAGCACGGCGCAGGAGCCACACGCCTTCCACAACGTCGTCGTCGCCTCGCTGCTGGTCGTGCTCTCCGCGCCGCCGGTGATCGTCGTGGCGCGGATGCCGGATCGCGCGATCCGGGCGCTCGTGATCCTCGGGGTCGTCGCCGTGGCCGCCCTGGTCACGATGGCGCTGAGCCTGACACTGGACTACTTCACGCTTCCGTTCGTCGTCCTGACCGGCGTGCTCTGGCTGATCGCCCCGAGGTCGGGCGGTGCCGCGCCGCAGCCGAGCCTGATTCTCGGCGCACTCGTGCTGGTTGCCGCCGTGCCGCTCGTCGCCTACGCGCTCGGCCAGGCCGAACTCCAGCGGACCGACCACACCAGCGAGCACGCCGCGTTCTTCCACTGGGTGGAGACGTCGTTCTACGCGATCGCCATCCTCCTGCTTGGCGCGCTGGTGGCGATGAGGCCGGCCGCATTTCGGCTCGCCGCCTGGATGAGCGGAGTCGCCCTTGCGGTCATCGGGATCGGATCGCTGCTGCTGCCGGCGTACGCGTCCGCGCTGCCGTCGCCTTGGGGATGGGCGGCGCTCGTCGGTGGGCCGGTCTTCCTGGCCGTCGCCGAGTGGGAGGGCCGTCGAACGCCCTAGCGGCCGAAGCCCTGTACCATCGCGGTCGATGACGCTTTCCACCTTCGCGACCGGATCGATCACACCGCCGGAGATCCGGGCCGCTTACGAGCCCGGCGTCTGCAACATCGGTCCCGCCGAGATCGCGCGGCGCCGGCGAGCGGGCCATATCGGCCTGATCGCGACGGTCGTCCTCCTGGCCGCGCTGATGCTCCTCGACGTACATCCGCTGGCGCGCCTCGCGGTGATCGTCCCCGCGACGATCTCGGCGTCCGGCTACCTGCAGGCGATGTTGAAGTTCTGTGCCGGCTACGGGCAGCTCGGCGTCTTCAACGTCGGGCCGCTGGGGAAGACGACGGCCGTCACCGATGCCGATGCCCTGGCGCGCGACCGGCGCCGGGCACGGCAGATCAGCCTCGCGTCGTTGGCGATCGGGATCGCCGTCGGCGCAATCGCGGTGCTGCTCCCGTTCTGACGTAGCCCGCGCTCGTCGCCGCCGAACCTGACCGCGCGGCCGATACACTCGCGGCGTGAGCCAGCAGACGCTGCGAGGCGACGCGCATCCGCACCTGCTCGCACCGATGCGCGGACGCGACCCGGAGGAGCCGGGCCGTTCGGCGACGCCGCTCGAGCTCTTCTTCGATCTCGTCGTCGTCGTCTCGGTGGCGTTTGCCGCTGAACGGCTGCACCACTCGATCATCGAGGGCGTCGGGCTCGAGGCGCTGGTCAGCTACCTCCTCGTCTTCTTCGCCATCTGGCTCTCGTGGGTGAACTTCACGTGGTTCGCATCGGCCTATGACACCGACGACGTGGTGTTCCGGGTCAGCGTCCTCGTCATCACGACCGGCGCATTGGTCCTGGCGGCGGGCGTCCCCGCGGCCTTCGACGAGCGCGACTTCACGCTGGCGATCACCGGCTACGTGATCATGCGCGTGGCGCTCGTCACGCAGTGGATCCGCGTCTGGCGGGACGACCTGCCGCGACGCGAGACGGCCCGCCGCTACGCGATCGGGATCACCGCCTGCCAGCTCGGATGGGTGACCCTGCTCGTGGTCCCCGAGATCTGGCCGGTTGCCTGGATCATCCTCGTTCCGGCCGAGCTCCTGGTACCGGTCTGGGCAGAGCGCGCGGAACCGACGACGTTCCATCGCGAGCACATCGCCGAGCGCTACGGGCTGTTCATGATCATCGTGCTCGGCGAGTCGGTGCTGGCCGCGTCGCTCGCGATCCAGACCGTCATCAACGGCGAGGGCCTCACCGGCGAGCTGGTGGCGGTGATCGCCGGCAGCCTGCTGACCGTGTACTCGATGTGGTGGGTCTATTTCGCCCGGCCCGAGGAGCGCCTGCTCGAAGTCCGGAGCACCGCTTTCGTGTGGAGCTATCTCCACCTGCCGATCTTCGCGTCGGTCGCGGCCGTCGGCGCTGGGCTGGTGGTCGCCATCGAGGTGGCTGCCGGGCATGCCGACCTCGCGTCGGTCGTCGTCGGGGCCTCGGTCGGCGTGCCCCTGGCGCTCTTCCTCCTCAGCCTGTGGCTGCTCTACGTGCGGATGATGGAGGAGGGGCCTCATCGCCTGACCCTGCCCGCGACGGCAGGGCTCGTCCTGCTCGCCACGCTGGCGCCGGCTCCGGTGCTCGCCATCGGCCTCGTCATGGCCGGCGTCGTCGCCATCAAGGTCGTGCAGAGGGTGCGCAGCCACGAGGACTCGGACGCCCAGCTCGGCGAGTCGGTCCCGTCGTAGGAAGCGACCAACCGGTTGCCGCCGGTGTAGAGTTGAGCGAGGAAGCGCCTTTGGGCGCCTCCGCACAGGAGGAGTGGAATGGATCTGTTCGTCGCGCTGATCGCGGTCGCCATTGGCCTTGTCGCCACGTTCTTCGGCTACCGCCTCTTCCGGGCGGTCCTCCCGGTATTCGGATTCGTCGTCGGCGCCATCGCGGGCGCGCAGGGCGTCTTTCTCGTCTTCGGAGACGGCTTTCTTGTCACGACCCTGAGCATCGTCGCGGCGGTGGTCGTGGGCCTCGTGTTCGGGTTGATCGCCTACTTCTGGTGGGCGCTCGGCATCGTGCTGGCCGTCGGCGGCTTCGGATTTGCCATCGGCAACGCGCTGCTGCCGGCACTGAACCTCGATCTCGAACTGGTCAGCTGGCTGATCGGCCTGGCCGTCGGCGCGGGCTTCGCGCTCGCCGCCATCGTGCTGCGGCTGCCGCGCGCGCTCGTGATCGCCGTGACGGCCCTGTGGGGCGCGGGGGCGACGCTGGGCGGCGTGCTGATCGTCCTGCAGCAGATCGAACCCGAGGATCTCGGCTACGGCGCGGTGAACGCGGTCGTGAGCGAGTCGTTCCTGTGGCTCCTGGTCTACATCGGCCTGGCGGCGGTCGGCGCGGTCTGGCAGATCATGACGACCAGCGACATCGAGACGATCTGGGTCGACGAGCCCGCGCAGAACACGGCTCCGGTCCCGCCAACGCCGGGCTGAGCCGGCTTTCCTCGCGTCAGGCGCCGGTGGCCGGAGGTCGCCGGCGCTTTTTCGTGGTCGGCGCAGCTCCCGTGTCCTGGGCCGGTGCCGCTGTTGGCTTCGTTGTGGCCGCCTTCGTTGTGGCCGCCTTCGTGGTGGCCGCCTTCGTGGCCGCCTTCGTCGCCGCGGCCGGCTTCGCGGTCGCGGCCGGCTCTGCGGGAGTTGACCTGGCCGATGGCGCCTTCGTCGCCCGGCGTGCTGACGTCACCGCAGGAGCCGCGCTCTCGGCCGGAGCGGGCGTCGGGGCCACGAACGTCGCTGGCGGAGGTGGAGGTGGCGGAGTCCCTCCGCTCGCGACTGCCACGGCCGGGCCACTCGAGCGATTCATGAAGAAGCCGACGGCCACCACACCGATGCCGACGAGCGACACGATCAACGCCGTCCCGGTCAGGCCGCTCACGAGGGAGCTCACGATCTCGCCCACTGCCCCTCGTCCCTCGGCGGTCGCCGCGGCATTGGCGATCTGACCCGAAATGAGCTGAACGGCGACCCAACCAATCAACGCGGCGAGCGTCGCTGCGACGCCAACACGGACGAGGCCCGCCGGGACCGTGGGCGCCAGCCAGACGGCGAGCGCGCCGAGCAGCAGCGCGACGACGATCAGGATCCAGAGCGCGAGGTCGAAGGCGCGAACCAGCCCCTGGGCACGCTCGAGGGAGGCCTCAGAGGCGAGGCGAACCTGCCCGAAGTCCGGAGGCAGGTCGCGGCCGAGGACGGTGGCCAGTCGATCGACCGCCGCGGTCGCGTCCTCGGACGAATCGAATGCCGGGATCTCGCGGTCGACGCCGATCACGTCGAGACCGGAGTTGACGACCGAGCGCAGCACCTCGGCGATCACCGGCACCAGGGTGAGGCGCACCTCACCCTCGGTGATGACGACGTTCGGCAGCTGCTCCAGGTCGTCGCGCAGCAGGAGGACCGACCGCTCGTGCGCCGTCTCGATCGTCTGGAGCAGGAGCCGCGTCCCCTCCGGAGACGAGATGAACGTGGTCACGGCGTCGCGGATCCGCGACTCGACGCCGGCGGCGATGACAGACGCGAGGGACTCGAGGCCGAGGTCGGCGTTCTGAAGGCGGCTCACGACCGAATCGGAAAGGTCCAGGGCCTCCGCCAGCCTTGTCAGCAGCCGCTCCTCGGCCTGCGCCAGCCGTTCGCCGAGCCGAGTCTCGAGGCTCAGCGCCTCGATCAGCTGATCGCTGACGCGGTCGCTCACCACGGCCTGGACCGATTCACTCTCGACAATCGGCGTGACCGAGGCCATGAACGCGTCCGTGTCCAGCACGGTCCGATGCACCCAGAAGCCGATCACCGACCCGATGACCGCGATGCCCATGAGCACGACCAGCACCCACGCGGCGACCCGCTGCCACCGGCTCCGTGATCGGACGTTCTCCGCTGTTGTCATTCGTTGGGCCTCGCTGAATCGAGGAGCTCCGCGACGTTCTCGCGAAGGATGAAGATGCCGGCCGCGATGGCGGCCAGGATCACGCCGAGCTGCCAGTAGTTGACGAACACGATGACCGCGGCGATGACCGCAAGGATCCTGACCCACGTGGCAAGAAGGCCGATCACGCCGCCGCGCAGGATCGACTCGATAAGCACGAAGAGGCCGATGACGCCGACGGCGATGGCGAGCCCGAACCGCGGCGACAGCAGCAGCACGGCGACGAGAACGATGAGCATGAGCCCGACGCTGATCGCCGCCCACGCCTCCAGCAGTATCCCGGTCCGATCGGCGCCCGGCGCGCTCGGCATCGGGATCCGCCGCAGGTGCGCCTGTGGCGGAGGCCGCAGGCCTTCTTCGGCCGCCGCCCTACGCTTCCGCAGATCGGCGATGCGCAGCTCGTTCTCCTCCCGCTCACGTTGCAGGCCGGTGAGCTCGGCGCGCTGCCGCTCTCGATCGGCGACCCTCGACGGCGTCCGGCTGACGTCGTCCCCGGATGTGCTGTCCTCGGCTCCGGCCGCGGCGAGGTCTCGCTCGAGGATCGGGATTGCTGCCGCCAGCTCGGACTGCCGCCGCTCGACGGCCTCCGCGCGCTCGCGGAGCAGCGAGGCGGCCTGCGAGGGAGGCGGCTCGAGGTCGAGCTCGGCGAACGAGACCGGATCGGACCACGACATCCGCACGCTGCGGTTCCGGTTGAACATCGGTCCAGCCGGGGCGTCCTCGCCCTGGAACGGGTCATCCACGGACATCCCCCACAGGCCGCTGTACCCGGCGACCCACGGCTGCGACTCGTCCATGATCACCGGCGTCCAGCCGAGCGCCGCCCCTGGCCCGATGCTGACGCCGTCTCCCCGGGCGAAGTCCACGAAGGCGATCGAGAGCACGCTGCCCTCGCCGTTGCCACTGGTCCCCCGGATCACGCGCGACACGAGCTTCGCGAGGGTCCCGAGGAGCGATGGCAGGCGCATCGGCTGCTCGGCCAGGTAGTCACCCGGCCGGAAGTACGAGGCGTGCGATCCGGCCCCGGCATAGACGACGGGGTGGTCGCCGACGAGGTCGAGCTGCTCGGCGTCGTCCCAGCGCCGCCGCAGGTCGCGTCCGTGATAGTCGTGCTGTGCATAGGCGGCCCACACCGGCACGGCGCGGCCCTCCGCATCGGTGTCGAGGTAGACGAGCATCTGCTCCCAATCGGCCTCGTGGTCGTTGGCGCCGTTGAAGCCGGAGCGCCAGTCGTTGAAGGCGTAGAAGAACCAGTACTGGAGCGCCGTCCAGGTGGCGGTGCGCACGACCCGTCCGTAGTAGGGATGAGCTGCGCTCTCGGCCGCCATCGCCCGATTGCGCAGCACCGCTCGCCGGGCCAGCGATCCCGGCACTCGCCCGCGCGCGAGCAGCGAGATGGCGAAGAGTGCGTCGATCAGGCGCGAGGCATAGCCGACGCGCGCGAGCCGGCCGCCCCCGGAGTGAAAGCCCACGGCCTGCCGGCTCTCCCGCTGGAAGATCGTGGCGACGTCGTCGTCGTCGCCGGTCCCCGCAACGGTCAGGAAGTCGCGGACCGCTGCTCCATCGGTCGATGCATCGGTGATCGTCAGGTCCGACAGCTCGCCGGCGGCGCCGACCACCTGGTTGCGGCCGCTCCCGTCGCTGCGCATGCGCACCGCGGAGGCGAGGTAAGTCGCGACGCTCATCGGCAGGAACGACTCACCACGCGTGTAGCGCACGACCGGCTCGAACGCGCGGAGCAGATCGAGATCGGGAGCGTCGAGCCGGGGTCGCAGGGCGGCGGCCGGCGCGTCGACCGTCCTCGGCTTCGTCGCGCTCACGAACGTCGCTCACCGGTATGGGCGGCGCGCATCTCGGGCGTGGTGATCAGGATGGCGCACAGCGCGAGCAGGGTCAGCGCGACGTATTGTGGCGAGCCGATCCACCACAGGTAGATCCCTGCGGCGAGGTCCCAGCCCAGCACTCCCATCGCGAGCAGCCAGCCGACGCGCCCGCCGGCGAGCAGGAGGACCGCGGCGAGGATGCTCAATGCGGCGAACCCGATGACCAGCCCGACCCGGTCCGGCGGCGTGTCCGTCAGGCCGAGCTGGACGAGCGTGTTCACCCCCTTGGCCAGCAGGAGAACGACCGGCACGCCGATGAGCAGCCACCGCTTGCGTGACCGCGGCCTCGGGTCGGCTGTCGTATGTGCCAAGGGCGCCACCTTCAATCCAGATTCCGCGCCAGCATACGGGAGGGGTCCAATCGCCCCGTCCCCCAGGACGCATGAAAAGTGGAATCTTCGCGTGCCCCTGGGGCATACTCGGAGCGCGCCGCCGCTCGCGCCGCGGGCCGCGGCAGCACACAGGAGGTGGAACGGAGCATGACCATCGCGTCAACGCCGGACTCTGACGCCGGCAGCGGCCGAGGCTGGTTCATCGCGCTCGGCGTGGTCCTCGTGATCCTCGGCCTCGCCGCGCTGTACAACGCGGTCGACGCATCGCTGGTGACGACGATCATTGTCGGTTGGCTGCTGGTGATCGCCGGCGTCGCCAACGTCATCGGTGCCTTCATGACGAACGTCGGGGTCGGGTGGCGGATCCTGCAGATCCTGCTCGGGATCCTCTACGCGATCGTCGGCTTCAACTTCATCGCCGAACCCCTTGCGGGGACCTTCACCCTGACGGTCGTGCTCGGCGCGTTCCTGATCGCGGACGGCATCCTCCGCATCGTCGGCGTCTTCATGGATCGAGGGATGGGCGGCACGGTGTGGATGATCATCCTGGGGGTAATTAACATCCTGTTCGGCCTGTGGGTGTGGACGAACATCCCGATCAGCGGCGTCGTGATCGGTGTCTTCGTCGGCGTTCAGCTCCTCGTCGCGGGAATCGCATGGGTCGTCGCCGGCTTCATGGGTGATTCGAGCGCGCAGCAAGCCGCCGGCGCCTGAGTCGGGCCTGACCGATGCGATTCCTGCGCATCTGGTTCGGCGCGCTGGTCGAGGGTGCTCGAGACCCCGACACGCGACCGCTCTATGTCGTCGTCTTCGGGCTCCTGCTGACCGGCACGATCTTCTACTGGCTGGTCGAGGGCTGGGGCCCGCTCGACGCGCTGTACTTCAGCGTCACGACCCTGACGACCGTCGGGCTCGGTGACTTCACGCCGGAGACCGACCTCGGCAAGGTCTTCACGATCGTCTACGTCCTCGCCGGAATCTCGGTCATCCTCGCCTTTGCCAATGCCGTGCTCCAACGGGCCGGCCAGCGCCAGCGCGAGCACATGGAGCGTGTCGCGGCGAAGCGCGCATCAACGGAGCGAGAGCACTGAGGCTTCGGGCGCGGCTCGAGGGCCGCGCCCGCATCGGTCAGGCGGGCACTTCCGCCGGCATCGGTGCCATCAGCTGGAAGTAGTTGCCGTCGGGGTCCGCGAAGGTCGCGATCTGCGCCTCCGGCGTCTCGCCCATGCCGTAGGGCTCGGCGATCACCTCGGCTCCGGCCGCCTTGAAGCGGTCGAACTCGCCCTTTACGTCGGGCGTCTCGATGTTCCAGATGATCCGTCCGGGCTGGGTGTTCTTGCCGGTAACCTGGTCGTGCGGACCGACGGTGACCGACCCCGAGCCGATCAACCAGCCGATGTAGCCGCCCTCGCTCCAGGTGGGCTCGCCGAAGAGCTTCGTGTAGAAGTCGGCCAGGCGCTGCGGGTCCTCCGAGCCGATCAGGATGCTGTTGAGGTTCATGGTGCTCCTTCTTAGGTCGTGTCCGTGGAGACCGCGGCATGCCGCGATTCTCATCGGTTCATGGCTGCAAGACGCTGGCCGGACGATAGGATCGACCGATGACGACGGTGCGCATCGGCGACGACGAACGGCGCGCGCGGCTCGGCGTGCGCCACCTGCTGGCCGATGGAACGCAGGCCGGCTCACTGGCCGATGCCGCCGCCGGCATGGTCGTGCTGCATGCCACCGATCCGGCGACCGTCTACCTCGAGGCACGGGCGCGGATGAACTCGTCCTCGCCGGCGTCGCTCGAGCGCGAGCTGTACGAGGAACCGACCGTCCTGCGCATGCTGGCGATGCGCCGCACGCTGTTCCTCGTTCCGCTGCCCGACGTGGCCATGGTCCATGCGGCGGCATCGGTGGGGGTCGCCGAGCGGGAGCGGCCGCGGACACTGAAGATCCTCGCCGACGGCGGCCAGGTCCCCTACCCCGCCGATCGCTTCGCCGAGCTCGAGGAGCTCGCGCTCGGCGTCATCCGCGAGCGCGCCGAGATCCCGACATCGCAGCTGCGCGACACCGACCCACGCCTCGGCGAGCGGGTCACGATCTCGCGCGGCAAGTCCTACCAGGGGTCGATGGCCGTTGCGTCGCGCGTCGTCCACCACCTCGCGCTCGACGGGCGGATCGGACGCGGGCGGCCGCGCGGGTCGTGGGTCAGCGGCCAGTTCCGCTGGAGCCCGATCGAGCGGTGGTTCCCGACCGGGTTCCCGCGGCTCGACGTCGCCGCGGCGCAGGCCGAGCTTGTGCGCCGATGGCTCCACACATTCGGACCCGCCACCCGCGACGACGTCCGCTGGTGGACCGGCTGGACGGTGGGCGCGACGCGCCAGGCGCTCGAGGCGATCGGGGCGGTCGAGGTGGAGCTGGACGGCGGCGTCATCGGGTACGCCCTCGCCGACGACCTGGAGCCGGTCAAACCGCCCGCGCCGTGGGTGGCGCTGCTCCCCGCCCTCGACGCGACGACGATGGGCTGGACCGGGCGCGACTGGTACCTCGGCCCGCATCGGCCGCAGCTGTTCGACACGGCGGGCAACGCCGGCCCGACGATCTGGGTCGACGGCCGGATCGTCGGCGGCTGGGCTCAGCGGCGCAGCGGCGAGGTCGTGCCGCGCCTGCTCGAGGACGTCGGGGCGGAGACACGGCAGCGGATCGAGGCGGAGGCGGCACGCCTGGAGGCATGGATCGGCCCGATGCGGGTGACCGGCAGCTTCCCGACGCCACTGGAGACCGGGTTGCGGCGGTAGCAGCCTAGAATCGACGGCATGAAAGCGAAGGTCGTCCTTCCCGACCAGGCCAGCACGCTCCGGCTGTACGAGACCGTCTTTCGCTGGGGCATCGGCGCAGACGAGACCGATGGCGCCCTCAGCATGCTCGAGGTCACCATCCCGCCCCGCACGCTCATCAAGCCGCACGTGCACACCCGCGAGGACGAGTACTCGCTGGTCCTGGCGGGGCCGATCGGCGTGCGCACGGCCGACGATATCGTCGAGCAGGTGCCAGCCGGCAGCTGGCTGATCAAGCCGCGATCGGTCCCCCACGCGATGTGGAACGTCGGGGACGAGCCCGCCCGCGTGCTCGAGGTCGTCGTCCCGGGCGGGCTCGAGAAGTACTTCGAGGAGATCGCGCCGATCCTGAGGGAGCACGGCCCGCAGTGGACCCAGCGCTACAACGCCGCCGCCGAAACATACGGGCTCGACATCCTCGACGACTGGACCGATGAGCTGAAGGCCCGCTACGGAATCCAGCTCTGAGCGGGTTCATCGGTCCACCGATGAGTGAGCGGACGGTTGAACGTTCAACCTTCCAGAGACCGGCAACCAGCGCGGTCCTCACGCAGGAGATACACCGATGGACTGCAAGCTCGAGCTCGTCGTCGTTCCCGTCAGCGACGTCGACCGCGCCAAGGACTTCTACATCGGCAAGCTCGGCTTCCACGAGGACGTCGACTACCAGCCGAACGATGCGTTCCGCGTCGTGCAGGTCACCCCGACCGGCTCGGCGTGCTCGATCACGTTCGGAACCGGCCTCTCGCAGGTCGCCCCGGGCACGTACCAGGGCATGCACCTGGTCGTGACCGATATCGAGGCCGCCCACGCGGAGCTCGTCGCGGCCGGGGTCGAGGTCGGCGAGCCCTACCACCTCGGCGCCGAGGGCCAGGCGAACGGCCTGCACCCGGAACGCGCGAGCTACGGCACCTACCTCTCCTTCGCCGATCCGGACGGCAACGGCTGGCTCGTCCAGGAAGTCAACGAGCGCAACCCGGACCGATGATGGAGACGA
Source organism: uncultured Chloroflexia bacterium (assembly GCA_963840145.1). Classification (GTDB taxonomy): domain Bacteria; phylum Chloroflexota; class Limnocylindria; order QHBO01; family QHBO01; genus JACDBZ01. The sequence continues at coordinate 32,591 of CAWIXR010000006.1, forward strand.
TGCAGACCGATGCCTTCGCCGGCGACGAGGCCGCCTTCACGGCCGCGGTCGAGAGACACCGGCGGGAGCTCCACGTCCACTGCTACCGGATGCTCGCCTCGTTCGACGAGGCGGAGGACGCGGTGCAGGAGACCTTCCTGCGGGCGTGGCGCGCCCGCGCCACGTTCGAGGGGACGCACCTGCGGGCGTGGCTCTACCGGATCGCGACGAACGTCTGCCTCGACCTGCGCCGGTCGAGCGCGCGGCGCGCCTCGCACCTGGAGTCGTTCGCCGAGCTGCCGTGGATGCAGCCGTACCCGGACCGCCTCCTCGACGCCGTCGCGCCAAGCCATGAGGAGCCCGACGCGATGGCCGTCGAGCGCGAGACGATCTCGCTCGCCTTCCTCGCCGCGCTCCAGGTGCTGCCGCCCCGGCAGCGAGCCGCGCTGATCGCCAGGGACGTGCTCGGCTGGCCGGCCGCCGAGACGGCGTCGCTGCTGAAGACGAGCGTCCCGGCCGCGAACAGCGCCGTCCAGCGGGCCCGCGCCACGATGCAGTCGCACCTGCCGGCTCGAAGGTCGGAGTGGAGCGCGGGCACGGTCAGCGACGAGGAGCGTGCGCTGCTGGATCGGTTCATCGACGCCCACGAGCGGGCGGATGCGGAGGCCGCGGTTGCGATCTCGTCCACCGACCTGCGGATCACGATGCCGCCCGACCTGCTGCGCTTCGATGGCCTCCAGTCCATTGCCCCGCTCATGCACGGCGCGATGGCCGAGGGCACCTGGCGGCTGGTCCCGACCGCGGCGAACCGGATGCCGGCAGCCGCCAGCTACCTCCGCCGCGCGGGCGACACGGAGTTCCGCGCCTTCAAGCTCGATGTGCTGCGCGTCGAGGGCGGCAAGATCGCCGAGATCACGACCTTCGGGTCGAACCTCTTCCCGGCGTTCGGCCTCCCGGCCACGCTGTGAGGACCCATCGGTCACACTGAATCCCCAACCTTCGAGGTGCGCGCCATGGTGGACTTCAAGCTCGAGGCGATCGTGCTGCCCGTGTCGGACGTCGATCGCGCGAAGGCCTTCTACGCCGACCAGTGCGGCTTCGTCTGCGACGTCGACCATCAGCCCAACGAGAGCTTCCGGGTCGTGCAGTTCACGCCGCCCGGATCGGCCTGCTCGATCACGTTCGGCATCGGCATGTCCACGAAGGAGCCGGGCAGCTACGAAGGACTGCACCTCGTAGTGACCGATATCGAGGCGGCCCGCGCCGAGCTCGTCGGTCGTGGCCTCGACATCAGCGAGCCGTTCCACTTCGGCCCGGAGGGAAAGACCGATGGGCTGGATCCCGCACGCGGCGACTTCGGGACGTACTGCTCGTTCAGCGACCCCGACGGCAACGGCTGGCTGCTCCAGGAGGTCCCGAGCCGCCGAGGCCAATGACACTGGCCTAACGACCGACGAACCGATGAATTGGCCCCCTTCCTCGGTCACTCGGCCAGCCACGTTGGCCAGGCGACCGAGGAACGCCGCTTCATCGGTCAGTAGGCCAGCCACACTGGCCCGCTATGGCGCGCCGGGCGGGCGAGCGTCGGGATCGAACCGGGCGTCCAGCACCTCTTCCGCGACCGCGTCGACGGCGACGGCGACGAACCTTGCGTAGACGCCTCTACGGGCCGTGAGCGGCCCAGATCGCCTCGCGCAGGGTCATGCCGGACTCGCGCAGCACCGATGCGAGCGACTTCCCGACCCAGCGGAAGTGCCACGACTCGTAGTCGTAGCAGCTCGACGCGAACTCGCCGCGCGGGTAGGTCATCACGAATCCGTACTTCCAGGCGTTGGCCGCCATCCACTTCCCGGCGGCGGTGGTCCCCCAGTCGGCGTACTCCCACGGCGGCCGGCCGCCGACCGAGGTGAAGTCGAGGGTCGTGCCGAGCTGGTGCTCGCTGTGCCCCGCCCGCGCGCTCGTGCGCAGCGCCTGCGCGTAGCCGCCGACCTCGACCCAGTGCTGGAAGGTGGCCGCCTGCTGGGCGTAGGTGCGGTAGGCGCTGACGACCTGGAGCGGCGCACCGGCAGCGCGCGCCGCCGCGGCCATCGCGGTCAGGTCGGCCTTGATGATCGATCGGACGGAATGCCCGCCGTTGAGCCCCGCGGACGACGTCGAGACGAGATCGTTCGGCGCGTAGCTCGACGGGAGCATGTACGTCGTGTCGAGCAGCGTGATCGCGTGCTGGCCCAGTGCCCGTCGGCTCGTCAGGACGTCGAGGTGCGCGCAGGCCGGTGGCGCCGGTGCGCGGCCGCGAGCCAAGGTCAGCGACGAGTCGACCTTGACCCATGCGCCCGACATCGGCCCGGCCACCAGGTGCGCGTAGCGGACGCCGTTGACCAGCGCCGTGCTGTCGGCCGGGACGCTCGTCGGCTGGATGGCGCCCAGCGACGCGACCCGGGTGGCAACGGCGCCATCGGCGCTGAACGACACGCCCCGGAACCGCGCCGGACCGGTGAGCCGCACGGTGAGCGGCGTCGGGTGGCTGACGACGTCGGCGAAGCCGGCCGGACCGATCGGATCGGCGAAGACCGACCGATGCAGGAAGGCCGCCATCTGCTCGCGCGTGACCGATCCGTTCGGGCACGCGAGCTCGGCACCGCACCCACGGTTGATGTTCGCAAACGCGACGCGGTCGAGGCTCGTCTCGTACGTGGAGCCGTCGTCATCGGCGAAGTGATCGCTGCCGGCTCCGAAGTGCAGGCCGAGCGCCCGGACGAGGAACGACGCCATCTGGCCGCGGCTGACCGGGTGCGTCGGGCAGAACCGGCCGGGACCGCAGCCGGACGCGATGCCCGCGGCCGTCAGCCGGTTGATGCTCAGCTCGTGGAGGGTGCCGTCGTCGTCGTCGAACGGATCCTGCGCCGGCACCGCGGTGTAGCCGAACATGCGCACGAGGAACGCGGCCATCTCGCCGCGCGTGACGCTTCTCTTCGGGCAGAACTTGCCGCCACCGCAGCCCGACGCGATGCCCTCGGAGACGAGCCACTCGATCTCGGCGGCGAAGGCGGAGCCGGCGGTGTCGCTGAACGTGGCGGCCGAAGCGGGCGCGGCGGTCGTGCCGAGCAGCGCGGAGAACGCGCCGGCGATCGCGAGGACGAGGCTGAGAAGTCGGTGCCGCACGCGCGGCATCGTAGGGTGGGAAGGCCCCGCCGCCCATGGCCGGACGACGGAAACGGAGAGGGGCGCTTGACGTATCCGCGCCGGTCCATCGGCCGATCCTCGAAGGTCCGCTAGGATCGGCCGATGCTCTACGACTACACGGCCTCCAGCGTCGCATCGGTCAATGACGAGACCGATGCGGCCATCGGCCGCGCCGACGACCTGGTTGCGCAGGCCGTCGCCGCGCCGCCGTCCTTCGACGCCACCCTCCTCCCGCTCGAGCTGGCCGGCGCCGAGCTCGTGGGGGCCTACGGCCGCGCCGCCTTCCTGGGCCAGGTCCACACCGATGCGGCCGTCCGCGATGCCGGCAACGAGGCCGAGGAGCGCCTCAACAAGTGGCGCGTCGCCGTGGCCTTCCGCACGGACCTGTACGAGGCGGTCCGGGCCTTTGCCGCCACCGACGAGGCGGCGGCTCTGACCGGCGAGCGGGCACGCCTGCTGGAGCACTGGCTGCGCGACTTCCGCCGTGCCGGCCACGAGCTGTCCGCCGAGGACCGCGCCGAGCTCGAGCGCCTCCGCACCCGGCTCGTCGAGGTCGAAGTCGCCTTCCAGCGCAACGTCAACGAGTACCGCGACGGCATCGACCTCACCCGCGAGCAGCTGGCCGGACTGCCCGACGCGTATGTCGAGCGGCTCTCGCCCGGCGAGGGCCCGGACACGTTCCGGGTCAGCCTCGACTATCCGGAGCTCAACCCGTTCCTCGACCAGGCGCGGGACCGGGACCAGCGGCGCGAGCTGTTCATCAAGAACTGGAACCGGGCGGTCGTCGAGAACCGGCCGCTGCTGGACGAAGCACTCGACCTGCGCCGGCGGATCGCGGCGCTGCTCGGGGAGCCGACATGGGCCCACCACTCGATGGAGCTGAAGATGGCCCGCAACCCGGAGCGGGTGCGGACCTTCTACGAGGAGCTGCTGCCGTCGCTTGCCGGGACCGTGCGCGCCGAGCTGGATCGGCTCGAGGGCCGGCTGACCGCGGACGGCCACGACGGACCGATCACCGCCTGGGACTGGCGCTACTACGACGACGCGCTACGTCGCTCGGAGTACGGCGTCGACCAGGACCGGATCAGCGAGTACTTCCCGCTCGACCCGACGATGGAGGGCATGTTCGCGATCACCGGCGAGGTGTTCGGGCTCGAGTACCGCGCCGTTACTGGCGCCAACACCTGGCACGAGAGCGTTCGCCTCTACGAGATCCTCGACGCCGCATCCGGCCGGCATCTCGCCCACTTCTACGCCGACCTCTTCCCGCGGGACGGGAAGTTCGGGCACGCAGCGGCGTTCCCGCTCGTCATCGGCCATCGCGCGGCGGACGGCGAGTACGTCGCGCCGGTCAGCGCGATCGTCGCGAACTTCACGCCCCCGTCGGCGGATCGGCCCGCGCTCCTGCGCCACTCCGAGGTCACGACCCTCTTCCACGAGTTCGGCCACATCCTGCACATGAGCCTCACCCGCGCCGAGTTCGCGCGCTTCAGCGGCGGTGAGACCGAGTGGGACTTCGTCGAGGCGCCGTCACAGATTCTCGAGCACTGGGCGTGGGACGCATCGGTCCTGGTGCGGTTCGCGAAGCATCACGCCACCGGTGAGCCGATGCCGCCGGACCTCGTGGAGCAGCTGACGCGCTCCCGATTCGTGAACGTCGGCCTGAAGACCGCGATCCAGGCCTATTACGGCCAGCTCGACCTCGCGCTCCACGCGGAGCCGGTGGCGCCCGACCTGGACCACGCCATGCGCCAGACCTACGAAGTCACCGGCCTCCCGTATCCCGAGGGCACGTTCTTCCTGAGCGGCTTCGGCCACCTGCTCGGCGGCTACGACGCCGGCTACTACGGCTACCTGTGGGCAAACGTCATCGGCGACGACATGTTCAGCCGATTCTCGTCCGAGGGTCTGCTGTCGCCGACGGTCGGCGCGGACTACCGTCGCGAGATCCTCGAGCCGAGCGGCTCGCGCGACGCCGACGAGCTCGTGCGCACCTTCCTTGGCCGCGAGCCGTCGAATGCGGAGTTCCTGCGGCTGCGGGGCATGGGTTAACGCGGCTGTTGACTCGCACCACGGCTGCTACGACCAAGAAGTGCCGCCCTCAGCGCGAGTTACTCGCCCCACGGCTGCTACGACCAAGAAGTGCCGCCCTCAGCGCGAGTTACTCGCCCCACGGCTGCTACGACCCAGCAGCGGCACCTCCGACGCGAAATAGCCGCCCCACGGGTGAAATCCCGAAGGAGCTGGCACCGCGGGGCCGCTCGTTGGACGTTGGAGTCGCACCACGAATAACCGGGCGGTAAGCGGCACGTAAGCACCGGTCGTGCACCATCGGCTCATGGCAGTCCGCGAGAACACAGCCGCACTGGGTCGACGGCGTGGCGAAGCGATGAACCGCATGGTCGCAGCGGAGATCCGACACAGGCGACGAACTGCCGGCATCAGCCAGGCGTCCCTTGGAGGCGCGGTCGGGTTGTCGCAGGCGGAGATCGCTCGGATCGAACGTGGCTCGGCGCCGTGGCTTACCATCGTCAACGCCAACTCGATCCTGAGCGTGCTGGGCATCCGCCTGTGGGCGAAGGTCTATCCATCCGGCCCGCCACTCCGCGACGCCGGCCATCTGCGGCTTCTCTCCGACTTCGAGTCGCGCCTTCACCCGAGCATCGAGTGCCGGCGGGAAGGGCCGATCCATGCCGACCCGGCGGGGCGTGCGATCGACCTGGTGCTCCTGGGGCTCCCGGTGTCCATCGGCGTGGAAGCCGAGACGCTCATCGCCGACCAGCAGGAGCTCGAGCGCGAGCTCAACCTCAAACAGGCCGACGCCGGCCTCGCGCGGATGCTCCTGGTCGTCCGGGGCTCGCGGCGCAACCGCGAGATCCTGCGTACCGCCGAATCGCTCCGGCGCGCCTTCCCACTTTCGACCCGGGCAGTGATGACCTCGCTCGGGGCAGGCAAGGATCCGGGAGCCAACGGGATCGTGATCCTCTAGTGCCGATCACCCCTTCGTACCAGTTCGCTGCGGTCCAGTGACCGCTAGGATGCGCCGGAGCGGTGCAAGCATGCACCGCGCGGAACGTCCACCTGTGAGACCGATGACCCGAATCCCGCGCGCGCTCCCGATCGCCCTGTTGCTGATCCTCGCTGCCTGCACCCCGACCGCCGACGCGACGCCGACCGCCGAGCCGACCTCGACCCCCGAACCCTCGCCCTCCGCCACCGCCGAGCCGACCGAGTCGCCCGACGCAACCGAGTCGCCGGACGCGAGCGCTCCCTCTTCGAGCCCGATCGAGGGCGTGGGCGGCTTCACCTGGCAGGCGAACGAAGAGGCCGATGCCCTGATGGACGAGACGTTCGACTGCCAGAACCTGGACGACGGCTACCAGATCGACTTCCCGGCCGAGTGGAACACGAACGCCGAGCTCGGCAACGTTCCGCCGTGCAGCTGGTTCGCCGCCACCGAGTACGAGACGGGCGCGCCGGGCGAGGTGCCCGACGCGGTGGTGGTCGTCATCCAGCGGATGGACCGTGGCGAGTACGAGTACGGCGGGAGCGAGATTCTCGACCGCGAGGAGGGTCTCGTCGGTGCGACGCAGGCCGCCGAGCGCGTGACCTGGTCGCACGACGGCGAGACGATCTACCACTACGTCGTCGAGCTCGGCCCACCCGGCGAGGGCCCGCTGCTCGTCATCGGCACGAGCGACGGCCAGGACGGCGACTTCGAGCTCAACAAGGCGGTCCTCGATCGGATGGTGGCCACGATGGAGTTCATCGGCATCATCCAGTGACCCTCGCCGGCGCTAGCATGGCCGCGTGACCACCGCCACCGCACCCACCGCGCTCGACCGACTCGCCGACGCCTACTGGGAGGCGTACGTCCGCCGCCACCCGACCTTCGCGACGGCCCTCGGCGACCGCCGCTTCGACGATCGGCTGGAGGACTACTCGTCCGACGCCAACGACGCCTGGCGTGCGCTCCTCGACGGCTTCGAGCGCGAGCTGGCGGCGATCGGCGAGGACGGCGACCCGACCACGCGTGCCGCCCTGGCCGACGCGCTGGGCATCGACCGCGCCTTCCTCGACGCCGACGTCATGGCCTTCAATGTCGACCCGATGAACGGGCCGCAGGTCGAGCTCCTGAACATCCCCTCCTACCAGCCGATTCGCTCCCCTGCCGAGGCCGATGCGCTCCTCGAGCGCTGGGGCGACATGCCGCGGTACCTCGACCAGGCCGTGGCCGACCTGCGACGCGGCACCGCCGAGGGCCGCACCGCCGTAGCGATGCTGTGCACCAAGGTCATCCAGCAGCTCGACGAGCTGCTGGCCAAGCCGGACGCCGAGTGGCCACTGACCGATCCCGCGCGGGAGGCGCCGGAGATCCGCGATCGGCTCGTGGACGTCATCGGTCAGGAGATCCGGCCCGCCTTCGAGCGGTACCGGGCCGTCATCGTGGACGAGATCGCACAGGCTGCGCGCCCGGATACGCTGCCCGGGCTGGCGCACATCCCCGGCGGCAGCGAGGCATACCGGCTGCTGACCCGCGCCCACACCTCGCTCGACGTCGTTCCCGAGGACGTGCATGCGATCGGCCTGGAGGAGATCGCCCGGATCGACGGCGAGTTCGTCGAGCTCGGCGCCCGTCTGCTCGGGACCGATGGGCTCGCCGCGACCCTTCGCGCACTGCGCGAGGACCCGGCGCTGCACTTCGATACGCGCGAGGAGATCGAGGCGACCGCGCGGGCGTCGCTCGATCGCGCCAACGGCGCCATCGGCGAATGGTTCGGCAGGCTGCCGAAGGCCCCGTGCGAGGTCGTCGTGATGCCGGCGCACGAGGAGAAGCACTCGACGATCGCCTACTACCGCGACCCGGCCGCCGACGGCAGCCGTCCCGGCCAGTACTACGTCAACACCTACGCCCCCGAGACGCGGCCGCGCTACGAGGCGGAGACGCTCGCCTTCCACGAGTCGGTCCCGGGCCACCACCTCCAGCTGGCGATCATGCAGGAGGTGGACGGAGCTGCCCGCGTTCCGGCGCTTCAACGGCAGCACGGCCTACATCGAGGGCTGGGGCCTGTACACCGAGCGCCTGTCGGAGGAGATGGGCCTCCTCTCGACCGAGACCGATCGGTTCGGCGTCCTCTCCTTCGACGCCTGGCGTGCCGCGCGGCTGGTGGTCGACACCGGCATGCACGCGCTGGGCTGGACACGGCAGCAGGCGATCGACTTCATGGTCGAGCACACGGCCCTCGGCGAGAACAACATCGCCAACGAGGTGGACCGATACATCAGCTACGCCGGCCAGGCGCTGGCCTACAAGCTCGGCCAGCTCGAGCTGCTGCGCCTGCGCGCCGAGGCTCGCGAGCGACAGGGCTCCGCCTTCGACATCCGACACTTCCACGACACCGTTCTGGAGCAGGGCGCATTGCCGCTGCCGGTCCTGCGATCGGTGGTCGAGCGCGCCCTCGCCTGACCGATGGTCGAACGACGCGATCCGTATCGGATCCTGCAGATCCAGCCCGGTTCGGATCCCGACATCGCCAAGGCCGCTTACCGCGTCCTGGCCCGCAAGGTCCATCCGGACGCCTCGAAGCCGCTGGACGAGGCCGAAGCGCGCCGCATGACCGACCTCAACTGGGCGTACGCGATCGTGCGCGACCCGGTCAAGTTAAAGCTCTGGGAGTCAGAGCGCCGCCGCGCTCCCCCTCCCACACCCGCGGCCGACCCGACGCACGGCGCGCCGCGCGGCCCCTTGGGAGCGGACGGCGGCGACCTGCGGCTCGACTTCGGCCGGTACCAGGGCTGGACGCTGCGGGAGGTCGTGGCGCGTGACCCGGACTACCTGGACTGGCTGCGCCGTCACCAGTCGGGAGCGCGCTTCCGCGACGCGATCGACATCCTGCTTCGCAGCGCCGGCCGCACGTAGGCGCCACCGGGTCCGTGGAGTTGCGCGAATCGGCGCGGTTCAGTCGCCGCCCTCGGCGGGACTGGTGGGATCGTCCTGGATCCCGGGCTGCCCCTCCGGGTTCGTGCCTGGGCGCTCGTCGACGCCCTGGTCCTTGAGGTAGCGCTCCTGCTGGGCCATCTGCTGCTGGTCGTCCCCGGCGAGCTGCGCCTGGTCCACGTTCTCGTTGACCCGATCCTGCGGGATCGGGCTGTTCCGGCTGTCACTCATGCGGGAGCACGTCGCAGACGGCGTGCCAGCGTCTATCCCGTCGGAGACCCCTCTGCCGATTCCCGCAGGGCGGGAGTTGCTGCCACGGAAGGCCCCTCATTGGTCCGAATCCCGTGCTATGGGTCGGATGACCCCTCAGCTGACCTCTCACACCGATTCGTTTGTCGTATCACTCGTGGTACGGGAATCACCAGCCGGATCGACGTCAAAACACGATCACCCTTCGTGCCCCATCGCCTCCGCGCAAAGCCGCGAATGCGTCATCGAGCCCCTCCAGACCGATGCGCTCCTCGACCAGGAGATCGAGGGGCAGGCCGCCATCGAGGTACTCGCGTGCGATCCTCGGGAAGTCTATCGCCGGATCCGCCGAGCCGTAGTTCGAGCCGCGGATCACCTTGCCGTCCTCCACGAACCGATAGACGTCGAAGCTCGCCCGCTCTCCCTGCGGCGTCATGCCCACCAACGTGACGGTGCCTCCTGCTCGCACGAGATCGATCGCCATCTCCACGGTCTCGACCAGACCGATGCACTCCAGCACGTGATCGGCGCCGGCGCTCGCGCCTGCCGCGCCGGGCGGTAGAACCCGGTGCGCACCGGCCCGGGCCGCCAGCTCGAGCTTCGCAGGCGCGTGATCGATGGCGGTGATCGGGTGCGCGCCCGCCGCCACGGCTCCCATGACGGCCGACAGGCCCACCCCTCCCAGACCGATGACGACAACCGACTCCCCCGCCCTGACCTGCGCTGTGTTTCTGACGGCACCGAGGCCGGTCGTCACGGCGCAGCCGATGAGCGCCGCGATTTCCGGAGGCGTCCGCGGGATTGCACCTTGATCGCCGCCGAGGCCGCGACGACCTGGTGCTCCCCGAACGTCCCGATGCCGCTATAGGCGCCGATCGGCTCGCCGCTGGGTCGATGCAGCCGCTGGTCCTCCGGCCGCAGCCGATGCATTGCTGCCGTCCGGCGTCGCGCCAAAGCCAGGGTTCGCCTCGCGGCACGGCCCGCACGCTCGACAGGGCGCAGTCCACGCCAGCACCACGAGATCGCCCGCGGTCAGGCCCTCGACGCCATCGCCGATCGCTCGACCCACGCGGCGCCCTCGTGGCCCATAACGACTGCCTGCCGCTCCCACTCGCCGTCCACCACGTGGAGGTCGGAGTGGCACACCCCCGCCGCCGCCATGCGAACGAGCACCTCGCCCCTTTGCGGCGGGTGGAGGGTCAGCTCCTCGATTTGCGGCGGCTTGCCGGCCCGTCAAAGACGACGCCGCGCGTCGGGATCGGCTCATCGCTCACGAGTTGATCTACCGAACGCTGAAAGGCGGGCCATACGGCCCGCC
>CAWIXR010000007.1:0-244802 GCA_963840145.1 uncultured Chloroflexia bacterium
AGCCCAACACAGCGCCAGTCGGCCGGGTCCGTCGAAGACACGCGGACCCGGCCGTCCGATGCCCGGCGAGTGATCGGCGATGGAGTGAGCCTGCGCCAGTTGCCACCGGTGGGGCGCAACTGCGAACCAGATGAACCGGCGGTAAGCGTCCTGCATTGCGACGGGTGGCGTTTCCACATGGGGTGATAATGCCCCGATGGGGATCCTCCGCCGCCTCGGCTTCGCCGTCATCGTCATCGGCACCTTGCTGCCGGTCCAGGCGGCGCCGGCGCAGGCGCACTTCGCCGACGGGTTTACCTTCGAGTGGGGCATGCGTTCGGGTGACGCCGGCACGACCGTCATCGCCGGGCTCGTGACGAGCCACAAACGCGATCGCCAGATTGAGGTCGAGGTCACCGCCACGTGGCGCCAGGGGGCGACCGTGGTGGCGACGGAAACGGTCGAGGCGTTCATCCGCGACCTCGCGCCGCACGCCAGCTCCCCCTTCAAGATCGTCGAGTCAGATGATGTCGCGGACGCCACGCTCACGCTGACCGCCACCAGCGTCGATGCTCTTCACAGCTATGCCGGCCAGCTCGGCCTCGAGCCGGGAACGCTCGTCGGCGACACGTATACCGGCACCGTGCGGAACGAGGGCACCCTCGTCGACTTCGACGTCTACAACATCCGCGTGTTCGCCGTGCTCCGGCAGGACGGAATCATCGTCGATGCGGCCGGTTCCGATCCGACGGTCGAACCCCTCCCGTTTGGCGACGAAGCGATCTTCACGATCGAGTTCGACGACGTCGAAGGCGACGCCGTTGGGAGCTTCATCGCGGAGTCGCTGCCGCATTCGGCGCGGTACACCAGTTGGAACAACCTGTTCATGGACCTCGGGACGAGCAGCTTCGCGGAGGAGATCGGCTGGATGGCCGATGAGGGGATCACGACCGGATGCAGGTTCTCGGGCTTCTGCCCGAAGAGCCTCGTCCTCCGGGAAGAGATGGCCGTTTTCCTCGACCGGGCCCTGGACCTCCCGACGGCGAACGGGGGACATCCCTTCACCGACATCGCCGATCGACCGCTCCGCGTCCGCGAGGCGGTCGCGAACCTCTACGAGGCAGGGATCACCGCCGGCTGCACCCCGACCAGGTTCTGTCCGCGCGACCAGGTCACCCGCGGCCAGATGTCGGCATTCATCGTGGTCGGATACGATCTCGAACCGATTCCCGGATCGGGTCCGTTCACCGACGACAACGGCCACTTCTCCGAGCGGTTCAACAACCGGATGGCGGCCGATGAGATCACGAGCGGCTGTGCCGCCGGCAAGTACTGCCCGAGCGCCTTCGTGCTGCGTGAGCAGATGGCCAAGTTCCTCTTCGAAGCGGAGAATTAACACCGATGAGCTCCCTGCGCGGGCTCGGCCTCGCCGTCTTCGTCCTCGCGCTGCTCCTGCCCGTCAGCGCAGTGCCGGCGAGCGCGCACATCACCACCGGGTACGCGATCGAGTGGGGCTACCGCGCGGGCGCCGGCGGTAGCACCGTCATCGCGGGGCTGGTGACGAACCACACGAACTCGGCCCGGGCGAACATCCAGGTCACCGCGACGTGGCGCATCGATGACGCGATCGTCGCCGCCGAGACGACGACGGCCTTCATCGACACCCTCGCCCAGCACAGTGCCTCGCCGTTCAAGATCGTGGAGTCACAGGACGTGGACGGCGCCACCCTCACCGTGACCGCGAGCGGCACCGCGGTCCCGTACAACTGGAACAGCCCCCTGGGAGTCGAGCCGGGCACGCTCGTCGCCAACAGCTATTCCGGGACGGTGCGCAACGACTCCGACAACCTGCCCGCACAGAACGTGCAGGTGTTCGGGGTCCGCCGGCAGGGCGGGATCATCGTCGATGCCGCGGGGTCCGCTCCGATCGCCAACCTCGCGGTCGGCGAGGAGGCTGCCTATACGATTACCTTCGACGACTTCACCGGCGAGGCCGTCGGGAGCCTGATCGCGCAGGGCGTCGGCGGGACGTGGCGGCACACCAGCTGGAACAACTGGTTCCGCGACCTGGGGACGAGCAACTTCGCAGAGGAGGTCGCCTGGCTGGCCGATGCGGACATCACCCGCGGCTGCGCCCCGCAGCAGTTCTGCCCGCACTCCCCGGTCACGCGCGAGCAGATGGCGGTCTTCCTCAACCGCGCCCTCGACCTGCCGACCGCGTCCGGCCCGGCACCCTTCACCGATCTCGCGACTCGGCCCCTCTACGTCCGACAGGCCGTCGCCAATGTCTACGAGGCCGGGATCACGTCGGGCTGCACCGCCACGACATACTGTCCGCAAGAGCCGGTCACCCGTGGCCAGATGTCGAAGTTCATCGTCCTCGGATACGACCTGGAGCCAGTCGCCGGCACAGGTACCTTCACCGATGACGACGGGCACTTCTCGGAGCCGTACAACAACCGGATGGCCGCCGATGAGATCACGAGCGGCTGCGCGGCCGGCGCATATTGCCCGCACTCCACGGTCCTTCGCGAGCAGATGGCGAAGTTCCTGTTCGAGGCCGAAAACTGAGTCGGCAAGCACAGATCCGGAAGTTGTCAAGGTTCGAACAAGACGGTGGGATACGGGGCGTTGAGGTCGGTCGGGAGCGGTTCAGTACGCACGCATACTGGTGACGAGCGTCCACGCAAGGCCTTGCCTTTTTCTCGCCAGGGGTCATAATCCCCCGCGAACGGAAGTACCCCAGTTCTGCCCGAGCCACTCCCGCACTTCATTCGCTGGCGCCGACGTATCGCGGCGCACCGGGAACGGCCCTTGGACGGACGGGGACTCCGGGAGGGAGGTGAGCATCGCTCGGATCTGGCAGGAGCCGGTGTCGAGCACGGGGGAGATTCATCCGATATCACCGGCAACGCTTGCCTCCTGTGCCCATGCGGCCAGCAACCGCAATCATCGAGTAGGGAGTATTCATTCGTCATGATTCGTCGTTTTGGCGCGGCCCTGATTGGGCTCGCCCTCTGTATCCCCGTATTTACGATCCCGGTCGCCGCGCACGGCGCGACGCCGTTCGTCGTGTCGTTCACCGAGCAGGCCAATGACACGCTCGTCGGCACCGTCGCGAACCACACGACGTCCCGCCGGGGCAGCGTCACCGTCACAGCGACGTGGGAGAACGGCACGGTCGACATCGTGGACACCGCCGTCGTCCAGATCACGAACCTGGCCCCGCACGCCACCACCGGATTCGAGCTCGATCCCGACGCTGACGTCAGCGCCCTCGGCGCGCCGACCTCGGTGACGGCCACCGGCAACATCACCGGCACCAAGCCGGCCGGTGCGCTCCAGGTCGCGCCGGGCAGCTTCGCAACCGACGCCTACACCGCGAACGTCACAAACGATGGGACGGGCCTCGCGGACAACGTCGTGCTGTTCGCCGTGCGGGCGAATGGAGCGACCATGACCGATGCGGCGGCCTCCGCCCCGGTCGACATCGCGGCGGGCGTTACTGCCCCGCTTACGATCAACTTCGCAGCCGGGTCCACCGGCGGCGACGTCGTCGGCGTGATCGCTCGAACGACGGCCGGCCCGTTCTACACGAGCTGGAACAACTACTTCGGCGATCTCGGCAACACCACCGAGAGCTTCGTCTCAGACATCATCTGGCTGGCCGAGGAGGGGATCACCACCGGCTGCGGTGATGCCAACTTCTGCCCGAACAGCGGCGTGACGCGCGAGCAGATGGCGGTCTTCCTCGATCGGGCGATCGTCTTCGCGGATGAGTCCGGCCCGTCGGCTGGGTTCACCGACATCTCTGGCCTGAGCCCGTCGTCGCAGCACTCGATCAACGTGCTGGCCGATGTCGACAACGGCCCGGTCACGGGTGGCTGCGCGACAGGTCCGCTCCGCTACTGCCCGAGCCAGACAGTGACTCGCGGTCAGATGTCGAAGTTCATCGTGACTGCCTACGGGCTGACTCCGCTTCCGTGCGCGGCAGAGGATGCGCCCTGCAGCTTCACTGACGACGAGGGGCACTTCTCCGAGCCGTACAACGAGGCAATGAAAGACGCCGAGATTACGACCGGCTGCGGTACGAACGTGTACTGCCCGAACTCTCCGGTGACTCGTGCGCAGATGGCGCGGTTCATCCGCCTGGCCGAGGACCTTCCGTAACCAACTTTGATCGGGCCTGAGCCCGACACGACGAGGGGCCCGGACCGGAATGGTCCGGGCCCTTCACTATTCTGAAGATAACGGAGGACGATCTTCCACCCGAGCATGGAGAAACTGAAACGATGAAGCGGAGACTCGGCGCGGTCCTCATCGGTCTTGCCCTCACCCTTCCGGTCATCGCCGTGGTGCCGGTGAGCGCCCACGTCGGCGGCGGCTGGGCGATCGAGTGGGGCAGCATCCTCAACGGCGAGGGACAGACCGTTTCCGGCTTCGTCACGAACCACCTCAGCTCGCGCCGGGCGAACATCGAGGTCACCGGGACATGGAGGAACGGGGCTACCGTGATGGATACCGTCACCGTCCCCGCGATGATCGACAACCTGGCGGCGCACGCCTCCTCGCCATTCCGGATCTTCAACCCCGCGCCGGTCGAGGCCGGCTGGAGCCTCACGGTCTCGGTGAGCGCCTCCACCCTGAGCGTCGCCGCGCCCGTCGGGGCCTTGAGCGTCCAGCCCGGTTCGTTCGTCGACAAGTCTGCCGTCTACGAGGGCGAAATCACGAACGTCGGCAGCGTGGTCGCGCATGACGTCGTGGTCTACGGATGGCGCCGCGATGGCGTCGTGACCGATGCGGCCGGCAGCGACACCATCGCTACGCTCGACCCCGGCGAGACCGTTACGTACTCCATCGCGTTCGACGCCGAGCGATCCGGCGAGGTCGAGTACCTCATCGCCCAGACGACGTCTGGCGACTTCCTGACGAGCTGGAACAACTACTTCGGCGACCTCGGCAACTCGAGCGAGATTGCCGCCGACGCGATCGCCTGGATGGCCGATCAGGGCATCACGACCGGCTGCGGCAATGCGAGCTTCTGCCCGAAGGACCCGGTCACCCGCGCGCAGATGGCCGTCTTCCTGGCGCGCGCGCTCGAGCTCACAGATGGCAGCTTTGCGGGTTTTACGGACATCGGCGGCCTGAGCAGGACCTTCCGCGAGTCGATCAACGCGCTGAAGCACCATGGCATCGCGGAGGGCTGCGCAACAGACCCGCTGCGATTCTGTCCGAACGGGACCGTCACCCGTGGCCAGATGTCGAAGTTCATCGTCACCGGCTACGGCCAGCAGGGCAACAAGGCGATCGCGCCGATCGCGGGCGCCGGACCGTTCCTCGACGACGCGGGTCACTTCAGCGAGCCCTACAACAATGCGATGGCCGATGGCGGCATCACATCCGGGTGCGCGGCCGATCGCTACTGCCCGTTCACGAACGTGACCCGCGAACAGATGGCGATCTTCATGATGCGGGCGAACGAGCTGCCAGACGGCGCGCCGTAGGCTCCTCGGCGGAAGTCCCGAATCGGTCGGTACGGGAGTCTCATTGGAGCGGCGGCCGACGCGTCGCAGACTTCGGGCAAGTCGTTCGCGGGTATCCGGGACGACCTTCATCCGAACGGTGACCGATCCGACCGCATCGGTTACCGGGTCTCCTCCTCCGGTGCCGGGGAAGCCGCTCCTCCCAGGGGCGGCTTCTCCGTTTGTATGGCAAGCGTCAGGGGTGAAGAATGGCGGATGAATCGAACGCCCCTCGGGGAGTCGCTTGGTCGCTCACTCTTGACAAGGCGCATGCCCGTAGCGCAAGGTACGCCCGCCGCCGAGCACGGGTGGGACCATTCGGCCATTTCGCAGATCCAGTCGACCCCATACTCTCCGGCTGCAAATCTTCTCGGAAAGGAGGTTCCAGCACTTTATGATTCGTGACTTCATCAGCACTCTTCTGGCTCGGATTCAGAGCTCGGACGAGGAAGGCCAGACTCTCGTCGAGTACGGTCTGCTTCTCGCCCTCATCGCGATCATCGTGATCGTGGCTCTGCTCTTCCTTGGCCCGTTGGTCTCAGACATCTTCAGCAACGTCGGCAACCAGCTCGAGTAGCTCCAGCCGTCGTTATACGTCGAAACGCCTCGGGGCTTCGGCCCCGGGGCGTTTCCGTGTCCGTATTGGTCTGGATCGGTCGTGGAAAGCCTTCGGGCAAGTCCCTGCTGGTACTAGCCCACAAGTCGGGTCGTGGGGACTTGCCGGGCGTGCGTAGACTGTTGACCGCAGTCACAACCCCGTGGCTGCTGGCACCTCATTCTTGGTTCTCATTCACCCGAGCTAAAGGGGAACATTCGTGAAGCGATCGAATCGCCTCGTCATCCTGGTCGGCGTGCTGCTGGCCGTCCTCGCCTTCGTCGCTATCGTCATCATTCTCAACCAGCGACCAGAGGGGAGCGGGCGGGAGGATGAGCCCACCACGGAGACCGTCCTGGTGGCGACCGAGGACATCGATCTCGCCGAGCCGGTGACTCCTGACAAGGTGCGGGCGGAGGAAGTGCCCCTCGGTGCGGTCACCGGCACGGCGCTCACGAGCCCCTCGCAGCTCCAGGGCCAGCCCGCACTGATCGCGGTTCCCGCCGGCGCCCAGGTGAGCGGCGAAGTGGTCGGGATCGGCGACGGCACTAGCATCGACATCTCCGCGCAGCTCAACCCCGGAGAGAAGGCCATCGCCTTCCAGGTCGACCGCGCGACGGGTCTCGATTTCCTGATCACCGCGGGCGATTCGATCGACGTCATCCTGTCGCAGGAGATCAGCGTTCTCCAGGAGACGGCCGACTCGGCCGCCAACCCTGACGAGGCTGCGCCGCCGCGCTTCGAGGCGGTAGTGGGCCTCGAGAACCAGCCGACGGTCAAGGCCGTCCTCCAGGACAAGCGCGTCCTCTTCGTGAGCGCCACCCGCGCCGACATCCCCGAGCCGGTGGACACCAACAACGACGGCGTGGTCGACGACCAGGACGAGCAGCCGGCTGAGACGGCGATCGACAGCGTGATCATCATCTTCGCCGGTACCGACCAGGACGCCGAGGTGATCAAGTTCGCGCAGAAGAGCTTCGGTGAGGTCGGCGCGCTGAGCGCAGTCGTCCGCCACGCCGAAGATGACGAGATCGAGGAGACGATCGGCATCACGATCGACCAGCTCGTCGAGGTGTATGGCCTGCGGATCCCATCCATCGTCGAGCAGCTCAACGAAGAGGGCACCACGGACGAGCCTCAGTAGGGCAGTCGCCTTACTGAACGTCCGGAGACCGAGCATGATCAAGGTCCTGATCGTCGACGACATCCCCGAGACGCGCGACCACCTGTCGCGCCTCCTCGGCACGGAGCGTGACATCGACGTGGCTGGCACGGCCAGCAGTGGCGAGGAAGCGATCCAGCTGGCAATGGACTCGCGTCCGGACGTCATCGTCATGGACATCAACATGCCGGGCATGGACGGCATTGCCGCTGCCGAGATCATCTCGCAGCGGCTGCCGAACAGCCCCGTCATCATGATGAGCGTCCACGGCGAGGCTGAGCACCTCAAGCGGGCGATGCTGGCCGGCGCACGAGAGTTCCTCGTGAAGCCGTTCAGCGCCGACGAGTTCTCGACATCGATCAAGCGCGTCCACGAGCGCGAGCTCGTCAGGCGGGAGCAGATCCAGGCGACGCGCGACGCCGCGGCCGCTCCCGGGACTCCCGCCGGAACCGTCGACGGGAGCATCGAGGACCACCAGGTCGTCGCGGTCTTCTCACCCAAGGGCGGAGTCGGTCGCACGACCCTGGCGACGAACATGGCGCTGGCGATCCGGCGCCAGACCGAGCAGCGCGTGGCGCTCGTTGACGCGAACCTGCAGTTCGGCGACGTCGGCGTCCTGCTCAACCTGAACCCGAAGAACCGCTCGATGCTCGATGCGGTCGAGGGCGGCGAGCCGGATCGCGACATCCTCGAGTCGGTGATGATCGATCATTCGACCGGGATCCGCGTGCTGCTCGCGCCGCCATCTCCAGAGGGAGCGGACCTCGTCACGCCGGCCTACCTGCGCAAGATCCTCGACATGCTGCGCGAGAATCACGATTGGGTGATCGTGGACCTTCCTTCCAGTCTGAACGACCACACCCTCGGGATGCTGGACGTCGCCGACCAGATCATGGTCGTCGCAGCGCTGGAGATCACCACGATCAAGAACCTGCGCCTCTTCCTGGAGGTGGCAGACCAACTCGAGTACGAGCGCTCCAAGATCCGCCTCGTCATCAACCGGTCCGATGCTGCCCAGGGCATCCGCATCGGGGACGTGGAAGCCTCCATCCGCCGCCCGATCGACGGATCGGTCGTCTCGGACGGGCGGCTCGCCGTCCTTGCCGTCAACCGTGGCGTGCCCTTCGTCATCTCGCACCCCGAGTCGCCTTTGTCGCGCGACATCGCCGCACTCGCCCGCATGATCGTGGGCGAGCGAATTCCGACCACCACCGACAAGTCCGCCGCCAAGCGCGGACTTTTCGCACGCCGCTGAGGGAAGGACCGAGCAAATGTCTCTGTTGAAGCGAATCGAGCGCGCTCGGCCAGCCGCCGAGGGCCAGGCCACGCCGGCAGTGCCGGCCGTGCCGGAGGCGCCCCAGGCGCCTGAGGGGGGCGCCGCGCCGCCCGGCCCACCGTCCGCCGGGCCACCGCCCACCAGCCCTCCCGTGGCCGCGCCGGCCGGAGTGGCCTCGCGATTCTCCGGTGCCATGCCGGCGCGCGAGTCCTTCCGCGAGGCCAAGTTCCGCGTCCAGAACCGGCTCATCAACGAGCTCGACCCGAAGCTCGACCTGACGAACCAGGTCGAGGTCCGTCGTCAGATCGAGGAGCTGTTCGGCAAGATCTCCGACGAGGAGGGCCTGGCCCTCACCCGCGCCGAGCGCGTGCGGATGCTCGAGCAGATCACCGACGAGATCCTGGGCCTCGGCCCGCTCGAGCCTCTCCTGCGGGACGAGACGCTCACCGAGGTGATGGTCAACGGCCCGCAGCAGGTCTACATCGAGCGTGAGGGCAAGCTGGAGCTCACGAACGTGACGTTCCAGAACGACGAGCACGTGATGAAGATCATCCAGCGCATCATCGCGCCGATCGGGCGTCGCGTGGACGAGTCGAGCCCGATGGTGGACGCGCGCCTGGCCGATGGCTCGCGCGTGAACGCCATCATCCCGCCGCTGAGCCTGGTCGGCCCGGTCATCACCATTCGAAAGTTCTCGGCGACGCCGTACACCGTCGACGACCTCGTCCGCTTCGGCACCTCGACCCCCGAGATGTTCGAGTTCCTCGAGGCCTGCGTGAAGGCCCGCCTCAACATCTTCGTCTCCGGTGGCACCGGCTCGGGCAAGACGACGATGCTCAACATTCTGTCGTCGTTCATCCCCGATGACGAGCGCATCGTCACGATCGAGGACGCGGCCGAGCTCCAGCTGCGGCAGGAACACGTGATCACCCTCGAGGCCCGGCCGTCGAACATCGAGGGCAAGGGCGCCATCCCGATCCGCGAGCTCGTGCGCAACTCGCTGCGCATGCGGCCCGACCGCATCGTGGTCGGCGAGTGCCGTTCGGGAGAGGCGCTTGATATGCTCCAGGCCATGAACACCGGCCACGACGGGTCGATGTCCACCGGCCACGCCAACACCCCGCGCGACATGCTGAGCCGACTCGAGACGATGGTGCTGATGGCCGGCATGGACCTGCCGCTGCGCGCGATCCGCGAGCAGATCAGCTCGGCCGTCGATCTCATCGTCCACCAGAACCGCCTCAAGGATGGCACGCGTAAGATCGTGAACATCACCGAGGTGCAGGGCATGGAGGGCGACGTCATCGTCATGCAGGACGTCTTCGTGTTCGAGCAGACCGCCGTGGTCGAGGGCAAGATCCAGGGTCGGCTGAAGCCGACCGGCATTCGCCCGCACTTCGTCGAGCGCTTCGAGGTGATGGGCGTCCACCTCCCGCCGAACATCTTCGGCTCCCCCTTCTAAGCGGAGGAACTCACCAAGCCATGGGAATGCTTCCGCTCCTGATCGCTGGGATCGCCGCGCTGGCGATCGTCGTCATGGCCGTCGGCATCTCGATGAGCGGAGGCGGCGGCGTCACCTCGCGCCTGGAGCGGTACGCGTCCGCGAAGGACACGTCCGACGAGGGTGGAGGTGAGGCGTCGGAATCGGCCGTCGTGGCCGGCGTCTCGCGTGTCCTCGATCGCCAGGACCTCTCGGCCCGGCTGGCGACGGACCTCGCCCGGGCCGACCTGAAGATGAAGCCGGCCGAGTTCATCATCTTCTGGGCAATCACGCCCATCGGCTTCGTCTTCGTGGCGTTCATCCTTGGCTTCTTATTCCCCGGCTTCCGGAACCCGGTCACGCTGGCGGCTGCATTCGTGCTGGGCCTCTACGCCCCGCGCTTCTATCTCAATCGGCGCAAGAAGGGTCGGCTCAAGGCCTTCGCGAACCAGCTCCCCGACACGATCACGCTGCTCGCAAACTCGCTCCGGGCCGGCTCCTCGTTCCTTCAGGGCATGGAACTTGTCACGCGCGAGGCGCGGCCGCCGATCAGCGAGGAGTTCGAGCGCGTCGTTCGCGACATGCAACTGGGGCTCGCCCTCCAGCCCGCGCTGAACAACCTCGTGCGGCGCGTCGCCTCCGAGGACCTGGATCTGATGGTCACGGCCATCCAGATCCAGGCCCAGGTCGGCGGCAATCTCGCGACCGTCCTTGACCAGATCGCCCACACGATCCGGGAGCGCATCCGGATCTACGGAGAGATCCAGACCCTCACGGCCATGCAGCGCTACAGCGGATACGTGATCACGCTGCTGCCGATCGGCCTTGCCGCGCTCCTCTTCATCATCAGCCCGAGCTACATGACAGTCATGCTCGAGAAGCCGCCGGAGATGTTGGGCCTGCCGATGGGCGTGGTCTTCTTCATCGTCGGCCTCATCAGCATGGGGATCGGCTACCTCTTCATTCGCCGCATCGTCGACATCAAGGTGTAATGCAGATGACACTCGATCCCACCATCCTCGTCGCGGTCCTGGCCGGCGCCGCCGTCCTGCTCATCACCTACGGCGTGGCCGCGCGGCCGAGCGAGGACGTGGTCCAGACCCGGCTCTCCCAGCTCGTCGTCCAGCCGCAGTCGCTGGAAGAGATGGAGATGCAGCAGCCGTTCTACGAGCGGGTGATGCGGCCGACGATCCAGCGGCTGGCGCGCATCGGCCGCCGCCAAGACGGCGGCATGATCGCGCGGACCGATGCGAAGCTGGAGAAGGCCGGCTACCCCGGTGGCCTGCGTGGCGCCGACTGGGTCGGCGTGAAGTTCCTCAGCCTCATCGCCTTCGCCATCCTGGGCTTCGGCGTCGGCCTATTGCTGACTGCCGGAACGTTCGTGGCATCTCTGCTCTTCGGACTTCTCGGAGCCGGGCTCGGGTACATGGCGCCGGAGTTCTGGCTGGGCCGCAAGATGCGAGCACGCAGCATGGCGATGACCCTCCAGCTGCCCGATGCCCTGGACCTGCTTACCATCTCGGTCGAGGCGGGCCTCGGCTTCGACGCGGCGCTCGCCAAGGTCGTCGAGAAGATGGAGGGTCCGCTGGTCGACGAGTTCCGGCAGGCGCTGGCGGAGGTGCGGATGGGCCGCACCCGGCGCGAGGCGCTGCGCGACGTCGCGACCCGCGCGGACGCGCAGCCGGTGAGCAACTTCATCGGCGCGATCGTCCAGGCCGAACAGCTCGGCGTGCCGATCGCCAAGGTGCTTCAGATTCAATCGAACCAGCTCCGCATCGAGCGACGGCAGCGAGCCGAGGAGGCCGCGGCCAAGGCCCCGGTGAAGATGCTCTTCCCCATGGTCGGCTGCATCTTCCCGACGATCTTCATCGTCATCCTCGGTCCGGCGATCGTGACCGTCATGGGCGGCTCGGTGAGCATCTAGGATGCTGCCGCCGGTTCGGCCGGCCATCCTCCTGGTCGACGACGACCTGACGCTGCTGTCGGCGGTCTCGAGGCGCGTGGCTCGCGCCGGCTACGAGGTTCGGACCGCGCCATCCGGTCCGGCAGCGCTCAAGCTGCTCGAGGGCACCTGGCCGGCGCTGCTGGTCGTGGACCTCATGATGCCGGGCATGGACGGCTTCGAGCTCTGCCGCCGTGTGAAGCAGATCGCCGACCTTCCGATCATCGTCCTCTCGGCCGTCGACGCCTCGGAGGCGAAGGTGAGCGCACTCGAGCTGTATGCCGAGGACTACGTGACGAAGCCGTTCGACCCCGACGAGCTCGTCGCCCGCATTCAGCGCGTCCTGCGGCGTGCGCCGGCCGGCCACCCCCAGGTCGTCCTCGACGGCGGCGCCGTGGAGGTCGACCTCGCGACCCGCCGCCTGTCGACGCCCAGCGCCACCCACCAGCTCACCCCGACCGAGGCCAGGCTGCTCCAGGTCCTGGCGGCATCGGTCGACCGCGTGATCCGCACCGAGGAGCTCCTCGACCGCGTCTGGACCGATGCGGACGGCGCGGACCCCTCCTATCTCTGGGTCACCGTGCGCCGCCTGCGTCGGAAGCTCGAGGTGGACCCGGATCGTCCCCGCTACCTCCTCACCGAGCGGGGCGTCGGCTACCGACTGAGCTCCGGCCCGGCCGTCCCGACGCAGGCGTAGACCGTGCCCCGCACCGGGCTCTGGCTGCGCATCTTCGTCGCGCTCCTCCTGGCGATCCTGCCGCCGATCCTGCTCCTGCTCGCCGCCCAGCGGCTCGCCGAGCCGCTGCTGGGCACCGCCAACGCAACCCTCGTGGCCGTCATCGTGTTCCTGGGCGCCCTCGGATGGGCGGCGATGCTCGCGCTCGTCTTCACCGGCGGCCTCGCCGACGAGGTGCGCTCGTACCTGTCGCTGGCGGAGCGCGGCGCCGACCGTGACGCTACGGCCAGTAGCGACGCCTACCAGCAGATGGCGGTCTCGCTCGACGAGCGCAACCGCCAGCTCGACACGCTTGCGCACGAGGCGAGCCGCGTTCCCATCGACGACGAGCCCCGGGCAGTCGCCGCCGCCCTCGTGTCCGCCGTGCGGGTCGTCATGCGCGACCCGACCTGGCGCTGCGCGGTGATGACGTCGGCGACGCCGGAGCTGCTGCCACCCGGCGTCTATCACGGGATCGACGACGAGCGCCCCGCCGATCCGATCGATGAGCTGGAGCGCTGGGCGTCGGTCACCGACGCGGACCGTCCGGCCCGCCACGTCGAGGGGCCGTGGGGCGCCTTCGCCGTCGCGGACGTCGCCGTCAGCGAGCGGCTGGGAGCGATCCTCTACGCGCCGTGGGAGGGGCGCCTCGACCCCTCGCCGGCCGAGATCGCACTGCTGACACTCGTCGGGCAGCACGCGGGGACGGCGCTCGAGCACTCGCTCCTCTACGCTCAGGTCCGCCGGCAAGCTGACGAGCTGAACCGCCTGGCCGGCGTGCAGGCCGACTTCCTCCGCGGGGTCACCCACGACCTCCAGACCCCGCTGACGAGCATCGCTGCGCTTGCCACCGAGCTGCGGGCGGATGCGGATCAGTCCGATGCGGCGCGCACCGACCTCGACTCGATCGCCCACCAGGCCGAGCGCCTGCGGCGGATGGTCAGCCAGCTCCTCGTGGCGTCGCGCCTCGACGCGGGGTCTTCACCCCGCAGCAGGAGGTCTTCGCCGTGCGGCCGCTCGTGGAGCGGACGTGGGCGGCGCTCCGCGCCGACCGTCCCTTCGAGCTGGAGGTGACGGGCCTGCCACATCTCGCCGTCGCCGACGAGGATCGGCTGGAGCAGGTCCTGTGGGCGGTGCTCGACAACGCGGTGAAGTACAGCCCGATAGGCTCATCGGTGCATGCGGGAGTCGACGCGCGCGACGGAGAGCTGGCGATCACGGTTCGCGACCGCGGCGCCGGCATGGACCCCCAGACGCGCGAACGGGCCTTCGAGCAGTTCTACCGGGCGGATGCCGCACGGAGGTTGGCCCCGGATGGCAGCGGCGTCGGCCTGTACGCGGCCAGCGGCCTCATGCGTGCGATGGGTGGCCGCATCGAGATCGCGAGCGACGTTGGGGAGGGGACGACGGTCACGCTTCACGTTCCGGCCGAGCCAAGCTCCGGCGGCGCAGAGTAGGACGACCGTACCGCCAGGGTACCAGGCCCGGAACATTACGCTGCAAGGTGACTTGCAAGGTCGCTCCCATAGACTGCCGGGCATGTTCCGTCGCCGAAACTCCGAGCGCTCCAGTCGCGGCCAGGCCCTCGTCGAGACTGCCCTCGTGCTGCCGCTCCTCGCCCTGCTGATGGTCATGGCGCTCGACTTCGGGCGCGTATTCTTCGGATGGATCGCTCTTCAGAACGCTGCTCGCATCGGCGCCGACTTCGCCGCCACCGTTCCCCACGCCTGGGACGTGCCGGGAACCGCCCGGGACCGCCAGCGCTACGTCGAGCTCGTCGAAGGCGACCTCGAAGGGATCAACTGCGATCTGGCCGGCGGAGGCGCCATCCCGGATCCAGTCTTCCAGGACAGCGCCGACGTCCGCTCTCCTGATACTGCTCTCGACGACGGCGACTATGCGATCGTCGAGCTGCACTGCAGCTTCGATCTGATCACACCGCTGGCGGAGAACATCCTCGGCGGGCCGGTGCCAATGGCCGCCCACGAGGAGTTCCCGATCCACCTGCGCATCGTGCAGGGCGTGCCGCCGGCGCCGCCCCCTCCGCCCCAGTGCCAGGGCACCACCATCGAGATGCCCGAGCTCACCGGCCTGACGATGGGCAACGCACGCGCCTTGTGGGTTGCGGAGGGATTCATCCAGGCCAACTATCAGCCGCCGGTCGTCTCGACCGGTCCGCCGGCCGGCCGAAACGTCAACAAGATCGTGCTGACGCAGTCCATCCCGGAAAACTTCTGCGCATCGCCCACGGCGACCGTCACCGTGACCTTCGCCCCATGAGCATGCATCGCCGGAAGGACAGACGCGGCCAGTCCCTGGTCGAGTTCGGCCTCATCCTGCCCATCTTCCTGCTGCTGGTGTTCGGCATCGTGGACCTCGGCCGCGCCGTCTTCGCGTATAGCACGCTGAACAGTGCCGCCCGCGAGGCCGCCCGGCTCGCCGTCGTCGACCAGGTTCCGTCCCACATCGCCGACGAGGCGGTCAAGCAGGCGTACGCCCTGGACGTGGACGCCGCGGACGTCACACTCGACTGGCGGTCGGCCTTCAACCCGGACACCCCGAACTCCTGCGCCGCCTTCGTCGGCCAGAACGACGTGGTGACCTGCACTCTCTTCATCACAGTCAACTACGACTTCAATGCGGCCACGCCGATCATCGGCAACATCGTCGGCACCATCGAGATGGCCGGCGAGTCGAAGATGATCGCCGAGTTCGCGTGCCCCAACTCCGACTCCAGTCCCGCCCTGACGGACGCCGACTGTCCGGTGGGTGACTGACCGATGAACCTGAAAGGAACCCGAGCAATGAACCGGTCAACAAGTATGAGCACCCGCTCTGAACGCGGTCAGACGCTCGTCATCACGGCCATCGGCCTGGTGGTCATGATCGGGCTCGTCGGGCTCGTCATCGACGGCGGTCACGCCTGGGGCAAGCTGCGGCAGACCCAGAACGGAGCCGACGCGGTGGCCAAATCGGGCGCTGTCGTCATCCAGCAGATGCTCGCCGAGGTCGGCACCCAGACCGACGGTACGGTCGGCTGCGCCGTCGCCGACATGGCGGCCGCCAACGACGTCGACCTCATCTCGGCCGAGTACACCGACCACCTCGGCGCGGTGACCGGCCCGGTCGGCGCCTGCGGCTCGGGTGCGCCCATCCCCGACGGCGCGCAGGGCGTCAAGGCCACGACCGAGGACGAGTTCGACACCTTCCTTGGCGGCATCGTGGGCGTCCAGACGTTCACGGCCACGACCGACGCGACCGCCGTCGTCGGCGTTCAGCAGGACGTCTGCCCCGCTGCCGCCGGCTGCGGCGCGCTGCCGGTCACATTCCCGCAGGTCGGCGAGATCTGCGACGACACGGAGTTCGAGTTCACGATCGGGGAGATGGACACCGACGGTATCTACGAGCCGTACGAGCTGCTCCCGGAGGGAACGACACTCACCCAGTCCAACATGGCGATCATCCCGCTGTGCCCCGGGAGTCCGGGCTCGGTGGGCTGGCTGGACTTCGGGTGCGGCAACCTCGCCAACCACATCGAGAACCCCTGCAACGGCAGCATCCCGATCCCGAGCTGGGAGCAGACCCACACCGGAAACATCAACTGCTGCGAGGACGAGCTCGAAGAGCTGACTGGCGACGTCGTCGGACTGCCGGAGGAGGGTGACACGCTGGTCGCCATCCCGATCCACGACAACACCTGCAGCGACCAGCCGGCGGACGACGACCCGACCTGCGAGTCGCTCGACGACGAGTGGAGCGGCAACGGCAACAACAACTTCTACCACATGACCTTCTGGATCGGCTTCAAGATCGATCAGGCCAACACGAGCGGCTCCGACACGCCATGCGAGACGGCCCCCGGCACCCCGCAGATGGTCAACCCCGGCGGCGGCGTCGGCTGCCTGAAGGGTTGGATCATCGACCGCTACGACTCGCCGGGCTCCGTCGAGCTCGGGCCGATCGATCCCGGCGACCCGGTGACCACGGGGATCGTGCTCATCGAGTAGATGTCACCGGGGGGCGTCCGCTTCAGCGGCGGGAGGATCGGTGCCTCGGTCGGGGGAAGACCGGGGCACTTCCTCGCCCGGAGCCTGCGATGATCCGACGATGAGCCCAACATCCGCGATCGTGAGGGTCGAGAACGCTACACGTGGCACGGTCGTCGCCGATCGTGTCCGCGTCGCTCACAGCACGCGCGATCGGACCGTGGGACTGCTCGACCGCGAGGGCCTGGAGTTGGACGAGGGCCTCTGGATTGAGCGCTCCCCGTCGATCCACATGTTCTTCATGCGTTTCGCCATTGACGCCGTCTTCGTCGCTTCGGACGGACGGGTGACGAAGGTCGTCTCCGATCTGAAGCCATGGCGCGTCGTGTGGTGGGCCCGTGGCGCGCGCGACTGCCTCGAGCTCGCGGCCGGCGCCGCGGCACGCAGCGGTACGCGGGCCGGCGACGAGCTCCTGGTGGTGGAGCCGGCCTAGATCTCCCTGGCCACGGCGAATCCGTAGACGTCCGACACGCCGGCGGCTCGAAGGACCGCCGCGCAGGCCTCGAGCGTCGCCGTAGTGGTCACGATGTCGTCGACGAGAATCAGTGCGTCCGGCAATCTCCCCCCCGGATGCACCGTGAAGGCGTCCCGAAGGTTGGCGAGACGCGCCACGCGGTCGAGCCGGTGCTGTTGCGTCGTCGGGCGCGCCCGCTCGAGGAGATCGGCGGTCGGCGGCCCGGTGGCTCCGCCCAGGGCGCGAGCGATGACCTCGGCCTGGTTGTAGCCGCGCTCCCGCAGCCGCTCGCGGTGCACAGGCACGGGTGCCAGTGGTACGGGCC
Source organism: uncultured Chloroflexia bacterium (assembly GCA_963840145.1). GTDB lineage: Bacteria > Chloroflexota > Limnocylindria > QHBO01 > QHBO01 > JACDBZ01. The sequence continues at coordinate 17,497 of CAWIXR010000007.1, forward strand.
CGCTGATCTCGAGCAGGACGCGGAGGGTCGGCGTGGCGGCTTCGGCGAGCGGCGCCGCAAGTCGTCGGGCGCCTTCGTACTTCAGGCGGGCGAGGGCCCGTCGGATGGGCCCGTCGAAGGCGAACGCGGCCACGGCGACCGACAGGTTCTCCCCGATCACGATCGCCGGGTCCGGTGCAACGAAGCGCGCGTTCGGGTCCGTTGCCGGCCGTGCGCTCCGCATGCACGCGCTGCACAGCAGCGCGCCGGCCGACCCACAGCCGGCGCACGCTGGCGGAAGCAGGAGCTCAAGCCATCTCATCGCGGAAGGCCATTCTCGCCACCAGAGCTTATCGGCCGCTTACCGCCCGCTTGGTGGCGACGACCGCCGTTGGGCGTCGAGCGTGGCGGGTGCTACCGTTAGCGGACCTTCCAACCCAGCGGAGCACCGGTACGTGAAGACGAACCTGAAGGCCCGCAACATCGAGCTCGACGCGCCGCTCCGCGGTCGGATCGAGCGCAAGCTCAGGCGCCTCGACCGCATCACGCACGAGATGGCGGAGGCCGACGTCGAGCTCATCGGTCACGCATCGCACGCCACCGACAGCGCCCAAGTCGCCGAGGTGACCCTGCGCAACGACGGCGACGTCCTGCGCTCTACCGCCTCGGGAGCCACCCCGATCGCTGCCCTGGACCTCGTCATCGACAAGCTCGAACGCCAGATCGTGCGCACAAAGGAGCGTCCCGGGAGCGTGCGGAAGCGGCACAGCGACGAGATCGAGTCAGTCTTGAGTCGCGAGGCCATCGGCACCGTCGAGCCCGACAGGGCCGGCCCGCAGGTGGTGAAGCTCAAGCGCTTCGACATGCAGCCGATGTTCGAGGAGGACGCGATCGCCGAGATGGAGGAGCTCGGCCATTCGTTCTTCGTCTTCCTCGACGCCGAGACCGAGCAGGTCGCCGTCGTCTACCGCCGGACCGATGGCAACTACGGCCTCATCCAGCCGGTGGTCGATCGCGCGAGCGGAGGGTCACGCTGAGCCGCTGCGGCGTCAGTAGAGCGCCGGCAGGACGAGCAGCCCGGCGACGAGCACGATCAGCCCCACGAAATAGGCGAACAAGCCGACGCTCAGCAGGTCCGGCCCGTCCTGCTCGTCGGTTGTGTCCATGGCTCGCACCGTAGCACGGCCGGAGCCGCGGCGACGCCTGACCTGGCCGTCGGACGCACCGCCGGTCGGCATGCACCTCGGCGTCCAGCACGGGCTCCTTCGCGCCGCGCGGCGGTCTCGCCAGATCGGTGCCACGGCGCTCCAGATCTTCACCGACAACCCCGTCGCCTGGCGGCGTCGCGCTGAGCCGCCGCTCCAGGCCCCCGAGTTCATCGACTACGGCACCCGCGAGGGCCTGCGCACGATCGCGATCCATGCCTCGTACCTCATCAACCTGGCCGGCTCGGCGGAGCCCTTCGCGTCCCAGTCGCGCGCGGGGCTGATCACGGAGATGCAGCGCGCGCCCCTGTACGGGGCGACCGTCGTGAACACGCACATCGGCTCGCACCGCGGGGTCGGGGCCGATGCCGGGGTGGCGCGGATCGTCGAGAACGTGCGGGCGGTGCTGGACGCCTCGCCGGCGGGCGTCCGGCTGGCGCTCGAGAACTCGTCGGGTGGCGGCGACATGCTCGGCTCATCGGTCGAGGAGCTGGCGCGCATCCTCGACGGCGTCGGCGCCGATGCCGATCGCTTCTGCTTCTGTCTCGACACCGCGCACCTGTGGGGCGCGGGCTACGACATCTCCTCGGCCGATGGCGCCCGCGCGGTCGTCGACCGCTTCGAGGAGCTCATCGGCCTCGAACGGCTGGGGCTGGTGCACCTCAACGACTCGCGGTCGGAGCTCGGCTCGCGGGCGGACCGCCACGAGCACGTCGGGGCGGGGCGGATCGGTCCGGTCGGACTGGGGACGTTCCTGCGGGATCCGCGGCTGGCGCGGGCGACGTTCGTGATGGAGACGCCCGGCGCGGACGAGGGCTGGGACGCTATCAACATGCGCCGCGCGCGGCTGCTGTGGGGCGGGGCGCTCGAGCTGCCGGTGCTGCCGCCGAAGGCGTTTCGGACGAATCGGCGCTCGACGCGGGTGGTCAGGCGCCGCTAGGCACTCGTTCAGCCGCCGTTGGTGTACCCGTTCGTCCCGTGGGAGCCGTTGCCCTCGTTGCGGATGCGGCGCTGGCGGACGGTGATGTACGCCTGCATCAGCTCGCGAACATCGGCCTCGGTCAGGGTGTCGTCGCCGCGCAGTGCGTACTCGACGCGCGTGGTCGGGAGGACGGCGCGTGAGTTGAGGGAGGCGAAGTAGGCGGGTCCATCGGACTCGTCGGCGATCTCGCGGAGGCCGCGCGCCAGCTTCGTGGCAGTGCCCAGCGACGGCATGCGGTCGCCCTTGATCAGCCGGCTGATCGTCGAGTGATCCACCCCGGACTGGAGCGCCAGCTGTCGCTGGCTCATCTTCTTCTCCTTCAGCTGGCCACGCAGCCAGGCGTTGAAGGATCTCGGCGTCTGCAGCGTCATCTGCGACCTACGTGCGCTGGACCCCATCGGTGCTGGTTGCGACCGAGTGGTGCGTCCGAGCAACCTCATCGTCCGCTTCGAGGCCTCCCGCCTCAATAGGAGGAAGGTACCCACGGGCGTGGGTCGGACCGATGGGCCCGCCGGCGGCGGCCGACTGCGAGCGTGTGAGGCCCTCTGCGTGACAACGTGCGCACGATCTCACGCAGGACCGCTGACAGACGCGCGCCTACCGTGATGGAACCGCAGACTTAAGACTCGTCGGTGCCAGTGATCGATGCTTCGATCAAAACGCCGCGCGAAGGCCCGTTCCGCCGCGAGGCCCTCGCTGCCCGATCTATCGGGCGAGCTCGTGCATGAGCAGGGCGTCGTGCGAGATTCGGCCCGATCTATCGGGCGATGCGGCAGAGCCATCTCACGCAGGACCCCGGACAGCCAGCGCGACCTACCCCGAGGGAACCGCCGCCGGCCCGACGCCGTGCGCGCGCCGCACCTTGCCGCTGAAGAGGTAGAGGATGCCCCCGAAGAGGATGACGCTGAGGATGCTGATCGCCCGGTCGGTGAGGGCCACCGCCGCAGCCGACTCCGGGCTGACGCCGTAGATCAGCAGCGCGCCGGCGATGCCGGCCTCGACGAAGCCGATCCCCGCGGGCGTCAGCGGCATCGCGGTGAGCAGCGCCGCCACCAGGGCGACGAAGATCGAGGCGCTGATCCCCAGCCCGACGTCCGGCAGGTCGAGCGCGCGGATCACGAAGTAGAGCCGCGCTCCCTCGAGCACCCAGATCGAGACCGTCGAGACTCCGATGACCGGCAGGGCCGATGCCGTGAGCGCCCCGGTGCTGCCCTCGTGGAATCTCCGCCACAGCTCGGCCAGCCGCACGGGCAGGTACCGGGCGACGCGGTGGCCCTGGAAGCGCAGCGCGATGACCGCACCGATGAGGATCACCGCCACCACGAAGCCGAGGATGAAGATGACGTCGACGCCCGGCATCGATCGGCCGCGGAAGCTCCAGTAGCCCGCCGCCAGGGCGAGGCCGAAGATGACGATGATGTCGGCGATGCGCTCGATGAAGATCGTGCCGACCGTGCGCGAGGCCGAGGCGCCGTTGAGCGCCTTCAGCAGGTACGCGCGGTAGAGGTCGCCGAGCTTGGCCGGCACGAGGCAGTTGACGAACCACGACAGGTAGAGGATCTCGAGCGCGTCGACGAAGCGGACGCGCGTGCCGACCTTGGCGAGGATGTAGCGCCAGCGGAAGGCACGGACCGGGAAGGTCAGGTAGTAGACGACGAAGGCGAGCGCTAGGTAGCCGACGTTGGCGCCGAGCATGAGCTGCCAGGTGGACTCGATGTTGACGCCCAGCGTGTTGAAGGCGAGGACCAGCAGGACGATCGCGAAGATGACCGATCCGATCGTGCGCCAGTTGAGGACCCGCCGCGCCAGGCTGACCTCGCGCTCGGGGATCGGCTCGTCGGCGGGCGCATCCAGGAACTCACTGGCCTCGTAGAGCGCGCCGCCCTCGTGTGAGTGCGCGTCGGAGGCCGGGTGCCGGGCCGGCCGTCCGTCATCGGTCATTCGTCCGCCTTCTCCTTCGAAGGCAGCTCCGCCGGGCTCGGGCGCTGGACCGGCTCGCGGCGCACCTGCTCCGGAGGCTCGGGGGCGAGGATCGGGCCGGCGACGCGCTTGCCGCGCCACGCGTCGAAGGCGTTCTTCCACACCGCCCACCGCGTGGTGAGGTGGATGAGGACCGACGATCGGCTGGCGTGCCAGTCGTTGTCGGCGAGGGACCGCTTGAGCTCCTCGGCGCTGGCGAAGAGCGGCATCGCGTTGAAGGCCATCGCCACCTCCATGGCCGAGTGGCTGTCGGACGCCGCGATGCCCGGGATCCCGTACCGTGCAGCGAACTCGGCGGCTTCGAGGTTGTGGCGCTGGAGGGTGACCCGGCAGTTGAAGACCTCGACCATGTCGATCTTGCCGACCTCGGCGAGGTTGCGTAGCGGCCCTTCCTTGATGTGCGCGTTGCGGAACGGGTCGAACGGGTGCGGGATGCTGACGAGGCCGCCCTGCCGATGGATCTCGTCGGCGGTCTCCTTGGCCGACAGCCCGCGCGGAATCGTCTTCTCGAGGAAGATCCCGACGACCTCGCCGTCGGCGGTCGAGACCTCCTCACCGAGGATGACGGTGAGCTGGTCGGTCAGCCCCAGCTCGGCGACCTTGTCGCGCACCGCGATTGCGCCCTCGACGTTGTTATGGTTCGTGATCGCGACGTGGGTCAGCCCGCGCTCGATGGCCTTCTCGATGAATCGCTCCTCGGTGAGCAGCGAGTCACGGCTGAAGCGGGTGTGGATGTGGAAGTCGGCGAACGCCTTTGGCGTGGGAGGCTTTCCGGTGGTCGCTCGCTCGTCGCGGAGGCGCGCGCGGAGCTCGGTCGCCGAGACGGCGATCGTCACATCGGCGGCCTCATGCGTGGCTGACGAGGCTCTTCCGGTAGCTCCCGAACTGCTCGAGCGCCATCCCGGTGCCGACCGCGACGCTGTTCAGCGCGTTCTCGGCGACGTGGCACGGGATCCCGGTGACCTGGGTGAGCAGCTTGTCGAGGTTCCGGAGCAGCGCCCCGCCGCCGGTCATCACCATTCCCTTGTCGATGATGTCGCTGCTCAGCTCCGGCGGAGTCTGCTCGAGGACGTTGCGCACCGCGGTGATGATCGCCTGGAGCGGTTGCTCGATCGCCTCGGTGATCTCGGTGGAGCTGATCGGGATGGTTCGGGGCAGGCCGGCGATCATGTCGCGGCCCTTGACCTCCATCCGCAGCGGCTCGTCGAGCGGAAGCGCCGAGCCGATCTCGATCTTCACCTGCTCGGCTGTGCGGTCGCCGATCATCAGGTTGTACTTGCGCCGGATGTAGTTCGCGATGCTCTCGTCGAAGCGGTTGCCGCCGACTCGGAGCGAGTCGCTGACGACGATCCCGCCGAGCGCGATCACCGCGATCTCGCTGGTCCCGCCGCCGATGTCGATGATCATGTTCCCGCTCGGCCCGCTGATCGGGACGTTGCTTCCGATCGCCGCCGCCAGCGGCTCCTCGATCAGGAAGGCGTCCTTCGCGCCGGCCTTGAGGGCGGCATCGCGGACGGCTCGCTTCTCGACGCTCGTCACCCCCGATGGGACGCTGATCATCACCTCGGGCTTGAAAAAGCGAAACCGATGCCCGACCTTGTCGATGACGTAGCGCAGCATCGCCTCGGTGATCAGGTAGTCGGCGATCACCCCGTCGCGCATCGGCCGGATGGCCCGCACGTTGCCGGGGGTGCGCCCGATCATCTCGCGCGCCTCCTCGCCGACCGCGACGAGCTTGTTGTCGTCCTCGCGAATCGCAACGACGCTCGGCTCATTGAGCACCACCCCCTTGCCCTTCACGTACACGAGGATGTTGGCTGTGCCGAGGTCGATGCCGATCTTCATGCGTGCGCTATCGATCCATGTGCGGGCTTCCGGGGCGCCCGAAGTATACCCAGCCGGCTCACGAGAGCCTCACAACGATCGACTAACGGCGCTCCATTTTGGAAGGGCACGTGCCGCCGTGGGATCGGCGCGAGCCGCGCTCAGGGATCACGGACCGGTGGGGGTTGGCCCGTCAGTGAGGGTTGTAGCTGACCGCCAGCAGGGCGTGGTGGGTGGGGGAGACCGACGTCCAGCTCATGGTGGTGGTCGGCGCCCCGGCCTCGGACGAGCCGGCGCCGCGCAGGTTGTTCGTGCCGCCGGTGGTGTTGAGGTCCCAGCGCTCGGTCTGTCCGGCGCCGGGGGTGTGGGCGGTGGTGCTGTTCTGGCTGAACACGACGTCCAGCACCAGGGCGCCGGCCTGGGACGGCACGTCGACGGCGATAGCGGTGCCGCCGACCCCGGCGCCAACCGGCGCTCCGCGGCCGCCGACCCCGGCCAGGGCATGCACGCCCATCACCCGCTTGGCACTGGCGCTCAGGGTGTGGCTCAGCGCCGCGCCGGCGACCCCTGGCGTCGGGTTGGCCAGCTCCCAGATCTCGACCGCCCCGTTGGCCGACCCGATCTGGCGGCCAACGAGCGTCAGCGCCTGGTCGAGCGCCGGGTTGGCCGGATTGGGCTTCCAGGTCATCGAGGTGACGGTGGTCGAGGTGGTGTAGACGCTGATCATGGCCACCAGGCGGTCGGTGCCCGACGGCAGGCTGAAGCTCGTCGAGCCGGCGGTGCTCGAGACCGCCGCGAAGTTGCTGACCGCGCCGCCGAGCCGAGTGACCGGCACCAGCGCGGTCGGCGTGGCGCTGCGCTCGTTGGAGCCCGGACCGGTGCCCACGGCGTTGACCGCGGCGACCTGGTAGTAGTAGGTGACGCCGTTGCTGACGGCCGTGTCGCTGTAGCCGGTCGTCAGGCCGACCGTGGTCAGCAGGCTGGCGCTGCCGCTGGTCGGGCCGCGCCAGATCTGGTAGCCGGTGATCGGGCTGCCGCCGTCGGAGGCGGGTGCCGTCCAGCTCAGCGCCACGCTGGCGTTGCCGGCGCTGGCGGCGGTCAGGTTCGGGGCTCCCGGCGCGGTGGGCGCCGGCGGCGCGGTCGGCGTGGCGCTGCGCTCGTTGGAGCCCGGACCGGTGCCCACGGCGTTGACCGCGGCGACCTGGTAGTAGTAGGTGACGCCGTTGCTGACGGCCGTGTCGCTGTAGCCGGTCGTCAGGCCGACCGTGGTCAGCAGGCTGGCACTGCCGCTGGTCGGGCCGCGCCAGATCTGGTAGCCGGTGATCGGGCTGCCGCCGTCGGAGGCGGGTGCCGTCCAGCTCAGCGCCACGCTGGCGTTGCCGGCGCTGGCGGCGGTCAGGTTCGGGGCTCCCGGCGCGGTGGGCGCCGGCGGCTCCCCGGAGGTGGAGGCCGCGCGCAGCGCGTGAATCATCGGCTCAGGGATTCCATCCGGGTCATCGGGCCATGTGCCCTGTCCCGCGCAGGTCGCATCAGCACCGGCCACCGTGCCGTCCGGACACTCGCCCGACGTACGGAGATTCGTCATCGCCTGCGCCGGCGTAAGCCCGGGCGACGCTGCGGCCATGAGCGCCGCCACGCCGGCAACGTGGGGGGTCGCCATGCTCGTGCCGCTGCTCGTCTTGTATGTCCCGTTCGGCCATGTCGAATGAATGAAGACGCCAGGCGCCACCACGTCGACGGATGCGCCGTAGTTGCTGAACACGGCGAGCGTGTCGTCGCACTCGACGCTGAAGAGCTCCAGGATGAATTTGCAGCCGCCCAAGCCGCCACGCACGGTGTCGAAGTCCGTGAGCGCCGACACGCTGACGACCTCGGGGAAGGCGGCCGGCACGAAGGTCCCGGCGTTGACGGCAGAGTTCCCGGACCCGGCGACCATGATCACGCCAGCCGCATTGGCCGTACAGACGGCCGCGTGGAGCGGATCGGTCGCGCAGTCGCCCCACGCGCGCTGCTCGCCGAAGCTCATGTTCATGACGTCGATATCGTTCGCAGGGTCCCCGTCCGCGTTCAGTGCCATCACGTGATCGAAGCCGCACAGGACGAGCGACTCGGTCGAGTTGCCCGCATCGTCGAAGACCTTGACCGCCACGAGGCCCGCCTCGGGAGCCACGCCGACCACGCCCGTGCTGTTTCGCGGTGCCGCAGCGGTCCCGGCCACGTGCGTGCCGTGCCCGTAGCCGTCGTTCGGGGGCAAGGCGGGATTCACGCAGTTCTTGCCGGCAGCCTGGTCGATGCTCGCGACCAGGTCCGGGTGATCGAGGTCGATCCCGGTGTCGAGAATGGCGATCCGCGCACCGTTGCCCCGGTACCCGTTGTGATACGCGCCGCCTTGAGGGGTGTCGTCGTCGTAAGCAGCCACCCGCTCGATCCCGGTCGGCAGCGTCTCGGCGGTCAGGGTGATCGGGCGGTCCGGGGTCACGGACACGACGTTGGGGTTATGTTTCAGCGCCTCGGCGGCCGCGGCGGATCCCTTGAACTGGAAGCCGTTGATCGCGTGGGTGAATGTCAGGCCGACCTCGCCGCCGACCGCGCGGGTAAGCCCGGGAGCCGCCTGCGGCGCCGCGCGCCCGGGCGCGAGCAACACGATCCACGAGCCGGCATGCGGGCCCGCGACGTGACCGTCGGGAGGTGCCGCCATGGCAGGGGCGGCCGACGAGAGCGCCAGGAGGGCCGATCCCGCGAGTGCAATGAAACGTGTAGGAACAGAAGCCCGCATGGGATGAATCCAGAGATGCTCGGGCACGGATGTAGCGCGGCGCATTCTGCTCCCCCGAACGGGCCATGGGAAGCCCCTCAGACGTACCGGTGCACCACTGCCGGTGCCCCTCCGCAACCCCAAAATGGCGGCATGCCTGAAGGCGACACGATCGTTCGAACCGCGGAGGTGCTGCGGGCGGCGCTGCTCGGCCGCCGGATCACCGCGGCTCGCGCGCAGGCGCGCCCGGGTATGCGCCGCGTCCCCGATCTCTCGGGGTTGGTCGGCGCGGAGGTGACGAGCGTCGAGCCACGCGGCAAGCACCTGCTCATCGGCTTCAGCAACGGCCTCACCCTGCGCAGCCACATGCGTATGACCGGCTCGTGGCACCGATATCGCCCGGGCGAGCGGTGGAGTCGCCCGGAGCACCGCGCGAGCGCCATCCTGGAGACCGACCGCTCGGTGGCGGTGGCCTTCGACACGCCGGTGGTCGAGCTGCTGACCGCTGCGGACCTTCGGCGCTCACGACCGCTCACCGCACTGGGTCCGGATCTGCTCGACGCGGAGTTCGACGTCGAGGAGGCGCTCCGCCGGCTCAGGGAGCGTGATGACGAGCAGCTGGGCATCGCCCTGCTCGACCAGCGCGCGGTCGCGGGCATCGGCAACGTCATCAAGAGTGAGACGGCCTTCATCGAGCGGCTCGACCCGTGGTCGCCTCTTGGCGCCTTCACGGATGAGCACTTGCGCGCGGCGCTGGATACCTCTCGCCGGCTCCTCAAGGCCAACACAGGCGGTGGGGCCCGCGTTACCACTGGCAACCCACGCAGCGGACGCCACCTGTGGGTCTACGGCCGGGCCGGTCGGCCATGTCGCCGATGCGGAACGCTCGTACGCGTCGCGCGCCAGGGCGAGCTCGCGAGGTCCACGTACTGGTGTTCGAGGTGCCAGCCGCCGGAGGCTAGGCCTCGATCCGGTTGATCTGGGCGCCGAGCGCGACGAGCTTCGCCTCGATCTGCTCGTAGCCGCGGTCGACGTGCTCGATCCCCGAGATCACGGACGTGCCCGATGCCGTCAACGCCGCGAGGATCAGGGTCGCGCCGGCACGCAGGTCGGCGATCTCGACCTCGGCGGCGCGCAGGGGCGTCGGCCCGGTGATGCGCGCGCGGCGCTCGTCGACGAGCTCGATCGTCGCGCCCATGCGCACGAGCTCACGGGTGTAGTCGAGGCGGTCCTCGAAGATCGTCTCGTGGATGTGCGAGGTGCCGTCGGCCTGGGTCATCAGGACTGAGAACGGCGCCTGGAAGTCGGTCGCGAAGCCGGGATACGGATCGGTGCGGACGTCGATGGCGCGCAGCGCTCCCTCGCAGGGGCCGACCCGCAGGGAGGCCGCATCGGTCTCGTACCGGATGCCCATCCGGTCGCAGGCCTCCAGGAAGGCGCCGAGGTGCGCCGGATCGATTCCCTCAAGCGTCACCGAGCCGCGCGTGATGGCCGCGGCGATCGCGAAGGTCTCGGCCTCGAGTCGATCGCCGAGGACGCGGTGCTCCACGCCGCCGAGGGACGCAACGCCCTCGATCTCCACGCGACGCTCGCCGGTGCGCTGGATCCGCGCACCCATGTCGCACAGCATCGCGATCAGGTCGTCGACCTCCGGCTCGAGCGCGGCGTTATCGATGACCGTCGTCCCGCGCGCCAGCGTGGCGGCCATGATCGCGTTCTCGGTGCCCATCACGCTGACGACCGGGAACTCGATCCGGGCCCCGGCCAGGCCCCCGGACGGCGCCGCGGCGAAGTAGTAGCCGTTTCGATAGCTGATCGTCGCGCCCATCGCCTCCATGGCCATCACGTGGTAGTCGACCGGGCGCCGGCCGATCCGGTCGCCGCCGGGGTTCGGCAGGATGATGCGGCCGAATCGGGCCAGCATCGGGCCGAGGAGGATGAACGAGGCGCGCATTTTCGCGGCCGCCTCGAGCGGGACGAACGGCCAGGTCGCATCGACCGCCCGCAGCTCGAGCCCGTCGCCGTTCGTTCGCTTCACCTCGAAGCCGATATCGGTCATCACCTCGCGCAGGATCGTCACGTCGCTGATCTTCGGGACGTTGCGCAGGCTGACGGGCTGATCGGTGAGGGCGGCGGCGGCCATCATCTTGAGCACGCCGTTCTTGGCGCCGGCGATGCGGACGGTCCCGGACAGCGGCAGCCCGCCGGTGATCACGAATTTCTGCATGGACCGGTGAAGTCTACCGATGGGTGGCTGGGTTGGGGTGTCGTATATACATATATACGACAGCGCCGATGAGCACGAGTACCGCCACCGTCAGCGGCGAGTCGAGCGCGAAATCGCCCCCTGTGGTCGCCATCTTCGCCAACGTCAAGCCGACGAGCACGATGGTCAGGGCCGCCGTCGCGCGAATCAGCCAGATCCACCCGGCGCCTCCACCGCCCAGGCGTCGCCCGAGCGCCGCCGACGCGAGGAGGATGACGAGGGACGGGAGGAAGATCTCGGGGATGGCATGATCGGTCTCGAAGCGGTGGCCCGAGCGGCTGTCCTCGAAGAGTGCAAACGCGGTGACGGCGGCCAGCGCGATCGGCGCGGCAAATTTCCAACCCGCCCACAGCGGTGGCCGCCGACCGAGGAGGCGTCCGATCAGCGGGACGGCGAGGAGCATCACCGCGCCGCCGATCAGAGCGGCGACAACGGCGAAGTGCTCGCGCTCGGGATCTCCGACCCCGAGCGCCCTCGTGATCCGGTCCGCCACGAGGAGGGCCGCAACCTGGAGCGGCACGAAGGCGAGCAGCGTGAGCGCCGGCCAGGCGTAGGCGCGCACCGAGTCGCGAGGAAGCGCGGCTGTATCTGTCATGGTCGGGCTCCTGACGCACGCTGCGGTTGTCGGTGTTGCGCGTCAGCCCGGGAAGGCTTCCTTCCACTCGTGGGCGCCGGTGTGGTGGCCGTCGCACAGCCCGAGCCGCCCGCCCATGTGCCGCGATGGCAGGTACGGCTGCATCCCGTCCTCGAACGGCGTCGGCTGGCGGTTGCAGATCATCATCCGCCCATCGCGCGCCCAGGCGTAGAGATGGTCGGACGAGCAGAACCGAAACGCCCGCGTGAAGTTCACCGTCTCGCCATGCGCCGGCGAGCTCGGCAGGCCGATCGGTCCGGTCTCGCGCACGACCTCGATCTTCACCGGCAGCTGTGGCATGCGAGTGCCGCAGTGCTCGCAGGTCAGCATCGGTCAGGCCAGATAGTGGGCGCCGTCATCCTCGCGATGGTTGGCGACGAAGTCCGGGTCCAGGTTCGGGTCCTCGCCCGGCGGCGAGCCCTTGTGCGGCTTGAAGTCGACGGGACAGATGAACGGGTACTCGCGCCCGATCCTGCGAATCTCCTGCATGCGCCGATGCCCCTGCTGCTCCGGGTCGCCCGCCGGCCCGCGCAGGTGCGCCTTCTCGGCCTCTTCCGGCGTCAGCGGCGCGTCGTCCTCCATGCACCGATGCTAGCGCAGCCGATCCATCGGCGCGGCTGGCGCGGTCAGCCTCGGGATCGGCGACGAGTCGCGATCCGCTCGCGCATGAGGGCGGTCTGGAGTGCGGCGCGGACGCGGGCGATGTCGACGGGGTCGCTCGCCCGCTCGAGCTCGGCCTCGGCGCGCTTGCGGGCCTCGGCGGCGCGGGCCTCGTCGATCTCATCGGAGTGCTCGGCAAGGTCGGCCATGACGATGACCTTGTCAGGGCGCACCTCGACGAAGCCGCCGCTGATCAGCAGGGACTGCTCGGTGCCGCCCTTCTTGATGCGCAGCTCGCCCACGCCGAGCGCGGTGATCAGCCGCGTGTGATGGGGCAGGATGCCGAGCTGACCATCGATGCCGGGCACGATCACCATGTCCACCTCATCGGTGTAGGCGCGTCGCTCGGGCGAGACGATCTCCAGCTGCAGTGGCATCGGCCTAGCCCATCTTCTCGGCGTTGGCGACCACGTCCTCGATCTTGCCGGCCATGAAGAAGGCCTGCTCCGGCAGCGGGTCGTGCTTGCCTTCGAGGATCTCCTTGAAGCCGCGGACCGTCTCGGTCAGCTCGACGTAGGCGCCGGGCCGGCCGGTGAACTGCTCCCCGACGAAGAACGGCTGCGACATGAAGCGCTGAAGCCGCCGGGCGCGGGTGACGGTGATCTTGTCGTCCTCGCTGAGCTCGTCCATGCCGAGGATGGCGATGATGTCCTGGAGGTCCTTGTAGCGCTGGAGCGTGCGCTGGACCTCGCGAGCGACGTCGAAATGCTCCTGGCCCACGACGCGCGGGTCGAGGACGGTGGAGGTCGAGGTCAGCGGATCGACCGCGGGGTAGATGCCGAGCTCCACGATCGAGCGCTCCAGCCGAATCGTCGAGTCGAGGTGGCCGAAGGTGGTGGCCGGGGCCGGATCGGTGTAGTCGTCCGCCGGCACGAAGATGGCCTGCAGCGAGGTGATCGAGCCCTTCTTCGTCGAAGTGATCCGCTCCTGGAGGTCGCCCATCTCGGTGGCCAGCGTCGGCTGGTAGCCCACAGCGGACGGCATGCGGCCGAGGAGCGCCGACACTTCCGATCCGGCCTGGGTGAAGCGGAAGATGTTGTCGATGAAGAGGAGGATGTCGCGGCCCTCCTCGTCGCGGAAGTATTCGGCCATCGTCAGCGCCGTGAGGCCGACCCGCTGGCGGGCGCCCGGCGGCTCGTTCATCTGGCCGAAGACCATGACGGTCTTGTCGATGACGCCCGATTCGGTCATCTCGCCGAGAAGGTCGTTGCCCTCGCGGCTTCGCTCGCCGACGCCGGCGAAGACCGAGTAGCCGCCGTGCTCGGCGGCAATGTTGCGGATGAGCTCCTGGATGATGACCGTCTTGCCGACGCCGGCGCCGCCGAAGACGCCGACCTTGCCGCCGCGCTTGAACGGCGCGATCAGGTCGATGACCTTGATGCCCGTCTCGAAGATCTGGGCCTCGGTCTCCATCTGGTCGAAGGCCGGCGGCGCGCGGTGGATCGGCAGGTTGGTCTCCGACTTCACGGGGTCCTTGCCGTCGATCGGGTGGCCGAGGACGTCGAAGACGCGGCCGAGCGTCGGGGCGCCGACCGGCACGGTGATCGGGGCACCGGTGTCGCGCACGTCGAGGCCGCGGGCGAGGCCGTCGGTCGACGACATCGCCACGGCACGCACCCAGTTGTTGCCCAGGTGCTGCTGCACCTCGACGGTCAGTGTGCGATCGCCGTCGTCGCCATCGGTCTTCGGCCGCTCGATCTCCAGGGCGTTGTAGATCGCCGGCAGGTCGCCCGGCGGGAACTCGACGTCAATCACGGGGCCCGTGATCTGGATCACCTTTCCGGTGGCCATCGGTCTATCTGTCTCCTTCAGTGGGTCAGCCGCCCAGGGCCTCGGCCCCGGAGGCGATCTCGATCATCTCGCGCGTGATCGTGGCCTGCCGCGTCTTGTTGTAGACGAGGGTCAGGTCGTCGATGAGCTCGTTCGCGTTGTCGGTCGAGTTGCGCATGGCGATCATCCGGGCGCTCTGCTCGGATGCCTGGTTCTCGAGCACGGCCCGATACAGGTCGATGGCCACGAAGTGGGGAAGCAGCCGCGACAGGATCACCTCCGCCGAGGGCTCGAAGAGGTACTCGTCGTTCTCGACCTCGGCGCCCTCCGCCTGCTGCGGCTGGCTGATCGGCAGCAGCTGCGTGATCTCGGGCCGCTGGGTGAGGGTCGAGATGAAGGTCGAGTATGCGACGTGGATCTCGTCGTACTTCTCGGAGAGGAAGTCCTCGGTGACGAGGCGCGCGATCGGCGTCACGTCGGTGTACGAGGGCCGGTCGCCGAGCTGGCTGAAGTGGGCGGCGATCGGGATCCCGGCGCGGCGCAGGCCGTCGCGGCCCTTGCGGCCGATCGTGATCGCCTCGACCTCGACCGGCTCGTCGCCGTTTGACGAGAGCCGTGACTGGGTAAAGCGCAAGGCGGAGCGGATGGCGTTCGCGTTCAGCGACCCCGCCAGGCCGCGGTCGGTGGTGATCATGATCAGCGCGACCCGACGCACCGGCCGGCGCGCCAGGAGCGGGTCGACCTCCTCGCCGACGACCGCTCCGACGCGACTCAGCACGTCGCGCAGCTCGTCGGAGTAGGGGCGCGCGGCGAGGATGGCGTCCTGCGCGCGCTTCATGCGCGAGGCGGCCACCATCTCCATCGCCCGGGTGATCTGGGCGATGTTCCGGACCGATCCGATCCGGCCGCGAATGTCCTTCAGGCTCGGCAAGCGTCAGCCTCCCCAACATCGTATATATGTATATACGATCACGTCATCCACCCGATCGCATGGTGGCGACGCCCTCTTCGAGGTCCTTCTCGGCGACGTCCTCCGCCGCCTCGGCCTTCGCGCGCGCCGCGGCGTCGTCATCGGTCTTGCCGTATCCGGACTGGTCCTTGTAGGCCGCGACCGCCTTTCCGAGCTCTTCGGCGAGCTCGTCGGAGATCGTCTTCTCGGAGGCGATCGCCGGGAGGAGCTTCTCGTAGGTGGACTCGAGGAACCGATAGAAGCCGCTCTCGAACTCGCCGATCTTCGTGGGGTCGACGTCGTCGAGGTGGCCGTTCGTGGCGGCCCAGATGATCGCCACCTGCTTCTCGACGGCCAGGGGCTGGAACTGGGGCTGCTTGAGCACCTCGGTAAGGGCGCGGCCACGGGTGAGCTGGTCGCGCGTCGCCTTATCGAGGTCGGAGGCGAACTGCGCGAAGGCCGCGAGCTCGCGGTACTGGGCGAGGTCGAGGCGCAGCTTGCCGGCAACCTGGCGCATCGCCTTGATCTGGGCGTTGCCACCCACGCGCGAGACGCTGATGCCGGCGTTGACGGCGGGACGCTGGCCTTGGTTGAAGAGGTCGGTCTGGAGGAAGATCTGGCCATCGGTGATCGAGATCACGTTCGTCGGGATGTAGGCCGACACGTCGCCCGCCTGCGTCTCGATGATGGGCAGGGCCGTCAGCGACCCGCCGCCGTTCTCCTCGTTCAGCCGCGCCGCACGCTCCAGCAGCCGCGAGTGCGCGTAGAAGATGTCGCCGGGGAACGCCTCGCGGCCCGGCGGGCGGCGCATCAGCAGCGAGACCTGGCGGTAGGCCCAGGCGTGCTTGCTGAGGTCGTCGTAGACGCACAGGGCATCGCGGCCGGTGTCGAGGAACTCCTCGCCCATCGCGACGCCGGCGTACGGCGCCAGGAACTGGAGCGGCGCCGGGTCGGAGGCACCGGCGGCGACGACAATCGTCCACTCCATGGCCCCCGCCTCCTCCAGCTGGGCCACCACCTGCGCCACGGTCGACTGCTTCTGGCCGATGGCGACGTAGATGCAGATCAGGTCCTGACCCTTCTGGTTGATGATCGTGTCGACTGCGATCGCCGTCTTGCCGGTCTGCCGGTCGCCGATGATCAGCTCGCGCTGGCCGCGGCCGATCGGGATCATCGAGTCGATGGCCTTGATGCCGGTCTGCACCGGCGTGTCGACCGGCTGGCGCACGATGACGCCGGGCGCGATCCGCTCGATCGGCCGGGTCTTCGTCGTCTCGATCGGTCCCTTGCCGTCGAGCGGCTCGCCCAGGGGGTTCACCACGCGGCCGATCAGCGCGTCGCCGACCGGGACCTCCACGATGCGGCCGGTCGTCTTGACCTGGTCGCCCTCGGAGAGCGAGGTGTAGTCGCCCAGGATCAGGGCGCCGACCGTCTCCTCCTCGAGGTTGAAGGCCATGCCCATGATCCCGTTGCCGAAGTCCAGGAGCTCCTGCGCCAGCGCGCCGGACAGCCCGTAGACCTGGGCGATGCCGTCGCCCACCTCGACGATCGTGCCAACGCCCGAAACGTCGGCGCCGGCGTCGAAGCCCTTGATCTCGTTGCGAATGATCGACGTGATCTCGTCGGATCTGATCGCCATCGGTGTCGTTCCTCGGTCTTTCTTCTGCGTGCCTAGACGGCGGTCAGGCGCGCCCGCAGCCGCTCCAGGCGACTGCGCACGCTGGCGTCGTAGAGCCGGTCCCCGATGCGGACGGTGATCCCGCCGATCAGTGACTCGTCGACCACCTCGTTGATCTCGATCTCGTCCCCGGTGAGCTCGTGCAGCCGATCCATCACCGAGACCCGCTGCGACTCCTCCAGGGGGAGCGCGGTACGGACCTCGGCCAGCGATATGCCGCGGTGGCGCCGTACCAGCGAGGCGAAGTGATCGACCATCAGGCCGATCGCGCCGGGCCGGCCCCGCCGGACCATCAGCAGCACGAGGTTCAGCGCCTCCGGCATCACGTCACCGACGACGCGGCGCACGACGCGCTCCTTGTCGGTGAACGCCACGGCCGGGTGCTCGACGAGCGAGCGCAGCTCCGGGTCGGCCAGCGCGTCGCGCAGCTTCAGGAGGTCGCGCTCCCAAGACTCGAGCGTGCGGTCGGCGCGGCCGATCTCGAAGGCCGCCTCCGCGTAGCGCCGTGCGGCGGTGTCTCGTCGTGCCATCGGCTAGTTCTCGCGTGCCTTCGACGCACTGCCGCTCGAGGTTTCCGCCAGGAACTCCTCGACCAGGCGGCGCTGAGTGGTGGCGTTCATGTCGGAGCGCACGAGCTTGCCGGCCGCGTCGAGCGCCAAGTCCGCGACCTGGGCGCGAAGCTCCGCCATCGCCTTGTCCTTCTCGCCGATGATCTCCTCGCGTGCCCGCTCCGTCACCTTCTCGGCGTCCTCGCGGGCCTTGGCCAGGATCTCGTCGCGCGTGTCGGTGGCGATCTTGTTCGCGTTGGCGAGCAGCGCCGCCGCCTCCTTGCGTGCTTCGGACACCGCGGCCTCTCGCTCGGCGCGGGCCAGCTCACGGTCGCGAGCGGCGACCTCGGCGTCCTCCAGCCCCTTGCTGATCTTCGCGCTCCGCTCGTCCATGCGGGCGAGCAGCGGCTTGAAGAGCAGCCGATTGAGGATGTAGAGCAGCAGCAGGAAGTTGATCACCTGGAAGGCAAGCCCGACCAGGTTGATGTCGAAGGCCTCGATGAGGGCTCCCACGGCTCCTCCGACCTAGGTGAACAGGATGAGCAGGCCGATGACGAGCGCGTAGATCGCGACGGCTTCGGTGAGGGCCAGTCCGAGGACGTACGGCACGAAGATCGCGCCGGAAGCCTCCGGGTTGCGGCCGAGGGCCTCCATGGCCTTGCTCACGCCGAGGCCGAGGCCGATGCCCGGGCCGAGGGCGCCGAGGCCGATGGCCAGTCCGGCGGCGAGGGGTGTCAGATCCACGTTGTGGGTTCCTCCTGGAGCTCTACGTTCGGGGAGAGCTGTCCCGTTGTTGCCTGGTTCCGAATCAATGGGCACCCGCGCGGAGCGCGACGTCGTCGGCGTCTTGTGCGGGGGAGTCGTGCGACTCGTCGTGGCCACCACCATGCCCGGCGGTCGCAAGCGTGATGTAGGTGAGGGTGAGCAGTGCGAAGACCAACGCCTGGACGGCACCGAAGATCGCCTCCAGGCCGAGGAAGAGTGCCGGAACGACCGCGAACGTCAGCGCGAGCACGACGGCCAGCAGGATCTCGCCCGCGAAGATGTTGCCGAAGAGTCGCATCGACAGGCTGATGATCCGGCTCAGCTCGCTGACGATGTGGATCGGCGTCATGAGCGGCGTCATGTACCACGGGTTCGCGACGAACGTCTCCCTGAGGTACCCGCGCAGTCCATTGGCGCGGATGCCCCAGCTCACGAACAGCACGAACGAGATGAGCGCCAGGGCGAGCGTGAAGTTCAGGTCGGCGGATGCCGGCCGGATGATCGGGACCGCGGCCTCGTGACCCTCCTCGAGCACGACGAGGTTGATGGTGCCGACGCCCGGCAGCAGCCCGACGTAGTTCGCGAAGAGGACGAGCAGGAAGATCGTGAGGATCGGCGGGAAAATCGCCCCGAAGCGGGTCGGCTGCAGGTTGCGAATGACGCTGCCCAGGAACTCGAGCGGGAACTCGAGCAGCGACTGCAGGCGACCGGGGATCAGCGAGTGATTGCGGGATGCCCACCACGCCAGGACGATCAGCGTCACGGTCGCGATCAGCGTGCCGATCATGCTGTTCGTGACCGCGATCGGGCCGAGGTGGAACAGGACCTCGCCCTTGATCGCGACGTGGATCAGGCTCTCTTCTTCATGCACGCGAGATCTTCTTCTCCATGTGCTATTGCCGCCTCATCTCGCTGCGAGCGACGTCCCAGATCGAGTACATCGCCGCACCGATGCCCACCACGACCCCCAGCAGGATGAAGATCGGCCTGGTGCCGAGCCAGTTGTCGAGCAGGACCCCCCCGACGACGCCGATGACCACCGAAAGGCCGAGTCGGAACCCGAGATCGATCAGGAGCCCCCAGTTCTGGGGGCGCTGGGCCGGTCTAGGGCGCTCCTCCGTTCCCTTCGGATCGGTTGTGTTCATGTTTCTCCGTGGCCGTGGCATCCGCCGCTTCCCGCTCGCGGCGCATCCGGTTGGCGCTCGAAGCGACGAAGATTCGGAGCCACAGGGCCGAGATCAAGGTCCCACCCGCCAGGCCGATCAGGACGTACCGCGGAGCCGTATCGCCGGTGGCATCGGCCACGAGCCCTGCGATCACGCCGACCAAGAGCGGCACGATCACTCGCAAGCTCACCTGGGCAAGCACCGTTCCCGGTGCGAAGCCCGGTGGTCGTTGGGACATGCGGTGTACTGCTCGACTCAGGGCGGGGTCGGACGCCGCGAGTATAGCCGAGGGCCTTTTCAGGCGCGAACCGGGGATCGGCCGAAGGACGTAGGCACGAGTGGACCACCAGACCGATGCGCCCTCGCGCGACCCACGCGAGCCTTGGCGCATGCAGATCACCGCCGACGCCGAACGAACGATCGATGCGCCGGCCGCGCACGTCTACCGCCTCATCCGCGACTTCCGGCAGCACCACCCGAACTTCCTGCCGCCGGCGTTCAGCGACTTCCAGGTCGAGGTCGGCGGCGTCGGGGCCGGGACGGTGCATCGGTTCCGGATGACCCTCGGTGGCCGGACGGCCGACTACCGCGTCCGCGTCGGCGAGCCACGGCCAGGTCGCGTGCTGATCGAGTCCGACGCCTCGCGCCGGATGCTCACGACCTTCACGGTCGACCCCGAGCCGTACGGCCGGACCCGCGTCCGCATCCACACGCGCTGGTACACCGACGGGCTTGCCGGCCTCGTCGAGCGCCTGGTCGCTCCGCTGCTCCTGAAGCGGGTCTACCGCGAGGAGCTCGCGATGCTGGACCGATACGCCCGCGGCGAGCTCGCGGTCGCCGGCATGCGCGCGCTTCCCTGGGCCTCCGCTCGCTAGCGGGCGGCTCCAGCCGTCTTCCGTGGGTCGTGGCCGGATTCAGATGAGCGCCGCACTTCGCCGCGAAGTCGGTGCGGTTCCGGGCCCGGTGCGGCTCTCAGCCCGCAGGCGGCCTCTACGCACCCAACCTGGCCCCGTAACGCGGCCACCAGCTGAATGCGGCGCAATCGGCTAGGCGGGAATGTCCGCGACGGCGCGCGTTCCGGGCAACCCGGGAACCGGGAAGCGATCCGTGATCCCGGCAACGCGACGGCGGATCTCGTTCTGGGCGTCGACGTCGCCGCGCGCGGCAACGCCCTCGACGATCAGCGTGGCGATCTCGCGCATCTCCGCCTCGCGCATCCCGCGCGACGTCACCGCCGGCGTGCCGACGCGGATGCCCGACCCGATCATCGGCTTCTCGGGGTCGTAGGGGATCGTGTTCTTGTTGACCGTGATGCGGACCTCGCCGAGGGCCGCATCGGCCTCCTTGCCGTTCACGCCGAGCGGGCGGACGTCGACGAGCATCAGGTGGTTGTCGGTGCCGCCGCTGACGATCGAGGCTCCCGCATCGGCCAGGGATGAGGCGAGCACCCGGGCGTTGTCGACCGTCGCCTGCTGGTCGGCGCGGAACTCATCGGTCATGGCCTCGCGGAAGGCGACCGCCTTGGCGGCGATGATGTGCATGAGTGGCCCGCCCTGGATGCCGGGGAAGACGGCCTTGTCGATGGCCTTTGCGTGCTCTTCACGGCAGAGGATCATCCCGCCGCGCGGCCCGCGCAGGGTCTTGTGGGTGGTCGTGGTCACGACGTCGGAGTGCGGGATCGGCGAGGGGTGGACCCCGGCCGCCACCAGGCCCGCGAAGTGGGCCATGTCGCAGACGAGCAGCGCGCCGACCTCGTCCGCGATCGCGCGGAACGCGGCGAAGTCCCACAGCCGTGGATACGCGGTCGCGCCGGTGAGGACCATCTTCGGCCGATGCTCCCGCGCCAGCGCACGGACCTCGTCCATGTCGATCAGGTGGGTCTCGCGGTCGACGTGGTACGGGACGAAGTCGTAGTACTGGCCCGAGAAGTTCACCGGCGACCCGTGGGTGAGGTGGCCGCCCTGGTCGAGGCTGAGGCCCAGCACCGTGTCGCCCCGCTCGAGCAGCGCGTGGAAGACCGCCATGTTTGCCTGCGCGCCGGCGTGGGGCTGGACGTTGGCGTGATCGGCGCCGAAGAGGGCCTTCGCCCGGTCGCGCGCCAGGTTTTCGGCCACATCGACGACCTCGCAGCCGCCGTAGTAGCGGCGCCCGGGATAGCCCTCGGCGTACTTGCCGGTCAGGATCGATCCCATCGCCTGCAGCACCGCAAGCGACGGGTAGTTCTCGCTGGCGATCAGCTCCAGGTGAGCGCGTGTGCGCTCCTCCTCGTCGCGCACGACCTGCGCGATCTCCGGGTCCTCGATCTCGAGCGGCGCCCACGCGTCCATCGCGCGCAAGTGTAGCCTCGCGCGCAGCCACTGGCCGATACTTGCCGGGACCGAGCAACACCAACGGAGGACCACAATGGAGCTCTACCCCTGGGTCGTCTTCGTCCACGCCGCGACGGTGCTCCTGTTCTTCATCGCGCACGGCACATCGATGGCGGTCGCCTTCATGCTCAAGCGCGAGTCGGAGCCGACACGGATCCGGGCGCTGCTGGACCTGTCGCGCTTCTCGCTCGGGGTGCCAACAATCGTGGTGGTGGTCGTCGGCCTCGTCAGCGGGATCGCCGCAGGGTTCATGGGCGGCTGGTGGGGGGAGCTGTGGATCTGGATCTCGCTGGTGCTGTTCGTCGCCATCGCCATCGCGATGACCCCGCTGGTTGCCGCCAGGCTCAACCCGCTGCGCGTCGCGGCCGGCATGCCGGCCGTGCCGGTGAAGAAGGACGCCCCGCCGCCGGTCGAGGACCCTGCTGAGCTGCGCCGGCAGCTCGAAGCGTGGAACCCGGTCCCGATCGCGATCGTGGGCCTCGGCGGGTTCCTCGTGATCCTCTATCTCATGTTGATCAAGCCCTTCTGACCGATGCGAACCTCGGCACCATCCCGGAGCGAGGCGAGCTCCTCGGGCGCGAGCACGACGACCGGGACCGTCACACCGTAGAGCTCCGTCGCCACCGCCGCGCCGATGACAAGGATCAGGTCCGGCTCGCCGAGGAGGATGGCGGCAGGCGCGGTGCCGGCCCGAACAGCCTCGGCCAGGACCGATGCGGACGAGCTGGAGCCTCGAGCGCTCGGCATCACGACCGCGCGCCCGGCGAGATTGGCGCCCCGCTGCGGGTGATGCGCGTCGATGACCTCGCCGGTGGCCGGGTCCATCCCGCCCCACAGGCTCAGGGCCTCGCTGAGCACGAGCGCCTTCACGCCGCACCCCAGATGGCTTCGTCGCGGACGACGCGACCCGCGACCGCCGAGGCGATGCACTCCGTGGTCGAGCCGAAGACGACCCCAGCGCCGATGTTTCCGGGCGCGTAGTAGGCCCACTTCGCCGAGTCGGTCATCACCGGCCCGCCGGCGTGCCGAAGGATCGGCGCAATGTAGCTGCACGTGTCGACGAGCAGCTCGACGCCGGCGTCCCTCAGCCGTCCCGCGATCCCGCGCTCCTCGGCCTCGGCCAGCACGTCGCGGCCGGTCGAGACGAGGCATTCGACGCTCGCTACCCGTCCGTCGAGCAGCGTCGCATAGCGGTCCAGCTCGGCGAGCGACGCATGCGGCGTCCCTAGCGAGACGGCGGCCAGCGATCCCTCGTCGTCGCTCGTGAGCGCGTCACGGGTCGCACGCAGCTCGGCGAGGGTCACCTCCTCCTCGACCGGCGCCTCGGCGCCGTGGGTCGCGGCTTCGAGGGTCGGCGCCTCCGGGGTCGAGCCGACGACGTGGAACATCGCGACCGATCCCGACGAGGCCGCGGCGGCCGCGATCGCCTTCAGCCGATCCTCCGGCTGCCCGGGTGGCAGTCCGTCGATCGCGGCAACCGCCGACCCGGCCCGCCGTCCGAGGACGAGGCCGAGGACCGGCGCCAGCGCGTCCGAGCGTCGCAAGGCGGCGGGGACGTCATCGGCCACGCGAAGGACCAGGGTCGCGCGGCGCGCATCGGTCCCGTGGAGTCCGGCGTCGGGGACGCGGCCAGTGATCGCGGCCGCGATGTCGAGGAAGTCGCCGTATCGGTTCGTGCGAGCACCCAGCACCGAGTTGCAGAAGGCGATTGCGTTCGACTCGCCCCAGGCCACCTGCTCGCCGATGCCCGGCCGCGAGCCGGCGAGCTGGTACGGGGCGCAGGTGAAGGTGGGCCGCGCGCCGAGCGCGCGGTATCGGTCCATGAGCAGGCGTCCGCGGTCCACCGTTGCCGGGTCGCCCCGGTTGAGCTCGGGGTGGAGCAGGTCGACCGCGCCGACGTTCAGCGTGGTCGGCACGGTCACCTGGGCGCCGCCGTCGACGAGCCGCGCGACGAAGTCGAGCGAGGCCTCGCCGTGGTAGAGGCAGGAGTCGACGTGCGCGGCGGTGATGTCGATGAGACGCTCCGCGCCGGTCACCTCGGCCGCCCGCACGACCAGGCGCATCGCGAAGGCCGCACCCTCGCCGGCCGTGCCGTCCAGCAGCGCCCGGTCGCGGGGTTCCAGCGCCAGCGTCAGCCGCGCGCCTCCTCGGCCTCGATGCTGGCGATCTTCTCGACCCGCGGCGTGTGGCGGCCGCCTGCGAACTCGCCCTCGAGGAAGGCCCGCACGCAGGCGCGCGCGACCTCGGTGCCGATGATCCGCGCCCCCATCGATAGGACGTTTGCGTCGTTATGCTCGCGCCCGAGCCTCGCGGTCACCGGGTCGGCGGCCTCGACGCAGCGGATGCCGCGTACCTTGTTCGCCACGATCGCCTCGCCGGTGCCGCTCCCGCCGAGCACGATCCCGCGCTCGTAGTCGCCGCGCGCCACGGCCCGCGCGACGGGCGCGATCACGTCGGGATAGTCGACCGGCTGCGTGTCGAACGTCCCGAAGTCGCGGTACTCGACGCGCAACTCGTCGAGGAGCGTGCACAGGTCACCCTTGAGGTGGAAGCCCGCATGGTCGGAGCCGATCGCGACGCGCATCGGCGCGAGTGTACGGCTCGGCCCCACCGCGCAACAGCCTCAATCCGAGCCTTAGCCCTCGGATTGGTGATCGTTCAAGACGCGAGCCCAGCGAGCCGCGCAAGCTACGCCTTCGGTTCGAGCGTCGTTCGGACGTCCCGGATCCGCCCGAGGCGATCGAACCGGACCGTCACCGATGCCCCATCCGGCCCGCGGCCGGCCACCTCGTCCGCCTCGCCCAGCACCTCGAGACCGGCCGACGCGAGGTAGACCTCGACGGCCTCACGGTCGAGGCCGACGGTCAGCACCAGCTGCGACAGGCCGAGCGTGCGGACCACGTGCCGGACGTCGCCGGGTTCCCGCCGGGGCGCCTCGCCGGGGAGGCGAACGAGGACGAAGACCGCGCCACCCTCGTATGGCCCGCGGTAGTAGCCGTCCGCATCGGTCAGCTCCGAGGCCACCAGCGACAGCATCTCCGGCGACATCGACGGGTCGATGCGGTGCTCGGCATCGGTGAACACCTCGATGCCGTTCCGTTCGCCGAAGCTCCGCACCAGCTCGGCGTCGCGCCGAACCGCCTCCGGCACGCTCGGGTTCGCCCAGGCCCAGAGCCACGTCCGGCTGGCGTCCGACTGCGTCCCGAGGACCTGCGCGGCGCAGACCACGTTCCCGCCGAAGGTGATCGTGCCGGCGTCCTGGTCGAGGAGCCAATCGGCCTGGTCGAACAGGTCGCTCAGGTGCACCTGCTTGTCGAGCGCACGGAGCCCGTGCGTGCGGAGCAGCTCGGCGACCGCGGGCCGGCTCGGATGCCGGCCGCGTCCGCCGCCGAACAGCCGGCCGAACACCCCGCTCATTCCAGCTCGACGACCCCCTCGAGCTGCTCGCGGCCGATCGGCCCCTCACGCAGCACCCGCGCCGGCGCCACCGACAGGTCGACGACCGTCGAGGCCACGCCGCCGGACACCGGCCCGCCATCGACGACCGCCGCCAGCTCGTCCTGCTGCGTGGCGAAGGCGATCAGCACCTCGTCGGCCCCGAGCGTGTCGGGCTGGTCGGAGATGTTCGCGCTCGTCGCCAGCAGCGGGCCGGCCGCACCGATGAGGTCCAGCGCCACCGCGTGGTCGGGCGCGCGAAAGGCCTGCGTCTCGGCACCGCTGGAAAGGACGATCGTCAGGGCGCCCGGCCAGAACCGATCGGCGAGGGCGCGTGCCCGGTCGTCGACCGTGGCGCCGAGCTCGGCCGCCTGCTCCAGCCCAGCGACGAGCATTGGGATGCGCCGATCGGGCGGGCGTCGCTTCAATGCGAACAACGCGTCGAGCCGATCCGGCCGCGAGGCGGCCACGCCGACGCCGTAGACGGTATCGGTCGGGAAGGCGACGACGGCGCCGTCGCGAAGCAGCTCGGCGGCGCGGGCGAGGCCCTCGGGCGTGGGCGGCAGCCGGTCCGTCACGCCGGAACCTCGATCCGCACGACCCGGTCGAGCCCGGCGAGGTCCGCCACGACCGAGACCGATGCGCCCACCGGCGCAAACTGCGTGACCACCGCAACCTGGTCCACGCCGAGCTCCAGGATGAGCGTCGCTCCCGGCGCTGCGTGCAGCGGCGCATCGGCCAGGAATCGACGCAGGAGGTCCAGCCCGTCCGGGCCGCCGTCGAGCGCGATCCGCGGCTCGAACCCGAGCGACCCCTGTCGCTCTTCGACTTCGGCGCTCGAGACGTACGGGAGGTTGGCGGTGACGACGTCCGGCCGCGGCAGGCGCTCGCCGGCAGGCGCAAGCAGGTCGGCCTCCACCAGCTCGACGGCATCGGCCACGCCGTGTGCCTCCAGGTTCTCGGCCGCCAGCGCCAGCGCCTCGGCGGACGCGTCGCTCGCGATCAGCCGCAGCCGCCCGCCGGCCACGGCGTCCCGGAAGTCGAGCGCGAGAGCCACGGCGATCGCCCCGGAGCCAGTGGCGAGGTCCCAGACGACCGCCCGCTCGCCGCGCGCCCGGATCTCGGACGCGGCGGCCTCGACGACGAGCTCGGTCTCGGGACGCGGAATCAGGGCGCGCGCATCGGTCCGGATTCGCAGCGAGCGCCACTCCTTGAAGCCGCGGATGAACGCCACCGGCTCGCCCGCCGCCCGGCGCGCCACGGCGGCCCCGAAGGCGTCGCTCGCCTCGAGCGGGGCCTCCGGATGGGCCAACAGCCAGCTCCGATCCCGGCCCGTCACGTGCGCCAGCAGCACCTCGGCGTCCAGGCGCGGCGTGTCCGATGTGGCGCGCAGGCGCTCTGTGGCCGCCGCGAGCGCCTCGCCCACCGTGTTCGAGATCTCGATCACACTTACGGCGCCCCGAGCTCTCCCATGCGGCGCGCCTGGTCGGCCTCGAGCAGCGGATCGATGACGCGGTCGAGGTCCCCCTCGAGCAGCCCGGGCAGGTTATGGACGGTCACGCCGATACGGTGATCGGTCACCCGGTCGTCGGGGAAGTTGTAGGTGCGGATCTTCTCCGACCGCTCACCGCTCCCGACCTGCGAGCGACGCTCCTCCCCGCGCTCGGCGGCCTGGCGCACCTGCTCGGCCTCGAGGAGCCGGGCGCGTAGCACGGACATCGCCTTTGCGCGGTTCTTGTGCTGGCTCTTCTCGTCCTGGATGGCGACGACCAGGCCGGTCGGCAGGTGCGTGATCCGCACCGCGGAGTCGGTCGTGTTCACGCTCTGCCCGCCGGGACCGCTGGACCGATAGACATCGACCCGCAGGTCCTTCTCGTCGATCTGCACCTCGACCTCGTCCGCCTCCGGCAGGACCGATACCGTCGCGGTCGAGGTGTGGATGCGCCCCTGCGCCTCGGTCGTCGGCACGCGCTGGACGCGATGGACGCCGGACTCGAACTTCAGGCGCGAGTAGGCCCCGTCGCCGCGCACCTCGGCGATGACCTCCTTGTACCCGCCGGACTCCGAATCGGAGGTCGACATCACCTCGACCTTCCACTTCCGCCGCTCGGCGTAGCGCGCGTACATCCGGTACAGGTCAGCGGCGAACAGCGAGGCCTCGTCGCCGCCGGTCCCCGCGCGGACCTCGACGATCACGTTGCGGTCGTCGTTCGGGTCGGTCGGCACGAGCTGCAAGCGCAGCTCCGCCTCGAGCCGCTCGGCCTCGGTCGTCAGCCGATCGACCTCCTCGCGCGCCATCGCGCGCATCTCCTCGTCGGGGTCGTCGCCCATCGAGCGGGCCTGCTCGAGCTGCGTCTGCACGCCGCGCCAGGTACGCAGGCCGGCGACGATCGGCTCCAGGCGCGACATTTCCCTGCCGAGGTCCGCGAGCTGGGACGGATCCGACGCCACCTCGGGCGTGGACAGCTGCCGGCTGATCTCCTCGTAGCGCGCCTCGAGCTCGGCGAGCCGGTCGATCATGCCTTCGCGCCGGTGGCCGCCTCGCGATCGGAGGCCAGGCACGACTCGAGCGACGCGATGCTGACCTCGAGCATCGATCGGTCCGGCGGGCGGGTGGTCAGCGACTGGAGCCACAGCCCCGGCGTGTAGAGCGCGCGCACGACCCGGTTGCCGTAATGCCGGGCGCCGAAGCGGACGAGCTCGTACGCGAAGGCGGCGATGAACGGCACGAGCACGATCCGCGACAGGAACAGCAGCGGCAGCGGCACCCCGGCGCGCGGGATCAGGCTGAAGAAGAAGATGCTGATGACGACCACGATCAGCAGGAAGGTCGTCCCGCATCGAGTGTGCGCGGTGCCGAAGGCGTCGACCTCGTCGGGCGTCAGGGGCCTATCGGCCTCGTAGGCGCTGATGGCCTTGTGCTCGGCACCGTGGTACGCGAAGACACGGCGGATGTCGTTCATCAGGCCGATGAGCGCGATGTACGCGATGAAGATCACCAGCCGGATCAGGCCCTCGACGGCGTTCGCCGCGAAGTCGTTGTTCGTCGCATCTTCCGCGAACGTCGACAGGAACAGCGGAAGGAGGAAGAACAGACCGATGGCGAAGCCGATGCTGATGACCATGGTGATCGCGATCATGCCCTTGCCGAGCTCGATGTCCTCGCCCTCGGCCGCCAGCGACGCCGAGCGCATGAGCATCCGCGTGCCGATGATCAGGGTCTCGTAGAGCAGGAACATCCCGCGCAGGAACGGGATCTTGATCAGCTTCCGATCGGCCGACAGGGCCGCGGGGAGTGGCTCCGACATCGTCACGATCTCGCCCGATGGCGGTCGGACGCTCATCGCCACCGTCGTGCGGCCACGCATCATCACGCCCTCGATGAGCGCCTGCCCGCCGTAGAAGAAGTCGGGCATCTTGAACCGGCGCTTGCCCGCCGCGTCGGTGCTCATGGCGACGACCAGCGGCCCGGCCGCCATCAGCAGCTCGGGGATGAGGAAGAGGAGGTGGGGCGCAAGATGCGCCGGCCACCGGGTCAGGCGCCGACGCATCTGGTGGTCAGCGCAGGGAGCGCTCGAGGCGCTTCTGGAAGCGCTCGACCTGGCCGGCCGTGTCGACGATGTTCTGCGTGCCGGTGAAGAACGGGTGGCACTTGTTGCAGACCTCGACCTGGATGGCCTCGGCGGTCGAGCCGACGGTGAACGTGTTGCCGCAGCCGACGCAGCGGACGTTCGCCTGGTGGAAGGTGGGGTGGACTTCGGCCTTCATGGGATCTGTGCTCCGTGCGTCAGGCGGCCGGGACGGCGCCCGGCTCGATGCTGACGCGCTTGCGTGTCTTGGTCTCGTGGGTGAATCGCACCTGGCCGTCGGTCGTGGCGAAGAGCGTGTAGTCCTTGCCCATCCCGACGTTCTCGCCGGGGTGGAAGGTGCTGCCGCGCTGGCGGACGATGATCGTCCCGGAGAGGACGAACTGCCCGTCACCGCGCTTGACGCCGAGGCGCTTGCCGGCGCTGTCGCGCCCGTTCTTGCTGGATGAGCCGGCCTTCTTGTGTGCCATCGGTTACTCCTTTGACTCCGGCTCGGCCTTGGCCTTGGCCGTGGACTTCCGCGCGGCGGGCTTGCGGGTGCGCTTCGGCTTCGGTGCCTCCGCGTCGGCCTTGTCGGTCTTCGCGCGCGCCTTCGGGGCAGCCTTGGCGGTGGGCTTCTCGGTCTTCTCGGGCGCATCGGCCTTCGCGGCGGCGGGCTTCCGCGTCCGCTTCGGCTTCGGGGCCTCGGTCGCGGGGGCATCGGCCTTGGCGGCGGGCTTCTCGGTCTTCTCCGCCTTCGACGTCTTGCCCGCGGCGGAGATCTCGTCGATCCGGACGCGGGTCAGGTGCTGGCGGTGGCCGGCCTTGCGGCGATACGTGGCCTTCTGCTTGAACTTGAAGATCACCAGCTTCGGGCCGAGTGCCTCGCCGAGGACAGTCGCGCTGACGGTTGCGCCGTCGACGGTCGGCGTGCCGACCGTGATCGTGTCGCCGTCACCGACCAGCAGGACGCGGTCGAACGTGATCGACGCACCGGCATCGTCCGGGAGCCGCTCGATCATGAGCTCGCTGCCGGCCTCGACGCGATATTGCTTTCCGCCTGTCGTCACGACGGCGTACATGGTCTTCTCCTGGGGCTGATCACGGGCGCGCGGCACGATACCGGCGCACACCGAAACGGGCCGTGTGCTCAGCCCGCGGGACGCCGAAGTCTACCGAGCGATCGGGGGAGTGTCAACGAAGAGGAGCCGCGTCCGGACCGCCCGAACGACCCGCAGCGGCAGGTCGAGCGCGTTCACGACGTCCTCCGGCCGGCCCGCGCCGGTCGCGTCGAGCTGGAGCACGGTGCGCAGGGTCGCGGTTTGCGCCTTCTCGTCGACGTCGACGACCTCGACATCCTCGATGAGCGGGCGCAGGTCCCGCTCGCCGGCGTCGCTCCGTCGTTCGCTCTCGCCTCGGCGGCGCTGTCCCTCGAGCTTCTTCGCGTTCAGGAGCCGGACGACCGCGCCGCGCAGCGCGTCGGAGGTCAGGTCGTCGTTGCCGGACACGAGGACCTCGTACTCGGCTCCACGGACCTGGGAGGCGGCCGATGGGAACCCGTGCCAGACCTCCTTTGCGTCGCGCAGCTCGATGCCCTCGGGGAACTGCTCGGCCGCGGCCTGGATGCGCTCGAGCGGCACCAGCTCGTCGAAGTAGGCCTCGACGACCTCGCCGCGCAGCTCGATCCCGACCGGCAGGTTGGCGGCAAGCTTGATGCGCGGCCGCGGCTTCTGGGCCCCGGTGTAGGACAGCGGCAGGCTCGCCTCGGTGAAGGCGCGCTCGAGCTCGCTGACGAGCTGGGCCTGGCGCATCCGCAGTGCGGGCTCGGTTCGGCTGAAGAGGAGCTGCCAGCGCTGGCGCGGCGATGCCTCGGGCGATCGGGTGCTCATGGGCCGCTCATCGTACCGGCCGCGACACGCGAGGGCCAGAGGCGACGGGTACGATGCACGCGATGACGGCGCTGGTCGACTCCGTGAATCGTCACCGCCAGGCGATCTTCGCGTCCCTGATGATCGTCGTCGTCCTGCTGCTCCTCTGGACGGCGCGTGGGGCGCTGCCCGTCTTCTTCATCGGCCTGGCGCTGGCCTTCGTGCTCGACCCGGTCGTGACCACGCTCGCACGCCGTGGCGTGCCGCGCTGGGCCGGCGTGCTGATCTCGTATGCCGCCGCGGTTGCCGTGATCTGGGCGGTGCTCGCCTTCGCACTCCCGCCGATCACCGAGCAGGCCCGCGAGTTCGTCCAGCAGCTCCCCGAGCTCGGCGCGGCGATCGGCGACGCCGAGCGGGCACTGATCGAGTGGTACGAGAGCCTGCCGCTGCCGCCCGACGTTCGCGAGGCGCTCGAGGAGCAGCTCGCCGCGTCCGGCCAGGCGATCGCCGACTTCTTCGCCGGCCTGCTGGCGCCGACGATCAGCGCGGTCGTCCGCGCGGCCACGTTCCTCGTCGGCCTCGTCGTCGTGCCGGTGTGGCTGTTCTTCGTGCTCAAGGACCGCGAGGGCTTCTCGCGATCGGTGGCCGCGGCCATGCCGATGACCTGGCGCGCCGACACCGAGAACATCCTCGCGCTCATCGGGCGGGTCGGCGGGAAGTGGGTCCGCGGCCAGCTCCTGCTCGGCGCGGCGGTCTTCCTGGCCACGGTCATCGGCCTCACGATCCTGACCCTCATCGGGTTCAGCGAGTTCGGCCAGTTCATGCTGATCCTCGCCCTGATCGCCGGCGTGCTGGAGTGGTTCCCGATCATCGGCCCGATCGTGGCCGCCATCCCGGCGATCCTCATCGGCCTCTCGATCTCCCCGGTGGCCGGGCTCGCGGCCGTCGTGCTCTACATCGTCATCCAGCAGCTCGAGAACCACATCCTCGTGCCGAAGGTGATGGGCGACGCGGTCGACCTGCATCCCGCGGTTCTGATCATGTCGCTCGTGATCGGCGGCGCGCTGTTCGGGATCGGTGGCGCCATCCTCGCCGCACCGACGGTCGCTGCCGGACGCGACCTGTACCGATACGGATTCCACCGTTTGGGCGGCCAACCCCCGTCGACCGCGAGAGAGCTCGCGATGCGCGGCGTCCGACCCCCGCCGCCGGCCGAAACCGAGGAGCCCAAGGAGCCGCCGGCGCCCGAGGAGCCACCGCCATCCGAGGCAGAGGCGTCGCTGCCGTAGCGGACCGGCGTCAACATTCCTCGAGCGCGCACATCGGCCATTCCGTGCTGCCTGGCTGTTCCATGCGCCACCTGGGTATTCGGCCACGTCCTGGCCGATACAGCCACTCCGGGAATATCGGAGCCGGCTACAGGTCTGGCTTGTGGCTCCGCATCCGGATCGATTGGAGGATCCCGAGGCCGAAGAGCAGGCTGATCAGGCTCGAGCCGCCGTACGTGACGAACGGGAGCGGGATGCCGGTGACCGGCATGATGCCGACGACCATCCCGACGTTGACGAGCAGCTGGAAGAGGATCATCGACGCGAGGCCCGCGGCGATCAGCATCCCGAACGCGTCCCGCGCCTGCCAGCCGGTCAGCAGGATCCGCCACACGAGCAGCCCGAAGAGGACGAGCAGGACGGTCCCGCCGACGAAGCCGAGATCCTCCGCGACGACGGTGAAGATGAAGTCCGTCGACTGCACGGGGATGTACCCGCGCTGGTCCTCGCCGCCGACGGTCAAGCCGCGTCCCAGCCAGCCGCCGGAGCCGACCGCGTTCAGCGCCTGGACCAGCTGGTAGCACGCGCCCTGCGCATCGGCATACGGGTCCAGGAAGCAGAAGAGGCGCGTGCGCTGGTACTCGTGCAGCATGCTGACCGCCACCGGAGCCAGACCGATGACGCCCGCGGCCATGAGGCCCATCCAGCCAAGGCTGGCGCCGCTCATGAAGAGCATGCCGATGAGGATCGCGACGAAGACGAGCGCCGTCCCGAGGTCCGGCTGGCGGAAGACGAGGAAGGTGGGCACGGCCATGATCGCGCCGGCCACGAGGATCGTCGAGAGGCGGCCGATGCGCTCCCGCCGCCCGGCCAGGAACGCCGCCAGCACCGTGATCATCAGCACCTTGCCGACCTCGCTGAACTGGAAGTCGAGCCCGGCCACGGTGACCGACATCTGCGCGCCGAACAAATTCGTGCCGATCAGCATCGTCACCGTCAGCAGGCCGAGGACGACGAGGTAGATCGGCAGGGCCAGCGTGCGCAGCCAGTGGTAGTCGACGCTGGCGACGACGAAGAACAGGGTGAAGCCGATTGCGGCCCAGATCAGGGTCTTCACCGTCTGCGACATCCCCGCCGCCGGCGATGGGTCGTTGAACCCCGCCGAGTAGCCCATGACCACGCCGACCGCGATGAGCAGGATCACGTAGAGGAGCAGCTGCGCGTCGAAGAAGCGCCAGCTTCGCCCCTTGAAGGTCTCAACAAAGGTTGCAGTTGCGGCACTCATCGGTCAGTTCGCCGTCACGAGGCTGAAGTCGTTCGGATTGAGGCGCAGGTCCTGGTCGAGGTCGTAGTAGAGCTGGAGGAAGTACTTCACGACCTCGGCCGAGACGTTGCCCGGGACCACGGCGGAGTAGTTGAACGAGACGACCGCGAGGTCGGCGTCGGTGGCGCCCGCGGTGCTCGGCAGGTAGGCCACGAACCAGGAGTGGAAGGGCAGCGTGCCCTCGTCGGTGAGCTCGCCGAACTCCGCGGTGCCGGTCTTGCCGGAGAGGGCGCCCGGAAGGTTGAGGTCGCGGATGTTGTACGCGTGGCCGGAGGTGATGACCTCGCGCGCGCCGATCCGCATCGTGTGCAGCGTCGACGGGTCGGCCGCCAGCTCGCGGATGAGCTGCGGCTCGTACTCGCGGATCAGCTCGCCGTCGGCATCGGTCTCGCCACGGACGATCATCGGCTCCATCAGGCGGCCGCCGTTGGCCACCGCGGCATACGCGTTCAGCACCTGGAGCGGGGTGACGGCGATCACGTTCTGGCCGATGCCGGCCTGGGCCAGCTCGCCGGTGAAGACGCCGGCGCGACCCTGCGCGCGCGCCCACTCGGTGCTGGCGATGATGCCCTCCTCCTCGCCCGGCAGCCGGATGCCGGACAGCTCGCCGAACCCGAGGTCATGCGCCCAGTTCGCGAGCGGATCGACCCCGGTCTGGATCGCCATCTGGTAGAAGAAGGTGTCGGAGCTGTGGGCGAAGGCATCGACCATGGCCAGCGGGCCGAAGCCCTGGCGGTTCCAGTCGAAGAGGCACTCGCCCTGCGGCGCACCGGGGATCTGGTAGCAGCCGTAGGTCGGCCAGACCTGGTTCGCCGTCGTGACGCCCTCCTCCATCGCGGCGATGCCGGTCACGAGCTTGTAGGTCGACCCCGGCGGGTAGATGTCGCTGATCGCGTGGTTGCGCAGCGGCCGGGCCGGATCGGCGAGGTAGACGTTGAAGTCCTCGACGCTGATGCCGGCGGCGAACTTGTTGTTGTCGTAGGCCGGCAGCGACACCATCGCCAGGATCTCGCCGGTCTGCGGGTTCATCACGATCGTCACGCCCTGGCTGACACCGGCCGCGCGCATTCCCCAGGTCAGCGCCCGGGTCGCCAGCCGCTGGACGCGCCCGTCGATCGTGAGCATCAGGTTCGTTCCCGGCTGCGGCTCGCGGACGGTCTCGATGACGTCGAGCAGCCGGCCCGAGGCGTCGCGCTCGACGAGCTGGGTGCCGTACTCGCCGCGCAGCTGCTCCTCGAACGACGCCTCCACACCGGCCTTGCCGATGACGTCGTCGGGCAGGTATCCCTCAGACTCGAGTCGCTCGAGCTCCTCGCGGTTGACCGGCCCGGTGTAGCCGACGACGTGCGCCATCAGCCGCCCGGTCTCGTCGCCGCGGTCGTCGAGGTAGCGCCGGGTCGGCTCGACCTCGACCACGATCCCCGGCAGCTGCTCGGCCTCTTCGCCGAGGATCAGCGCCGCGCGGCGCGTGACGCCGCGCTCGATCGGCACGAGGTCGAACGGCGATCCCTGGAAGGCCTCCAGACGCTGACGCAGGACCGATGCGCTCGCGCCGGTGATCCGCGCGACGCGCGCGAGGATCCGGTTGGCGGACGCCTCCGGCAGATCGGCCGGTCGGACCTTCACCGTCCACGACGGCGTGTTGACCGCCAGCGGGCGCCCGGCGCGATCGAAGATCAGGCCGCGCGGCGCCTCGAGGGGCACCTCGACGGTGCGATCCGCCGCCGCGCGTTGCGCGTACTCGTCGCCCTGCACGACCTGGAGCTGGAAGAGGCGACCGCCGAGCGCGGTGATCAGCACGATCGCGGCGACGCCGAAGGCGATGAAGCGCGGTCGCGAGCGCCGATGGTCGAGGCGCCCCTCGTTCAGATCGGCCATCGGGTCACCATGCCGGCGCCTCGTCCGCGACGTATCGGCCGGCAATCAAGCGAACGGGATAGAGCAGGAGGCCGCAGATCACAGCGTTGAGCGTGGCGGCGGCGAGGATGAGGTCGACCGGGATGGCCGTGGCTGCCGCATCGGTGACGAGCTGGGAGATGCCGAGCGAGATGAGGTCGGCCACGATCGAGCCGACGAAGGTGGCCGCGATCGGGTAGATCCAGCCCACCCGGCCGAGGACGCGGGCGCCGCCCGCGACCATGACCGCGACGAGCAGCATCGCCAGCGGGATCGAGCCGAGTGGGTCGCCGACGAGCAGGTTCGCAGTCAGCCCGGCGGTGAACGCCCAGGTGATGCCGGGCATGAGCCCGAACAGGAGCGTGACGAGCACGACAGCGACGAGCACGAGGTTCGGCTTCACGCCGCCGACGACGATGACCGGCGCCAGCGCCGCGTGGACGATCCCCACGATGATCGCGAGCAGCGGGCTGAGGTACGTCATGACGGTGGCATCGCGCTATCCACCTCGAGCGATTCCTCAGGTGCCCTTTCGCCTAAGCCGTAGCGGGATCGCATGGCCTGATAGCGCTCCCAGGAATGCAGATCGAATTCTGGCGTGAGCATCGCATCCAGGATGGGCACGAGCACACGTCTGAGGTACTGGCCCCGAGCCATCCATTGGTAGTAGCGCCGGCCATCGTGTTCATATGGTCCATAGAGCTTCCCACCCCATCTGCTGACGAGCCAGTTGAATATCGCGACGTGGCGCACATGCATCTTCACGACGACTTGGGGTTGGCGCGCGTCACCTCCGAAGGAGCCTTCGCCAACGAGTAGGCCGATGAGCAGCCCGTACTCGAATGATGTCGGGGCGGACTGCTCGAGCGTCGGAGGGACCAACTGTTTCACCGAGAGAAAGGTACCACGTGAAACGTGGACAGAATGTGGAAAACAGGCCCTGCTTCTACCAGCCAAGGAACACCGCGATAAGCGGCGAGTAAGCGGCAAAACTGGTAGAATTGGGGCAGCCCATCTGAACTCGCAGCGGAGCGCTCGTGGTCCGGGTCACGGCCTGCACAAACCAGAAGGGCGGCGTCGGCAAGACGACCACGGTGATCAACCTGGCGGCCTACCTCGCCCTCTCCGGCACTCGAACCCTGGTCATCGATCTCGACCCCCAAGGCAACGCCACGAGCGGCCTCGGCGTCGACCGGCGATCCGTCCCGCGATCCTCGTACGACGCACTCATCGACCGAGTGCCGATGTCCGAGCTCGCGCTGGAGACCGCGATCGATGGCCTCGAGCTCGTCCCGTCGAGCCCGTCGCTGTCGGGCGCGGAGGTCGAGCTGGTGGGCGTCACGGCGCGCGAGCGGCGACTGGCCGCCAGCCTGGCCGAGATGAACGGTCGGTACGATCGGATCCTGATCGACTGCCCGCCTTCGCTCGGCCTGCTGACGGTGAATGCGCTGACCGCCGCCGACGGGGTCTTGATCCCGATTCAGACGGAGTACTACGCCCTGGAGGGCCTGAGCCAGCTGGTGAACACGATTCGACGCGTCCGTGAAGGACTCAACCCGCGCCTCGAGATCGACGGCGTGCTGCTCACGATGTACGACGCACGAACGAACCTCTCGGCGCAGGTCGCGTCCGAGGTGCGCCGCCACATGAACGGGAGCGTGTACGCGACCGTGGTCCCGCGCTCCGTGCGCCTCTCGGAGGCGCCGAGCCACGGGCTGCCGATCGCGCTCTACGACCCAAGCTCGCGCGGCGCCCATGCCTACGCCGAGCTCGCCGGCGAGGTGACCGCGCGTGGCTAGCCTGCCCGCCCGCGGCGCACGCGCCTTCGGCCTCGGCCGCGGCCTCGACGCCCTCATTCCGAGCGCCGGCGACGAGTCGGGCGTGCTCGAGCTGCCGCTCGACCGCATCGAGCGCAGCCCGAACCAGCCGCGCGCCGACTTCAACGAGGCGCTGCTCGGCGAGCTGGCGGCGTCGATCGCCGTGCACGGGGTGATCCAGCCGATCCTGGTGCGCAACCTGGCCGATGGCAGCTACCAGCTCATCGCGGGGGAGCGGCGGCTGCGTGCCGCACGCCTCGCCGGCCTCGACACGATCCCGGCCGTCGTGCGCGACGCTTCCGACGGCACGGATTCGCTCGAGCTCGCGCTGATCGAGAACCTGCAGCGCGCCGATCTCAACCCGATCGAGACCGCGCTCGCCTACCGCGAGCTGATCGATCGGTTCGGGCTCACCCACGAGGCGGTCGCACGCCAGGTCGGCAAGAGCCGGGTCGCCGTCAGCAACTCGCTGCGGCTCCTCGATCTCGCTCCCGAGACGCGCCAGGCGATCACCGACGGCCGCATCAGCGAGGGTCACGGCCGCGCGCTCGCGGCAGTCACGATCCCCGAGCTCCAGCGCGCGGCACTCGGCATCGTGCTCGAGCGCCAGCTGTCGGTGCGCCAGACCGAGGAGCTCGTGCGCCGCAAGCGCGACGAGAACCCGGCGACGTCGGAGCGAAAGCCGCTCGGGCACGACCTCCAGGACCTCGAGGCGCAGCTTCGCGGCGTGCTGGCGACGAAGGTCGGCATCGTGCGCACCCGTCGTGGCGGGCGCCTGGTCATCGACTTCTACTCCGACGAGGAGCTCGACCGCCTTTACTCGATCATCACCCGTGGTGCCGGATGGGGCGCGGGAGCGCCGCCCGCCGGCACGGTGGAATCGGTCCATCCCGATCGCGAGGTTGCCCCGCAGACATGACCGTCCAACGCGCACCGAAGGCCCGCACCAAGGCCCCCAGCTACAACGCCGCCAGCATCCAGGTCCTCGAGGGCCTGACCGCCGTGCGCAAGCGCCCGGGCATGTACATCGGCTCGACCGATGCCCGCGGCCTGCACCAGCTCGTCTGGGAGGTGGTCGACAACAGCATCGACGAGGCGATGGCAAACCAGGCCACACGCATCGACGTCACGATCCACGGCGACGGCCGCCTCGAGGTCGTCGACGACGGCCGCGGCATCCCGGTGGACCGCCACAGCACCGGCAAGAGCGCTCTCGAGGTGATCATGACCGTGCTCCACGCCGGCGGGAAGTTCGGCGGCGGAGGGTACAAGGTCTCCGGCGGCCTGCACGGCGTCGGCGTGAGCGTGGTCAACGCCCTCAGCTCAGAGATGCGGGTCGAGGTGCTGCGCGAGGGGAAGCGCCACGTCCAGGAGTTCGTGCGGGGCGTGCCGAAGTCGACGGTCAAGCAGTCCGGCGGTGCCGCGGAGGCCAACCGTGGGCTCGACCCGGCCTGGAAGCGCCAGCATGGCACGCGCACCTTCTTCCATCCCGACCCCGAGATCTTCGAGGATCTCGACTTCAGCTGGGAGACGATCAGCACGCGCATGCGCGAGTCCGCGTACCTGAACAAGGGGCTCTGGATCCGCCTGCTCGACGAGCGCACCGACATCGAGAAGAACTTCTTCTTCCAGGGCGGGGTGACGAGCTTCGTCCGGCACCTCAATCGTCGCCGCGACGTCCTGAACACGCGGCCGATCTACGTCGAGCGCATGGTCGGCTCCACGAGCGTCGAGGTCGCGCTGCAGTACAACGACGGCTTCGCCGAGTCCGTGCTCCCGTTCGCGAACAACATTCACACCGTCGACGGCGGGACGCACGTCGCGGGCTTCCGGGCCGCGCTCACGACCTCGCTCAACACCTGGTCGCGCAAGTCGGGCACGCTCGCGGAGAAGGAGGCGAACCTGTCGGGCGACGACGTCCGTGAGGGCCTGACGGCGGTGATCAGCGTCAAGCTCACGGATCCGCAGTTCGAGGGTCAGACGAAGGCGAAGCTCGGCAACGCCGACATCAAGGGCATCGTGCAGAACGTCGTCGCGGAGGGGATCGTCCAGCACCTCGAGGAGAACCCGGCCGATGGCCGACGCATCATCGAGAAGTGCGTGACCGCGGCGAGGGCGCGCGAGGCGGCGCGCAAGGCACGCGACCTCGTCATTCGCAAGGGCGCGCTGGAGGGCATGGCCCTGCCGGGCAAGCTGGCCGACTGCCAGGAGCGCGACCCGGCGCGGTCGGAGCTTTACATCGTCGAGGGCGACTCCGCCGGCGGATCGGCCAAGCAGGGGAGGGATCGGCGCTTCCAGGCCGTCCTGCCGATGTTCGGCAAGATGCTGAACGTCGAGAAGGCGCGTCTCGACCGCGTGCTCAGCTCGGACAAGATCCGGCCGCTGGTGATCGCGCTCGGCGCCGGCATCGGCGAGACCTTCGACATGAGCAAGTTGCGCTACCACCGCATCTGCCTGCTGTCGGACGCCGATGTCGACGGGGCGCATATCAGCACGTTGCTGCTCACCTTCTTCTACCGGCACATGCCCGAGGTCATCGCCAACGGCTACCTGTACATCTGCCAGCCGCCGCTCTACCGCGTCAGCACCGGCAAGGTGACCCGCTACGCCTCGACCGAGAAGGAGCGCGACGCCGCGGTCAAGGAGCTGACGCGCGACGGCAAGACGAAGAACGTCACGGTCCAGCGCTTCAAGGGCCTCGGCGAGATGAACGCCGACCAGCTGTGGGACACCACGATGAACCCGGACACGCGGACGCTCCTGCGGGTCGGCGTCGGCCACGCGGAGGAAGCGGACCTCATGTTCACGACGCTCATGGGGGAGAAGGTCGAGCCGCGACGCGACTTCATCCGCGGCGAGGCCCGCAAGGTCCGCAACCTGGACATCTGAGTCGAAACCGACAGACGAGGAAGGCCGATGCCATCACGACATGTAGCCGATATCCGGCAGGTCGCCCAGAAGACGGGCCGCAGCCTCGACGAGTGGTGCGAGCTGCTCGAGGCCAACGGCGTCGGCGAGCGACGCGAGGCGGTCAACATGCTCCGTGACTCGTACGCGGTCAGCCACGCATTCGCGCTGGCCATCGCCGATCAGTGCCTGCGTCGCTCCGCCGACGACGAGTGGGGCGCCGACGAGTACGACGCCGAGGAGGGGGAGAACCCCTGGTGAACCTCGGCAGCAGCGATGCGCTCGTCGACGACGCCGGTCGCCGCTACGCCTTCGCCGATCACCACTGCTTCGCGTGCGGGCGCGACAACCCGATCGGGATGCGCCTGCGCATCGAGCTCGGCGAGGGCACGGCGCGCACCGACTGGCTGGGCGGCGAGGACTACGTGGGCTGGAGCGACAAGCTCCACGGCGGGATCATCGCCACGCTGCTCGACGAGGTCATGGCATGGGCGCCGTCGAGCTACGACTCGTGGGCGGTGACCGCCGAGATGACCGTCCGCTACCGATCGCCCGCGCTCCCGGGCGAGCGGCTGGAGGCGTCGGCGCGGGTCATCGAGCGTCGGCGGCGGATCTACCGGGTCCGCGGCGAGGTCCGCGGCGCCGACGGGCGCCTCGTGGCCGAGGGCCGTGGCCGCTACCTCGGGGCAACGCCGTCCGAGAAGGCTGAGCTGCGCGAGCGCTACGGCATCGCGCCCGGCGTCGGCGGGGAATGATCGTGCGACATACGCGACATTTGCGACAGGAGAACGACTGACCGATGGAGATGGACCGAGTCGGCAACGTGAGGGAGGTGGCGATCGAGGACGAGATGCGCACCTCGTACATCGATTACGCCATGAGTGTGATCGTGGCGCGGGCGCTGCCGGACGTGCGCGACGGCCTCAAGCCGGTCCATCGGCGGATCCTCTACACGATGCACGAGATGGGGCTGCGCTCGACCGCGGCCTATCGGAAGTGTGCGGGCGTCGTCGGCGAGGCGATGGCGAAGTACCACCCGCACGGCGACCTGGCGCTCTACGAGACGCTCGTGCGCATGGCCCAGGATTTCAGCCTGCGCTACCCGCTCGTCGACGGGCAGGGCAACTTCGGCTCGGTCGACGGCGACCCGCCGGCCGCCATGCGCTACACCGAGGCGCGGATGGCGGCGATCACCGACGAGATGCTCGCCGACATCGAGAAGGAAACAGTCGACTTCGTAGACAACTACGACGGCCGGCTGCGCCAGCCCACGGTCCTGCCCTCCAAGCTGCCGAACCTGCTCGTCAACGGCTCGTCGGGGATCGCGGTCGGCATGGCCACGAACATCCCGCCGCACAACCTCGGCGAGGTGACCCGCGCGATCGCCGCGCTCATCGACAACCCCGAGCTGACCGTCGACGACCTGGCGGGGTACGTCCTCGGTCCCGACTTCCCGACCGGCGGGACGATCTTCCGCTTCGAGGACCAGCGCAACGCGCTCAGCGGTGAGCGCGAGCGAGTCGACGCCATCCGCCACCTGTACGCCACGGGCCGGGGCCGGGTGATCATGCGCGCCCAGGTCGCCTTCGAGGAGGTCCGTGCCGGCCGCATGGCGGTCGTGGTCACCGAGCTGCCGTACCAGGTCAACAAGTCGACCCTCATCGAGAAGATGGCGGATCTCGTCGGCGCGAAGAAGATCACGGACGTCGGCGACATTCGCGACGAGAGCGACAGGGACGGCATGCGGATCGTCGTCGAGGTCAAGCGCGACGGCTCGCCGCACACCGTCATGCAGCAGCTCTTTAAGCACACCGCGCTGCAGACGAGCTTCAGCGCCAACATGCTCGCGCTCGTCGATGGCCAGCCCCAGACGCTCGGCCTCAAGAAGATGCTCGAGCACTACATCACCTATCGGCGCGAGATCGTCCGCCGGCGCACCGAGTTCGACCTCGCGCGGGCGCAGGAGCGGGCGCACATCCTCGAAGGGCTGAAGATCGCGCTCGACAATCTCGACGAGGTGATCGCGACGATTCGGGCCGCCGCGGACGTCGACACCGCCCGCCAGGCGCTGATCAAGCGCTTCAAGCTGACCGAGGTCCAGGCCAATGCCATCCTCGAGATGCAGCTGCGGCGCCTCGCGGCCCTCGAGCGCAAGAAGATCGAGGACGAGTACAAGGCGATCATCAAGCTCATCAGCGAGCTCGAGGACCTGCTCGCCAATCCGCGCAAGATCCTGCAGGTCATCAAGGACGAGCTGGCCGACCTCGAGAAGCGCTACGGCGACGATCGGAAGACCCGCATCGAGGCCGATGCGAATCGCGAGCTGACAGCGGAGGATCTCGTGGCGAGCGAGGACGTCGTCGTCACGCTCAGCCAGCGCGGCTACATCAAGCGCCAGCCGATCGGCACGTTCCGGTCGCAGCGGCGCGGTGGCCGCGGCAAGCTCGCGATGCTGACGCGCGAGGAGGATGCCGTCCGCCACCTGCTGGTGGCGAACACCCACGACAACGTCCTCTTCTTCACGAACCGCGGCCGCGTCTTCATCACCAAGGTGCACACGCTGCCCGATGCCTCCCGCCAGGCGAAGGGGCTGCCGATCATCAACCTGCCCGGCGTGCAGGTCGAGCAGCGCGAGTACGTCAGCGCGATCATCAGCCTCCCGCAGTTCGAGCCGGACCACTACCTCGTGATGGCCACCCGGCAGGGGAAGATCAAGAAGACCTCGCTGGGCGAATACGCGAAGATCCGCGCGAACGGCCTCATCGCGATCAACCTGCTCGACGGCGACGAGCTCCAGTGGGTCGGCCTGTCGGACGGGCAGAACGACATCATCGTGGCGACGAAGAAGGGTCAGGCCGCCCGCTTCCGCGAGGCGGAGGTCCGGCCGATGGGACGCGACACGCAGGGCATGACCGCCATCAGGCTGAAGGGCGACGACGAGGTCATCGGCATGGAGGTTGTCGAGCACCTGAGCGAGCAGCTGCTCGTGGTCACCGAGCAGGGCTTCGGCAAGCGGACCGAGGTCTCCGACTTCCCGATCAAGCACCGCGCCACCGGCGGCGTCATCGCCAACTCGCTGAGCAAGGACACCGGCGACGTGGCCGCCATCCGCCTGGTCGGGCGCGAGGACGAGGAGCTGATGCTGATCACCGAGCTCGGCACGATCCTGCGCACCGAGGTCGGCGGCATCAACCGCTATCGCCGCGCGTCTCGTGGCGTGACGGTTATGAAGCCGCAGGACGAGGACCGCATCGTCTCGATCACCGTCTTCGTCGATGACCGACCGCCGGAGGAACTGTCCGAGCCGGAGTAGGTGAGTGGGGAGGCGGCTCCGCCCAGCCCGCCCGGCAGGCGGGCGGGACCGGCTGCGCCGCCCAACCTCAGACCATCTCGGCTCCGAGACGTCCCGCTGGCGATCGGATGGCGTTTGCGGGCTGAGAAGTGTCCGACTCCGCAGATCGGTCGAGTAGAATCGGTCGGGCCTGACCCAAGCGCCGCAGGAGACGACGCCGTGTACGCCGACGAGTTCAGCATCTACGCCGGCAACGCCAATCGACCCCTTGCCGAGCGCATCTGCCGCTACCTGAAGACGAGCCTCGGGGCGGTCGAGGTCTTCCAGTTCGCCAACGACAACACGTTCGTGCGCGTGCTCGAGAACGTGCGCGAGCAGGACGTCTTCCTGGTCCAGCCCACCTGCCGGCCGGTGAACCAGTCGATCATGGAGCTGCTGATCATGATCGACGCCTTCAAGCGCGCATCGGCTGGGCGCATCACCGCGGTCATCCCGTATTACAGCTACGGCCGATCCGACAAGAAGGATCAGCCGCGGGTGCCGATCACGGCGCGCCTGATCGCCGACATGCTCACGGTCGCCGGGGCCGATCGAGTCCTGACGATGGACCTGCACCAGGGCCAGATCCAGGGCTTCTTCAGCATCCCGGTCGACGAGCTGACCGCCGTCAACCTGATCTGCGCGCATATCAAGGCCAAGGAGCTCGACGACATCGTCGTCGTCTCCGAGCTCGGCTTCGCGAAGAAGGCCCGCAACTTCGCCGAGCTGCTGTCGGCGCCGCTGGCGATCGTCGAGAAGCGGCGTCTCGGCAACATCGACAAGACCGAGGTCAAGAACATCATCGGCGACGTCCGCGGCCGGACCGCGGTGATCATCGACGACGAGATCGACACCGCCGGGTCGCTGATCGAGACCGTGACCGCGCTCCAGTCCGCCGGCGCGCGGGAGATCTTCTCGTGCGCGACGCACGGGCTCTTCAGCGGATCGGCGCTGGATCGGATCCGCGGCAGCGCACTGACCGAGGTGATCGTGACCGATACGATCCCGCTGCCTCCCGGGGCCGAGGAGGACACGCGCATCACCGTCCTCTCGGTCGCTCCACTGTTCGGCGAGGCGATCAAGCGCATCCA
Organism: uncultured Chloroflexia bacterium; assembly: GCA_963840145.1. Lineage (GTDB taxonomy): Bacteria > Chloroflexota > Limnocylindria > QHBO01 > QHBO01 > JACDBZ01. Next base: position 61,530 of record CAWIXR010000007.1, read on the forward strand.
CCGAGGCGAGAGCGTCGGCGCCCTCTTCTCCTCCGAGGTCCGGATGGTCGAGGAGATGACCTTCTGGGACGAGTCGGCCGAGGACGAGCCACCGGACGAGGTCGAGCCGGAGCCGGAGCCCTTTCCGCTGAGCGCCCGCCGCTGACATGGGCGACATCCGGCTCGGCGTCCTGCTCTGGAGCCAGGCGACCGACTGGCCCTCCTTCGAGCGCGCGGCCATCCGCGTCGATGAGCTCGGCTACGAGTCGCTGTGGACCTGGGACCACCTGTACGCGATCTTCGGCGACCCGCACCAGCCGATCTTCGAGGGCTACACGACCCTCGCGGCGTGGGCGAAGGTCACGTCGAACGCCCGCCTCGGCCTGCTGGTCGGCGCGAACACGTTCCGCAATCCGGGCCTCGTCGCGAAGACGGTCACGACGATCGACCACCTCAGCAGCGGGCGGGCGATCCTCGGCATCGGCGGCGCCTGGATGGAGCCGGAGCACACCGCGCATGGCATCGAGTTCGGCTCGGGCTTCGGGGAGCGGCTGACCTGGATGGACGAGGCGGTCGCCGCGATGCGCGCGCTCCTCGACGGGGAGACGGTGACCTCGCCGGCCGGAGGCCGGTATCGGTTCGAAGACCTCGTGCTCCTGCCGCCGCCGATCCAGGAGCACCTGCCGATCATGATCGGTGGCTCCGGGGAGAAGAAGACGCTCCGAACCGTGGCGCGCTACGCCGACCAGTGGAACGCGATGGGCAGCGTCGAGAAGCTACGGCACAAGGTCGGGGTGCTCCACGCGCACTGCGAGGCGGTCGGCCGCGACCCGGCGGAGATCGCCTTCACCGTCGGCTGCAAGCCGATCATCCGCGACACCGAAGCCGAGGCGCGCCGGGTGTGGGAGTCGCAGATGGCGCACAACCGGACGCCGATGTCCGACGTCGAGACCGACGAAACCTTCTGGGTCGGCACGCCCGAGCTCGTGGCCGAGCGGATGATCGAGCGCCGCGAGATCGGCTTCGGCACTTTCCTGGCCGAGATGGCCGCTCCGTTCGACGACGAGACGCTCGAGCGCTGGATCGGCGAGGTCAAGCCGATGGTGGACGCCTCCTAGAGCGCCGCGACGGCCTCCTCCAGCCGGGTCGTGGCGGCGGCGTGGTCGGTGCCGGCCGGAAAGAGGATAGGCTCACCGAAGACGACCTCGACGTCCCCGCGCGGCGAGGTGCCCGGGCCGCGGCGATCGACCCACGAGAGGCGGTGGATCAGCACCTTCATCGGTACAACCGGCGTGGCCCCCTCGACCGCCACGAGGCCCACCCCGGCCTTGAACGCCTTCAGCGGACCGCCGACTGTCAGCTCTCCTTCCGGATAGATCAAGATGCTGAAGTTGCGATCCAGCCGGGCTCCGAGCAGCTCGAGGGAGCGACGCACCGAACCCTCCCGGGCCAACGGGAACGCGTTGCCGATGACGGCCGCCCCGAGGCCCTTGAGAGGATTGCCGAAGATGTCGTCCGCCGCGGCGGCGATCGAGAGCCGCCAGCGCCAGACGAGCGGCAGGTGGGTGAGGATGATCATGTTGTCGGTGTGCAGGTGGTGGTTCGGGACGAAGATCACCGGCCCCTCGAGGCCCCTCAGGTGATGCTCCCCGCGGACCCGCACGCGATAGGCCAGCGCCACCACCGGCAGGATCAGCAGCCCCTGGATCCCCAGGCCGACCGCCCGCACCATCGGGTTCAGCGGCCACCCGAACACGCCCTCGTCGTGGCGCGTCTCTCGAGCACCCTCGACGAGCGCTTCGAGCCCCGCGACCGCCGCGTCCGGGTCGACCTGTCCATCGTCGACGAACGCGCCGATCTCCTCCTCGATCACGCTCAGCAGCTCGATGCGGCCGAGCGAGTCGAGGCCCAGATCGGTCTCGAGCCGCGAGTGCGGAAGGACCTGCGCCAATGGCACCTGTGCCACCTGGGCGACGAGCTCCGCCACGGTCGCCACTGCACCCGCCGCGGGTCGAGGCTGCGAGCCGGCGGCCGGCTGCCCGCCGGTGGTCGTCGGTGCATCTCCGTCGTCGCGGTCGAGTGACTCGAGCACAAGGCGCTTCTTCACCTTCATCGACGGCGTGCGCGGGAAGTCCTCGTCCGGCCACACGCTCCAGCCACGAATCTGCTGATGTCCGGCCAGGCGCCCGTTCGCGTCGCGCACCACCGCCTCCGCGACCGACGCATCGTCGACGAGCAGCACGGCATGGACGCGCACGCCGCTTCCGTCGCCGTCGAGCCCGACCACCGCCGAGTCCCGGATCCGGTCGTCCTCGAGCAGGACCGCCTCCACGTCATCGGGGTACACCTTCTGGCCGTCAGGCAGCGCGATCATGTCCTTCTTGCGCCCGCGCAGGGTCAGGAAGCCGTCGTCGCTGAGCTCGCCCAGGTCACCGGTGTGGTACCAGCCGTCGGTGTCGATCGCGGCCGACGTCGCCTCGGGGTTCTGCCAGTAGCCGACGAAGCGGTTCGGGCCGCGAGCGAGCACCTCGCCGTCCTTGGCAATCCGCACTTCCACCCCAGGGACGACCTCGCCAACCGTCCCGATCCGGTTGCGCTGAGGGCGGGTGAAGCTGATCGCGGGGCTCATCTCGGTGGCGCCGTAGCCCTGGACGGCGGTCACCCCCATGTTCGACCAGAAGTTCGCGAGGCCCGGCTCGAGGGCCGATGCGCCCACGGCGAAGGTTCGCAGCCGCCCGCCGAACTGCGAGAGGACCGGCCGAAAGAGGAGCCGGCGCGCGAACCGCGGCAGGCGCGGCGCGATCTCGTGCAGCCGATCGAACTGGGCGCGCTTGCCAGTGGCGTTGGCCTTGCGCTCGATCGCGTTCGCCAGCAGCCGCAGCCCCTGTGGAACGACGAGCAGCATCGTGATCTTGAACTCGCGGAACGTCTTTACCAGGACCGCCGGCTGGCGGCTAACCGGGTAGACGACCGTCTTGCCGGCCGCCAGCGGAGCGAGGAAGTCGCACGTCAGCCCGAACATGTGCGACAGCGGCAGGACGGAGAGGAGGCGCTCGTTTGGGCCGAAGGGAAAGACGTCGATGAGGGAGCGGGCGTTGGAGGCGACGTTGCCGTGCGTCAGCATCACGCCCTTCGGGTCCCCGGTCGTGCCCGAGGTGAACATGACGAGGAGCAGATCGTCGGGCACGACCTCCGCCGCGGGCAGAGGCTCGACGGCGCGGGCAAGGTCGGGGAGTGACTCGATGAGGATCACCGGCAGGCCGAGCCGGCGCGCGGACTCCTCGGTCTGGCGCGAGGCAAGCACGACCTTCGGCTCGGTCTGCTCGACGATCTTGGTCGCGAAGTCGTCGGTGCTCCTCACGTCCAGCGGCACACCGACAACGCCCGCGTGCGCCACGGCCAGGAAGCCGAGCCCCCACTCTGGGCGGTTGACCGCCCAGATCAGGACCCGGTCGCCCCGCGCCGCACCGGCATCGGTCAGCACGCGCGCCATCCTCGGCACCTGGTGCCCGAGGTCGCTGTAGCGCCAGACGCGCGTCCGGAAGCCGGGCTTGATGATCAGCGCCGGTTCGGGTCCGAAGCGTTTGACCGACCGCCCGACAAGATCGGTGATGGTGTCCATGTGCGCATCCTCCGCGGGCGACACTGCGGACGAACTGCGGTCAGCTCGCCGCCGCGGCCGCGAGGTCGCGGAGCGCGCCGGTGGGGTCATCGGTCCAGGGCGGGTAGTGGGAGAGCGCGATCATGTCGACGTCCAGCGCCGCCAGCCGCTCGACAGACCCGCGCGCGCCGGCGTGGTCATGGCTGAAGAGCCGGCTTGCGTAGGTCAGCCGGCCGCGGATGACCTGCAGCACGTCTCCGACGAACAGCAGCCGATGCCGCTCGGCATAGAGGCACACGCTGCCCGGCGTATGGCCGGGAGTGTGAACCACCCGTAGCCCGCCGAGCACCGGCAGCAACGCCCCGTCGTCGATCGGTGTGCAATCCGCCGGCGGACGGGTCAGGTACTGGATCAGCCGCCCTCGTCGCCCGCCGCCGTCCGGCGAGGCGGCCAGCGCGGCCTTCAGCGGCAGCTGGAGCCCAGCGAGGTCGGCGGGATGGATGAGGACCTCGACGTCGTCGCGGTCCCGCACCAACTCATGGACGCCGCCGATGTGGTCCGGGTGGCCGTGGGAGCACACGATCCGTTCCAGCTCGTCGAGTGATCGTCCGATCCCCTGCAGCCGCCTCTCGAGCACCCTCCGCGATCCGACCATGCCGGCGTCGATCAGGGTGAGACGCTCCTCGGCGACGAGGAACGCGTCCGCCCCGACCATGCGGAACTGGTGCACGCCGGGCGCGATCTCCATGGCCGGCCGATTGTACGGCTCGCCCCGGACCTGGGCCGTCGGATCGGGGGCCCGGCCGTCTCGGGCTATACTCGCAGGCCCGATGTTCAAGTTCCTGAACCGCCTGGGGGACTCCAACGAGCGCGAGGTCCGAGCTCTCGAGCCGCTCGTCGAGCGCATCAACGCGCTCGAACCGGAGATCCAGGCCCTTTCCGATGATGAGCTGCGCGCTCATACCGACAAGCTCCGCGAGCGACTTCGCGAGCGCGTCGGCGACATCCTCGTGCCCATCGAGCTGCGGGCCAGGGACGCCGAGGAGGATGCCGCAAACTCCGCGCTGACCGGGGCCGATGCCGCCCGCGTCGCCGACGAGCTGAAGCAGCAGCGCGAGCGCGAGCTGAAGCGGATCAACGACGCGCTCGAGGAGCTGCTGCCCGAGGCCTTCGCCGCCGTTCGCGAGGCGATGGTGCGCGCGCTCGGCAAGCGCCACTACGACGTCCAGCTGATGGGCGGGATCGTGCTCCACCGAGGGGCGATCGCCGAGCAGCGCACCGGCGAGGGCAAGACCTTCGTCGGGCCGCTGGGCGCGTACCTCAACGCGCTCGTCGGCCGCGGCGTGCACGTCGTGACCGTCAACGACTACCTCGCCAAGCGCGACGCGCAGTGGATCGGCGCGGTCTTCCATCGGCTCGGGATGAGCGTCGGCTCGATCCAGCACGAGGGCGCGTTCGTCTTCGATCCGGACTTCCCCGCCACCGACGAGCGGCTGCGCGACCTGCGCCCGGTCGCGCGGCGGGAGGCGTACGAGGCCGATGTCACGTACGGCACGAACAACGAGCTTGGCTTCGACTTCCTGCGCGACAACCTCGTCGTCGACCTCGCCAACCGCGTCCAGCGCGGCCACTTCTACGCGATCGTCGACGAGGTCGACAACATCCTCATCGACGAGGCGCGCACCCCGCTGATCATCAGCGGCAATGCCGAGGAGTCGGCCGACAAGTACGTCCAGTTCGCCCGGCTGGTCCCGCGGCTCAGCGCCGAGGAGGACTACGTCGTCGACGAGAAGTTCAAGCAGGTCGCGATCACCGAGGCCGGCACCGACAAGATGGAGGGCTGGCTCGGCGTCGACAACATGTTCGAGGGCGACTTCAGCCTCGCCCGCCACCTCGAGCAGGCGCTGAAGGCCCAAGTGCTCTACCAGCGCGACCGCGACTACGTCGTCAAGGACGGCGAGGTGATCATCGTGGACGAGTTCACCGGTCGCCTGATGCCGGGCCGCCGCTGGTCGGAGGGACTTCACCAGGCCGTCGAGGCCAAGGAGGGGGTCAACATCCGCAACGAGCAGCGGACGCTGGCAACCGTCACCTTCCAGAACTACTTCCGGATGTACGACAAGCTTGCGGGCATGACCGGCACCGCCGAGACCGAGGCGGAGGAGTTCCACAAGATCTACAACCTCGAGGTCGTCGTCATCCCGACGCACCGCGAGATGATTCGCGCCGACTACGCCGACCTCGTCTACGCGAAGCAGTCCGGGAAGTGGAACGCGGTCCTCGACGAGATCACCGAGGAGCACGAGAAGGGGCGGCCGGTGCTGGTCGGCACGATCAGCGTCGAGGTCTCCGAGATGCTCAGCGGCATGCTGAAGCGCCGCGGCATCAAGCACAACGTGCTGAACGCCAAGTTCCACGAGAAGGAGGCCGAGATCGTCGCGCAGGCCGGGCGCGCCGGTGCGGTCACGATCGCGACGAACATGGCCGGCCGCGGCACGGACATCCTGCTCGGCGGCAACCCCGAGGTGCTCGCGGCCGAGCTGCTGCACAAGAAGGGCACGAACATCCTCGAGGCCTCGAAGGAGGAGTACGACGCCGCGCTGGCCGAGGCGGAGGTCATCACCGCCGAGGAGAAGGAGCGCGTGCTGGCCGCCGGTGGCCTCCACATCCTCGGCACCGAGCGCCACGAGGCTCGGCGCATCGACAACCAGCTCCGCGGCCGCACCGGCCGGCAGGGCGACCCCGGCTCGTCGCGCTTCTACCTGTCCCTCGAGGACGACCTGATGAAGCGCTTCGCCTCGGACCGCGTCCAGGGACTGATGCGCACCCTCGGCTTCACCGATGACGTCGCGCTCGAGTCCAAGATGGTGAGCCGAACGATCGAGGGCGCCCAGACCCGGGTCGAGGGCTACAACTTCGACATGCGCAAGCACGTCGTCCAGTACGACGACGTGATCAACCGCCAGCGCGAGACGATCTACCGCGAGCGCGACCGGATCCTGCGCTCCGAGAACCTCGGCCCGACGATCGAGGCGATGCTCGACGACGAGGTCGCCACGCTCATCGCCGACCACACTGCCGGCGACCATCCCGACGAGTGGAATCTCGACGGGCTCCGTGCCCAGCTGACCGTCATGGTCCCGTCATTGACCGATGCGGACCTCGCCTTCCTCGGCGAAGCCAGGGATTCCGCCGACGTGACCGATCGGCTGCTCGAGCTCGTGCGCGACCGATACGAGCAGCGGCGCACCCAGATCGGCGAGTCGTCGATCGGCATCCTCGAGCGGCTGGTCCTTTTGCGCGTCATCGACTCGCAGTGGGTCGAGCATCTCACCGCGATCGACGACATGCGCCGCGCCATCGGCCTGCGGGCCTACTCGCAACGCGAGCCGCTGAACGAGTTCAAGATCGAGGCGTACCGGATGTTCGACGAGCTGAAGTCGACGATCCGACACGACGTCACCCACACGATCTTCCGGGTCTCGCTCCAGCAGCACCAGCACACGCACGAGCGGCCGGTGGCCCGCAACGTCACCGAGGGCCGCGCCGCCGTGGAGGGCACGGCGCCGGTGCAGGCGAGCGGCGCTGGTGCCGGGAACGGCCAGGGCAACGGCGGCGCGCGGGAGCCCGCGCGGGCCGGCCCGAAGCTCGGCCGCAACGAGCCGTGCTGGTGCGGCTCCGGCAAGAAATACAAGAAGTGCCACGGGGCGTAGTCCGGCAGGTGGCGATGAGGGGGCGCTGAGAGGCGTTTCCGCCCGGCCAGCCGGGCCGGTGGGCGGGCCTATCGAGCGCCGAACGTAGGGCACTTCGCACAAACGCCCGCAACGCCGGCCCTTCGTGCGGGGTTGCCTTCTGAGCTCAGCCCGCTAGGATGGCGAGAACAACGACGCGTGGCTCGGTGAGGCCCGCGAGCTCGGCATCCAGCGTGGAGGGATTCGTTGAAGCAACTGACCGCACCTACGAGGACTCCCGTCCCGCTCCCGATGAGCACGGCGGCCCACCTCCCACCGGTCACCCGCTTCCGAGACCCCGAGCAACCCTACGAAGACCTGATCATGTGCGAGCGTGACTGCATGCGCTGCAGCTACGCGGCCACCCTCAACTGCGACGGCAACTGCGGCGTCTGCCCACGCCAGTCGTACTGCCCGTGCGTCAACCCGGCCAAGGTCCGCACGAAGCAGAACCGCCTGGCCGAGATGGCCGAGCTCCCGATGGTGGCGGCCCTTGGACGCAATTAGGGACGAGGCCCGGCGATTGGCCGGGCTCGTGCGCGACACCGCGGTGCGACTTTGACCTCGCCCGCGACGAGGCCGAGCTCGCCGAGCTGACGGAGCGCTCCGCCGACCCTGACCTCTGGGCCGATCCGACGGAGGCGCAGACGGTGATGCGCCGCGCCGAGGAGCTTCGATCCGGGATCGGTGCCTGGCGCGAGCTCGAGACGCGCGCCGACGCGCTCGCCGAGATGGCGGAGCTCGCGGCCGCAGAGGATGCGGAAGGCGTCGAGGCGATGCGCGCCGACCTCGAGCGCGAGCTCGCCGGCCTCCAGGCCGACTGGGCGCGGATGGAGCAGCAGCTCCTCCTGTCCGAGCCGTTCGACGAGCGGGGCGCGATCGTATCGGTCTATGCCGGTGCCGGCGGAACGGAGAGCCAGGACTGGGCCGAGATGCTGCTGCGCATGTACCTGCGCTGGGCGGAGCGCAGCCGGTTCAAGACCGAGATCCTCGAGGCCACAGAGGGCGAGGGCGCCGGCCTGAAGTCGGTGAGCTTCGCGATCGACGGGCGCTGGGCCTACGGGCGACTGCGCAGCGAGCGCGGGGTCCATCGGCTCGTGCGGATCAGCCCGTTCGACGCCCAGAAGCGGCGCCACACGAGCTTCGCGCTCGTCGAGGTTCTGCCCGAGGTGCCGGAGGACGCCGCCGTCGAGATCGACGAGCAGGAGCTGCGGATCGACACCTACCGCGCCTCCGGCGCCGGCGGCCAGCACGTCAACAAGACCGATAGCGCCGTGCGCATCACGCACCTGCCGACCGGCATCGTGGTCGCGGTGCAGAGCGAGCGCAGCCAGCACCAGAACCGGGATCGCGCGATGGCGGTCCTGCGCGCCAAGCTGATCGAGCGGCAGGAGGAGGAGCGCGAGGCCGAGATGCTTCGCCTGCGCGGCGAGCACGTCGAGGCCGGCTGGGGCAACCAGATCCGCAGCTACGTGCTCCAGCCGTACACGATGGTCAAGGACCTGCGCACCGGCGTCGAGACCTCGAACCCGACGGCCGTGCTCGACGGCGACATCGACACGTTCATCGAGGGCTACCTGCGCTGGCGCGTCGGCGACGGCCGCGGGCCGGAGGAGCCCGCGGCGTAACCGTTCGTTCCGGCGTGCGTGGCGCCCCACCGGTACGCGGCAACGGCGGACCGGGACCTACCCGACCTCGGGTGCGGGTGCCTCATCGGCATGGGCGATGTGCGCCAGCTCGCGCCAGATCGCCACGAGGAACAGCGCCGATCCGGCGAAGGCGAACCAGAACGGCGCCGTGACGCCGAATTGCTGGGCAAGCAGTCCGCCGAGCGCCGATCCGACCACCAGTCCGCCGAAGACGCCGACGGTGTTCACGCTCCCGACCCGGCCCTGGAGCTCGATCGGCACCGCGCGCTGCCGGACGGTGACCGACGTCGTGCCCCACACGAACGCGTGCATGCCATCCACGACGAGCCGAGCAGCCAGCGGAACCCGCCACCCAGGCGCGGCGGAGCGAGGGTGTCGACGACGCTGCTCACAGGCGGAGGAGGCTAGCACCGCGTACCATCGGTGCGGACCGATGACATCCCTCCTGCGCCGCCGAGCCCGTTCCGAAGACGCCGATGCACCGGTCATCAGCATGGTGGACGTGGGCATGACCTACCCGAACGGCAAGGTCGCCCTCGCCGACGTCACCGTTGCCATACCGAGCGGTGACTTCGTCTTCCTCGTCGGACCGTCGGGAGCCGGCAAGAGCACGTTCATCCGGCTCCTCATCCGCGAGCAGCTGCCGACGCACGGGCAGGTCAGCGTGGCGGGCCGCGACCTGCTTCGGATGCGCCGCGGCCAGGTGCCGAGCCTGCGGCGACGGATCGGGATCGTGTTCCAGGACTTCCGCCTGCTGCCGACGAAGACGGTGTGGGAGAACGTCGCCTTCGCGCTCGACGTCACCGGCGCGCCCGGCGCCGAGATCCGGCAGCGCGTTCCGCAGCTGCTCAGCCTCGTCGGGCTTCAGGACCACGCCCACCACCTGCCGACGCAGCTGTCCGGCGGGGAGCAGCAGCGCACGGCGATCGCGCGGGCGCTCGTGCACGACCCGGCGATCCTCATCGCCGACGAGCCGACCGGCAACCTCGACCCGGTGACGAGCTGGGGGATCATCCAGCTCCTGATCCAGATCAACCAGCTGGGCACGACGGTGCTGATGGCGACCCACAACCAGGAGATCGTCAACGCGATGCGCCGCCGCGTGCTGGCCCTCGAGGACGGGCACCTCGCCCGCGACGAGGCGGCCGCGGCTTACGAGCGCGAGTACTGACCGATGGCCTTCCTGCGCTTCATCGGCTTCACGATCGTCCGCGCCTGGCAGGGCTTCTGGCGCAACGCGATGATGAGCCTGGCCGCCACCGCGACCGTCGTGCTCATGCTCGTCCTGCTGGCGTCGCTGTTCATCATCATCAGCGGCCTCGATGCCGGGCTGGCCTACATCGAGAGCAAGGTCGCAGTCACCGCACAGCTCGCCGACGGGACCTCGTTCGGCGAACGCACCGAGCTGACCGATGAGATCCTGGCGATGCCGGGCGTCGCATCGGTCGAGTACGTGTCACCGCTTGAAGCCATGGACCGCCTGCGCGCCGCCTATGCCGAGACCGGCCGAACACTGGACACCGGCGGCGCGAACATCAAGCTGTTCTCGAGCCTCGAGATCAGCCTGACCGATCCGGACGCCTCGACGGCCGTGGTGAACGGGCTCGACGACCACCCGCACATCGCACGCATCATCACGAAGCAGGCCGAGTACGAGACCCTGCTCGGGATCATCAACGCGATCCGGACGGTCGGCATTGTGATCGTCGGGCTGGTCTCGCTGACCGTGCTGTTCATGATCATCAACACGATCCGAATCGCGGTCTACAGCCGCGTCAACGAGATCGAGATCATGCGACTGGTGGGAGCCTCCGACCGCTTCATCCGCTGGCCGTTCATCATCGAAGGGGTCCTCTGCGGGTTGATCGGGGCGCTGATCACCGTGATCCTCGTCACCGCGGTGTGGGACCCGGTCCAGCCGGTCATGGTGAACATGTTCCAGATGCCGACGGCGGTGAGCGACCAGTTCCTGGCCACGATCTCGGTCCTGCTCTTCGGCGTCGGCCTGGGGGTCGGCGCGCTCGGCTCGTGGATCAGCGTGCGCTCGTACCTGTCCGCGGCAGCCTGAGGCGGATGTCGATTCCGTAATCGGCCCGAAACGTGCTGCGAATGCTCGTTCGGTAGACTTGAAGGCTCACATGACCGATCTGAACCCCGCTCCGCCCCCGGAGAGGCCCTCCGGCGCGGGGCCCGTGCCCTGGGTCATCTCCCTTGCCCTGGCCGCCGTCGTTGGTGCCGTCCTTTTCGTCGGCGGATACCTGGCGGGCGGCGGCACGTCGTCCTCCGGCTGCGCCGCACCGGACGAGGCGTTCGCCGCGTTCTGCGAGGCCTACGACCGGCTCCAGGACGAGTACGTCGACGAGCTTGACCCGGAGAAGCTCGCCGAGGGCGCGATCCAGGGCATGTTCCAGTACGGCGTCGAGGACCCGTACTCGGGCTACATGCCCCCGGAGCAGTATCAGCAGGCGCTCGGCGACCTGTCCGGCAGCTTCGGTGGCATCGGCGCCGAGATGGCGATGACGAACACCGAGGACCCCGCCGACCTCGCCGCGTGCACGGCCTTCAACGACACCTGCCGCCTCGTCGTCGTGGCGCCGCTGGCCGGCACGCCCGCCGAGGAGGCGGGGATCCAGTCCGGTGACCACGTCCTCGCCGTCGACGGCGAGAGCGTCGAGGGATCCACCGTCAACGACCAGGTCACGAAGATCCGTGGCGAGCCGGGCACCGACGTCACCCTCACGATCCAGCGCGACGACGGCGAGCCGTTCGACGTGACGATCACCCGCGACGAGATCATCCTCCAGGAGGTCGAGACGCGGCTGATCGACGATCACATCGGCTACATCGCGCTGAACGGCTTCAGTGCCCCGGCCAGCGAGCAGTTCGCCGCCGGGCTGGCCGAGCTGCTCGACCAGGGCGCGGACCAGATCGTCTTCGACCTTCGCGACAATCCCGGTGGCTACATCGACGCGGCGCAGCAGATCGCCAGCCAGTTCCTCTCCGACGGCCTGATCTTCACGCAGGAATCGGCCGGCGAGAACGTCCGCCCGTACGAGGTCGTCAGCGGCGGCCTCGCCACCGATCCCGACCTGCCGGTGGTCGTCCTCATCAACGGCGGCTCGGCATCCGCGTCCGAGATCGTCGCCGCGGCGCTCCAGGAGCGCGGCCGTGCGACGCTCGTCGGCGAGCCGTCGTTCGGCAAGAACACCGTCCAGGTCTGGGGCCGGCTCGAGAACGACGGCGGCGTGCGGATCACGATCAGCCGCTGGTTCACCCCCGACCACAACAGCGTCGCGCCGGACGGCATCCAGCCCGACATCGACGCGGCCCGCACGGCCGAGACGCCACCCGAGGACGACCCGATCCTCGACGCCGCGCTGGCGTACCTCGAGGACCAGCCGGTGGCCGATGGCGAGAGCGGCCACGTCACGCCGTCGCCGTCGGCGATCGCGCCCCTGCCGGCGGTGGTCGGCATTGTCGCGCCCAGACCGATCTGCTAGCATCGCCGGCAACGAAAGGAGGTGGTGTTGCTGATGGATAGTTCCAAGCACGCCACCACCGAGGCGGTGCGATAACACAGCTTCGCGTGGTGTAGCGAAGGCGAGAGCCGGCCCCCGAATCCGATGGACACGGGGTCGGCTCTTTCCATGTCCGCCGTGTGCCAGCCTTCGTGCCCCCACACCCAGGGGAAGCTCTTCTGATGCCCGACGAGACGATCGCCATCAACCGGCGAGCGCGCCACGACTACGCCGTCGAGGACACCCTCGAGGCCGGCCTCGTGCTGACCGGCACCGAGATCAAGAGTGTCCGCGCGCACCGCGTGAACATCGCCGAGGCCTACGTGCGAATCGATCACGGCGAGGCCTGGCTGGTTGGCGCGCACATCGCCGAGTACGCGCAGGGCAACCGCAACAACCACGTCCCGAATCGCACGCGCAAGCTCCTGCTCCATCGGGATCAGATCAGCGAGCTGCTCGGGCTCCAGTCGGCCAAGGGCCTGACCCTCGTCCCGCTGCGGCTCTACATTCACCGCGGCAACGCCAAGCTCGAGGTCGGCGTGGCCCGCGGCAAGAAGGCCCATGACAAGCGTCGAACGATCGCGGAGCGCGACATGCGCCGCGAGCTGGAGCGCGAGCAGAAGGTCGGCGGTCGGGTCAAGCTCTAGAACGCCTGTTCACATCGGCCGAGCGCTCTGGTAGAATTCGGGTCCAATCGGTTCGTGGGGATGTCAGGTTTCGACAGTGCCCGTGAGCCGGGAATCGCAGGTCGAGGTTGCTCGCAGGCCTCGTAAAACAGCGGGCAATTGCTGTAACTGGCAACGATAGTTACGCCCTCGCTGCTTAGGCAGTGAGCATTGACGCCGTTCCCCCTCCCCGGACGGCGAAGATGTCATTCGGGGAGGTGCGGCGTCGCCGACTCCGGTGAGCGGCGTCAAAGAGCCGAGAGGCATCGCCGGATAGCAAGCGAAGCACCCCGCCGGTCGGGGGCCCGCGACGCGAACCCGCAAGTTGGCCGGAAATACCTGTAGGAAGTTCTCGGTAAGCGTGTTCTGGACGGGGAGTTCGATTCTCCCCCATCTCCACCATTCCTCACTCGCCGAGCGCCCCCGCACCGACACGAAGCGGGGGCGTTTCGCTTTGCTCGCCTGTGCTAGCGTCCGTCGCGGCAGGGGGCGTGCCCGTCAACGGAGGGTGGGTCTTCCATGGACGTGTCCAAGCTCGACCAGAGCGAGAAGACGGCGTTCTTCGCCGCCATCGTGGTCTTCCTGGCCGGCCTCGTCAGCAGCTGGGGCGGGCTCCTCTTCCTCTCGATCCTTGCCGCGCTGGGCGTCGGCATCGTGGTGTTGCTGCCCCAGTTCTCGCCGAGCACTGCACTGCCCGGGTCTCGAGGATCGCTGCTCGCCGTCCTCGGCCTCGCAGGCTTCGCCGCGGCGGCCATCGAGCTGCTCATCTGGATCGGCTACATCACCGGAAACTTCGGCCGGTTCGGCACGCTGCTGTTCATCGTCGCGCTCGTCGCGTCCGCGGTCATGGCGTGGGCCGGCTGGCAGGCGCTCCAGGGCGAGGGTGGGAAGCTGCAGCTCGGGATGAACCAGGCGACCCCGGCACCGGCGGGGGCCGCGGACGCACCGGCGCCCGCTGCGCCTGAGCCCGAGGCGGCCACGAAGGACTACGACCAGGACGACTACCGCCCCCGCGACACCTAACCGCGGGGCAACACGAGTAGCTCGGCCGCGCGCCGCCCAAGGCGAACCACCGGCTCTTCGTCGCTCGTCAGGCATCGGCTGAGCCGGACGACCACCACGTCGGCGGCCAGCCCATCGTCGACCGCGTCGACCGCTTCGTTGAGGTCACGCACGCGCTCGGCGTCCACGGTGGCAGTGGCCAGGTGCCGCACGAGCGCGCCGATGTCGCCGTGCGTCGCGGCCAGCGCCTCGGGGGGCGCGGCAAGCTCGTCGGCGAAGTACGCGATCGCCAGGGCAATCAGGTCATCGGGTGCGGCAAGGGCGGTCGCGGCACCGTCATTGGTCTCGACCACCAGCGCATACCCGTCGTCCATGGTCGGCGCGAAGCCGATCCACGGGCCGGCCGGCCCGAGCCGCCCCACGGCGCACGCCACGGCCGTCACGGCCATCGCCCCCTCGAGCCCGACCTACTCCCGAACCTGGCTCGCCGGGAGCACCACGATGCGCCGGTTCGGCTCGACGCCGACGCTCTGGGTGCGCACCCGCGGGTTCTCGAGCAGCGCCATGTGCACGACGCGGCGCTCGATCGCCGGCATCGCCTCGAGCTGGATGATCTTGCCGGATTGGATGACGCGCTTCGCGGCCCGGTCGGCGACGTCACGCAGCTGCTCCTCCCGGCGGCCGCGGTAGTTCTCGACGTCGATCGCGATGCGGTGGTGCTGGCCCTCGCGGCGGCCGACGATGAGGTTGACGATGTGCTGGAGGCTCGCCAGCTTCTCGCCGCGACGGCCGATCAGCGCGCCGAGGTCGTCGCCCTTCACGTTGAGGCGAGCGGTGTCGCCGCCCCGGGTGATCTCGACGGTCGCCTTCAGGCCCATCAGGTCGATCATCTCGGTGAGCACGGTCTTCGCGGTCTCGAGCGTCGAGCGCTCCTCGTCGGTGAGCTCCTCGGCCGGCTTGCCCGACACGAACGGTGCGGGCTCGCGCGTGGGTCGGTCCGTGCGGGGCTCGCGCGGCGGACGGTCGGCGCGCGGCTCACGGATGGCGTGCTCGCGATCGCGGGTGCCGGCACGACCCCGGCCGCCACGGCCGCGGCCACCGCGCGATCGACGCGCATCATCGGCTCGGGCCAGCTCGGCGACCTGGTCGTCGCCGGCATCGGCCACGACGAGCGTCTCGTCGGCATCGGCCTCGATCGCGGCCGGCTCATCGGCGGCGACCTCCGGAGGCGGGCCTTCGTCGTCGGCCGGCTCCGCGCGGATCGTCTCCGCGGCGGCGACGGCCGACTTCGGCGCCGCCAGGATGCGGGACTCCTCGCCGCCGACGCCGAGGATGCCCCGGCTGCCCTGCGAGAGGATCTCGATGTCGAGGTCGCCCAGCTCTGCGCCGAACTCCTTCATGGCCGACCGGATGGCCTCCTCGACGTTCTTGCCGGTGAATTCGCGGAATGTCATCGCCTTCTGCCTCGTCGCTTGGCGCCACCCTTCCGGTTCGGTGGCCGCGGGTTACTGCGGCTGCCGCCCGATGCGGGGGCGCTGGGATTGGGGCCGGGGTTCGGGGCGGACGCCGGCGCATCGGTCGAGTCGACCTTCTTCGGACGCGTCGCGGGCGTGATGCCGGTCTCCGGCGAGGGCGCCCACGAGGGCTGCCAGCCGAAGAGCGGGAACAGGTTGCCCCAGCCCATGATGAGGAACTGCTGGATCACCAGGTACGCGGTGTACACGATCCAGTACAGGATCAGACCGCTCGGGAAGATGCCGCCCCAGAAGATGGTGAGCAACGGGAAGGTGTAGGTCATCGTGCTCGTCATCGAGGAGGTCGGATCCTCCGCGTTCGGTCGCGGGCTCGTCATCTTGACCTGCACGAACTGCAGGACGGCCGCGATGACGGCCAGTGCCGAGAGCGCGAACCCGCCGAAGAGCGTGATCGCGAAGACGTTGTCGACCATGGCCAGGTCGAGGTTGAGAAGCCAGCTGATCGTTGTATCCACGGACTCTTCGAGCTTGACCGGGGTGATCAGTTGGCAGTTCATTGGGAGCAGGCTCGACATCCCCTCGGGGGCGTCGCACGGCCCGGAGACCGGGACCGCGTAGTTGTTGTTGCCGAGGGACTCGATGCCGGCACGCTCGACCCAGTCGTTGAGCGTCGAGACCTGGTCCTCGCTCGGGGTGAAGTTGATCGTGCCCGAGGCGCGGATCAGCGCCTGGTAGAGCGCGAACAGGATCGGCAGCTGGAGGAGGACCGGCAGGCAGCCGGCGGCCGGGTTGACCCCGTGTTCCTTGTAGAGGGCCTGGGTCTCCTCGTAGACCTTCTGGCGGTTGCCCTTGTGCTTGCGCTGCACCTCGCGAACGAGCGGCTGCATGCGCTGCATCTCTTTCTGCGACCCGATCTGGCGGATGAAGAGCGGCGCGAGGATCGTCCGGATGATGATCGTGAAGAGGATGATCGCGATCGCGAAGTCGACGAACGGCAGGCTGTAGAGCGCGATGAGGAGGTTGAAGAGGGGAAGGAAGAAGACGTCCCACGGCGGGTTGAAGGACTCGATCCCCATGAACCCCTGCGCGATGACCGGTGTCAAGTTCTCGCTTCTCGCTTCTCGCTCATTGGACCGGGTCGTAGCCGCCGGGGTGGAACGGGTTGCATCGGCCGATGCGCTTCGCGCCCATCCACGACCCCTTCAGCAGCCCGTAGCGCTCGATGGCCTGATACGTGTAGGCCGAGCAGGTCGGCGAGTATCGGCAGCTCGGCGGCATCCATGCCGTCAGCCGCTGATACGCGGTGATCATTCCCAGCCCGATGATCTTCATTTGCCGATCTCCGACAGATCCAGGAGCGCGTCGATCGCTGCTCCCAGCTCGGCGTGACTCGCCTCGCCGGCGGCCGGCCTCGCGATCAGGAGGAGGTCCCATCCAGGACCGATCCGCTCCAGTCGCGCCCTGACCAGCTCCCTCAGCCGGCGACGAACCCGATTGCGCTGAACCGCGCCACCGAGCGTCCGGGGTGTCGAAAGCCCGATCCGCGACTCGGCTCGATCGGTCCGCATCCAGCGAAGGACGAGCACCGGTGTCGCGCGGGACCGACCGTTGCGTCCGATGGCCTCGAAGTCCGCGCGGCGCCGGAGCGTCGGCAGCACGGGCACGTCTTCGAGCCCCGTTGGCGGCGGTCAGGCCGAAAGCTTCTTGCGCCCCTTGGCCCGACGACGAGCGAGCACGCGCCGACCGCCCTTCGAAGCCATGCGGGCCATGAAGCCATGCTCGCGCTTGCGCGCGCGCTTCTTGGGCTGATACGTCCTCTTCATCGATGCGTGCCGTTCCTCGGTTCAGCGTTCGCGTTTCCAGGCCCATCACACACGAACGGCTGGCGTTCCGCCAGCCTCAGTCGACCGTGATTCGGGGCCCGTCTCGCTTTGGCCGGATTCTAGTCGTGGGCCATGGGTCGGTCAAACTCGCCCATCCGGTTGCGACGCGCTGCCGCGCGAGCGATATCCGTGCCCGTACGGTGTAGGCGCGCGACGACTGCTTACCCCGGTAGCGCGACCGGCGATCGCCGCCGGGCTACGACCACGCGACCCGAACGCAAACCCTCCGGCCAGGATCACACGTGCCGAAGTCAGGTGGTGGCCGCCTTACGGAGCGACGTTGGGTCTGTAGCGGCCTGCCCGCGGGCTGAGAGCCGCACCGGGGCCGTAGCGGCACCGACTTCGCGGCGTCGTGCGGGGCCTCATCTGAACGCGCCGCAACGCACAGGGTCTGGTTTCCGGCGCCGTCCAGGCACTCGCGGCGCGTCGCTGGACCTGAAGACCGGCCCGTTGTGACGATTCGTTGCCCCGCCGAAAGGGCCGCTGCTATAGTGGCGAGCCCCGGTCCGACCGCCCCCAACTCGGCTCCGATCTGGCCCGGTGGACGCAATCATTCGGACTGGCTGGCGGCCTGATATCGGCTCGGAGAACTTCGATTGATGGATGCGAAGCAGGTGTGGCGCGCCGCCCTCGGCGAGCTGCAGGTCTCACTTTCACCGGCCAACTTCGAGACCTGGCTCAAGGACACACACCTCGTCGAGATCGAGGACAACCGCTACCGGATCTCGGCACCGAACGGCTTCGCACGTGACTGGCTCGACAACCGCTATCGGCCGCTGATCAGCCAGACCCTCGCCCGCGTGGTGGGCGGATCGGTCCAGGTCGAGTTCATCGTCGCCGATGCAGCCGGCCCGATCCCGGAGCAGGTCGACGAGGAGACGCAGGTGGCGATGCCGCCGCTCTCCGCCGGCGGCAACGCGATCAACCTCAACACGCGCTACACGTTCACAAACTTCATCGTCGGCTCGGCCAATCGCCTGGCCCACGCCGCCGCCCTGTCTGTCGCCGAGCGCCCGGGCCACGCCTACAACCCGCTCTTCCTGTACGGCGGGGTGGGCCTCGGCAAGACGCACCTGATGCACGCGATCGGCAACGCGGTGTCGGCGAAGTTTCCGCGCAAGCGGATCCTCTACGCGACGAGCGAGAAGTTCACGAACGACTTCATCAACTCGATCCGCGAGCAGAAGATGGAGGACTTCCGGGGCCGATATCGGCGCATCGACGTCCTGCTCATCGACGACATCCAATTCATCGCCGACCGGGAGCGCACCCAGGAGGAGTTCTTCCACACCTTCAACGCGATCCACGAGGCCGGCAAGCAGGTCGTGCTGTCGTCCGACCGCCCGCCGAAGGCGATCACCACCCTCGAGGAACGGCTGCGCAGCCGTTTCGAATGGGGCCTCATCGCCGACCTCACCCCGCCCGACCTGGAGACCCGCATCGCGATCCTCCGCTCGAAGGCGGAGGACCAGCTGCACCTCATCCCCTCCGAGGTCATCGAGTTCATCGCCCGCAAGGTCGTCAGCAACGTCCGTGAGCTCGAGGGCGCCCTCAACCGCGTCGTCGCCTACGCGAGCATGAGCGGGATGCCGGTGAACATCGAGCTGGCGTCTGCGGTGCTCTCCAACGTCATGTACAACCCGCGCAAGAAGTCGATCACGCCGCAGCGCATCGTGCGCGCCGTGGCCGACTACTACGGCGTGAACCTGGACCAGCTGCGTAGCAGCAAGCGCGACCGGGCCATCGTCGTGCCGCGCCAGATCGCGATGTTCCTGATCCGCGAGGAGACCGACATCAGCCTGCTGCGCATCGGTGCCGAGCTCGGGGGGCGCGATCACTCGACGGTGCTGCACGCCTGCGACAAGATCGCCCGCGAGCTGAGCGAGAACGACGAGATGCGACGCGAGATCAGCGCCGTGCGGGAGATGATCTACTCCGAGTGACGGGTGCCAGAAGACACCGATTTCGGCAGGTTCTGGTGGAAAAGTACCCCGTTCTGGTGGATATCTCGGCCCCGATGTGGACAATCCGCATCACTGCGCCGGTCACCCGGTAGGCTCTGTCCACCGATGCGGGCAATTCATCCGCCGCGTGTACCCCGGCCGGCGGCGGATCTCCACCGCGGCTCGGCTCTTATCCGCCGGGGTCCCGCACGCTCAGCCAAGATCGCCCGCATCGGCCCGATCCACACCGTCCACACGCCTACTAGGGGCGACGACGGGTGAGTATTCTTATGAAGAACCGATGGAGGCACCGAACCCCGAAGTGGATATCGTGAGGTGGGCATGAACGTCTCGGTGATGCAGGAGAACCTGGCGCGCGGGCTCCAGACCGTGAGCCGCGCGGTCAGCAGTCGAGCGACGCTGCCGGTTCTCGCCAACGTGCTGCTGAAGACCGAGAGCTCGGGCCTCAAGCTCACCGCCACCAACCTCGAGATCGGGATCAACTCCTGGGTGCCGGGCAAGGTTGCCGAGGAGGGTGAGATCACCGTGCCGGCGCGCCTCCTCACCGACCTGGTCGCGTCGCTGCCGAACCAGCGCATCGACCTCGTCCTGTCGGCCAAGGACCGCACGCTGAAGCTGACCTGCGGCAACAACCGCTCGAGCATCAAGGGCATCGAGGCCGATGAGTTCCCGGTCGTGGCCGCCATCGGTGAGGCGCCGGCGACGAGCATCGATGCCCGCGTCCTGCGCGAGGCGCTCGGCGAGGTCGTCTTCGCGGCCGCCTCGGACGAGAGCCGGCCGATCCTCACCGGCGTGCTCACCCGCCTCAGCGGCGACACGCTGACCCTGGCCGCGGCCGACAACTACCGGATCGCGGTCCGCACGCTGAAGCTCGAGAAGCCGGTCTCGCCGGAGGTCGTCATCGTCGTGCCCGGCCGCTCGTACGCCGAGCTGATGCGGATCCTCCCCGACGCGGAGGCGCCGATCGAGATCACGGTGACCCCGAACAAGAGCCAGGTGCTCTTCCACGTCGAGGGTACCGATCTCGTCAGCCGCCTGATCGAGGGCCAGTTCCCGAACTACGAGCCCGTCATCCCGACCTCGCACAGCTCGCGCGCGGTCATCGACCGCGAGGCCTTCCTGGCCGGCACGCGGCGGGCGAGCATCTTCGCGCGCGACTCCGCGAACATCGTGAAGATCGAGCTCGGCGGGGAGGGTGGCGACGGCACCGGCGTCGCGATCACCGCCCATGCCGCCGACGTCGGCGACAACGCCGACACGGTCGATGCCGCGATCGAGGGCTCGCCGACGTCGATCGCCTTCAACGCGCGCTACCTGATCGACGTGCTCGGCGCCCTGGGCGCCGACGAGGCGGCACTCGAGCTGT
Source organism: uncultured Chloroflexia bacterium (assembly GCA_963840145.1). Classification (GTDB taxonomy): domain Bacteria; phylum Chloroflexota; class Limnocylindria; order QHBO01; family QHBO01; genus JACDBZ01. Next base: position 82,363 of record CAWIXR010000007.1, read on the forward strand.
CCGGGCCGCTGGCGCCGGGCGTCATCCGCGGCATCGGCAAGGACGATTACGTCCACGTGATCATGCCGGTCCGTACGGCCTCCTAGGACCCGGGCCCATGGCGCTGCGCGCCGCGCCGCGCCCGGCCGCGAGCGCCACCGTGGACCTGACCCGCCTGTCGCTCACCGACTTCCGTTCCTACCCGTCGACGGAGATCGCGCCCGATTCGGGCCTGACCGTGGTGGCGGCACCGAACGGCGCCGGCAAGACGAACCTGCTCGAGGCGATCCACGCCACGATCACCGGCCGCTCGCACCGCGCCGCGGTCGACGCCGAGCTCGTGCGCCATGGCGCCGGCTTCGCGCGGGTGGTTCTCGAGCTGGCGGGCGGGACCGCCGCGGGCGGCGCGACGATCGAGCTGGTCCTGCCCGGCGCGACCGCACCTGCGGGAGTGCGCAAGCGCCTGACCGTCAACGGGGTCGCCCGCCGATCCTCGTCTGTCGCCGAGACGGCGCGGGCCGTCCTGTTCCGGCCGGAGGAGATGCTCCTCCTCGTCGGCTCGCCGTCGGACCGCCGCCGCTTCCTGGACGGCATCGTCGCCCAGCGCGATCGCAGCGCCGCCCGCGACCTCGTCGACGCGGCGCGCATCCTCGCCCAGCGCAACGCGCTGCTCCGCGCCATCCGTGCCGAGGAGGCGGAGCTCGACGCCCTTGGCTTCTGGGACGAGCAGCTGGCGCAGGTCGGGGCGCGGGTGATGCGCGCCAGGCTCGAGGTCGTGCGCGAGATCGGGGAGCGGATCGGCCCATTGCACGATGCCATCGCCGCACCGACGGAGCGCGGTGCATCGGTAACGCTCGCCTACGTCGACGGCCTCAAGGAGGCCTGGCCGGAGCGGGCGGACCCTTCGGTCCGGATCCCGGAGACCGAGGAGCTGGTGGTCGCCCACCGTGCGCGGATCGCCGAGGTGCGCCAGCGCGAGGCGTGGAACGGGGTGAGCCTGGTCGGCCCGCAGCGCGACGACCTGCGCGCGGAGCTCGCCGGCATGGACGTCTCCGCGCACGCCAGCCGCGGGCAGCAGCGCACGATCATCCTGTCGCTGAAGCTGGCCGAGACCGATCTGCTTGGCGTGGACGGCCCGCGACCGATCGTGCTGCTCGACGACGTCTTCAGCGAGCTCGACCCCGACCGCGCCACCCGCCTCAGCGACCTGCTCGCCGGCCGCGGTCAGGTGATCGTCACGACCGCGGACCCCGGAACGCTCGAGGCGGCGCGCCGGCGCGACGCATCGGTCTGGCGCATCGAGGACGGTTCGCTGCAGCGGGAGGCCCGGTGAGCCGGCGCGAGGAGGCCGGTGCCGCGCTGCAGCGCGCGCTGGCCGACTGCATGGGTCCGGGCGCGGCCGAGCAGCTGGCGCTGGCCCAGGTGCGGGTGGCGTGGAGCGAGGTCATGGCCGATGCGCGCCTCGAGCGCGGGCCGCTGACCAGCCGCATCATCCGCGTGACCGGCGGCACGGCGCACGTCGAGGCCTCCGACCCGATCCTGGCACAGGAGCTCACGCTGCGCGGCGAGGGGTTGGTGTGGTCGGTGAACGGGCGGATGAAGGGGCGGCCGGGGGCGACCATTGAGTTGCGCAGACTGGCCGTATCGGTGGGTCACAGATCCGGCTAGGGCGTTCTATCATCGGTTGCCAGCAGGCAACACCCAACTCACCCGGGCCAGCGACATGAGCAACCGCTTCGCGACAAGGATCGGGCTGCCGTCCGCCGACGAGCGGCCGCCCGACGCGTTCGACGTGGTCGCTTTCCACGAGCCAGCCGTCGGCGCCCAGGCGCGGACGAAGGGCAGCCTCTTCCTGCTGGCCCAGCTGACCGGCGGAAACCAGGCCCTCGCGTCCGCCGCGCGCGAGGCGCTCGGTGCCATCGAGCGCGACTACTACTACGACCTCTCCGCCGGGGTGCTCGTGGCCCTGGCCAAGGCGCTGTCGGGGGCGAACCGGCGCCTCTACCACCAGCGACGTCGGCTCGGGATTCCCCGGCGGGCCGGCGTCAGCATCGTGGCCGTCGTCGTGCGCGGCCGCGAGGCACACGTCGCCAAGGTCGGGCCGGCGAGCGCGGTCGTCGTCCGCGACGAGCGGATGTACGAGGTCCCGCCGCCGCCCACTGCCGTCGAGGAGGATCCGCGCGTCCGGCGCCGCCGCGTGGCCGGGACCCTGGGCGAGGCGATCGAGGTCGAGCCGTACACCTGGCACGGCGCGCTGACCGCCGGCGATCGGATCGCGCTCGTCAGCCGTCACTTCGCGCACACGGTCGGCGTGGACGAGCTGCGTGGCGCGCTCGCCGGGATGCGGCCGGCCGCCGCGATCGAGCATCTCCAGCAGGTCTTCGCCATCCGCGGCGGGAGCGGCTCGGACGGCATGATCGCGATCGAGATCGCCGAGCTGGCGGCGACCGAGACGGTCCACCAGCTCGAGCCTGTCCGCCCCGCCGAGCCGTTCGCAGGCCTGCCCGACCAGAGTCCCGTCCCGCTGGCCGACGCGATCGGGCGCGGCTACCGCTCGGCCGGCAACGCCGCCGAGGGCGCGCGATCGGCGATCGGCACCGGACTGCTCACGCTGCTCTCGTGGGTCCTGGCCTTCGTCCCGCGCCGCCGACCCGAGTACCCGCGCAGCATCCCGCGAACCTCCGACCGCGAGCAGGGACGCCGCCGACGCCTGGGATTGGCCGGCATGGGCCTCGTCGCCGGCCTGATGGCGGTCGGCGTGACCGTCGCGACCCTGCCGACGGCGCGCCCGACCGAGGCGATCCCCCGTGCCGCCACCGCGCGCGAGGCGATCCGCGAGGCCTCCGCGCTCGTGCGTGAGGTCGAGGAGCGGGTCGACGGCGCCGACCTCGTCGATCGCAACCCCGAGCGGGCGGCCAACCTGTTGGCCGATGCGCACGTCGCCATCGAGCGCGCCGCGAGCGTTGGCGTCGCCGCCGGGGAGCTCGCGCCGCTGCGCCTGCGCGTCGAGCGGCGCCTCGACGCCCTCCACCGAGTCGCCCGGATCGAGGAGGCCACCGTCGTCGCCGATCTTGCCGGCAGCTTCGAGGAGATCGCCCCGGCCGACATGGTCGCCGCCAGCGACGGCTCCCTGTGGGTCCTCGAGTCGGGGCGCGGCCGGATCATCCGGGTCGACCCGGCCGACGGCTCGACGACGATCGTCTACCGCGCCGGCCAGGAGCTCGACTCGGGCGATGTGCCGGGCGATCCGTGGCTGATCGCCACCGCCGCGACCGACGTCGTCGTCATCGACCGCGACCGCGTTGCCTGGCGCATCGACCTGGCCGAGCAGGTTCCGCGGCAGATGGAGCTCGACGGCGCCGACCGCCTCGGCGTGCGGACGGCGCTGATCGGCGCCCTCCAGCATCGGCCACCGCTGGAGATCTTCAACCTCTACGTCGTGGACAGCGCCAGCGGTCAGCTCCTGCGCTGGTCGCCGCCCGCCGTCATCCCGGTGAACTACCCCGACCCGCCGGAGCCGTTCCTGACCGACGAGCCCGACCGGCGCCCGGCCGACGCCCGCGACATGCGCATCGACGTCAACGCCTGGCTGCTGCACGCCGACACCGTGACGCGGGTCGACTTCGGAAGCCCGCGCGCCCAGGCCGAGTACTCGCTCGATCGGCCCCCGGATGCCTCGATCCGCCCCAACCTCGACTATCGGCTGCTCGACGGCGCGACCGTCGGCGACCGCGAGTTCCTCTACGTCTACGACGCCGCCAACGCCCGGATCCTCGGCTTCCAGCGCGCCGATGGTGCCTTCGTGCGCCAGTGGCTGGCGCCCTCCGACGGGCCGTCGTCGACCCTGCTGGAGGACGTCCGCGGGCTCCACGTCACCTCGGTTGCGGACGGCCCGCCGGCCGTCTACGTGCTCACCGCCGAAGGTGTCGTCCGCCTCGTCCTCGAATAGCCGGCGCTAGAATCGGTCCATGGCGGAAGGTCCCTTCGGCCGGGTCAGACTGGTCGAGATGGTCGTGGAGAGCGTGCGCGTCCACATGCTCTCGAGCCAGCACGTCGTGATCCTCAAGGAGTCCGAACGGGACCGATACCTCCCCATCTGGATCGGTCCATCCGAGGCGAACGCGATCGCGATGCGCCTCCAGGGCATCTCCGCCGAGCGCCCGCTGACCCACGACCTGATGGTCGCCGTGGTCGCCGCGCTGGGCTCGAGCATCAGCCGCGTCGTCGTCACGCACGTCGTCGAAGGCACCTTCCACGCACGCCTGTACGTCGAGAACGCGACCGGTGACGAGACGGAGATCGACTCGCGCACCTCGGACGCGATCGCGGTCGCGGTCCGCACCGGGTCGCCGATCTACGCCGACGAGCGCGTGCTCGACGAGGCCGGCGTCGAGCCGGATGCCACCGAGGAGGGTGAGCCGATCGACGAGGAGCGCCTGGCCGTCTTCCGGGACTTCGTGAACTCGCTCGACGTGGACCTCGGCCAGCCGCCCGAGACGGGGCCATCCGGCCAGGACCCCGAGGAGTCGTAGACCTGGCCCTCGGGCCTCCCAGCGCCGATCCATCGGCAATTCGTCAGGGGAGCCCGCAGTTCCGGTGCAGGATCGCCGATCTATCGGCGACCTACGAACGTGCTCGGAGCGTCCCCAGCACCTCGCCGCGACGCGTCCAGAGCGCCAAGCGCAGCTTCCCGATGTCGCGGAACGTACGGAGGATCTTGCGGAACGAGGCACCGGTGTTCGTGCCGGCCGCGCGCGGGTAGTGCGTCACGCCGACCTGGGCGATCCGCTCGCCGCGGGCGCGGAGCTTGATCAGCAGCTCGGCCGAGAGGAACGGCGAGTCCGTGGTCAGCGGCAGGCCGGAGAAGACCTCGCGACGGAAGAGCTTCATCGCGCAGTCGATGTCTCGGACACGCAACCCGAAGAGCACCGAGACGATCGCGTTGTAGGTCTTGGCGATGAAGATCCGGTGCGGTGGGTCGCGGCGCTTCAGGCGGTGGCCGATCACGACGTCCACTGGGCGCCGCGCATCCTCCAGTCGGGTGAGCAGGCGCGACATCTCGCGCAGGTCGAACTGGAGGTCACCATCGGAGAAGCCGATCAGCGACCCGCGCGCGTTCTCGAACCCCGCCCGCAGCGCCCCGCCGTAGCCGCGGTTGGCCTGGTGGTGGACGCGGACGCGCGGATCGGCGGCGGCCAGCGCATCGGCCAGCTCTGGCGTGCGGTCTGTGGAGCCGTCGTCGACGATCAGGACCTCGAGAGAGCCGTCGACCAGCGGTCCGACCTCCGCGAGCGCCCGTCGAACGGTCTCCTCCACGTTCTCCTCCTCGTTGTAGGCGGGGAAGAAGAAGGTGAGGCGCGGGCGCTCGGGATCGGTCACTGGCGAAGTCCCTCGATCTGGATGAGCTCGGTGTACCCCGGATAGGTCGCCAGGCTCCTGGTATGCCAGTCCTCGACGATGCCGGCGTACTCCCACGTCGGCGCGACCACGAAGACCGGGCGCCGGCCGAAGTGGGCGAGGATGGCGTTGTGCATCGTACGGTACCCCTCGTCGAGGATGTTGCGCTCGTCGATGATCGTCACGTCCGGCCGCTCCCCGAGCACCCAACGGTGGTACCACAGCGGCGTGCTGTAGCTCCACCAGCTGATGACGACGGCGTTGGGCGGGAGGTGCTCATGGACCGATGCGACCCACGCATCCGCATCGCGGTTCGCGCTCCGGTCGTGTGATCGATACCCGCTCACCAGCGCCGCGCCGGGCAGCAGTGCGGCGAGGACGATGGCCGTGGCCGCCGCCGCGGTCGCCAGCCGCCGCCGCGCCGAGCGTCCGGCCTCGAAGCGCACGCTGAGCTCCGCCACCGCCGATGCGACGGTGGCCGCGATGAACGCCACCGCGACACCGATGAGCGGCGCCGCGACCGCGATCGTCGGCAGGTAGTAACGGTCGATGTCCCCGTCACGGAAGTTCATCGAGTACAGGACGGTGGCCGCCACGATGAGCCCGAAGAAGGCGAGCACGCCGAGCCGCCGCACGGCGAGGATCGCGGCCCCGCCCGCGACCAGCAGCCAGCCGAGGACGGGGAACTGCGGCTCGAGGATGCGCTGGCTCAGCGCCCACTTCTGCCAGAAGTCGGCGAGCGGCGACTCGAAGTCGGCGAACAGATCGCGGAACTGCTCGGCGAAGACGAGGTAGCGGAACCGCTCCCAGGTGTCGGGATGGGCATAGAAGAGCGGCGGCTCGGGATCGATGATCGCGCGCACGAAGATGTAGCCGTAACTGGCGAAGCCGATGGCGACCATGCCCGCGCAGACGGCCACCAGCCGCCAGCGGCGCCAGATGTTCGGGTCGACGATGATCAGCCAGGCCGCGATCCCGAAGGCCGTCAGCCCGACGAGCGGGTGGGCGCCGATGCCCAGGCCGAACGCCAGCGCCGCGGCAACCAGCCAGCGCCCCGCGCGCGGCGACCCTGAGCGGTGCGCGGCGGCCCACACGAGCAGCAGCCAGACCACGAGCGTCACGAAGAGGACGTTGAGGGCGTGGACGTCGGCGCGGGTCGCGTTCTCCCACGGCTCGGCGGCGAAGGCGAAGGCGAACCCGGCCACGCCGGCGGCGCCGGCGCGCAGAAGTCGGTGCGACTCCTCGATGAGGTGGCCGGCGATCAGCACGACCATCCCGGCGGCGGTCGCCACGCACACGCCCGACAGCAGGTTCATGCGCCACGCGACCTCGCCGATCGGCAGCTGGCTCCAGAGCCAGCCGATCATCGTGTACACCGGGAAGCCGGTCGGATGGAAGATCGACAGCGTGGCCGGGACGGTCTGCGCCTCGCCGGTGTCCCAGAAGAACGTGGACGGCAGCATCGTGCGCAGATAGACGGCCAGCGCGACGAGAAGGACCGCCGCAGCGACGAAGGCCACCGCGTTATCGGTGTAGGGAATCCACTCCCGCGACGCAACCCGAGCCGTTCCAGGGCCGTCCGGGCCCCGATGTATACTCACCGCCACCTTGGCGTGCGACACCAAACGGCGCGCTCCACGGGGGCGCCGCAGCTGATGACCCGCGACCCCGTCGGCCGACGGGGCGTGGGGACACTCGACTCATTGCGGCGGCTCGACGCCGGCACCGTCCTCACCACGATCCTCGTCCTCGGCCTCGCCCTGCGTGTCTTCATTGCCGCCGTCTATCTGCCGCTCAGTGGCCTGGCGAACGACGTCGGCGCGTTCAATGCCTGGGGCCAGCGGTTAGCAAGCGTCGGACCATCCGGGTTCTACGAGCCCGGCTACTTCAGCGATTATCCGCCCGGCTATCTCTACGTCCTCTGGGTCCTCGGCGAGATCGGCGCCGCGCTGCAGCCGGTCCTCGGCGTCAACGTCACCGGCGGGCTGGTAAAGATCCCCGGAATTCTCGCGGACGTCGGCGTCGCCTGGCTGCTGTTCGTCGTCGTCCGGCGCTGGGGCGGCGACCTCATCGATCGCACGAGCTTCAAGATCGGCCCGGAGCGTGCCGGGCTGGCGGTGGCGGCGATCTACCTGTTCAACCCGGGCACGATCTTCGACTCGGCGGTCTGGGGCCAGATCGACGCGGTCGGGACGCTCGTCCTGCTTGCCACGGTCTACTTCCTCGGCCGCGGCTGGACCGAGGCGGCGGCCGTCGGCGCAGTCGTCGCCATGCTCATCAAGTTCCAGTTCGCCTTCCTCATCCCGATCGTCGCCGTCGTCGGCTTCAAGCGCCACCTGTTCGGCCGCTCCACCGATCCGGAGCACGACGAACAGCGACGACCGCTGCGCGTCGCCACCTCGCTGGCCACGGGGGTCGCCACCCTCGCGCTGTTGCTCATCCCGTTCCGGATGACCCTGTGGGCGCCGGTCGCCGCTGGCTCCGACCTGAAGGGCTGCCTCGGCTTCCTGCCTCCGGCCGATCCGGTGACGAGCCTGGTCGGCAAGCTGTGCGACGCCGCGAACACCTACACCGGGCTCACGATCAACGCCTTCAGCATGTGGCGGAACCCGTTCAGCGCCCTCGGCGACACGCTGCACCGCGGCGACGACTCAGCCGTGGGCCTCGTGGTCGGCGGCCTCTCGCTGACCTGGCAGCAGATCGGGACCCTGCTCTTCGTCGCCGTTGCGCTGCTCGTGCTGTGGCAGGTCTGGCGCCGTGACGACCTGCGCGGCGTGGTCATGGCCGCGCTGGTGCTGTCGATCGCCTTCTTCGTGCTCCCCACGCGCGTCCACGAGCGCTACCTCTTCCCGGCCCTCGCGCTCGGCGCGCTGCTGTTCTTCTCCGGCCGCGCCTGGCCGTGGCTGTACGGCGCGATCTCGGTCGTCTTCTTCGCGAACGTCTACTGGGTGTACACCGAGGACTGGACGTTCGTCACCGATCGCGTGATCAACCCCGGTGTCGGCGGGCTGCCGATGGTGCAGGACGCCTTCCTGGAGAGCACGCTGTTCACCGATGGTGGCATCTGGCTGCTGGTCGTCCTGATCACCGTGGTGCTGGCGATCGTCGCCTGGCTCGCGATCCGCCTGGCGCTCTCGCCGCGCCAGGTGAGCGAATTCGAGGCCGATGCGCCCATCGAACCGGCGCCGGCAGCCGAGCGTGAGCGGCGCCCGCGCGCATCTGGCGCATGCGGGCCGTCCTGGCTGTCGCCGAACCCGGCCGATGCGTACCTGAAGGAGCCGCGTCGCCGGATCGATCGTCGCGACGCGCTGATCCTGCTCGGGCTGGTGGCCTTCGCGCTCGTCTTCCGCCTCTGGCGGCTGGACCTGCCGCGCTCGCAGCACTTCGACGAGGCGTACCACGCCCGCTCCGCGACCGAGTTCCTCAGCGCGTGGCAGAACGGCTGGGACCGCGACGTCTACGAGTGGACCCACCCGATGCTGGCGAAGTACCTAATCGCCGGCGGGATCGTGCTCGCCGACCCGAACAAGGTCGTCGGCAGCGTGGAGCTCGACGCACCCTCCCCGGTGCTCGCCGTCGCGCCCCGGCGCGCGTCGAGCGGATTCGATCGCTCGATCGCCTTCACCGGCGACGGGGGCACGACGATCGTCGCCACCGATGCCGAGACCGGCGACGAGGTCGCGCGCTGGGCTGCCGGTGGACCGATCGCGACGCTCGCCTACGACGCCGACGCCCCGCGCCTGCTCGTCGGCCGCGCCGACTCCGGCACCGTCGAGACCTACGAGCTCGCGGGGCTGATGGCCTCGCCCGATGGCCGCGCGCCTCCGGCCGGGCCGCCGATCGCGTCCGGCCTCGAGACGGTGGACGAGATCGTCGTTTCCGCAGAGTCGGGCGACCCGATCCTGCTCCGGGGCACCGGCGGGATCGCGGTCGCGGCACCGGAGACCGACGAGGTCGGCGACCCGATCGAGGGAGCGTTCGGCGGCGTCGCCTACGTCCGCGGCACCGACGACGAGGCCGCCGAAACCGAGGCTCCCGACTGGGTCGTCGCCAGCCAGCCGGCCGTCGGCGAGATTGTCTTCTTCGACGCGGTAACGCTCGAGCCGCGGTCGGACGGCGCGCTCCCCGTCGACGCGACGCTCGTCGGCCCGCTCGTCGTCCGCGGCAACGGCGAGGACCAGCAGCTGCTGGCGCTGACCGGCGCGCTGGCGGCAACCGATGAGCACCCGGCGACCCCGGGCGGCATCGCGGTCGCGGACGCGGACGGCAGCAACAACCGCTGCTCGGGCGATCCCTGCATCCTGGGGCTCGTGCCGCTGCCGGGGGCGCCGCAGCTGATTGCCCATCAGCGCGCGTCCGGCCTCGTCTACGTCGCCGGCACGACCGAAGGGGGCGAGCACCGCGCCTGGCCGATCGAGCCGCACATGGAGGTCCGCGGCAGCGGCTCGATCGGGATGGCCGTCTTCGACGTCGCTCCCCTCGAGGGCGTGCCGCTGGCGATGGCCTTCGACAGCGCCACGACCGCGCAGGGCGACGACCACGGCCGGCTGCTGGTCAGCACCGCCGGCGAGGCGGGCGGCGGAAGCGTCGCGGTCATCGACGCGGGCAGCAACGCGTTCGGCTGGCGCCTCGCCGGCGTCATCTTCGGAGCGTTGCTGGTCGGCCTCGTCTACCTGCTGGCGGCGACGATGTTCAGCCGCCGCCGCATCGCCGTGCTGGCCGCCGCGTTCGTCGCGCTCGACCCGATGAGCTACGCGATGAGCCGGATCAGCATGAACGACATCTTCGTGGCGACCTTCATCGTCGCCGCGTACCTCGTCTTCTGGCAGATCTGGTCCGGCCGCTGGGCCCGCAGCGCCTGGTGGGCCCTGCCGGTCGTCGGCGTCCTCATCGGCCTCGCGGCCGCCAGCAAGTGGGTCGGCTTCTACGCGCTCGCCGGCCTGCTCGTGCTCGTCCTGGCTCGATCGCACCTCGGCCGGCTGCTGCTCGTGGCGCTCGCGGCGATCGTGCTCGTCATCGGCGGCATCGGCGGTCCGTGGCCGTTCCTGATCGTCATGCTCGCGCTCCTCGCGCTGGCGCTGGCGATCACGTGGGTCCGGCCGATCCGCCTCGACATCGGCGAGAGCATCGGCGCACTGGCGGCAACCGCGCTGACGGTGACCGGCGTCGGCCTGGCGTTCGCGTTCGCCTTCCCGTCGGTGGAGGGCGCGCGGGAGCCGCGCAGCGCGGTCGAGTACGTCTTCGGGCTCGTGGCGCGAGGCGCGGAGGCGGAGTGGCCGGTGTGGTTCATGATCGGCGTCGCCGCCGCCCTGATTTCCTGGCGGGCGTATCGGTCCCTGCGCGACCCGCGCTCGGACGCGAGGTGGTTCCGCCCAGGCGAGATGGGCGGCTTCGCGTGGTCATGGGCTGGGGCGTGCCTGGTGATCGTTCCGCTCGTGGTCTACGGGCTGTCCTACATCCCGTACCTCCAGCTTGGCCACGATTGGGCGACCGGCGGCGGGCCGGGCTACAGCTGGTCCGTCGACGAGCTCCACGCCCAGATGTTCGGCTACCACTTCAACCTGACCGCCGGGCACGACAGCGCCTCGCCGTGGTGGAGCTGGCCGCTGGCGCTGAAGCCGACGTGGTTCCACGTCAGCAACTTCGACGAGCGCCAGGTCGCGCTGATCTACAACGGCGGCAACCCGATCCTGTTCTGGGCCGGCATCCCGGCGCTGATCGCCTGCGGCTGGCTCGCCTGGAAGCGGCGCTCCCTCGCGCTCGTGATGGTCGTCGCCGCCTTCGCCTTCCAGCTCGTGCCGTGGATCCGCATCGAGCGCGCCACGTTCGCCTACCACTACCTGACCGCCGTGATCTTCGCGATGATCGCGGTGGCCTACGTCGTCGACGAGCTCCTGCGACGGCCCGCGTGGCGCGACCTGGCGATCGGCTACCTCGTGCTGGCCGCGGTCGTCGGCGTCCTGATCTTCCCGCTCGGATCGGCATTCCCGACGCCCGACTGGTACGCAAACGCCGCACGCGCCCTGCCGCCGTGGAACTTCAACTTCCAGTTTCCCGATCCGCCGGTCGGCGACCGCGAGGAGCTGTTCAACCTCAGCGCCGCGAAGCTGCTGCTCGGCTTCCTGCTCGCCGCGCTCGCGGCGACGTTCGCCATCATCGGCCGGTCGGTCGTGGACGGGCTGCGTGAGCCGCGCGACCCCGGTGGCGAGCCGATGACGGACGCCGGTTAGGAGTCGGTACTCGGGAATTCCCGCTGGGCGGGACTTGCGACCAACGAATGCCTCCTCGATGGCGGTCGTCCCGCGGCGCGGGGCGTTCTGACGCCGAGGCCTCCATCCCGCTCTCATCGTCGTGGGTAACTCCCGCAGGGCGGGAGTCCGCCAGCTGACGCAGAGTGGAACGCCGTTCAGCGCTCGCGGCGGCGCATCGAGGTGAACAGGATCAGCGCGCCCACCCCCACCAGCACGAGCGGCCAGACCAGCCCCCAGTTGATGTCCGGCAGACGGTCGCGCAGCAGGAACCAGACACCGATCAGCACGAGGCCGATGCCGACCACCACCCCGGCCGAGCCGCCCGCGCCCCTCGACGCCGCGGGCGTCGCCGGCGTCGCGGCGACCGGCGCGATGACCTCGCCGGTGACCGGATCGGTCTGCGGCTCGCCGGCCCCTGCGACCGGCGTCTCGGGCTCTTCCGGCACGACGACCCAGGCAACGATGTACGCCAGATAGGGCCGCCCCGCCGGTCACGACGATGAGGATCGCCCATGCGATCCGGATTAGGGCGGGATCGGCGTCGAGGTACGTGGCCAGCCCGGAGGCGACGCCGCCGATGACGGTATCGGTGCGGGATCGGTACAGGCGCTTGTTCATGCGCATCCTTCCTCGGGGTTCAGCGTGAAGCTGGCCGCGTTGCCCTCGATCGAGAGCGTGATCGCGTCGCCCGTGCCGCTGCGCCAGACGTCGCCGGTGCGGGTCAGCCCCATCTCGTCGAGGTTGTGGCTGAAGGTGACGTTGTCGTCGCTCATCGTGATCGCCAGGCCGATGCCCTCCGGCACGCACAGATCCAGGGACCCGGCGTTCATCTCGACCGATCCGGTGAGCTCGGTGCCATCGTCGACGTCGATCGAGATCGAGCCGGCGTTGGCCTCCACCGACAGGTCGCCGACCGATGCGCCCGGCAGCTGGATGTCCACGTCCCCCGCGTTGGCGTCGACCGACAGGGTGCCGAAGGTCGCGTCGTCGAGCTCGAGCCGGCTCGAGGCCGCATTGGCGTCGACGGACAGGTCGAGGGTCGGGCCGGTCGGCAGGGTGACGTCCCAGCGCTGGTCGGCATCGGAGAGGCCGAAGAACGAGAAGTTGTCGCCGGACTCGACGCGCAGGCTGTCGGCACCGGATTCGATCTGCGGCGCATCGCCGGCGTGGCGAGCCTCGACCGACCAGTCGGAGCCCGCCGCGGTCGTCACGTTCATCTCGCCGCAGTTCAGGTCAAGCTCGACCTCCGCATCGGTCCCGAACGAGCCTTCTTCAGTCAACCTCTCGCCGGCGGTCCCCTCGCAGCCGAAGCTGAAGCCGTCCGGGAAGCCCGCCACGAGCGTGCCGGCCATGCCGCCCACGACGAGGCCGGCGACGACGGTCGCGATCAGCGCAAACGGCGTCCGCGCCGCGATGACCGCCAGGCCGATGACGATGATGATCACCGGCCAGAAGCGCCAGATCTCCTGCGCGCTCTCGGCGGCGATGGCCCCCGCCTGGACCGCGAGCGCGACCACGCCCGCGGTGATGAGCGCCACGCCCCAGAAGATGAGGCCGGTGTTGACCCTCACGGTGCAGGCCTCCTACTCGGTCCGGACACGGTAGCCGCGGCGCCATCGATCGTCCACACGGCGGGCGTCGTAGGACAAACGACGTAGTTTTCTTGACACCGTTCTGAGGGCGGTCGTAGACTCCGGCGGCACCACCTCCGCAGCCGACGCTGCCCGGCGGTGTCCGGCCACCATCCACCAGTAGCGAGGAGCGATCTGAAGGCAATGCATCTCCGCATCTGCGCCCTCATCGCGCGCGGCGTCAAGCCAACCGGCAGTGACGTCGACGGGAGATCTGTGCCCTGGTCGAGGTAGAAGCAAGGCGGCAGGGCCGCCGAGGCAGACACCACGAACCGTGGGCCGGATCGGCACCACGGTTTTTTGATGCCCCTCAGCAGGAAACGAGACGATGACCGAGGTCATGACGACCGAACCGAAGACGACACCGGCCGCCGAGCGGGAGCCGGCGACGGCCCCGGCACCGGCGCCCGAGCGAGCTCGGCGCGTCGGACCGCCCCCGCCGGGCGAGCTGCCCGCGCTCTTCGTCGACCACGCCACGAAGCGATTCGTGGTCGGCCGCAAGAAGAAGGCGGTGCTGGCCGTGAACGACGTGAGCCTCTCGATCCGCAAGGGCGAGATCTACGGCGTGCTCGGCGCGAACGGCTCGGGCAAGAGCACGTTGATCCGCCTGATCAGCACGCTGCTGACGATCGACCGCGGCCGGATCGAGGTGTTCGGGCACGACGTCGCGAAGGACGAGATGGCGGTGAAGCGCCTGATCAACCGGGTGAGCGTCGACGCGGCCTTCTTCAAGAAGCTGTCACCCCACGAGAACCTGGCCTACGCGGCCCGGCTCTACGGGATGGACGCGAAGGTGGCCCGCGCCGAGGCGATCCGGATCCTGGCGCGGCTCGGGATCGGCGAGAAGCGGCTCGGCCGGCCGGTCGAGCAGATGAGCCGGGGCATGCAGCAGAAGGTCGCGATCGCGCGGGCGCTGCTGACGAGCCCGATCGTGCTGCTCCTCGACGAGCCGACCACCGGGCTGGACCCGCGCTCGAAGCTCGACGTGCAGACCTTCATCGAGGAGGTCCGCGACAGCCACGACGCGACGATCCTGCTCACGACGCACGACCTCGCCGAGGCCGAGCGGCTGTGCGACCGGATCTCGCTCATCAACGACGGCCGGCTGGTGGCCGAGGGAACGACCGCCGAGCTGACCGAGATGGTGGCGCGGGACTACGGAAAAGAGCCGACGCTCGAGTCGGTGTTCATGACATTCACTGGCAAGAGTTTGGACGACGATATCGGTGAGGAAGAGTCGTCCGATGACGATGAGTAGCGAAGGGAAAGGAGGTGATTTCCGTGCTGATGAACGCTGATCTGCGTGCCGTTCACGCCCTCGTGAACTTCCGCCAGGAGCGCGTGCGCCGCACGAACCTCCTGGTGAGCGAGCACACGCCGCGCCACGTCGTGCGGCGGTGGGTCGGTCGGGGTCTGGTGCGCCTGGGCGCCTGGATCGCCGCCGAGCCCGCGATGCGACCGGCCCGCGCCCGCTGAGGGCCGGGGCCGGTCCATCGGCCCAACCGAACTTCCTCGAACGAGAACGAACCGATGACGATCGCGACGCGCGAGCTGAAGGCGAGCTTTGCCTTCGTCGAGCGCAACTTCAACCTGACCAAGCGCTACTGGGGCTGGGAAGTCGCCTGGCTCGTCTATTCGCTGGCGGCCGCCCTGGCGGTGGCCTTCATCGGCGTCGCCCAGAACGACCCGATCCTGCTCCAGACGCTGATCATCGGCGCCATCTTCTGGAACTTCCTGTCGATCGTCTTCGGCTTCATCGGCGAGACGGTCACCTGGGAGCGCTGGGAGGGGACGCTGGAGTACACGTTCATGGCGCCGGTGCGGCGCTACACCCAGCTGATCGGCTCCACCTTCTTCGCGGTGGCCTACGCCGTGATCCAGATGGTGATCATCCTCGTCGTGATGCTGCTCGTCTTCGACGTCGAGTTCACCGGCGGCGACTGGCTGACCGCCGGCGTCTTCCTGGCGCTCGGGTCGATCAGCTTCGTCGGCATCGGGATGATGGCCGCCATCCTGCCGCTGCTCTACGTCGAGCGCGGTGACCAGATGGTGTTCGTCATCCAGTCGGTGATCCTGCTGTTCAGCGGCGTGTACTACACCTCCGACATCCTTCCGGAGTGGATGCAGTTCGTCGGGCAGTTCTCGCCGGGCACGTACGTGCTCGAAGGGATCCGCGGCGGGTTGATCCACGGCCAGTCGGTGACCGAGCTGCTGCACAACGTGTGGCCGCTGGTGGTCTTTGGCGTCGTGCTCATCCCGCTGGGCGTCTACGTATTCGGCGTCGCCGAGCGCTACGCGAAGCGCACGGGCAAGCTCAAGAGAGTTGGATAGAGAGATGAAGACCGATACCGCCGCTCCCGAAGCGGCGATTCCGGGCCTCGTCGTGCGTGGCTACGCCGGCGAGGCCGACATCCCCGACGTCGTCCGCCTCCAGAACGCCGAGTGGGCGGCCGATGGGGTTCGCACGCGCATGAGCGTCGACGAGTACGTCGCCTGGTGGGGCCAGGCGAACGAGAAGTTCGACCCCGCACGTGACGTGCG
Source organism: uncultured Chloroflexia bacterium (assembly GCA_963840145.1). Classification (GTDB taxonomy): domain Bacteria; phylum Chloroflexota; class Limnocylindria; order QHBO01; family QHBO01; genus JACDBZ01. The sequence continues at coordinate 98,162 of CAWIXR010000007.1, forward strand.
GATCGCCGAGCTCGATGGGCAGGTGGTGGCCTTCACCCAGTCCGAGTGGGTCGACACCACCGACGGCCTGCGCGAGTACCGCAGCGGCGGCGCCGTCGACCCTGCCTACCGAAGGCGCGGCATCGGCAGCGTGCTGCTCGCCGACCGCATCGCCGCGGCCCGCGCGCTGGACGCCACCTACACCGATGACCGACCACGGATGCTCGGCACGTGGATCGACCAGCGCAACGTCGCGGGCGCCGCCCTGGCGGAGCGCTTCGGCTACGAGCCGGCGCGCTGGTTCTTCGACATGGAGCGCCCGATCAGTGGCGACCTGCCGTCGATCGAGCCGTTGCCCGAAGGCCTCGAGCTGCGGCCGATGGCCGCGGAGCAGGGGTGGGACCTCTGGACCGCGGACCACGAGGCGTTCCGCGACCACTGGGGCGGCCACGACGACTCCGAGGCGAACTTCCGCCGCTGGCGCGAGTCGCCGGAGTTCGACCCGTCAATGTTCCTCGTCGCGTGGGACGGCGACGAGATCGCCGGCGGCGTGCTCAACGCGATCTACCTCGAGGAGAACGAGCTCCTCGGCCTCCGCCGCGGGTGGCTCGACAGCGTCTTCACGCGCCGGGCGTGGCGACGCCGCGGGCTGGCGCGGAACCTGATCGTGCGATCGTTCCACCTGCTGCGCGAGCGCGGCATGGAGATCGCGGCCCTCGGCGTCGACGCCGACAACCCGTCCGGCGCGCTCGGACTGTACGAGTCGGTCGGCTTCGCGGTCGTGGAACGGTCGACGGCCTGGCGCCGGCCGCTCGAGGAGGTGTCGTCGTGATCGACACGCCGACGGCGGTCCCGGGCCTCGCGATTCGCGGCTATCGCGGGGAGGAGGACCTCCCCGCGATGCTCCGCGTCTACACCGCCGCCCACGAGGCCGACGGCATCGAGGAGGTCGAGACGCTCGACGACATGCGGCGCACGTACGCGACGCTCGTCAATTGCGATCCGGCCCGCGACATCTTCGTGGCCGAGGTCGACGGCGAGGTCGTTGCCTACGCTCGCGTCTTCTGGCAGGAGCTCGTCGAGGGCGGCCGCTCGTACGAGAACTTCGGCTTCGTCCATCCGGCGTGGCGCCGGCGAGGGATCGGCTCCGCGATGCACCGGCTCGGCGAGGAGCGCCTGCGCGCGATCGCCGCCCAGCATCCGGACGTGGGGCCGAAGTGGCTTGCCTCGGAGAGCATCGACGCGGACGCCGGCTGCGTGGCCCTCCTGCGCGGCGACGGCTACACCGCGGCCCGCTTCTTCTACGACATGGTGGCGCGGACCCTGGACGGCATCGTCGCGCCGCCGATGCCCGACGGCCTCGAGCTGCGCCCGGTCACCCGCGACCAGTACCGCACGATCTGGGACGCATCGGCCGAGGCGTTCCGCGACCACTGGGGCGAGCAGGAGTGGACGCAGGAAGACTGGGTCCGCTTCGACGCGGATCCGGAAAACGCCGACCCGCGCTTCTGGCGCATCGGCTGGGACGGCGACCAGGTGGCCGGCGCGATCGTCACCACCGTGCCGGTCGAGGAGAACGAGCGCTACGGGCGCTCGCGCGCGTACGTGTCGATGGTCTCGGTGCGCCGGGCCTGGCGTCGCCGCGGCCTGGCGCGGGCGCTGCTCGCGTCCTCGCTGGTCGGCGCGCGCGAGGCGGGCTTCACTTCGGCGTCGCTCGGCGTCGACACCGACTCGCCGACCGGCGCCACCGACCTGTATCGGTCACTCGGGTTCGTGCCAGAGCGAACGTTCACGGCTTGGCGCAAGCCGCTCCAGGCTTTGCGCCGCGATTCACGTGGCGACTGAATCGGCGAAGGATTGCCCGCCTCAGTCGGCCCAGGAATGGCCGGGCGCGGCTCTCGGGGATCGATCGCTCTGTCAGGCCCTCCGCGTGAGATCGTGCGGACGTTGTCACGCAGCAGCGCTGACAATCCCGGCGAGCGTTCAGCGTTTCGAGGCGAGCACGCGCTCCCGGGTCTCGTAGTAGAAGTCCACGATCCGCTCGGTGACGCGCTCCCAGCTGAACTCGGGCGCCCGCTCCCGCCCGGCCTCGCCCATGTCGTGGCGCATGTCGGCGTTGCGCGACAGGGCGTAGAGCGCCGCCGCCAGCGCGCGCGGGTTCCGCGGCTCCACCAGCAGCCCCTGGACGTTGCGCTGCACGACGTTCTTGAAGCCGTGGATGTCGGAGGCGACGATCGGCACCCCGGCGGCCATCGCCTCGAGCAGCACGATCCCGAACGACTCCTGGCCGGTGTTCGGCGCGCAGTAGATGTCGGCCGAGGCGAAGTAGCGCACCTTCTGCTCGTCGGAGACGCGGCCGAGGAATTCGACGTCGCGGATGCCGCGCAGGCCGACGAAGCGGCGGTACTCGCGCAGCTTCGGGCCGCTGCCGACGACCAGCAGGCGCGCGTCGACCTTGCGCTTCCGCAGGCGGTGGTAGGCCTGCAGGAGGTGGATCAGGCCCTTGCGCTCCTCGAGGCGGCCGACGAAGAGGATGTTCATCGTCCCGTCGCGCAGTTCCTCGTATGGCTCGGCGGTCTGGAATCGCTCGAGGTCGACGCCGTTGGGGATGATTCGGTACTCGCCGGGGAAGTAACGGCTGATGAAGTGCCGCGCCGCGCCCGAGACCGCGATCCGCCCGTCGAGCTTGTCGGCCAGCCGCCCCGCGAACTTCGACCCGATCCAGTACGAGGGTGAGAAGCCGCCGAAGGCGTGGAAGGTCGCGACGTTCACCGTCTCCGATGCGTCGAGCATCGTCGGCGACAGGAACGGCACCAGCGGCTCGTGGAAGTGGAGGACGTCGAAGCGCTGCTCCTCGAGGATCTCCCGCGCCTGGTGCTTGAAGCGCAGGCCCAGCGTCACGCGCCCGACCGACCCGTTGGCCGGCGCCGCCCAGCCGGTGCCGAGGCGGATGATGTGGCCCTCGCTCTCCCGCTCGCGGCCGTACTTCGAGGTGATGATCCACACGTCGTGGCCCAGGCGGCTCATCGCCTCGTAGGTGAAGCGCACGTGCTCGTTCACGCCACCCGGATGCGGGTATCCGTACGGGCTGACGATCCCGATCTTGAGGGGCTGCCGCGAGGGCTCCTTCGCCGGCACCGCCGTCGGAGCCGCGGACTGCAGGACCGATGTCACCGCCACTCTCCGCTGGGCCGCAGAGTATGGCGCAGGTGGCGTGCCTTGGCGCGCAGCTGCCTCCGGTAGACGTCGACCTCGTGCAAGGGCGACCAGTACGCCCCGTCGGGCGTCGTGGTGGCGGCGGCGATGGCCGCGCGGTAGTCGTCCGCGCTCGAACCGGGGAACCAGGTCCACGCGGTCCCGATCCCCTCGAGCACGTGGGCGTCCGAGTTGCCGACCGCGGGCAGCCGCATCACCTCGTCGTTCAGCCGCTTCCGGGCAACGCGACGGGCGCGCCCGGCGGTCGACGGGTTCATCAGCTCGATCGCGTCGAGCCGGTGACGGGGATCGGCCGCCTCGTGCGCGCGCAGGAGCGAGCGGCGGCCGAGGGACGGGGTGAGCGGCGCCAGCGAGTGCGGCGCGATCGCGATGCCACCCTGGTCGTGGATGCGCTCGAGCGTCTCGTCAAGCGGCCGCAGCGCCGGGACGCGCTCACTGATGAACAGCGCGAGGAGGTGCCCACGGCGGGTGGTGATCTCCTCGCCGATGACCAGCCCGAACGAGTAGTCGCCGGCGGCGTGGATCTCGGCCGCGCGCTCAGCGCCGTCGATGCGCTCGTGATCGGTGATCGCCACCAGGTCAAGGTCGGTCGCCCGCTGGATCTGGTCGAGCACCGCCTGCACCGATGCGGTCCCGTCCGAGTAGAGCGTGTGCAGGTGCATGTCGGCCTTGCCGCGCTCGCCGCCGTTGCGGGTCATCGGCGCAGGTCCGGCCAGAACGGCTGGAAGGCGCCCCACCACTGCTCCGGCGCATGGCCGATGTCGGCCTCGAAGCACGCCGCGATGCGCTCGACGAGGGCGGCCGCGTCGGCGCGCCGATCGCCGCTCTCCGGCACCTCGAGGACCACGCCCTCCGCGCGGAAGCGGTCCGGGCCGACGCGCAGGCAGCGCCCGACGATCAGGTTGGCGCGGTGGGTGACCGCCAGCGAGGCGGGCCCGGGCGATAGCGTGGTGGTGTGGCCGAACATCGTGACCGGCTGGCCGTCGCCGGCGAGATCGCGGTCGGCGATGATCCCAACGATGCCGCCGGAGCGGAGACGCTTCACGATCGCGCGCCCGGCCTCGCCGAGCGGGACGAGGTCGACGTGGCTGGCGCCGCGCCGCGCGGCGATGAACTCGAAGAGGGCACGCGGCTCGATCTCCTCGACGGGGGACAGTGGCCGCATCCCGTGCGCGGCCACGTACATGCCGAACGGCTCGAAGTTGCCGAGGTGGCTGCTCAGCAGCATCGCCGGGCCGTCCCGCATCAGTGGCAGGAAGCGATCCGCGTCCGGAACCTCGACGTGCTCGTCGATCCGCTCGAAGCGATAGTGCGGGGCGCGCAGCAGCTCGACGTAGTAGCGAGCGTGGTTGCGGAACGCCGAGCGCACGAGTGCGGTGAACTCAGGCCCGCGCGTTGGCCGGCCGGTGGCCGCGCACACCCGGGCGAGGTTCGCGGCAACCAGGTGGCGGCGCGCGGGAGCGAAGCGGTGCCAGAGGTCGCCCGCGAAGTCGGCCAGGGCGTAGGCCGCGCGCGGCGGGAGGGCGGCGACGATCCGGTCGGCGACCTCGAGGCCCAGGCGCAGCATCAGGAGGCGATCTTCGTCCAGTCCTCGCCGCGTCGCGCGGCCGCCAGCGCGTTCGCGACGTGCCGGCGGTCCGCCTCGGTCTGTGGCCACACCGGGCGGAACATGTACCACTGCCCCGGGTCCTCGGCGATGACCGTCGAGAGCGCGTCGGCGACGGCCTGCGTGGCGCGCTGGATCTCGACCGGATCGGTGCTGGCGCAGTGGATGAGCGGGAGGCCGCGGGTCACGAAGCGGTCGTCATCGGTTCGGCGGCAGGCGACGGTGAGCATCGGCGCGCCGGTCTTCGCCGACAGCGTGGCCGGACCGATCGGCAGCGTGGTCGGCTCGCCGCACAGCTCGACCGGGACGTCGCCGCGCCGGTATCCGCCGTCGCAGAAGAGGACGAGGTTCTGGTTGTCGCGCAGGACCTTGAACATGCCGCGCAGGTTGCGCCAGCCGATGACGTAGATGTGCTGCCGAGCGCGTTCCTCGGCGAGGTGGTCGTAGAGCCGCCCATAGGTCGTGTCGTCGGCGACCACGTGCAGCGCCTCGCCGACGCTCTTCAGCGCCGGACCAATCATGTCCATGCCGCCGATGTGCGCGGTGCACAGCAGCACGCCCTTCCCCTCGGCCCGCGCCTCCTCGAGGATCTCGAGGTTCTCGATGCTCACCAGGCGCCGGGCATCCGCATCGGTCAGCCCACCGATGCGCATCATGTCGACGAGGTACTTCGCGTAGTTGCGGAAGGCGCGGCGCGCGGCGTGGCGAACGCGCGGGTCGCCGGCCGGCAGGCCCATCGGCCGCGAGAGGTTCTCGGCGATGAGTCGCTGCTTCGGCCCGGCCAGGTCGTAGGCGACGTTGCCGACGGCCGCCGCGGCGGGCATCGACAGCCGGCGCGGCAGCGCGCCGATCAGCCGCTCGCCACTGCGGTAGAGCCAGAAGGTCAGCTGCTCGCGCTTCCGCTCGCCGCCGGACATGCCGGTCCGAACCGATTGCAGCGGCGGATCGCTGGTCGCCTCCTTCACGGGGTGAACGCCACGCCCAGGTAGACGGTCATTGCACGCTCATCTTGGCGGATAACTCCGCCCCGTGAAATCTCTACGCGACTTCCGCGGCTGCCGCGCGGGCCTTGGCGACGGTGTGCTCCGGCGCCTTGCGCATCTTTCGGACCTTCGGCTTCTCGGTGCCGACCAGCGTCTCGCTGTCCTCGCCGCGGATGAAGGCCTCGAGCCGGTTGTATGCGATGTCGTCGTGGATCTGGTGCGGCGGCGACTTCATGAAGTACGCGCTCGGTGCGACGAGCGTGCCGGCCAGGCCGCGATCGAGGCCGAGCTTCGCGCAACGGATCGCATCGGTGATGACGCCGGCGCTGTTCGGCGAGTCCCACACCTCGAGCTTGAGCTCGAGGTTGAGCGGCACATCCCCGTACGTCGTGCCCTCCATGCGGATGTGGCACCACTTGCGGTCCTTCAGCCACGGCACGTAGTCGGAGGGGCCGACGTGGACATCGGTGTCGTCGATCTCGTAGTCGATCATGCTCGTCACGGCATTCGTCTTCGAGATCTTCTTGGACTCGAGGCGCTCGCGCTCCAGCATGTTCAGGAAGTCGGTGTTGCCGCCGAAGTTCAGCTGGTAGGTGCGGTCGATCCGCACGCCGCGGTCCATGAACAGGCGGGTCAGCACGCGATGGGTGATCGTCGCGCCGACCTGCGACTTGATGTCGTCGCCGATGACCGGCAGGCCGGCCTCGGCAAAGCGGCGCTGCCAGTACGGCTCGCGGCCGATGAAGACCGGGATCGCGTTGACGAAGGCGACGCCCGCCTGGAGCGCCTGCTCCGCGTACCACTTCGTGGCCTGCTCGCTGCCGACCGGCAGGTAGCTGACCATGACGTCGACCTTGCGCTCCTTGAGGATGCCGACGATGTCGGCCGTCGGACCCGGCGCCTTCTCGATGATCTCCGAAAGGTACTTGCCGAGGCCGTCGTGGGTCATGCCGCGCTCGACGGGCACGCCGAGATGCGGCACCTCGGCGAAGCGGTAGGTGTTGTTCGGCTCGACCCAGATCGCCTCCGACAGGTCCTTGCCGACCTTGTTCTTGTCGACGTCGAACGCGGCCACGAACTCGATGTCACGGACGTGGTACCCGCCGAGGTTGACGTGCATGAGGCCCGGGACGAAGTCGCCGTCCTTGGCATCGGCGTAGTAGTAGCGACCCTGCACGAGGCTGCTGGCGCAGTTGCCGACGCCGACGATGGCGACGCGCACCTTGCCGTCGCCGGTCCGATGGCCGTTCGCAGCGGCCTTGCCGTTGTTGCGAGCCACGATGCTCAACTCTCCTTGGTGGTGTCCGTGGTGGCCTGGCTGAGGCGCCAGACGTGGAGGATTCGCTGGATCACCGTCGCCACCGTCAGGGCGGCGAGGATGACGAGGATGGCGATGAGGCCGACCGTCAGGCCGAAGCCTGCGAGCGCCACGCCGACGATCACGAGGATCAGGCGCTCCGTTCTCGGCGCGAGGCCGACGTCGGCCGCGAGGCCGATGCCCTGCGCACGCGCATGCGCATAGCTGACGAGGAACGAGCCGGCCATTGCGGCCATGAGCGCGACCAGCGGCAGGACCGGATCCGCGACGTTGAGGACCAGCCAGGTGCCGATGCCGATGTAGAGGATCGCCTCGCCGGCGCGGTCGAGGGTCGAGTCGAGGAACCCGCCGAACCGGGTCTCGCCGTTGGTCGCCCGCGCCAACGCTCCGTCGACCGCGTCGAGCAGCGAGCCCGCGGTGAGCAGGGCCGCGCCGATCAGGAGGAAGTCGGCCGCCACGAGCGCGGCGGCGACGATCGTGATGCCGAGGCCGATGACGGTGATCGTGTTCGGAGTCAGGTGCATGGCGATCGCGAGCCGGACGACCGGCGCGAGCAGTCCCCGCCCGGCGGTCTTCAGCCGCGACGGCAGGACCGACGCGCTGCGACGCAGCTCGCTCGCATCCTGGTGGCTAGCGGACATCGGCCACGGTCCCCGGCGCGTCGCCGATGCGGGCCACGCCGGCCGTGCCGCCGATCAGGCGGGCCTCGGCGTCGTGGAGCTCCTCGAAGGCGTCCGTGCGCAGCCTGCAGATGACGGTGCGTCCCTGCCGTTGCGTGTCGACGATTCCCGCCAGGCGCAGGATGCGCAGGTGCCAGCTGATGAGCGGCTGCGACATCCCGACCTCGGCGGAGAGCTTGTTGACGGGCATCGGCCCGACCTCGGCCAGGAGGCCGATCATGCGCAGGCGCGTCTCGTCGCCGAGTGCGCGATAGAGGGTTCGGAGACGGCGCAGGTCGTGCTCGCCCGGGGTCTCCGCAGCAGGGTTGATCACCGAGTGCTTCTTTATCAAATGCGGATTTATATGTAGGAGCGCTTATGATTGCCGATGCGTCCCGGCCTGTCAAGGGTGCGCTGCGATAGGATCGGTCGCAGGTGACCAGCTCGACGCCAGACGCTCTGTGGGGTGCCCCCGCGCTCCGGGCCCTCCGCCCGTCGGCGGTCACCTGCACCGACCTGTCGCGCGGCCGGCTGCTCGACGGATGCAGCCTGGCCGTTCCGGTCGGGATGCGGCTCCTGCTCGTCGGTCAGCCGGAGTCGGCCGCGTCAATGCTCGTGCGGATCCTCGCCGGGCTGTCGCGCCCGCAGCGCGGACGCATCGAGATCGCCGGCCTGACCGACCCCACCGCCGATGGCTGGGGCCGGCGGGTCGCGTACCTCGGGCCGGAGCCCGGGATCCACGCCTGGATGACGCCGCGCGAGGCGCTCGAGCTCGCAGCCCGCCTCCTGGCGCTGCCCGCCACCGAGGCCGCGCGCCGCGTGGAGCGGGCGCTGGCCTGGGTCCGCATTCCGGCGGCCTCCGTCGACCGGCCCGTCGGCCGCAGCGGCCCGCCGCTCCTCCAGCGCACCGGGCTGGCCGCCGCCCTGATCGCCGATCCGGAGGTGCTCCTCCTCGACGAGCCACTGCGTGCGCTCGAGGCCCGCGAGCGGGCGTCGCTGCTGCGCCTGCCCGGGAGGCGGCGGACGGTCGTGCTGGCCAGCCACTACCCGGCCAGTGAGGAGGGCCTCGCCACCCACCTCGCGCTTCTGCGCGAGGGACGGGTCGCGCTCATGACCTCGATCGGCAACCTGGAGGCTGCGGGCCAGGCGCTCTCGATGCGCGGCATCCTGGCGCTCGCGGCAAGCCGGTGAGCCAGCCGATCACCGTGGCGCGGCTCGCCACGCGCGAGCTGTGGATGACCTTCCGCCTGCTGCTCGTGCTGCTCGTCTCGGTCGGGGCCGGGGCGGTCGTCGGCCTCCTGCCGGCGCCGCTGCCCGAGACGATGGCGCGACTGGCGGCCGGCCTCGGCCTCGCGACCGTGGTCGCGGCCGCGGTCGCTGCGTGGTCGCTGGCCGAGGAGCGCCTCTCCGGTCGAGCCGGCTGGCTCGTGACCCGCTCGGTGTCGCGCGCGACCTATCTCGCGGGCTGGTACGGCGCGCTCCTGCTCGTCTCGGTCGTCGGGCTCGGGGCCGGGGCCGCGCTCGGCTGGCTTGCGATCCCTCGCGGCTCGGACGCGGTCTTGGCCGCGGAGTACCTCGCGGCGGTGCTCGCCGTTGGCGCCGCGCTCGGTGCCGCGGTGGCGTTCGGCCTCCTGGCCGGCGCGCTCCTGCGGCCGCGCGGCGCGATGATCGTCACGATCGCGACCTGCGTCCTCGCCGGGGCCGCGGCACTTCTGGTGCCCGGCGCGGCGACCTGGCTGCCGAGCGGCGGGCTCGTCCAGCTGGCGCGAGCCGCCGAGCAGGAGCCGGTCGTCGCCGATGCGCTCCGCACGGCCGGCATCGGCCTCGCGCTCACGGCGGCCGTGCTGGTCGCATGCCGCGTCGCGCTCGAGCGGACCGACCTGTGAGGATCCATCCGGTCGCCGCCTGGGCGGCGCTGGGCTTCGCGAGCCTCGGGGTGCTGCTCGGGGGCGCGGAGCTGATGGTCGTCGCCATCGCGCTGCCCTCGATCGTCGCGGACTTCGGCGGCTGGGGTGACCTGGGGCGCGTGAGCTGGATCATCAACGCGTACCTGCTCGCCTACGTCGTGGCGATGCCACTCGCCGGGCGCGGTGCCGACCTGTGGGGCGCGCTGCGCCTCTACGTCGTCGCGCTGCTGCTGTTCGTCATCGGCTCCGCGGGCGCCGGCCTGTCGCGGATGGCCGGCCCGGAGGACGGCCTGACCTGGCTGATCGTCTTCCGCGTCGTGCAGGGCTTCGGCGGTGGCGCGCTCGTGCCGCTGTCGATGGCGCTTGCCAGCCACCTGTTCACCGGGCGGTCGAGGGCGATCGCCCTCGGGGTCGAGGGGGCGGCGACCTACATCGGCATGGCCATCGGTCCGGCGTACGGCGCATGGGTGCTGCTGAACTTCTCGCTGCCGATCCCCGGGCTCGACATCGCGCCGTGGCAATGGATCTTCCTGCTCAACGTGCCGATCGGGATCGTCACGCTGCTGCTCATCTACGTTTTCGCCGGAGGCGTCGAGACGCCACGCGTCCCCGGTCGCCTGGATCTCGCGGGCGCGGCGCTGCTGACGATCGCGCTCGTGGCCGGCATCGGTGCGATCACCGTCTCCGGGGAGGCGGGCTGGACCGATCCCCTCGTGCTCGGCGGCCTGCTGCTGGCCGTGGCGTCCTTCGCCATCTTCATCTGGCACCAGCTGCGCACGTCCTCGCCGCTGATCGACCTGCGGCTGTTCGCCGATCGCGGCTTCAGCGCGGCCAACCTGGTCAGCCTGCTGACCGGCTACACGCTGGCGACCGCGGTGATCGGCGGTCCGGTGTTCGTCAACCGCGTCCTCTTCGGAACGGATGGGCAGGCGGCGACCGCGCTGACGGCGCTGACGCTGGCGATCGCCGTGGGTGCGCTGGCCGGCGGCGTCGCGTCGGGCTTCGTCGGCGAGCGGCTGGTCACGGTGGTCGGCGTCGCCGTCAGCGCCGTCGGCCTGTGGCTCGCGATGGGCTGGGGGGTCGAGACCGATCTCGACCGGCTCGTGCGCGACCTCGCGATCTTCGGCATCGGCTTCGGGCTGACCGTGTCCCCGCGCGCCACGGCGGCGGTCGAGGCGGCCGGTGCCGGCGCCTACGGCGTGGCCAGCGCGATGCTCCAGGTGACGCGCACGATCGGCATGGCCGTCGGCCTCGCGCTGCTGACCTCGATTGGCCAGAACCGCATCGACGAGCTGTCGGCGCTCATCAACGATCCGGTGCGGCGGGACGAGCTGGTGGTCGAGCTCGGGCACGACGAGTTCGTGGGGGTCCACCCGACCGAGGATCTCGACCTCGTGGCACTGCTTGAACAGTGGTCGCAGGGCGAGGCGGCCGGGGTGCTGATGCTCGTCTTCGCGATTGCGCTGGGGGTGGCGCTGGTGACGCTCGTGCCCGCGGTCTTCGTTCAGGGGCGTCGCTCCTTGCCGGAAGAGGCGCCTCCGATCTGAGCGCTTCGCCCGACGGAACGGGCAATTCCGAGCGTGAGCGCGGCTCCTGCGCGATTCCGCCCGAAGGATCGGGGCTACTCGGCCGGGTCCGCGATGATCACGAGCTCGCCCCAGTTGCGGTTGTAGCCCTGCGAGGTCTGGAGCGTGATCCGCTCGTAGTCGGTCGCCACAGTCCAGCGAGCGCCCTCGCAGCTGTCGTGGATCTGGAGCGCGAGCGGCGGCGTGACGCCGAAGTCCTCCGGGTTGTTCTCGGTCGCATCGGCGTCCGGGCAGGGGACGTTCGGGCGCACCTCGGTGATCACGTAGCGGCGGATCGAGTCGTCCGACATCCGGATCAGCAGCTCCGCTCCGACCTGCACGTTCCAGAGCGGCTTGAAGAGGTGGCTCACGGCGTGCGCGAAGATGAACGAGTTCGTATTGCGCCCCGGCTGGTGGCCCTGGCTGAGGATGTAGGCGGCGTCGTTGGGCGGGAAGCCGTCGGTGGCGGTGCTGGTCGACTGCCTGACGGCCACGTTGATGCCGACCGACTCGACCTGGAGCTGCACGGCGACGACGTCATCGGGCAGCGGCGTCGGGCTGGGCGTGGCAGTCGGCTCGGCGGTCGGGCTGGTTGGCCCATCCGGAGAGGCAGTCGGCGCCGGGGTCTCCGACGCCTGCGCGACCGGGGTCGAAGTCAGCAGGTCGGGCAGGCTCGGAGCCGGCTCGGTCTCGAGGTCGAGCGAGCCGATGATAATGAGCGCCACCCCCGCCACCCCCAGGATGATCGGGAGCGCCCACGAGGAGAGACGCTTCACAGTGCCGGAGTCTAGCCGCCTAACGGATGGATCGCTGTCGCGCGCCCTGGCGCTTGCCGCCGATGCGCTCGCGGCCGAGCCCGCCGGCCTCCTGACCGATTTCGATGGGACGCTGTCACCGATCGTCCACGACCCCTTCATGGCCGGGCTGGTTGACGGGGCCGATGGCGCCTTGGCCGCGCTGGCCGAGCGCCTGGCGGTGGTCGCGATCGTCACCGGACGCATGCCGCTCGATGCGCGGCGGCTGGTCGGCGTGCCGGGGCTCCTGATCGCGGGCAACCACGGCACCGAGTGGCTCCATCCCGGTGCGGAGACGCCGACGACGGCGCGTGGCGCCGCTGCGGTGAGCTCCGCACTCGAGGAGGCGCTGGCCCGCGTCCCGCCGATGCCCGGCGTGGTGGCCGACCACAAGGGCGTGTCGGCATCGGTCCATTACCGGCAGGCGCCCGATCCGGATGCGGCGCGGGCGGCGATCCTTGCCTCGCTCGGCGACCTCGATGGGCTCGGCCTGCGGATCGGGCACGGGCGGATGATCATCGAGATCCGCGCGACGGGCCTCGGCGACAAGGGCACCGCCGCGCGCGAGATCGTCGAGCGCTTCGGTCTGCGCGGCGCGGTCGTGATGGGCGACGACACGACCGATCTCGATATGTTCGCGGCCGTCGCCTCGCTGCGCGCCGCCGGCCGCCTGCGCGCCGCGATCGTGGCCGTCGGTGGGGACCACGAAGTCACGCCCGAGGTCACTGCCGCTGCCGACGTCGTCCTCGACTCCCCAGCGAAGGCCGCCGAGCTCCTCGCACGCCTGGCCGGCGATTGATCGTCCCGACGAGGCGGCCAAGGTGGGAGGCCCTCGGCTCGGTCCTCGCGGCGTACTGAGGCCGAGCGATCAACCCGAGAGCTCGGCGAGGTCCTCGAGCTGGCGGCGCAGCCACCAGGTGATGTCCTCGCGCTCGACGCCGCGGCGCAGGAGGGCGAGCCGCCGCCGGCGCTCCTCGACCGGCATCGCCAGGGCCGTCGCGAGGGCGTCGGCGGTGCCGACGACGTCAGCGGGGGCGACCGGCAGGGCGCCATCGGCCATCTGGTCGAAGGCTCCGGCGGTCTCGGAGAGGACCAGGACCGCGTCGCGCTCGGAGACGATGGCCGCCTCCTTGGCCACGAGGTTCATGCCGTCGACGAGCGGGTTGACGAGCACGACGTCGGCGATCGAGAGGCCGGCGAGGGCCTGCGCGTAGTCATTCTCGTAGAACAGCTGGACCGGGCGCCAGCCGGAGCGGCCGAAGCGGGCGTTGATGCGGTCGACGGCGTTCTGGACCGTGCGCCCGTACTGCCCGTACTCGCGCAGCCCGGTGCGCGACGGGACGAGGAAGGCGAGGAAGCTGATCCGCCCGCGGAGGCGCGGCTGGCGCTGGAGCAGCGCCTCGTAGGCGAGGAAGCCGCGCAGGATGTTCTTCGAGGGCTCGAGGCGGTCGACCCGCACGATCACCTGCTCCCGCGTCCCGCCCAGCAGCTGGTCGGCGCGCCGACGCGCCGCTCGTGAGGCGGCGATCCGCCGGGTCGCCTCCACGTCGATCGAGATCGGGTAGACCCGCACCCGCGTCGTTCGCCGGCGGCGCCGGACCTCCGCCGCGTCGTAGTCGACCGTCGCGTCGGGCACGAACGACTCGACCATGCGCAGGAAGTTGTGCGCGTAGCGATCGGTCTGGAAGCCGACGACGTCGTTGGCGAGCAGCCCCGTGGCGATGCCCTCGCGGATCGGTGGTGCGATCGCCTGCCAGATCGATGACGGCGGCATCGGGATGTGCGTGAAGTGGCTGATGATCGCGCGCGGCCGCAGGCGGCGGATCGGCTCGGCGGCGCAGTAGAGGTGGTAGTCGTGGAGCATGATCCGAGGCCGGCGGTCACCACGCGCCTGGACAACGATCGCGGAGGCGAAGGCCTCGTTCATCGCCACGTACCCGCGCTCCCAGGCGCGCAGCGTCGAAGCGTCGATGATCGGGCGCTCGGGCAGGTTCCACATCTGGTGCTGGAGGAACCACAGGAACGGGTTGGCGATGACGTTGTAGGCCGCCTCGTAGACCGCGCGCTCGGCCGCCACGAAGCGCAGCCGCACCTGCTCGTCCGCGCCGACGGCGGCGCGCACCAGCCGGGGATCGGCCGCCGCCCGCCGGTCGCCGTCGCTCATCGCGGCCGCGACCCAGGTCACCGGCACGTGGCGACCGACCTGGCCGAGGGCGGTGACCAAACCCCCGGAGCCCCGGCGCGGCCGCAGCGACCCATCGGCCGCGGAGGTGAAGGTCACCGGACCGCGGTTGGTGGCGATGATCAGGCGGCGGTCACCGAGCAGCTTGGCTGCGGCGGCGCCCAGGTTCGCATCGGCCAGGGCCTCGGCGTTGGCGGACGCCATCGGCTCAGAAGATGCTGGCGGCGGAAACCTCGAGCAGGCGCAGGATGGCGCCCGGGAAGATCCCGAGCGCGATCACGCCGGCCACCGAGACGGCCAGGGCCACCAAGCCGAAGGGCGAGTTTTCGAGGGGCGCGGGCTCCGGCTCGGGGTCGCGCATGTACATGTAGACGACGACGCGCAGGTAGTAGAAGGCCGCAAGCGCGGCGTTGAGCACGATCACGACCGCCAGCCAGACGAGGCCGGAGTCGACCGTGGCAAGCAGCACGTAGAGCTTGGCGAAGAAGCCGACGGTCGGCGGGATGCCGGTCAGGCTGAGCATCAGCACCGTCATCGCCGCGGCGCGCCACGGCGCGCGCGACGCGAGGCCGGCGAACGAGGCGAGGCCGCCGAAGCGGGTCGTGTCGCGCTGGAGCATCGCGACCATCGCGAAGGCGGCGATGTTCATGATCGCGTAGCCGAAGAGGTAGAAGAGGACCGATGAGATGCCCTGCGCCGCGGCCTCGGCGTCGGGCGCGGCCGCGAACGCCGCGAACCCGGCCATGATGTAGCCGGTGTGCGCGATGCTCGAGTAGGCGAGCATCCGCTTCACGTTCGTCTGGACCAGGGCCACGATGTTGCCGACCGTCATGGTCAGCACGGTCAGCACGAGGAAGATCGGCAGCCAGTCGGAGCTCAGCGGCGCCAGCGCCTCGGCGAAGATGCGGATGAGGAGCGCGAAGGCGCCGATCTTCGGCCCCACCGACAGGAACCCGGTGATCGGCGTCGGCGCGCCCTGGTACGCGTCCGGGGTCCAGTAGTGGAACGGGACCGCCGCGATCTTGAACGTCGCCCCGACCGTCAGGAAGCCGATGGCCACGAGGATCCCGGCGTTCATCTGCCCGTCGAGCGCGGCCGCGATGCCGTCGACGTTGGTCGTGCCGGTCAGCCCGTAGATCCACGCCGTCCCGAACAGCAGGATCGCGCTCGCGAAGCTCCCGAGCAGGAAGTACTTCAGCCCGCCCTCGTTGCTGTACCGGTCGGTCTTGTGGAGGCCGGTGAGCAGGTACGACGGCATCGTCATCAGCTCGAGGCCGAGGAACAGGGTGATGAGGTCGCTGCTCGAGGCCAGCACGCACATGCCGATCAGCGCGCTGATCAGGATCGTGTGGAACTCGCCGAGCGGGATACGCCGCGCGATCAGGTACCCCGGCGCGAAGAGCACGCTCAGGATGCCGGTGACGATCGTCGCGCCCTTGATGAAGACCGACAGGTCGTCGACGACGTAGTAGCCGGAGTAGATCGTCTCGTTCGTGCCCCAGACCACGAAGCAGGCAGCGCCCGCCAGCAGCAGGCCGAACACGGTCAGCGGCGTGAGCAGCCACTTCGAGCTCCGCGGCAGGAAGAGGTCGACGGTGATGACGACCAGCAGCAGGAGGACGAGAACCAGCTCCGGCAGGAGCGCCCCGAGGCCGTCCATCAGGTCCATCGCTCAGCCACCCCTCACCAGAGCGGCCCGAAGCCGGTCAGCCCGGCGCCGTTGACGGCCTCGACGATGCGGTCGACCGGCACCGCGATCATCTCGAGCACCGGCCCCGGATAGACGCCCAGCGCGACGACCAGCACGATCAGCGGCGAGAGCGCCACCCACTCCCCGCGGCTGATGTCCCGCAGCGACGGCCAGAACCGCTTCATCCAGTCCGAGGGCACGGTGAAGAAGGCGCGCTGGAACATCCACAGCATGTAGACCGCGCTGAGGATCACGACGACCATCGCCACGGCGGCGACCCAGCCGTTGTACGCGAAGGCGCCCAGCACAACGAGGAACTCGCCGACGAACCCGCTGAGCCCTGGCAGGCCGATGCTCGCGAACGTGAACAGCCCGAACATCGCGGCGTAGGCCGGCACGCGCGCGTTCAGGCCGCCCATGTGCGCGATCTCGCGGTCGTGGGTCTGCTCGTAGATGATCCCGACCAGCAGGAAGAGCGCCCCGGTCGTGATGCCATGGCTGATCATCTGGAAGATCGCGCCCTGCAGGCCCTGCACGTTGAAGACGAACGCGCCGAGCATCACGAAGCCCATGTGGCTGACGCTCGAGTACGCGACGAGCTTCTTCATGTCGGGCTGCACCATCGCCACCAGCGCGCCGTAGATGATCGCCACCAGCGCCAGGCCGATGATCACCGGCGCAAAGCTGGCCGATGCGTCCGGCAGCAGCGGCAGGTTGTAGCGCAGGAACCCGTAGCCGCCGAGCTTCAGCAGCACGCCCGCCAGGATGATCGAGCCGGCCGTTGGCGCCTCGACGTGGGCATCGGGCAGCCACGTGTGGAGCGGCCACATCGGGACCTTGATGGCGAACGCCAGGAAGAACGCGATGAAGGCGAGGGCCTGGAGGGTATCGGTGTAGGCGAAGCCTCTCAGGGCCTCGTAGCTGAACGTGAACTCGTTGCCGGCCGATGCGAACGCGATCGCCACGGCCAGGATCGCGACGAGCATCAGCAGCGACCCGACCAGGGTGTAGATGACGAACTTCACCGTGGCGTAGATGCGCGCCGGACCGCCCCAGATGCCGATGAGGAAGTACATCGGGAAGAGGCTGACTTCCCAGAAGACGTAGAAGAGGAACAGGTCCAGGCTCACGAAGACGCCGAGCATGCCGACCATGAGCAGCAGCATCACCGTGTAGTACGCCTTGATCCGCGTGGTGATCGGCGCCCAGCTGTAGACGATGGCGACCACGCTGAGCAGCGTCGTCAGGATCACGAGCACGACGCTGATGCCGTCGACGCCGAGCGTGTAGCGCATCCCGAAGAACGCGATCCACTCGAGGTCCTCGCGGAACTGGAACTCGATGCCGTTCGGGTCGTAGCCGAGGAGAACGAGGGAGAGGGCGAAGCTGATCAGCGCGGTGACGAGCGCGATCCAGCGGATGGCGGCGTGGGCCGTGCCGGGCATGAGGATCAGCAACAGCGCACCGAGCGCCGGCACGAAGACGATGGCGGAGAGCAGGGGGAACTCGCTCACTACCGCACCACCGTCGCGTAGACGAGCAGCACGATCGCCAGGCCGGCGGCGATCCCCAGCCCGTAGTTCTCGACCCGACCGGTCTGGACCTTGCGCAGCCCGCCGCCGATCGTTCTCGCCAGCCAGCCGGTGCCGTTGACGATCCCGTCGATGACGCGGACGTCGAACCACCACAGGGCGTTCGCCAGGAGCACCCCGCCGCGGGCGAAGGCGAGCTGGTAGATGTCGTCGATGTAGTACTTGTTCACGCTGGCCCGATACATCCCCGGCCCCAGCCCGAGCGGGAAGCGCTCGACGAAGCGCTGCGGCAGCCCTGGATCCCGGACGTAGAACCGATAGGCCAGCCAGACGCCCGCCACCGCCACCAGCGCGCCCGTCGTCAGCAGCACGCCGCCGCTGCCGATGAGCTGGAACTCGGGGTGGCCGCTGTCGGCGATCGACCCTGGCAGGACGCCGGCGTGCGCCTCCTCGGCGACGAGGAAGACCTCGTGGAGCCAGTCGTGGATGAGGCCGGCCTCCGGCGGGATGCCGAGGAGCAGGCCGACGAAGATCGTCGGCACGGAGAGGATGACGAGCGGGGCGACCATCGTCGGGGCGCTCTCGTGGACGTGCTTCCACGCCTCCGCCGGCCCGCGCCACTCGCCCCAGAAGGTCATGAAGATCATCCGGAAGGTGTAGAACGCGGTCAGCAGCGCGACGATCACGCCGACGACGTAGAAGACGAGGTACCCGCGGTTGAAGGCCTCGGCCAGGATCTCGTCCTTGCTGAAGAAGCCGGCGAAGATCGGGATGCCGGCCAGCGCCAGCGAGCCGATCACCATCGTCACGTACGTCCAGCGCATGCGCTCGCGCAGGTTGCCCATGTAGCGCATGTCCTGCTCGCCGCCGGCGCCGTGGATGACGGAGCCGGAGCCCATGAACAGCAGCCCCTTGAAGAAGCCGTGGCTGACGAGGTGGAAGATCGCCGTCGCCCAGGCACCGATCCCGAGCGCGAGGAACATGTACGCCAGCTGGCTGACCGTCGAGTAGGCGAGGACCTTCTTGATGTCGTTCTGGGTCAGCGCGATGGCCGCGGCGAGGACGGCGGTGAAGGTACCGATGATCGCGACCACCCACATCGCGGTCGGCGCCTCGGCGAAGATCGGGTTGGCGCGCGCGACCATGTAGACGCCGGCGTTGACCATCGTCGCGGCGTGGATGAGCGCCGACACCGGGGTCGGGCCCTCCATCGCGTCGGGCAGCCACACGTGGAGCGGGAACTGGGCGCTCTTGCCGACCGCGCCGGCGAAGAGGAGAAGGGCGATGATCGTGACCGTGCCCTCGTCGAGCGTCCCGATGCGCTCGAAGACCTCGTGGAAGCTCAGCGTCCCGAGATTGACCCAGATCATCATGATCCCGAGACCGAACCCGAGGTCGCCGATGCGGTTGACGACGAACGCCTTCTTGGCCGCACCGGCCGCCGAAGGCTTCTTGTACCAGAAGCCGATGAGCAGATAGCTGCACAGGCCGACCGCCTCCCAGCCGACGTACAGCATCAGGAAGTTGTCGCCCAGGATCAGCAGCAGCATGCTGAACATGAAGAGGTTCAGGTAGGCGAAGAAGCGCCAGAAGCCCCGGTCGCCGTCCATGTAGCCGATCGAGTAGACGTGGACGAGGAATCCGACCGTGCTGACGACGAGCAGCAGCATCGCGGTCAGGCTGTCGACGAGGAAGCCGACCTCGATCCGGAAGTCGCCCGAGACGATCCACTCGTAGACGGTGACCTCGTACTCGTTCTCGCCGAAGACGACGTTGGCGAAGACGACCATCGAGATCAGCCACATCAGCCCGACCAGGCCTGTCGGGACGATCCAGGACCGATAGCGCGGCCGCTCCGCGCCAGACGCCACGTGGCCGGCCTGGCCCTTGCCGTCGTTCAGGTCTTCGGGGATGACCCCGGCCGCACCCTCGGCATTGGCAAGGTCGTCGGCGTGGCCGGCATGCGGGCTCGTGGCCGCCTGCTCCTCCTCGGTCGGGATCCCGCGGAAACCGGACTCGTCGACCGGGCCATGGCCGTCGCCGTGGGCGTCATCGGTCTCGTGGTGGTCGTCGTGGTGCTCGCCGTGGCCGTGCAGGGGGACGCGGTCGAGCCGCGGGCCGACGAGGACGGCGAAGAGGAAGCCCACGAGGGGCAGCGCGGGAATGAGGGCGATCAGGAACTCGATGCTCATGCGGCCGCTATTCCTTCAGGTCGGCGTACTGGTCGACCTCGGCCGTCTGTCGGGTGCGGATGATGGCGATCACGAGCGCCAGGCCCACGGTCACCTCGGCCGCGGCGACCGCCATGATCATCAGCGCGAACACCGCTCCGGCGTTCGACGCCGGCGGCAGGAACGCGTTGAACGCCACGAGGCTGAGGTTCACGGCGTTGAACATCAGCTCGAGGCTGATGAGCATGAGGATCGCGTTGCGGCGCGCCATGAACCCGAAGATGCCGATCGCGAACAGCAGCGCCGAGACGACCAGGTAGCCCTCGAGACCCATCGGTCAGTTCCCTGCCCGCTCGTCTTCTTCGGGCCGGCGGGCCAGGTAGATGGCGCCGATGATCGCCACCAGCAGCAGCAGGCTGATGATCTCGAACGGCAGCGCGAACTCGGTGAAGATGGCGGTGGCGATGTCCTCGACCGCGGCGGCGGCAGCCTCGGCCGCGGCGGGCCAATCGGTCTGGATCACGGCCCAGCCCACCAGCCCGGCGATGGCCAACGCAATGACCGCGGCGATCGGCACCTGCCGATGGAATGGCGCCGGCAGGTTCGCGTCGCCCGCCTGCGTCAGCATGATCGCGAACAGGATCAGCACGCTGATCGCGCCGAGGTAGATGAGCACCTGCGCGGCGGCCACGATCGGCGCGCCGAGCAGCGCGTACATGCCGGCGAGGGACCCGAAGCAGACCATCATCGCCACGGCCGAGTGGATGATGTTGCGCAGCGTGACGACGGCGAGTCCGGCTCCCACGACACCGATGGCGAGCAGGAAGAAGAGGACGCTGGAGATGTCCAGGGTCGAGGGCTCCCTTCGAATTCGAGCGCACCTTAGGCCCGCCCTGGGCCGCGCCCGATTCTAGCGTAGCGCCCTCGTGCGGCGTGCGTCCCCGTCAGAGTGTGCGCCGCGCGCGGGTGCCGAGCGATGTTCAACCAATCGGTTGAATACCACCCGACGCGCGCGCGGGTCAGTCAGTCAGCTCCTCGAGCCAACGACCGCGCCATCGGCGGCGGCTCGCAGCTCGTCGACCTCGATCTTGCCCATCTTCAGCATCGCTTCCATCGCGCGGCGGGCGCGCTCGGGATCCGGATCCGACACGAGCCGATTGAGCTCCTCGGGGACGATCTGCCAGGAGAGGCCGTATCGGTCCTTCAGCCAGCCACAGGGGCCGGGCTCGCCGCCATCGGCGGTCAGCGCGTCCCAGAGGCGGTCGACCTCGGCCTGGTCCTCGCACTCGACGACGATCGAGATGGCCTCGTTGAAGCTGAAGTCATCTCCGCCATCGAGGCCCTGCAGGCGCTGCCCGGCGACGGTGAAGTCGACCGTCAGGACCTGGCCGGCCGGCCCGCTCGGCGTGTCGGCTGGTGAGCGCCACACCTTGTCGATGCGGCTGTTCGGGATCAGGGTCGTGTAGAACTGCGCGGCCTCTTCGGCCTTGCCATCGAACCAGAGACAGGGGTAAACGGTTGGCATGGTGTCCTCCTAAGAGTGTATGACCGTTGCCCGCGTCCGAAGTCATCGCATCAGGAACCGTGCCGCTTCGGCTCGGCGCGGAGCTGGACCGAGTCCTGCGCCCAGAACGCGAATAGATTCGCGCCGAGAACGCCAATAGATTGAGGCGCTTCCAGCCAGCGTCAGTTGCAGGAGCCGCGTGCGCGGTATGTCGCCAGCAAGCCGAAGGTGAACGTGCCGCGCTCCATGGTGATCTCAGTCACGCACGTGCCATCGCTGTTGACGACGAAGCTGGCATACGTGGCTGGGCCAATTCCGTTTCCTTGCCATCGCATCCCGCGCGCGACGCTACGCCAGAGCCCGTCGCACTGTTCAGGCGTGAGGGCGCCGCAGTCGAGCACGAAGGGCCGATCATTGACGTGGGCGACGGTGGCGGGCGCGATCACCAGCCCCAGTAGCCACGACGAGCGCCGCGATCCTCACGGCAAGGCGCATCACACTCCCTCCAGCCAAGTCGGTCTAGCGGGTGGGTCGCTCCCGGTCGCTCATCTCGAGGATGTCGAGCATGGGAAGGTCGCGCTGGTACTCGCTGAACTCGAACTCGGGGCCGCAGCGCAGGGCGTCGTACGGGCAGGCATCGGCGCAGATGCCGCAGAAGATGCAGCGCGAGACGTCGAGCTGGTAGGTCTCGAGGATGCGCGGGCGCGGCATCAGGGCCCCGACCGGGCAGGTCTCGGCGCATCGGCCACAGGAAACGCACGGCGTTTCGTTGAGCGAGACGAAGTCGGCGGTCGTGACCAGCGAGTCGAAGCCCTTGCCGATGAAGTCGTAGCAGCCGGCGCCGACGATGTCCTTACACACCTGCGCGCACCGACCGCAGTCGATGCACCGCGAGTAGTCGCGCAGGATGAACGAGTGGGTCTCGTCGCGGCCGTAGCCGTGGTTGACGCCCACGTACGGGTTGTCCTGGATCGAGCGCTCGTCGATCGCCATGTTCAGCGTCGTCTCGTACTCGATCGCGGCCTCGCGCAGGTCGCAATGGCCGATCGCCTCGCACGTGCACTGGAGGCAGCGTGACGCCTCGGCCATCGCCTGGTCGCCGGTGTACCCGAACTCGTACTCGTTGAAGTTCGTGCTGCGCTCCTCGGGGCCGAGCTTGCCCATGATCGCCTTCGGCTCCTTCACGTCATCGGTGAAGGGGACGATCGTCAGGAAGTTCGGCTGCGGCTCGGTGACGATGCGCCGCACCTGCGGGTCGTCGAGGTCGTGGCCGCGCAGCCAGTAGTCCATCGCGTACGAAGCGCGGCGGCCCTCGCCGATCGCCTCGACGACCGTCGCGGCGCCGGTGCGGACGTCGCCGGAGGCGAAGATCTTGGGGACGTCGGTGCGGAAGATGTGCTCCTCCGACTCCAGCGTGCCGCGCCGGCTGACGACCAGCTTCGAGCGGATCTCCTCCGGCTCGGACTCGATCCACGACAGCTCCGGTCCCTGGCCGATGGCGCCGAGGACGGTGTCGCACTCGACGATGAATTCCGTGCCCTCCATCGGCTCCGGCCGGCGGCGGCCCTGCTCGTCGGGTGCGCCGAGCTTCATGCGCTGGAACTCGACGCCGGTGACCTTGTTGTTCTCGTCGGTGACGATCCGCGTCGGCGCCGCCTGGAAGATCAGCCGCGCGCCCTCCTCGATCGCCTCGTGCGCCTCGTCGGCGGCGGGCATGTCCTTGAGGTCGCGGCGGTAGACGAGCGTCACCTCGGCCGCGCCCTGGCGAACCGAGGTCCGGGTGCAGTCGATGGCCGTGAAGCCTCCACCGATGACGACCACCCGCGCGCCCTTCAGGCGCGGCACCGGCACGCCGCGCGTCGAGTTGTAGAGGTTCTCGAGCGCGTTGACCATGCCGAAGGCGTCCTCGCCCGGGATGCCGAGCTCGTTCGGCTTGTAGCAGCCGATGCCGACGTAGATCGCGTCGTAGTCGTCGATGATGTCGCCGAGGTGGAAGTCGCGCCCGAGCCGCATGTTCGGCCTGAAGGTGGCGCCGAGCTCCCAGACGTGGTTCAGCTCGCGGTCCATCCACCCCTTCGGCAGGCGGTACTGCGGGATGCCGTAGCGGAGCATGCCGCCCTGCTCCGGATCGGCCTCGAAGACGTCGCACTGGTGGCCGCGCAGCTGGAGGTAGTACGCGACGCTCATCCCGGCCGGGCCCGAACCGATGATCGCGACCTT
The DNA here is from genome assembly GCA_963840145.1 of uncultured Chloroflexia bacterium. GTDB lineage: Bacteria > Chloroflexota > Limnocylindria > QHBO01 > QHBO01 > JACDBZ01. Next base: position 121,488 of record CAWIXR010000007.1, read on the forward strand.
CCGACCGGTCGGCGGCTCCTTCGGCCACGGGATCGGGGCGGGGGCATCCACCTCCAGGACGCGGTCCGCGCAGTACCGATGCGAGTCGCGGATGGCGATGGCGGTGTCGACCTCCTCGCGCCGGCAGTGCGTCTCGCACGGTGCGGGGCAGACGCGGCCGAGGATGGCGGGGAACGGCAGCGAGCGCTTCAGGATGCGCGTCGCCTCCTCCCAGTTGCCGAGGGTGTTCTGCTTCAGGTAGCCGGGGATGTCGACGCGGGTCGGGCACTTGAACTGGCACGGGGGCAGGCAGTAGGCGTCGTGGTCGCTGAAGATCAGCTCGAGCACCATGCGCCGGTTCTCGATGACCCGGTCGGAGTGGGTGGTGATGACCATCCCTTCCTCGATGGCCGTACCGCACGAGATCGGGGTATCGTCGCGACCCTCGACCTCGACCGCGCAGATGCGGCACGCCCCGTACGGCGCCAGCTTCGGCTCGTAGCACAGCGTCGGGATCTCGATGCCGAGCACGCGGCAGGCCTGGAGGATCGTCTGGCCCTCCTCGGCCTCGACCTCGGTGCCATTGATCGTGACGCTGATCCTGCGGGTGCCGGGCACCATCGGCCACATCGGCGTGTAGTCGGTGACCGTCCCGTCGCCGGTGCCGTTGCCGTTGCCGGCCGCGTGGCCGTTCGTCGTGCCGAAGCTCATCGGTTCCTACTCTAGCCCGGCCGGGCTGACGCCGGGCAGCGGCTCGAGGAGCGGGGGCAGCTGGTCGGGTGTTTGGCAGGCGCCCGCCAGGCATTCGCCGCGCTCGGCGTGGGCGCGGTATTCGTCCGGGAAGCGGTCCAGCGTCGTAAGGATCGGGTTCGGCGCCAGGCGCTCGAGCTTGCACAGCGCGGTGTCGCTCATCTTCGCCGACAGCTCCCGCAGCATGACGAAGTCGTTCGGGCGCGGCGTGGCGGCCAGGATGCGGTCGAGCGCCTCGACCAGCCGCTTCGTGCCGATCCGGCAGGGGACCGCCTTGCCGCACGCCTCGCGCGCGCTGAAGTCGACGAAGAAGCGTGCCGAGTCGACCATGCAGGTGGCGGCATCGGTGACCAGCACCGATCCGGATCCGATGATGGCGCCGGCCTGCTCGAGCGGCTCGTAGTCGTACGCCAGCGTGAGCTGGCCGACGTCGATCGCCCCGCCGCCGGGCCCGCCGACGAAGGCCGCCTTCGTCGAGCCCGTCCCGCCGCCGGCCATGCCGATGAGGTCGAGCAGGCTCGTGCCGAGCGGCACCTCGAGCAGCCCGGGCTCCATCACGCGGCCCATGACGGTGACGACCTTCGTGCCCTTGCTGGCGTCGCTGCCGACCGAGGCGAAGGCCTCCGGGGAGTGCGAGATGATCCAGGCGACGTGGGCCAGGGTCTCGGCGTTCTGGACGACCGTCGGCGCGCCCCACAGGCCGGTCGTGGCCGGGAACGGCGGCCGAATGGCCGGCATGCCGCGGTCGCCGGCCAGCGCGTGCAGCAGCGCGGTCTCCTCGCCGGCGACGTAGGCGCCCGAGCCCTCCCACACCGAGAGCTGGATGCTGGTGTCGGTGCCGAGCACGAGGTAGCCGGCGAGGTGCGCCTCGGTCGCCTCCTGCACCGCGGTGCGCAGCCGCTCGATCGCGTCGGTCCACTCGCGCCGCACGGCCACGATCGCCTCTCCGGCGCCGACCGCGTACGCCGCGATCAGCAGCCCCTCGATCACGAGGTGCGGGTTGCCCTCGGCCAGCGCCCGGTCGCCGAGCGACGACGGGTCCGCGCCGATGAGGTTGGCGACCACGATCTTGCGGTCGGCGTCGGTGCCGCGCGCGATGCGCCACTTCTCCGCCGTCGGAAAGCCTGAGCCGCCGCGGCCGCGCAGGCCGGCGGCCTCGATCTCGTCGATCACGCCCTCCGGCGACAGGTGCGTGATTGCCCGCTCCAGGCCGCCGTAGCCGCCGTGCTCGCGGTAGCTGGCGAGGCTGTTGGGATCGACGCGGCCGATGTCGGTCAGCACGCGGCGCTCACCGGCGCCGAGGATCCGGATCTGGGGCGAGATCGCGCCGGCCATCAGGCCGGTGCCTTCGCGCGGTCGGCGGCCGCTCGACGCTCGCCGACGATGTGGCGGGCCTTCGCCGCGTCGACCGGGCCGAAGACGAGCGTGTCGACGCGGATGGCCGGGCTGAGCGCGCCCGCCCCGACGTCTGTCGCCAGCTCCAGGCTCCACGCCCCGTCGGGCGTTTCCTCGCCGGCGCGGATGCCCAGCTCCTCCTCGATCGCGGCGCGAACCGCCGTGCCGCCGGCGAAGCGGCACGCGGCGCAGTCGCAGATCGTGACGACGTGGCCGGTGGCCGGCAGCAGGCGGAAGCCGCCGAGGCCGGCGGCGCCGAAGACCTGCGCCCAGTGGATGCTCATCCGGTCGCTGACCTGGCGCAGCGCGCGCTCGGGCAGGTAGCCGTATCGGTCCTCGATCGACCGGAAGATCGCGACGAGCGCCTCGGGCCGGCCGCCGAAAGCGTCGATCGTCTCGTCGATCCACGGCGTGTCGATCGCCTCGTCCCAGCGCGCCGGGTTCCGCATCGGCCGTGCCGGCTGGCCCGCTCGGCGGTAGGCGTTGGCGTCCTTGCGCTCGTCGTAGATCTCAGGCATTCCGTAGCGAATGCGGTTGCCCTGCGAGTCAAAGCCGCTCATGTCGATCGCCTCGACCGGGCAGACCTGCGCGCACTGGAAGCAGACCTCGCACTTGTGCTCGCCGAACGGGTCGTAGATGAGGTCCAGCCGGCCGCGCCAGCGGTCGGGAATCTGCGGGCGCTCCTCCGGGTACTGCCGCGTCACCTTCGGCGCGAAGAAGTTACGGAAGGTGGTGGCCATGCCCTTGGCGATGCCGATGCCCGGAAATGCCATCGGTCAGATCCCCTGGATGTCGAAGACGACGACCGCGATGGCCGTGATGAACAGGTTCACGAGCGCCAGCGGCAGGAGCACCTTCCAGGCCACGCCCATGAGCTGGTCGACGCGGACGCGGGGCAGCGTGCCGCGCAGCCAGATCGCGACGGCAACGAACAGGTAGGTCTTCAGGAAGAACCAGAAGATGCCGTACAGCGTCCCGGCGAAGCCCCCGAGCTGCGCGGGCAGCGGCCACGGCGCCAGGTAGCCGCCAAAGAAGAGCGTGATCAGGATGCCGCTCATGATGAACAGCGCCACGTACTCGGCGAAGAAGAAGAAGCCGAAACGCATCCCGGAGTACTCGGTGAACGGCCCGGCCACGAGCTCGGAGTCGGCCTCGACCATGTCGAACGGCGTGCGGTTGATCTCGGCCAGGCTGGCGACGTAGAAGATCGCGAGGCCGACCGGCTGCCAGAACAGCAGCCAGCCGTGCTGGCGCTGCCACTCGATCAGCTCGCTGAAGCTCAGCGTTCCGGCCAGCACCACCGCGCCGACGATCGAGAGCGTGAGCGGGATCTCGTAGCTGACCATCTGCGCCGCGCTGCGCAGCCCGCCGAGCAGCGAGTACTTGTTGTAGCTCGCCCAGCCGGCCACCAGCAGGCCGACCACCGACAGGCCCAGCACGGCGAAGAAATAGACGATGCCGATGTTGAAGTTGGCCGCGATCGCCCCGGGCGCGAACGGGATGACGAGCATGCTCATCGCGGCGGCCATGTAGACCATCCACGGGGCGAGGGTGAACGTGCCGCGGTCGGCCTGGTCGGGGACGGTGTCCTCCTTGGCCAGCACCTTGAAGCCGTGGATCGTGCTCTGGAAGGCCCCGCGCGGGCCGACCCGGTTCGGCCCGAAGCGCAGCGCCAGCTGCGCGATGATCTTCATCTCCATCTGGATGATGACGAACGCGGTCGGCACGGTCAGCAGCAGGATCAGCGTCGTCGCCAGGACGAAGCGGCCGATGCCGAGGAGCAGCTCCCAGTCCATCGGTTACTTGTCCACGCCGCCCATGACCGGGTCGAAGCTGGCCATGACCGCCATCAGGTCGGCGATCAGGCGCTTCGGCATGATCTTCGGCAGCGCCTGGAGGCTGATGAACGACGGGTCTCGCATCCGGAACCGATACGGGTTCGGCCCGCCGTCGCTGACGGCGTAGACGCTGTAGAGGCCGCGTGGCGACTCGACTGCCCCGTAGGCGCGACCGGGCCTCGGCCGGATGATGCCCGGCACCTGGGCCTGCACCGGGCCGTGCGGCATCTTGTCCATGATCTGGTCGATGAGGTGGATGCTCTGCCTGATCTCCGCGATGCGCTGGAGGTAGCGGGCGTACGAGTCGCCGGACTGCTGGGTGATGATGTCGAACTCGAGCTCGTTGTAGATCGAGTACGGGTGGGCCTTGCGCACGTCGAACGGCACACCGGATGCCCGCAGGTTCGGCCCGGTGACGCCGAGGCTGATCGCCTGCTCACCCGTCAGGATGCCCATCCCCTTCGTCCGGCCGGTGAAGATCTCGTTGTCGGTGATCATCGCCTCGTTCATCTCGAGGTTCTTCAGCACGCCGCTGCGCCACGTGCCGAGGCGGCTGAGGAACTCGTCGTTGACATCCCAGTTCACGCCGCCGACGCGGAAGAAGTTGAAGAGCATCCGCTGCCCGCTGATGGCCGACAGCATCTCGACGATCTCGTCGCGGTTGATGAAGCTGTAGAGGATCGGCGTCAGCCCGCCCATGTCGAGCGCGAGGAATCCCATCATCAGCCCGTGGCTGAAGACGCGGTTCAGCTCGACGACCAGCGCGCGGATGTATTCGGCCCGCTTCGGGGCGCGGATGCCGTACAGCTTCTCGAAGGCGATGGCCGGCGCGTGCTCGTTGTGCATCGTGGACAGGTAGTCCATCGGGTCGACGTAGGTGAGTACCGTCGTGTACGTCGCGTTCTCGCACAGCTTCTCGATGCCGCGGTGCAGGTAGCCGAGCACCGGGTCGACCTCGATGATGACCTCGCCGCGGACCTTCACCACCAGCCGCATCACGCCGTGCGTCGACGGGTGCTGCGGCCCGAGGTTGAGCAGCATCTCACCCTCTTCGAGGGAGTAGACCTCGAGCTCGCGCTCGGTCTGCGGTGGCCGATCCGGGATGCCGACCTGCTCGAACCCGGCGTACTCCGCCGGCTCGCGGTGCAGCGGACGGAGGCCGGCCACCGCCCGCAGGCGGTCCTCCTCGGCGCGGTCGAGATCGATGGGGTCCGGGATGCGGACCTCGGGGTCGACCTTCGTCATCGCGGGCGGCTCTCGTCGGCGTCGGTCTTGCCGGCCTCGACGGAGGTCGGGCCGTCGTCAGCCGGCACGGCGACGGCCGGAGCGTCGCGGAATCGGGTCAGGTCCCACGTCTCGGGCCGCTCGAGCGGGCTCACACCGTGCGCCGCGGAGTCGGCGGCGTCATCGGGCAGGAGGAAGTCCTTGCGCTGCGGGAAGGAGCGATAGTCCGGCGACATGTAGATCCGCCGCAGGTCGCGGTTGCCGTCGAAGACGATGCCCATCATGTCGTAGATCTCGCGCTCGTGGAACATCGCGCCCTCCCAGAGGTGGGTGATCGTGCCGATGCGCGGGTCGGCGCGATCGACGCGGGCACGGACGCGGAGCCAGGCGGGGTGCTTCCAGCTGAACAGGTGGTAGACGACCTCGAAGTGGGCGCCGACGCCGTAGTCGACCCCGGCCTCGTCGGCGAGCATGAAGAAGGCGAGCTCTGGGTCGTCGCGCAGCGTCGTCAGCACCTCGACGTTGCGGGAGCCGTCGATCGTGACCTCGACGGTGTCCTCATCGGTCCAGAGGTCGCGCAGGTCGGGGCCGAAGCGCTCGTTCAGCGTGCGCACGAGCGCGCCGGCCGCGGCGGGGGCGGTCAGCGGACGTCTCCTTCCCAGCGCATGCGCTGCGGTCCGCGATCGACATAGGTGGGCCACTGGCCGCGGCGTTCCTTGACCAGCTCGTGGAGCTTCATCATTCCGTAGATGAGGCCCTCCGGGCGCGGCGGGCAGCCGGGGACGTAGACGTCGACCGGCATCACGCGGTCGACGCCCTGGACCACCGAGTAGGAGCGCTTGAAGCGCCCGCCCGACGTCGTGCAGGTGCCCATCGCGACGCACCACTTCGGCTCGGGCATCTGCTCCCAGAGCCGCACGAGCGGCCCGGCCATCTTCGTCGTCAGCGTGCCGGCCACGATCAGCACGTCCGCCTGGCGCGGGCTGGCGCGGAAGGGGAACATCCCGAATCGGTCGATGTCGTTGACGCTGGTGGCGGTGCTCATCATCTCGATGGCGCAGCAGGAGAGGCCGCTGAGGAGCGGCCACAGCGAGTTGGCGCGGATGAGGTCGAGAACGTAATCGGCCTTGGTCGGGATCACCTCCAGCAGGCCGTGGAAGCCGCCCTGCGGGTGCTCCTCCATCCCGAACTCGCGCAGCAGTGCGTCGTCCGCGCCGCCGTCCGGGATGATGATCGGTGCCTCGCCGGCATCGGTCCGGGCCAGCTCGGTGGTGGTTGTCGTCGGGTCTTCCGGTCGGTCTACTGCCATCGCAGGTCACCCTTCTTCCACGCGTAGAACTCACCGAACATGAGGATCACCAGGAAGATGCCGATGAGCACGATCCCCTGGAACTCCAGGTCCCGCACCGTGATGGCCCACAGGTAGACGAAGATGATCTCGACGTCGAAGGCCACGAACAGCAGGGCGTAGAGGTAGAACGCCAGCCCGAAGCGACTCCACGTGTCACCGATGGTGTCGACGCCCGACTCGTACGGCAGGCCCTTCTGGGGCCGTCGCCGCCGATGGGTGATCAGCCAGCTGAACAGGATCGTGCCGAAGACGAAGGTCGTCGCCGCGAACCCGAAGCCGATGACGTAGAGCAGTCCGGTGTGATCCATTTCCACTCCGGTACCACGCGCGGTATCCACGCGAGCCACTTGGCCCGCCATGAGGTTTCAGTCGTTCAAGGCGAGGCAATCCCGCCTCGATCACAGTCTAGCAGGGGATCACCGCCGAACGGGGTGGCCGCACCGGTCTCGCCAGCCCGGTTTGGTGCGTATTCAGGCCAGGCCCGCGCTATGCGCGCGGAACGGGTCGATTCCGGGCTTCGTGCAGGCTGGGAGCCGCATCCGGTGGCGAACGGACCTCACCTTGCACCGTAACGCGAACCTCATCTGAATCCGGCACGAACCCGCAGTGGAGGCGCGATCGCCGCGGCTCATTCTTCGAGCAGACCAAGGTCCTCGCAGGTCAGCTCCTCGAACGTGATGCTGCCGCATCGCACGTCGTGGATGTCACCGTCCGCGAGCGTCACGTCGAAGCGAAGGATCGTGCCGCCCATCAGCGGCGGACACTGGGCCTCGCGGCAATGCAGCACCTCGCGGATCCGCAGGTCCTGATCGGGGAACAGCTCCACCCGGATGATCTCGAGGGCCTCGTCGCAGGTCGCGTTGGGCGGTGCGCAGTAGAGAACGGCCTGGGGCTCGCCGCAGCCGACGAGCACGAGCGCGGTCGCGAGGACCGTCGTCCATCGGCGCATTACCGGCCCTGCCAGGCAGCCGCCACGATCAGCCGCAGCCCGTCGCTGACCAGCGCATGACCGCCGAACAGAAACGGGACCGATGCGCCCTCGGCTGCAGCCACCAGCTCCCGCAGCCACGGCGTCTCGACGCGGGACGCGTCCCCGAAGTCCGACGCGAAGCGCTCCTCCTCCGGCGGCCAGGTTCCCGCGTCCGATGACCCTGCCACGGCCGCAATCAGCACCCGCGTGTCGAGCACGACGGCGTCGCCCAGCCGCGCCAGCTCCGCGACCAGCTCCGACGGCGAGGAGCGTGCCATCAGCGCCGCGAGAATCGACCGCGGCACCGCCCCGGAGCCGCGCGCCGAGCGCATCCCGCGCTCCTCGACGATGGCGCGAACGCGGCAGGCGGTCTCGGTCTCGAGCAGCTGCCAGGTTGTCGTCGGCAACCGACCGGCAACCACGAGCTCGGCTGCGCGGTCCCGGATCACCGCCCCCAACGAGTCGAGGTGCGGCACCTCGAGCGCCCGGTCGCCGGGCAGCCGCGCCATCTCCAGGAATCCGCGCACGGCGCCGTCCAATGGCCGAACACCTTCCAGGCGGGTCGCCAGCCGCAAGAGCGCGAGGTCGAGCGTGGTGTCGACGTCGAACCGCGCCCAGGCGGTGGCACCGAGGTCGCGCCACTCCCAGCCCGCGTCGTTCAGCGCGCGCGGCGCTGCGTTGTCGGTCGCGCATGTCTCCAGCGTGGCCAGCGCCCGATCCAGGTCGCCGGCGACGACGAAGGCATCGGCGCTGAATCGGTTGTTGGCGACGACTTCACCCCGGATCGGCGAGAGCAGGGCGTCCACGCCGGCGTCGTCGAGCAGCGCCAGCGCGCCCGCCCCGGCATACCCGACCGCATCCACGCTCGCACCTTCGAGCGCCCGGCGCGCCGCCCCTGCGAACCACGGTCCCCAGGCGAATGCGCCGCCGTCGGGTGGCGCCTCGAACGGGAGCGGCGCCACCGCGGCTCCGAGCCGGCCGAGCCGGCGCGACAGCTCCGCCGCCAGCAGCCGCTGCCCCTCGGCCGCGACCGCGGCGTGCGTGCCGAACGGCTGGCCGGAGCCTGGCGTGGCAACCAGCACCAGCGGTGCCGGCCGTTCAGGCATCCACAGCGCCGGCGCCGGCATCGGTCTCGAGCAGACGATGCAGCTGCTCGAGGTGCATGCAGTCGTGGATGCCGAGGAAGAGCAGCCACTCGCCACAGCGCAGGTGGCCGATCAGCGGATGCTCCAGGCCGCAGCGCTGTCGTTCGTGGCCGGAGATCTTGGCCGCCGCCTCGCGGATCGAGCGACGCGACTTGTCGAGGAGGATCAACAGCTCCTCGCGGCTCGCATCCGGCCGGCCCGGGATCGAGGGCGTGACGACCGGCGCCCGGTCCTTCGGCCAATCGGCACCGCCGGCATCGAGCGCGGCCCACATCCCGAGGAAGCGTCGCGCGGCCGTGGTGTGCGCGAACGCCTGCGCGACGTTCCAGTTCTCCTCGCCGCCCGGCGCGCGCAGCAGCCGCTCGGGCATCGCGCGCAGCACGGTCTCGAGTGCGTCGCCGACGACTTCCTGCTGGGCCAGGACGCGCGGCGTGCCGCCTTCGTGGACGCGGTCGCGCAGCTCGCGGCGCAGTGCCTTCACGCCGCTGAACGAGTTGTCGAGGGCGCGCCAGCAGGCGACGACGTCGGGCGCATCGGCCTCGAGGGTGGTGAGCCAGGCGGGGGAGTTGGCAGTCACCGGACGATGATAAGCGCCGCTACCGGGCTCGCTCCGCGGTGTCAGAGGTCCTGCGTGACACCGTGCAGCACGATCGCACGGTGGCACGATGGCACGATCTCACGCAGAGTCATTGACATGTTCGCCCGGCGCCCCTGCGCGCCCGCCCGGGCACCCCACACACCCCTACAGCCGTTCGAAGCGCTCCACCGGCAGCACGAAGACGGTCGCCCCGCCGACCTCGACTTCGACCGGGTAGGGCATGTAGAACTCGCCCGGCTCCATGATCGGCGGCATCGGGTTCACGAACTGCTTGCGTGAATGGCAGTTCGCGCTGATCAGCTCGAGCACGGCGTCGACCTGGTCGTCCTCGACCCCCACGAGGATCGTGGCGTTGCCCTGCTTGAGGAACCCGCCCGAGGAGTTGACCCGCGTGGCGCGGTACTCCTTCTCCAGCAGCGCATCCACCAGCGTGGCGGCATCCTCGTTGTGGACGATGGCGGTCACGAGCTTCACGGGTAGGCTCACTCCTTCACGGTGGGCACGGCGAGGAACCGGCCCAGTATGGCGCAGGGGAGCGACCGAGGGCCACCCGTCACGGACCCCGTGGCGCTCGTCTGTGGGGCGTACCTTCGAGCGCGTTCCGCTCGAATCGCGGTGTTCCCGTGTGGCGGGAGTTAGTCCCAACGAACCACCCCCAGTGGACTGCTCGTTCGCCATCCGTCCCGCAGGACGAGAATCTCGCCATCCAGCCCACCGTCGATGGTCGCAATTCCCGTCGTGCGGGAGTTCGTGGCTTAGAGGAGCTCCCGCTCCACGACGCCTCGGATCGCCTCGTCCGAGGCGTCCACGGAACCCGCCCCGTCGACGATCCGGAAGCGATCCGGCTCATCGGCCGCCATCTGGAGGTAGGCGGCCCGGACCCGCTCGAAGAAGGCAGCACCTGCCGTGTCCTCGAACCGATTCCACTCCTTGCGTCGCCGCGTCCGCTCGAGCCCAACGTCGACCGGCACGTCCAGCAGCACCGTGAGGTCCGGCCGCAGGCCGCCTGTGGCGAACGACTGGAGCGTTCGCATCTCCGCGGGGTCGTTGCCGTAGCCGGCGCCCTGGTAGGCGAACGACGAGTCGATGAAGCGCGCGCAGACCACCCAGTCGCCGCGCTCGAGGGCCGGTCGGATGACGCGGGCGACGTGCTGGGCCCGTGCGGCGGCGTAGAGCAGCGCGTCGGCGCGCGGGTCGAGGTCGTCGCTCATGCCGCGCATGTGGAGCACGATCCGGCGCACCTCCTCGCCCAGCGGAGTGCCACCCGGTTCGTGGGTCAGCACGGTCGCCACCCCGCGCGAGCGGAGCCACGAGGCGAGGTGCCTCGCCGCCGTCGTCTTGCCGCTTCCCTCGGGTCCCTCCAGGGTGATGAACCGGCCGCGGCTCACGCCGGCGGGATCACGCTGGTCGCCACCAGCGCGAGCGCCACGAGGGCGAGGACCACGAGGACGAGGATCCGCCCGATCCGACCGCTCATCGCCAACCCCCGCCGTCATCGGGGACCAGCTCGACGCGTCGGTTCGGCTCGGAGCCGCGCGACCGCGACATCAGGGCGTTGCGCTCGGCCATCTGGTGCTGGAGCCGCCGGACGTAGGCGTTCTGCGGCGCCAGCTCGACCGGGCGACCGGAGGCCTGCACCAGGCCGATCGCCTCGGCCGTCTCGCGCAGCGCGGCCTCCTGGGGATCGGCCTCGAGGTCGAACAGGGAGGCCAGCATGTTCTCCATCTGGAGCGTCGTGTTCGTCTTCAGCACGTAGATCGGCACGCCGTTCGACTCCGCGTCGCGCAGGGCGGCGGGCTTGCGCTTGTAGTAGTTGCGCAGGGTGACGACGGCATCGGCCTCGTCGAGGTCGCGGGCCACGTTGACGGGCACGCCCAGCTCGCGAACCGCCTGCTCCAGGCGCTTGCGGCTGACGCCGAAGGCGAAGACGCTCATCGGCCGCTGCTGGCGAGCGCGCTCCGAGGGCGGGCGCTGGGCACCGATCGGCCGCTCGACCGTGGAGCGCTCGTCCATCTCGGCCAGCGCCTGCTCCAGCTCGCGTCGCGGGTTGCGCTCCTCGGCGGCGGGCGGCGCGGACGCGATCCGCTCGCCGGGCATCGTCCGCGGACTTCGCGCTCCGCCCCCACCGGGCAGGGGCCGCAGCCCGCGCTCGTAGCGCGCGCCGGCCGAGCCGCGGCCGCTGCGGCCGAAGGCACCGAAGCCACCGGTCGGCTCGAGCGGGGCGAAGGCCGGCGTGCCGGACGACGTCTCGCTGATCCGGTAGTCGTACTTCGTCGACGCGCGCACCTGGCCTGCCTCGTCGCGGGAACGTGACTCGGGCGGGACCATGTGGCCGCGCAGGATCGCGTCGACCGTCTCGGCGACGCTGCGATGGACGATGACGTTGTCTCGCTCGACGATCTCGACGAGCACGTCGAAGGTCGGCGGCGCCTTGCGCTCGAGGACCGTCTTCTGCGTCCCGCGCCGCCGCGCCTCCTCGTCGCCCAGCGTCACCGGCTGGATGCCGCCGACCAGGTCGGAGAGCGTCGGATTCAGCATCAGGTTGTCGAGCGTGTTGCCGTGGGCCGTGCCGACCAGCTGCACGCCGCGCTCGGCGATCGTGCGTGCGGCGCCCGCCTCCAGCTCGGTCCCGATCTCGTCGATGACGATCACCTCGGGCATGTGGTTCTCGACCGCCTCGATCATCACCGCGTGCTGCTCGGTCGGAGTGCGGACCTGCATCCGCCGCGCGTCGCCGATGCCCGGATGCGGGATGTCGCCGTCGCCGGCGATCTCGTTGGAGGTGTCGACGACCACGACGCGCTTGCCGAGGTCGTCAGCAAGGACGCGGGCCACCTCGCGCAGCATCGTGGTCTTGCCGACGCCCGGCCGGCCCAGCAGCAGCACGGACTGCCCGCCCTCGACGATGTCGCGGATGATGTCGATCGTCCCGAACACCGCGCGGCCGATGCGGCAGGTCAGCCCGACGACCTTGCCGGAGCGGTTGCGGATGGCGCTGATCCGGTGCAGCGTGCGCTCGATCCCGGCGCGGTTGTCGTCGCCGAAGACGCCGATGTGGTCGATGACGTAGGCGATGTCCGCATCGGTCACCTCGCGGTCGAGAAGGTCCTCCTCACCGGTCGTGAAGCGAGCTTCCGGCCGTCGCCCGAGGTCCATGACCACCTCGAGCAGGTCGGTGCGGTTCGAGAGCGCACCCAGGCGCTGGACGATCTCGGGCGGCAGCGCCGCCATCAGGGCGTCGAGATCGTCGGTCGTCTCGCGGCGTTCCACGTCTGCTCGTGACCTCCCTGTCTGCGTCACCGGGTGACCGGCACCATCGCCGGCTGGCGGACCTGCGCACGCACTTCGCGGACCAGCATCGTCACGCGTCCGATCGGCTCGAAGCCGGTCGCCTCCGCGGCGCGCATCCCCGCCGACTCGTATGTTCGCACCGGTGACAGGATGCCCGCACCGATCGCGTCGCGCCCGACCCGTCCGAGCGTCGCGCGCAGGAAGCGCGGGCCGTCGACGCCGTCGCGGACGAGGAAGCGCAGGTAGTGCGGGCCGCCGCGGCTCGCGCCGTGCTGGGCGAAGCCGCCGGCGCGCTGCTCCGTCGGCTGGAGCCAGGCGTTGACCTCGGTGAAGTGGAGGAGCGGGTTGAGCGCCGAGCGCGGCACGATCGCCTCGTGGCCGACCCCCTCCCAGTCGGCCGCGCTGTAGCCCTCGAGGCGCGCGATCGCCGGCGGCGTGGTGTGGCTCCACAAGTCGAACAGGTGCCACGCGTCCGGCGCGCCGGCGGCCTGGAGGTCGAGGGTCTCGACGGCGGCCTCCGCCCGCGGCCCCGACCGTCCGTCGCGGCGGACGACCGATCGGAACCACGAGCGGGGCCCGCGCTGGACCTCCGGCGGCCGGTAGAAGATCTCCTCCTGGGCGTAGGCCATGAACCCGGCCTGCCCGAACAGCTCGAGGTTGTCGCGCACGTCGGCGCAGGCCGCGTGAAAGCGCGCGACGTCGTGGCTCGCGCCCTCCTCGACGAGCGCGCGCAGCAGGTCGAAGCGGATCTCGGCCGCCATCGGTCCCTCGGCGGCGTCGAGCTCGGTGATCACCCAGTCGTCGCGGTGGGGCTCCTCGATCGCGCGGCAGGACCCGACCAGGTCGCCGTCGACCTCCGCGACGAGATGGACCGATGGCGCGCGCAGCGGCAGCCACGACGGGATGAGGGTCGAGAGGCTGATGCGATGCGCATCGGTGCTCGGCGCCGGGACGCCGAGGCTGCGGCGGTGAGCGTCGTGGGCGGCGTGGACGCGGCGCGACAGGTCGGCCAGCGCCTGTCGATCGGTCAGGCGCGCGCTGCGGATCGTCCGCTCGACCTCGATCACGCCGGGCGTCTCTGTTCCTCGCCGACCATCTGCAGCAGGAGCCGATGCATGCGCCGGTCGCCGGTCAGCTCGGGGTGGAAAGCCGTGGCAAGCACCCGGCCCTGGCGCACGGCGACCGGGTTGCCGTCGGGGTCGCGCGCCAGCACCTCGGCCTTCGGCCCGACATCGGTCACCAGCGGCGCGCGGATGAAGACGCCGTGGAGCGGTTCGTCGCCGAGGGCCGGCACGTCGAGATCGGCCTCGAAGCTGTCGAGCTGCCGGCCGTAGCCGTTGCGACGCACCTCGAGGTCGAGGAGGCCGAAGTACGGCTCCTCGCCATCGGCAAGGCGCTCGCTCAGCAGGATCATGCCGGCGCAGGTGCCGAGCATCGGCGCGCCGGTCGCGCTGAGCGCGGCGATCGGCTCACGGAGGCCGTAGGCGTCGATCAGCCGGCGCATCGTGGTCGACTCGCCGCCGGGCAGGATCAGCGCGTCGAGGTCGACGAGGTCGCGCGGCAGCCGCACCTCGACCGGCTCGGCGCCGACGTCGCGGATGGCGGCAACGTGCTCGCGCACGGCGCCCTGCACGGCGAGCACACCGATCCTGGGCTCGCGATCGGACTCCACGGGAACTCCCCTACCAGCCGCGGATGGCGAGCCGCTCCTCCGGCGGGATCTCGCCAAGCGAGGTGCCCCGCATCGGCTCACCGAGGCCGGTGCTCACCTCAGCCAGGATCTCCGGGTTGTCGTAGTGCGTGGCGGCCTTGACGATCGCCTCGGCGTAGCGTTCCGGGTTCTCGCTCTTGAAGATGCCACTGCCGACGAACACGGCCTCCGCGCCGAGCTGGCGCATCAGGGACGCATCTGCCGGGGTGGCGACGCCGCCCGCGCTGAAGTTCGGGACGGGGAGCGCGCCCAGCTCCGCGGTCTGCTTCACGACGTCGAGCGGCGCGCGCAGCTCCTTGGCGGCGGCGAACAACTCGTCCTCGCGCATGGTCTGGAGCTGACGGATGCCCTTCTGCACGGCGCGCATGTGGCGCACGGCCTCGACGATGTCGCCGGTGCCGGCCTCGCCCTTGGTGCGGATCATCGCCGCCCCCTCTCCGATCCTTCGGAGGGCCTCTCCGAGGTCGCGGCAGCCGCACACGAACGGCACCCGGAAGCCGTGCTTGTCGATGTGGTGCTCCTCGTCCGCCGGCGTGAGCACCTCGGACTCGTCGATGTAGTCGACCTCGAGGCTCTCGAGGATCTGGGCCTCGGCGAAGTGACCGATGCGGCACTTGGCCATGACCGGGATGCTGACCGCGTCCTTGATCTCGTTGATCAGCTTCGGGTCGCTCATGCGCGCCACGCCGCCGAATTTGCGGATGTCCGACGGCACGCGCTCAAGGGCCATCACCGCCACGGCGCCCGCCTCCTCGGCGACCTTTGCCTGGTCGGCGGTCACCACGTCCATGATCACGCCGCCCGCGAGCATGCGGGCGAGCCCGACCTTCGTGGCCCAGGTGGATCGTTCCATCGTCGTCATTCGAGGCCGCATTCTACTCTCGGGCGCTCCAGGCGCCCACCGGCAGAGCCTCGTGAGCGTATCCTGTGACCGATGAAGCGCTCGTTCGCCCTGCTCGTGCTGCTGGCCCTCACCGCCTGCGCGATCACGAGCCGCGAGGCGATCACCGAGCTGCCCGGCACCTCCTGGGAGCTCGTCGACCTCGACGGCGCGGAACCCGTCGGCGAGACGCCGCCGAGCATCACCTTCAACGACGACGGCACTGTCAACGGCTCGACCGGCTGCAACACGTTCAGCGGCGAGGTCACGATCGAAGGCTCGGAGGTCACCTTCGGGCCGATGGCCACCACCCGGATGGCGTGCGCCGACGAGGCCGTCAGCGAGCAGGAGCAGGCGTTTCTGCTGGCCCTGGAGGGCGTGACCGGCTACACGATCGACACCGAGGGCCGCCTCGTCATCGAGGGCGACACCCCGATGACGTTCGAGGTCGCCCCGCAGGCGGGGTAGTCCTCGATCGGCCACGGGCATCGGCCGCTGACATCGGCTTGACAGGATCCGGGCGCCAGCACGCGGCGGTGACGTTGGTATGATCCGGCGCAGGAAGCGCACGAACGATGATCAACGCACCGGTGCTGGTCCTGAACCAGAACTACGAGCCGCTCAACGTCTGCGACATCAGGCGTGCGTTCCGGCTGCTCGGCGCCGCCAAGGCGGAGCTGCTGGCGAAGAACCACCAGATGATCCACACGCCGACGATCGAGATCCCGGCGCCATCGGTCATCCGGCTCCAGCACCACGTCAAGCGGCCGCAGCCGCGGGTCAAGCTGAGCCGGCGCGAGGTCTTCAGCCGCGACCGTCACACCTGCCAGTACTGCGGCAAGGTCAGCCGCGACCTGACGATCGACCACGTCACGCCGAAGCACCGAGGCGGGCGCCACGAGTGGGAGAACCTCGTCGCCGCCTGCCGTCCGTGCAACCACCGCAAGGGCGGCAAGACGGTCGCCGAGGCGAGGATGGCCCTGCTCCGCGAGCCGCGGGCGCCGCGCGCCGACCTGCGCTACCTGTTCGGCAGCTACCTGGCCGATGAGCGCAATGACGCCTGGCGCACCTTCCTCTTCCTGGAGGCGCCGCGCGTCCTGAAGCCCGTGCCCGGGCCGCAGGCGGTCTAGGCCGGCGTCGTCGCGGCGGTGATCGACATCGCCTCCGCTTCCTCGGAGCCCGCGGGGAAGTCCTTGACCGGTCGCACCTCCACGGCGCCCCACCGCGCGCCGGGACATGCCGCCGCGAGCTCCAGCGCCTCGTCGAGGTCCCGCGCCTCGACGATGTAGAAGCCGCCCAGCGCCTCCTTGGCCTCGATGAAGGGACCATCGGTCACGACCGTCTGGCCATCCAACGCGCGAACCGTGGTGGCGGTCGGGTTCGGCTGCAGCGCCTCACCGCCGAGGTACGCGCCGCGTTCCCTGAGCATCCGGGTGTAGTCGAGGTACGCCTCGGTGACCTCGGCCTCCCGCTCAGGCGAAGGCGGCTCGGGCGAGGGCTGCGCCGTTGACGGACCGACGATGAGGAGTGCGTAGCGCATTGAGTCGGTACCTCCAGACGATGGCGGCGTCGTTGGCCGCTCCTGTCATCAGCGACGAACGGGAGCCGGACCGATCGACATCGCCGGGGATGTCGACGGCGCGGTCCTAGTATGCGTGTCATGCCCGCCGAGCTGGTGTACCCCGTCCTGCCGGAGCGCGTCGTCCACGTGCTGCGAACTCTGGCCGGTGCCGGCCACGAGGTCGCCCTCGTCGGCGGGGTCGTGCGCGACCGGCTCCTCGACCTCGCGCACACCGGCGAGTGGGACGCCGCCACGCTCCGCCCTTCCCGAGGAAATCGTCGCCCTCTTCGCCGGCGCGACCTGGGAGAACCGGTTCGGGACGGTCACCATCGGTGCCGATCCGGCGGTGGAGATCACCTCGTACCGCGCCGAGGGTGCCTACCGCGACCGGCGCCGCCCCGACGAGGTCCGCTTCGGCGTCTCCCTCACCGATGACCTCGGGCGGCGCGACTTCACGATCAACGCGGTGGCCTGGCTACCGATCGACCTCGAGGCGCGGCGCGGCGCGCTGATCGACCCGCACGGCGGGCAGTCCGATCTGGCGGCGCGGGTGCTGCGGGCCGTCGGCGACCCGGCAGAGCGCTTCGCCGAGGACGCCCTGCGCCTGATCCGCGCGGCTCGCTTCGCCGGGCGCTTCGAGCTGACGATCGCCCCGCCCACCGAGGCGGCGATCCGCGAGCTGGCACCGACCGTCGCCTCTGTCTCGGCCGAGCGGGTGCGGGACGAGCTCGTCCGCATCCTCCGCGACGATCCGACTCCATCGCGCGCGATCGGCCTACTCGAGCAGCTGGGACTCCTGCCGGTGATCCTGCCGGAGCTCGCCGCACTGCGCGGCGTGCCGCAGGCCAAGGCGGTGCCCGGCGACGCCCTCGACCACTCCCTGCGTGCCGTCGACGCCGCCCCGCCGGACGACCCTCCGGTGCTGCGCCTGGCCGCGCTCCTCCACGACCTCGGCAAGGCCGAGACCCAGCGCGGTGGCCACTTCATCGGCCACGAGAAGGTTTCCGCCGAGCAGGCGAGCGAGGTCCTGCGCCGGCTGCGAGTGCCGCGGGCGCTCGCCGAGCGCGTCATCGGCGCCATCCGACACCACATGTACGACTACGACCCGGCCTGGACCGATGCCGCCGTGCGCCGATTCGTGCGTCGCCTCGACGGCGTCGACCGCGAGCTCCTCTTCGCCCTGCGCCGCGCCGACAACACCGCGTCCGGCGTCGGGCCCGCCGGCGACGCCAACCAGGCCGAGCTCGAGGCGCGCATCGCCGCGCAGGTCGATGCCGAGCCGGGCCTGCTCGTCGAGCGGCGGCTGGCGATCGACGGCCACGACCTCCAGCGCGCGCTGGGCATGGCGCCGGGGCCGGAGATCGGTGCCGTCCTCGATCGGCTGACGGAGCTCGTCCTCGACGACCCGGGCCTGAACAGGCGCGACGTCCTGCTCGACCTCGCGCGCGAGCGGTGACCGGACGCACCGCCGGTCTGCCGGGACCGATGCCGGCCCGGTGACGTCGGAAGGCACGCTGCTACAATCGGCCGTCCAGACCGTGTCTGGGACGTCTTCTTCCACCGCCGACCACTGATCGGAGGGACCGCGCTCCGATGACCTTGACCGGCCGACGCCCGCTCCGGGTCGAGCACCGGCTGACGCAGCCGAACGCATCCCTTGCCGATTTGACCGCGGCGGTCGGCCTCGCCACCGAGCACGAGCTGGCTTCCCTGACCGTGAGCCCATGGCTGGTGAAGGCTGCCAAGCGATCGCTGGGTCGGTCGCGGGTGACCCTCGGCACGGTGGTCGGCTTCCCGCACGGCGGCCAGCTGCTCAGCGTCAAGGCCTTCGAGGCGTCCAAGGCCCTCGAGCAGGGCGCGACCCAGATCGACTTCGTGCTCAACAGCGGCGCGCTCGTTTCCGGCGACGACGAGACCGTCTTCAACGACATGCTGGCGGTCGTCGACATGGCGCACTCGGCGCTCGCCGCCGCCGGCGTGATCGTCGGCTCCGACCCGCTGGGCGAGGATCTCGTGCGTCGAGCGTGCCACCTGGCCGAGCGCGCGGGCGCCGACTACGTCGTCACCGGCGCCGGCAGCGCCAGCGCGAACGCCACCGTCGCCCGCACCCGACTGCTGCGCGACAGCGTCGGGCCGCGGATCGGGGTGAAGGCCAGCGGCCGGTTCCGCAGCCTCGACCAGCTCACCGAAGCGGTCGCCGCCGGTGCGACGCGCGTCTCCGCGCAGCTCACTCCGGCTCTCGCCCGCACGGTCACGGACGAGCCGGCCGCCGCGCTGGCCCGTTAGGCAGAGGGGAGGGCATGGATTGAAGCTTCTCGTCGTCGGCGGCGCCGGCTACGTGGGGTCGACGAGCGTCGAGCGCTTCCTCGAGCGCGGCCACGAGGTGCTCGTCTACGACAACCTGGCGAGCGGCCACGCCGCCGCAGTGCCGGATGGCGCCACGTTGGTGATCGGCGACCTCGCCGATCGGATGCAGCTGCGCCATATCCTCTCCGAGGGGGTCGACGCGGTCCTCCACTGCGCGGCGCGCTCGCTGGTCGGCGAGTCGATGGAGAACCCTGGCGCCTACTACCGCACGAACGTCGCCCACGGCGTTTCGCTGCTCGAGGCGATGCGGGATGCCGGCGTCACCCGCCTGGTCTACAGCTCGACCGCGGCGGTGTACGGCGAGCCGCGCCGGGTCCCGATCGCCGAGGCCGACCGCACTCAGCCGATCAATCCCTACGGCGAGACGAAGCTCGCCTTCGAGGGCGCAATGCGCTGGTTCTGCGCCGCGCACGAAATGCGCGCGATCAGCCTGCGCTACTTCAACGTCGCCGGCGCGACCGAGCGCAACGGCGAGGACCACGACCCGGAGACGCACCTGATGCCGCTGATCCTGCGCGTCGCCGCCGGCGAGGCGACGCACGTCCAGATCTACGGGCAGGACTACCCGACGCCCGACGGCACCTGCATCCGCGACTTCATCCACGTCCGCGACCTGGCCGACGGCCACCTGCTGGCGCTCGAGGCCACCGACGAGGCCGATCCGTCGCTCGAGGTCTACAACCTCGGCTCGGCGGCCGGCTTCAGCGTTCGCGAGGTCGTCGAGGCCGCGCGGCGCGTCACGGGGCGACCGGTGCCCGCACGTGCCGTCAAGCGCCGCGTCGGTGACCCGCCGGTGCTGGTGGCGTCATCGCGCCGGGCGCGACGCGAGCTCGGTTGGCACCCGACGCACTCGACCCTGGAGCACATGCTGGCCGACGCGTGGACCTGGCGCCTGAAGTACCCGAAGGGCTATGGCGATCGCCGTGCCGGCGCCCGGACCGCGCCGCCGGCCCGCAAGCAGGTCGCGGCCAGCGCCGGCTAGCCGCGCCGGGCGCAGCTCGCGCAGAGCCCGTAGAAGTCGACCCGCTCGTCGTCGATCCGGAACCCGAGGTTGGCCGCCACGCGCTCGGCGACCGGGCGGATGTATGCCTCGTCGATCTCCTCGACGCGCCCGCATCGGTCACAGGAGAGGTGATGGTGGTGCCCGGGACGGCAGGCGACGTAGCCGTAGACGTGGCCGTCCAGCTCGAGGCGACGGGCGAGGCCGGCGGCGACGAGCGCCTCGAGGGTGCGAAAGACGGTGGCGCGCCCGATGCCCGGGTCGCCCCGGTGCATCTGCTCGTACAGGTCCTGAGCCGAGACCTGGCGGCCGGCGGCGACCAGCGCATCGGCAACCGCCAGGCGCTGCCGGGTGACGCGCTCCCCGGCGTCGCGCAGCCGCTCGGCGGTCGACGCGCCGCTCAATGTCCACCGACCGCGGCGGCGAACATCGAGAAGCCGTAGATCGCGACCACGCCGATCAGTGTCGCGGCCACGACCCAGCGCGATCGGTCGCTGCGGTGGGCCTCCGGCAGCAGCTCCGCCGCGCCGATGTAGAGGAAGAAGCCGGCGAAGACGGCAAGCATCCCGCCGAGGACGATGTCCGGGATCGGCAGCAGCAGTCCGACCACGACGCCGAGCACGGGAGCGAGTGCCACGAGCCCGACCCAGCGGTAGATCTCGTCTCGCGGCGTGCGGCTGGCCAGCAGCAGGCTGACGATGCCGATGCCGTCGCTGAAGCGGTGGACGACGACCACGACCGCGATCACCAGCCCCAGCCCGCCGCCGACGGCAAGGCCGGCGGCCAGCGCGACGCCGTCGAGGAAGCTGTGCAGGCTCATGCCGATCGCGCCGATCAGGCCGATGTGGTGATGCTCGGCGTCGCCGTGGTCCAGCTCGGTGGCCGTCTCGTGCCCGACGTGGAGGGCGGTCAGCTTCTCGATCGCGTAGAACGCCAGGAAGCCGAGGGCGGTGAAGATCATCGCCAGGTCCAGCGACCCGCCAAGGTGCTCGACGCTCTCGGGAATCAGGTCGAAGAAGGCTGCACCGATGCGGATCCCGGCGCCGAACGCGATCACGAGCCCGACATGGCCGACCGCGCGCATCGCCAGCATCCCCCCGACGAGGGCCGAGAAAAAGGCGCTGAACGAGACGAGGACGGCGGTGAGTGGCACCATAACGATACTCAGTATCATCTTCACTCATGCTCCCGTCAAGGGTCCGGGCGGCTCGCGTGGTAGCATCGAGACGTTCCAGTGCAGGCAGCGCCACCCGCGAGCGCGCCCTCAATTTCCCAGGAGTCCCGTTTGCCCGATACCCATACCCAGCGCGCCCGCCCGCGCCGCCGTCACGCGGCCGCAGGCCGGGACCAGGCTGCCACGGAGAAGCCGGAGGCGCCATCGGAGCTCGAGGCTGCCGCCATCGCCGCCGCAGGCGGCTATCGGTTCGGCGACATCGAGGTGCCGGCCACGATCGCGCGCGCCATCGAGTCGATGGGCTTCGTGACCCCCACCGAGGTGCAGGCACGGTCCATTCCTCCGCTGCGGCGTGGCGAGGACCTCATCGGCCAGGCGCAGACGGGCACTGGCAAGACCGCGGCCTTCGGCATCCCCATCGTCGAGAAGATCGAGCCGTCGAGCCAGCACGTCCAGGCGCTCATCCTGACCCCGACCCGCGAGCTGTGCGTGCAGGTCGAGGATGAGATCGGCCGCATCGGCCGATTCCGGGGCGTGCGCACCGTGGCCATCTACGGCGGCTCGAGCATGGACCGCCAGATCGAGGCGCTGAAGCGCGGGGCGCAGGTGGTGGTCGGCACGCCGGGGCGGGTGCTCGACCTCATCCGGCGTCGCGAGCTGCTGCTCGACCGCGTCCACACCGTGATCCTCGACGAGGCCGATCGGATGCTCGACATGGGCTTCATCGTCGACGTCGAGACGATCCTTTCCCGCTCCCCGCGCACGCGCCAGACAGCACTGTTCAGCGCCACGATGCCGTACGCGATCCTGCGCATCTGCGATCGGTTCATGAAGCCGAACCCCGCGCACGTCACCGTCCGGCCCGACCTGCGCACCGTCGAGACCGTGCGCCAGCTCGTGTACTTCGTCGCGGAACAGGACAAGGTCGCCGCACTCGTGGAGCTCAACGAGCACTACGGCTTCGACCGGCTGCTCACCTTCCGCCACACCCAGATCGGCGTGGACCGATTGGCCGCGACGCTGAAGCGCCGCGGCAAGAACGTCGCCGCGCTCCACGGCGGCCTGTCGCAGCGCGAGCGCGACCGCACCCTGGCGGCCTTCCGCGCCGGCAAGATCCAGTTCCTCATCGCCACCAACGTCGCCAGCCGCGGGCTCGACATCACCGACCTGCCGTACGTGCTGAGCTTCGACATCCCCGAGGACGCCGACACCTACGTCCATCGCATCGGCCGCACCGGGCGCGCCGGGCGCGAGGGGACCGCGATCACCTTCGTCGGCGAGTGGGACCTCGATGCCTGGGAGGCGATCCGCGCGGAAGTCGGCGCCAACGTCGAGATCGGCGAGCTGGACCTCTACGGCCCGGGCTGAGTCGCCCTCTCCGTTGCTGTGCCGCCTGCGCAACGAACGGCGGAGCAGCGTCACATTCGTGATCCAACCTCGTCGGACGTTGCGCGCGGTGCAAGGATCGGCCAAGTTGCGCGCCCGGATCGGTCCATAGTCTCCGGTTGTTGCACCCACGGATACCGAGGAGCGGTTGACGGGACATCTGCGGTTCGTTGCGCTGATCTCGACCGTCGTGCTCGCCGGCTGCGCGGTGTTCGGGTCCGAGATCACCATCGACGCGCGCAACGACAGCGACGACGTGATGGTCGTGCAGGTCGTCGACGGCAACGGTGATGCCGTTGGTCCCGCCCACCGGCTCGAGCCGCTCGAGGAGCGCACCGTCGAGCTGGCGATCCCCGGCGGCTCCTGGGACGTCGCCGTCAACGGCGCTCGGCTCCTCACCCACACCGACGCGGCTGGCCGGACGGGACGGCTGCCGGTCACGCTGATCCTGCCCGCCCCGGATGACCCGATCGGGCAGCCGTACTGGGAGGCGCCGTCGGACTGGGCGGGCGAATGAGCCTGACGTTGTCACGGGGCCAACACCGGCGAACCCCGCGCCGGGCGGTGCTACCATCGGAGCCCCGAGCCGCCACCGGCCGACGCACGTTCGAGGAGGCTCCGCCCTGACCGCCAATCCCGCCGCAGGAATCCCATCGGCGCTGGATGCCGATGGGCTGGCCGAGGTCAGGCGCGTCGGCAACGCCGACCTGATGGTCGGCATCCCGTCCTTCGGCAACGCCGAGACGATCGGCTACGTCGTGCGCGCCAGCACGGCCGGCATGGTCCAGTACTTCCCCGAGCTGAAGCCGATCCTCGTGAACAGCGACGGCGGCTCGCCCGATGACACGCCGCGCGTCGCGGTCAGCACCGAGAGCCCGGACTACCTCGAGAAGGTGATCCTGGTCAGCCCGAAGCACAAGCTCCAGCGCATCAGCGTCACCTACCAGGGCACGAGCGGCAAGGGCACCGCGGTGCGCGCACTGTTCGAGGTGGCGCGCGAGCTGAAGGTCAAGGCCATGGTCATGGTCGACTCGGACCTGCGCTCGATCGTGCCGGAATGGGTGGAGCTGCTGGCCGGGCCGATCCTCAAGGGCGGCTACGACTTCGTGGCGCCGATGTACGCGCGCTACAAGTACGACGGCACGATCACGAACAACATCAGCTATCCGCTGACCCGCGCGCTGTACGGGGCGCGCATCCGCCAGCCGATCGGCGGCGACTTCGCGGTCTCCGGCGACCTCGTCGCGCGCTACCTGGAGCTCGACACCTTCGACGACCTCGCCGCGCGCTTCGGGATCGACATCTGGATGACGCACTCGGCGATCAACGAGGGCTTCGCCGTCTGCCAGGCACGCCTCGGCGCGAAGATCCACGACGCCAAGGACCCCGCCAGCGACCTCGGCCCGATGTTCCGCCAGGTCGTCGGGACCCTCTTCAAGCTGGCCGGCCACTACGAGGACCGATGGCTCCGCGTGAAGGGCTCGCACCCGATCCCGGAGTACGGCTTCGAGCGCGTGGTGGCCCCTGAGGAGATCAAGGTCAACCACGCCAAGCTGGTCGACAACCTCGAGCAGGCCAGGCTGGCCCAACAGGAGGTGTGGACCGAGATGCTTGCCCCGGAGCAGCTCGAGCGCGTCAACGGCCTCGACATCGGCGGCGACCCGGCCGACTTCCGCTTCAGCTCCGACCTCTGGATCCGCTGCCTCTACGACAGCCTCGTCGCCTTCAACCGGCCCGGGACCGATCGTGAGCGGCTGCTGGCCGGCCTCACCCCGCTCTACTTCGGGCGCACCGCCGGCTTCATCAGCGACACGCTCGAGCTGACCACCGACCAGGCGGAGCGGGTCATCGACGATCAGGCGCGCCAGTTCGAGGAGCTCAAGCCCTACCTCGTCGCCCGCTGGCAGGCGGCGCGAGCGACCGGGGCCGGCAGCTGATGGCGGCTGCCCGGCGCAAGACGCCGTATCGCATCCTTCTGCCGCTCGCGAACCCGAGGACGGCGCGCGACCTCGTGCGCATCGGTGCGGGCGTCGCCGACGGACGACCGACCGAGATCACCGCGCTCGGCATCGTCGAGGTGCCCGAGGGCGTGAGCCTCTCGGAGGGTGCGACCCAGGCACGGACCTCGCGCCGCCTCCTCCAGCGCGTGCTCGCGTTCGGCGACGAGGAGGGAGTCGAGCTGCGGACGCTGGTGCGCATCGGCCGCCATGCCGCCGACGGGGTGATCGAGGCGGTCGGCGAGGAGAGCACCGACCTCGTGATCTTCGGCTGGGGCGGCCCGCCGACGCCGTCGCAGACCGCTCGGGCCGAGGCGGAGGACGCCGAGATGGTGCTCGCGGGCGAGCGGGCCTTGCCGCGTCCGGTGTTCAGCCCGACCATCGACGCGGTCGTGCGCGAGTCGCCGTGCGACATCGCGGTCGTCAAGCAGCGCGGCCTGGACAAGGTCGGCTCGATCCTCGTGCCGGTCCGCGGCGGCCCGCATGCCGAGCTGGCGATGCGCATCAGCCGCGACCTCGCCAAGCGCTTCGGCGCGAAGGTCGTCGTGCTGCACGTCGTGCCGAAGGGCATCGGCGCACGGGCGGTCGAGCGCGAGCAGGCGGCGGTCGACGCCTTCGTGCGCGAGCATGCCGGCACGCGACGGGCGACCGGCATCATCCGCGAGGCGACCAGCGTGCGCCAGGCGATCATCAAGGAGGCCGCCAACCACGACCTGGTGGTGATGGGCGCATCGGCCCAGCCGACGAACGCCAGCCCGGACGGTCGCTACCTGTTCGGCACCCTGGCCGAGACGGTCGCCAGCAAGGCGAAGCCGACGGTGATCGTGGTGAAGACGAAGCAGTCGCTGGGTCTCGCCACCTTCGACGAGCTGCGCGCGTCGGAGGGCACGCTCGCCCACGCCGACGCGTTCGTGGAGCGGACGCGGTCGTTGCCGGTGGTTGTCGACAAGTGGTTCGCGGAGAACACCTTCCACGCCCACGAGTTCGCCGACATCCGCAAGCTCGTCGCGCTCAAGGAGCGCCACAACCTGACGATCAGCCTCGGGTTGCCGGCGCTCAACGAGGAGAAGACGATCGGCATCGTCATCAAGCGCGTGAAGAGCGCGCTGGTGGACCGCGTGCCGCTGATCGACCAGATCGTGGTGATCGACTCGGACAGCGAGGACCGCACCGCCCAGATCGCCGCCGACCTGGAGGTGCCGGTGTACCGCCACTCCCAGATCCTGCCCGAGCTCGGCTCCTTCGTCGGCAAGGGAGAGGCGCTGTGGAAGAGCCTCCACGTGCTCGATGGCGACATCGTCGCCTGGATCGACACCGACATCAGCAATATCCAGCCGCGCTTCGTGTACGGGCTGCTCGGACCGCTGCTGGCCGAGCCGCAGCTCCAGTACGTGAAGGGCTTCTACCAGCGGCCGATCCGCAGCGGCGACAAGCTGCAGGCCGAGGGCGGTGGCCGCGTCACCGAGCTGATGGCGCGCCCGCTCATCAACCTCTTCTTCCCCGAGCTGTCGGGCATGATCCAGCCGCTGTCGGGCGAGTACGCCGGCCGCCGCGCGCTGCTCGAGCGACTGCCCTTCTTCACCGGCTACGCCGTGGAGATCGGCCTGCTCATCGACATCCTCGACTCCGCCGGGCTTGCGGGCCTCGGGCAGGTCGACCTCGAGCGGCGCATCCACCGCAACCAGCCGCTGCCCAACCTGTCGCAGATGGCCTACGTCATCCTCCAGGGCGCCATCCGCAAGCTCGAGGAGCGCCATCGGCTCGAGCTGCTCACAGAGGTCGGCCGCGGCATGAAGCTCATCAACACCGGCAAGGACCACTTCAACCTCGAGGTGCGCGAGATCGGCGACGAGATCCGCCCACCGATGGCCTCGATCCCGGCCTACGTCGAGCGCCGCAGGTCACTGAAGGACCGATAGACCACGCGCCGATGCACGTCGTGGTCGTCCCCTACGACCCGGGCTGGCGCGAGCAGTTCCGCACCGTTCGCGATTCGCTGCTTGCCGCGCTCGAGGGCGTGCCGATCCGGTCGGTCGAGCACGTCGGCAGCACATCGGTTCCGGGACTCGCGGCGAAGCCGCAGATCGACGTCGACGTGGTGGTCGCCGCCGAGCACCTGCCGGCAGCGCGCGCGGCACTCGAGGCCGCCGGCTACACCTGGCTCGGCGAGCTCGGGATCAACGACCGCCACGCGTTTCGGGCTCCGGATCATGCGCCGCCGCGCCACGTGTACGTGGCCGTCGACGGCTGCCTCGCGCTCCGGAACCATCTCGCGGTGCGCGACCTGCTGCGTCGCGATGCGCGGCTGCGCGACGAGTACGGGCAGCTCAAGCTCCAGCTCGCCGAACGCGACTACGCCGACATCGACCAATACGTGATCGACAAGTCGCCGATGATCCAGCGCATCCTCGCGGCGGCCGGCATCGATGACGTCGAGCGAGCCGCCATCGATGCCATGAACAGGGGAACCGGCGCGCGTCGGACGGGGTAGTCAGGGCGTGGAGGGACCGTCCACCGGCCGAGTCGGAGCTCCGCGAGCGAGCCCGTCCGAGCGATCTGACCGACCCTGCAACCCCCGGCGATGCGGTCCCACGCCGGGGTACACCTCTGCCCGTATCATCGGAGGGCATGCCAGACCGATCCCTGCGCGTCCTCATCGCCCCCGACTCGTTCGGCGGCGCCCTCGACTCGGTGGCAGTGGCCGCCGCCATCGCCCGTGGCTGGTCCGAGGTGCGCGGCGGTGACGAGGTGATCCGCCGCCCGATGGCCGATGGCGGCGAGGGCACGCTCGCCGCGGTGGCCGATGCGCTCGGCGACGCCGCGGAACGACGGACGGTCTCCACGACCGATGCCCTGGGCCGGCCGATCGACGCCGACTGGCTGCTGCTCGACGACGGTCGTGGCGCGTTCGTCGAGATGGCCGCCGCCTCCGGCCTGGCGCGGCTGACGCCGGAGGAGCGCACGCCCGAGAGCGCGCGGCGCGCCTCGACGCGCGGGACCGGCGACGTCATCCGCGCCGCGCTCGACGCCGGCGTCGAGCGGATCACGATCGGGCTCGGCGGTTCCGCGACCACCGACGGCGGCAGCGGACTGCTGCGCGCGCTCGGCATCCGCTTCCTCGGCAGGGACGGCGCCGAGCTCCCCGACGGCGGCGCGGCACTGGCGGACCTCGATCGGATCGATCCGGCCGGCCTCGACGCCCGGCTGGAGGAGGTGAGGCTCTCCGTCGCCTCCGACGTCACGAACACCCTGGTCGGGAGCCGCGGCGCGGCCGCGACCTACGGCCCGCAGAAGGGCGCCGACCCCGAAACGGTGGCCGAGCTCGACGCGGCGCTGGCGAGATTCGGCGCCGGCATCGAGGCGGCCACCGGGCGGCTGGTGGCCGACCTGCCCGGCGCGGGCGCGGCCGGCGGTACGACCGCCGGCTTGCTCGGCTTCACGAGCGCCACCCTGCGCCCCGGCGTCGACGTCGTGGCCGAGCTGGTCGGGCTTGCCGCCGCGCTCGAGGAGGCCGACCTCGTGATCACCGGCGAGGGGCGCGCCGACGAGCAGACGCTGCAGGGCAAGACGGCGATGGGCGTCGCCACCCTGGCTCGCTCGCGCAACAGCCCGGTCGTGCTGCTGTGCGGCGCCCTCGGCCCGGGTGCCGAGGCGCTCGACGTCGCGACGGCGCTGACCGTTGTGCAGCCGATCGGCGACCGGCCGGCGGACCTCTCGACCGCGATGGCCGACACCGATCGGCTTCTGGAGGCCGCGGCCGCGAGGCTCGCGCGCACCGTCGGCATCGGCCTGGAGCTTGCGCGCCCGTAGGGGCGCATCGGTCCATGGCGAGGAAGGGTCCGAGCCCGCAGAAACGGGCGGCGGATCGGCGGAAACGCCGGAGGCTGGCGGACGTCGTGCTGGAGCGCCTGGGTGATCGGTACGAGCATCCGACCTGGGCGGGGCCGCGCGTCGACACCGTCAGCGAGCTGGTGCTCACGATCCTGAGCCAGAACACCGCCGATGTGAACTCGTTCCGGGCTTTCACCGCGCTCCGCGCGCGCTACCCCGACTGGGACACGGTGCTGGCCGCGCCGACCGACGAGCTCGAGGACGTCATCCGCCCCGGCGGCCTGGCGCCGACGAAGTCGCGCCGCATCCAGCACGTGCTGGCCGAGGTGCACGCCGCAACGAACGGCACCTGGGACCTCGGCTTCCTCGGCACCATGCCGCTGGACGAGGCGCGCGAGTGGCTCATCGCACTGCCGGGGATCGGCCGCAAGACGGCCTCGATCATCCTGCTCTTCGGCTTCGGGCGGCCGGCGATGCCGGTGGACACCCACGTCCATCGCGTCACGACGCGGCTCGGGATGCTGCCGCCGCGCACCCCGCTGCCACGCGCCCACGACCTGCTGGAGGAGGTGCTCGCGCCGGACGAGATGTACCCGTTCCACGTCGAGACGATCCGGCACGGGCGCGACACCTGCCGCGCCCCGCGGCCGATCTGCGGCCTCTGCCCGCTGACCGATGCCTGCGCCTACTACGTCCTCGCCGCGAAGGGCAAGGCGCCGATGGCGCCAATGCCGAGGGGCTCAGCCGCGGACGGCCCGCCGCGTTACCACGACGAGCTGATCCACGGCTGGATGCCGCCGGAGAAGCCGGTCAGCCCCGCCGGTCCCTCCGGCTGAAGCCGCCCGCCGACCGCCCGCCGATATTCGCCACGTGACTGTACCGGCCGCTTCTTGGCCTATTACTCGCGTGCGGATTGGATCGGCCACGCTGTAGCGGTTCTGGCTGGCCGTTCCACGCACGAGCGGAATACTCGGCCACTTTTTGGCGGATACACGCCTCAGGCGAATGGCGGTGCGGTCGAGGGGCCCGGAGAGACGGATGCGCTAGAATCGGCGCTCGCTTGCCGGGCCGAAGTAGCTCAGGGGTAGAGCATCGGTTTCGTAAACCGACGGTCGTGGGTTCGAATCCCACCTTCGGCTCCACTTCGCCTCAGGGCGAGGACTCGATCCTCTCCTGGAGGTCGATGAGCGGCTGCTGGCTGACGTTGATCAGCCCGTCCTGCGGCCGATCGAGGTCGATGACGAGCCAGAGCACGGCGCCGAGCGAGATCACCAGCACGGTCGCGATCAGCGGGCTCCGCTTCCCGTCCTGCCCGGCCCCGTAGCCGACCAGCCCGAGGCTCAGGATGACGCCGCCGATCAGCAGCCATAGGATCGTGATCGGCACGCGCGCGTAGACGCCGGCCACGACGCGGTTCGTGTGCAGGTCGATGATCTCGTTGACCGACTCGATGTAGAGGGCGACGACGTCGGATCCCTCGGTCCGCGCGACCTCCTCGGCGATCGCCCACAGCTCGGCCTGGAGCTCCTCGGAGCGAGCGATGGCGGCGGTGACCTGCTCGGTGTCCGAGGTCGCGATCCGCTGCGGGACGTACTCGCGAAGGATCGCTCGGCTATCGGTCGAGGCGGGCTCCGACAGGTAGCCCGCGCGCAGGTAGGCGGTGCCGATCGCGTTCGTCTCGGCCAGTACCAGGCCGCGGCGCGTGTCGAATCGGTCCGACGCCATGCCCGTCGTGATCGCCAGCAGGAAGGCCATGAGCCCGAGAACCGAGCCGACGATCAGGCCGGTCGGCCCCTCGACGCCGTCGGGGTCGCGCTGCTTCGACCACACCCCGAGCCGGTAGCCGGCCTCGTAGACGACGTAGGTGGCGACGACGAACAGCGCGAGGAAGACGAGCACCGGAACCCGATCGAGCGGCTGCTGGCTCACAGCCTCACTCAGCGGTCGAGCGCGGTTCGGTCGGCGGTGGCGTGGGCTCTACCGGCTCGGTCGGCGGCGGACCGTCAGGCGGGGGCTCCATTGGCGCGCCGCCCGGCGGCAGGTCGTCCGGCGGCAGATCCTCGGGCGGGATGCCCTCGGCGGTCGCGTCGAACTCATCGGCCTCCTGCTGCGAGCGATACCAGACCCACACGCCGCCCGCGGCCACCGCGAGGAGCGCGAGCCCGGCCAGCCACGGCAGCGGCCCCGGTCCCTGGTCGCCCGGCTCGCCACTGCCTGACGGCGACGGCTCCGGCGATGGGCTCTCGGTGGCCGATGGAGACGGCGACGGAGTCGGGCTCGGCGATGGCGACGGAGTTGGGCTCGGCGACGGTGTGGCCGATGGCGTCGGCGAGGGGGTGGGACTCGGCGTCGGAGTCGGAGTTGGCGTCGGCGTGGGTGTCGGTGTCGGAGTTGGCGTCGCCGTGGGTGTCGGTGTCGGAGTCGGAGTGGGCGTTGGTGTCGGAGTCGGAGTCGGCGTTGGCGTGGGCGTCGGCTCCGGGGTTGGCGACGGCGTTGGGGTTGGCTCCGGTGTCGGAGATGGCGAAGGCGTCGGCTCCGCGGTGGGAGACGGCGAGGCGGTCGGCTCGGCCGTCGGGGTCGCGGTCGGCGCGGCGCTCTCGGAGGCGCTCGCCGCACCGCTCTCCGATGGGCTCGCGCCGTCATCGCCGCACTCGACGTTCAGGCTGCCGAGCGTGGTCAGGAAGGTGTCGATCGCATCGGCGGCGAGCTGGACGTCGGACATCGCGTCGGTCACGGCGGCGGGGTCACCCGAATCGACGGCCGAGCGCAGGTTCGTCGCCGCGATCTCGGTGGCATCGAGCGCGGCCTGGAACGCCGCCCGGATGACCGGGCCGACATCGTCCTCGGACGTCTCGTCGAGCGCTGCCTGCCCCTCGGCCCCGGTGGTCTCGAGGTTGTCGATCGCCGCGAGCGCGGCCTCGTTCTCCGGCGTTCCGGCCTCAGCGACGAGCGCCGGGTCGAGGGCGAGGAGCTCGTCGAGATCGGCCTGGATCTCGTTCCCATAGCCGAGCAGGCCGCAGGCGGCGGTTTCGACCGCGCCGCAGGCGGCGAGCGCCACGACCAGCGGCAGGACGAGGAGCGCGAGGCGGGGACGGCGACGAATCTTCATCGGTATCGGGCAGAGTACCGTCATGCTCGCCTCCGGCATCACCCGTTCTGCATGAGGTTCGGCGCCAGTAGATCGGGAGTGATCTCGGCGAGCGTGCGGCAGCCGGCGAGGGCCATCGCCAGCGAGAGCTCGTCGCGCAGCAGCTCGATGATGCGCCGGACGCCATCGGCCCCGTCGACCGCCAGGCCCCACAGCGCCGGGCGACCGATGGCGACGAGGTCGGCGCCGAACGCGAGCGCCTTGAGCACGTCGATGCCGCGCCGGACGCCGCCGTCGACCACGAGCAGCGCCCGATCGCCGACGGTCTCCGCGATCGCCGGCAGGGCGTCGGCACCTGCGAGCGCGGTGTCGAGCTGCCGCCCACCGTGGTTGCTGACCCACACGCCGTCGCAGCCGGCGTCGACCGCGCGGAGCGCGTCATCGGCTCTGAGGACGCCCTTCACCAGCAGGGGAAGCGGGCAGACGGAACGCAGCCAGGCCAGCTCGTCCCAGTCGAAGGTCGGCAGGACGACGATCCCGGTCTCCGGATCGACGAGCTGCTCCGGCGGCAGGTGCGCGCCGAGATGGACCTCGAAGCCGCTGCGCAGGTCGCGCTCGCGGTTGCCGGGCAGCGGCAGGTCGACGGTCACGACCACGGCCGAGAAGCCGGAGGCGGTGGCGCGCTCGACGAGGGCCTGGCACGCGTCCCGGTCGGCGGGCACGTACAGCTGGAACCAGCGCGGGCCGTGGGGGGCGGTGGACGCGACATCCTCCATCGGCACCGATGAGATCGTCGACAGTGTGAACAGCCCGCCGGCCGCCGCCGCGCCGCGGGCGGTGGCGCGCTCGGCCTCGGGATGAGAGAGCGAATGGGCCGCGGTCGGTGCCACGACGATCGGATGTGCCAGCTCAACGCCGAAGGCGGACGTTGAGAGGTTGCGCTCGGCGACGTTCACGAGGACGCGCGGGCGAAGCCGGATCCGGTCCCAGGCCGCGCGGTTATCGGCCATCGAGATCTCGTCGCCGGC
This sequence comes from uncultured Chloroflexia bacterium, assembly GCA_963840145.1. Lineage (GTDB taxonomy): Bacteria > Chloroflexota > Limnocylindria > QHBO01 > QHBO01 > JACDBZ01. Next base: position 154,052 of record CAWIXR010000007.1, read on the forward strand.
GCCGCCGGCCTGGTAGTCCCACGCGGCGGGATCGGTCACTGCGCGGGCGAGGTGCTCGTAGTCGGCGACGGTGATCGGGCGCGAGGCATCGGTCATTCACGCCGATAATGCCCTCATGCAACGACCCTCTGTTCTGAACATCGGCGGCGGCTGGCTCGTGGCTGCCGCCGTCATCGGCCTCCTGCTCGCCGCGTGCGCGCCGGAAGAGCCGGCCGCCAGCTTCACGCCGAGCCCGACCGTGGAGCCGACGCCCGAGCCAACCGCCTCGCCGACGCTGTCGGCCGAGCTGATGGACCGACCCTGGAACGTCCTCTACGTCGGCATCGATCTCAACGAGCGGCGACGGGGCGAGAACCAGCCGCTGAACACCGACGCGCTGATGCTTGTCAGCCTCTCGGCCGATCAGTCGGAGTTGACGCTCGTCTCACTGCCGCGCGACACGGTCGACGTGCCACTGCCCGACGGCACGGTCTACCCGCGCAAGATCAACGGGCTGTACGCCGAGCAGGGAATCGAGGCGCTCGTCGGCGCGATGGAGACGCTCTACGGCGTGGAGATCGACGGCCACGCGATCGTCGACATGGACGACTTCGCCGCCCTCGTCACCGCGGTCGACGGGGTGGAGGTCACGCTCGACGAGCCGCTGGCCGACCCGATCGTCAACCTCGCCCTCGAGCCCGGCACGCACACGCTCGACGCCGCGCAGGCGCTCGGCTACGTGCGAACGCGCGTCGACCAGGACTACGGCCGGATGGGCCGCCAGCAGGAGGTGATCGTCGAGCTCGTCTCGCGGCTCGTCGATCCGGACACGGATCTCGACCTGGTGGCGCTCCTCGACGGCCTCGCCTCGCTCGAGACCGATCTTCCCCTCGACCAGCTTCCCACGCTGATCGAGCTGGCGAGCCGTGCGGCCGATGCGGAGGTCACGAACTTCCTGATCGAGCCGCCGCTGATCGTGTTCGAGGGCGACCGTGGCGACGGTCGCGGCTACATCCTGGAGCCGGACGTCGAGGCGATCCGCGCCGAGGTGCAGACACTCATCGGCGAGTGACCGCGCCTCACATGCAGCCGACCGGCTCCTCGGCGCGCGGCCAGCGCTCGACGCCGTCGGGCGTGACCACGTGACGCGCGGGCCTCAGGACTCGGATTCGCCCTCGCCCTCGGACGGGGCAGCGTCGCCGCCCTCGCCCTCGGCACCCTCGCCGGCAGCCTCGGCCTCGGCCGCCGCCGCCTCGAGCTCCTCCTCGGTGAGGACCGGCTCCGGCTCCTCCTCCTCGACCCGCGGCGGGACGACGGTCGCGACGAGCGTGTCGCCATCGGTCAGGACGTGGACGAGGTCACGGTTGAGGCTGAGGTCGCGGACGTGGATGGCGACGTCGAGGGTCCGCAGGACCGAGACGTCGACGACGACCTGTTGCGGGATGTCGTTCGGCAGCGCCTTGACGTGCAGGCTCGACAGGTTGTGCAGCAGCGTGCCGCCGGTCTCCTCGACCGCGGGCGCCTCGCCGGTGAAGACGATCGGGACGTCGATCTCCATCTCGGTCTTGAGGTTGACGATGAAGAAGTCGACGTGGATCGCGTTGCCGCTGAGCGGGTTGCGCTGGACGCTCTTGATGATGCCGCTCGTCGGCGTCGACTGACCCGGCAGGCGCATATCGACCACCGAGGTGCGGCCGGCCTTGCGGTAGAGGGTCTCGAACACCTTCGCGTCGACCTGGACCGGGGTGGAAGCCTCGCCCTTGCCGAAGACGATGCCCGGCACGATGCCATCGCGGCGCAGCCGCTTGTTGGCCTTGCCGTGGGCCTCGCGCGGGTCGAGGGTGAGCTCCAGGTCCATCGGTGTCGTGAGTTCCTCTGTGGTGTCGTGCCGGCGGGCAGCACGGATCGGGTCGAAGAGCGCTGGTTGCGAGCCGGCATGGTACCCGCCGAGCGGCCGAGCGGCAACCGGGCGGAACGAACGGAATCGGAACGGGCCGCGTATCACTGGCGGATGAGGAACCTCCTGCGATCGCCGGCCGCCATGCTGCCGGCGCTCATGCTTGCCGCTTGCACCGGCGCCGGACCAAGCGCGACCGCCGTCGTGACCGATGCGGCCCCCTCGATGACGGCGGCCCCGACCGCGACGCCCGAGGCCGATGAGGTCGCCCGCGACCTCGACCAGCTGATCTCGTCGCTCGACTCGACGCATCCCGACGCCTGGCACGGCATCGCGCGCGAGGACTTCGTCGCCGCGCTCGACGCGTACGAGGCCGCGTTGCCGGAGTACACGGCGGAGGAGTCGGTGGTCGAGCTGATGCGCGTTGTCGCGCTCCTGAGCCGCGAGGGACGCGACGGCCACCAGTTCGCATTCCCACTGTTCGGCATGGAGGCCCCGGCGCTGCCGATCACGGTCTACGAGTTCGACGAGGGCATCACGATCACCGACGCCGCGCCGCCGCACGAGGGGCTGGTCGGGGCCACGATCACCGCCATCGACGGCACTCCCATCGACGAGGTCCTGGCGGCGATCGAGCCGCTCGTGCCGCGCGACGGTCCGGCCACGGTGCCCGCCTTCCGCCCGATCTTCCTGCCGCGCACCGAGGTGCTGCGCGGCCTGGGGATCATCGGTGACGGTCCGGTCGAGCTGGCGATCGACCATCACGGCCTCGAGACGGTCGAGACCCTCGAGCCGATCCCGTTCGAGGCCTACGAGGATTTCCTCGGCGGCCGCGGGATGCACCAGCTGCCGTCGAGCGATCGCTCGCGCTACCTCACCGACCCCGAGCCGCTGACGATCGACGAGCTCGGCGATGGCGTGCTCTACATCCGTTATCGCAACGTGGTCGCGCCGTCGGTCGGCGACGCGCGCGAGCTGTTCGAGGGCGGATCGGTCCGGCGGCTCGTGCTCGACCTGCGTCAGAACCCCGGCGGCGACAACACGACTTACGGCCCGCTCCTCGAGCTGGTGCAGGACTTCGCGGAGGCGCATCCCGGCGAGCTGCGCGTGCTGATCGACCGCGTCACCTTCAGCGCAGCCTCGAACCTGTCGACCGAGATCGAGCAGAGCACCGATGCAGTCTTCATCGGTGAACCGATGGCCGGCGGCCTGAATTTCTGGGACGACGTGAACTTCGTGCGCCTCGAGTCGCTGCCGGTGCCGATGCAGGTCGGCGTCAGCACACGCTACTGGCAGTTCGCCGAGCCCGATGACCCGCGCCTGACGATCGAGCCCGATGTGCTCATCCCCGCCAGCGCCGAGGACTTCCTCGTCGGTGGAGACCCGGCGCTCGACGCCGCGCTCTCCGGCTAGCCGTTGCGTCGGCGCCTCTGGATAACGGATCTTCACGGGAAGCAATCCGGGCCTGAAACCGGCCGATTCCTATACTGCCCGCGTGGCCGGCACGATCATGATCGTCGAGGACGAGCCCGCCGTCGCGCGCGGCGTGCAGGTTGCGCTCGAGCGCGAGGGCTACACGGTGAGCGTGCAGCCCACCGGTGAGGACGCGATCGCCAACTTCGCCGATGCGGCGCCGGACCTCGTGGTGCTCGACGTGCGGCTGCCCGGGATCGACGGCTTCGAGGTGCTGCGCCAGCTGCGCCGTGAAACACGGGCGCCGGTCCTCTTCCTCACCGCGCGCGCCGACGAGGTCGACAAGGTCGTCGGGCTGGAGATGGGTGCCGACGACTACCTCGTCAAGCCGTTCAGCGTCCGCGAGCTGGTCAGCCGCATCAAGGCGCTCCTGCGCCGCGCGTACGGTGAGCTCGCCGACACGCAGACCGGCCGGACCCTTCGCCGCGGGGACCTCGTCATCGACCTCGAGCGCCGGCGCGTGACGCGCGGGAGCGAGCGCATCGGCCTGACCACCACCGAGTTCGACCTGCTGCGACACCTCGCCTCCCGGCCGGGCCGCGTCTTCACCCGCGCACAGCTGCTCGAGCTGGTGCGTGACTACGACGATGCGCTCGAGCAGGACGAGCGCACGATCAACGTCCACATCAGCCACATTCGCGACAAGGTTGAGCCGGACCCGTCGCAGCCTCGCTACATCCGCACGGTGAGGGGCGTCGGATATGCCTTCGCCGAGGACTGACCAACCCCCGCCGTCGCGGTCGACGCTCGAGTGGTCCAGCTTCGACCCGCGCGGCCTCCCGGCGCTCATCGGCCGCCTGAACGTCCGGCTGGTCCTGGCGCTGGCGATCGTGGCGCTCGTCGGGCTCATGACCTCGGGCATCGCCATCCAGCAGATCCTCCCCGGCTTCTTCGTCGCGCAGACCGAGCAGCGGGTGGACGACGCAGCGGTCTCCACCGGGCTGTCGTTGCAGGAGGCCGTGACTCGCATCGGCAGCGACCCGGCGACCGAGGCGACGGCCTCGGTGCGCGAGCTGCGCGACTCGCGCATCGCTCGGGACGTGGCGGCGCTCGCCGCGCGGAACTTCAACGCGACGGTCACGATCATCAACGACCTCGGGGCGCCGGTTGCGCGCGAGTCACCCCCGAACACCGAGGAACTCGAGTCGCGCGGCCTGCGCAAGGACACTGAGATCGGGCCGTCTGCCCGGCGCGTGCCGCTCGAGCTGCCGAACGGCGAGCGCGTCGAGTACGAGGTCATCGTCAGCGACCTGTATTCGACGCGCGTCGCGACGCTGCAGCAGATTCGCAGCGCGCTCATCGGCGCCGGGCTGCTGGCGCTCGGCGCGTCGCTGGTGACCGGCATCATCGCGGCCCGCAGCCTGACCGTGCCGATCGGCCGCCTGCGGCGCGTCGCCGCCCGCGTGTCGCAGGGACAGCTCGACGAGCGCGCGGCTCGATCCGGCGTGCTGGAGATCGACGAGCTGGGCCAGCAGTTCAACGTGATGGCCGACCGCCTGTCCGGCACGCTCCGCATGCTCGAGGCCGACCGGGATCGGCTTCGCGAGTTCGTCGCCGACGTCAGCCACGAGCTGCGCACGCCGATCGCCGCCCTGCGGATGTACACCGAGCTCCAGCGCGACGGCTCCGTCGACGAGGCGACCCGGCAGGAGTTCCTGGAGCGGTCGCTGGAGCAGATCCAGCGGCTCGAGTGGTTGAGCACGAACCTGCTCGACCTGTCGCGGATCGACGCGGGCATCTACCCGCTCGACATGCGCACCGGTGACCTGCGCGACCCGGTGCAGGCCGTCGTGCAGGCACTGAGCGAGTCCGCCGTCGAGCGCGGCGTCGCGCTCGAGTCGACCGTGCCCGCCGAGCCGGTCGAGGTGCGCTTCGACCGTGAGCGCATCGTGCAGCTGATGAACAACCTCATCGGCAACGCGATCAAGTTCACGCCGCGCGGCGGTGCCGTATCGGTCCGGCTGGAAGAGCGCCCGTCCGACGTGCTCATCGAGGTCACCGACACCGGCCCCGGAATCCCGGCCGACGAGCTGCCGCACATCTTCGAGCGCTTCTACCGCGGCACGAACACCGGCGAGGCACGGGCATCCGGGAGCGGCCTTGGGCTCGCGATCGTGCGCTCGATCGTCGAGATGCACGAGGGCCAGATCGAGCTCGCCAGCCAGGTCGGCAACGGCACGCAGGTGCGCATCATCCTCCCGAGACGGCCCGCCGATGCGGCCGATGAGCCCGAAGCGGCGACCGAGAAGGTCAACGAAACTTCACGCGGCGGGCGCGCTGCGCGCAACCCGGGGACCGTAGGCTGACGATCGCCCGCTCGGCGAGCGCGAACACACAGCAGAAGCGAAGCATCGACCGATGAAGACCGACCCGAATCAGCCAGACCAGCCTGACGATCCTGACAGCACGCAGCCCGTCGAAGTCCAGCGGTACGGGCCCGAGGTGCACCGCGATCCGACACAGACCGCCTGGCAGGCCGCCCCCGCGTGGTCGACGCGCCCGCCACAGCAGCCAGCGCCGGTCCAGGTGCGCCGTGGCCCGGGCACGGCACCGATCATCGCCATCGCCGTGGTTGCCGGCCTCGCCTCCGGCGCGCTCTCCGCGTTCGGCGTCGCGACCCTCCTCGACGACGGGCCGTCCGGCTTCGTGACCGGCGAGGGCACGGACGCCAACACCGTCAGCGAGATCCCGATCGACGAGTCGAGCGCGGTGATCACGGCAGCGGCCCGCGTGGCGCCCGCGGTGGTCACGATCCAGCGCACGACCGGTGGCATTTTCGGGGGCCAGGATGGCTCCGGCTCCGGCTTCATCTATCACGAGGACGGCTTCATCGTCACCAACCGCCACGTCGTCGAGGGCGCGGAGAGCCTGATCGTCGTCCTCAATGACGGCCGGCAGCTCGAGGGCAGCGTCTACGGCATCGACACGCTCACCGACCTCGCGATCGTGAAGATCGAGGCCAGCGGCCTGCCGACGACACCGATCGGCACCTCGGCCGAACTCGAGCCCGGCCAGCTGGCGATCGCCATCGGCAACCCGCTCGGCAACTACGAGAACACCGTCACCACGGGCGTCGTCTCCGGGCTCGGCCGTCGCATCCAGGCCACCGACGCCGGGCAGACGAGCACCGAGCAGCTCAACAACCTCATCCAGACCGATGCCGCCATCAACCCTGGCAACTCGGGCGGACCGCTCGTCAACAGCGGCGGCCAGGTGATCGGCGTCAACACCGCGGTCAGCACCGACGCGCAGGGCATCGGCTTCGCGATCCCGATCGACGTCGCCAAGCCGATCATGCAGCAGGCGGTCGAGGGCGCGGAGATCGCACGCCCTTGGATCGGGATCTTCTACATGCCGATCGACCCGGCGCTGGCCGAGTCGGAGGGCCTGCCGGTCGAGTACGGCGCGCTGATCGGCACCGAAGGCGGTCAGTCGCCGATCTTCCCCGGCAGCCCGGCGGAGCAGGCCGGCCTGCAGGAGGGCGACATCATCGTCGCCATCGAGGGCGAGCAGATCGGACCCGGCTCGGACCTGTCGATGCTGATTGTGCCGTTCTCCCCGGGCGACACGATCACGCTCCGCGTGCTGCGCGACAGCTCGACAAGCGAGGTCGACGTGACGCTGGGAGAGCTTCCGGACGAGCGCTGACCGGCGGCGGAGGGCTACTCGAGGCGGCGCCTCAGCAGCGCCGCCTCGACGGTGTCCAGCTTGCCGTCGAGCGGCGCCTCGGGCTTGCGGACGCGGACCTCGACTCCATCGACCAGCGCCGGGTCGGTGGCGGCGAGCACGGCCCGGGCGATTGCGCCGGCCAGTCCCTCGATGAGGTCGAAGGCGGGTCCCGTGACCAGTGCGCCGACAAGCTCGTGGATGGCCGAATAGTCGACCGTGTCGTCGAGCGCATCGGTCTCGGCGGCGCGCGAGAGATCGGCCTGCAGGATGACGTCGACCTCGAAGGGCTGGGCCTCCACCTTCTCCTGCGGCAGGACGCCGTGGCGTGCCTGAAAGCGCATGCCGAGCAGGCTGAGGCGGTCGGGGAAGGGGGTCACCGGCGCACGATCGCGTCCGCCACCCGTCGGATGCGGGCCATCTGCTCGACGTCGTGGACGCGCACGATGTCCGCGCCGGCGGCGATCGCCAGCGCCACGGTCGCGGCGGTGCCATCGCCCCGGTCCTCCGGCGCCGCACCGTCGAGCAGCTCGCCGAGGAACCGCTTGCGGCTGGTGCCGACCAGCAGCGGCATCCCGTCGAGCGCCGCCTTCAGCTCACCGAGCCGATGGAGCAGCTCGAGGTTCTCCTCGGTTCCCTTCCCGAAGCCGATGCCCGGGTCGACGATGATTCGCTCGCGTGCGACCCCGCGCTCGGCGGCCGTCTCGACCGCCATCCGCAGCCAGCCGACGACGGTCTCGTACACGCCGGCCGCGTAGTCGCCCTCCTCCTGGTTGTGCATCAGCACGAGATGCGCATTGGCCTCGGCCGCCGCGACGGCGGTGCCCGGATCGAGCGTCGCGCCCCACACGTCGTTGACCATCCGCGCGCCGGCGGCCAGCGCGGCCCGCGCCACCGTTCCCTTCGTCGTGTCGATGCTGACGATGGCCCGATCGCTCAGCGCGGCCGCAACGGCGCGGACCACCGGGATCGCGAGGGCGGCCTCCGCCCCGGCGTCGACCGCTGGCCGGTCGCCGTAGGCGCTCCGTGGCCGGGTCGACTCCGCCCCGACGTCGACGATCTCGGCGCCGGCCGCGACGAAGCCGGTCGCCTGCTCCACGGCGGCGGCAACGACCTCGTCGATGCTTCGCTTGGGCGTCGCCAGCCCGTCGCCGGAAAACGAGTCCGGCGTCACGTTGACGATGCCCATCAGGTAGGTTCGCTCGCCCCAGGCCAGCCGCGGTTCCATCACGCCTCCTCGCCCGTTCCGGTCAGCATGCCGCGAATCGCGCCGACGAGATAGAGGGAACCCGCCACGACGACCGGGTTACCTTCGGCCACGGCCATGGCCGTGGCTGGGTCCGGGGCGGTCCGCGGCTCCGTCCCGCCGATCCGCCGCCAGGTCCTCGCCAGCGCCTCGGGCTCGTGGGCGCCCGGGTCGTCGACGCGGGTGAAGACGAAGCGCGGCTCGAGCGGCGCGAGCGCGCGCAGCACCGCGGTCACGCGCTTCGTGCGCATCGCGCCGAACACGATCGTCGGCCGCCGGACGCCGAGATCCTCGAGCGCCCGAGCCAGCGCCGCGGCACCGATCGGGTTGTGCGCGCCGTCGAGCAGGACGCGCTCGAGCCCGACCGACGATCCGTCGAGCACCTCGAGGCGCCCCGGCCAGCGCGCGTTCGCCATTCCGCGGCGCAGCGTCGCCTCGTCGACGGCGATGCCCCAGCGGTCGGCGAGCGCGTCGATCACGCCCAGCGTCACCGCCGCGTTGTCGGCCTGGTGCCGCCCGAGGAGGCCGACGCGCAGGCCGTCGAGCCGCCGCGACGGCGTCCGCGCGTCGACGACGATCCCGCCCCAGCCCGTCTCGCGCAGCGTTGCCCGATACGGCTGGCGCGGCCCGGCCCGCAGCAGCGGGACGTTCAGCGACGCGCAGCGGTCGACGATCGGCCGCAGCCCGCGACCCGACGCGCCCGTCACCGCGAGATTGCCGGACTTGATGATCGGCGCCTTCTCGCCGCCGATCGCGCCCAGGGTCCGGCCGAGGATCGCCTCGTGGTCGAACTGGACGTTCGTGATCGCGGCGACGCCGAGGTCGAGGACGTTCGTCGCGTCGAGCCGCCCGCCCAGCCCGACCTCGACGATCGCGAGGTCGACCCGCTGTCGCGCGAGCTCCAAAATTGCCGCGGCGGTGAGCGCCTCGAACTCCGTGGGTGGACCGACGGCCCCCGCGACCCGGTCGATCTCCGGCAGCACGCGCTCGACCGCCTTCGCGAAGGCCGCCTGCGAGATCGGCTGGCCGTCGATCGCAATCCGCTCGCGGTAGCTGACGAGATGCGGCTTCGGCATGCTGCCGATGCGCAGGCCGGCCTCGGTCAGCACTGATTGGGTCATCGCCACCACGGAGCCCTTGCCGTTCGTCCCGCCCACCAGTGCGCCGCGCAGGCCGCGCTCGGGATGGCCGACCTCGTCCATCAGCCGCTCGACCCGCTCGAGGCCGAGGCTGATCCCGAAGCGCCCGCGCTCGGTGAGGGCCGCGACCGCCCGACGGTAGGAGAGCGTCAAGCGGTCAGTCCGCGGCGTCCTCGTAGAAGACGCAGTCGTTGAACTGCCCCGTCAGGCACAGGTCGTTGACGTAGCCGGAGTCGAGGTGCACGCCGCCTCGCAGGTCGCATCGGGCAACCGTGCCCTCCTGCTTCATCAGCGTGCGCATCAGCTGTGGCGCCTGGATCGGAATGCGGCCCTTCGCGCCGTGCGTCAGGAAGAAGTGCGGGCAGTGGTGGCGGCGCGGCTTCGTATAGCCCAGCGGCACGCCGCGCCTGCCGACGTGGACCGCCATGGGCTCCGGGGCGCCGGCATAGCGCTTCTCGGCGATGATGCAGCGGCCGGGCTCGCACTCCTTGTCGTTGTAGCAGCAGGCCCGAGCCGGACCGATGCCCTCCACCGCCCACAGCTCCCAGCACGGGCGGCGCAGGATGAAGGCGGGGCACCGATAGCGGATCGTGAGGTCGCAGTTCTCGACCTCCCAGCACATCGTGCGACGATCGTCGCCGCGACGATCGGGGGCGAAGGGATCCTCCGCCTGGCGACGCTCGGCCCCGCCGCGGCGCTCGGTCTTGATGATCATGCGTGCTCGGGCAGCCTCCTACGCCGGAGTGTAGCGGGTGGCTTCACGCGGAACGCGTGTGTGCGACGGAGCCGATGCGGTGCGCGTGTGCACCGCAATCGGTGCATCGGTCAGGCCAGGAACTGGCTGAGCCGCTCCTCCATCACCTCCTGGGGCATGTAGCCGACCAGGCGTGCGGCCTCGCGGCCGTTCTCGAAGAGGATGAGGGTGGGGATGCTGAAGATGCTGTAGCGCATCGCCAGCTGCTGGTTCTCGTCGGTGTTGACCTTCGCGACGTTGATCTTCTCGGCGTGCTTACCGCCGATGCTCTCGACCACCGGTGAGACGAGGCGGCACGGGCCGCACCAGGCCGCCCAGAAGTCGACGAGCACCGGCTTCTCGGCGTTCAGTACCTCCGATTCGAAGGTCGACTCGTCGACCGTGATCGGGGCGATGGTTGCCATCTTCGGCAGGTCTGCCTCCACGCGTGGGTTACGCAACTGCCGGCCATCCTAGCACCGCGCATGCCGGGCCGAGATGACCCCATCGTCTAGGGCGCAGGCGTTGGTGTCGGCGTCGGGGTCGGCGTGGGCGTCGGGGTCGGCGTGGGCGTCGGCGTGGGCGTGGGCGTCGGGGTCGGGGTCGGCGTGGGTGACGGGGTCGGTCCGCTGCTGATGACGAGGTCGACCTGGGAGCCGGCTTCGACATTGGCGCCCTCCGCCGGGTTGCTGCGGATGACGGACCCCTCGGGGATGGAAGGATCCGGCTCGCGCTCGACCGACCCGACGCTAAGGTCGAACTCGGCGAGCGTCTCGCGGGCCTGCTGCTCAGTCTGGCCTCGCAGCCGCGGCACCGCGACCTCGCCAGGCCCGGTTGACACGAACGCGACCAGCGCGGAGCCCTGCTCGGCCTCGTCGCCGCTGGCCGGCTCGCAGCGGATCACGCGACCCTCGTCGACGTCCTCGGACGCCTGGTCCTCCTCGGTCAACGAGAACCCGAGGTCGGCCACCTGTGACCGGAGCGTCGGCAGCGAGACGTCGTTGCAGTTCGGCACCGTCACCAGCGCGACCGATGGGGTCGGCGACGCCCTTGGCACGACAACCAGCTGGACGCCGAGGAAGCCGATCGCCCCGAGCAGAAGCACGCCGAGCAGCGCAAGCAGCCACATCCACCACGGCTGGCCCTCGTCGCGGCGGTCGTAGGGGCGGGACGGGGGCGGGACCACGGGCGCGCGATCAGCCGGGGTCGTGACCCGCGGTGGAACGTAGACGGTCGGCTCACCGGCGGCCGGGGTGGCGGCTGCGACCGCGCCGGCTGCGGCGCCGGCTCCGACCGGCATCGCGCCCGGGTTGCGCCGCCACGCGCGGAGCGCCTCGGCCAATGCTCCAGCATCCGGGAAGCGGGCGAGCGGGTCGCGCTCGAGGGCGCGCATGACGATCGCCTCCAGGCCCGGCGGCTGCGGCCGGCCGATGGCGGTCGGGGAGGGCGGATCCTCGTTGAGGCGCTTGAGGGCGACAGCTGCGGCGGTATCGGCCTCGAACGGGCGGCGCGCGGTAAGCATCTCGTACAGAACGATGCCGAGCGAGTAGACGTCCGACGCGCCGGTCACCTCGTCCCCGCGCGCCTGCTCCGGGCTGAAGTAGTGGACCGATCCGAGCGTCGTGCCGGTGACCGTCATCGACGCCTCGGCCACGGCGCGGGCGATGCCGAAGTCGGTGACCTTCGTGTCGCCGCCATCGGTGATCAGGATGTTGCCGGGCTTCACGTCGCGGTGGACGATGCCCTTGCGGTGGGCCACCTCCAGGGCGCTGGCGACGGCGACGGCGATCCGCACCGAGTCGTCGACCGAGAGCGAGCCGCGCTCGCGCAGGATCGCCGAGAGGTCGCGCCCCGAGACGAGCTCCATGACGATGTACTGCTCGCCGTCCGCGCCATCGGTGCCGTAGTCGTAGACGCCGACGATGTTCGGGTGGCTGAGGCCGCCCGCGGCGCGCGCCTCCTGCTTGAAGCGGGCGGTGAAACCGGGGTCGGAGCTGAACTGGGGGCGGAGGATCTTGACCGCCACCTCGCGGTCGAGCTGCTCGTCGAGGGCGCGCCAGATCGTCGCCATGCCGCCCTCGCCGAGAGGGCCGATGAGCCGGTATCGCCCGCTGATGAGCCTGCCGATCATCTCCACGGTCGGTCAGTCTCGCAGGTCGAGACCGCGGATGTAAGCACGCACCTCGTCGGCGTCCTCCGACTCGAGCGCCACCGCGACGTTGGCCTTGAGCCAGCCGACCCGGGTGCCGGCGTCGTGGCGGGTGCCCTCGAACTGGTAGCCGAAGACGGGCTGCTCCCGGATGAGGCCGCGGATCGCATCGGTCAGCTGGATCTCGCCGCCGGCGCCGCGGCTCGTCTGCTCGAGGACGTCGAAGATCTTCGGGGTCAGGATGTAGCGGCCCAGCACCGCCAGGTCCGAGGGAGCCTCGTCGACCGATGGCTTCTCGACGAGGTCGCGGATCTCGACCACGCGGCCCTCCTCGTGCAGCGGATCGACGATCCCGTAGCGGGTGACCTCCTCGCGTGGCACGCGCTGGACGGCGATGACCGAGCCGCGATGCGTGTTGTGCGCCTCGATCAGCTGCTTGGTGACCGGCGGGCCGCCCGGGTTGAGCATTACGTCGTCGCTGAGCAGCACCGCGAACGGCTCGTCGCCGACGAGGTCCTTGGCCACCAGCACCGCGTGCCCGAGGCCGAGCTGCTCGCGCTGGTGGACGAACGCGACCGTCCCGATCTCGCTGATGCGACGGATGATCCGGAGCATCTCGATGTCGCCGCGCTCCTCCAGCCAGCGCTCGAGCGCCGGGTTGGAATCGAAGTGGTCCTCGATCGCGCTGCGTCCGGTGGAGATGACGATGATGATCTGCTCGATTCCCGATGCCACCGCCTCCTCGACGGCGTACTGGATGATCGGCCGGTCGACGAGCGGCATGACCTCCTTCGGGATGGCCTTGGTGGCCGGGAGGAAGCGGGTGCCGAAGCCGGCGGCGGGCAGGACGGCCTTACGGACGCGCGCGGTGATGGCGTGACTCCTTGTTGTGTGATCTCACCGGAGCGTGACGCTGGCGCACTCGGATTGCCCGCGGCGATGCCGCGCTCGGGGTCGTCACTGGGGACGAAAGTATACCCGCCCATCGTTGCAGGGCCCGCGAAGGAGGGCCTGACGGTACAATCGCGCCGCCGATGCTGAAGTCCCTGGTTCGAACCCTCCGCGGACCGAGTCGCGACCCGCGGATGGCCTACGTCAGCCGCCCGATGCCGCGCGACCTGCCCGACGAGCAGGTGATCGCGGCGCTCGAGATCGCCCTCGCCGCCGACCCCAATCCGGCGTATCTGGTCGAGACATTGCCGGCGGCGCTGAAGGAGGTCACCGGTCGCGACCTTCGGGTGCTGGACCGATCCGTCCGCGACGTCACCGGAGCCTTCACCAAGGTCCAGATCATGATCCGCGACGGCGACGTCGGCAGCTGGCCGGGCTACGACGCGATGTCCTACCCGCTGCTGGCCCCCTCCGAGCAGGCGGAGGCCGCTCGCGCAGCGATCATCGCCGCCGATGAGGCCACCCCCGCCGGCCCGAAACTCGGCTGGGAGCCGCCCCCGCCGCCGGAGCGCCGCTAGCAGCCGTGGGCCGCCAGAACGTCCCTCGCGACCAGTGGCTCGAGCTTGGCTACGAGTGCCCGCGCTGTGGCGAGCAGCTCTACGAGTCGATGGTGTACTCGTGGCGCCCCGTCCCGGAGGACCCGAAGCTGCTGCTGCTGTTCTGCCCGAACTGTGGCGATCGCGTGGAGATCAACCACATCTAGGGAGCGCGTGATGCGCGTATATACATATATACACGGCGGCCAAGTGAGATGGTGCCCCCAAGGGGATTCGAACCCCTGATCTCCACCTTGAAAGGGTGGCGTCCTAGGCCTCTAGACGATGGGGGCGTCGCGCAACGGTCCCCTCGAATGCTACCAGCGAACGGCGCTCAGCCGAGGTAGAAGAGCAGGATCAGGATCAGCAGGCCGGCGAGCGCGACCGCGGCGACGAGCGCCATCAGCCCGCCACCGATGGCGACCAGCACCGACTGCCCGCCCTGCCGCCGTCGGGCCATGCGGCTGCCCCAGATCCAGCCCTGGCTGTAGAGGAAGAGCCCGATCAGGGTGCCGAGGATGCCGGCCGCCAGGAGGGCCAGGACGGAGAGGTCGGCGTCGCGCCCGAGCAGCGCCAGGGCGGCGAGCCCTCCGGCGATGATCAGGCCGACGATACCGATGATGGCGTTGCGCAGGAGCGGATGCACGGCGCGCCATTCTAGCCGCCGATCGTCGTCGGGCCGCTGGCGCTTGGTTGCTCCGGGTACGCAACTTGCTTCGACGTGCGGCGTGCCGCTGGACGCGGCCGCATGCAGCAACAGGAGGCGCCCGATGCCTGAGCGACGGAGTGCCGACCACAACGGAACGCCCATCGACGAGGGCAACATGAGCGTCCGGGAGGCCGGGCGCAAGGGCGGCAAGACCACGCGGGCGCGGTACGGTGCCGAGTTCTTCCAGGAGATCGGTGCAAAGGGCGGCCGGACCGTCAGCGAGCGCTACTCGAACGAGCACTTCCGCGAGATCGGCCGCAAGGGTGGCCGTCGGGTCGCGGAGCTGATCGCGCGTGCCAAGAGCATGGACGAGGGCGCTCAGAAGCCGGAGTAGCGCTGCTCCTTCCAGGGATCGGCCTCGTTGTGGTAGCCGTTGCGCTCCCAGAAGCCTGGCCGATCCTCCGCGCTGAACTCCACCCCGCGCAGCCACTTCGCGCTCTTCCAGAAGTACGGACCGTGGACGATCGCCCGCAGCGGGTAGCCGTGCTCGGGCGTGAGCGGCTCGCCGTCGTACGACCACGCCAGCATGCACTCCGGCCGCATGGCGGTCTCGAGAGGGACGTTCGCCGTGTAGCCGCCCTCGGCGTGGAAGATCACGAACCGCGCGGCTTCAGTTGGCTGCGCCACCTCGGCGATGTGCGTGAACGCGACGCCCTCCCAGCGCGTGTCGAGCTTCGACCAGCGGGTGACGCAGTGGATGTCGAGGGTCTGCTCCGCGATCGGCAGGTTGCGGAACTCCGCCCAGCGCAGCGTGAACGGCTCGGCCACCTCGCCCCACACCCGGAAGTCCCAGCCCGACAGGTCGGCGTACGAGGGCACCCGCCCGAAGTGGAGGACGGGGAACTTGTCGGTCAGCACCTGTCCCGGCGGGACGCGCGCGGCGAGCTCCGGCGGTACGTTGCGTCGCTGCCAGGGGAAGACCATGAGCCGATGGTACGCGGCTGCCCGACGCCTGCCTAGACTGGACCGATGCCCCCGCGCTCGACGCCCTTCGCCGCGCTTGCCGGCACTGCCGCCGCCGTCGGCGCGACCCGCAGCAAGAACGCGAAGCGCGACCTGCTCGCCGCGTACCTGCGTGACCTGCCGCTCGGCGACCTGCCGGGGGCGACCGTCTTCTTCGCCGGCCGGCCGCTCGTCGACCCGACCGCCAAGCTCGGCCTGGGGTGGGTCCAGCAGGGCGCGGCGCTGGCCGCGGCGAGTGGCGCCGGCGAGGAGGCGCTGCGGGCCGCGTACCTCCGCCACTCGGACTTCGGCGACGCGGCCGCTGACCTCGTCACCGAGGGCAGCGGCAGGCCATTGACGGTCACGGACGTCGCGAACGGCTTCGCCGCGATCGCCGCGGCGGGATCCGCTGCCGAACGGGTCGCGCTGATGACCGATCTCTACCGTCGCGCAACGACGGAGGAGGCGCGCTTCATCGGCCGCGTCGCGTCGCGCGAGACCCGCATCGGCCTGCGCGAGGGGCTGCTGGAGGAGGCGATCGCCACCGCCTTCGACGCCGATCCGGATGCGGTGCGCCGGGCGCACATGCTGACCGGCGAGATCGGTGAGACGGCGGTACTGGCCCGCGAGGGGCGCCTCGCCGAGGCCGCGCTGCACGTCGGCCGTCCGATCCGCTTCATGCTGGCGACGCCGGTGGCGGACGCCGTCGAGGTGATGCGGCGGGTCGGCGACGAGGCCTGGATCGAGGATAAGTACGACGGCATCCGCGCCCAGCTGCACATCGAGGCCGGCGGCACACCGCGGCTGTTCAGCCGCGACCTCAACGACGTGACCCGCTCGTTTCCGGAGGTCGTCGAGGCCGCCGCGGCGCTGGCCGGCGAGGCGCCGCTGGTCATCGACGGCGAGCTCGTGCCGTGGCGAGAGGGATCGGTCCTGGACTTCGCGTCGCTGCAGACCCGGTTGGGCCGGGTGAAGCCCTCGAAGGAGCTGCTGGCCGAGGTGCCGGTCGTGCTCGTCGCCTTCGACCTGCTGCACCACGCCGGCCGCGACCTGCTCGAATCGCCCCTCCGGGAACGTCGCGCCGCCCTCGACGCGCTGTCGCTGCCGGAGCGGACCGGCGAGCGGATGCTGCGCTCGCACCTGGCGACGGCGCGATCGGCGAAGGAGGTCGACGGCCACTTCGACGACGCCCGCGAACGGCGCAACGAGGGCCTGATGGTCAAGGACCCCGACTCGACCTACCAGCCCGGTCGCCGCGGGCTCGGGTGGCTGAAGCTGAAGAAGGCGCTGGCCACGCTCGACTGCGTCGTCGTCGGCGTCGAGTGGGGCCACGGCAAGCGCCGCGGCGTGCTCAGTGACTACACCTTCGCCGTGCGCGAGACCGATGAGCCCGACGCGCGCCTGCTCACGATCGGCAAGGCCTACACCGGCCTGACCGATGCCGAGATCGCGACGATGACCGAGCATTTCAAGGCGATCACGCTCCAGGACCATGGCCGATACCGGACCGTCGTGCCCGAGGTCGTCGTCGAGATTGCCTTCGACCGGATCATGCGCTCGGCGCGGCACCGGTCGGGGTTCGCGATGCGCTTCCCGCGGATCGCGCGCATCCGGGACGACAAGATGCCGGCCGAGATCGACACGATGGCGACCGTCGAGGCGCTGTTCGGGGAGCAGGCTTCCGGCCGCATCCTGCTCGCCACCGGCGCGAGCGGCGAGACCGAGCGCATCGCCGCCGTCGGCTCCGGCGACGAGTGACGTACGATCCGCCCCGATGAGCGCGTTCGACGCGGGGGCGTTCGGCGGCGGCGGGATCGGTGCGGTGCGACCGGTCGCGGTCGAGATCTACACCGCGGCCTACCGGGTCTCGGGCAGCATCGAGACGCGCTTCAGCCGCGTCGACCGAGATCCTCAACCAGCAGGTCGGCGGCCACCTGGCGGTCGATCCGCGCGACCGTGAGCGAGCACGCCGATCCGACCGCGCCGCTCACCGCGCCGACCGCGCTGGTGTCGGTCGAGGAGATCCTCATCATGGTCGCGGCCGACCTCTCGGGCAGCTCCGGCGAGATGCGCATCCAGAAGCGCCCCGTTCACGCGCAGCTCGCCATCCCGCCCTTCCTGATCGGCGGCACGATCCACGTTCCGATGGAGAGCCGGCCCGTCGACGGGCTGCTTCTCGGAACCGACCAGTTCATCGCCATGACCGATGCCACGGTCGCGTCGGGCACGCATCCCGAGCTCGGTCGCACGGCCCCGGTGCTCGCGCTGCGCCGCGGCCGCGCGCACGTGCTGCTGATCGCCGACGACGACGAGGCGGATGAGCCCGCGAGCGAGGCGCCCGGCGAGGCGCCCGGCGAGGAGGGCGGCTAGGGTCCCCGGTCGACGACCGGCCTGGCCGCGAACGGCCTGGCCGGCTCTGCGGCGTCGAGCACCGCCTCGATGAGGCGGGCGCTGTCCGCGGCGTCCATCCGTCGCACGAGGCCGATCGAGTTCGCCCACCACGGCGCATTGTCGGCGGTCACGATCTCGTCCTCGGGCTCCTCGAGCACGATCTGCGAGTGCTGGCGCGGGAAGACGACGGCGGGGCGTATCGGCATGTCCGGCAGGCCGGCATCCCGGGCCCAGCGCACGACGCCGTCACAAAGCGAGTTGGCGTCCCAGCTCGGGTTCGTCCGGCAGCGGATCCATCCCTTCTTGCCGCGGGCGTCGAACTCCCAGATCCGACCACGCACGCGGTAGCGGCCGACCCAGTCGCGCACGGTGATGACCCGGACACCCGCGGGGCCCACGAGGATGCCGTCGAGGCGGCTTGCGTCGCGGATCGCGAGCCGTGGGGCGACGATCAGCGCGTAGCTGTCGTCGAAGGTCTCACCCATCAGGGCGGCCATCGCGCCGGTCAGCTGCCGCGACCGGTTCGGCTTCAGGATGCGGACGAGCCACGCGGCGCCGATGCCGAGGGCGATGGCGGCAGTTCCGGCACCGAGCGCCGCACCGAGTGTGGTCGTCGAGACGAGCAGGGTCAGCTCCATCGCCAGGATGCCGGTCACGACCATCGCGATCGCCAGGAGCATCGGCCGTCGGCGCGCGGTCGTCGACAGGGCCTTCGGCCGGATCACGCGCATCGGTCATGCCTCCGCTCGGCTAGGCTCGTCAGATGTCGAATCACATCGTCGCCACCGTCGATCCCGAGACCAGCCGCGTCGACGCCCGCGCCGACGGCGGCGGATCGATCGCGCTCGAGCTCGATGAGCGCGGCGGACCGACTCCGATCGACGGCCTGCTGGCGTCGCTCGCGGGGTGCACGGCGATGGACGTCGCCGGCATCCTGAAGAAGAAGCGGCAGTCCGCGACCGCGTACGAGGTCGAAGTCGACGGAGATCGCGTCGAGGAGCACCCGCGCGTCTTCACCGCCATCCGCGTCGAGCACCGGGTGCGCGGCGCGGTCGAGCCCGAGGCGCTGCGGCGTTCGATCGAGCTGTCGGCGACGATCTACTGCCCGGTCAGCGCGATGCTGTCGGCGGTCGCGCGCATCGAGCATCGGTACCGGCTGGTCGACGATGCCGGCCGCGAGCATGCGGCCGTGGTGGCTGTGCTCGGCCCGGGGGAGCGGCGCCTCCCGGGCTAGCGCCGCCCGGATCACGAGGCGGTTCGAAGCTCTCGGGCCCCCGCCAGTGCCTCCTCGACGGCATTGCGGAACGCGTCGAGGTCGAACGGCTTGGCGACGACCGGACCGATCGGCGCCAGCTCCGCCAGACGCTCGCGGTTCGCCGCGGAGACGAAGATGGCGGGGATGCCCGGCCACGCCGTGCGCAGCAGCTCGGTGATGTCGCCACCGTCTCCATCGGGGAGCATGACGTCGACCACCATCAGGTGCGGCAGGGCGACGTCCATGAGGTCGCCGAGCTCGACGATCCGCGTGCAGGTCACGACGGTGAAGCCCATCTCGCGGAGGAGATCGGCCTCGAGCGCGGCGATGTCCGGATCGTCCTCGAGGACGTAGGCGCGGGGTGCGGTGGTGTCGTCATTCATCGGCGCCAAGTGTCGCCGCCGAGACCGCCGGGGTCTATGGCCCATCCGCGTAGTACCGATGGTCCACGCCGTCCACCTTGGAGGCCCGGTGTACCCTTCCATTTCGCAATCGGCATTCTCATCACGGGAGCACGGCACGCAGATGGCGCGATCGATGTGGCGGGGGGCGATCCAGTTCGGGCTGGTGACCATTCCCGTCAAGCTCTACCTGGCCACCGAGACGGGCGGCATCGGCTTCAACCTGCTGCATGCCTCCTGTGGAAACCGCATCCAGATGAAGGTCTATTGCCCGTTCCACGACGAGGTCATCCCGCGCTCGGAGACCGTCCGCGGATACGAGTGGAGCAAGGGCAAGTACGTCGTCGTCACCGACGAGGACATCGACTCGGTGCCGCTCAAGACGGTCCGCGCGATCGAGATCGAGACCTTCGTTCCGGCCTCTCGCGACAGCGGCACGCAGTTCGTGAAGCAGGCCTACTACCTCGAGCCTGAGCAGATCGGCGCCAAGGCCTTCTACCTGCTGAAGTCGGTCCTGGCCGAGCAGGAGAAGAGCGCCATCTGCAAGATCGTGCTGAAGGATCGCGAGCAGCTCGCCGCCCTCAACCCCTTCAGCCAGACGATGCTGCTGACCACCCTGCACTGGCCCGATGAGGTCCGCACCACCGAGGAGCTGAACCTCCCCGAGGACGAGATCGAGATCAAGGCCTCCGAGAAGAAGATGGCCGAGCAGCTTGTCGCGAGCATGACCGGCGAGTTCGACCCCGCCGACTACGCCGACGGCTACCGTGAGGCGCTGATGGCGGTGATCGAGAAGAAGGTCGCCGGCGAGAAGCCTGAGCCGGCCGTCCGCGCCGAGCCGACGAACATCACCGACCTCATGGCCGCCCTCGAGGCATCGGTTGCGGCCGCGCGAACCGATCGCAAGGCGGAGGCCGAGAAGCCGGCCGCGGCAAAGGCGAAGCCCACCAAGGCGAAGGCGACGCGGGCCAAGAAGGCCGCCGCGGAGGCCGAGGCGGAGGCACCGCGGCAGCGGCGCCGCAAGACCGCCTGATCCGCGGGTCGTGCCCGGAGAGCAGCTCGACCTTCCGATCCCGACCGAGCCTGGCGCGGCGCTGCCGGCGCGGCTGGCGCCGATGCAGCCGACGGCCGGCGCGGAGCCGTTCGACGACCCCGCCTATCTCTTCGAGCCGTGGTGGCCGGGCGTCCGGGCCCTCGCGTGGATCGAGGGCGGGCGCCTCGTCCGCCTCCAGGTCGAGGGCATGGCCGACGCCCTCACCGCCTTCGCCGAGCTCGGCGAGGAGCTTCCCGAACGCCTGACCGAGGACGGCGTCGTGCTCGACGGCTGGCTCCTCGCGCTCGACGAGGGCGGCTGGCTCGACACCGATCTCCTGCGCCGGCGGCTCGCCGGTGAGCGCGGCGCCGGGCGCCCGGGCTTCGTCGCCTGCGACCTGCTGTGGAGCGGCGGGGCGCCGTGGCACGCGCGCCGCTTCGCCACCCGCCGCGACCACCTCGAGGGCGTCCTCCGCGACGGCGACCGCTGCGTCGTGTCGCACGCGCTGCGCGGAGAGGGGACGTTGCTGGCCGAGGCGCTTGCGCGCTTCGGGCTCACCGGCATCTCGGCCCGCCGCCTCGACGCACGGTATCGCTTCGGCTCGGCCGGGGAGGGCTGGCTGAGGCTCCCGGTCGCCCCGGCCGTGCGCACTGAGCGCCCGCGCCTGGCCCTCATCCAGCGCCTGCCGCTCGACGAGCGCGACTAGGGCAGCGTCCGCTGCAGGATCCACGGGTACGGCGGGCTCGTGCCGAGGCGCTGCGCGTCGGTGACGAAGCCGTCCCGCGGGTAGCTCCGAAACGCCGCGATTTCGAACGTCTGACTCGGGACGCCGACCGGGGCGTCGCGCTCCGGGAACGCGCGGCCACGCACGACGGCGGCGATCGCGAGCTCGTCGTCGACCGGAAGGCCCCAGTGGTCGCGCACGACGATCACGATGTCCCATGTGTCGATGCTGTCCGGCGCCACCTCGATGGCCCGCTGGAGCCACTCCTCGGCCTCGGCCCGCTCGTCGCGCATGGCGTGGGCCAGGGCCCTGGTGGCCGGGTCGGCGATCGAGGCGGCGTCGATCGGCTCGCCCATCGCCCACCACGCCAGGAGGCGATTGAACTCGAGCAGCGCTCCGAAGTCGTCGTCGAGCGCCGCGTCGCCGATCGGCAGGTCGCGCGGCCAGCCGCCGGCAAAGATGGTGAGCCGCTGGCTCAGCAGGGAGCGGAGGTAGGCGTCGTCGGCCGCGTCCGGCATGGCCAGGGACTCGTAGCCGAGCGCGGCGTTGAGCAGCTCGGCCTCGAAGAAGGCGGCGGTCGCCACCGCGCGCTCGGTGGCTCGCTCCTGACACGCGGCGTCGCCCTGCTGCCCGCACAGGATTGCGAGGTTGACCCACGAGGGCGCGTCACCGGCGTTCCCCTCGACGGCCGCCTCCGCTGCATCCCGCGCGGTCGCGTCCATGCCGGCGCGCTCCGCGGCCACGGCGAGCGCCTTCGGCCCGAACGGGTGCCACGGATCGATCGCGGTCGAGCGCTCCAGCAGTGCCGTGCCCCCGTCCCAATCGCCGTCGACATACGTGTCGAGGCCCGCGCGGTAGGCGATCGCGCCGGCATCGGCAACGACCATCCCGGCCAGCAGGACGAGCGCCGCCGCGCCGGCGGGCACGAGGAGGATCCGGCGCCGCAGCGGCCGCCACTCGACGACGCCGGTATCGGTCAGGGCGACGGCGAGCAGAGTGATCGCCAGCAGGTTGAAGGCCGGCACGAATGTGAGGTCCTCGAACAGCCCACCGACGAGGAGGCCGAGCAGCAGGTAGCCCGCCGTCCTGCCGGTCCGCGTCCCCGCGCGCCACGGGCCGGCGAACCAGGCGATCGCGGCGACGAGCACGAGCGCGGCCGCCAGGCCGACCAGCCCACCGTCGCCGAGCACGCCTAGGGGCAGGTTGTGCGAGTGCGGCTGGCTGACCGGGAAGCTGAAGTCGGGGGCCGCCGCCTGCCGGGCGTACGGCATGAAGCCGGGGCCGATGCCGAGGATCGGGTCGGTGCTCCAGGCGGCCAGCGTGTCGCGCCACAGGCCGGCGCGGTAGAGGAGCGAGGTCACCGCGGTCAGGCGGGGCGCGGCGAGCACGATCACCGCCGCCACGCCGGCGAGGGCCAGCAGCCCGAGGCCGATGCTCCGCGCGTCCGGCCCGCCGGCCGGCAGCAGGCGGTGACGGCGATGCCAGGTCCACGGGATGAGTGCTGCGACGATCGTCACGCCCATCGCCAGCCACGCGGAGCGCGACCCGGACAGCACGGTCAACGGCACCCCGACCAGCACGAGGCCGGTCTGCACGATCCGCCGCCAGCGGGGCGACTCGATAAGCCCGGCGAGGGCCCACGCCGGCCAGATCACGAACGGCGGGACGGCCACCGAGCCGAACGGCGTGCCCTCCGCGGGCAGGCGGATCGGCGGCAGCCCCGGCGCGCCGGCGAGGATCCACTCGACGCGCCGGACGAGCAGGTTGACCAGCGTCGGCGCCGACAGCAGCAGCACCGGCACGGCGGTGACCACGCCGACCCACGACGGCCGCTGCCGCACGCAGAAGAGCGCGACCGGCAGCATCGCGGCGTAGGCGGCGATGGCGGCCAGCGCCCGCAGGCTCATGCCGGTGTTCATCGCCGATGCCGTGGCCACGCCGAAGGCGACGAGCAGGACGATCAGCGGAAGGTCGATCGGGGTGTGCGGCAGGTCACCGCCGCGCACCGCGACGAGCGCGAGCCCGGCGATCGCGCCGATGCCGATCAAGTGCAGCAGGAGCTGGTAGCGTGCGTCCCACAGCGCGCCGTCCCATCCGACGTAGCCGAAGACCGCCAGCCCGGCGGCCAGGCCGAGCCACTCGACGAGCGTCCGGCGGCCCGCCCACGCCCAGGCCGCGTTCATCGGACGGTGACGGGCCTGGCCTCGACCTCAGCCCGCATAGCGCTCGGCAGCCTGGCGCACCGAGCTCGCAACCGCCTTGCGCAGCGCCTCGGGCTCGAGCACCTCGACGGCGCCGCCCCACGACATGATCCACGGCTGGATCTCGACGATGCCCGCGACCGTGACCGACAGCTCGAGTCGGCCGCGAGGCAGCTCCTTCAGCTGCTGGGATCGGTGCCAGACCGCCTCGCGCACGCGGTGCGCGACCGACGTCTCGAAGCGCAGGCGGACGTGCACCGGCGGCGTCGAGTCCGACGACCAGATGCCCCACGAATTGGCGAGCCAGGCGTCGGGGTCGAAGTCGGCGGGGATCTCGTAGCGGTCCTGCGTGAGCGTCGCGGATCGGATGCGCTCGACCTTGTAGGTGCGCATCGCCTTCGCCGGCTCGTCGTGGCCGATGAGGTAGACGCTGCGCAGGGCCGCGTCCGGCTCGAGGAAGTACGGGTGCACGCGGGTGCGCTTCTGGTCGCCGGTGCCGGGGTCGTAGAGGATCTCGACCACCCGCCCCTCGGCCCAGCCGCGCGCCACCGCGCTGAAGCTGCGGGTGAACGGCTCGTTCGGGTCGTGAGCGCCGACCGCCAGCATCGTGGCGGTCACGTGGCGAGCGATCGGCTGCGGCAGGGCGTCGGCCAGCTTCGTGAAGGCGCTGACCACGGCCGCGTCGTACTGGTCGCTCCAGCGCGCGATCAGGCGCGAGGCGAGGAAAAGGACGATCGCCTCGGGCACCGACAGGCGAAGCGGCGGCAGGAAGAACTTGCGGTCGATGCCGTAGTGCCCGCGACCGGCCTGGAAGACGGGGACGCCCAGCTCGTCCTCGAGCGCCCGGATGTCGCGATACACGGTGCGCGTCGTCATGCCGGTCAGGCTCGCGATCTCGCTGACGGCCACGCCGGCCTCGGTGCCGCCCTTCGAAAAGAGGATCGAGACGACGCTCAGCAGCCGCGCGAGCCGGTCGCGCTTGCGACCGACCCGGTCGTCCCCACCGTCATCCCAGCCCGACCAGCGATCGCCCTCGTCCAGCACGGGCCGATGATAGACCCGAGGTCAGCCCTCGGCCGATGCGCTGGGCTCCGCGGACGGCGACGGGACGGGGGTCGGGGACGGTGCCGTCTCGCCGGGGAGCGCGTCGATGATCGCGCGGTTCACCGCGTCGTCGACGCCGATGAGCAGGAAGACGATGTCGCCGCTCGACCAGGTGAAGATGTGGGTCCCCGCCGCGGTGGCGTTGTCCTCGGGGCGGACCCAGACGCGCTTGCCGCCGACGGTCGACGCCTCCCACGGCTCGGGGTCGAGCCCGGCGATGCCGACATAGCGCCCGGCCGTCGCCAGGTGCGGCTCGAGGTCCTCGGTCGCGACCTCGGGGCCGTCGACGCGCATCGCGTACAGCGTCGTGCGCGGCACGTCGACGTAGGCGACGACGAGCGACGCGAAGCGGTTGCCGATCTCTCCGAAGGCCAGCCCGACGTCGCCGGGGGTCAGGGCGAACTCCTCGAACGGGGCGACGACGACGACGAAGCCGGCGGCCTCGGTCGGGATGAGCGCGGCGAGCTCGGGGTCCGGCTCGTTCGTGAATCGCGGCGTCGGCGCCGGGCTCGGGCTGGGCGTCGGGGTCGGGGCCGGCGTGAGGGTCGGGGCCGGTGTGGCGGTCACGGCGGTGGTCGGCACCGGCGTCGGGTCGGCGCCGGAGCAGGCGCCGAGGGCCACGGCGGCCGCGAGCGCCAGGCTCGCCGCCCCGGCCGGGCGCAGCATGGCGAGGCGGGAGGTCGTCATCGGCGGCGGAATGATACCGCTCAGGCCGCCCCGCGCTCCTCCTTCGTTTGCGCGTCGCTCCGACGCCGGCGGCTCCCAACGTCCCCGCGCTCCGCGACCACCGCGGACAGCGCATCGAGCACGCTGCGGCGGTAGCCGGCCGGCGAGGCGCGCAGCATCGCCATCGCCTCGGCGCGGCCGACGCGCTCGCCGGCGCCCGAGACGAGCTCGTCGTAGTCGTTGGCTGCCCCGACAATATGCGCGCCGATCGGGACGCGCCGCCCGCGCCGGCCGCCGGCCGCCAGCCGGCGATAGCCCTGGATCAGGGCGGCGACCTCGCGCAGCGACGGGATGGGGGTCATCTCGGCGACGCCGTGCGCGTCGAGCAGGTGGAGGCGGCCGGCGAGCTCGATCGAGTGACGCTCGTCCTCGCCGAGGCCGATCCGGTCCGCCAGCGTCGCCGCCAGCCTTCCGACGCGATCGGCGTGCCCGCGCGCCGCCGCCCCGCGGACGTCGAACGAGCGCGCGATCGTGAGCAGCGCGTCGCGCAGCGAGTCCGTGCCGTCGTGCTGCGGTCCGGCCAGCTGGGTGGCGCGCTCGACGAGGTGCTCGACGGCGTGCTCGTCGTCGCCGTCGCGCAGGGCGGCCGCGGCCAGCTCCTCGAGCGTGCCGCGCAGGTCGCCGACGTCGGCGGTGAGCCGATCAGCGCGGACGACGCGGTCCTCGCCGGCGCGCTTGCCGTAGTAGAGAGCGGTATCGGCCGCGGCGATGAGGCCGGCGCGGTCGACGGCGTCACTGGGCAGGCCGGCCACGCCGACGGTGATCGTGACCGGGCTCGGGTCCGCAGTGGTCAGCGCGGCGACGGCGCGGCGGATACGGCTCGCCACGCGAACCGCCTCGGTGATGCCGGTCTGCGGCAGGATCAGCGCGAACTCGTCGCCGCCGTAGCGGTAGACGCGGTCGTCGCTGCGCGCGGCGCCGTAGATGGCGGTGGCTGCGCGGTGAAGGAGCGCGTCGCCGGCGGGATGCCCGTGGCGGTCGTTGTATGCCTTGAAGCTGTCCAGGTCCATCATCAGCACCGCCAGGCGGCGCTGGGAACCCTCTCCTTCCTCGACGTAGCGCGCGAGGTCGCGCTGGAAGGCGCCGTGGTTGGCGAGGCCGGTGAGCGCGTCGGTCTCGGCGCGCTGGCTGACCGCGTGGTGCGCGTCGGCGTTGCGCAGCGCGATCGACGCCTGCCCCGCGAACAGCTGGATGAGCTCGAAGTCGCTCTCGCTGAAGTACACCTCGGGACCGCCGATGCGCGAGACGTTGAGCGCGCCGAGCACCTCGCCCTCGGCGATGAGCGGGACGACCACGACCGCCTCCGGCTCGGGCGGCGTGCCGGGGATCTGGAGCGCGCGCGGATCGCTGAGTGCGTCGTTGGCCAGGATCGGCTGCGAGTGCTCGACCGCCCAGCCCATCAGGCCGCGCCCGAACGGGATCTGGTAGGCGCCCACCTCGTCTGCGTGCTGCTCGCGCGTCAGGACCGGCGCCATCAAGCGCGTCGCCGCATCGGTCCGGTAGACGGAGAGGTTGTCGTAGGCGACGACGTCGCGAAGGCCGTCGGCGATCGTCTCGAGCACGTCCGCCGGATCCAGGGCCGAGAGGAGGCGCTCGTTGATCTGGAGCAGGCGCCGCTGCGAGTCGGCCCGGCGGGCAAGCTCGCTGGACTGGTCGACCAGCTGCTCGTAGCTCGTGGCGTTGGCCATCGCCTGGGCGGCGTAGCCGGCGAAGATCGACATCGTCTGGAGGTCGTCATCGGTGAAGCGGTTGAAGCCGAGCTGGCTCAGGACGATGACGCCGAGCGCGCGACCCTCGTAGAGCATCGGCACCACCAGCATCGACTCGGGGACGTCATCGGTCCCGTCGATCGTCTTGCCCCGCTCGTCGTCGAGGGCGTCGTTGATGAGTAGCGGCTCGCCGTGCTCGGCGACCCAGCCGGTGAAGCCCTCGCCGACCTCGACGCGCAGAAGCTCGACCGCGTCGTCCGGGTTGCCCTCGAGCATCTCGCGCGTGAACGCGATCGGCTCGCACATGTTGCGCTCCCAGTCGACGCGATAGATGCGGATATCGTGGAAGTCGGCGAGTGGCGCGGCCTCGGCCACGATCGCCTCGGCGATGGCGCGCACGTCGGTCAGGCGGTTCAGGCGCGCGGAGAGGTCCTGGATCGAGCGCATGCGGGCGGCCTGCGAGGCCACGGAGCGATACAGTCGCGCGTTCTGGATGGCGACCGCCGCCTGGTCGGCGAAGGCCTGCACCAGCGCGACCTCCTCCTCCGGCCACGTGCGCTCGGTGCGGTGGTAGAGCCCGAGCAGGCCGAGCGGCTGGTCGCCGCCGATCAGCGGGACGAGGCAGACGGTGCGGATCCCCTCGGCCACGTAACCGCTGTGCAGCAGGCCGACGGCGTCGACGGTATCGAGGCGCGCCGCATACGGCCGCCGGTCGCGCAGCGTGCGGATGCCGACAGTGTCTGAGTCGAGGGTCAGCTCCGCCACGCGGTCGAGGAAGCCATCGCTCAGGTCGTGGTGCGCGGCGACGGTGAACGGGTGCTCGTTGCCCGGCGTCACGAGCCAGAGACCGGCCTTGTCGGCCTCGAAGAGGGAGCGGGTGAGGTCGACGACCTCACCGAGGACGGCGGCGAGGTCGAGGTTGCCGGTGAGCTCTTTCGTAACCGATCGCAGCGCCCGCGCACGCTGCAGCTCGCGACGGGCACGGCCAAGCAGTCGCGTGCTGGCGAGCGTGGTGGCCACCGTCGACGCCAGCGATCGACGGAAGGCGGGTGAGAGGACGCCGGACGACTCCGGGTCGAGCACCAGCACGCCGACCGGCCCGCGCTTCGTGCCAAGCACGAGCGCGATGTCGTCGCCGTCGGGACCGGTTCCGCGCGTGGCCGGCGGCGGGGCGTCGAACCCGGCGTGCGCGGCGAGGTCGAAGGGCTCGGTCTCCCCGACGTACACGGCGGCACGCTCGACGCCGAGCTCGGTGCGCAGCGCCTCGACGACTGATCGGGCGACCGAGGCGGTCGTCGGCGAGGCGGCGAGGCCCGCGGCGACGCGTCCGAAGACGGCGAGCTCGCCGCTGCGCTCCTGGTGGGCATCGGTCGCGGTGGGCGACTCGTCGCCGGGGGTGCGGTCCTCGACGAGCAGGCGCTCGACGTCGCCGCGGCGGAAGCGGCGGTCGCCGCGCGAGTTGATGCGGTAGGCGGTCAGCCGGCCGGCATCGGTCCAGGTGCGGATCGTGTTGGGGTGGACGCCGAGCAGCGTCGCAGCCTGGGCGACGGTCAGGAGCGCGTGGGCATCGTCGCGCGTCATCGACCGACCTCTTGAGAGTGAATGGAGCTTCTGGTAAGAACCGTGCACCCGATGCTAGAAACGGGATGTGCCGGGCGCGATGCCCCGTTGGTACCGATTTGGCCCCGACATCGGTTCCGGTCGCGTCTTCCTAGAGCAGCGCGGAGACCAGCAAGCCAACCCCACCGACGGCGACGAGCGTGACGGAGGCCGCAACGCCGATGACGGCGGCGGCCGTCAGCCGCCGTCGGCCGCCGCCGAGCAGGCGCATCGCGTCGTCGATCGCGAGGTTGGTGATCACGTAGCCGCCGTTCGGCGGCTGGAGCCGGATCCGGCCGTCGTCGCCGCGGACCGGGCGGGCGACGACGAGGAGCCGATCGGTGACGTTGACGGTGCGGATGACCGATCGCGCCGCGGTGGCGGACCCGTGCCGCTCGGCGAGCCGCGCGACCGCCGACGCGTGAGGCTCCTCGAGCTGGCTCGCGTCGCCGCGCCAGACCTTCGGGATCGCGATCAGCGGCTCCGCTGCGCCGGCCGGATCGACGGTGAGCGAGCCGTCGTGGTCCCACAGCTCGAAGGAGCGGGTCTCGCGCAGCCGCTCGACGCTGCGCCAGCTGCCGCCGACCATGACCTCGACGTCGCGGTGGAAGGCCACCAGCCGCTCGCCCTCTCCGGCCTCGAGCGGGTCGCGGCAGCGGATGCGGCCGACCACCCGCACCGGGCGCTGCGGCAGGTCGGCGGCGTCGAGCAGCTGGCCGACCTTGACCTCACGCGGCCCCGCCAGCCGTCTGGCGAGCGCCGGCTGTGCCCCGGCCGCGCGGAGGGCGACCCACGAGGCCAGCCCGATGAGCGCGCCGGCGAGTGCCAGCAACCCGAAGGCCAGCGGTAGCGGCACCGTCAGCCGTCCGGCGCGGCGGCGAGGTCGGCTAGCGCCCCCCCGCTGGCGCGGACGAGGTCCGCGGGCCTGATGGCGAAGACCGCGTCCGGCAGGCCGGCGGCCGCCCACACGACCTCGTGCCGCTCGAGGTCACCGTCGACGAGGATCGTCGTTGGCGAGGCATGGCCGAACGGCGGGACGCCGCCGATCGCGAAGCCGGTCGCGGCGCGGGCCTCGTCGCCGTCGGCGCGTCGAGCGCTCGTGGCGCCGGTGGCCGCGGCCAGCTTGTCGAGGTCGACCCGGTTGGAGCCGGAGACGAGCGCCACGACCGGTCGGTCGTCGGCGATGAAGACGAGCGACTTGACGATCTGGGCGACTTCGCAGCCGACGGCGCGGGCTGCATCGGCCGCGGTTCGCGTGCCCTCCGGGAAGCGGCGGACCTCGATCGCCAGTCCGCTCGCCGCGGCGGCCGCCACGACGCGGTCCACATTCGGGTGCATCGCCCGATCTTAGGTTGCGTGCTAGGCTGGCCGCACAACCCAAGAGACGACAGGGGAGCGCCACCGCGCTGAGAGTGCGACGTCGAACGTCGCAGACCCTCGAACCTGATCCGGGTCATGCCGGCGAAGGAAGTCGATGCAGCCTCATCACGGCGCGCCTCAGATCTCGGTCTCGTTGACCGATGCCGGCGCGCCGTTCGTCGTTTCGCGGACCGAACCGTTGGAGGACCGATGCGGATCGTGGTCGTCGCGTCCGGCGCCTTGGCGCCGGGGGACGAGACATGGCTGGACGGGGCGGACCTGGTGATCGCCGCCGACGGCGGCGCCGATGCGCTCGACCGTCTCGGACGCCGGCCGGATCGCCTCGTCGGCGACCTCGACTCCGCCGATCCCGCGCTCGTCGAGCGGCTCGCGGCGTCAGGCACCACTGTCGACCGCCATCCGGTCGACAAGGAGGCGTCGGACACCGAGCTCGCGGTGCGGGCCGCGGTGACCGAGGGTGCGGATCGGATCGACCTGCTCGGCGCCACCGGCGGCGATCGGCTCGACCACGAGCTGGCGAACCTCCTCCTCCTCGCCGACCCTGCCCTCGCCGGCGTGGAGCTGCGCGTGCTGGTCGCAGGGACGACCGTCCGCGCGCTGCGTGGCGGTCAGGTGCTGGCGCTCAGCGGCGACCCCGGTGATCTCGTCACGCTGCTGCCGATCGGCGGCGATGCGGGCGGGGTCACCACCAGCGGCCTGCGCTGGCCGCTCGACGGCGCGACCCTGGAGATGGGCACGTCGCGCGGCCTGTCGAACCAGATCCTCGAGGCGGGCGCATCGGTCCGTCTCAGCAACGGGGTGCTCCTCGTCGTCGAAACCGCGTCAACTGGAGAGCTCGAATGACCACCACCTCGCCGGACCGCGAACGCGGCTGGCGCACCGTCGACATCGTCGTGGCGGCCGTGATCGCGGTCGCGTTCGGCGTCGTCTTCCAGGCCTGGAACGTCGTGTGGGAGGCGACCGCCTTCGTCGCCCCGCCCGTCCGCGGCGCCTTCTACGGCGTATGGATGATCCCCGCGGTGATCGTGCCGCTGATCGTGCGTCGCCCCGGCGCCGCGCTGTTCGGCGAGGCGGTCGCGGCATCGGTGTCGATGGTGCTCGGCGCGCAGTGGGGGCTGCTGGCGATCGTCTATGGCCTCGCCCAGGGTGCGGCCGCCGAGCTCATCTTCGCCTTCGGGCTCTACCGGCGTTGGAACCTGCTCACCGCCGTCGGCGCCGGGGCCGCCGCGGGCTTCGCCGGCGCGCTCATCGACCTGGCGGTGTACTACCCCGACTGGGGCGCGGACTGGCAGCTTCTGTACTCGGCGCTGGTGGTCGTGAGCTCGGCGGCGGTCGCCGGCATCGGTGGATGGCTGCTCGTGCGTGGTCTCGCCGCCACCGGCGTCCTGCGCGAGTTCGAGGTCGGGCGCGAGCAGCCGGAGGTCTGACCGCCGAACCGCCGACAATGCCGGCATGACAGCCGGGCCGGCGGGAATCGAGGCGCGCGGGTGGGGCCTGCGCCAGCCCGGGCGCCGCGAATGGGCACTGCGTGGCGTCGACCTGCGCGTCGAGCCCGGCGAGCGGATCCTCCTGCTCGGGCCGTCCGGCGCGGGGAAGTCGACGCTGCTGAGGGCCCTGGCCGGGCTCATCGATCCGGCATCCGGCGCCGAGACCACAGGGACGCTGCTCGTCGATGGTCGCGACCCGCGGGCCGCGCGGGACCGAACCGGGATGATGTTCCAGGATCCCGAGTCGCAGCTGGTGATGGCGCGCGCCGGCGACGACGTCGCCTTCGGGCTCGAGAACCGATGCATCGCGCCTGACGGGATCTGGTCGCGTGTCGACGCCGCCCTCGCCGCGGTCGAGTTTCCGTACGGCCGGGATCGGCCGACCCACGCCCTGTCCGGCGGTGAGCAGCAACGGCTGGCCCTGGCCGGCACGCTGGCGCTCCAGCCCGGGCTGCTCCTGCTCGACGAGCCGACCGCGAACATCGACCCGGAGGGAGCCGCGGAGGTGCGAGCGGTGCTCGCCCGGGTCCTCGAGCGCCTCGGGGCGACGATGGTGCTCGTCGAGCATCGCGTCGACGAGGCCGTCGCGCTCGTCGACCGGGTCGTCGTCATCGAGGCCGGTGGCGGCGTGGTCGCCGACGGGCCGCCGGCTCGGGTCTTCCGCGATCACGGCAGCGCGCTCGCCGATGGCGGCGTCTGGGTGCCCGACCGTCCGCCCGCGGCCCCCACCCGCCGCGATCGGCCGCCGAAGCAGACGCTGCTCCTCGCCGAGCATGTCTCGTTCCGCTGGCCCGGCTCGGCCGTCGATGCGCTCACGCCGGTCGACGTCTCGCTGCGCTCGGCGGAGGCGATCGCCATCACCGGGCCGAACGGGAGCGGCAAGTCGACACTGGCGCTGCTGCTGGCCGGACTGCTGCTGCCTCGGATCGGTCAGGTCGTGGCCGGCGAGGCGCTCGCGGCCGGCCGCGGCCATGAGCCGATCGCCCGCTGGCGCGCGCGCGACCTGGCGACGCACATCGGCACCGTCTTCCAGGATCCCGAGCACCAGTTCCTGACCGGCTCGGTGCGTGAGGAGCTCCTGCTCGGGCCGATGCGGGCCGGGTCTGACATCGCGACCGCGACACGGCGCGTCGACGAGCTCCTCGAGCGGCTGCACCTCGGCCACCTCGCGGCGGCGAACCCGTTCACCCTGTCGGGCGGCGAGCAGCGGCGCCTCTCGGTCGCGACCGCTCTCGCGACCGCGCCGATGCTGCTGATTCTCGACGAGCCGACCTTCGGGCAGGACCGGCGCACCTGGGGCGAGCTGCTCCAGCTGCTCGCCGCGCTGCGCGACGGCGGTCGCGGGATCGGCTTCGTGACTCACGACCGCGCGTTCGCCACCGCCCTGGCGGATCGCACCTTCGCGCTGCGGGCACCGTCCTGATGCGCCTCCTCGCCCCGATCGATCCGGCACCAGACGCGCCGCTCGCCCGCGCCAACCCGCTGGCGAAGCTCGCCGCCGCGCTCGTCCTCCTCGTGGCGCTGTTCCTCTCCCTCGACGCCGTCACGGCCGGCGTGATCCTCATCGGTCTCGTGCTGGTCGTGCCGTTCGCCGGCATCCCGGTCCCGGCGCTCGTCCGACGCACGTGGCTGATCGGGCTGGCGGCGGCGATCGTCGGCGTCGTGAACGTCGTCTTCGCGGCCGAGCAGCTTGGGCCGACGGTCGTCTCGATCGGCCCGCTGGAGGTCGGCGGCGAGACCCTCGTCAACGGCATCGGCCTCGCGCTGCGCCTGCTGGCGATCGGGCTGGCCGGGATCCTCGCCACGGCGACGAGCCAGCCCACCGACATGGCCGATGCGCTCGTCCAGCATCTGCGCGTCTCGCCGCGCTTCGCGATCGGGGCGCTGGCGGCGATGCGCCTCGTCCCGCTGCTGGCCGCGGAGTGGCAGATGATCGGCCTCGCGCGGCGAGCCCGCGGCGTCGATGCCGGCCGCTCGCCGCTCGCCGCCGGGCGGCTGTGGATCGGCAAGCTGGCCTCGCTCCTCGTGCGGGCCGTGCGGCGGGCGAGCCGCCTCGCGCTCGCGATGGATGCCCGCGGCTTCGGCGCGCTCCCCGGCCGCACGAACGCGCGAATCTCGCGGTTCCGGCCGAGCGACGCGGCCTGGGTCGCCGGCGCGGTCGCCCTGGCCGCGATGGCCGTCGGCGTGAGCCTCGCCCTCGGAGCCTGGCGGCCGCTCGTCTAGCGCGGGATCGAGGTGGTGTGCCCCTCGATCGGGCCGAGCCAGGTCGGGGCGTGGGCGACGCCGACGTAGCGCATCGGGTCGAACGGCTCGAGCGACAGCGTGCGCGCGCGGCCGCCGGCGATCAGCTCGGCGAGGAGCAAGCCGAGAACGGGGGCATACGGGAGCCCGTGGCCGGTCAGCCCGGCGCCGACGTAGGCGCCCGGCAGCGGCGTGCCGTTCTCGGCGGGCAGCGGCCCGGCCATCGGCATCTCGAGGGAGGCGAAGTCGAGCAGCCCGGCCCAACAGCGCACGATCCGCGCATCGGCCAGGCGCGGGTGGAGCGCTGCGATCAGGCCGGCCGGTCGCGGCGGGACGCCGGGGCGCACGCGCATCGAGTAGGAGCCGATGCCCATCCCCTCGTCGCTGACCGCGAAGCCGCCGATGACGACCTCGCCGGTCCGCATCTGGCGCCAGTACTCGTTGCACCGGTTCGTCTCGAAAGCGGGCCTGCCGATGCTGAATGTCAGCGCATCGGTCACGCACACCGTCTCGCGGATCGGCGTCAGGTTGGCCGCGAGATGCGGCGCCAGCGCCGGCGTCCAGGCGTTCGTGGCGAGCAGCACCGCCCCGGTCGAGACATCTCCGTGCGAGGTGGCGACGCCCGTGAGGCGGCCGCCGCTCGCCAGCAGCCGCTCCGCGCGCACGCCGGTGATGACCGCTCCGCCGGCGGCCCGCACCGCGTCGAGCAGGGCGAAGCAGAGGCGGAACGGGTTGAGCTTCGCGTCCTGCGGCGTCCACTTCGCGGCGCGGACGGTGTCCGGGGCGAGGCCCGGCGCCAGGTCGTCGAGCTCCGCGCCGGTGACGATGCGGACCTCCAGCCCCTCGCCGGCCTGCAGCCAGGCCATGTGGCGGATCAGCTCCTCCTCCGACTCCTCGGTGGCCAGGTCCAGCGAGCCGAAGCGATCCCACTCGATCCCGCCCGGCAGCTCGGCGTCCCATGCCTCGAGCATGTCCAGCGAGCGCATCGTGTAGTCGAGGATCGAGCGGCCGCCGGATTCCTGGACGAGCTTCGTCACCCGCGGGAAGTGCCCGCCCAGCCCGGCCAGCGCCATGCCCGCGTTGCGGCCCGAGGCGCCCCACGACGGCGAGTTGGCCTCGATGACCAGCGGACGCATCCCGGCCCGCGCGAGGTGGTAGGCCGACGACGCGCCGAGCATGCCGGCCCCGATCACGACGACCTCGGCTGCGGTCGGCAGCTCCGCGCGCGGGTCGGGGACGAACGGGACCGGCTGGGGCGGCGGAGAGAGGACCGGCGCGGGTTGGGACATGCCGGCGCCGAGCGTACCATCGGGCCGATGCCACGCTCCGAAGAGATTCGCCTTCGCGCCGGCGAGATCGGCCTTGCCGCGACGCTGACCCTGGCCGACGGCGAGCCCGCCAGGCGCCTGCCGTGGGCGCTGCTCGTGCCGAGCTGGCTGCCGCGCGGCCGGGACGGCGGCTGGGACCGAGTCGGACACCCGGACTGGTTCGCGCCTTCGTCCCCCGGTATCGGGCTCTTCGAGCGCCTGGCCGATGCTCTGGCGGCGCGTGGCGTGGCCAGCCTGCGCTACGACCCGCGCGGCTGCGGCGAGTCCGGGGGCGACTGGGCCGCCTCGAACCTGTTCACGCGGATCGACGACGCGCGCGACGCGATCGGCGCGATGCGCTCGCGGCGCGAGCTCGACCTGCGGCGCACCGCGATCGTCGGCCACGGCGAGGGAGCGGTGATCGCCATCAGCGTGGCGATCGGTGACCCGGCAATCGGCGCGGTCGGGCTCATCGGTCCACCGGCGAGGTCCTTCCGCGACGTCCTGCGCCGTGGGGTCGCCGAGCGGCAGCGGACCGGGACCGATCGCGAGCATCCGGTCGTCGCCGCGCTCGACCTGGCCGCGGAGGAGCTCATCGAGCGAGCGGTGCGGCGCGAGGCCGAGATCGAGCTGCGGGTCGCCGACGCATCGGTCCGGCTGTCGCTCGCCGGCTGGGAGCAGGCGATCCACACGCCGGCGCTGGCCTTGGCGACGATGCTGCACCGCCACACCGTGATCGCCCACGGCTCGCGCGATGCCTGGGCCGACCCCGACGAGTCGCGGCTGCTGGCCGCGGTGCTGGCGGAG
Source organism: uncultured Chloroflexia bacterium (assembly GCA_963840145.1). Lineage (GTDB taxonomy): Bacteria > Chloroflexota > Limnocylindria > QHBO01 > QHBO01 > JACDBZ01. Next base: position 189,837 of record CAWIXR010000007.1, read on the forward strand.
GCCGGCACCCGGCCGTCCGTCCAGGTCGTCGAGGGCACCGGGCACGACCTGGCCGAGGCTGATGACGACCGCATCGGTGCCTTCGCCGATGCGCTGATTGCCGGGATGGAGCCGCGCGAGCTGCCGCCGGTGCTGGTGGCGATCGAGCAGATGACCGGCGATCCCGGCACGACGCTAGACTCTGGCTCGTGACTCGTTTGGCGGCCGGTGACCCGGCACCCGACTTCACCCTGACCGCGGATGACGGCAGCGTCGTCTCGAGCGAGTCGCTCGCCGGCTCCCGCTACGTCCTCTACTTCTATCCCAAGGACGACACGCCCGGCTGCACGGCCCAGGCATGCGGGCTGCGCGACAGCTGGTCGCGGGTGACCGAGACCGGCATCCAGCTCTTCGGCGTCTCGCCCGACAGCGTGGAGAGCCACGCGAAGTTCCGCGAGAAGTTCGCTCTGCCCTACCGGCTCCTGGCCGATGCGGGCCACGGGCTGGCCGATGCCTACGGCGTCTGGATCGAGAAGACGAACTACGGCCGAACCTACTTCGGCAACGAGCGGAGCACCTTCGTCGTCGGCCCGGACGGGCGGATCGAGACCGTGCTGGCGCAGGTCAAGCCGGCGGAGCACGTCGACCAGCTGATGGAGGCGCTCGCCGCGTGAAGGAGGGTGGCGTGGTGCTGGCCAGCCTCCTCGTCGCGGGTCTGCTCCTGCTCGTGGTCGTCGGCGTCCTGGCGCTCGTCGCGCTGCTCGACCCCGTTCCCTGAGGTTCGGCCGAGCGTGCGCTACGCTCGGCGACCAAGCACTTGCCTGCCGCGGCTGGCATGCATCGTGCGAAGTTCGGTACCACGTGTGACGCCGAAAGGCGTTGCAGGGAGGGACTGAACCGATAAGGAGAGAACGATGCTCTGGGCGATCATCGCCATCCTGCTGGTCCTGTGGCTGTTGGGCTTCATCGGGCAAATCGGCGGCGGCCTCATCTGGCTGCTGCTGGTCATTGCCGGGATCGTGCTCGTCTTCCAGCTGCTCAGCGGGCGACGCACGGTCTGACCCCGCTCCAGCGCTGATGCCGGCCGGCCCGGTCCCCTGATCGGCATGGGGGGAAGCGGCCGGCTCGGCGCACGAGACGGACCCGGTCCGGCCCGCCTGGCGACCGATGAGCTGTCACGTTCGTCGGCTACGCTTGGCGGGCCGTGCCGACTCACCACCAGCTTCGACCTTCGCCCGGCGTTGATCGCCGGGCTTCGTGCACCCGCCGCTCGGCTACCCTGACGCGGATCGCATGAAGCTGCTCCACTTCGCGGACCTCCATCTCGACGCCCCGTTCGCCTGGGCGTCGCCGGAAACGGCTCGCGCGCGACGCCGGAACCGGCGCGAGGCGCTCACCCGGATCGTGGCGCTGGCCGAGGCGGAGGAGGTCGACGCGATCCTCGGCGCCGGCGACCTGTTCGAGCAGGACCGCATCGGTCCGGACACCGTGGAGTTCCTGCGCAGCACCTTCGAGCGCACCGATCGCCGCGTCTTCCTGGCCCCGGGCAACCACGACTGGCTGTCGGCGCGCAGCCCGTACGCGCTCGTCGAGTGGTCGCCGAACGTCCACGTCTTCACCGAGTCCGCGCTGCGGCCGGTCGCGCTCGACGACGGGCTGACGCTGTGGGGCGCCGCGCACCGCGCGCCGGCCAACACCGACGACCTCTTCGCCGGCTTCCACGTCGATCGCGGCGGGATCAACCTTGCGCTGGCGCACGCGTCCGAGCGGGCCACCCTCGCCTGGCAGGAGTCGGGCAAGGCGCCGCACGCGCCGTTCGACGCAGCGGCGTTGCCGGCGACCGGCCTCGCCCACGCGTTCCTCGGCCACTACCACCTGCCCCGCGACGCCGAGCGCCACACCTACCCGGGCAACCCCGACCCGCTCGACTTCGGCGAGACCGGTGAGCGCGGTGCGGTGCTTGCGACCATCGCCGCCGATGGCACGGTCACGCGCGAGCGGCGCGACGTCTCGGTCAGCGAGGTCCACGACCTCGAGGTCAACGTCGACGGCGCCACGCACTCCGACGAGGTCGCCGCGATCGTTCGAGAGCGCCTCGCGCCGCTGGCCGGCTGCGTGCGGGTCACGCTCTCCGGTGAGCTGGCGCCGTCGGTGCAGCTCGACCCGCGCGAGCTCGAGCGGATCGGCGGTCACCTCGAGGGCCTGGTCGTGCGCGCGGGCGGCCTGAGGATCGGCTACGACCTCGTCGGGATCGGCGCGGAGTCGACGGTGCGCGGCCAGTTCGTTCGCTCGGCGATCGAGGAGATCCGCGACCCCGAGCTGCGACGGCGGGTGATCCTGACCGGGCTGCGAGCGCTCGAGGGCCGCGGCGACCTGGAGGTGGCCTGAGATGCGGATCGAGCGCGTGACCGCCCACGCCTTCGGCCCGTTCAACGGTGAGTCACTCGAGCTGGCGCCGGGGCTCACGGTCGTCAGCGGCCCGAACGAGGCCGGCAAGTCGAGCTGGCACGCCGCCATCCGGGCCGGCATCGGCGGGGTGCGTCGCGGGCGCGGCGCGGGGACGAGGGTCGAGGCGGCCTTCGAGGAGCGCCACAAGCCGTGGGACGGCGACGGCCGCTGGGCGGTCGAGGTTCGCCTCGCGCTCGACGACGGTCGGACGATCGAGATCAGCCAGGACCTGGCGGGCAAGGTCGCCTGCCGCGCGACCGATGTCGTCCTCGGGCGCGACGTCTCCGACGAGATCATGGACGGCACGCCCGACGCCTCGCGCTGGCTCGGCCTCGACCGCGAGGCCTTCGCCGCCACGATCTGCGTCGGCCAGGCCCAGATCGCCACGATCGCCAACCGCGACACCGCCGCCTCGCTGCAGGAGCACATGCAGCGCGCCGCAGCCACCCGCGGGACCGATGCGACCGCCGCCGAGGCACGAGAACGGCTGAAGGCGTTCGCGCGCGACCAGGTCGGCGTCGATCGCCAGGGGGCGCGAGGCCCGCTGCGGAGCGCGAAGGAGCGTGTCGAGACGGCGCAGGCGGCGCTCGCCGAGGCCCGCGCGCGCCACGAGGCCTTCCTCGACGCCAGCCTCAGCGCCGAGGCCGCGGAACGGGATGCCGCCGCGCAGGGCCGGCGCGCGCTCGCGATCGAGTCCGCGCTCGCCGCCCGCGCCGCGACCGATCTCGCCCGCCGCGCCGAGCGTGCCACCCGGCTCGCCGAGCTCCATCCGAGCGAGCCTGCCGGGCTCGCGGACCGCGACGCGCGTGCCGATGCCGTCGCCGGCGCCCTGGACGCCTGGCACGGCCGGCCACGGCCGGAGCCGCTGACCGGCACGAGCGCCGCCGAGCTCGAGGCCGAGCTCGCTGCGCTGCCCGCGCCGCCCGACGGCGACCTTGAGCTCCACGCCTCGGTGGTCGAATCGCGCCGCGCCCTCGATCGGGCCGATGACGCGCTCGGAATGCTCGGGCCGCGCCCGTCCGCGCCCAACCCGCGGAACGGTCCGAGCGAGGACGAGCTCCGTGGCCTCGCCCGGAGCCTGCGCACGCCCGATCCACCGGCCCGGCCCGAGCTCGAGGCGGAGCTGCGCGCGGCCGAGCAGGATCTCGCGGTGGGTCGTGGCCGTCGCGGCCCGCGCTGGATCGTCGCCGCCACTCTGGCCGCCGTCGCGGCGATCGCCGCCTTCGTTGTCGGGCAGATGCTGGTCGCGGTCGCGGCCGGTCTGATGGCCGTGGGTCTCGCTGCCTGGGCGTGGCTCGCGGGCCGAAGCTCCGATGCCGCGGGGCGGGTCGAGCGTGCTCGCGCCGCGCTCGCGCCCATGGAGCTGGCGCGGGACGCGGCCCGCGCTGAGCGCGACGCGGCGGCCGATGCAGCGCGCGCCGCGGGCCTGCCGGCCGATCCGACCGAGCTCGAACGACGAGCGGACGACGCCGCGGCCGGGGTGCGCGCCGCGCGCGAGGCGGCGGCCTGGGACGAGCGGCGAGCCGACCTCACCGAACGCCGCGACCGGTCCGCCTCGGCACTGCGCGATGCCCTCCGCGCGCGCGGCGTTGAGCCGACCGACGACCTCGCGGCCGCGACGGCTGCCTACGAGGCCGAGTGCCGGCTCCGCGCCGATCGGTCGCGCCGCGCCGGCAACCGTCCGGCCCTCGAGCGTGCCCTCGCGACGCGGCGCGAGGCAGAGGCGGCGGCCGCGGAAACCGCGCGCTCTGCCGCGCGTGCCGAAGGCGCGCTTCGCGCGGTCGCCGCGGATCTCGGGCTGCCGGCCGAGGTGCCGCCGGACGAGCTATCCCAGGCGCTCGCTGCCTGGCAGCGGGCACGGGGCGAGGAGGCAGAGCGGGCCGACGCGGCGCGTCGCGAGTGGCATGAGCTGACGACGCTCCTCGCCGGCCGGCCGCTCGATGCGTTGCGCGCCGAGGCCGAGTCCGCGGCCGGCAAGGCCGCGTCACTTGTCGCGAAGGTCGACCCGGCCGAGCTCGCAGCGCTCGCGCCGCATGGCGACCTCGCCGCACTCCTGGAGGTCGAGCGCGACGAGCTGGACCGCGCAAGGGAGGGGGCGAGCACGCAGCGCGGCGCGCTTGCAGAGATGCAGCGCGACCTGCCCGACGTCGCCGAGGCCGAGGAGGCGTTGGCGGACGCGACCGCCGAGCTAGCGCGGGTCATCGGCCTCCAGGAGGTCCTCACCGAGACGGCTCGCCTCCTGCGCGCCGCCGAGGAGCGCGTCCACCGCGACCTCGCGCCGATCCTCGCGGCCGCCATCACCCGCTGGCTGCCGCGCGTCAGCGGCGGCGCCTACGTCGATGCGTCGGTCGATCCGGCCGACCTGTCGGTACGGGTCAAGGAGGCGAGGAGCGGTCGCTGGCGGTCGGCGCTGCTCCTGTCGGAGGGCACCCGCGAGCAGGTCTACCTGCTGCTGCGCGTCGCGATGGCCCAACAGCTGGCCACGACCGGCGAGACCGCGCCGCTCCTGCTCGACGAGGTCACCGTCCAGGCCGATGCCGAGCGCAAGCAGCAGCTGCTCGGCGTCCTCCACGAGCTGAGCGCAGAGCGCCAGATCATCCTCTTCACCCACGACGACGACGTCGTCGGCTGGGCCGCGCGCGTGCTCACCGGGTCGCGTGACCGCCTCGTGGAGCTGCGGGCGACGGCCAGCGCTCCGCAGGCGGCGCTCGGCTGAGCGATGCCCGATGACCGGCTGCCCACGCCCGAGCGGGTGCTCGTCGTGGCCGCCCACCCCGATGACATCGAGTTCGGCGCCGCGGGCACCGTCGCCCGCTGGGTCGGCGAGGGCACGAACGTGCGCTACCTGCTCGCGACGCGCGGGGACAAGGGCAGCGACGACCCGAGCACCGATCCAACTCAGCTCGGCGCCCTGCGCGAGCGCGAGCAGCGCGCGGCGGCCGCGGAGATCGGCGTCGAGGGCGTCGACTTCCTCGACGAGCCGGACGGCCAGGTGCTGCCGACGCTCGAGCTGCGCGAGCGGATCACCCGCGCCATCCGCGAGCTCAGGCCGGAGGTCGTGATGACCCACGATCCGACGGTGCTGTTCGTGAACAACGAGTGGGTGAACCACCCCGACCATCGCGCGGTCGGCCAGGCAGCGATCGACGCCGTCTTCCCGACGGCGCGCGACCCCTTGAACTTCCGCGAGCACCTCGACGCGGGCCTCCAGCCGTGGAAGGTCGCCGAGCTGTTTCTGTGGAGCACGAACGAGGCGAACCAGCTCGTCGACATCGGCGAGACGCTCGAGGCCAAGATCGCGGCGCTCAGCCGGCACGCGAGCCAGTTCCGGTCACTCGACGAGATCGCGCGCTGGGTCCGGCGCCGCAGCGAGGAGCTCGGCGAGCGCGCCGGCTACCGCGCCGCCGAGGGCTTCCGCCGCGTGACGCTGGCCCGATGATCCGCCGAGGGGGAGTGGCCGCCCTCGTCCTGCTGCTCGCCGCCTGCGTTGCCGAGCCGACGCCCGAGCCGACGCCGGGGCCGACCACCTTCCCGATCGCCGGCCCGGACGCGGCCGCGGCGGTCGCCGACGGGTTCGTCGCGGCCTGGACCGCGGGCGACTACGCCGCGATGCACGCCACGCTCGATCCGGCGCTCCAGGCCCGGTACCCGCTCGAGGCGTTCAGCGAGCTGCATGCCGCGTTCGGTGAGCTGGCGCGGGTCACCGACATCGGAGCGACGCTCGGCGCGCCGCTGACGATCGGCCTGCCGGCCGAGCCGCGCCCCGACGCCTTCCCGGTGCCGACCGCGACCCCGATCCCCACGCCGAATCCCTCCGCCGGCGCCGCGCCATCGACAACGCCGGCCCCGACCGCGCCGCCGTTCGACCCCGAGCGGCCGCTCGCCGGCCCGGTGCCCGCGCTCTCGGTGCCGATGGCGCTGGCCGTCGCCTCCGAGCGGTTCGGAGAGCTCGACCTCGAGCGCGCGCTGACCCTCGTCCACGGCCCGGACGGCTGGCTCGTGCGGTGGACGCCGGAGCTGCTCTTCCCCGAGCTCGGGCCTGACGGCACGTTGCGGCTCGACCGCGAGCTCGGGGCGCGCGGGCGCATCGTCGGTGCCGGCGACCTCGTGTGGGCCGAGAACCGCGACGACGGCGCGCGGGTCTACCCGCAGGATGCGCTCGCCGGCCAGGTCATCGGCTACGTCAACGAGGTGACCGCCGAGGAGCTCGCGACGCTCGAGGCCGAGGGCTACCTGGCCGGCGACGTCGTCGGGCGCTCTGGACTCGAGTCCGGCGCCGAGGCGATGCTGCGCGGCACGCCCGGCTGGTCGCTGGTGGCGGTGCCCGCCGAGGGCGAGCCATCGGTGCTGCTCGAGACCGAGATGGTTCCCGGAGCCGACGTCGCGATCACGATCCGGCCGGCCATCCAGCTCGCCGCGCAGGACGCCCTGTCGGCCCATGCGGAGGGCGCGACCGCCGTCGTCGACCCGCGCAGCGGCGACGTGTTCGCGCTCGCCAGCCAGCCGGCGTTCAACCCGAACTCGATGACGGTCGGCACGACGATCGGCGGCGTGCCGCTGAACCCGGCCGGGCAGGGCCAGATCCTCAACCGCTCGGTGCGCGGCGCGTACCCGGCGGGATCGTCGTTCAAGCCGTTCACCCTGATCGCCGCGCTCGCGACCGGCGTCGTCACGCCGTCGAGCACCCGCACCTGCCCGCCGACGTGGCAGTACGGCGACTTCACGTTCCGCAACTACATGGACCACACGCTGCCGGGCCAGGTCGGCTTCGCCGAGTCGATGGCCTTCAGCTGCAACACGACCTACATGCCGCTCGCCTTCGAGGTCTACCAGGCCGAGGAGACCGCCCTGACCGACCTGCTCAAGGACTTCGGCTTCGGCGCGCCGACGGGCATCCGCTACCTCGGCGAGGAGACCGGGATCGTGCCCGACGACGACTGGCTGCGCGAGAACGGGCGCGGCGGCTACTCGGGCTTCGAGCAGGTCCAGCTGGCGATCGGCCAGGGCGCCTTCCTCGGCACGCCGCTGCAGCTGGCGAACGCGTACGCCGCCATCGGCAACGGCGGACGGCTGTGGACGCCGAGGCTCGTCACCAGCGTCACGCTGCCGGACGGCACCGTCGTCGAGGAGATCGAGCCCGCGGCGGCCAACGACATTCCGGTCGACGCCGCGGACCTCGCCTACGTGACCGATACGCTCCAGGCGGTCGTGACCCTGCCCTACGGCACCGGCACCGCCGCATTCGCCGGCTTCGGGATCCCGGTGGCGGGCAAGTCGGGCACGGCCGAGTCGGGCGCTGCCGACCCGCACGCCTGGTTCCCCGCCTACGCCCCGGCCGACGATCCGACGATCAGCGTGGCCACCGTCCTGCCCTACCTTCCGCTCGGCACCGGCGGCGACAACGCCGCGCCGCTCGTGCGGCGCGTCATGGCGACACACTTTTCCGAGTGAGATGGCCATTGAGGTTGACCATCCCAACGGACCGAGCCAGCCGGTGCCGCATGGGTCGCCTTGCAGCACGCACGACCGAACGGGTAGCATCGGCCCTGCCGCTCCTGTCAGCCTGATGGTCTAACGCCGCCCGGAGAGAGCGACGACGACGTGATCAGCGATACCGCGATTCCACTGAGGTTCCAGACCGCCGAGGTCGGCGTCGACTGGCTTCAGTGCAATATCGAGTGCCAGGAAGGCTGCCCGGTCAACACGAACTGCCGCGGCTACCTGATGCTGGCCGCCGAGGGTCGCTTCGAGGAGGGCTACATCCTCGCCCGCGACCCGAATCCGGTCGCCGCGATCTGCGGATACGTCTGTTCCGCTCCCTGCGAGAAGGCCTGCCGGCGCGCCGACATCGACAAGCCGCTCGCCATCCGCGCGATGAAGCGCTTCCTCGTCGACTGGCACTACGGCAACAACATGCCGGACAACGTCGTCGTCGCGCCGCCAACCGGCCGCAGCGTGGCCGTCATCGGTGCCGGGCCTGCCGGCCTGGCCGCGGCAAAGGAGCTCGGCGGCTGGGGCCACGAGGTCCACGTCTACGAGGCCCTCCCCTCGGGCGGCGGCACGACCCTCATCGGCGTACCGGCATTCCGGCTGCCGCGAGACGTCATCGAGCTCGACGTGAACTGGGTCGCCAAGCATGGCGTGCAGTTCCACTACAACGTCGAGATCGGCCGCGACGTGACCCTCGACCAGCTCCGCGAGCGCCACGACGCGGTCGTCGTTGCCACCGGCTGCATGTACCCCGTCGCGATGAACGTCCCCGGCGAGGAGCTTGACGGGGTCATCTACGGCGTCGACTTCCTCAAGCGCGCCAACCTCGGGCAGCCGCAGTGGGTCGGCGAGCACGTCGTGATCATCGGCGGCGGATATACGGCCATGGACTCCAGCCGCACCGCCCTGCGCCTTGGTGCGAAGTCCTCGACGATCCTCTACCGGCGCGGGCCGGAGGAGATGGTCGTCGACGAGGAGGAGCAGCACGAGACCCGTTTCGAGGGCGTGAAGTTCGAGTACTTCGCCTCGCCCGTCGAGGTACTCGCCGGTCCGGACGGCCGCGTGAGCGGGATGGTCTTTCAGCGCACGCAGCTCGGGCCGCCGGACGCCACCGGGCGCCGGAGCGCGGAGCCGATCCCCGGCAGCGAGTTCACCGTCCCGTGCGACATGGTCATCCCCTGCACCAGCCAGGCGTCGGACAACAACGTGCTCGGCGAGTTCGGCGCGAAGCTGAATCGCCACATCGGTGTCACCGACACGCGCACCGTCGTCGATGGCGGGTCGCTCTCCTCGTGGCGCACGGAGCCGCTGAACGGCTCGACGCCGAAGGACGCCCAGGGGCAGCCGATGAACAACCTGGCCTTCGAGTTCAACCGCGGCAACGTCGCGATCAACGCCGACACCTTCGGGACGACGAGCGACGGGATCTTCGCGGTCGGCGACTTCGTGACCGGGCCCGCCACGATCATCGAGGCCGCGGGCCTCGGGCGCCGCGCGGCACGATCCGTCGACCGTTGGCTGGCCGGGGTGCGCGGCGAGGAGCTCGAGGAGCTGCCGGTCATCAACCGCGCGGTGATCACGCAGAGCCTCGACCACGACATGCCGCGCTTCTACGAGGCCACCCGCCGGCAGGAGATCCCGATGGCGCCGCCGGAGCTGCGCCGCGACTTCACGAGCCTCGTCGAGGTCGGCTACGACACTCGCGGGGCGATCGCCGAGGGCACGCGCTGCCTGCAGTGCAACCACAACATCAACATCGACGGGCCCCGCTGTATCCTGTGCGGGCTCTGCGCCGACGTCTGCCCCGAGGGCGTGATCTACATGGTCGACAAGGCGCAGGTCGGCGGCGACGACCCGGAGCAGGACTTCTTCCAGGCGTGGCCCCGCGGAATCGCCATGATCATCGACGAGGAGCGCTGCATCCGCTGCAACCTCTGCGTCGAGCGGTGTCCCACCAACTGCATCACGATGGACCGGCTCGAGCTCGAGCGGTTCACGCCTGACGGAAAGGTGCTCTTGGAGAGCTACAAGGACAACGTCCTCGGACAGGTCGGCCAGCAGGCCGGCATGGCGGTCGACCGATGAGCAACGGCGAGCGCAACCCGATCGTGCGCGCCGTGACCGAGTCCGGGGTCTGGCGCAGCCTCTTCCGCCAGCCGTACCCGACCACCAGCCGCACCCGCGCGCTGGCGGTCATGAACAACGTCTTCCTGCACCTGCACCCGGTGCGCGTGAAGCGCCACGCGGTGCGCTACACGTACACGTTCTGCCTGGGCGGGATCAGCTTCTTCCTGTTCCTGGCGCTCACCGTCACCGGGCTGTACCTGATGTTCTTCTACGTCCCGTCGGTGAGCAGCGCCTACGACGACATCCTCTCGATCGAGGCCTCGGTCGCCTTCGGCAGCTTCGTGCGCAACATGCACCGATGGGCGGCGCACCTGATGGTGCTGACCGTCTTCCTGCACATGATCCGCGTCTTCTACCACGGCGCCTACAAGCCGCCGCGCGAGTTCAACTGGGTCGTCGGCGTGGTGCTGCTGTTCTGCACCCTGTGGCTGAGCTTCACCGGCTACCTGCTGCCGTGGGACCAGATCGCGTTCTGGGCGATCACGGTCGGCACGCAGATGGCGCAGTACGCGCCGATCCTCGGCCCCGAGACCGGCTTCTTCCTGCTCGGCGGCATCCAGGTCGGCGAGGACACGCTGCTGCGCTTCTACGTGATGCACGTGATCGCCTTCCCCCTCATCACCGCCATCTTCCTGATCGTCCACTTCTGGCGCATCCGGAAGGACGGCGGCATCAGCGGCCCCGTGTAGCCTCCAGGTGATGGACCGATGACGATCGAGAAGCGACCGAACCGCACCGCCGACAAGAACGCCCCGACCCAGGCGCCGGACCGGGCGCCGATCGTCGCGCCGACGACGGGTCCCAAGCTGCCCGGCCCGCCCGGCGTGCCCGGCACGGAGCGTTTCCGGCTGCTCGCCTACGTCAAGCAGGAGTCGATGGTCCGCGTCGACAAGCGGCCCGACGAAACCGTCCTCACCTGGCCGCACCTGCTGCGCGCCGAGTTCGTGATGTCGACGCTCATCCTCGTGCTGCTCGTCATCACCTCGGTCTTCATCCGCGCCCCGCTCGAGGAGATGGCCAACCCCGCCGTGACGCCGCACGTCGCCAAGGCGCCGTGGTACTTCCTCGGCCTCCAGGAGATCCTCAGCTACTTCAACGCGACCGTCGCCGGCGTGGTGGTGCCGACCTTCTACCTCGTCGGGCTGGCCGCGATCCCCTACATCGACCGCTCGCCGTACAAGGCGGCCCGTGACCGCAAGCTGATGTGGGTCTTCTTCCTGTGCCTGATGATCGGCGGGCTGCTGACGACCTTCATCGGCTCCTTCTTCCGCGGTCCGGGATGGAACTGGGTCTGGCCGTGGGAGGGGCTGTTCTTCAACCTATGACCCACCAGCAGTCGTACGGCGAGGTCAACGGTCCGCCGACCGGCGAGATCACGCGGCGGGGCTTCATGCGCCGCATGCTCGGCGTCGGGGTCGGCATCCTGTCGCTCGAGTTCCTCGGCGCCTCGCTGGCATTCCTGTGGCCGAACCTGAGCGAGGGCCTCGGCGCCGAGATCACGCTGGGACCGCGGAGGACATCGCCTCGCTGAATCCGACCTGGGCGGAGGGCCTCCCGTTCATCTACAACCAGGCCAACCTCTTCTTCGTCAATGTGCCGGCCGCGATGGCGCGCGTCGAGAGCGAGGGCCCGCCGGCCGGAGCCGATCAACGACCCCGGCGGCAACGTCGACGAGGAGCTGCCGCTGCCGGAGCGGTCGGTGCTGGCGCTGTGGCGCAAGTGCCCGCACCTCGGCTGCCAGGTCCCGCAGCTGTGCGACGTGAGCTTCTGGTTCGAGTGCCTCTGCCACGGTTCGAAGTACTCGATCCTCGGCGAGAAGCGCGACGGACCAGCCCCGCGCGGCATGGACCACTTCCCGGTCAGCGTCGCGAACGGCGCGTACGTGGTGAACACCGCCGAGGTCGTCTCCGGACCGCCGCCGGGCACCGTCACCTTCGACGAGCGTGGCCCCGGCCAAGTCGCCGGCAACTGCACGGGCTAGCAAGATGCGCCTGAAGTCGATCGGCGTCCTCGTGACCCTGCTCCTTTCGGGCTTTACGTTGCTGTACTGGTTCACCGACGAGGCGCGCCGCGAGTCGCTGGCCGCCGAGCACGAGGAAGAGCTGGCGCACTTCGGCGAGGTGATCTTCAGCGACGACGACACCGAGCCGGCCGCCGCGGGATGCGCGCGCTGCCACGGGCCGGACGGGATGGGCGGCGAGATCCCGAACGACCCGAACGGCCGAACGGCGCCGTCGCTGCACACCGCCAGCCTGGCCGAGAAGCTGCGCGTGAACCCCGAGTACGTGCACCTGGTCGTCAGCTTCGGCGGCGTCGTCGTCTCCGGCAACGTGAACTCGCCGATGCCGGCGTGGAGCTCGGAGGTCGGCGGCCCGCTGAACGACCAGCAGATCGAGGCGGTCGTCTCACTCGTCGAGGGCTGGGCGATCGAGGCCGGCGAGAACGCCCCGGAGGAGGTCGAGGATACGGTCGAGGCCGGCGAGGGCGTCTTCAACGCCGTCGGCTGCGCCGGCTGCCACGGGCCCGACCTGACCGGGACCGCATCCGGGCCCGACATCACCACGATCGGCAACGGACCGATCACCGACTTCGGCGGCGACTTCCCCACCCCGTCCGACACCGACCAGATGATCGCCGACTTCGAGGAAGACCCCCGGATGTTCCTCGAGCTGTGGATCCGCGACTCATCGACAAACTACAACGGCGGGGAGCCGACCCAGATGCCGGCCCACGACGAGAGCCTGGTCAACGAGAGCCAGATGCAGGCCCTGATCACGTTCCTGCTGGCGCAGACCGGGGAATGAGGCGAACGGCATGAGCACGAGCACGTATCCCGCTTACCGGCCGCGCGGCGGCATCAATCGCCTGCTCGGGTCGGCCGACGACTTCATGAACTGGTTCCTGTACGGCCACGAGACGTGGCTGGTGGCGGTGCTGAAGGGCGTGCCGCTGTTCCTGTTCATCTACTTCCTGATGACGTACGTGCCGAACTACATCTACTACCTGGCCACCGTCGAGCTGCCGTTCCTGCGCCTCAGCGACGACCTCGGCTTCCTCATCGCCAACGGCGTCGCCGGCGGCAACTTCGCGCTGATCGTGATCCTCGCCATCGGCATCCAGGCCGCGCGCGGCCGTCGGGGCGTCGGCTGGTCGGCGATCCGCATCTTCGTCGGCCTCAACTACCTGATGGTCGTCCTGCTGCTCATCCCGCTGCTCGCCTTCAACCTGGCCGGAGGCTCCTTCTGGCCGGTGACCATCACCCTGCCGGCCGTCGCGTTCGGGGTGGTCGTGGCCGGGCTGGGTGCCATGGGCTGCATTTACCTCTACCTCGAGTACAAGCGGATCACGCGCCTCGACGCCGAGGAGGCCACCCGGCTCGGTCGCGGCGGCCCGCCGGCCATCCGCTGAGCCGCTCGCTCCTCGCGCACCTCGCCTGGTCGGCGCTCGTCCTCGGTGCCGCCGCGGCCCTCATCGGCCTCGAGCTGTCGGCCCAGTGCCCGCCCGGTGGACCGCTCGCCTTCGGCGACTGCGCCGATGTCCGGCCCTTCGCCATCGCGGTTGTGGCGCTGGCCGCCACGATCTACGTGATCGGCCTCAGCGCGGTGCGCTGGTGGACCGGCGGCCTGCGTGCCCGCGGCGTGGCCGATGCGCGCGCCGCGCGCGACTGGTACCAGCTGGCCGCGGGGCTCGGCCTGCTGATCGCGCCATTGTTGGCATTCACGCTCGTCTCGGCCCTTCGGTAGGATGAGGCCATGAGCCTCCAGACCGATCCGGACCTGCGCGCCCGACTGGCCGGCGTCGCCGAGATCGGCCCCTCCGGGTTGACGGTCCATGACGAGGCGGCCCTGCGCGGCCCGCTCATGGACGACCTCGTCTTCGAGGCGGTCTTCAACGAGGACAGCGGCCTGCGCGATGCCGCGCGCTGGGTGATCTGGAGCGCGTCCCAGGCGCTCGGCTGCGGATCAGCCTCGATCCACGACCTCTACCGCGCCCGTGGCCGCGGCGAGGTGCCCGCCACCGGCTTCACCGTGCCGGCGATCAACGTCCGCGCCGCCTCGTACCTCACCGCGCGCCAGGCGTTCACCGCCGCCCTCGAGCGCGATGCCGGCGCGCTGATCTTCGAGATCGCCAAGAGCGAGATGGTCTACACCGACCAGCGATCGGCCGAGTACACCGCCGTCATCCTGGCCGCCGCGCTGCGCACCGGCTGGCGCGGGCCGGTCTTCCTCCAGGGCGATCACTTCCAGTTCAACGCGACGAAGTGGGCGTCGGACCCCGACGGCGAGCTCACCGGGCTGCGCGACCTGACCCGCGAGTCGGTGGCCGCCGGCTTCCTGAACGTCGACATCGACTCGTCGACGCTCGTCGACCTGTCCCTGCCGACCGTCGCCGAGCAGCAGCGCGTGAATGCCGAGAACACCGCCGAGCTCACGCGCCTCGTGCGCTCGCTGCAGCCCGACGGCGTGACGATCAGCCTGGGCGGCGAGATCGGCGAGGTCGGCAAGTCGAACTCCACCGAAGAGGAGCTGCGCGCCTACCTCGACGGCTACCTCGAGCTGCTCGGGGAGGGCGTCGAGCCGATCAGCAAGGTCAGCGTGCAGACCGGGACAAGCCATGGCGGCGTGGTGATGCCCGACGGAAGCATGGCCGAGGTGAGCATCGACTTCGACACGCTGCGCCGCCTGTCGACGGTCGCGCGCGAGGAGTACGGGATGGCCGGCTGCGTCCAGCACGGCGCCTCGACCCTGCCCGATTCCGCCTTCGACCAGTTCCCCGCCAACGGGACGGCCGAGATCCACCTGGCGACGGGCTTCCAGAACATCCTCTACGACGACGGCGGCCTGCCCGCCGAGCTGCGTGCCGAGATGCTCGACTGGTGTGTCGGGAACTGCGTCGACGAGCGCAAGCCCGGCGAGACCGAGGAGCAGTTCCTGTACAAGACGCGCAAGAAGGCGATCGGCCCGTTCAAACGCCAGCTGTGGACGCTGCCGGAGGAGAACGCCGCGGAGATCGGCGACAACCTGCGCGCGAAGTTCGGGCTCCTCTTCGACGAGCTCGGCATCGCCGGCACCCGCGAGATCGTCGACCGACACGTCCGCCCGGTCGCCGTCCCGCGACCACTACCGGCGGCGCTCGGCGGCAGCGGCGCGGCGGCGGTCATTGCGGGCGCATCGGCCTTCGAGGACGACGGCTCGGGGGAATAGGGCGGCCCTCAGCCCAGGCCGACGAGCTTCCGCAGCACCGGCTGGTCGGCGAGGGTGATCAGACGGCGCGCGGCGGCGGGCGAGAGGGTCGCGAGCGACTCGGCGGCGCGCACCATCTCTTCGGGCTCGAGCTCGGCGACGAGGCGCCAGAGGCGATCGATCGTGGCGTCGTCGACCTGGGAGAGCGCGGCGAAGACGCTCTCGATGGCTCGCGCGTCGCCGCGGACGAAGATCTCGACGCCGCGATCGAAGCGCTCGACGAACTCGAGCAGCGAGGCGAAGCGGTCGCCGAGGCGGGCGAGCTCGGGATCGGTGTCCTTGGCGGCCAGGCCGCGCGCCTGGTCGACGCAGCGGACGATCACCGGCAGGACCGGATCGGTCTCGCGCTCCTTGCGGGCGATGGCGACGCGGCGAAACCACTCCCAGTGGTCGTCGACGACGTTCCAGGCGGTCGCCGCCGGCCCGCGCTGGCCGGACCGGCGCGGAACCTCGGCCTTCTCGATCAGGCCCCACTCCTCGCATTGCGCCAGCGCGAGGCTCGCGGCGCGGTGGCTCATCCCCAGCGCGCGGCGCACCTCCGGCTCGGAGAGCGGCCCGTCGGAGACGAGCAGGTAGCCCTGGACGGTCGCGGTCGACGGCGCCACGCCCCACGCGGCACCGATCTCGCCCCAGGCCTGCGCGAACGAGCGTCGCAGCGCCTCCGCACGACTCGGCTCGGGGGCAAACGTGCTACTCACGGGAGCATATTAGCGCGCGGGTCCGCCGCCGAGCGAGCGGCCCGGTGCAGTGGTTGCAGGGGATGCAACCAACTCCGAACGAGGCCGCGCTCCACCGTCGCACGTGCCACCCGGTGCAACTGGCGCAGACGGAGCGCGCGTTCGCTCAGACTTGGTGTCGCCCGGTGCAACGGACGCGGCGGCGGCGAGATGCTCCACCAGGCACGAAGAAGCCCCGGCACGAGGCCGGGGCTTGCAACGCGGAGGAAGGTCCGATCAGTGGGCGCAGCCGCCGGCCTTGGCGGGGGAGCCATCGGTGTTGAACGAGGAGCCGCAGGCGCAGCTGCTGACCGCGTTCGGGTTGTTGATCGCGAAGCCGGAGCCCATCAGCGAGTCGACGTAGTCGATCTCGGCGCCGTCGACGTGCTGCTGGCTGAACTGGTCGATGACGACCCCCACGCCGGCATGCTGCTCGACGCGGTCGCCATCGTTGACCTTGTCATCGAAGGCGAGGCCGTAGCTGAAGCCGGAGCAGCCGCCGCTCTTCACGAAGAGGCGGAGGTTCGCGTCGGCCTTGCCCTCGCGCTCGCGGAGCTCGACCACCTTCTTCGCGGCTGCCTCGGTGACCGATACGAGCAACCCACCCGTGGGGGCAGGCCCGGTCATCGGGATCGGGTCGCGAGGCGTCTCGGACATCGTCATTGCGGTTCGATCTCCTGTTGGCGCCCTCACCCCAAACGGACGGGGGCGCATCGGTGTCTGAATTCGCTTTGGAAAGTATAGCAAGCCGCGTGCGCGTGATCGCAATGGTCCGTTCGGTGGCCCACGGTCTGCATCGGTACACTAGAGGACCTTCCCGAGCCGATCAGGCCGTGTTAGCTGAGGTCGCACCGTGAGACTCGCGAGCCGCATGGAGCGCATCGGGACCGAGACCGCCTTCGAGGCGGCCGCCCGCGCCCGCGCGCTGGAGGCCACCGGCCGTCACGTCATCCATCTCGAGATGGGCGAGCCGGACTTCGACACCCCGCGCAACGTCTCGGAGCGAGCCGCCACGGCGCTGCTCGACGAGGCGGCGACGCACTACACCGCGGCCACCGGCATCCTGCCGCTGCGCGAGGCGATCGCCGCCGATGTGAAGCGCTGGAAGGGGATCGATGCCTCGCCGGATCAGGTGGTCGTCACGCCCGGCGCCAAGCCGATCATGTTCTACGCGCTGCTCGCCCTGATCGAGGAGGGCGACGAGGTCATCTACCCGAACCCGGGATTCCCGATCTACGAGTCGATGGCCGAGTACGTCGGCGGAACCGCCGTCGCAGCGCCGCTGCGCGAGGCCGCCGACTTCCGGATGGACGTCGAGGAGGTCGCGAGCCTGATCACGCCGCGCACGAAGCTGCTGATCACGAACTCGCCCCACAACCCGACCGGCTCGATCCTCACTGATGCGGACATCCGGCGACTGGCGGAGCTGGCCGTCGAGCACGACCTCGTCGTCCTGGCCGACGAGATCTACGGGCGGCTGCAATACGAGGGCGAGCCGTTGAGCATCGCGACCCTGCCCGGCATGGCCGAGCGGACGATCACCCTCGACGGCTTCAGCAAGACCTTCGCGATGACGGGCTGGCGCCTCGGGTACGGGATCGTCCCGGAGTGGCTGGCACAGTCGTTCAGCCGGCTCGTCATCAACAGCGTGTCGTGCACGAACGCCTTCGCCCAGATGGGTGCCGTGGAAGCGCTGACCGGGCCCCAGGACGCCGCGGACGAGATGCGCGCCGAGTTCATCGCGCGCCGCCAGCTGATGGTCGACGGGCTGAACGCGATCCCCGGCGTGACCTGCGTGATGCCGCACGGGGCGTTCTACACGTTCCCGAACGTCAGCTCGTTCGGGCGCTCCTCCAACGAGATCGCCGATCACCTGCTCTACGACGCCGGCGTGTGCGGCCTCTCCGGTACCGCCTTCGGCGAGCACGGCGAGGGGCACCTGCGCTTCAGCTACGCGAACTCGCGCGAGAACCTGGCCTCGGCTCTCGACCGCATCGGCGAGTCGCTGGCGAAGCTCGAGCGCACCGGGGAGCTGGTCGGGGCGGCGCATTGACCGATCGGCCGCGCGTCCTCGTCACCCGCGTCATCCCCGACGAGGGCCTCGACCCGGTTCGCGAGGCCTGTGAGGTCGACCTCTGGCCCGACGAGCTGCCGCCGCCGCGCGACGAGCTGCTGCGGCGCGCCGCCGGCAAGGACGGCCTGCTGACGCTCCTCACCGACCCCGTGGACGACGAGCTGCTCGATGCGGCCGGATTGCAGCTGAAGGTCGTGAGCAACTTCGCGGTCGGATTCGACAACATCGACGTCGCCGCCTGCACCCGCCGCGGCATCCCGGCCGGCAACACCCCCGGCGTCCTGACCGAGACGACCGCCGACCTCGCCTTCACCCTGCTCATGGCGGCCGCTCGCCGCATCCCGGAGTCGGTCGACTACGTGCGCGAAGGCCGATGGAAGACGTGGGGACCGATGCTGCTAATGGGCGTCGACGTGCACGGCGCCACGCTCGGGATCGTCGGCTTTGGGCGCATCGGCCGCGAGCTGGCGCGCCGCGGCCGCGGCTTCGGGATGCGGATCATGTACCACGACGTGCATCCGGCCTCGCCCGATGAGGAGCGCGAGCTCGGCGCCACCCGCGTCGAGATGGACGAGCTGCTGCGCGAGGCCGACTTCGTCAGCCTGCACGTCAACCTGACCGATGAGACTCATCACCTGATCGACGACGGCGCGCTGCGCGCGATGAAGCCGACGGCCGTGCTCGTCAACACGTCCCGCGGACCGGTCGTCGACCCTGCGGCACTGGAGCGCGCGCTGCGCGACGGCGAGATCTTCGCCGCCGGCCTCGACGTCACCGAGCCGGAGCCACTGCCGGCCGACCATCCGCTGGTGGCGCTGCCGAACTGCGTGGTCGTGCCGCACATCGCGTCGGCGTCGCGGGTGACGCGGGGCAAGATGGCCGCGATGGCCGCCGCGAACCTGCTCGCCGGACTGCGCGGGGAGCGGCTGCCGAACCCGATCAACCCGGAGGTCTACGAGTAGCCGTGCCGGGTCCGTCCCTGAAGCTTCCCGACCTCTCGGAGCCGCGCAAGTACGAGCATCGCCGGCCGCAGCGCCCGTCGCACCTGCCGAAGCGCCTGACCCCGCCGCCCGAGCGCTCCGAGCCGCCGGACCTGTCGCTGTTCATCTACGCCGGGATCGTCATCGCGATCGTGCTGGTGATCCTGGCGCTGCCGGGCATCGTCCGGCTCGATGTTCGAGATCCTCTTCGTCTAGGCCTGCGCGGTCCAGACCCAGACCACCCCGTCCTCCACCTTGACCTCCGGGCGGACGAGGTCGGGCAGGTCGATGGGGTAGGCCTGCGCGTCGCCGGGATAGGCGCCCTCGGCCCGCCAGGTTCCGCGCCCGTTGGCCAGGCGCCCGTCAAGCGCGAAGCTTGCGCCGTGGCATGGGCAGCGCAGGTCCTGCCAGTCGGGCCGGAAGTGGAGCGTGCAGCCCATGTGCGTGCAGACCGACGAAAGGGCGCGCACCGTCCCGCCGTCGTTGACGACGAAGCCGTCGAAGGCCGCCGTGCTAAAGCGGAGCGCGGTGCCCGGCGGCACGTCCTCGAGCCGGGCGACATCGGTCCAGAAGCCGTCCCCGGCGACGAGTGGATCGCCGCCGCCCAGGGTCGACCGATCGTCACGCCGGCCGACCAGCGAGACGCCGATGACGCCCGCGGCCATGCCCGCTGCGGCGCCGAAGCCCGCCTGGAGCAGCTGGCGGCGCGAGAGGCGCCACCGGGCCGTGCCCTCCCCGGCGAGCGGCTGGTCGCGGACCGGTGGCGGCTGGCGGATCGCGTCGATGCCCGCATCGGCCTCCTGCATCCGGCGCCGCAGCTGCTCGACGAACGCCGGGTCGGGCGCCGACTCGGGTCCCGGCCGGCCGCTGGCGGCGAGCTCGGCCGCCATCCGCGCCATCTCGGCCTCGTCGCGGTCGCCGACCGCGTCGGGTGACGGCCGCCCGTCGCCGAGCAGCGCGTCGAGGTAGCCGTCGAAGCGCTCGGCGGCGTCCTGGTCGCGGCTCTCGGGCGTCTCGCGGTCAGCCATCGGTGGGCTCCTCGAGGAGGGCGGCGCGCCGCAGCGCGCGGTACTGGAGCACCCGCGCGTTGCCGTTGCTGATGCCCATCGCGCGTGCCGTCTCCGCGACGCTCATGCGCTGCAGGAAGCGCAGCTCGAGCACGCGTCGGTAGTGGTCGGGGAGGCGCCGCAACAGGGCCTGGACGCGGACGGCCGCCCGCTCGTCGGGGTTGGCCGGCGCGGCGGCCGGCTCGGCGGGCTCCCAGCCTGGCGCGACGTGATCGGTCCCGACCAGCGGCAGGCGATAGAAGGCGCGCCAGTAGTCGGCGGTGGCGTTGTGGGCCACGCGGTAGAGCCAGGCGGCGATCTGCCCCGGGTCCCGGCTCGTGTCCAGCTGCTCGACCGCGCGGACGAAGACCTGCGCGGTCAGGTCCTCGGCGTCGGGATGGTTCCCGACGCGGGCGTAGACGAACCGATAGATCCCGACCACGTGCTGGTCGTAGACGCTCTCGAATCGACCCGGTTCGGCGGCGGCCATCTCACCGATGCGGTACGCGGCCGGTTACGGGCGAGGTCGCAGGGGAGCGACGAGCGCCGCGACCTCCTCGAGGAAGCGAGCGTCCATCTCGTCGAAGGCGTCGAGGTCGGAGCCGTCGACGTCGATCTCGCCGACGACCTCCCCGCCCTCGAAGATCGGCACGACGATCTCGCTGCGGGTCGTAGCGAAGCAGGCGAGGTAGCGCGGGTCGGCGTCGACGTCCGGGACGATCTCCGTGCGGCCCGACTCGGCGGCCGCGCCGCACACGCCGGTCCCGATCGGGATGCGGGTGTGCTCGGTTGGCTCCTGGCCCATCCACGGGCCGAGCACGAGGTCCGAGCCATCGACCCAGTAGATGCCGACCCAGTCGTAGTGCGCGAACCGATCGTGGAGCAGCTCGATGACGCGTTGCGCGGCCGCGTCCTGGCTCGGGGCGTCGGCGATGGCCGCGCGCAGCCCGTTGAGCGCGTCGCCGTGCGCTGCCGGACGCTCCTCGGCGACCGGGTGGCTCACTGGGTGGGGGCGGCCCAGCGATCGGCCCAGCGGTCGATGCCCGAGATCGCCGCCCGCAGCTCGCTGCCCTTCGGTGTGAGCGAGTACTCGACCCACGGCGGCACGGCGCTGATCGCGCGGCGCTCGATGAGCCCCTCGTCCTCGAGCATCTTCAGTCGCTGCGACAGCGTGGCCGAGTTGGCGCCGCCGAGCGCGTCCTGGAGCTCGCAGAAGCGCTGCGTGCGATCGCCGAGCGCGCGGATGATGCGCATGACCCACTTCTGGCCGAGCACGTTCAGCGCGGCGGTCGCGGCCGACTCGGCGCGCAGCGCCTCCGCCCGTCGCGCGGCGCGCGATCGGTGCGGGGTCGGGCTTGCGGGCGAGAGACCGGCATCCATCAGGACGCGAACCCTAGCACCGCCCTCGTGGGCCATCAACCGCGCGCGCCGGTCAGCCCTCGACGGTGATCGTCATGTTCATCGACGGATGGATCGTGCAGGTGATGTTGTACGTGCCCGGCTCGTCGAAGGTCACCTCGATGTCCGCGCCGCCGCTCTCGTCGACGATCGGGTCGTCCTCGGCAACGCCGTCGGTGCCCTCGGTGACGGTGTGGGTGGCCGTATCGGTGAACGTCACGGTCGTTCCAGCGGTGACGGTCAACGAGGTCGGCGAGAACGCGTTGCCGGCCATCGAGACGGTCTCGCCCCCGCCGTCTCCGTCGCCTCCGTCACCGGCCGGCGTGCTCTCGGTGGTGTCGCCGCAGGCGGCGAGGAGCAGCATGAGGATCGTCAGCCAGGCTGCCAGGGCGGTATGTCGCGGTCGTTGCATCGGTCTAGTCCTCTACGGTGATCGTCATCTGCATCGTCGGATGGATGATGCACGTGATCTCGAACGTTCCGGGCTCGTGGAAGACGACCCGGATGGTGGAGTCGGCGGGGAGCTCCTCGTTCACGAAGGCTCCGTCGACGGCCTGCCCCTCCGTCCCCTCGGTGATCGTGTGATCGTAGATGTCCCCGTTGACGAAGACCACCTCGGTGCCGGCCGCCACGGTGAGCTCGGGCGGCTCGAAGCGCGCCTCCTCGATCCGGACATCCTCCACGGCCACCGGGCTCTCGGGTGCGGTCGGCTCGGGGCTCGCGGTCGCATCGGTGCCCGAGGCCGTCGCCTCCGGCGAGGCCGTCGCGGTGACAGTCGCGCTCGGTGACTCGCCGCCGGTCGCGCAGGCGGTCAGCAGCGAGGCGAGCGCGAGGACGAGGCTCGGGGGCATGGCGGATCGTGCCCGATTCACCGACACAGGAGTCCCCTTGGTGGTCCGTCTGGGGTTCTCGTACGCCCCCGGTTACGTGGCCGCGAGGATTTGACGCCCCCCGATCGGGACCGCATCATGCGCAAGCCCACGCTTCGCCCTGCCAAGTCGAGCATGCCGCAGACCACGATTTACGTGTCGCCCCGCTCCTTGGGGGCATTCGACGAACGCCCTCCGGCGGTCGCCACCACGGACCTCGCCCGCCTCTTCGCCGGCAGCCCGGCGCTGGCGGGTGTCTCGATGCGGATGCGCGCCGGCGGCTGCGTCGCGCTGCTCGGCCCGAACGGCGCGGGCAAGACGACCCTCCTGCGGCTGCTGGCTACCGCGATCCGCCCGTCGTACGGCAGCGCGGAGGTGGACGGGCTCGACGTCGGGCGCGATGCCGACCTCGTTCGCGAGCGCGTCGCCTACCTGTCGCACGCCTCGGCCCTCTACGACGACCTGACCGCGCGCGAGAACCTCGACTTCGCGGCGACGATGCTCGGCACGCCGGACCCCGCCGATCGCGTGGCGCGGGCGCTCTCCGACGTCGGCCTCGCCGCCCGTGCGGGCGACCGCGTAGGAACGTTCTCGGCCGGCATGCGCCGCCGGCTGGCGCTCGGCCGGATCCTGCTCGGGCAGGCGTCCCTCGTGCTGCTGGACGAGCCGACGGCCGCGCTCGACGCGGAGGGCTTCGAGCTCGTCGAGGCGCTGCTTGAGGCGTGGCGCGCGGCCGGCGTCAGCGTGCTCATGGCGTCGCACAGCGTCGACCGCCTCGAGCGCAGGGTCGACGCGCGGGTCACCCTCGACCGCGGCCTCGTGGCCGAGGTCAGCGGTGACGGCGTCACCTGGATGCCGCCGGCGCCGAGCCCCGAGCCCCGGGCCGTGGCGGCAGTCCGATGAGGCGCGGCGCCCGGGTCGCGATGGCCGTCGCGCGTAAGGACGCGCTGGCCGAGCTGCGCGGCCGCCACGCGACGGTGAGCACCCTCTTCTTCGCCGCCGTCGTGTTGCTGCTCTTCGGCTTCGCGCTCGGCCCTGACTCGGCCCGGCTGGCGGCCGCGGCGCCCGGCCTGCTGTGGCTGGCGGTCGTCTTCGCCGGCATCCTGGCCGTCGGCCGGCTGCACCAGCTCGAGACCGATGACGGTGCGCTCGAGCAGCTCGCCGCCTATCCGGTCGACCGACGCGCGCTGTACGCGGGCAAGGCGCTCGGCGGCTTCGCGGTCATGCTGGTGCTCGGCCTTGTCCTGCTGATCGCGGTGGGGGTCCTCTTCGCCGTCGACGTGGCCGCCGCACCGATTCCGCTGCTGACCACCGTCGCGCTCGGCGCGGCCGGCGTCGCGGCGGTCGGGACCTTCTACGCCGGGCTCACCGTCCGGCTGCGCGCCCGCGAGGTCATGCTGCCGCTGCTCATGCTCCCGGTGCTCGCCCCGCTGCTGCTCGCGGCCGTCAAGGCCACCGCCGCGGCGTTGGCCGGCGACCCGTTCGGCGAGCTCGGCGCGTGGATCGGCCTCCTCGTCGCCTTCGACATCGTGATGATCGCGGCCGGCGCCGCGACCTATGGCTTCCTCCTGGAGGACGGATGAAGACGCGCATCCTCGGGGTTGCCGCGCTGGTGGCGGTCGCCGCCGCGACGTTCGTGGCGCTGTTCGTGGTGCCGCCGGACGTGAACCAGGGCGACGCCCAGCGGATCATGTACCCGCACGTGGCATCGGCCTGGCTGGCGTACCTGTCTTTCGGCGTCACCGCGCTGGCCGGCATCGGCTGGCTCTGGAAGCGCGACCTTCGATTCGACGCCGTGGCGCTGTCGGGGGCCGAGATCGGCGTGATCTTCACCGCCTTCGCGATCTGGGGCGGGATGATGTGGGGGCAGCCGGTGTGGGGCGTGATGTGGCAGTGGGAGGACCCGCGCCTCACCACGACCGCGCTCCTCCTGGCGTTGTACGTTGGCTACCTGCTGCTGCGCCGCCTGACCGATGACCCCGAGCGCCGCGCGACGCGCGCCGCGATCGTCGGCATCATCGCCGCGCTCGACATCCCGATCGTCCACTTCAGCGTCGAGTGGTGGCGCGGCCTGCACCAGACGGCGACGATCGGCTCGCCGGACCAGGTCCTCAACCCGGCCGCACCGATGGCCTTCGTCGGCACGCTGCTGCTGATGGTCGGCTCGTTCACCCTGGTCTGGAGCTACCTGATGATCCGGCGCTACCAGCTGGCGCGGGCGGAGGCGGCACGCGAGGAGGAGGCGCGCATCGGGCATCTAATGGCTGCTCGACGCGTGGAGGTCGCAGGCGGATGAGCGACGTCGGCTATGTCCTTGCCGCCTACGTCGTGATCCTCGGCGGGATGGCGCTGTACACGGCCTTGCTCTGGCGACGGCTCCGAGCGGTGCGCGACCGCGACGACGAGGCGCGATGACCGTCGCCCCTCCCGTCGAGCCGGTGCTGCCGCCGCGGCGACGGCCGTGGGGGATCCTCGTCCTCGTGGCCATCGTGCTTGCCGTGGTCGCGTACCTCGCGTTCTCGAGCATCGGCAGCGCGCTCGTCTATTACCGCACGCCATCCGAGCTGCTCGCGCTCGGTGACGAGGCGGTCGGCGACACGCTGCGGCTGGGCGGGCAGGTCAAGGCCGGCAGCATCTCGGGTCCACCGACCGACCTCACCTTCGTGCTCACCGATGCCGACGCCGAGATCACCGTCCACTCGACCGTCGCTCCGACGCGGTCGTTCCGCGAGGGGAGCGGCGCGGTCGTCGAGGGCGCGCTCGGGACCGACGGCGTCTTCGAGGCCACCCGGGTGATCGTCAAGCACGACGAGAACTACGAGGCGCCCGAGCCCGGCACGCAGCCCTCGGACCGAGTCTTCGACCCCGGCGACGACGAGCCGTGATCCCGACGATCGGCCACGTCGCGGTCGTGGCCGGCCTGGCGCTGAGCGCCTACGCCGCAATCGCGTTCATCCTCGCCGGGCGCGGCGGCGACCCGCGGTTGGGCGTGAGCGCGCGCCGCGCCGTCATCGGCTCCTTTGCCGCCGCCGGTATCGGCTGCGTCGCGATGGTGACGAGCCTGCTGGCGCACGACTTCAGCGTGCTGTACGTGGCCGAGAACAATGCGACGACCACGCCGCCGTTCATCAGCGCGATCAGCCTCTGGGCCGCGCTCGAGGGCTCCATCCTGTTCTGGACGCTGCTGGCGACCGGCTGGGCGTCGCTGGTGCTGTGGCGCCACCGCGACCGGCATCGGCTGCTGATGCCGTGGGTCGGGGCGACGCTCGCATCGGTCAATCTGTTCTTCTTCGCCGTCATGACCTGGCCGGGCAACCCGTTCCTGCGCACGACGCCGGTGGCAGCCGAGGGAATTGGCCCGAACGCGCTCCTCCAGAACCACCCGTTCATGGCGCTGCACCCGCCGCTGCTGTACCTGGGCTACACCGGGCTGGCGGTGCCGTTCGCGTTCGGCGTGGCGGCGCTGATCACCAACCGCCTGGACGAGGAGTGGCTGCGGGTCGTGCGGCGCTGGACCCTCGTGCCGTGGACGTTCCTGACGCTGGGCATCGTCGCCGGCGCGTGGTGGAGCTACGAGGTGCTGGGCTGGGGCGGCTACTGGGGCTGGGACCCGGTCGAGAACGCGGCGCTCCTGCCGTGGCTGACCGCGACCGCGTTCCTGCACTCGGCGATGGTCGCCGAGCGGCGCGGCGGGCTGCGGATCTGGACGGTCGCGCTCGTGATCGCGACGTTCGTGCTGACCCTGCTCGGGACGTTCCTCACGCGCTCGGGGATCGTCGCCAGCGTCCATTCGTTCACGCAGTCGGCGATCGGGCCGTGGTTCCTGGCCGGGATCGTGATGGCGCTGACGATCGGGCTGGGTCTGCTGGCCTGGCGGCTGCCGCAGCTCGTCGGCGGGGGACGGCCGTCGCGGCTGGTGAGCCGGGAGTCGGCATTCCTGCTCAACAACGTCCTCTTCATCGTGCTCACCTTCGCCGTGCTGTTCGGGACGCTGCTGCCGCTGCTGGTGGCCAGCACGAGCGGCGCGACGATCAGCGTCGGCCCGCCGTGGTTCAACCGCGTGACGGCGCCGATCTTCATCGCGCTCCTCTTCCTCATGGGCGTCGGGCCGGCGCTGCCGTGGGGAACCGCGTCCTGGTCCACCGTCCGCGAGCGATTCACCGTCCCGCTGCTGGTGGCGGTGGCCGTGGCCTCGATCGCGCTCGTCCTCGGCCTGCGCGAGCCGGTCCCGCTCGGGACGCTGGCGCTGGCGGTGTTCGTCGGCGGCATCCTCATCGACGAGATCGTCCGGGGTGCCCGCGCCCGACACCGGAGCCGCGGCGAGGCGCCGCCCACGGCGGCCTGGCGCCTGGCGACCCGCAACCGTCGCCGGTACGGCGGCTATGCGGTTCATCTCGGCGTGCTGGTCATGGCCGTCGGGGTGGCGGTCTCCTCAGGACTGGCCGTGGATCGCACGGTGACCCTCCAACCCGGTGAGTCGGCGACGATCGGCCCGTACACCGTCACCCACGAGCGCCTCGTCGTCGAGCCGCTGGCCAACGACGCGCGGGTGATCGAGACGCGCGCCGAGGTGCGCTACGAAGGCCCGCAGGAGGGCACGCTCAACACCGCCCTGCGCGACTACCCGAGCTCGCCGACCGCGATCGCCACGCCCGCCGTCCGCACGAGCCTCGCCGAGGACCTGTACGTGACACTGCTGGCCTCGGACGCAGGAACCGGCACGGTGACGCTGCACCTGTTCGTCAACCCGCTCGTGGTCTGGATCTGGATCGGCGGCGCGGTCGTCGGCCTCGGTGCCGTCTTCGCGATCTGGCCGGAGCGGCGCGCCCAGGCGGTGACCGTCGAGGAGCGGCGACCCGCCAGCGTCGTCCCCGCGGAGGGCCCCGGCTGATGCGGAAACGAGGCTGGCTGCGCTGGCTGCTCGTGCCGCTCGTCGTGCTGCCGGTCGGCTGGCTCCTGCTGAGCGGCTTCGGCCGCGACCCGATGGACATCGGCACGCCACAGATCGGACGCGCCGCGCCCGATTGGAGCCTCACCACGCTCGACGGCGAGACGCTCAGCTCGGCGGACCTGGCGGGGCGCCCGTACGTCGTCAACTTCTGGGCCTCCTGGTGCGGCCCGTGCGTCGACGAGCACCCGGTCCTGACCGGCACGAACGCCGATCTCGCCGACGACCTCGCGATCGTCGGCGTGCTCTACCAGGACCAGCCCGATGACGCGCGCGCCTTCCTCGCCCGCTACGGCGAGACCGGCTACGCGCACGTGATCGACGACGGCGGGAGCCTGGCCGTCGACTACGGCGTGACCGGACCTCCCGAGAGCTTCTTCGTCGACGCCGATGGAATCGTTCGCGCCAAGCAGTTCGGCCCGTTGTCCGACGAGCTGATGGACGAGCGCCTGGCCGCGATCGGGCTGGACCGATGACGCGGCAGCTGCCCGCGGTCGCCCTCGGCGCGCTCCTGGCGCTGATGGCGCATCCTCGTCCTGCTGTGGCTGAGCCCGATGGCCCTGTCGGACGCCGGCCGGACCGATGCGCTGGCCGCCGAGCTGCGCTGCCCCGACTGCCAGGGCCTGTCGGTGGCCGATTCGCAGACGGCTGCCGCCCGCGAGATCCGCCGCCAGATCGCCGCGCTCGTCGACAGCGGTGCCACCGATGCCGAGGTCCGCGCCCACTTCGTCGACCGCTACGGCGAATGGATCCTCCTCGCGCCGACGTCGCCGGCCGCGTGGATCCTGCCGTTCGCCGCGCTCATCCTGGGCGTCGCCGCCCTGGCGACCTGGCTCGTCCGGCGGCGACCCGCGCCGGCGACGCGCGAGGCCGTCGACGACGAGACTCGCCGCCGACTGCACGACGAGGCGGATGCGCTCGATGCCTGAGGCCGTCCTGCTCCTCGCCGTGCTCCTCGTCGCGGGGATCGTCGTGCTGGCTCCGCTCCGGCGTCCGAGCGCACCGCCGGCCGCCGACGCGGAGCTCGATGCCGCAGCGGTCCGCCACCGCGTCTCGCTCGAGGCGCTGCGGGACGTGGAGGCCGACCGGAGGGCCGGCTCGCTCGACGAGCGCGGCTACGCCGAGCAGCTTGCCGAGGCCGAGGCACGCGCCGCCGAGACCGCCGCCCAGCTCCACGCACCCGCGCCGCCGCCCGCAGCGCCACCTCGCACCGGCATCCGGGCCGCGGTCGTTGCCGCAGCCCTCATCGGCGTCGTGCTCGTCGCCGGGTCGCTGCTGCCGGCCACCCGCATCGCCAACGCGACGCAGACCAACGAGGGTTTGGCCGCCGCCGAGGAGGCGGAGGCCGCCCGCCAGGCGCGCATCGTGGCGCTGCTGGACGCTCTCGCCGCCGACCCGGAGGACACCGGCGCGCTGTCCGATCTCGCCGACGCGTATCTCGCCGGCTCGACCGGCGACGACCTTTTCAATGCCGCCCTCGTGCTCCAGGCGCTGATCTCGCTCGAGCCGGATCGGGCCGACGCCTACGAGCGGCTCATCGGCGCCTACGTCCGGGCCGGAGACTTCGCGAACGCGCGCAGCGCCCTCGACTCGTACGAGGCGCGCGAGACGGCCGATCCGGTGGAGATCGCGTTCCTCGACGGCCTCATCGCGCTGCGCGAGGGCGACAACGAGCGTGCCGTGGCCGCGTTCGATCGGTTCCTCGAGCTTGCGCCCGACGACCCCCGCGCCGGCATGATCCGCGGCCTCCGCGAGGAGGCCGCCGGCGGCTAGGCCTCGGCGATCGGTTCGAGCATCCGCTCCAGGCTCGCCAGCTCATCGGCCGAGAGCCGGTCGAGGAAGTGCTCGGAGACGCCGCGCAGGTGGGTGGGTGCCGCGTCGCGCAGCCGGCGCCGTCCCGCCATCGGTCAGGGCCGCCCATTGGCCGCGGCGGTCGTCGTCGCAGGTGACGCGCTCCACGAGTCCATCGGCAACGAGGCGGTCGACGAGCCGCGTGGCGCCAGACCGCGACAGCAGCAGGCGGTCGGCCAGCTCGCTCATGCGCAGCCGGCGCTGGTCGGCTCCGGCCAGCTGGACGAGGACGTCGTAGTCGGTCAGGGCGAGGCCCTGCTCATCGGCGAGCTCACGCTCGAGCCGGCGGACGACGTGGGCGTGCGCCCGCAGGAACGCGCGCCAGGCGCCGATGCGGGGATCGTCGCGACGTGGATCGGTGCTCATCGGTCCATATGGTTGCACGATCAAGCGTCTGCCGCACCCTCAGGAGGCATGCGGTTGACCGGCGCTTATCATTCGGCGTCTAGGCTGGAGGGCCGCATGGCCACGACTGCACGATCGATCGAGCACGAGCTCGAACCTGGGTTGCCCGATGGGCGCTACATCAACCGCGAGCTGTCCGCACTCGACTTCAACGAGCGTGTCCTGGCCCTGGCGGAAGAGGTCGACGCCCCGCTCCTCGAGCGCATCAAGTACGCGGCCATCTTCGCGAGCAACCTCGACGAGTTCTACCAGGTGCGCGTCGCCACCCTGCGCCGCCAGCAGCTCGCGGCGCCCGGCCTGCTGTCGGTCGACGGACTCGACCCGGGCGCGCAGCTCGAGCTGATCGCCGAGCGGACGGCGGTCCTCGCCACGCGACACGCCAAGCTCTTCACCCGCGACCTGAAGCCGCGCCTGGCGCGCGCCGGGATCCGCGTTCAGCGCTGGCGGCAGGTGTCCGACGATGCCCGCACGCCGCTGACCGCGCACTTCGTCGAGCGCGTCTTCCCGGTGCTCACGCCGCTGGCCGTCGACCCGGGCCACCCGTTCCCGTACATCAGCAACCTCTCGCTCAACCTGGCGGTGTGGCTGCGCGACCCGTCCGACCGTCGCTCGAAGTTCGCGCGGGTCAAGGTGCCGCCGCTGCTCCAGCGCTTCCTGCCGACCGAGGACTCGTCGACGTTCGTGCCGCTCGAGGACGTGATCGCCGCCAACCTCGACCTGCTCTTTCCGGGCATGGAGATCCTTGCCATCTACCCGTTCCGCGTGACCCGGGCCAGCGACCTGGAATTCGACGATGACGCGGCCGATGACATGCTGCGCGCGATGGAGGCCGAGCTCCGCAAGCGCCGCTTCAGCCCGGCCGTGCGCCTCGAAGTCGATCGCCGCATGCCAGCCCACCTCGTCGACCTGCTGACCCGCGAGCTCCAGCTGCCGGACCCGCACGTCCACCGCCTCGGTGGTCCGCTCGGCCTCGCCGACCTGTGGGCGTTCGTCAGGCTCGACCGGCCCGAGCTGAAGTACGCGCCGTTCCAGCCGGCCCTGCCACTCGACATCGTCCGCGACCAGGACGGCGACGTGGACATCTTCGCCACGCTCGACCGGCGGGACATCCTCGTCCACCATCCGTACGACTCGTTCGCGGGCACCGTCCAGGCCTTCGTCGAGCAGGCCGCCGCCGACCCCGACGTGCTGGCCATCAAGCAGACGCTCTACCGGACGTCGGGCGAGAGCCCGATCGTGGACGCGCTGATCGCCGCCGCCGCCGACGGCAAGCAGGTGGTCGTGCTGGTCGAGATCAAGGCCCGATTCGACGAGCAGGCCAACATCGCCTGGGCCCGCACGCTCGAGCAGGCGGGCTGTCACGTCGTGTACGGGCTCATCGGCCTCAAGACGCATTGCAAGCTGCAGCTCGTGGTGCGCAACGAGCCCGACGGCATCCGCCGCTACGTGCACGTCGGCACCGGCAACTACCACCCGACCACCGCGCGGCTGTACGAGGACGTGGGCCTGCTCACGGCCGATCCGGTGCTGGCCGCCGACGTGAGCCACCTCTTCAACCTGCTGACCGGTTACTCGCGGCGCACGGCGTACGAGTCGATCCTCGTGGCGCCGCTCGACCTCCGCCAGCGGATGCTGGAGCTCATCGGTGGCCAGGCGGAGCGGGCCGCGGCCGGGGTGCCGGCGCGGATCACGATGAAGCTGAACAGCCTCGTCGACGAGACGATCATCGACGCCCTGTACTCCGCGTCGCGGGCCGGCGTGGAGGTCGACCTGATCGTGCGCGGCATCTGCGGCCTGCGTCCCGGCGTGAAGGGCCTGAGCGAGAACATCCGGGTGCGGAGCGTCCTCGGCCGCTTCCTCGAGCACTCCCGGATCTACCGCTTCGGCGAGGCCGATGACGACGAGATCTACATCGGAAGCGCCGACATGATGCATCGCAACCTCGACCGGCGGGTGGAGGTGCTCGTCCGCGTCGGCGATCCCGCCCATCGGGCGAGGCTGCGCGGGATCCTCGAGCTGGCGCTGGCCGACGGCACCGCCTGGGAGCTCGGCTCCGACGGCACCTGGAAGCGCCTCGCGGCCGATCCGGGCGCGCCCCGCCTGCAGGCCACACTGATGGCGCGGGCCGGCCGTGCCATCATCGACAGGTGACCGAGCGGGAGATCAAGCTCACCCTTCCCGGGCGCTTCACGATGCCGGCCCTCGCGCTCGACGGCGAGCCGCTGGACGTCGCGGCGCTGCCGGACCAGCAGCTGCGCGCCACGTACTACGACACCGCCGACCTGCGGATGGCCCGCCATGGCGTCACGCTCCGCTACCGGACCGGCGAGGCCGATACTCCGCGCTGGACCCTGAAGCTCCCGGTCGGCTCGCGCGGCGCGGAGCTCGAGCGTGACGAGCACAACTTCGAGGCCGCCCGTCGCGAGCCGCCGCCGGAGGTGCGGTCGCTCGTCACCGCCTACGTACGCGGGGAGCCGCTCATGGCGGTCGCCACGCTGCGCACCCGCCGTCGCCGCATCCACCTCATCGCCGACGAGACACCGATCGCGGAGGTCGCCGACGACGAGGTCTCGGTCATCGAGGGCCGACGGATCGTCTCGCGCTTCCGCGAGCTGGAGGTCGAGGCCCTCAGCGATGACGTCGACATTCGCGCGATCGGCGACCAGCTGCGCACCGCCGGCGCCACCGAGTCGGAGCCGATCCCGAAGGTCGTGCGCGCACTCGGCTCACGAGCCACTGCGCCACCGGAGATCGGCCCGAGGCCGGTCGGGGAGGACGGGCGCCTCGCCGACGTCGTCGCCGCCAGCATCGCCGATGCGCTGACCCGCGTCGTCCGCCACGACCCGCAGGCGCGGCTGGGCGTCCCCGAAGGGGTCCACCAGCTGCGCGTCGCGATGCGTCGCCTGCGGAGCGACCTGCGGACGCTCGGCGACGCCGTCGACCCGCGCTGGCGCGACGAGATCGAGCCCCGGTTGCGCCAGATCGCCGATGCCGCGGCCGACGCGCGTGATGCGGACGTCATGTCGATGCGCCTGCACGCCGAGCTCGACGGGTCGACCACCGCACTGGCGCCGCTGTTCGAGACCCTCGAGCGCCAGCGCGTGGCCGCGGGCGAGCGGTTGATGGCCACGCTGGACGATCCGGAGTACG
Organism: uncultured Chloroflexia bacterium; assembly: GCA_963840145.1. Lineage (GTDB taxonomy): Bacteria > Chloroflexota > Limnocylindria > QHBO01 > QHBO01 > JACDBZ01. The sequence goes on from CAWIXR010000007.1 coordinate 222,561, forward strand.
TGGCACTGCTCAACGACCTCGTTCAGGCGACGAACTCGCCGCCCGCCGGCCCGGCCGACGCGCCGGTCGGGGACGCGCTCGCCCCGCTCGTGCTCGGCGCCTGGGATCGGCTGCAGCGGCGCGCCGACGAGCTCGACGAGGACAGCCCGATCGACGACTTCCACCGCACGCGGATCGCGGTCAAGCGCGCGCGGTACGCCGCGGAGCTCGCGTCACGATCGCTCGCGGGAAAGGCCGCCGACGGCGCCGCCCGGTTCGCGGCGCGGCTGGCGGGCCTCCAGGATCTGCTGGGCGACGTCCAGGACGCGGCCGTCGCCGAATCGCTCGTGCGCGACACGCTGTCGGCCCGCGGCGCCGGGGCGCGCTACGCGTTCGAGGCCGGCCGCATCGTCGAGCGGATGCGATCACGCGCCGACGAGTCCCGCAACGCCTTCCTCGCGGAATGGCCCGAGGTTCGCAAGCGGCGCTGGCGGAAGTGGGCGACGTGATCGGCCCGCCCATCCGCGCCGCCGGCGGCGTCGTCTGGCGGCGGGTCGAGGGCGTCGACGGGGAGTCGGGGGTCGAGGTCGCAATCATCCATCGCCCGCGGTACGACGACTGGAGCCTGCCGAAGGGCAAGGTCTCGGCGCGGGAGTCCGACCTCGAGGGCGCCGTGCGCGAGGTGCTCGAGGAGACCGGCCTGCACGTCCGCGTCGGGCGCGGCCTCGGGGAGACGCGCTACGTGAAGTCCGACGGCACCGGGATCCGGCCGAAGGTCGTCCGCTGGTGGGCGATGCAGGCCGAGGCCGGCACCTTCTCGGTGACCCGCGAGGTCGACGATCTGCGCTGGCTCTCGCTGGCCGAAGCGGCCGATCAGCTCACCCGCGACACCGACCGGGACGTGCTCGAGCGCTTCGCGCGCGGCACGGCGCCGACGCGGACCGTCCTCCTCGTCCGCCACGGCCTGGCCGAGCAAGCCTCGACGTGGGACGGCGACGATCGCGAACGCCCGCTCGACGCGTGTGGCATCGAGCAGGCCGACGAGCTCGTCCGGCTGCTGTCGCGCTACGAGGTCGGGTCGATCCTGTCGGCCGACATCCTCCGCTGCCGGGCCACGGTTCAACCCCTGGCCGATGCGCTCTCCCTCGACATCCACCCCGAGCCGCTCCTGTCGTCGGTCGCCTACCCGGGCCGCGAGGAAGAGGCGGTCGCACTGCTCCGGCGCCTCGGCGACGCCGAGCACGACGCGGTGGCCTGCAGCCAGGGCGAGGTGGTCCCGGACCTCGTGGACCGGTTGGCGAGCGCCGATCACTACCTCATCTCGCGGCCGGTGCCGTCGCGCAAGGGCTCGACCTGGGCGCTGACCATCGACGCCGATGGACGGCTGGTCGCCGCCGACTACCTCGAGCCGCCGCGCCCGCCCGCCTGCACCGGCAACGGCGCGTAGCGACCCGGAGTCGGCCGATCTAGTCGCCGGCGCGCGGGACCTCGATCCAGAAGGTCGAGCCGACGCCCTCCTCCGAGCTGACGCCGATCGTGCCGCGGTGCGCCTCGGCGATGTGGCGCACGATCGCCAGGCCCAGGCCCGCGCTCCCGCCCAGCTGCTCGACGTCGGGGTCGCGCGCCCGCGATCGATCGACCTTGTAGAAGCGCTCGAAGATCCGCGCCTGGTGCGCCTCGGGGATGCCGATGCCGTCATCGGCGACGATGAAGCGCACCCGATCGGCACCCGCCTCCCAGCCGATCCGGACCTCGCCGCCGTGATGGCTGTACTTGACCGCGTTGTGGGCGAGGTTGAGGAGCGCCTGGCTGAGCCGTCCGGGATCGCCGAGGGCACGCGCGTCGGGCGTCGTGCGCTGCGAGAAGCGGCGGACGGTGACCTCGCGACGCTCGGCCACCGGCGTGATGCGCTCGACGCAGGCGGCCACCACCGTCTCCGGGTCGAGCGCCTCGATCGACAGGGTCGTGGCGCCCGACTCGATCATCGACAGGTCGAGCAGCTCATCGACGAGCTGGGCGAGGTGGTCGACCTCGCGCTCGATCTGGGTCGCGAAGTCCCGGGTCGTGGCCGGGTCGTCGACCGCGCCGGAGGTGAGCGTCTCGGCCAGGAGCTTGATCGACGTCAATGGTGTCCGCAGCTCGTGGCCGATATTGGCAACGAAGTCGCGCCGCACGCGCTCCATCCGGCGCAGCGCGGTGATGTCGTGAAGGAAGAGGACGAGGCCGCCGGCCCGCAGCGGCACGGCGTCGACGGCGAAGTTGCGCGCGCCGAGGTGACCCAGGTCGGCCTCGCCGGCGATCCCCTCGTCGCTCGTGATCGCCAGCCGGGCCAGCCCATCGAGTGCCGCCGAGCCGAACGCGGCGATCAGGCTCATCCCGGCCAGCGACTCCTGCGGGCGCTCGGCCAGCAGCGCGGCCTCGGGCCCGGCCCGCACGATCCGCAGGGCGTCGTCGACGAGGATCAGCAGGTCGCCGCCGCGCCGCGCAAGGAGCGACTCGAAGGCCGCGGTCGCGGTCGGGTCGATCACGCCGGTCGGGGCGTGAATGCGTAGCCCACGCCGCGCACGGTGCGGAAGTAGTTGTGGCCCTCCGGCCCGCGCAGCTTGCCGCGCAGCCAGCTGACGTGGACGTCCACGGTGCGGCCGTCGCCGACGTAGTCGTAGCCCCAGATCCGGGCCAGCAGCTGGTCGCGGGTGAAGATGCGGCCCGGCGAGGCGGCCATGTGCGCCAGCAGGTCGAACTCCTTGGTGGTCAGGTGGATCGGCTCGTCGTCGACGCGCACCTCGCGCCTGGCCACATCAATCGCAACGCGGTCGAAGCTCAGCTGCTCACGGCGCTCCGGCTCCTCGGCCTCGCGGCGGTGGCGCCGCAGGACGGCCTCGATCCGCGCCAGCAGCTCGGGGCGGCTGAATGGCTTGGCCACGTAGTCGTCGGCGCCGACCTTGAGCCCGACGACGCGGTCGATCTCGTCGCCCTTGGCCGACAGGATGATGACCGGGGTGGTGACCCCCTCCCGGCGCAGGACCCGCAGGACCTCGACGCCGCTCATCCCGGGCAGCATCACGTCCAGCAGGACGAGGTCGAGCCGCTCGCTGCGGGCCGCCTCGAGCGCCGCCTCCCCATCGGCGGCGGTCGCCACCTCGTAGCCCTCGCGCGCCAGGTTGAAGGTCAGCGCCTGGCGCAGGGTCGGATCGTCCTCGACCAGCAGGAGGCGGCGTCGCATCGGTGTCGTCGCTCGGTCCCTAGCTATTCAGGTCCTCGATCTGCCCCGTCGCCAGGTAGACCACGTCCTCGCCGATGTTCGTGACCCTGTCGCCGAGCCGCTCGAGGTGGTGTGCGGTGAAGAGCATGTGGACCGCCTGGCGGGCACGCTCGGGCGCGACCGAGATGAGCTGGATGGCGTCCTCATAGACGCTGTTGTAGAGGTGGTCGAGCTCGTCGTCGCCCATCGCCAGCCCACGCGCCTCGGTCTCGCTGATGTCGACGAGCGCCCGCATCGCGGCCCGCAGCTGCTCGCGGCAGAGCTGCTCCATGCGCGGGATCTGTCGCAGGAGCGGGATCTCCGGCTCGGAGGCCAGCTGCTGGGCGAGCTTGGCGATGTTGACCGCGTAGTCGCCCATGCGCTCGAGCTCAGCGGCGGCGTGATAGAGGGCCAGCAGCTCGCGGATGTCGCGCGCCACCGGCGCCTGGGTGGCGATCACCGAGGCGATCGAGGCGTTGATCTGGCGCTGGAGCTCGTTGACCTCGGCGTCCTCCCAGCGCACCTTGTCGGCCAGCTCGGTGTCGCGCTCGGCGAGCGCGCGTCCGGCCCCCTCGAGGGCCTGCTCGACCCGCGCGCCAAGGCGCAGGACGTCGTCCTTCACCTGGTCGAGCTGCCGATCGAAGGCCGCCCGCGGGCTCGGATGATCCTGCTCCGGCTCCAGTGCGGTGCCGGCCGCCGCGTCCTTTTCAGTCCCCAGTGCCCGATCCATTGGTTTGACCCGCTCCTTCTCCATCAGCCGAATCGGCCGGTGATGTAGTCCTCAGTGAGCCGGTTGGTCGGGCTCGTGAAGAGCTGCTGGGTGGCCGCCATCTCGACCAGGTATCCGGCGCGGTCCTCGCCCATCGTGAGGAACGCGGTGTAGTCGCTGGCGCGCGCGGCCTGCTGCATGTTGTGGGTGACGATGACGATCGTGTAGTTCTCCTTGAGCTCGCGCATGAGCTCCTCGATGCGGAGCGTCGCGATCGGGTCCAGGGCCGAGCATGGCTCGTCCATGAGAATCACGTCCGGCTCTACGGCGATCGCTCGTGCTATGCAGACTCGCTGCTGCTGCCCGCCGGAAAGCGCAGTTCCGGGCGCCTGGAGCTTGTCCTTCACCTCGTCCCAGATGGCGGCCCGTCGGAGCGACCGCTCCACGAGATCGTCCATCTCCTTCTTGCCGCCCTTGAAGCCGGCGACCTTCGGGCCGAACGCGATGTTGTCGTAGATGCTCTTCGGGAACGGGTTCGGCTTCTGGAAGACCATGCCGATACGCCTGCGGACCTGGACCGGGTCGATCCCATCGGTGTACAGGTTCACGCCGTGATAGAGGATCTCGCCGGTCACGTGGGCTGTGTCGACGAGGTCGTTCATCCGGTTGAAGCTGCGCAGCAACGTGCTCTTGCCGCACCCCGACGGACCGATCACCGCCGTGATCTTGTTGCGCGGCACGCGCAGCGAGATTTCGCGCACGGCGCGGAAGTCGCCGTAGTAGCAGGACAGGTCACGGAGGTCGAAAACGACGTCCTCGTCGGCGAACGTCATCGCCACCTTGCCCGGCGAAGCGCCGGGAGCGATCTGCTCCGACCCGTCGGCCTCGTCTCGCGTCACGACCCGTATTGTGGGGCCCGCCAGCGGAGAGGCGTCGCTCTCGGGTGCGGACGCCGGGTCGGTCTTGATGCTCACAGGGTCTACCACCTTCGTTCGAATCGGTTGCGGAGCAGGATGGCGATCGCATTCACGAGCAGGATGACGACCAGGAGGACCACGATCGCCGCAGCGGTCAGCGCCCGGAACTCGTCCTGCGGCTCGCGCGACCAGTTGTAGACGATCGTCGGGAGCGCGGTGAACTGCTCGAAGAGCTGCTCGATCGGCGATCCGACGAAGCTGAACGTGCCGACGATCGCACCGACCATGATCAGCGGCGCCGTCTCGCCGAACGCGCGCGCGAGCGCGAGGATCGTGCCGGTGAAGATGCCCGGTGCCGCGTACGGAAGGACGTGGCTGCGGATCGTTTCCCAGCGGGTCGCCCCGACCCCGAAGGCCGCCTCGCGGATGGAGGTCGGCACCGCACGCAGCGACTCGGAGGTCGTGATGATCACGATCGGCAGCACGAGCGCGGCCAGCGTCAGCCCGCCGGCGAGGAGCGACTTGCCCAGCCCCATCAGCGTCACGAAGACCGCGAGGCCCAAGAGCCCGAAGACGATCGCGGGAACGCCCGCCAGGTTGCGGACGTTCGTGCGGATGAACCGGCTCAGCCCGGTGTCGGAGGCGTACTCCTCCAGGTAGATCGCGGCCCCGACGCCGAACGGGATCGTCAGCACTACGACGACGACGATCAGCAGCACCGAGCCGATCAGACCCTGGACGATGCCGGCGTTCTCCGGTCGCGCCGACAGCGGCGACGTCAGGAAGTCGATCGGGCGCGCGGTGAGGACGGGCAGCGCCCGGATCACGATGTCGGCGATCAGGATCAGCAGCACGCCGAGCGAGATCAGCAGCGACAGGAGCAGCGCGGCCTCCACGACCATGCCGGTGACGTCGACGCGGCCGCCGCGCAGCCGGCGTTCGACCGCCTCACTCGTGGCGTTCGCGCGCAGTGTCGCCTGGCTGGTGGACATCAGTACCGCTTCCTCACGCGACGCACGAACGCCTCGCTGAGGAGGTTGAGCCCGAGCGTGAAGATGAAGAGCAGGAGCCCGACGAAGAAGAGGCTCTCGAAGGTGAGCGCGGCGCCTCGCACCTGGTCGGAGCCGATGGCGAGCGCCGTCATCGCAGCGGTCATCGTCTGACCCGGCTGGAGCGGATTGAGCTCGAAGAGCGACCCGCCGGTCGCGCCGGCGGCGATCGCGACGATCATCGTCTCACCGATCGCGCGCGACACTCCGAGGAGCAGCGCCGCCACGATGCCGCTCACCGCGGCCGGCACGACCACCCGCAGGCTCGTCGTCCGCTTCCGCGCCCCGAGTCCGTACGACGCCTCGCGCAGGTAGTCCGGCACGGCGAACATCGCGTCCTCGGCGATCGAGGCGACGAGGGGGGTGATGAGGATGCCGACGGCGACGCCGGCGGCCGCCATGTTGAAGATCGGTGCACCGAACGGCTGGATCAGGTTCGGGCTGATGACCGTGAGCGCGAAGAATCCGAGCACGACGCTCGGGATGGAGGCCAGGATCTCGAGGATCGGCTTCAGCCAGCGCCTGACGCGGCGGCTCGCGTATTCGGAGAGGTAGATGGCCGCACCCAGGCCGAGCGGCGCCGCGACGATCATGCCGATCGCGGAGATGACGAGGGTCCCGGCCACGATCGTGGCGATGTCGTACATCCCTCGGCGCGGGAACCAGCCGCCGGAAAAGAGCGCGGCGGGGTCGACCTGGAACGCGAAGGTCAGCGCGTTGCCGATGAGCGACAGAATGATCGCTCCGCTGATCACCACGGACAGCACCGCGCTGGCCAGGAACAGGAGTCGCATGAGGCTCTCGCGCCTGCGCCGAGACGGTGCGATCTGGAGATCGCTGACGCTCAGGCGAGAATCGAGGGGCTCGGCGGTCGCCGTCATCGGACCATCACTGTATCAGGGGTTTGCATCGGGACTGCCCACCGCGACCGGGGCGGTGAGAGAGGGGATCGGGCATCGCAGCCCGATCCCCTCGTGCGTCAGGCGCTGTGCCTCAGACGCCTTCCCAGGCCGCTCGTGTCTCCTCGAGCGCCTCGGGCGTGAGCGGGACGTACCCGGCCTCCTCGACGGCGGCGATGCCCTCGTCGGAGAGGTAGTAGTCGACGAACGCGGACACGGCAGCGTTCTCGGCAGCCTTGTCGGTGTTCACGTAGATGAACAGGTCGCGGCTGATCGGGTACTCGTTGTTGGCGATCGTCTCGGCGGTGGGAGCGACGCAGCCGTCGCCACCGTCGACCTCGAGCGCCTTGACGACGTCGGCGTTCTCCTCGAAGAAGGCGAAGCCGACCCAGCCCAGCGAGGCATCGGACCCGCTGATGCCCTCGATGATCACGTTGTCATCGGCCGACGCGGTGTAGTCGGGTCGTGCGACCTCCTCGGTCTCGCGGGCCTCGGCGATGTCGCCGAACACGATCTCGAGGAAGCTGTCGTACGTGCCGGACTCCTCGCCCGGTGCGGTCACATCGAGCGGCGCATCGGGGAATGGAGCGGCGGAGGTGCCGAACTCGCCGTCCAGCTCGCCGGCCAGGTCATCGGCCGCACTCCAGTTGTCGAAGCCCTCGGACTCCGGCCCGAGCAGCGAGTACAGGTCGCCGAACGAGAGGCAGGTGATCGCGTCGTTGGCTGGCGACGTCAGGACGCTGATGCCGTCGACCGCGACCTTCAGCTCGACCCAGGGGATCCCGGCCTCTTCGCACAGGGCGATCTCCTCCTCGCTGATCGGGCGCGATGCGTCGCTGATGTCGGTCTCGCCGTTGCAGAAGAGGGCGAAGCCGTCGCCGGTGCCGGGACCGTCGACCGAGTAGTCGACCCCGGAGTTCCCCGCGGCGAAGTCTTCCGCCACGAGCGAGGTGATCGGTTCGACGGTCGACGAGCCGGAAACGGTAATCGAGCCGGTCACGCCTCCGTCGCCGTCGCCATCGCCATCGCCGCCCGGGCTCTCGGTGTCGCCGGTGCAGGCTGCCAGTACGAGCGTCGATGCGACGCTGACGACGATCAGCGATCGCCACGATGTTCGGTTCACGTTCAATCCATCCTCCGGTGTGGGGGAATCACGACAGAGCGGCTGGCACGCAGAACGGCCGCTCGCTCTCGAAGCACGCCGCGAGGATGGCAGGGGCCGTTTAACGAACCCTTAGCCCACCGTCAAGCCTGTGTTAAGGACCGATGCCGGCCGCGCCCGCGGCCAAGCCCACGGCGCCTCCCGCCAGCACGAGCAGGACCGATGGCACCCGCCCGACGACCAGCAGGATGGCCGCCGCCACGCCGATCACCGCCGTCAGCGGGTCGCGAATCGCGGTCGCGCCGAGCTGGACCGATACCGCCGCCATCAGGCCGATCGCCGCGGCGTTGACGCCGTCGAGCAGCGCCGCCGTCATCGGCCGCTCCCGCACGCGCCCGACCCACGGGCCGACGAGGGCGACGATCACGAACGCCGGCAGGAAGATCGTGACGGTGGCGACGATGGCGCCGGGAACGCCGGCGAGCACGTAGCCGATGAACGTCGCGGTCGTGAACAGCGGGCCTGGGGTGACCTGGCCGATGGCGACCGCGTCGATCAGCTGCTGATCGGTCAGCCAGCCCAACCGCTCGACGAGGTCGCCGCGCAGGAAGGCGATCAGCACGTAACCCGATCCGAAGAGGAGCGCGCCGGCCTTCAGGAAGAGGCCGCCCAGGGTGAGGAGATCGACGGCCGCGGCCCCGCCGGCCGTCACGAGCGCGAGCGGCGCGGCCATCGGCGCGCGGGAGCCGAGCCGGGCGACCGCGACCACCAACGCGCCTCCGCCGCCAGCAGCGCGATCTCGTTCACGCCCGCCAGCCAGAGCATTGCCACCGCGACCGCCAGCACGGCCGTGAGCGCGCTGCCGAGGGCGGTGCGCGCGAAGGCGATCACCGCGGCGACCACGATCGCCACGATCACCGGCGCGATCCCGTACAGCAGCGCCGCGCCGGTCGGGGTCGCGCCGTAGGCGACGTAGGCCCACGCCAGGGCCAGCACGATCGCCGCGGCCGGCAGGATGAACGCGAGACCGGCGACGACCAGGCCCGCACGGCCGGCGCGCCGCAGCCCGACGAGCATCGCCAGCTCGGTCGAGTTGGGTCCCGGGATGAGACTGGTGACGCCGACCAGGTCGAGCATCTCGGCATCGGTCAGCCAGCCGCGTCGCTCGACCACCTCGCGGCGCATGAGCGCGACATGGGCGGCCGGCCCGCCGAAGCCGATGACCCCGAGCGTGCCGAAGAGAACGGCCAGCTCGCGAAGGCGCCCGCGCTCGCTCATGCGGGCGAAGGCTAGCGGCTCAGGCCTCGTACGAATCGGTCAGAAGGGCGACGGGCTCACGCGTCATGGTTGTCTCGTGGGCGGCCGCGATGTGCTCGAGCAGCTCATCGAGCAGCTCGTCGTCGTCGCAGGCTTCGACGGTCGTTCCGCACTCGCAGTCGACCGCGACCTGCACGCGGTGGGCGCCCGGCATCCCCATGGGCCGATCCTGCGCCCGGCGCATCAACGCCCCGTCAAGCGAAGGTACGAGCCGGGTGAAGGCCCGGCTCGCATCGGTCAGGTCAACAGCAGTCGGTGCAGCCGCAGTCTCCGTCACAGCACATCGGTTCCTCACCTCCTTCCGTCTGGATGGGATCAGAATATCGACCGTTGTCAATATGGATAGCGGTCGATATACTGCCGCGCAGATGAAGCCGATCGACCCCGATGTCCGCCTCCTTGCCGCCCTGGCCGACCCGGTGCGCCTCTCGTTCGTCCGTCAGCTGGCCGAGACCGATTGCGTCTGCGCCTGCGACTTCAGCGAGTGCTGCGATGTCAGCCAGCCGACGATCAGCCACCACCTCAAGGTCCTGCGCGACGCGGGGGTGGTCACGAGCGAGCGGCGCGGCACGAACGTCGTCTACTCGCTGTCACCAGACTTCGCGCGCCGCTGGGCCGCACTGGGCTCGACCCTTTCCGGACTGGTTCCGGTGACCTGAGCATCCCCGCGAACAGCTGAGGAGCCGCACATGACCGATACGCACGAGATGGTCCGCGAGCGGTACGCCGAGGCGGCGCGGCAGGCGGCATCGGGCAGCGGTGCCTGCTGCGGCCCCACCGACGGGATCGGCGCCGGCCTCTACAGCGCGCTCGAGCAGGCGGAGCTTCCCGACGCGGCGGTGCTCGCCTCGCTGGGCTGCGGCAACCCGACGGCCGTCGCCGAGCTCCACGAGGGCGAACGCGTCCTCGACCTCGGCTCCGGTGGCGGCATCGACGTCCTGCTCTCGGCGGCGCGGGTCGGTCCGACCGGTCGCGCGTTCGGCCTCGACATGACCGACGAGATGCTCGCGCTTGCCCGTCGCAACGCGGCCGAGGCGGACGCGACGAACGTCGAGTTCCTGAAGGGCTACATCGAGGCCATCCCCCTGCCGGGCGACTCGATCGACGTCGTCATCAGCAACTGCGTCGTCAATCTGGCCGCCGACAAGCCGGCCGTCTTCCGCGAGATCGCGCGCGTCCTACGTCCCGCCGGACGGATCGGCATCACCGATATCGTCGCCGACGACGACCTCACGGCCGCCGAGCGCGCCGAGCGCGGGTCGTACGTGGGCTGCATCGCCGGAGCGCTGTCGTTCGGCGAGTTCCGCTCCGGGCTCGAGGGCGCCGGCCTGACCGATGTCTCGCTCACGCCGACGCACCAGGTGGCCGATGGAATGCACAGTGTCATCGCCCGTGCCGTAAAGCCGGCCGACGCGACCTCGCCAGCCTTCGAATCCGGCGAGCTGCCGATGACGAGCGCAGGCTGCGGGTGCGGATCAGGGGGCTGCTGCTGAACGCTGCTCGAGGGGCCCAAACCGAGCCCGAGGTCGACCGCTCCTACCGCGAGCTGCTGCGCGTCCCGAACCTCGGGCGCGTGCTGCTGTCGATGCAGATCGCGCGCATCGCGCAGTCGATGGTCGGCGTCGCGATCGTGCTCTTCACCCTTGACCGATACGACTCGGCGCCGTTCGCCGGCCTGGTGACGTTCGCGAGCGTCTTTCCCGGCCTGCTGATCGCGCCGATCGCGGGTGCCCTGCTCGACCGGCACGGGCGCCTGCGGCTCGTCCTGCTCGACTACGTCGTGGCGATGGCGGCGATGGCCCTGATCGCGGTGCTCGCGTTCCTCGACGTGCTGCCCGGGCCGCTGCTCGTGCTGATCGCGATCGTCTCGTCGCTGACCTCGATCCTCGGCCACGTCGGGCTGCGCTCGCTGTTCCCGGTCATGGTCCCCGAGCCGCTGTGGGAGCGGGTCAACGCGGTCGACTCGAACGGCTACGTCATCGCCAGCATCGTCGGACCGCCGATCGCCGCCGCGCTCGTCGGGATTGCCGGCGGACCGATCGCGCTCCTCGTCATCGGCGTCGCCTTCGGCATCGCCGCCGCCGCGCTCGTCGGCGTCCCGGATCCGGCCGGCACGATCGAGACGACCGGGCGCGTTCTCAGCGACGCCTGGGCCGGTGTGAAGTACACGTGGAACAACCGGACCCTGCGCGGGCTCGGCTTCTCGATCACCTTCGGCAACCTGGCGCACGGGATGATCGCGATCGTCCTGCCGCTGATCATCCTCCAGCGCTTCGAGCTCGAGCCCGCGGTGGTCGGCCTCGTCTTCGCCGCCTCTGGCATCAGCGGCGTGATCAGCTCATTCGCCTTCGGGCGCATGGACACCCGCGGTCGCGAGTGGACGCTGCTGGTATGGCCGATGGTGGCGCTGGTGCCGACGATCGCGATCCTGCTCGTCGCCCTCGCGCAGGCATCGATCTGGGTCGGGTTGGCGCTCGTCATCGTCGAGATGCTGCTGGTCGGGGTGCTGATCGGACCGATGGACATCGCGCTCTTCACCGTCCGTCAGCGCCGGACCGATCCGGCCTGGATGGGCCGTGCCTTCGCCGTCTCGATGGCCTTCAACTACCTCGGCGTGCCGTTCGGCGCGGCCATCGGCGGCCTGCTGGCGGAGAGCTCGATCGAGCTCGCGATCATCATCCTCGGCATCGGCGGCGCGACGCTGTCCGCCCTGGCTGCCGCGTTCCTCGTCCCGCGGGAGGACACCGGCGCGGTGCCGGTCGCGGCCGGGAACGGCCGCCAGCCGGCGGGCTAGAGCAGCCGCACCAGCGCGGCCGCGACGGCCGCGGCGATCACGACGGCCAGCACCGGCGCGCGCAGGAGGATCGCCGCCGCTCCGACTGCAAGGCCCACCGCCCGCGCGTCGAGCACGAGCTCGTTGCCCGACCCGAAGGCCGCCGTCGCGACCAGCGCGGCCAGCAGCGCGGGCGCCAGGAGTGCGACCACGCGCTGGACGGGGGTCGGCAGCGGCCGGCCACCGAGCAGCACCGGCCCGGCGGCCTTGATCGCGATCGTGCCGAGCCCGACGGTCAGGACGATCAGCCAGATGTCGCTCATCGCCGCACCAGGCCGATGAGGGCGGCCGCGGCCGCCGCGACGATCGGCACGCCAGGCGGCGTGAACGGGACCAGTGCCAGCGCGATGCCGGCGCCCAGGAGCGCTGCGGCTACCGCACGCCGCCCGTCGAGCTGCGGGACGAGCAGCGCCAGGAAGAGCGCAGGGAACGCGGCGTCCAGTCCGAGCGCGGCCGGGTCTCCGAGCGCCTCGCCGCCCACGACCCCGACGATCGTGCCGGCCACCCACGCGAACCACAGGGTCAGCCCGGCCCCGATGAGCCGGTGCGCGTCGAACTGGCCGCCGCCCTGCGCCGCGATCGCCCACGACTCGTCGACGACCAGCTGGGCCGCGAGGAACCGTCGCAGCGGACCGCCGGGCAGGAAGCGGGCGACGCTCACGCCGATCGGCAGGTAGCGAGCGTTCAGCAGCAACGCGGCGGCGATTGCCGTCACCGGGCCGCCGCCCGCCGAGATCACCGAGGCCGCGGCGAACTGCGCCGAGCCGGCGAACGTCGTCGCGCTCATCACCACCGCGGGCAGCGCGCCCATGCCGCCGGTCGTGGCCGACAACACACCGAACGAGACGCCGAACAGGCCGACCGCGATCGCCAGCGGCACCGCGGTGACCGCTCCGCGACGCAGCTCGAACCGGATCGGCGGTGCCTGCTCCACGGACCGATCCTAGACCGATGCCGATGTCGGAGCGCTCGGCGCCGCGTCGTGGCGATTCCTGACGATTTCGCGAGACCGCGCTATGCTGCGGCGCCGTGCGACTGCTCATCGTCGAGGACGAGCTCGACCTCGCCACTGCTCTTGCCACCGGGTTGCGTCGCGAAGGCTATGCGATCGACACCGCCGCGAGTGCCGCCGAGGCGCGCGAGCGCCTCGAGGACGCCCCGTACGACGTCGTGTGCCTGGACCTCGGGCTGCCCGACGGCGACGGTCGCGAGCTCTGCCGCATGATTCGCGGCGGTGAGCTGGTCGTGCCGGGCGCAACGCCACCCCGCGTGCTGATGCTGACCGCCCGGGACGGTCTCGACGATCGCGTCGGAGGGTTGGACGACGGGGCCGACGACTACCTGGTCAAGCCGTTCAGCTTCGCAGAGCTCGCGGCACGGGTCCGGGCGCTGGCCCGCCGCCCGACGATCAACGGTGGGGCGACGATCCGGCTGGGTGGCCTCGGGCTCGACGCCGCGCGGCACGAGGCCAACCGGAACGATCACCGGCTCGACCTGACGCCCAAGGAGTTCGCGCTCCTCCGCTATTTCATGCTCCATCCGGGCGAGGTCCTGACCCCTGAGCGCCTGCTCGAGCACGTGTGGGACGATCGCGCCGACCCGTTCACGAACACGGTCCGCGTCACGGTCAGCAACCTTCGCCGCAAGCTTGGCGAGGCAGGTCCCGGGCAGCCCATCGAGACGGTCACCGGGGTGGGATATCGCCTCGCGGCGGGCGTCGAATGACGCGGTCGCCACTCGAGCGCCTGGCCGCGTCGGTTCGATCGGTCCGCTTCCGTCTTGCGATGCTGGTGACGGCGGCCCTGATCGTGACGGCGGGCGTCCTCGTGGTGGGCATGAACCTGGCGCTTGACACCGTGGTCGCGACGATCCCGGCCCAACAGCCGACGACACTCGAGGGGGAGCTGCTTCGGCTCCTCGACATGAGCCTCGCCGAGCTCGAGGGAAGCGGAAGCTCCGGGACGGACGCACTCCTGCAGGTGGAAGCGGCCGTCAGAGAGCAGACCCTCCAGACGGTGCGCAATCTCTCGCTCGTTGCGCTTCTCGTGTTGGTCCCGGTCGGCCTCGCCATCGGCTGGGCGGTCGCCGGCCGCGTGGTGCGGCCGGTTGGCACGATCGCCGGCGTCGCGCGGGAGATCGAGGCGACCGACCTCTCCCGCCGGATCCGTCTCGACGGACCGCCCGATGAGATGCGCGACCTCGCCGACACGTTCGACGCGATGCTCGATCGGCTCGATCAGGGCGTCCGGACCCAGCGCCGCTTCGTCGAGGACGCCTCGCACGAGCTGCGGAACCCACTGGCGGTCATCCGGACGACCCTCGATGTCGCGCTCTCGGAGCCCGACGACGCCGAGGGCCTGCGCAGCGCTGCGGAGGTGGCTCGCCGGACGGCCGACCGGATGTCGACCACCGTCGACGAGCTCATGGCGCTTGCCCGGACGAGTGTCCAGCCCGAGCGACGCACGCCGGTCGACCTGGCCGAGGTGGTGGCCGAGGTCGCCCAGGAGTACGACGCGGAAGCCTCGACCCGTGGCGTCCGGCTGTCCCGGCTCGCTCCGTCCGGCCTGGTCGTCGACGGGGACCGGGTCGCGCTGAAGCGCGCCCAGGCGAACCTCGTCTCGAACGCACTCCGAGTGGCTCCGTCCGGCTCGGTGGTCCACTGCCGCGCCGGACGCGCCGGCGGATGGTTGTGGTTGGGGGTGCGCGATGTCGGGCGCGGGATCGCGCCCGAGGACCAGGCCCTCGTGTTCCGCCGCGCCTGGCGCGACGGGGCCCCGACGGCCGAGGGCGACGGGCATGGCCTGGGACTGGCCCTCGTTCGCCAGATCGCCGAGGCCCATGGCGGCACGGTCAGCGTGGCCTCCGTCCCCGGGCACGGCGCAAGCTTCGTCGTGTGGCTGCCGGACCGGACGGCGGATGCGACGGCGGTCCCGGTGGCCGAGCTCGGAGCGATGGCCGACCCGCTGTGGACGGTGGACGCCGCCTCCTGACCCGATCTTTAGGTCGCCCTTACACCGCGCGAACGCCCACGTTATCGGCCATTTCCTAGCCTCCGGATCACTGGCCGGACCGGCATCGGTCCGACATGCATCCGACCGTACCCGATCCGGAGGCCCGCTCACGTGGACGACCCATTCGCCGGCGACGATCGCCAGCACCGCAGCTGGCGTGACCTGCCGCCGACGCCACCCCTCGTCTGGCCCAACACCCCACCGTTCGCGACCGAGGCGGCCGCTGCCGCGGTTGCAGCCCCGATGCCCGTTGTCGGAGCCCCGAGGCGGCCCCGACGCCGGCTCATCATCGGCACGGCCCTCCTGGTCGGCGCCATCGTCTTCGTCGGCACCGGGATCCTCGCCACCGGCAACAATCTCGGCGCCCTGCTGGCCGCGACGGCCGGTGGCCCGGATGCGCTGGACAAGGCGGCCGCGCTGCTCGCGCCGAGCGATGAGCCGCTCGCGGAGACGGCGGCGAAGCTCCTGCCCTCGGTCGTGCAGATCGAGGCCGGCAGCGCCGTCGGCTCCGGCTTCGTGGCGGCCGATGGAGGCCTCATCCTCACCGCGTCGCACGTCGTCGGTGGATCGGAGACGGTCACGCTCACCCTGCACGACGGCACGAGCATCTCCGGCACCGTGGTCGCCGTCGACAAGTCGGTCGACACCGCTGTCATCCGGGCCGAGGAAGGCGCCGCGCCCGATCTGAAGCCCCTCGCCCTCGGCGCGCTCGCCGAGGTGCAGGTGGGCGAGATGACGATCGCCATCGGCAGCCCGTTCGGCCTGAGCCAGACGGTCACCACCGGCATCGTCAGCGCGCTCGGCCGCACGGTACCGACTCCCATGGGCGAGCTCCACGACCTGATCCAGACCGATGCCGCGATCAACTCCGGCAACTCGGGTGGTCCGCTGATCGACAGGGAGGGTCGGGCGATCGGCATCAACACCGCCATCGCGAGCGCCTCGGGCGGCAGCGACGGCATCGGCTTCGCGGTGCCGGTCGACCAGGCCGCCCAGATCCTCGACAAGGTCAAGGATGGTACGTGGCAGCCCGAGGACAACAACCCAGCCGACAGCATGGACCCGCTGGGTGGGCTCTTCGACCAGTTCCTCGGTCCCGACGGATTGGACGCGCTGGGTGACCTGTTCGGACTCGGCCCTGACGGATCGCTGTCGCCCGACGACCCCTCCGGCGGTTCGGACATGGCCGACCAGCTGCTCCGCGAGCTGCTCGACGCGTTCCTGGGCGAGCTCGACGCCGAAGCACCGGCACCAGAGCCGGCACCGGACCCCGCACCGGATCCCGACGCGAGTGACCCGAGCGCCGACGCGATCGATCGACTGATGCTGCAGCTGCTGGACGAGCTGCTCCAAGGGCTGAGCCCGAACGGTTCGGAGCCACTCATGCCCGATGGCGGCACCGACGACCAGGGAGGAGCCTGACCGTGAGCATCGATCTCTCTACCGCACGCCTCGCCCAGGTCCGTCATGAGCTCGGCCAGGTCATCGTCGGCCAGGATCGGGTCATCGATCGGCTTCTCGTCGCCGTGCTGGCGGACGGGCACGTGCTGCTCGAGGGCGCGCCCGGCCTCGGCAAGACGCTGCTCCTTGCGACGCTGGCGCGGGTCCTCGGTGGCTCGTTCAATCGCATCCAGTTCACACCGGACCTCATCCCGTCCGACATCGTCGGGACCCGGATCTTCCGGCCCTCGTCGGAGGCGTTCGACGTCGAGCCCGGGCCGATCATGGCCAACCTGGTCCTGGTCGACGAGATCAACCGCGCCCCGGCGCGCGTCCAGTCCGCGCTGCTCGAGGCGATGGCGGAGCGCCAGGTCACCGTCGGAGGTCGCACCTTCGCGATGCCGCGGCCGTTCCTGGTCGTGGCTACCCAGAACCCCGTCGAGTCGGAGGGCGTCTACCCGCTCGCCGAGGCGCAGCGCGATCGGTTCCTGATGCGCATCCCGGTCGACTACCCGACCCCGACCGAGGAATGGGCGATCGTCGCCCGGATGGCCGACGAGCCACCGCAGGCCGCGCGCCTCCTCGATGCGGCCGATGTCGTCGCCCTTCAGGTCGCGGCACGGGGTGTCGCGGTCGACGAGGCCGCGGTCGACTACGCGATCCGCCTGGTCCTCGCCACTCGCGACCCTGCGGCGCACGGACTGCCGAAGCTGGTGGGCCTCCTCGAGTACGGCGCGAGCCCGCGAGCGTCGCTGGGGCTGGTCCGGAGCGCCCGGGCCATGGCGCTCCTGCGAGGGCGCGAGCGTGCCGTACCGCAGGACGTCTACGACGTCGCGTACGACATCCTCAACGCACGCCTCGCGCTCTCCTACCGGGCATTGGCCGAGGGGTTCACGATCGACGACGTCCTCGTCGAGCTGCTCACCACCGTCCCCGCACCCGGTTCGCACACGTGGCCGCCGGTTCCCGCGGTCTCCGCCCCCACCGTGCCGGCCTACGCGGTCAGCACGCCCATGGGCGCGCCCGGGGGACCGCCACCGATCGTCCTGCCGGGCGATCAGCCGGTGGCGAGGTGACCTCCGAACCGGGTGCCGGTCTCGACCTGCCGGCACGGCTCCGACGGGCCGAGCTTGCGGTGAGCCACAAGGTCTTCGGCCGCCGGGACGGTCGTCATCCCTCGTCGGTGCTCGGCCACGGTGTCGAGCCCGCGGAGGCACGACCGTACGAGCCGGGCGACGACGTCCGCCGGATGGACTGGTCGATCCTGGCGCGGACCGGCGAACCGCACGTCCGGGACGCGACACAGGAGCGCGACCTCGAAGTCGCCGTCCTGATCGACCGCTCGGGCAGCCTCGATTTCGGGACGGTCGGCTGGCGGAAGGCCGATCTGGCGGTGAGCGTCGCATCGGCCGTGTCCGCGCTCGCAGTCCTCGGTGGCGACCGCATCGGCGCAGTCGTGGCGACCGCCAGTGGGCCACGGATCGTGCCGATCCGCGGTGGTCGACGGCATCTGACGGGCCTCGTGGGCAGCGTCGCACGGTCACCGCTCGGGGGAGAGGTCGATCTCGGTCTCGCCATCGACGGACTCCGACACGTCCTCCGACGAGGCGGACTGGCGATCGTGGTCTCGGACTTCATCGCTCCCATCGACACCTGGAGCCCGGCACTTGCGCGGCTCGGCCGTCGGAGCGAGATCATCGCCGTCGAGGTCCGCGACCCGCGCGAGCTGCGGCTGCCCGATGTCGGCCTGCTGGTGATCGAGGATCCCGAGACCGGCCGCCAGCGGACGATCGACACCGGCGACGAGCGCTTTCGTGCACGGCTGGCCGAGGCCGCCGATCACCGAAGCGCCGCGAGGTCGTCTGCCATCCGGAGGACAGGCGCCACGCACCTGCGACTTCGGACGGACACGGAGTGGACCGGTCCGCTCGCGGCCTGCCTGTACCGACACCGTCGCGCCCGAGCGCTCGGCCGGCACGCGGCGTCCCATTCCACCGCTGGAGCTGCCCGATGATCCCGTTCGCACCAGATCTGATGTTCCTTGCGCCCGAGCGGATCGCACTCCTCCTGGTGCCGCTGTCCTTGGCCATGCTGTACGTCGTCAGGCAGCGCCGACGCCAGGCATACGTGGTCCGATTCACCGACCCGGACCTGATCGACACGGTGGCCCCGCGGCGCCCGGGCCTGCGACGCCACGTCGTCGCCGCCGTCTACCTGGCGGCAACCGCCCTGCTGGTCATCGCGGCTGCCCGCCCCGCCATGGCGACCGAGGTCGCCAACGAGCCGACCGTCGTCCTCGCATTCGACACCTCGCTCTCGATGGAGGCGACGGATGTCACGCCCAGCCGCATCGTGGCCGCTCGCGAGGCGGCCCATCGGTTCATCGAGGTCGTCCCGGCGGGTGTCAGGGTGGGCCTGGTCGCCTTCGACCAGTCGGCGCGGGTCATCATCCCGCCGACGACGTCGAAGGCGGTCCTCGACCGCGCGATCGACCGGCTGTCATTGGGCCAGGGAACGGCGATCGGCGAGGCGATCTACACGTCGCTGGACGTGCTCGAGTCGGACGTGACCTCCGATGAGCAGGACCCCGCCGGATCGATCGTGCTGATGTCGGACGGCGAGACGACGGCAGGGCGGCCCGCGGAACCGGCTGCCCGAGAGGCGCAGCGCCGTGGCGTCAAGGTCAGCACCGTCGCCTTCGGCACCGACCATGGGTCGGTGGTCGTCGACTTCGTTCCGGTCCCCGTCGGGGTCGATCGCGAGGCGCTGCGCGACATCGCCGAGACCACCGGTGGCAAGGTGTTCGAGGCCGACTCGGCGGAGGAGATCGTGTCCGTGTTCGAGGACATCGGCGAGGGCGTCGGCACGCGGACCGAGCCGCGCGAGATCACCGACGGACTCGCCCTTGCCGCGCTCGTCACCGCAGTCGCGGCCGCGGTCGGCTCGCTCGCCTGGTTCGCTCGCATCCCCTGAGTGGTCGAAGAGGGCCGTGTGGGATTCGAACCCACGACACGAGGATTAAAAGTCCCCTGCTCTAACCGCTGAGCTAACGGCCCTACGCGTCAGGGTACCGCGCGAGCTACGGCTTGCTCGAGTCGGTGCGGAGGCGCTCGACGCCGTCGAGGAGCTGCTCGAGCCCGAACTCGAACGAGCCGCTCTCGATCTCCTCGTGGGTCAGGTGCTGCTGGATGTGCTCGACGAGGTGGGGATATTCGTCGGCGGGCAGCTTCTCCATGAAGGCCCGGGCGGCTTCGGCGAGGTCATCGGCCTCGAGCGGGAAGCTCACCTCCTGGAGCGCGTAGCCGACGATGTGGTTCTCGACGGCATGGAAAGCGAGCTCCGTGCTCGCCGGAGAGAGGCCGGCGCGGCGGTAGACGCCGAGGGCGGAGTCCATGTAGCGCATCCGTGCGGGACCGATGAGCACACGCATCCACACCGGGCTCGCCCAGTGATGGCGGACGAGCACCGCATGGGCCGATGTCGCCCGCGTGCGGATCGCCTCCCGCAAGTCGACCTCGTCCGACGGCAGGTCGATCTCCGCTGCCACCAGGTCGGCCATCCCCTCGAGCAGGTCGTTCTTGTTGGCGACGTAGTAGTAGAGCGTCATCGCCTCGACGCCGAGCTCGCGCGCGAGCTTGCGCATGCTGAGCGACTCGATGCCGTTCGCATCGGCGAAGTCGATGGCCGCGCGAAGCACCCGCTCGCGGCTCATCGGTTCTCGTTGGACTGCCGTCGGTGTCATGTCTTGACAATCTTACACCGTACGACCAATCTTACAGTGTAAGATCGGCCGCGCGAGCGTGGCGCTCGGCCTGATCGGTGCCGCTGCGGCGGCCGTCCTGCTGGTCGACCCGCTCTCACCGATCGCGATCGTCCGGTTCCTGGCGCTGATCGCGTTCCACGTCGCGGTCGGGTGGCGGCTCTACTCCCAGTCGCGCGTCCCGGTCGAGGCGCCGGCCTGGCCGGCCGCGGTCACAGGAAGATCGGCGGGCTGAAGCCGATGAACCGATCGAACCGGCCGAACGGCCGGTTCGACATCAGCAGGTTGATCCACGGGTCGATGTGGAAGCCACGCCCCAGCAGGTGGCGGATGGCCGCCTCGTTGACGCCGGGGACCTCCATCTCGAGCCGGTCCGATCCCGCGGCGACGGCCAGCGACTCGACGTGGCCGAGGATCGCCGGCAGGTCGGTCGGCTCGAGCGCCGCGATCGGCCCGGCCGAGCCCTTCCCGACGAACGCGAAGCCGATCGGCTCGCCGTGGCGCAGGAACAGGTGGCCGGGGCGCGCTCCGGCCAGCCAGCGCAGCTCATCGGTCCCGCGCGGGAAGTCGAGGACGGCGCGCTCGATGTCGGTGACCGCTGCCAGCGCGGTCGCATCGGTCCCGATCGCCTCGACGCTGATCCCGCCTCGGTCGGCATCGGCGCGCGGCCTGCCGCCCAGGGTGAAGTAGGGGAAGCGGGCGACCGTGTCGGCGCCGTAGTAGCGGGCGGTGGCGCGCACGTCCGTGGTGGCGATGATCGAGCGCACCTCGCCGCGTCCGAGCGGGAAGGCACGCTCCAGCAGCTGGCGGCCGATGCCCTTCGACTGGCGCCCCGGCCGCACGAAGAGCTCGGTCAGCTCGAAGAGCCCGCCACGCTCGATCGACCGTGCGTAGCCGATGGCCTCCTTCGTGTCCTGCGCTTCGGCCACCCACCACTCGGCGGCGTGCTCGGCCAGGTACGCGTGCACGGGCTCGATGCCGGCCCACCAGTCGTCCGAGCTGCCCACCAGCTCCGTCCCGTGACGCCGGCCGAGGTCGGTGGCCGAGGTCCACAGCAGGTCGTGGCACGGGCGGGTGTCATCGGGTGTCCCGCGCCGGATGACCGGCGCGGCGGTGGTCGTTTCCATGGTGGGGACGATACCCCGACCGTAACGGCTGCCGGATTGCCTCGCGACGGTCCTGCCTCGATGATGGTGTCCGATGATCCCGCGCGCGCTCCGGCTGCTCCTCCTGGCCTCGGTGCTGGCCTCCTGCCAGGCCACCGCCATCGAGCCGTCCACGGCTCCGGTGGCCGATGCGACCGCGACGCCCGCCGCCACCGCGACGCCCGCCGCCACCGCGACAGATACGCAGGCCCCAACGCCGAGCCCGACCCCGGTCCCGACGCCGACCCTGCCGCCCGCGACGGCCTTCGCGATGAACCTGTACCGCGACGGCGACTTCGTTCCGCAGCACACGTTCGAGTGGTGCGTCGGCGCGAGCATCCAGATGGCGTCGAACATGGTCGTCGCCGAGACGCGCAGCTCGTACGACGACCAGCAACAGATGTGGGAGCTGGCGCGCAGCAGCTCGTCGAACTCGTTCCGCGGGGCGAACCCGCGCGGCTGGACGACGGCGTTGAACGAGATCGGCATCGGCCCATACGAACTGGTCAGCATCCGGGACTACGAGGACGCGCTGCGCATCGCCGCCGCGGCCATCCACGAGACGCAGCGGCCGGTCGGGCTGGTGATGTGGCGCGGCCGGCACGCGTGGGTGATGAGCGGGTTCGAGTCGATCGGCGACCCCGCGATCCACGAGGACTTCCAGGTGACCGGCATCCACGTCCTCGATCCGCTGTTCCCGCACGGCAGCGGCGTCTGGGGTCCGTCGCCCGCCCCGAACAGCCTCCTCAGCCCCGACGAGCTCGCGAAGCAGTTCGTCATCCGCCAGCCCCGCCGCTGGAGCCTCGAGCTCGGTGCCGGCTACTTCCTCGTGCTGCCCGT
>CAWIXR010000008.1:0-290127 GCA_963840145.1 uncultured Chloroflexia bacterium
TCCGTGTATGATCCGGCCCGTCGCCACCGAGTCAGCGCGTGGTCGGTCCCCAGGCCACCGATTCGGCAGCGTTCGGCAGAATGAACCGCGGCCCTTCATCCATCGGTTCTGGTTCCATCGGAGACCCCCATGCGAGTCCTGCTGATCGGTGTTGGAACGGTGGGCGAGGCGATCGCCCGCATCTCGGCGAAGGCCGACTGGTGCGAGGCGATGATCCTCGCCGACTACGACGAGACCCGGGCGCGGCGCCTGGCCGACGCCCTCGGCGACCCGGAGCGGTTCCCGGCGCTTGCGCTCGACGCTCGCGAGGCGAGCAACGTCACCGAGGCCGCCCGCGCACACCGCGCCGACCTCGTGATGAACGCGGTCGACCCGCAGTTCGTGATGCCGATCTTCACCGGCGCGTTCGAGGCCAGTGCGCACTACATGGACATGGCGATGAGCCTCTCGAAGCCGCATCCGGATCGGCCCTTCGAGGTCCCCGGCCTCAAGCTCGGCGACGAGCAGTTCGCCATGGACGACGCCTGGAAGATGCGCGGCAAGCTGGCGCTGGTGGGCATGGGCATGGATCCCGGCCTGACCGATGTCTTCGCCGCCCACGCCGCCAAGCACGCGTTCGACGAGGTGCACGAGGTGCACGTCCGCGACGGCGGCGACCTCGAGATCCCCGGCTACGCCTTCGCCCCGGTCTTCAGCATCTGGACGACGATCGAGGAGTGCCTGAACCCTCCGATCGTCTGGGAGAACGGCGACTGGCACACGACCGAGCCGTTCAGCGGCGCCGAATCCTTCCCGTTCCCGGAGGGCATCGGTCCGGTCGAGTGCGTGAACGTCGAGCACGAAGAGGTGCTGCTGATCCCGCGCTGGGTCGAGACGCGCAAGGCGACGTTCAAGTACGCGCTCGGCGACGACTTCATCGACAAGCTCAAGACGATCCACGCCCTCGGCATGGACCGCACCGATCGCGTCAGCGTGAAGGGCGTCGAGGTCGCGCCGCGCGACGTGCTGGCGGCCATCACCCCCGACCCGATCAGCCTCGGCGACAAGTTCCGCGGCCGCGCGATCGTCGGCACCTGGGTGCTGGGCACGAAGGACGGCAAGCCGCGCGAGACCTTCGCCTACCAGATGGCCGATGCGGAGGAGATCTGGCGCACGACGGGCCTCCAGGTGGTCGGGTGGCAGACCGGCTTCAACCCCACGATCGCGATGGAGCTGCTGGCCACGAACGCCTGGTCCGGCGCCGGCGTCCTCGGCCCCGAGGCGTTCGACCCCGATCCGTACCTGGCGCTGTTGGACCTCCACGGCATCCACCACGCGACCGTCGAGATGGAGCCGGGCGCCCACCGGCCCACCTGACGCGACGGCCGCATCGGCCTATCCTCGAGAGTCCACACTGATGAAGAGGACGGACCGATGACGAACGTGCTGACCGACACCGTGCAGCGCACGATCGATGGGATGCAGCCGAGGCAGGTCTTCGCCGAGCCGATCGAGCGCGACGGGGTCATCTACCTCCCCGCGGCCAAGGTGCGCGGCGGCGGTGGCGGCGGTGGCGACACCGATGGGAATGGCGGCGCCGGCTTCGGGTTGACCGCGAGGCCCGCCGGCATGTACGTCATCCGCGACGGCGACGCCGAGTGGAAGCCGGCGCTCGACCTGAACCGCGTCATCCTCGGCGGCCAGATCGTCGCGATCGTGGCACTGCTCGTGGTTCGCTCGATTTTCAAGCGGCGCTGAGGTTTGACCGAACTCGGGGTCGCCACTACCATGGGCCGCCGCGGGGTGGAGCAGTGGTAGCTCGTCGGGCTCATAACCCGAAGGTCGGCGGTTCGAATCCGTCCCCCGCAACCAACGCACACGATTGATACGAGCCCGGATCTTCTGGATCCGGGCTCGCCCCGTCCCCAGGCGCCACCTCGTTGGCGTCGGGATCGGGGATCGTGGCATGATGGCGCCGCCGCCGCCGGCCGACTCGATGGGCCGCAGGCCATTGGAGGGAGGGCCCGCGTGCCCCGCGCTACGACACGCATCACACCACGCAGGCGCGCATCTGCGCCCGTTCGCCTGCTGGCCGTGCTCGCCCTGCTCGTCGCCACAATGGCGCCGGCGACGCCGATGCCCCTCGCTCCCTCGCCCGTCGCCGCCGTCGTTGACACCGATGTCGTCGTCTACGGCGCCACGCCGGGCGGGATCGCCGCCGCGATCGCCGCGGCCCGCGCCGGCATGGACGTGGTGCTCGTCGAGCCGACCCAGCATGTCGGCGGGATGATGACCAGTGGCCTGAGCTGGACCGATCGGGGCAACACGACCGTGATCGGCGGCCTGGCCGACGAGTTCTTCGACCGCGTGCAGGCCGCGGAAGGCTCGCTGCGGGGCCGCTTCGCCTTCGAGCCGAGCGTGGCCGAGGCGGTCTTCGAGGAGATGCTCGACGAGTCCGACGTGCAGGTCATCTTCGGCCAGCGGCTGGCGGCCGACGGCCCGATCGGTATGGATGGCACACGGATCACCTTCGTTCGCCTCACGTCGCTCGAGACGTACACCGCCGACGTCTTCATCGACGCCAGCTACGAGGCGGACCTCATGGCCGCCGCCGGCGTCAGCTATCGGATCGGGCGCGAGGCAGTGGCCGAGTTCGGCGAGCCACTGGCCGGTGTCGCCGAGATCGAGGTGGCGATGACCGTGCCGCCCGGCATGGATCCCGGCTTCCCACTCGCCGCGCCCGGGCCGCTGGGAAGCGGGGACGACCGGATCCAAGGGTCGAACTTCCGTCTCTGCCTGAGCACCGATCCTGCCAACCAGGTGCCGTTCGCCGCTCCGCCGGGCTACGACGCGTCGCGCTGGGACATCGTCGTCGAGTACATGGACCAGCGCCTGGAAGCGGGCGACACCCCCGAGCTCGATTGGGCGTTCCACGTGGACCGCCTGGTCCGCGGCAAGTGGGACCTCAACAACGTCGGGCCGATGAGCGTCGGGCTGCCCGGCGCGAACTACGAGTACCCCGAGGCCAGCCTCGAACAGCGCGAGGCGATCGTCGCATACCACCGCGAGCACCAGCAGGGCTTCCTCCACTTCCTGGCCAACGACCCGCGCGTGCCGGATGCCATCCAGACCGAGGTCGCGACCTTTGGCCTGTGCGCCGACGAGTTCGTCGACACCGACAACTGGCCCCCGCTGCTCTACCTGCGCGAAGGGCGTCGCATGGTCGGCGAGGAGATGGTGACGCAGCACGACACCCGCGGCATTCGGAGTAAGCCGGACATCATCGGCGCGGCCAGCTACCGGATCGACTCCCACCGCGTCTCGCGCTGGATCGACGGCGACAATCGGCTGCTGCTGGAGGGCAAGATCGGGACGCCAGCCCCGTTGAGCTGGGCCATCCCGTACGGCAGCATCGTCCCGCAGGCGGAGGAGGTGACGAACCTGCTGGTCCCGGTGGCGGCCTCGGCGAGCCACGTGGCGTGGACCTCGCTGCGCATGGAGCCACAGTTCCTGATCATGGGCCATGCGGCCGGGACCGCGGCCGCGATGGCGATCGCGTTCGACGTGGCCGTCCAGGATGTGCCCATCGGCCCGCTCCAGGCAGCCCTCCGAGCCGATGGTGCCGTGCTCGACGATCCCGGCGACATCGGCGCCTCGACCTTCTACGACGAGATCCGTTGGGCCTACCTCGAGGGCATCATCGGTCACTGCGCCGGCCCTGGCTTCTTCTGTCCGAAGCAGGCGGTCACGCGCGGCATGATGGCCGCCTTCCTGGTGCGCGCCCTCGACCTGCCGCCGGCCACCGAGGATTACTTCACCGATGACGACGGCACGACCTTCGAGGGCAGCATCAACCGCCTGGCACAGTCGGGGATCACGTTCGGCTGCACGACGACCACGTTCTGCCCGACACAGGTCGTCACGCGCGCCCAGATGGCGAGCTTCCTGGACCGGGCCTACGACTTCCCGGACACGTCCGCAGACCACTTCAGCGATGACGAGCTCAGCACGCACGAGGGGGCCATCAATCGCCTGGCGGAGGCTGGAATTGCCACGGGCTGCACGCCGACGCAGTTCTGCCCATCCAACCCGGTCACGCGCGGCCAGCTCATGGCCTTCCTGTACCGCATCGAGGTCGGCCCGGCGGAGTGATCGTTCGGTACAATGCGGCGGCCCGCTCCGCCCGAGCGATCCCCGTAGTTGAGGGTCGACGCGTCGATGACGGTGAACCCCAGGGTCAACCCGAAGAAGCTGCGTCCGTACGACCAGCCGCCCAGGCGGCGACGGACCCTGATCCCGAGCGCGCCGGACAGCGCCGCGCTCGGCTTCCTGGTGGTGGCCGCCCTCTGGCTGGCGCTCGCCGGCGCTCTCGGGCTGCTCGCGATCGGCCTGAAGTTCGTGCCGTTCGAGATCTCGTTCGGCCTCGGCATCTTCAATCTCGCCTTCGAGCTCGACGCGCGCCGGGTCGACTACGCCTTCGTGAACGCCGCGGTCTACGGCTGGCTCACGAACGCGGGCTTCGCGGCGATCTGCTTCATCACGCCGCGCCTGACGGGCCGCCGCCTCGCGCTGGAGCCGCTCCTCTTCCTCGGGCTGCTCGCCTACAACTCGGCGCTGCTGGCCGGCATCGCGGGGCTGTACGTCTTCGAGCTCGGGCCGCACGCGCCGCTCACCGCGATGCTCTGGGTCTTCGACGGCGGGCTGGCGGCCGGGGCGTTCGTCGTCACCGCCTCGCTCCTGATCACCGCGGTCAGCACGCTGCGCACCGCGTACGTCAGCATCTGGTTCGCCGGCATCGCGGTGCTCTCGCTCCTCGGGCTGCTGTCGCTCAACGCGTTGGTCGGGATCCTCGACCTGGTCATCGGCCTGGACGACGTGTTCGAGGGGCTGGCATCGGCCTTCATCCAGCGCGCGACCGTGACGATGTGGCTGCTGGGCATGACCTACGCGGCGCTCCACTACGTCGTGCCGCGCGCGGTGCTCCAGCCGCTTGCGTCGGGCGGCGTCGCGATGCTGACGTTCCTCACCTGGCTGGCGCTGGCGCCGGCATCGGCACTGGCCACCCTGGTCGACGTCAGCGTGCCGGTGATCGTCACCACGCTCGGTGAGGTCGCGACGATGGCGCTCTTCGTCCCGGCCGCGCTGGCGGTCGGCAACCTGGCGGCGACGATGCAGGGCCGCTGGTCGGTGCTGTTCGGGACGGGCGCTGGCGCGCTGGCCGCGGTAGCGCTCGTCTTCCTGCTGGGCACGAGCCTGCTGGAGTCGATCGGCGCGCTGCGCGAGGTCCGCGCCTTCGTCGGCAACACCGACTGGGTCTCCGGGGTATTCATCTGGTCGGCGTTCGGCACCTTCACCTTCGCCGCCCTCGCGCTGGGCGACCACGCGGTGCCGCGCGTCCTGAAGCGGGCGTGGGGCGGCGGGATGGCCTCGGCCGCGATGCTGTGGCTGATCTTCGGCGGCGCCACGATCGCCGGCTTGGCGCTGATGGGCGGCGGGCTCGCCGAGGGGTCGCTGCTCGCGACCCAGACGCCGCCGGACGAGATCCGGGCCGACCTGTTCGTCTACCGCGCCATCGCCTTCGGCGCGTTCGGCCTCGTGGCGCTCGGCGGCCTGGCCCTGCTGACCAACCTGTTCATGCTGTACACGACCGCGGAGCCGGTCGAGTACGTCGTGCCGGGCCAGCAGGCCACGGCGTCGGCAGGGCACTGAGCCGATGACCGTCCACACCCCGATCGAGACCCGTGGGCCCGGCCTGCCGCCGTGGGCGATCGGCATCACCGTTTTCGTCTTCCTCGTCGGCGGCGTCTACCTCGCCTCGAACCTGGCCGGCGAGAACCCGCCGTTCGCCGTCCCCGGCAGCACGCCGCAGGCTCCGACCGGCAGCGGCGAGCCGGACCCCGCCCTCGGCGAGGCGCTCATCAGCGAGGTGACGCCGACGTGCTCGACCTGCCACGGCCCCGACCTGGCCGGCTCGGGCAGTTTCCCGAGCCTGTTGGGGCTGGCCGAGGGACCGGTGAGCGAGAACCTCCAGGACCTGGCGGCCGAGTATCCCGAGGAGTGGATCGCGCTCTGGATCGACGGCACCACCCCCGAGACCGAGGGCATCGAGCGCTTCGGCATGCCGGCCTTCGGCGAGCAGCTCGATCCTCACCAGATCGACTCGATCGTCGCCTACCTGCTCGGCCTGTAGCCTTCCCTTCGTGACCGATCCGGCCGCGGGCGGCGTCCGCGGCGTTCCCGTCCTCATCGGCGCCGACGAGATGGCGCGCATCGACGAGGCCGCGCAGCGTATCGGGGTTTCCGAGGACGCCCTGATGGAGTCCGCCGGCGCGGCGATCGCCGAGGTGGCGCTCACCGAGCTCCAGCGCCTGTCCGAGGGCGTGGCCGGCCCGGGCGGTCCGCTGGCGCGACCGCCGCTCGTCGTCGTGCTATGCGGTCCGGGCAATAACGGCGGGGACGGTTTCGTTGCCGCGCGGCGCCTGGCCGCCACCGGGCGCCGCGTGCTCGCCGTGCTGGTCGCCGATGCCTCGCGCCAGACCGGCGCGGCCACCGCGCACAACTGGAACGTGCTGCAGGCGATGGCCGCCGGCGGCTCGCTGGAGCTGTTCGTGACGCCGACGCCGGAGCTGCTGCTGCGGCTGCGCGAGCGGATCGCCGAGGCGACGCTGCTCATCGATGCGCTGCTCGGCTCCGGCGCCTCGGGTCCGTTGCGGGAGCCGATCGCGACGGCAGTCGACCTCGTCAACGCGACCCGCACCCACGCGCGGGCCGCGGGCCGGCCGTGCGCGACGCTCGCCGTCGACGCCCCGACGCGGATCGACCTGACCGGCGGCGCGCGTTCGACGCCCGTGATCGAGGCCGACGTGACCGTCACCTTCCATCGTGCCAAGGCCGGCTTCGCCCTCGACCGCGAAGCGCGTCGCCTCGGCGGCCGCTTTCTCGTGGCCCCGATCGGCATTCCGCTGGAGGCCGAGGAGGGGATCGTCCCGCCCGACGGGGAGTGGCCCCCGGCGCGAATCACCGAGGTGAGCTGGCAGGAGCCGGTCGAGCGGGCGGAGGCCGCCCATCGCGCCGGCGGCGGGATCCCGGCCGGCCCCGGCCGCACCGATTGAGAGACGGAACCGCTTAGCAGCGCTAACCTTCCGCCATGTTCGAACACGCCGATGCGGCCGTCGAGGCCGCGCTGGGGGCCGGCGCCAGGTACGCCGACGCGCGGGTCATGGACCGGCGCCACGAATCGATGAACGCGCGCAACGGTGAGATCGAGGGGCTCACCCAGGAAGGCTCGACCGGCCTCGGCGTACGCGCCCTCATCGGCTCGGGCTGGGGCTTCTTCTCGACCGCCGACCTCAGCCTCGAGGCAGCCAGGCAGGCCGGCGCGCAGGCGGCGGCGATCGCGCGCGCCAGCGCATCGGTCCCGGGGGCGGACCTCGAGCTGACACCGGTGGAGGCACGCACCGCCCACTGGGAGAACCCCGTCGAGGTGGACCCGCTGTCCGTGCCGCTGGCCGAGAAGGGTGACCTGCTCGTGGCCGCGACGACGGCGATGAAGGAGCACGGCGCGGACATCGCGCTGGCGAGCTACAACGTCTGGGACACGACGAAGTGGCTGACCTCGTCCGAGGGCCACCGCATCGACCAGCGCATCCGCGAGTGCGGCGCGGCGATGGAAGCAAACGTCAACGGCGAGGCCGAGACGCAGCGACGCAGCTACCCCGGCATCCGCGGGCAGTACGGGACGCGCGGCTGGGAGCTCGTCAGGGAGCTCGACCTGCTGGCCAACGCGCCGCGCATCGCCGAGGAGGCGCGCGAGCTGCTGACGGCGCCGCAGTGCCCGAGCCGCGACGCGACCGACCTGATCATCGGATCCGAGCAGATGGCGCTCCAGATCCACGAGTCGGTCGGCCACGCCGTCGAGCTCGACCGGATCCTGGGCTGGGAAGCCGCGTTCGCGGGCACGTCCTGGCTGGACCTCGCGCAGCTGGGGTCGCTGCGCTTCGGCAGCGACCTGATGAACATCACGGCCGACGCGACGCTCCCGGGAGCGCTCGGCTCATTCGGCTACGACGACGAGGGAACGCCCGCGCACCCGGTCGACATCGTCAAGGACGGCACCTGGGTCGGCGTCCTCTCCGGTCGGGACAGCGCGGCGCTGGCCGGCCTCGACTCCTCCGGCGGCGCGGTCCGTGGCGACGGCTACAACCGCCTGCCGATGGTGCGGATGACGAACGTCGGCCTCATTCCCGGCTCCTCGAGCCTGGAGGAGATGATCGCGGCCACCGACGACGGCCTGCTGATCGACACGAACCGTTCCTGGTCGATCGACGACAAGCGCCTGAACTTCCAGTTCGGCTGCGAGATCGGCTGGGAGATCAAGAACGGCAAGCGCGGCCGGATGATCAAGAACCCGACCTACACCGGCATCGGCCCGCGGTTCTGGGCCAGCCTCGACATGCTCGGCAACGAATCCGAGTGGACCTTCTGGGGCACGCCGAACTGCGGCAAGGGCCAGCCCGGTCAGATCGGCCACACCGGGCACCCGGCGGTGCCGTGCCGCTTCCGCGGCGTGCGGGTGGGGGTGAGCGGATGAGCGCCGACGATCTGCTCGAGGTCTGCGAGCGCGTCCTGCGCCTGGTCGGGACCGATGCCGAGGCCGAAATCACCGTGACCTCCGGCACCGAGTCGCTGACCCGATTCGCGACCAGCTTCATCCACCAGAACGTCACCGATGCGTCCCGCCTGGTCCACCTGCGAGTGGCGCTCGACGGACGGGTCGCGGAGGCAACCGCCAACCAGACCGATGACGAGGCGCTGTCGCGCCTCGTGCGCTCGACACTGGACGCGGCGCGGCTTCAGCCGGTCGATCCAGGCTGGCCGGGCCTCGCGTCGCCGGCCGAGGCTCCGCCAATCGACCAGTGGGACGACGCCACCGTCGCCGCCGCCCCGGCGGAGCGGGCCGGACGCGTCGCGGCCTTCGTCGGCGCGGCCGATGGGCTCGAGACCGCCGGGTACTGCTCCACGACCGGAACGCAGGTCGCGTTCGCAAACTCCGCGGGGCAGCGCGCCGCCGGCCGATCGACGTCCGCGGAGCTCGACGGCATTGCCCGCACCGGGACCTCCGACGGGGCGGCTCGCGCGGCGTCCGTCCGGCTCGCCGATCTCGACGGAGCCGTTGCCGGTGCAGAGGCCACCCGCCTTGCGCGCGACGCGGCCGACGCCACCGACCTCGAGCCCGGCACCTACGAGGTCGTCCTCTCGCCATCGTGCGTCGTCAACGTCCTCAGCTTCCTCGCGATCTATGGCTTCAATGGCCGCGCGGTCGACGAGGGGCGCTCGTTCGCCCGCATCGGTGAGGCGCAGTTCGACACCGCCATCAACCTCGCCGATGACGCCGCCCACCCCGAGGCGGTCGGCATCGGCTTCGACGCCGAGGGCACGCCGAAGCGGCGGCTGGAGCTCGTGCGCGACGGCGTGACGAGCGGGCTCGTCCACGACCGGCGCACCGCGAAGGCGCTCGGCGCGGAGTCGACCGGCAACGCGATCGCCGGCGCCGGGCCGTTCGGTGCGCTGCCCGCGAACCTCGTCCTCGAGCCGGGCTCCGTCGAACCGGACGCGCTCGTCGGGGCGGTCGGGCGCGGGCTGCTGGTGACCGACTTCTGGTACACGCGCATCCTCGACCCGCGCACGATGGTCGTCACCGGCCTGACCCGCAACGGCGTCTGGCTCGTCGAGGACGGGCGGATCGTGCGGCCGGTCACGAACCTGCGCTTCACTCAGTCGTACCTTGAGGCGCTCGCACCCGGCGCGGTGCGCGGCGTCGGGTCGGACGCGACCCTCGTCGGCGGCGGGATCTTCGGCCTCGGCGCGTACGTCGTCCCCTCGCTGCACCTCGCGGCGTGGAACTTCACCGGCGGCGCGAAGGGATAGGGCCCCGTGCGGGTTGGTCTGATCAGCTGACCAGACCAGGTTGGCTCAGCTGCTCCCCGGCTTGCGGAGCGGGACGCCATCGGCGCACAGCGGGCAGGCGTCGGCCTCCCACGACGGGATCTCGATCCGGCCGAGCGCATGGAGCGGGAAGCCGAGCTCGACCGGCTCGGTCGACCGGTCCACGAGGACAGCGGCCGCCACGGGCTCGACGCCGGCGGCGCGCACCGCCTCGACCGTCTCCCGCAGCGAGGCGCCGGTCGTGAGGATGTCGTCGACGATCGCGACGCGCTCGTCCGGCGCGATCGCCCAACCGCGGCGCAGCGCACGACCGCCATCCACCGGCTCGGCGAAGGCCGCTCGCGTCGAGCCACCCAGCTGGCGCGCCGTCTCGAACGACAGCAGCACGCCCCCGGTCGTCGGTCCGACGACCAGCGTCGGGCCATACGGCGTAAGGACATCGGCCAGCCGGCGGCAGAGCTCGACGCCGAAGCGCGGATGCTGGAGGACGAGGAACTTCTCGAGGTAGCGGCCGGCGTGGCGCCCGGACTTCAGGAGAAAGTGGCCGTCGAGCAGTGCGCCGGCATCGGCGAACAGAGACTCGACCGAGGCGTCGCGCAGGGACGCATCGGTCATTCGTAGACGGCCGAGAAATCGACCGCGGGATAGCGTTCGGCGAGCGCCTCGGTGACCCAGTGCAGGACGTCGGCGGGATCGTAGAAGGCGGCGATCGTGCGGGCTTCGGTGACCGTCAACCCTGGACGTCGCGGCTCGACCGAGGTCACGACGTCCTCGGGGTGGTCCGACAGGTCCAGCGAGGTCTCGAATCGGGCATCGGCGCGGAGGACGAGGATGTCCTCCGGCTCGTCGAGCAGCACGAGGTCGCCGGTGCGGCGCAGGACCTCCTCGGCGTTGCTCGCGAACTCGCGCAGGTGCTGGGCCTGGGCCGTCGAGAGCTGGGCGCGGTACGCATCGGCCAGCTGCCAGAGGCGTTGGGCCGCCAGCGTCTCCTGCTGCGGCGGCGGGAGCTCGGCCTGCCAGTCGTCGACCTCCTCGGCCAGCTCCTCCTCGCGCGCCAGCTCGTCGGCCGGGACGAGGTGGCCCGGCGCGTCGCGGGCGGCCTCGATGAGCCAGGCGAAGATGTCGGCCGGGTTGTAGAGCCCGACCAGCTCATGGATCGAGTCGACGATCTGCTCCTGGTCGTACCACTCGTTGTCGGCGGGGTCCTGGTATGTCAATCGGGTCGTCCACAGCTCGTCGACGGGGTGGAAGAGGAGGTAATCCTGCTCGTCGTCGACGAGCCGGATCGGACCGATCTCGCGCAGCCGTTCGCGGTTCGCCTCGAGGAAGCGGCGCAGCTGCTCGGTAGCCTCGTACAGGAAGTCGGCCCGCTCGAGCTCGGCGTCCGCGGCCAGCTCGCGCAGCGCGACGATGCGCGGGGAGCCGGCCTCGCTCACGGCTTGAACACGAAGTCGGGGCCCATCCGCTCTCGCAGGAAGATCGTGTGCTTCTTGTCGAAGATCGACTCCGCGATCCAGTGGCCGATGCCGCGCGTCGACGGGTCGGCGTAGAGCCCGTCGAGGGCCGCGTAGTTCGGCAGGTCCAGGATCACGACGTTGTCCCACTCCGAGCCCTCGGTCACGTTGAACCAGCCGATGAAGCGGATCCCGTACGAGCGCTCGAGGCGCCGCATCTCCTTCGGGAAGCCGCCCCGCGTCGGGAAGCCGCCGCGCATGCCGCGCTTGAAGAGCCCGTCGCGCCCCTTGCGGACGTTGAAGAAGGTCACCATCAGCGGCATCCCGGTTTCCCTTCGGTTTCATCGGTCATTGCCGGGCTCCTCCTTCTCAGTGGCGGTCGCATCCGGTGGGTTCGTGCTGATCACCCGAGCCTGCGGCTTCGCGACGCCAGTCTGCCGGCCACGGCCGCGGCGGCGGTCGGCGAAGAAGACGCGAAGCAGGAAGACGCTGGTCATGCTCACGAAGAAGAGCAGGATCATCGCGACCACCAGCAGTGCGACCAGCACCCAGACCGGCCATTCGAAGGTGAAGAGGCCGACCGGAATGAGGAGCAGGATGACGGCGAAAAGGATCGCCTGGGTGACGAAGCAGCCGAATCCCGGCCCTTCGTTCGGGTCCAGGTCCTCGTTGTAGCGAATCGACAAGCCATGCCTCGCCTGTACGCACGGGGGGTGGCGGGCCGCATCGTCCCATATCCGACGGCCGGTTGTGCAGCCGCCGCCGAACGGGCGTCAGGCGCCCGCATCGAGTAGCCGATCCCTCGATCAGGACCGATACGTCACGCGCCCACCGGCCACCGTCAGCCGCACGACTCCCGGCAGCTCCAGCCCGAGCACCGGCGTATTGGCCGATGCGGACGCCAGCTCGCCGGCCCGTGCCCGCCAGCGCGCGCCCGGCTCGAAGGCCACGAGGTCCGCGGGCTGCCCGATCGACAGGCCGCGTCGCTCGCCGATGATCCCGGCCGGCCGCGTCGACATCGCCGCCACCAGGGAGGCGAGGTCCACGCGCCCTGCCTCGACGGCCGCCAGGCCCAGCGACAGCGCCGTCTCGAGCCCGATCATCCCCGGCGCCGCCTCGTCGAACGGCACGAGCTTGCGTTCGGAGGGGTGCGGCGCGTGGTCGGTGGCGATCGCATCCACCGTCCCGTCGGCCACGCCGGCCAGCAGGGCGAGCGCGTCGTCGCGCGTGGCGAGCGGCGGGTTGACCCGGCACGCGCCGTCGTAGGCCAGCTCTGCCGCTCCGTCGGCCTCCTCCTCCCAGGAGAAGCGCCGCGATCCGGCGACCCAGGCATCGGTCATGACGAGGTGATGCGGCGTCACGTCGCACGTCACCGCAACGCCCCGGGCCCTGGCCGCGCGGACGGCCGCCAGCCCTGCCGCCGTCGCGAGATGGGTGAGGTGGAGACGCGCGCCGGTCTCCTCGGCCACGGAGATGTCCCGCTCGACGACCCGCAGCTCCGCCTCGGCCGGCCAGCCCGCGAGCCCCAGTCGCAGAGCGGTCGGGCCCTCGCGCATCACGCCGGCGCCGGCCAGGTCAGCGTCCTCGGCATGCTCGACGAGCGGCAGCCCCAGCCCGGCGAGCGCGGTCATCACCCGGCGGGCGGTGGCAGCGTCGGCGACAGCGGACCCGTCGTCGGAGAACGCCACGGCGCCGGCCGCGGCCATGCCGGCGAGGTCGGCCGGCTCCGCGCCGGATCGGCCGAGGGTCGCCGCACCGATGACCCGCACCCGACAGCTGGCGCCGGCCGAATCGCGGACGACCATCGCGGCGGGCGAGTCCAGCGGCGGATCGGTGTTCGGCATCGCACAGACCGAGGTGAAGCCGCCACGCGCCGCCGCCCGAGTGCCGCTCGCCACCGTCTCGGCCATCTCGCCGCCGGGCTCGCGGAGATGGGCGTGGAGGTCGCAAAGCCCCGGCGTCAGCACCAGGCCGCGGCCGTCGATCCGCTCGGCGGCGGGATCGGGGGAGGCAGCGATCAGCCCGTGGACCACGGCCAGGTCGCGGAGCGCATCGGTCCCGTCCGAGGGGTCGATCACGCGGGCGCCCACCACCGTGAAGGAGGCCGGCGCATCGGTCAGGAGGCCGAAGCTCATGCGGCTCCGGCGACGAGGGCCAGGACGGCCATCCGAACGGGCACGCCGTTCTCCACCTGGCGGCCGATCAGGCTGCGCGGCCCGTTCGCGAGCTCGGCCGTGAGCTCGACACCCTCGTTCGTCGGGCCGGGATGCATCACGACCGCGCCCGGGTCGGCGAGGCGCATGCGCTCTTCGTCCAGGCGCCACTCGGCGACGACCGGCGGCAGCGCGGCTCCGCGCTCGACCTGCGCGCGGAGTGCCATGACCGCATCGGCGCCGCGCAGGCCGTCGGCGAGCGTGGTGGCGACCTCGACGCCGGGCCAGGTCTCGAAGCCGGCGACCCATGCCGGCGGCCCGGCGACCCGGACGCGAGCCCCGAGGGCCGAGAGGCAGTGGATGTTCGAGCGCGCCACCCGCGAGTGGACGACGTCACCGACGATCGCCACCCGCACGCCGTCGAGCGTCCCGAGCGCCTCACGGAGGGTGAGCGCGTCGAGCAGCGCCTGGGTCGGATGGGCGTGGATGCCGTCGCCGGCGTTGATCACCTTCAGGCCAGTGCTGCGGGCCGCCAGGTGCGCCGCCCCCGACGACCCGTGGCGCAGGACGACGGTCGTCACTCCCGTCCGCTCGAGCGTGCGCAGCGTGTCGACCAGCGACTCGCCCTTGGTCACGCTGCTGCCGGCCACCGACAGGTCGACCGTCGTCGCGCCGAGCGCCTTTGCGGCCAGCTCGAAGCTGACGCGGGTGCGGGTCGAAGCCTCGTAGAAGGCCAGGCCGACCACCTCGGTCTCGAGCATGGACCGATGGCGCCGCTCGGCGCGAGCGGCGCGCATCTCGACGGCGAGGTCCAGGACCCGCTCGATCTCGTCGCGAGGCATCCCATCGACGTCGAGCAGGTGACGGTGCGACCAGGCGCCCACCCCGACGGCCACCGTCATGCGACGACCTCCGGGCGGTCGATCACGACCTCGTCGTCGGCGTCATCAGTCTCGCGCAGGCGGACGTGGACGATCTCGTCGATGCTGGTCGGCAGGTTCTTGCCGACGAAGTCGGGGCGGATCGGCAGCTCGCGGTGCCCCCGGTCGACCAGCGATGCCAGCCGGACGGCTCGCGGCCGTCCGTGATCGGTGAGGGCGTCGAGCGCCGCCCGCACGGTGCGACCGGTGTAGAGCACGTCGTCGACGAGGACGACGACGCGCCCGCTGACGTCGACCTCGAGGTCGGAGCGCTTGACGATGGGGGCGTGGGCGAGCCGGGTGAGGTCGTCACGGTAGAAGGTGATGTCGAGTGACCCGACCGGGACCGATACGGACTCGTGGGCCTCGATCAGGCCGGCCAGCCGCTGGGCAAGCGGGACGCCGCGGCTGCGAATGCCGACGAGCACGAGGTCATCGGTGCCCCCGTTGCGCTCGACGATCTCGTGCGCGATGCGGGTCAGGGCTCGGCGCAGGTCGTCCGCGTCCAGGACGCGCCGTTCGCTCATCGGTCTCTCCTTGGCGGCCTCGCCGGACCGCGTTAAAGGGCTGGATCGAAGGATACCCGATGCGCTAGGGCGTCTCGGCGTCGGAGTCGACCTCGACGAAGGCGTCGAAGACAGCAGGTCCGACCCACGGTCCACCTTCCGACTCCACGTTCTCCACCACGTCGGCGACCGTGCCCGTGTTACGGGTGATCAGCAGGAGCCGTGCGGTCGGCTCGGAGAGATCACCGGCCATCGGCTCCTCGACCATGACGAGCAGGTGGTGGCCGGTGGGCGAGACCTTGACGTCGATCACCGACCAGCCTTCGGGCAGGTCGGCGCGATCGATGGCGTGACCCTCGGTCAGGCCGCGGTCGTCGGTCGCGTGCCCGAAGTAGACGCGTGTCGCGTCCGGGTACGTCCCCTGCGAGCCCTGGTCGTCACCCTGCCAGACCGTTTCCGACACCGCGAACGCGTCGCCATCGAGTCCCCACGTGATCGCGGCCGATGCGAACGCCTGCTGATCGATCGTCAGATCGCTGAACAGCTGGCGAGCGTTCGGGAACGTGTCCGCTGCCTCGCCATCGAGCGGTCGATGCTCGGCGAGCACGGGCGTTCCGGCCTGGGAGAAGGCCCAGTTGCCATCCACCAGCTCCATCCGACCCGTCCAGTAGATGGCCAACGCGCCGTTCAGGCTGAGGAGCGGCTGGAAGACGTTCTCGGCAATGACCGTCGGATTCTCGGCCGGATTCAAGCTTCCCCCGAGGCTCGGAACGTTCGGATCCGCGGGCGATTCGTCGAATCCATGGAGGTAGCTGATCGGGGTCTCTCCCGCCGTGCTGACCCACAGCATCGACGTCCCGGACCGGTCGGGGACCCAGCTCCCGACGTACGCATTCCCGACGTCCGAGATCGGCCGACCCTCGCCGAATCTGACGTCAAGCAGCCAGACATCGGTGGCGTCGCTGTCGGGGTCGGCGATCGTGTAGGCCAGGTAGAGGCTGTTCGACGACCAGGCCAGGCGCTCGAGGAACGGATTGCCGGCCCGGCTGGGGCCGAGGCTGACCGTCTCGCCGACGCCGATCGGAGAGTCGGTCGGCACGGCATCGGGGTCGTCGGACGGGGGACCATCCTCGACGCGGGTGACGAGGAGCTCGTTCATGCCGCTCGTGCCGACGCGACTGATGTAGGCCAGCCACTGTCCATCCGGCGAAAGCTCGGCGGCGATCGGCTCGGTACCCACAACGGCCGGGTCGGGCGGGTCGACCGGCGCCTCCGGTTCGAGGACCACATCTCCCGTCGAGCCCTCGACCACCGCCAGCGATGATGCCTCGTTCGACGGCGTGGCGGGCTGGTAGGTGATGACCAGATCCGGCTCGGGGAGCGCGGCGACCTGGACCGGTGTCGGCGTGGCCTCGGCCGGCGGGGGCGTCTCACCGGGACTTGCGTCGGTCGATGGAGGCGGCGATGCGACCCCAGGGAGCGAGATCGGCTGCGAGGCGCTCGGCTCCGCCACGGCCGGGGTCGGGGTGGCCTGGCCGACCTCCGGATCGGAGGGGGTGCCGTTCAGGACGACCAGGGCCAACAGCGCGCCGGCAACCGCGGCCAGGGTGCCGCCGACGGCGGTGAAGACCGTGGTCGGCTTGCGCCACCACGGGACGCTGGCGTACTCGATCCCGGCCCGCACCCGGGCGCCGAGGTCGCGCGGCGGTGCAACATGCCGCAGGCCGGCGATCATGCGGCGCTCCTCGGCGAACGCGGCGAGGGTGGCGAGGCACTGTTCGCAACCGTCGAGGTGCTCGTCGAGGCGCCGGCGCTCGTCCGCGGTCAGGTCCCCGTGGAGCGATGCGCTGATGAGCTCCTCGAAGGACTCGTGGCGGTTCATCGTCATCGCGCGAAGCCCTCGGCGGCCAGGGCGCGCCGCATCTCGCCGCGGGCCCGGCAGAGGAGCGTCCGCACCGCCCCATACGAGAGCCCCATCACCTCACCGATCTGCTGGGCGCTCATGTCCTCGAGGTCGCTGAGCAGCAGGCACTGGCGATGGTTGGGGCGGAGCGTGAGGAGTGCCCGCTGCACGCGCTCGTCGAGGGTGGCCGCCATGACCTGCGCCTCCGGCCCGGGTCGGGCATCGGCGCGGTTCGCGAAGGTCGGATGGTCGTCGCTCATGGTGGTCACGTTGCGCCGGCGGCGCATGTCGTCGATGGCCGTGTTCGTGGCGATGCGGTAGAGCCACGATCGGGTCGAGGTTGCCTCGGTGAGGGTGTCGAGCTTGCGGTAGGCCTTGATGAACGTCTCCTGGGTGATGTCGGCGGCGCGGTCGTGGTCGTTGACCATGCGCAGCACGTAGTTGAAGATCGGGGAGGAGAACTCCTCGAACAGCGCGGCGAACTCGGCCTCGCGCGCGTCGTAGGGCTGGCGGGTCATTGCGGTGGCACCCCACGGAAAACCGTCGGGCACGGCCATCGACAACACCTCGACCTCCGCATTCGGCAGCCCCCGCTATCCGGCCTCTGACGCTCCCCGCCCCGCATCTGTTACCGATGCACCCGCTCGCGAAGAATTTCGGCAGCGTACTCCGGTGTCGCCGGGTTCACCGCCAGGGCTGTGGCCCGCTCCAGGCCGGCGATCACCCGCAGCCGCGGGTGCAGCTCCCAGTGCCAGTGGAAGGTCTGGTCCAGCCGCTCGCCGGCGGGTGCGGTGTGCAGGAACAGGTTATAGGGCGGGTCGCCCAGCGCGTCGAGCGCGTGGAGCGTGTGCTGCAGGGTGGCGGCGGCATCGGTGATCGCATCGTCGTCGAGGACCGTGAAGTCCGAGCCGTGCTGTCGGGGGACGACCATCATCTCGAACGGGGAGCGGCTGGCGGCCGGCGAGAAGACGACCGCGTGGTGATCGGCGAAGACGAGGCGCTCGCCGTTCTCCTCCTCCGCCTCGGCCAGCGCGCACCAGACGCAGCGGCGGTGCTTGATCATCTGCCGCGCGCCGCCGCCGATCTCCTCGGCCACCCAGTGCGGGACCTGCGGGATCGCGTAAAGCTCGAGGTTGAGGTGGGAGCTTCGTGAGCCGGCCTGCATGCCGTAGCTCTGGACGACCTGGATGTAGATCGGTTCCGGCCGGCCCTCGGGGTCCATCGGCCGAGGCTGTGATCCGAGGTCGCGCATGGCGTCCCGGGCGGCGCGCAG
Source organism: uncultured Chloroflexia bacterium (assembly GCA_963840145.1). Lineage (GTDB taxonomy): Bacteria > Chloroflexota > Limnocylindria > QHBO01 > QHBO01 > JACDBZ01. The sequence goes on from CAWIXR010000008.1 coordinate 18,134, forward strand.
GAGCGAGCCGGCCAGCTGCGGGCTGGCATCGGCAAGTCGCTCGTGGTGGCCGCGCGGTCCGACGAGGATCTCCCACGCCCCCGTCGCGCGCTCGACCTCGCTCAGGCTGAGCTGCGCCGCGCTGGCCTTCGTCGAGTCGATCCGATGGAAAGCCTGCGAGCGGAGCGCCACGCGCCGGACGAGGTGGGGAGGGTCCTTCTCGCCGCCCTCGTCGCAGTGGCGGCAATGCGTGCCCTCGACGGGCTGCGCCTCGACCACGAACGCGTCGCGCTGGAATGCCCGATCGGCGACGATCGCCGACCACCAGCCGGTGACCGGGTCACGGCGCAGCTCGAACACGCGGGCATCCTACTAGGCCTCGTGCTCCGTGCGGTGCGCGAGCGCCTGCCACTCGTCGCGCAGCAGGCTCATGACGTGGACGTCCTCGTGGCGACCGTGCGCGTAATGCGCGTGCCGCATCGTCCCCTCCATGGTGAAGCCGGCCTTCTCGTAGGCACGTCGGCCGCGCGCGTTGCCCTCGTAGACCAGGAGGCCGATGCGCTCGAGGCGCAGCTCGCCGAAGCCGAAGTCGCAGATGGCGCGCAGCGCATCGGTCCCGTAACCCTTGTCCCACTCGTCCTTCTCGCCGATGGCGATGCCGAACTCGGCCGTGCCGTTGACCTGGTCGATCCCGTGCAGCCCGGCCGTCCCGATGGCGCGGTCGTCGGCGAGGAGGCAGATCACGAAGTGGAGGTCGGTCGAACCCTGGCGCTCGAGCATGCGGTCGAACCAGACGTTCTCGGCCGCCTCGCTCATCGGCGCGTACATCGTCAGGTTGCGGAGCACGTCGGCGTCGTTGAACCAGCGCACGAAATCGCCGATGTCGCTCCGCTCGGGAGCGCGCAGGTAGACGAGCGCGCCGCGGATGATCGGCCGACGTTCCGGTACGCTGCCCATGGCCCGAGTCTACGTGAAGGAGATCTGCCGATGGCTGCCACCCGAACGGCCACCGTGACCTGGACCGGCAAGCTCGCCGATGGAGACGGCACCGTCACCGCGGGCTCGAGCGGAACGTTCGCCGACCTGCCCGTGTCGTGGGCATCGCGCACCGAGGCGCCCGAAGGCCGCACCTCGCCGGAGGAGCTGCTCGCCGCCGCCCACTCGTCGTGCTTTGCGATGGCGCTCTCCGGCGCGCTCGGTCGTGCCGGGACGCCTCCCGACCACGTCCACGTCTCCGCGACCGTCACCTTCGACAAGGTCGGCGAGGCCTGGACGGTGACGCGCTCCGAGCTCGACGTCGTCGGCACCGTGCCGGGCATGAGCTCGGCGGACTTCGACGCGGTGGCGGAGGCGACGAAGGACGACTGCCCGATCTCGCGGGCGTTGGCCGGGAATGTCGAGCTGGTCGTGAGCGCGACCCTCGAGGAGCAGCACGACTAGGCATTTCCGTGCCTCGGTGAAACTTCTCGGCCCCGAATCGGCTCGATCAGGGTGAGGCGCACCTCGAGTGTGCGCTCGCGAACCCACAGACCGATCAGGAGCCGATCATCGTGACCTTCCAGAGTTCCCTGCGTGGCGCCGCCCTGGCCGTTGGCGGGCTGCTGGTCATGGCCGGCGTCGTCGTCGCCAGCGGCGGGGCCGCCACCGACACGGCTGGTGCCTCACCTTCGCAAAGCGCTGCGGCGACGCCGGGTGGCGTGCTCTCGGCCACGCTGACGGCGGAGCCAAGCCCATCGGCCGATGCGTCGCCGTCCGACAGCCCAGAGCCGACATCCTCGGCCGAGCCGACGTCGTCCGACAGCCCCGAGGCGACATCCTCGGCCGAGCCGATGTCGTCGGCCGATCCGACGGAGTCCGCGGCGCCGCGCGCGTCCGGCACAGCCGAGCCGAGCCCGACGGACGACGACGACAACGACAACAGCAACTCCGGCTCCGGCAACGGCGACCGAGGAGACGGGGACAACTCCGGTCCCGGCAACGGCGACGGGGACCACGAAAACTCCGGTCCCGGCAACGGCGACGGGGACGATGACAACTCGGGCCCCGGCGACGGTCACTGAGACTCGCATTGGCCGAGGGGATGGCGAGGGCCGCATGGCACGATGGGGGCGTGGATGACCGCGCCCTCGTCGCTGCCCTGCGGGCCGGAGACCGGCATGCCTTCGGCGTGCTGGTCGACCAGGAGACACCGATGATCTATCGCGCGTGCTTCCGCATCCTCGGGCGGCAGCACGACGCCGAGGACGTTGCGCAGGAGGCGTTCCTCGCTGCGTTTCGGTCCATCCGCGGCTTCCGCGGCGAGGGATCGGTCCGCGGCTGGCTGATGCGGATCGCGACGCGCCAGGCGTTCCGTCGCCTCTCCCAGCGCCGGCCGACCGCCGACATCGACATGGTCGCCGAGCCAGCGCTGGCCGATTCGTCCGCCGACCCGACGCGCGTCGTGGTCGCGGCCGAGCGCCGCGGCGAGATCCGTGACGCCGTGGCCGCCCTGCCCGATCCCTACCGCGAGACGGTCGCGCTTCGATTCTTCGGGGAGCTGTCGCTCGCCGAGATCGCCGAGACGACCGGCCGCCCGCTCAGCACGGTGAAGACGCACCTGCGCCGCGGCCTGGAGCGGCTGGCGCCGACGCTCGCGCCGGAGGCCGAGCGATGATCCGCCACCCGTACGGCCCCGACGAGCTCGACCGCACCGACGCCGCGCTCGACGCGATCGCGGAGCAGCTCCAGGCGTTCGCGGCCGGCCAGCCGTCCGCCCCGCCCGTCGACCTTGGCGCGCGCATCCACGCCGCGGTGGACGCGGCACCCGACCCGAAGATCGGATGGTGGGCCCGGTTCACCGCTCCGATGGCGCCGTGGTTGACCCCGGCTCGCGGCCTCGCGGCGGCGGTGGTCGTCGCCGCGGCGGTGGTCGCGGGGCTGACGGTCGGGAATCTCACCGACGGCACGATCGAGCCGGGGACGGGGCCGAGCCCATCGGTCACGGTCAGCCCGTCGCCAAGTCCAAGCCCGTCGCCAAGCCCGTCCCCGTCGCCGACGCCGCCATCCTCGCCGAGCCCCTCGCCGACGACGCCCGCCCCGTCGGCCACCGACGACGAAGCCTCCGAGACGCCGGAGCCCTCGGAGTCGGACAACAGCGGCCCGGGCGGAGGTGGGAGCGGCAACAGCGGCCCTGGCGGAGGCGGTGGCGACAACAGCGGCCCGGGCGGAGGCGGGAGCAGCGGATCGGGCGGTTAGCCCGGCCTGAGCTGCTCGAACATCCTCGGGTAGAAGACCGTGCCCGCGACCGGCTCGGGACCGTTCGGCCGCGTCCGGACCTGGAACGCCCGTCCCGCCGCGGTGTACGGGCTCTCGATGCCGTAGTCGACGGCGGCGACGAAGCCGAAGCGGTGGTAGAAGGCCGGCGACCCGAGCACGAACACGAGCGGCTCGTCGCGCTTGTCCGCCTCGGCCAGCACGTGCGCGATGAGGACGGAGGCGATCCCGCGCCCGCTGTGCGGTGGCAGGACGGCGAGTGGCGCGAGCGCGAGCACGTCGCCGCGGACGGCGAACTCCTTTTCCTCGAAGCCGATGCGGCTGATCAGCACGTGCCCGAGCACGCTCCCGTCGGCCGCCGCCGCGACGAGCGACAGCTCGGGGATGAAGTCAGGCCCGCCGCGGATGGCGTCGACAAGCTCGGCCTCGTCGCGCCGGCCGAACGCCACGCGATGGAGATCGTGGATCTGGTCGAGGTCGAGCGGTTGTTCGGGCCGGATCGTCCAGGCTGGCGCGGCGACCTCTTCGAAGCTGGATGTCGTCATGTCGCGGCCTCCCAGCACGTTGCGCGCCATCGAATCGTCGTTGCTCACCCGCCCGGCACCGTCCCGGTCAGGGCCCACAGATCGCTCCGTCCGCCGTCCGCGTCGCGCCCGCCGAAGAGCAGCACGCGACCGGACGCGGGGTCGGTGACCATCTCGGCTCCCGCGCGGCCCGGTGGAGCGTCGCCGGCCGGCTCGAGCGCCGCCGCATCGCCTCCCGCGTCGGCGAGTAGCCACAGGTCGTCGAGGTAGGACGTGTCGAGCGCCTGCCCGCCGAAGACGAGCGTCGCGCCGTCGACCCGCGCCCTGGCGTAGAGGTTTCGCTCCGGCGGCAACGTCCCGCCGACATCCGACCAGGACCCATCGGCGAGGCTCCAGCGGTCGCCGAGGGCGAGGACGCCCGTCGTCTGACCGGCGTACAGCACCAGGGCGCCGTCATCGGTCCACCAGCACCCGTGCAGGCAGCGCTCGACCGGCCTGGTGCCATCCGGGGTCACATCGGTCCAGGCGCCGGCGCCGAAGTCGTACGCGCGCGTGTCGCTGAAGCGCGCCTGCTCGGAGGTGAAGCCGTGGCTGATCCAGAGCCGGCCGTCGGGGCCGATGGCGGCGCAGGTCCCGTAGCGCGAGACCGGCACGTCGCCGCTGCCGGGAAGCTCGGTCCAAGCGTCGGCGTCGGGGTCAAAGGCCCACAGGTCGTTGAAGAAGGTCGTGGCATCTGCCTGGCCGGCGAAGACGACGAGGCCGACGTCGTCGACCCACGTCGCCTCGTGGCCGAACCGCGCGGCCGGTCCGGGAGAGGGCGCGAGCTCGCTCCACGCGTCGGTGTCGAGGTCGTAGGCCCACAGGTCGCCGAAGGTGGTCGCGCCGTTGCGGCCGCCGAACAACAGCGCGGTGCGGCCGTCGCCGGCGACGGTCCACGTGTGATCCTCCCGCGCCGAAGGACCGGCGGCGTCCAGGCGTGCCCACGCGAGCGGCTCCGCCTCGGCGGTGGCCGACGGCGATGAGGCGTCGCTGGATGGCACGGCGGACGGTGACGCGGGCTCCGTAGCAGCGACGGACGCGCTGATCACCGCCGAACCGGAGGTGGATGGTGTCGCGCTGCAGCCGGCGAGCACGAGCGCCAGCGCGAGCGCGGCCCGAGCCGTCATCGGCGACAGGATACGCGCCTCGCCGGCATTCGGCCGCTGGTCACGCGAATCAGCCCTGGGGCAGCGACTCCCAGACCGCGAGCTCGTTGCCTTCCGTGTCGCGAAAGATGCCGTACCAGCCCTGGCCCGGAACGTCGGCCTTCGGCTGGACGACCGATCCGCCGAGCTCGGTCACCTTCTGGAGGACCGCGTCGACCGAGTCCACGTGGATGTAGGTACGGAGCTGTTCGGGCGCGCTCTCGCCGCGCTTGCCGATCGCGCCGCCCATCCCCTCCTGGCCGACCGGGGTCGTGAACAGGTGATAGCCCTCGAAGCCCGGGATCGGGTCGGCGAAGCCCCAGGCGAAGAGGCCGGAGTAGAAGGTCCTGGCGCGATCGGGGTCGTCGGCCGGGATCTCGAAGTGGGTGAAGTCGCCCTGCTGCATCGGAATCTCCTCACGAATGGTTCGACGAGAGTACGACGATCGGGGATCGACGGGTTCGACACGGATCCGAATCGGACAACGCGACGTCAAAGGGGCATGCCGACCCCCGAGCTCATCTCGCTGATCGTGGCGCTCGTCGTGTGGATCGTGCTGCTCGGGACGCTCTCGACCGACTCCTAGGGCCGGGCCCAGCGATCGAGCAGCTCGGCCGGGACCCGCGCCGGGCGGCCATCGGTGCGGACCCAGATCCACTCGGTCGTCGCCTCGGTGACCAGCGTGCCGTCCGACTCGCGATGGATCTCCGTGCGCCTGACGCCGCGCGCGCCGGCGACCCTCTGTGGCAGCGTCGTGACAAGCACGATCTCGCCGTACAGCACTGGACGGTGATAGGTCACGCGGTGCTCGCGGACGACCCAGCCGCCCCCGTGATCGCGAGACCAGTCGCGGCCGAAGCCGAGCGTCTCGACGTGGTCGATCGCCACCTGCTCGGCCCAGTTCAGGTAGACCGCGTTGTTGACGTGGCCGTTCTGGTCGAGCTCGTACTGACGGACCGGAATGCGGGCGGTGAAGCGCCACGGGTCGACCGCCGGTGGACCATCGGTCATGCTCGGCAGGATATCGGTTCACGGGGCAAGAAAATGGAGCGGGAGACGGGGATCGAACCCGCGACCCCAACCTTGGGAAGGTTGTGCTCTGCCAGCTGAGCTACTCCCGCTCGCGGCGACGGCGATGATACATCCGGGCCTGTGGCAGCGTCGACTTGCGCGTGGCCTGAACCGAGTCGGCGGCTGCGGGGTATCGGTCAGCAGATGGACCGATGTCGATGGCTCCTCGCCGCATTGCTTTCCGCGCTCCTGGCCGGCTGTGGCGCCGATGGCCCGATCCCATCGGCCTCGCGGGCCTCATCGGCCTCGCCGACGTCGGCCGAGGCGTCCGACGCCGCGACGGTCGCTCCGCTGCCGGCGTTCGATGCGGATCCCGAGCGGATCGGCGAGCACCTCGCCGCGCTCCAGGCCGTCGCCGACGAGCACGGCGGCACCCGCTTCTCCGGCACGAGCGGCTACGAGGCATCCGTCGACTGGGCCGCGGCCGAGCTCCTGGAGCTCGGATTCGAGGTCGAGACGCCTGAGGTCGCGTTCACCGGCTTCGTCGAGCTCCCCGGCACCGTGCTCGAGGTTGGCGCGGACAGCTTCGCCGGGCCGGACGAGGTGCGGGCGCTCATCTACTCGGCCAGTGGCGACGTCTCCGCGCCCGTCGCGCGGCTCGAGGACAGCGGTTGCGCCCCCGGCCACTTCGACGACGTCGAGCCGGGATCGATCGTGCTGACCGTCGGGGGCGGCTGCTTCCGCCGGCAGCAGGCCATCAATGCCATCGAGGCCGGCGCCGTCGCGCTGATCGTCGGCTATCCCGACCGCGGGCCGGGAGAGATCTTCCGCCCGACGCTCATCGACCCCGGCGGCATCGAGATCCCGGTGGTGTCGGTGACCGGCGACGCGGTCCGCGCGCTCGAGGGCGCCGGCAACGACCCGGTGCGGCTGAGCGTGGCGACCGAGCGCGAGCCTGCCGTCCTGCGCAACGTCATCGCGCAGCTCGGCGATGGCCCCACCGTGGTCATGGTCGGTGCGCACCTCGACTCGGTGCTCGAGGGTCCCGGCATCAACGACAACGGCAGCGGGGTCGCCTCGGTGCTCGAGATCGCGCGCGGCGTCGCGGCACTGGGCGTTCCCGAGGGAACCGCTCTTCGCATCGGCCTGTGGGGAGGCGAGGAGCTGGGGCTCGTCGGCTCGCGGGCGTACGTGCAGGAGCTGGAGGATGGGCCGGTCGCCTACCTCAACCTGGACATGACGGGGTCGCCGAACGGCCCGAACCTCGTCTATAGCGAGGTTGCGGTGGCGGACGGATCGGCCGCCATCACCCAGGCCTTCACGGAGTGGTTCGCCGATCGCGGGCTGGACAGCCAGCTGGCCGACCTCGGCGGCGGGAGCGACCACGGCTCGTTCACCGAGGCGGGGATCCCGACCGGCGGCCTCTTCGCCGGTGCCACGGAGACCGGTGGCGCGTCGGCACCATCGGCGTCCGGTGAGGGCGGGGAGCCAGCGGACGCCTGCTACCACCTCGCCTGCGACGATATCGGCAACGTCGACCTCGAGCGCGTCGCCCTCTTCGCCGATGCCACCCTGGCGGTGGCGCTCGAGCTGCTGCGCGACTGACCGAGCCGACCGGCTACGCTGCGCGCGTCGGAAGATTACGCACGAGCCGCCCAGTGCCCAACGACAGCGCCGATCCCGGACTCCCTGCCCAGGCGCCCGCCACGCGCCGTCGGCGATGGCTGCTGGTGCTCGTCGGGGTCTGGCTGGCGTGGGCCGTCTGCCTGCTGACCTACCAGGAGCTGGTGGTGGGGCGGCTGGAGCCGGCGCGCCCAGACCGGGTGCTCGGCTGGACCGGGCGCCACACGACCGAGGAGCACATCGAGGCGAATCGATACCTCGGCGGGCCGGTCCTCAACTCCCACGTCTCGTTCGACTCGGAGTACTACCTCTCGATCGCGGTCGTCGGCTACGACGACGACGTCGTCACGGCCTACGAGCCGCCGGGCGGCACGCCGGTGCCCGCCAACTACGCCTTCCAGATGCTCTATCCGTTCACCGTGCGCGTGGTCTCGACGCCGCTCACCTGGTTCGGCGTCGAGCCGATCGCCGCCGCGACCGTGGCCGGTGTCGCCGTCTCGCTCCTCGCGGCGCTGGCCGCGACGGCTGCCCTGTATCGGCTGGCGCGTCCGCACCTCGGGGAGGGCGGCGCCCATCGCGCCGCGTTCTACCTGCTGATCTTCCCGTCGGGCTTCTTCCTGGCCCAGGTCTACACCGAGGCGCTGTTCCTCGCGCTGGCATTCGGGTCGCTCGCCTTCGCCGCCGATCGGAAGCCGCTTTTCGCCGGCGTCCTCGCTGCGGCGGCCGTGATCACCCGCCCGGTCGGGATCGCGCTGGTGATTCCGATTGCGATCGCCGGCATCCAGGCGTACCTCGAGTGGCGCCGGAGCGCCGAAGGCGCCGCCGTTCCGCGAGCGTTGGCCGTGACGTGGATCTCCGCCGCCCTGGCGCCGGTCGCGTCGTACCTCGTGTGGTCCACCTCCGCCATCGGCCGAGGGTTCGAGATCGTCCAGCGCGAGCTCGGCGCGCGCGGCACCTTCAACCTCGAGGTGGCATGGGCCGGATGGGCCCGAGCCATCGGCGGCCTGGCCGATGCGTCGCCGCCCACCCAGGCGTACTACGCACTCGAGGTGGCGGTCGTCGTCCTGGCGGTCACCGCCTGCATCTGGGCGATGCGGCGCTGGCCCGGGCCGGCGCTGTTCGGGCTGGCGGCCGTCGTCATCGCCATCACCAGTGGACCGGCCCAGGGCATGGTTCGGTACTCGCTCGCGGCCCCGGCCATCTTCCTGATGCTCGCCAGGTTCGGGGAGCACCCGGTCTTCGACCGTGGCTGGACCGTCCTGAGTGTGCTGCTGATGGGGCTGCTGGTGACGCTCTTCAGCCTCGACTTCTGGGTTGCCTGAGATCGGAGCCTAGGCCTGGTCGCCCGTCGCGAGGCGCCGGTACGAGTCGTATCGGTCCGCGGAGACGAGCCCGGCATCGACCGCCGTGCGGAGGCCGCAGCGTGGCTCGTGGAGGTGCGTGCAGTCGTTGAACGCGCAGCTGCCGAGGTGCTCGCGGAACTCGGGGAAGCACGACGCCAACTCGGTCGAGGGGATCTGGAACAGCCCGAGCTCTCGGATGCCGGGCGTATCGGCGACGTAGCCGCCCTCCGGCCCGTCGAGCGGGTGCAGCTCGGCGTGACGTGTGGTGTGCTTGCCGCGGCCCTCGAGGATCTCGCTGACCTCGCCGGTGTCGAGCCGCAGCCCGGGCTGCAGCGCGTTGAGCAGCGTCGACTTGCCCACGCCGGACGGCCCGGTGACGATCGACAGCTTCCCGGCCAGCCTGTCACGAAGCTCTTCGATCCCGATGCCGGCCCTCGCACTGGTGAAGACCACGTCGTAGCCGATGCGCCCATAGCCCTCGAAGCGCTCGCGCGCCGCATCGGTCCCGACCAGGTCGACCTTGTTGGCGACGAGGAGCGGCGGCACCTCGTTGTACTCGGCGACGACGAGGAACCGGTCGATCAGCCGCGGGTTCGGCGGCGGCCGGTCGCACGAGAAGACGATCGCCACGAGGTCCGGGTTGGCCACCATCACGTCCTCGCGCCACGTCCCCCGCGGGCCGGGCTGGCGGCGGCTGAAGCGTCGCTCTCGTGGCTCGACGGAGACGATCGCGCCGGTCCCGTCGGGCAGGCGCTCGAGCTCCACGCGGTCGCCGATGACCGCGAGGTCCGACGACTGCCGCTCGCGCTTCACGCGGCCACGCAGGTGCGACTCGAGGAGGTCGCCCTCGTCGGTGGCGATCGTGTAGAACCCCGAGCGCGCGCTGAGGACGAGTCCATGCGTCGTCGTCACCCCAGCGGGCCTACCACCATCTGGTAGATCGCGTCGTCGCGGCGCGGGACGTCCGGGCCGCGCGCCATGCGCCCGTCCCAGGTCTCGATCGCCACGCCCAGCTCACGCAGCCAGGCTGCGCCGGCATCGTTGCCCGGCGGCAGGTTGAGCCGCATCTCGCCGGTCTCGGGTGCTGCTGCGAATGCCCAGCCCAGGAGGGCCGCAGCGACGTTCGGGTCGTCCGCGACCAGTGGCCCGAGGCGAGGCTCGTCCAGCCGCACGACGGCAAACCCGACGATCCCGCCGTCGCGTTCCGCGATCGCGGCGCGGCACGCGGGGTCGGCGAGCAGCAGCGCGAGGACCGGGCGCCGATCGCCGCCGAAGCGCGGCGCGTCGTAGGCGACGACCGCATCAAGGTCGCCGAGCGCCGCCTCGCGCGCATGCACGGAGGGGTCGCCGCTCAGCGGCGTCGAGCGCGGCACGCGCGTCACCGCGCTCCGACCGCGACTGGCGAACCCGTGCCGCGCGTACAGGTGCTTGCCGTCATCGGTCGCGTTGAGCTCGAGGCGCGTGCAGCCGGCGCCTTCCAGCCATCCGGCGACGTCGTCGAGGATGGCCGTGCCGACGCCACGTCGCCGATGCGCCTCGGCGACCACCATGTTGCCGACGAAGCCGAGCGGCCCGTAGGCGATGCCGGACCCGACGCCGGCGAGGGCTCCATCGGCATCGGTCACGACCACGCAGCGGGCATGGGGCTGACCGATGACGGCGTGGAGCGCCCACTCGTGCACCGCCCAGCCGATTGCGGCGCGCATGGCGGCGATCGCCGGCACGTCATCGGTCGTGGCGTGGCGTAGCGTGAGGTCGGCCGGGAGCGTCATCCGGCCGAGTCTACCGAAGCACATCCGCGCGGCGGTTCCGAACACCCTGCCGCTCACCGGTGTCCTATGGGTGTGAAGGCAATCTCGAAGGGAGCTCCACTGGACCTCGTCAGCCGCGCCAGGGCCCGCGACCGAGATGCGTTCGAGATGCTCGTCGCGCAGCACGCCGCTGCGACGTACCGGCTGGCCGCGGCGATCGTCGGTCCGGCCGATGCGGCCGATGTCACCCAGGAGTCGTTCGTCGCCGCGTGGCAGCAGCTGGCGAAGCTTCGGGACACCGATGCATTCGGTCCGTGGCTGCGCCGGATCTGCGTCAACCGCTCGCGCAACTGGCTGCGGAGTCGCGGCCGGCAGCCCCGAGCGGCGCTGGACTACGGCGAGGAGACCGGAATGGAGGACTCGCGCCCGGACTTCCGGGTGGACGCCGAGACGCGGGCCATCCTCGAGCCGGCGTTCGAGAGCCTGTCGGCCGACCAGCGCGCGGTCCTCTCGCTGCACTACTCGCTCGACCTGTCGATCGCCGAGTCCGCCGAAGCGCTCGGCATCCGGGTCGGAACGGCGAAGTCACGACTCAGTGCTGGGCTCGCGGCCTTGCGACGTGAGCTCAACGATCCCAGGCGCGACGGTGACGAGGTGGTGAAGTGAACGACGAACGAGTCCTCGAGTATTTGCGGATGCGGGCTCGGGTCGAACCGGAGCCGGCGCTCGTGGCTCGGATCATGGCCGCCATCGATGAGGCGCAGCCGGCCCCCTCCGCCTTCGCGGCGTTCCTGCCGGCCGTTGCCATCGCCGGTGCGGTGGCCGTGATCGTCGCGCTGGCCCTGATCCTCGGTCAAGGCCCGAACGTCGGGCCCGGTCCCACCGATTCGGTCGAGCCAAGCCCGGCTCCCGCGACCGTCGACGAGCTGCGGGCCGCCCTCGAGTCCGGACTCGAGATACTGCGCGAGGAGCCCGGCGTCGAGGGCACTGCCACGTCATCGGTCTTCGCGGAGCTGGGCTCGGCTACCTGGTTCAGCTGGCGGCCGAATGGAGAGCAGGTCGTGATCTCCAGGACCGATGTCGACGTCACACAGACGGCCTGGTGGCTGGTTCCGGGAGGCCAGCCACCAGCTCGAAGGGAGAGCATCACGACCACGATCCACGTGCTTGTCGGCGACGAATACTTCACGGCTGAGGGTGAGGGTTGGGTCGTGGCGTCCAGCGAAGAAGCACCGCCGGCCTTCAGTCTCGCGACCGCACTCCTCGACGGCGAGGAGCTTGCGGTCGAGGGCTTCATCGGCAACCTCGCCGGCGAGGTCACCCTCACCCGGAGGCCTGACGGCGCGACGACGTGGACGCTGACGACTCCGTACCGCGACGGCAGCGCCATCTCGGAGTACCGGTTCGCACCGGACGGCGGGATCGTCGCCTGGTCGGCCGAGCTCGTCGGCGTGACGCCGACGACCGAGGACGCGCCGTTCGTGAGCTCCCAGCAGGTCGAGTTCGTGCGGCTGCCGGATGCCGAACCTATCGAGGCGCCCGACACCCATGCTCCGCCGGATCCGGCTGCGCTCGGACTGCCGCCGGACTTCGCGCTCGAACCGAGCCCCGGCGAGACCGACTAAATTCACCGGCCGGCGGTTAGCATGCCGTCGTGGGAGCCAGGGCCGAGACGACGGATGTGCTCCTCGTCGGCGGCGGCGTGGCATCGGTCCGCTGTGCTCGCACGCTGCGGCGCAACGGGTTCGACGGGCGCATCGTGCTGGTCGGCGCCGAGGGCACGCTGCCCTACAACCGTCCGCCGCTCAGCAAGGAGCTACTGCGCGACGCCCTGCCCGATGATCTGGCCCTTGCCGAGCCCGAGTCGTGGTACGCCCGCCGAGACGTCGACCTGCGGCTGGGAACGACCGTCGCCGCGCTCGACGGCAGCACCCGCACCGTCACCCTGGCGGACGGCGGGCGGATCGGGTTCGAGCACGCCCTGCTGGCCACCGGAGCCGAGCCGCGCGTGCCGCCGATCCCCGGCGGAGAGCGCGCACACCTGCTGCGGACGATCGACGACTCGCGTGCCATCCGCGCGGCCGCGCGTCCGGGCTCGCGGGCCGTGGTCATCGGGGGCGGGTTCATCGGCGTCGAGGTCGCGTCCTCGCTGGCGACGCTCGGGGTGAGCGTCACCGTCGTCGAGCTCGGCCCGCACCTGTGGGGAGGCTCCCTCGGAGCAACGCTGGCCGCGTGGGCACGCGACCGGCTGCACGAACGAGAGATCGCGGTGCTGACCGAGGCGGGGGCCGAGGCCGTCGAGCCCGACGGCGTTCGCGTCGGCGGTGAGCTGCTGCCGGCGGACCTCGTGGTCGCTGGGATCGGCGTCACGCCGCGCACCGAGCTTGCCGCGGCCGCCGGACTGGACGTCGACGACGGGATCCTGACCGATGCCGGCCACGAGACGAGCGCCGCGGGGATCTACGCCGCCGGCGACGTGGCGCGTGTCGACGGCCTGCGCTTCGAGCATTGGCACGCCGCCCGGGAGGGCGGTGAACGCGCCGCCTTCGCGATGCTCGGCCTGCCACCGACCCCGCACCGCGCGCCGTGGGTCTTCAGCGAGGTGGCCGGCATCGCGCTCGACGTGATCGGCCTCGCATCCGCGTGGGACGAGGAGCGCTGGGTGCGCCCCGGATCGGTGCTCGCCTATCTCACAAGCGATCGGGTCGTGCAGCTGGCGGTCATCGGCTCCGCGCTTGATCCCGCCCTGGCGCGTAGCACACGTGGAGGCCGAGACCCCCTACGCGACACTCGAAGGCGCGCTCGCCGGCGCCTGACGTTTGACCGATCGGCCCCGCTGGAGGATCATTCACCCAGCGAACACCGACCAAATCGGTCGGGATTCCAACCCCTGCACTCAAGCGAGGAACGATGGCCCTTCCGAATCCCGCCCTGACCCAGGTCCCCGGCGGCTACCGGTATGGCTGGAACGATCCCGAGCAGCCCCGGACGACGTTCCCGAAGGGCATCAACGCCGAGATCGTCGCCGAGATCAGCCGCATCAAGGGCGAGCCGGAGTGGATGACGAAGGTGCGCCTGAAGGCGTTCCGCCACTTCGAGGCTCGACCGATGCCGAAGTGGGGCGCCGACCTCGACGGAATCGACTTCCAGGACATCTACTACTACGTCACCGGGACCGACAAGGCGATGCAGTCCTGGGACGACGTGCCCGACTACATCCGGCGCACGTACGACAAGCTGGGCATCCCCGAGGCGGAGAAGAAGTACCTCGCCGGCGTCGGCGGCCAGTACGACTCCGAGGTCGTGTACCACAACATCCGCGAGGACCTCGAGAAGCAGGGCGTGATCTTCCTCGGGACCGATGAGGCCCTGAAGACCTATCCGGAGATCTTCCGCGAGCACTTCGGCACGGTCATCCCGGCCAACGACAACAAGCTCGCCGCGCTCAACACGGCGGTCTGGTCAGGCGGCTCGTTCATCTACGTCCCCAAGGGCGTCCACGTCGAACTGCCGCTGCAGGCCTACTTCCGGATCAACACCGAGAACATGGGCCAGTTCGAGCGGACGCTGATCATCGCCGACGAGGGCTCGAGCGTTCACTACGTCGAGGGATGCACCGCGCCGACGTACTCGACCGCATCCCTGCACAGCGCCGTCGTCGAGATCATCGTGAAGAAGGGCGCCCGCGTCCGCTACACGACGATCCAGAACTGGAGCCACAACGTCTACAACCTCGTGACCAAGCGCGCCGTCGCGTACGAGGACTCGGTGATGGAGTGGGTGGACGGCAACCTCGGCTCCCGCGTGACGATGAAGTACCCGAGCATCTACCTGCTCGGCGAGCGCGCCCACGGAGAGGTGCTCAGCATCGCCTTCGCCGGAGACGGGCAGCACCAGGACGCCGGCGGCAAGGTCATCCACGCCGCGCCGAACACGACCTCGCTGATCACCTCGAAGTCCATCAGCAAGGGCACCGGCCGGACCTCCTACCGCGGCCTGGTCAAGGTCTACCCAGGCTGCGAGAAGGCGAAGTCGACGGTCCGCTGCGACGCCCTGATCCTCGACGAGGAGGCGCGAAGCGACACGTACCCGTACATGGAGATCGACGAGGAGGACGTCACCATCGGCCACGAGGCGACGGTCTCCAAGGTCGGGTCAGAGCAGCTCTTCTACCTGATGAGCCGCGGGCTCTCCGAGGCGGAGGCGAGCGCGATGATCGTGAACGGCTTCATCGAGCCGATCGTGAAGGAGCTGCCGATGGAGTACGCGGTCGAGATGAACCGCCTCATCCAGCTCCAGATGGAAGGCGCGGTCGGCTGAACCGATGACGACCGCCACCGCGGAGGCGCTCGACGCGGACGCGATCGGGCGCATCGGCGAGCACTTCGACGAGCCCGACTGGCTGCGCGCGTCGCGCGCGAGCTGGTGGGAGCGCGCCGAGGCCACGCCCCCGCCGAGCGGGCAGGAGGAGGAGTGGCGCCGCACCGATCTGGCTGGCCTGCCGCGTGACGGTGGGTTGGTGCTGGACGCTCCCCGCCTCGAGGTCACCCTCCCACCCGGCGCCGCCGAGGCCGGCGTCATCCTCGCCGACCTGCGTGACGCCGTCCGCGACCATCCGGAGCTGGTGGAGCGCGCGCTAGGCAAGCTCGAGGGCCCGGCCTCTCACGCCCACTACTGGGCCCTCGCCCAGGCGGCATGGACCGGCGGCCTCTTCTGCCACGTCCCGCGCGGCGTGATCGTCGACGGCACCATCGTCGCGCAGACGACCCTCCCCGACGCCGGCGGCACGTACCTGCCGGTGAGCCTCGTCGTCACCGAGGAGGACAGCGCCGTCACGATCCTCGAGCAGACCGCCTCCCCGGACGGGGAGCCGGGTTGGTACGGCGGGATCGTCGAGGTCGTCGCCGGTCGTGGCTCGAGCGTTCGCTACGCCAACCTCCAGCAGCTCGGCGACGCGGCCTGGAACATCGGCGCACAGCGGGTACAGGTCGGCCCCGACGCGCAGGTCACGACGCTGAACGCGGAGATCGGCTCGAAGGTGACGAAGGTCGGCCTCGACGTGGCGATGTCCGGCAAGGGCGGCACCTCCAAGCTGCTCGGGCTGCTGGCCGCCGGCGAGGATCAGCACATCGACATCAACGCGCACCAGGTCCTCGCCGCGGACTACACGACCAGTGACCTCCTCTACCTCTCGGCGCTCTACGACCGCTCGCGGGCCGCCTTCTACGGCGTGACCGTGGTCGAGGCCGGGACGAAGCAGACCAGCTCGTACCAGGAGTGCCGGAACCTGCTGCTCAGCCCGGAGGCCGGCGCCGAGCCGATCCCGGTGCTCGAGATCAAGGCCAACGACATCCTGCGCTGCGGCCACGGAGCCACGGCCGGCGCGATCGATCCGACCCAGCTGTTCTACGCCCAGTCCCGCGGTCTCGACCCGGTTGCCGCCGAGCGGATGATCGTGCGCGGCTTCTTCGAGCAGGTCGTGCGGGAGATCGGCGACGAGACGATCCGCGAGCACGTGCTCTCGGCGCTGGCGACGCGCATCGGCACCGAGGACCTCGACGCGGCATGACGGCACTGGAACAGGCCTCCGGATTCGTGACCGTCGCGCGCGCCGGCGATGTCGAGGCGGGCACCGTGCGGGTGGTCGAGCTCGACGGACGGTCGCTGTGCGTCGGGCTGACCGAGGACGGCGAGTGGGGCGCCATCGACAACGTCTGCACCCACGACGGCGGCACGCTCGGCGAGGGCGAGCTGGACGACAACGGCGTCGAGTGCCCGCGCCACGGCGGACGCTTCGACCTCTTCACGGGCCGCGTCCTGGCGCTTCCGCCGGTGCGACCCGTGCGTGCCTACCCGACCGAGCTGGTCGGCGACGAGGTCCGCGTGAGGCTCGAAGACCGATGAGGATCAGCACCCGCACCGAGTACGGCATCCGCGTCCTCGTCACGCTGGCCCGCAGCGAGGGCGAGGACCGATGCCTCTCGCTGTCCGAGATCGCCAAGCGCGAGAAGCTGCCGCACGCCTACCTCGAGCAGCTCGCCGGCGACCTGCGCCGAGCCGGGCTGGTGACCGCGACCCGCGGCCAGTCCGGCGGCTACCGCCTGGCACGCCCGGCGGCCGAGATCGCCATGGCCGATGCGATCCGCGCCCTCGAGGGACCGATCCTCGAGATGCCGTGCGCCGGCGTCGGCGACCTCGAGCATTGCGATCGGCCACAGCCGTGCAGCGTCCACGAGGTCTTCCAGCGAGTCTACGAATCACTCTCGGTGTCGCTCGGCGCGACCAGCCTGGCCGAGGTGCTCGCCACCGCCGGTGGGCCGCCCTATCCGATCGAGGTGCGCCGCCGGCGCATCGCCATGACCGCAGAACGCAGCAATCAGGAAACGCCAACCGCATGACCGACCAACTCGTCATCACCGGGCTCGAGGTGAGCATCGGTGGCAAGAAGATCCTCAAGGGCCTCGACCTGACCGTCGGCCAGGGCGAGGTGCACGCGCTCATGGGCCCGAACGGCTCGGGCAAGACGAGCCTCGCCTACACCCTCATGGGCCACCCCGACTACGCCGTCGATGCCGGAAGCATCACCTGGGCCGGCCACGATCTCCTGGAGGGCCCGACCGCGCTCGGGATGCCACCTGACAAGCGGGCGAGGCTCGGACTCTTCCTGGCCTTCCAGTACCCGAGCGCCATCCCCGGCGTGACGGTCGCGAGCTTCCTGCGCAACATCTACAACGCCATCCATCACCCCAAGCCCGCGGACGAGACCGGTGAGACCTCGATCAAGTACACGGGCATCCCGCTCGCGAAGTTCCGCAAGCTGATGGAGGAGAAGATGGCGCTCCTCCACATGGACCCCGGCTTCGCCACCCGCTACGTGAACGAGGGCTTCTCCGGCGGCGAGAAGAAGCGCCTCGAGATGCTCCAGATGGCCGTCATCGGGCCGTCCCTGGCGATCCTGGACGAAACCGACTCCGGGCTCGACATCGACGCGCTGAAGAACGTCGCCGATGGCATCAACGCCACCCTGTCGCCCGAGATGGGGGTGCTGATGATCACCCACTACCAGCGGATGCTGAACTACGTGAAGCCGCAGTTCGTGCACGTGCTGCTCGACGGGCGGATCGTGATGAGCGGTGGCGAGGAGCTGAGCCACCAGCTCGAGGCGAACGGCTACGACTGGGTCCGCGAGCAGGTCGGCCTACCGGCCGGTGTCGGCGACGAGGCCTCCGCGCCGGAGCCGGTCGAGGCCCACTAGCCATCCCGATGGCCGTCGAGCCGGCAGGCACCCGAATCCTCGACGGGGCGGCGCTGCGTGCCGATTTCCCGGTCTTCGAGCGCCTGACCCGATCGGGGCAGCCACTGTCCTACCTCGACTCGGCCTCCTCGTCGCAGAAGCCGCGCGCGGTCATCGACGCGGTGGCCGATGCCTACGCCCACCACTACGCCAACGTCCATCGCGGCATCTACGAGTTGAGCGCCGACGCCGATGCCCGCTTCGAGGGCGCGCGCAAGGCGTTGGGGGCGTTCATCGGCGCGCCGAGCGCCCGGGAGGTCGTCTTCGTGCGCAACGCCACCGAGGCCCTCAACCTCGTGGCCTACAGCTGGGGTCGCACGAACGTCGGTCCGGGCGACCTCGTCGTCAGCACCGCCATGGAGCACCACGCCAACCTCGTGCCGTGGCAGCAGCTGGCCGCGGCGACAGGCGCGACCCTGGCCCACGTGGCGATCACCGACGACGGACGGCTCGACCTCGACGACCTCGACCGCCACCTCGCTCGCGGGCCGAAGCTCCTGGCACTGGCCCAGGTCAGCAACGCGCTCGGCACGATCAACCCGGTCGCCGAGATCACCGCGCGCGCCCATGCCGCGGGCGCGATCGTCGTCCTGGACGCGGCGCAGAGCGTTCCGCACCTGCCAGTCGACGTGGCCGCGCTCGGCGTCGACTTCGCGGCGCTGTCCGGCCACAAGATGCTCGGGCCGTCGGGCATCGGCGCACTGTGGGGACGGCGCGAGCTGCTCGACGCGATGCCGCCCTTCCTGACCGGCGGCAGCATGATCACCCGCGTGACCCTCGAGACCGCCGAGTGGAATGAGGTGCCCTGGAAGTTCGAGGCCGGCACGCCGGCCATCGTCGAGGCGATCGGCCTGGGGGCGGCGGTCGACTACCTCCAGCGCATCGGCATGGGCAACGTCCGGGCGCACGAGCGCGTGCTGTTCGAGGCCACCTGGCGAGCCCTGGGCCAGATCGACGGAGTCCGCAGGCTCGGTCCGCAGTCGTCCGACGAGCATGCCGGCGTCGTCAGCTTCGTCGTCGACGGCATCCATCCGCACGACGTCGCCGAGATCCTCGATGGCCACGGGATCGCCGTCCGCGCCGGGCACCACTGCGCCCAGCCGGTCATGCAGCGCTACGACCTGCCGGCCACGACCCGCGCCAGCTTCAGCGTCTACAACGACCTCGACGACGTCGAGCGTCTGACCGATGCCATCCGCGCCGCGCAGCGCGTCTTCGGTACCGCCTGAGATGGACAACCTGTACCGCGACTTCATCCTCGAGCACTACCGTGAACCCCACAACCGCGGCGCGCTCGACCCGCACGACCTGGACTCCGCCGATTCCAACCCGACCTGTGGCGACGAGCTGAGCATGACGCTTAAGCTCGACCCGTCCGGCGAGCGGATCGACGACGTCGCCTTCGACGGTCGCGGCTGCGCGATCAGCCAGGCATCGGCCTCGATCATGACCGACGAGCTCCGCGGCATGAGCCTCGACGCGGTGCGCGCGATGGATCCGCGCAGGGTGGTGGAGGCACTCGGCGTCCCGATCGGTCCGGCCCGCCTGAAGTGCGCGCTGCTCGGCTACAAGGTCCTCCAGGGCGCCGTCACCGGCACCGCGACGCGCTGGCCGGACGAGGCGGACGTGCTCGCGGAGGCCGGCAGCGGCGGCTCCGCGCCGTGAGCGTCCGCGAGGTCGACATCGACGAGGCGATCCGCCTGCGCGACGCGGGCAGCGTCGTCGTCGACGTGCGCGAGCCGTTCGAATGGGAGGCGGGGCACGTCGCCGGCGCGGTCCACATTCCGCTCGCCGAGCTCCCGAGCCGCCTGGCGAGCGACCTGCCCGACCGATCCGCACCGATCCTCCTCTACTGCAGATCCGGCGCGAGATCCGGTCGCGCGACGGAGTTCCTGGCGGCCAACGGCTACACGAACGCGGTCAACCTCAACGCGCTGATCAGCGGCTGGTCCGAGCGCGGCGGCGCCTGGGAAGTGCCACCGGCCGCGTCCGAGGGCCGCTACGCGCGGCAGCTGCGCCTGCCGGAGATCGGCCCCGACGGCCAGAAGCGCCTGGCCGATTCGAATGTCCTGATCGTCGGCGCCGGCGGGCTGGGCTCGCCGGCGGCGATTTACCTCGCCGCGGCCGGGGTGGGGACGATCGGCCTCGTCGACGACGACGTGGTCGACGACTCGAACCTCCACCGCCAGCCGCTGCACGCGACCGAGCGCATCGGCATGCGCAAGGTCGACTCTGCCGGGCAGACGCTGCGCGGCATCAATCCCGAGACGACCGTGCGCGGCCACGCCGGCCGGCTCACGCCGGACAACGCCGACGGGCTCGTGGCCGGCAACGACGTCGTGATCGACGGCACCGACCGTCTCGACGCCCGCTACGCGATCAACGACGCCGCCGTCCGCCAGCGCGTCCCGCTCGTGCACGGCTCCGTCTACCGGTGGGAGGGCCAGGTCACGACGATCGTCCCGTTCAGCGGGCCGTGCTACCGCTGCCTCCATCCGCTCCAGCCGCCCGAGGAGCTGGCACCGGATTGCGACGCGGCCGGCGTCGTCGGCGTCGTGCCCGGGCTCGTGGGGATGCTGCAGGCCACCGAGGCGCTCAAGCTGATCCTCGGCGTCGGGGAGCCGCTCGTCGGCCGGCTGCTGATCGTCGACGCGCTCGGGACCCGCTTCGAGGAGCTGGCGCTGTCCCGCGATCCCGCCTGCGTGGCCTGCGGGAGCGGAGCGCAGGCGCTTCGAGCCACCGGCTCGGGCTAGGTGGACGGGCTCGTCCTGCCGGAGGAGCTTGCGGAGCGCCTCCTCGAACACGCCCGCGCGGAGCTGCCGAACGAGGCCTGCGCGCTGCTCGGAGGCGCCGGCGGGGTCGCGACCAGCCTCCACCCGGCGCGCAACGCGGCGGCAAGCCCGTATCGCTTCGAGCTCGACCCCGCCGACCTCGTGCGCGTCGTCCACGCCATCGAGGGTGCCGGCGAGGAGCTGGTCGCGATCTTCCACTCGCATCCGGCGAGCGGGCCGGAACCGTCGCCCACCGACCTGCGCGAGGCGCGCTACGACGTCGTGCAGCTCATCGCCGGGATGGGGTTGCTGCGTGCCTGGCGCTTCGCGGACGGAGGTGCGACCGAGGTCGGGCTCGAGGTCAGAGCGCCCGGTTGAGGAAGGCCGCCATCTGCTCGCGGCTGACCGAGAGGGTGGGGCAGTAGCGCGACGAGGTGCAGCCCGACGCCAGCCCGGCGCTGGCGATCGCGTTGATATCGTCCTCGTGGATCGAGCTGTCGTCGTCGCCGAAGTGGTCGACAGATGAGGGCGGCACGTCGAAGGCGGCCGCCAGGAAGCTGGCCATCTCGCCGCGGGTCACGACCCGGTTCGGGCAGAAGCGATCGTCGTCGCAGCCGCTGGCGATGCCGGCCTCGGCCACCGCGTTGATGCTGTCCTCGAAGGTGCTCGAGTCGTCATCGGTGAAGTGGTCCTGGCTGGTGCTCGGCAGGTCGAGCGCCCGGTCCAGGAAGGCCGCCATCTCGCCACGCGTGACCGATGCGGTCGGGCAGAACAGCCTCGGCCCGCAGCCGGTGGTGATGCCCTCGCGGGCGATGAAGAGGATGTCGTCGTAGAAGGTCGTGGCGCCGACGTCGGCAAACGGGCTGCCGACCGTCCAGGCGAGGCCGTAGGGCTCGCTCGACGCGTCGAAGCGCTCGTGGCGCACCTCGATCCGCATCGTGCCGGTGCCCGAGGCGACGACGTCGACCGCCTCGTAGGAGTTGTCGAACGAGAAGGACCCCGTGGTCGAGCCGTTCGGCTGACGCACGACCAGGTCGAGGTCGGCGCGGAGCACATCGGTCTTGCCAAGGTTCGAGCTGCCGGACGTGTGGCTGCTCCAGGCGACCGCGACGCGGACCGACTGGCCCTTGACGACCTCGATGTCGCGGGTCAGGGTCTGGCCCTCGCTCATCGATCCGAACGTCCAGCCGCCCCAGAGGCCGTTGTCTAGGACCCGGTTCGACCAGCGGGCCGATGCGGTTCCGACGCCCTCGTGGTCTCGGCTGAATCCGCCGCCGGGCAGCGGCGTGCGCCGGTTCGCCCCGGCCATGAGGACCGCGCGGGCGGCCTCGGGCCAGGTCGCCAGGCTCGGCGATCGGGCCAGAAGCTGGGCGCCGATGCCGGCGACGATCGGGCTCGAGATGCTGGTGCCGTCGCCGATCGTGCCGTTCGCGGTGCGCACGCTGACCGCCGGCGCGGAGAGGTTCGGCTTGTTGAAGTCGCCGTGCGGGTTCCAGGCGGTCCCGTCGGGGTCGCGGTAGCTCGCACCATCCGAGCCGAACCAGAGGACGTCATCACCGGTGCCGCCGGAGTTGCGGTCGTTCACGCCGCCGACGGTGAGCACGTTGTAGCCGGTCCCCGGCGAGACGACGTTCCAGTTGCCGAACGTCGAGAAGTTGCCGCTCGACGAGACGACCAGCCGGTTGTCCTCCCAGCCGACGGAGTCGAAGTAGCGCCGACCCTCCTCGGCGCCGGTGGAGGTGTCCTGGCCGAAGCTGGTGTTGACGATGTCCGCGTCGCCGCCGCTCGGCGAGACCGCCCAGTCGGTGGCGGCGATGACAGCCCGGTCGGTGGAGAGCCCCGGTGAGGAATTACCGGTGCCCGCGCTCACGACGTCGGCGCCCGGTGCGACGCCGCGCCAGGTGACGCTCTTGCTCGCGATCGCGCCGGCGACCCAGGTCGGGTGGATGTGGGTCACGATGTTGCCGTTCGTGCTGAAGCGCTCGACGACCTGGCCGGCGAGGTCCCCGCCGTTCGAGGCGTTGGCGTACTCGACCACCGCCACCCGCACGCCGTTGCCCTGGTCGCCGTTGCCGCTGGTCCAGTTCGCGCCGACGGTCACGCCGGCCGATGCCATGAACGTGCTCCACGTCTGCTCGAGGCCGAGGCTCAGCACCTCCGCCCGCTCGGCCAGGCCGGCAACGCCGCCGCTCGGCAGGTCGAGGAAGACGAGCGGCGCTGAGGTGCTGACGTACGCCACGGTTCCGCCCAGCGCGGTGACGTGCGCCTCGACGGCTTCGGCCGCCGCCGCGTAGACCGCCTGCCGTGCCTCCCACAGCTCGGCCCGCAGCGAGCGGGCCTGCTCGATGGACGTCGGGATCGGCCGTCCGGCAAGCCACTCGACCTCGGGGTGCGCCGCTTCGACGGCGGCCTCGGCCGCGGTGACGTCGACGTCCAGCCAGATCGCGACGCGCAGGAGCTCGGCCGAAGGCCGCGTGCGCACGGCCGCCACGAGGGGCGCATCGGCCTTGCGATCGAGGACCGGGAGGGCTGCCAACGCCGCGGAGCGCGCCTCTTCGAGCAGGGCGACCGATCCGGTCGTGCCGTCGGAGCGTCGATACGAGCTGTGGATTGCGCCGGTGCGCACGTCGATGAACTTGGCGGCCCACATCCCGGCCTCGGCGGTGATCCCGGCTTCGGCCAGCAGCTGGTAGTCGTTCGGGCTGCCGCCGAGGCGCCGGCTCAAGTCCTGGCGCGCGGCGGTGACCGGATCGGCCGCGAGTGCGGTGGGCGCGGGCAGCAGCCCGACCAGCAACAGGATGGCGACCGACGTCGCCACCCTCGCGCGTGCTGGTGCTCGCCTCGCTGCGGCCACGCTGGCTCTCCCGGAGGTAGGCACGTATGACATTGTCACACGCCGCCGTGCCCCCATGTTGGCACGGCGCCGGACCGGGTCAATGACCCATCGGTGTAGGCTTGGCTCATGACCACCGGAGCGCCCGCGGCGGGCCTGTTCGCCGCATCGACGCATCGCGCACGGCTGCGGCGGGTGGCGTCGGCGGCCGCCGAGCGCGGGGTGGATGCGGTCCTGATCACGCCGTCACCCGACTACGCCTACCTGCTCGGGTACACCGCTCCGGCGCTCGAGCGGCTGACGTGCCTGGTGATCCCGGTCGAGGGCGATCCGGTGCTCGTGCTGCCGCGGCTCGAGGAGCCACTGGCCCGTCATGGCCTCGGGGAGCTCGTCGACGACCTGGAGATCGTGCCGTGGGACGAGACCGACGACCCGATCCGCGCGGTCCAGGCGCTGGTCGGGCCGGCCCGGCGCGTCGCGGTCCAGGACCAGATGTGGGCGCGCTTCGCGCTGCGGCTGCGCGCCGCGCTGGATCCGGCCGAGCTCGTGCCCGCCGGTTCGACGATGGGCGAGCTCCGGCGCGTCAAGGACGCCGAGGAGGTCGATCGCCTGCGGGCCGCCGCGGCCGCGGCGGATCGGGCCATGCTCGCGGTCACCGCGGAGCGACTGTCGGGGCGAACGGAGGCGGAGGTGAGCCGGCACATCCGCGAACTGCTCATCGGGGAGGGGCACGACGATGCGGGCTTCGCCATCGTTGCCTCCGGACCCAACTCGGCCAGCCCGCATCACGAGGCCGGGCCCCGCACGATCGGTGCCGGTGACGCGATCGTCCTCGACATCGGCGGCACGAGGGCCGGATACGCCAGCGACACCTCGCGGACGGCGTTCGTCGGCGAGCCGCCGGCCGACTTCGCCGGCCTCTTCGCGGTCCTGCGCGAGGCCCAGGCGGCCGCCTGCGACGCGGTCCGGCCCGGCGTGCCGGCCGCCGAGATCGACGCGGTCGCGCGCGGCATCATCTCCGATGCCGGCTACGGCGAGGCGTTCCTGCATCGGACCGGCCACGGCATCGGCATGGAGACCCACGAGGAGCCCTACCTCGTCGCCTCCAACCCGGAGCCGCTGGTGGCCGGCAACGCGTTCAGCATCGAGCCGGGGATCTACGTCCGCGACGCGTGGGGCGCACGCATCGAGGACATCGTCGTCTGCACCGATGAAGGCGGCGAGCGCCTCAACACGACCTCCACCGACCTTTACCTCGTCGATTAGCGTCCGCCGTCGCGGTGGGAGCTGACGAGGGCGGAGAGGACCTCGTCGATCGCCGCGCTGGCCTCGTGGAAGGCCGCGGTGACCTCCGAGACGTCGGCCGAGCGACGGCGCAGCTGGCCGACGATCGCGTCCAGGACCGGCGCGCGGAAGAAGAGGAAGGCCTCGACCGTCTCCGCCAGCGACAGCCCGGCCTTCGACGCCTCGGCGCCATAGAGGGCGCCCATCTTCTCGGCCTCGTCCAGCAGCAGCCGGCGCTCGGCCCGCTTCGAGGCCGCCACGTAGTCGACCACCAGAGAGAACGTGCGCTGGCCCCAGCGGCGGAAGTCGTCGCGCTGATCGGCCGAGAGCCGCGCCTGCCAGGGCTGGCCGGCATACCCGGTGCGTGACACTCGGCGATGCAGCTCGCCGGCCATCGTCTGGGTCGAGTCCGGCAGCCGCTCGACGCCGTAGCGCGTGCGGCGCGGCGCGTTGATCATCGACTCGAGGCTGGAGCGCAGGAAGCGCCGGTGCCCGCCCGGCGTCTGGTAGCTCTGCACCTTGCCGGAATCGGCCCAGCGGCGCAGCGTGTCCGGACCGACGCCGACGAGCCGAGAGGCGGCGCCGAGCGCCAGCCAAGGATCGTCGGGATTGGCGGGAGGGCGGGGCACCCGGCTTACGCTAGCCCCGCCCTCCGGTGAGCGTCAAACCCCGTCAGCGGCGCAGCTCGTCGGCCCGCAAGGCGCCGAGCTCAGCCCAGAGATGGACGATCGATGCCATCCCGTCGCGGATGTTGCGCAGGCTCATCCACTCGTTCGGGGCGTGGAAGTTGCCGGTCGGGTTTGCGAAGCCGACCATCAGCGTCTTCAGGCCGAGGTGCGCATCCAGCGCGGCGACGACCGGGACGGAGCCACCGGAGCGCTGGAACAGCGGAGCCGTCCCGAAGCCGGCCTCGAGCGCGCGCGCTGCCGGGGCGATGCCGGGATGGTCGAGCGGCGTGATGACCGGGGCGCCGCCGTGGATGATGCGCACCTCGACGCGGACCGTCGGCGGTGCGAGCGACTCGAGGTGCGCCTTCACCGACCGCTCGATCTCGCGATAGTCCTGGTCGGGGACGAGGCGGGTCGAGAACTTGGCGGCTGCCCAGGCCGGGATGATCGTCTTGGCGCCATCGCCGGTGTAGCCACCCCAGATGCCGTTGATGTCGAAGGTCGGCCGGGCCGAGAGCCGCTCCTTGAGGGTGTAGCCCGGCTCGCCCTCCAGGGCGGCGGGCACGCCGCTTTCGTCGCGCCACGCGTCCTCGTCGAAGGGGAGCACCGCGTAGGCGGCGTGCTCCTCATCGGTCAGGTCTACAACCTTGTCGTAGAAGCCGGGGACCGTGAAGCGCCCGTCCGCATCGGTCAGGGAGGCGAGCATGCGGACCAGCGCGTTGGCCGGGTTGTCGATGCCGCCACCGTACTGGCCGGAGTGCACGTCCTGGCGCGGCCCGTGGACGCGGATCTCCCAGTAGGCGATCCCGCGCAGGCCGTAGCCGATTGCCGGCGTGCCCTCGTCGTCGAAGGTGTCGCCGTCGGACACGACACAGACGTCGGCCTTCAGCAGGTCCGCGTGCTCACCGATGAACGCCTCCACCGGCTCCGAGCCGACCTCCTCGTCACCCTCGAAGAAGAAGCGCAGGTTGAGCGGCAGACGACCGGCGGCGGCCATCCAGGCCTCGACCGCCTTCAGGTGCATGAACAGCTGGCCCTTGTCGTCGCCGGCTCCGCGGGCGTAGACGCGCTCGTCCTCGTGGCGCGGCTCGAAGGGCGGGCGGATCCACTCGTCGAGCGGATCGGTGGGCTGGACGTCGTAGTGGCAGTAGACGAGCACGGTCGGCGCGTCGGGACCGGCGTGCATCCACTCGCCGGTGACGATCGGGTGGTGGCTCGTCTCGTGGACCGTGGCGCGCTCGATCCCGAGCCGCGTCATATCGTCCACGATCCACTGCGCGGTGCGGCGGACCTCGCCGGCCCGCTCCGGGTCGGCGCTGACGCTCTGGATCGAGAGGAACTCGTCGAGCTGTGCGAGGTGCTCGGCGTCGTGCTCGCGGAGGTACTCGACGGCCACCGGGGCGGCGGCCGAAAGGTCGGTATTGGTTTGGCTCGTCATTGGCCGATGATAAGCGTATGCAACCGCTGGGCCACAACGGGCGTCACCCGCGCATGCCACGCGTGACCGTCCCGCTCCGGATGCTGATCGGCCTCGTGCTGGCGCTCGCTGTCGCCGGCGTAACTCCGGCCAGGGTCGCGGCCTGCTCCTGTGCTGGCGGCGAGCTCCCCGACGCGATCCGTGCTGCCGATATCGCCTTCATCGGCGTCGCGGAGGCCGCGGCGGCCGGTCCGCCGAGCGACATCGGTCCGCGCACGCTCTACCTCTTCAGCGTCGAGCGCGCGAGCAAGCCAACCGGCGCGACGATCGAGGTGGCGGCGTGGAGCGGCGGCGACGCCTCGTGTGGCTTCGACTTCGCGATCGGCGAGACGTGGCTGGTGCTCGCCCACCGGTGGGAGGGCGCGCTGGACACGAACCTCTGTTCGGGGAACGTTCACGTCGACGGCCTCGCGGCCGCGCAGCGCGCCGATTTTGAACGGCTCCTACCGGTCCTTCCGGAAGCCGCCCCCGAAGGCGCTCCCGAGCAGGAGTCGACCGTTCTCGAGCGCGCGCTGCCCGCACTCTTGATCGGCGTCGGGATCCTCGCGCTGGTCGGGACGGTCGCGGTGTTCGGGTTCGCTCGCGGTCGACGGAATCGAGACTACGTGGGCTCGTGACGGTCCGCCGCTTCAGGTGAAGATGCCGACCACGAACCCGGCGAACAGGATGAGCGCGATCGCCGGCACCAGGCTCCCGATCCGCAGCACGAGCGGCCAGTTCGGGCCGCCGGCGAAGGCGTAGACCGGGATCGAGATCGGGAAGACGATCACCGCCGCGGACCATGCGATCCGGCCACGCGCGTCGAGGTCGGGGCGGTCCTGCACGTCGAGCCAGTAGGCGGCGATCATCAGGAAGCCGCCCACGGCGAACACGACGAACAGGGTCCAGACGAAGGGGAGCATGCCGGACCGATGCTAGCGCTCGCCGCTCCTGCGTCGCGCGACGTCCTCGGCCCCGTTCAGCAGGTTGGTGAGGAACGACAGCGGCCGGCGCCGCGGCAGGCGCGGCTCGGTGCCCGGCAGGAGTGACCCGATCTCCTCGCGAATGCGGGCCTCGAGCGCCGCTCGGGCCTCGCGGCCGCGGACGGCATCGGTCCGGATGGGGGCGCCGAAGCGAATCTCGATGCGCCGGCGGAACCAGAGGTCGGTGCTGCCGACGATCGCGCAGGGGACGACCGGCACGCCCGAGGTCGCCGCGAAGGCCGCCGCGCCGTCCTCGAACGGCAGCAGCTCGCTCTCGCGGAAGCCGACGCGCCCCTCGGCGAAGATGCCGAGCACGCCCTCGGCGTCGAAGACGCGGCGGACCGCGCGCACGGCGGAGGTCAGCGTCGTCTTCTCCGGGTTGTAGGGGATGACGCCGCCGACGAAGGCCATCAGCCGATTCTTGAAGCCGCGGCTGAAGTCGGCCTCACGGGGGCCGAACCAGGTGATGCGCGGCTCCACGGGCACCACCGACAGCACGAGCATCGGGTCGAAGCCGTTGTGGTGGTTCGCGACGAGCTGGAACGGCGGCTCGGGCCAGTGCTCGAGACCGCTGACGCGCACGTCGAACAGCGTCCGCACGATGACGCGGTTCAGGCCCCACACGAACCGATAGCGCGGCGTGACCGCGACGCTGAGCTCCCGCGGGCCGGTGCGCCGCGCGCGCTCGCGGGCCGCGTCCATCAGGCGCCCGTCGGGGCGGTGGTGGTGATGCCCGGCTCGACGCCCGCCGGCTCCTCCCCGTACTCGCGGCGGCGCGCGTCGACGCGGAAGAGCGCGAGCCCGGAGCCGACGAGGAAGAGGACGGCAACGATCATCGTCGAGCGCGCCCCGAGCGGCTCGCCGAGCAGGCGGCCGAGCAGATCGAGCGCCAGCGGGCCGGCGATGATGAGGAAGACGGGCTCGGCCATCGCGGTGCCGGCGTTGAGGATGCCCATGTATCGCCCCGAGGTGTGCTTCGGGATGACATCGGTCATCAGCGCCCAGTCGACCGACAGGAAGGCGCCCATGCCGATGCCGAACGGCACGAACGAGGCGATCGCGAACGCCGGCGTCGGCGCCACCGCCACGCCGAGCAGGCCGATGCCCGCGATCACCGCCGCGGCCCAGATCACCGGCTTGCGGCCCACCCGGTCACTGATCCGGGCGCCGGGGATCGCCGAGATCGCGGTCATCACGCCGACGATGGCCGTGCCGATGAAGACGGTCGTGCTCGCATCGGCCTCGCTCATGCCGTGGGCGCGCTGGAAGTACGGCAGCGCGAGGGAGGTCGCGGCGTACGCGCCGAGGAAGAGGAGGCGCACGACGAGCAGCCACAGCACGCTCGACTCGCGGAGGATGTCGGTCGCCCACGCCGAACGGGCGACGCCGAGCCACGACTGGGTCCGGCGTGGCGCCGCGGTGCCCTCGTGGACGGTGGTGACCAGCACGAGCATCGTGATCACCTCGACGACGCCCAGCGCCATCGTGGCCAGGAACAGGCTGCCGGTGTTCACGCCGAAGGTGGCGATCCCGACACCGGCGATCGTGCCGAGCACGATCATCGTGCCCATCAGCCCGCTGGCCAGGCCGACCTGCTTCTTCGGCACGAGGTCGGGAACGTAGCCCTGGAACGGCCCCTGGGCGAAGTTCGAGCTGAGCTGGAGCAGGAAATAGAAGGCGACGAGCGCGAGGTAGGTCTGCGAGGTGGCGATGCCGAACAGGAAGACGACGTCGAGCAGGGCGCCGACGAAGATGTACGGCTTGCGACGGCCCCAGCGGGTCACGGTGTAGTCGCTGATCATGCCGACCGTTGGCTGGATGACGATCGGCGCGATCACCCCGACGGTGACGAGGATCGCCAGCAGCACGCCGAGGTTCGCGGCCCCGCCGGGCTGATCCGCGATCATCGCCGGCAGGATGATCTTGTTGAGGCCTCCCCAGATGATGACGATCCCGAACCAGTAGATCGACAGCGTCACGAGCTGCCAGAGCGGCAGGGCGGGCCTGGAGTCGGAGTGCTGCGGCTCGGTCATCGGTCCCCTTCGATCAGTGCCTTCGCGGAATCTAGCGTGGGCCGTCGTGGATGGCGACAGTTTCTGCGCTCCGGACTGCGGCGCGAATGCGGGGACGGCGCGTCCGCTACGCTCCGCGGTCGATGTCAGCCGTTTCTCCGGGTGGCCGTGGAGAGGTCTTCCGTCATCCCGACATTCGTCGCTACCTCGTGGCGCGCTTCCTCACCGCCACCGCGACCCAGGTTCAGACGGTTGCCGTCGGCTGGCAGGTGTTCAGCACCACCGGCGACCCGTTCGACCTCGGCCTCGTGGCGCTGTCGCAGTTCCTGCCGTTCATCCTGCTGATCCTGCCCGCTGGCCACGTCGCGGACCGATACGACCGCCGCCGCATCCAGCTCGCCACCTACACGCTACTTGCCGCCTGCTCGCTCGCGCTCCTGGCGCTGACGCTCGGTGGTGTCACCGACCTCGCGCCGATCTTCGCGGTCATGGCCGTCTTCGGCGTCGCTCGCGCCTTCGGGCAGCCGACCGGCCAGGCGCTCCTTCCCAACCTCGCGCCGATCGAGCTCTTTCCGCGGGCGGTGGCGGTCAACTCGACGCTGTGGCAGGTCGCGACGATCGCGGGACCGGCGATCGGTGGCGCGCTCGTGCTGTTCGGCGTCGAGGTCGCCTACGCGCTGTCCTTCCTGCTGCTGCTGGCCGGCGTGGCGCTCGTCATCGGGTTGCGCGGCGGCGGCCGGGACGAGCGGTCGAGTGAGCCGGTGTCGTGGGCCACGCTGCTGTCCGGGGTCAACTTCGTGCGGTCGCGACCGATCGTGCTCGGCTCGATCTCGCTCGACCTGTTCGCCGTGCTTTTCGGCGGCGCCACGGCGCTGCTGCCGTTCTACGCGGGCGAGATCCTCGCCGTAGGGCCGGTCGGCCTCGGCGTCATGCGCGCCGCGCCCGCCGTCGGCGCCGCGGCGATCGCGGCCGCGGTCGTGGTCTGGCCGATCCGCCGGCGGGTCGGCGGCTGGATGTTCGGCGGCGTCGCCGCGTTTGGCGTGGCGACGATCGTCTTCGGACTATCGACGAGCCTGGCGCTCAGCCTCGTCGCGCTGGTGGTGATGGGCGCCGGCGACATGGTCAGCGTCTACATCCGGCACCTGCTCGTGCAGCTCGAGACGCCCGACGCGATCCGCGGCCGGGTCAGTGCGGTGAACAGCGTCTTCATCGGCGCCTCGAACGAGCTCGGTGAGTTCGAGTCCGGCGTCACCGCGTCGTGGTGGGGGACGGTGCCGGCGGTCGTGGTCGGCGGCGTGGCGACGCTGATCGTGACCGGCGTCTGGATGCGTCTGTTCCCCGTCCTGCGCGATCTCGACACGTTCCCGCATGCTGCCGAGCGAGAGGCGTCCGAATCGGCGCTAGAATCGGCCGGATGATCGACCCCGTCGCCTTCGAGATCGGTCCGATCCAGGTCCACTGGTACGGGATCTTCATCGCCGTCGCGGCCCTGGTCGGCACGCTCATCGCGACGCGCGTGGCGAGCTGGCTGAACGAGGACCCCGACCACGCGTGGTCGATGCTCCTGATCGTGATGGTCTTCGCGATCGTCGGCGCGCGCCTCTACCACGTCATCCACCAGTGGGACCTCTACATCGCCGAGCCGATCCTGATCCCGCAGATCTGGAACGGCGGCCTCGGCATCCCCGGCGGCATCGCCGGCGGCGCGCTCGGCGTGTTCGTCTACACCCGCTCGCAAGGCCTCTCGACGGCGCGCTGGTTGGACATCGCGGCTCCCGCGTTGCTGGCAGGCCAGGCGATCGGCCGCCTCGGCAACTTCGTGAACCAGGAGCTGTACGGGCCGCCGACCACGCTGTGCGGCGTCGAGTTCCCGCCGTGCCTGCCGTGGGGCATCGCGATCGACGCCCAGCACCGTGCGGGGACGCCATGGGATGACGTCAGCTTCCCGGTCGAGACGACGCAGTTCGTCCCGCTCTTCGCCTACGAGGCGATTCTCAACCTGATCGGCATGGCGGTGCTGCTGTTCGTCATCCGTCGCTTCGGCCCGCGCCTATTCGCCGGCGACGCGGTGCTCCTCTACATCATGTGGTACGGCGCGGTCCGAACCCTCCTCGAGACCTTCCGGGTCAACAACTGGACGATCCTCGGCGTGCCGACGGCGATGTGGCTCGGCATCGTCGGCTTCGTGTTGGCCCTGGCCTGGCTGATCATTCGCCACCGGCGAGGATGGGGCTCTCCGATGATCCGGCCCGCCGACGAGGCTGAGACCGATGCGCCCGCGCCGCAGGCGCAGGCGGAGCCCTCCGCTGGCTGACCGGCCGGGCATCCTGCCCGATGTGACCTCTGCCGTCGGTGACACGCCGCTCGTGGCGC
Source organism: uncultured Chloroflexia bacterium (assembly GCA_963840145.1). GTDB lineage: Bacteria > Chloroflexota > Limnocylindria > QHBO01 > QHBO01 > JACDBZ01. Next base: position 50,475 of record CAWIXR010000008.1, read on the forward strand.
TCGACCGGCTCGCCGCCGACGTCCGCCCCCGCGTGGTGGCCAAGCTCGAGCACATGAACCCGGGCGGATCGGTCAAGGACCGCATCGCCCTGCCGATGATCGAGGCCGCCGAGCGTGCCGGGCTACTGAAGCCGGGCGGCGTGATCGTCGAGCCGACCAGCGGCAACACCGGCGTTGGGCTGGCGCAGGCGGCCGCGGTGAAGGGCTACCGGTGCATCTTTGTCATGGCCGACAAGCAGTCGGAGGAGAAGCGCGCGCTGCTGCGCGCGTACGGCGCCGAGGTGGTGGTCTGCCCGACCGACGTCGACCCAGAGGACGAGCGCTCGTACTACAAGGTCTCCGACCGGCTGGCGCGCGAGACGCCCGGCGCCTGGAAGCCGGACCAGTACTCGAACGCGGCGAACCCATCGGCGCATTACGCGACGACGGGCCCGGAGATCTGGGAGGCAACGAACGGGCGCATCACGCACTTCGTGGTCGCCGTCGGCACCGGCGGCACGATCTCCGGTGCGGGTCGCTACCTGAAGGAGCGGTCGCCGTCGCTGACCATCGTCGGGGCCGATCCGGCGGGGTCCGTGTACTCCGGCGACACGCCGCGCGCGTACCTGACGGAGGGGATCGGCGAGGACTTCTGGCCGACGACCTACGACGCGTCGATCTGCGACGTCGTCGTGCGCGTGAGCGACCGCGACTCGATGCTGACGGCGCGCCTGGCCACCGCTCGCGAGGGGATCCTCATGGGCGAGTCAGGCGGCACGGTGCTGTGGGCGGCGCTCCAGGTCGCGCGCACGCTGGAGGATCCGGACGCTCTGTTCGTGGTCCTGTTACCGGACTCCGGGCGCAACTACGTCGGCAAGCTCTACAACGACGACTGGCTCCGCTCGCAGGGCCTTCTTGGGGCCGATGAGCGGGTGGAGGACTACGACTGGCGCACGACGCAACCCGAGGTCGTGCTGCGCGGCGACGAGATCCCGAAGCCCGGCTGAGCGCTTATTCGGGGGGCATCCAGAGGTCGCGCCCGGCCACGTCAGAGTCCGAGTAGACGCATCCGGAGTGGGCCACGCGTCCGTCGTCCGAGGTCATCCAGGCGTGGTCAGGCTCGATCGGGTCTCCGCACAGGACGCAGATTCGAGCGTCGTCAGCGGTCACCAGTTGACGATACGCTCAACGCGGTCGCAGGGCCAGAATCTGGGGCGGCCGTCTTCGCGTGTGGCCGCGATCGCCAGGTCTCCGGTGACAGGCGAGAGAGGCCGAACGACAACCAGCCACGAAGCTGTGCTCGCGGATGGCGACGCGTTTGTCCGTCCTTGGCGATCGCCGCGAGCCGAGATGCATCCGCCTCACGTGTCAACTCCCGCATCCGGTCCTGATGGACCTGCCACGCCGTGTAGTCGTGCATCGCCGTTGCCTCCTTGAGGGAGAGAGGGCGGGCGCTGTCGCCACGCCCCATTCGTGCCGCGAGGTGACGGTGGCCTATTGCGGGTCGCCCATCCCGTGGCACGAGACGCGCTCGTTCCAATCGCTGAAGATGCCGGCGGGGTTCGACTTCCAAATCCACACGTGAATCTGGTAGAAGGCCGGTACGCCGTACCGGTTCGGCGATGGGACGAGTTGGAGCTCCCGGCCGAAGAGGACCGGGGGGTCTTCATTGACGGCATCCCATGGCTCGGCGAATTCGACGAATTCGACGGCCACCAACCGCTGCCGTCCGTTGGGCATCGGCTCGTAGACGACCACCTCGGGTTGGCTCAAGTCGAACGCGAGGTCACCAAGCAGGTCACCGCGCACGTAGTGCTGGCCCATCGCCCCGAGGCCGGAGTTCTCATCGGTACACGAGTGGAGCGGGCCATATCCGGCCGCCTCGGCCACCGAGAAGTTGTGAAACCGTGCCGTGGCGGCGCGGACCGTCGCGATGTCCGAACCGCTGGCCGCCGCGATTGCCACGGCTGGGATGATCAGCGCCGCGACTGCAGCCAGCGCGACCAGAAACGTCTTCGTGCGACTCATTGGAGCTTCTCCTCTTGCGGATGGGATCAGACCTCGACCTGGAGCTCATAAACCTCTGGCGTCGGGTGTCCCGCGCGCTCGTGCACGCGCATGACCGCCTCGCGAGTCGGCCCGGTGGCAAGGCAGAAAACCTTGCCGCGTTGCGGGTCGAGCCAGGCGCGCTCGAAATGAACGCCTTCATCCGACTCGACGGCGAGGTCGCGTTCGTGAGCCTCTTTCAACTGTTGAGCCGTCACTCCGACGAAGCCGGAGTGGACATCCATGAACTTGGCCATTCGGTACCCCTGCGGCGGGTTGTTGCCTTGGAGGTTCGGGGCGAGCACTCACCGCGTCATCGTGTGGATGACCGATGGGCCCCAAAATGGTTTGACAGGTGTCCGGGCCGATCGGTGGCGGCCACGTGAGAACCCATCGGTCGTTCGACCGATGCGAGAAGTTGGGTGGCGAGTCGTAGACTGCCCGCCATGAGCAGTGCCGGTCCCGTTCTGTGCCCCATCCTGGTCGGTCGCGACGACCTCCTTGAGCTCTTCGATCGGCTCATCGCGGACGCAGTCAGCGGCCACGGCAGGACTGTCTTCCTGTCGGGCCAGGCCGGCCTCGGCAAGACCCGGCTGATCCGCGCCGCCGACCGCAAGTCCGAAGCGGCCGGGCTGCGGGTCGATGGCGGGTCCGTGGCGCCGCAGGATCACCAGGTGCCACTCGCGTCAATCCGAGAGATGGCCGTCGGGATGCGCGGTAGTGAGGATTGGGGAAGCCTGTCGCAGGACCTGCTTACGATCGACGGCAGGCACGATGGAGACGCCCTTGGCGCGCGCCGGTTGATCGTCCGCGCGGTGGCGGATCGGATCCTGGAAGCGATCGATCGCCCGTCGATGCTGATCTTCGATGACCTGCATTGGACCGACGAGATGAGCCTCGAGGTGATTGGGGAGCTCGCGCGCCATTCGTTGAATGTGCCCCTGCTCCTGGTCGGCGGCTATCGCGCCGAGGAGTTCCCGGCCGACGGAATCCACCGCGAATGGAGAGCTCGCACGCTCGGCCAGCGGCATGCGGAAGAGGCTCGGTTGCTCCCACTCACGTTGGAACAAACCGGGATCGCAACCACGCTCATCCTCGGCGGAGAGCTTCCGGCGCCACGGGACGTGGTCGAAGCCGTGCACGAGCGGACGAACGGCATTCCGCTGCACATCGAGGAGCTGCTTGCAGCTCTGGATGATGAGGCGCGAGCGGATGGCCGGCGAATCCGAGAAGCGCATGTCCCCGACACGATCGGCGATGCCGTCCTGGCGCGAATGGCCAGGCTGTCCGACGATGCCCAGGCCGTGGCGCGGGCGGGCGCTGTCATTGGGCGCTGTTTCAGCCCGGACGCTCTCGCCGGCATCGTGGACCGACCGCTGGCCGAGCTCGAGCCGACCCTTCAGGAGCTCGAGGCCGCGGCGATCCTCCGCCCGTTCAATTACGTCGATCGGGGGTACTACGACTTCCGCCACCAGCTGCTCAGGGACGCGATCTACAGCTCGATCTCGCCGTCCAAGCTGCGGAGATACCACGCCCAGGCGGCCGAGTTCGTCATGACCCTCGAGGCCTCGAGCGTCGTGCACGCGTCGCGCCACTACGAGCAGGCCGGGCTGCGGCCACAGGCGTACCGGGCGTCCCTGGCGGCGGCCGGCGACGCGAGCCGGATCTCAGCTCGGCAGGAAGCGTACGAGCTCTATCAGCGCGCCATCGCGAACATGCCGGACGACCTGCCTGTCGGAGAACAGGCGGAGCTGTACGAGAAGTACGCCGATGCGGCCGGAGCCATCGAACAGAACGAAGACATGATGACGGCCTCGACGCGCGCGAGGGAGCTGTACCTGGAGGCTGGCATGCCAGTCGACGCGGCCCGTCAGCTGCTGAGCTTGTTCTCCGTGGCATTCCGTCTCGGCGAGCCGACAGAGAAGCTCCGCCCATACCTGGACCAGACCATCGCCGAGATTTCCGACCTTCCCGCAACCCCCCAGCTTGAGCAGCTGCGAGCATGGACCTTCATCTCTGAGGCGGAATGTCGGTTCCACGCCTCCGACCTGGAGGGTGCACGGGAGCTGGCGCAGCAGGCCCGAGAGCTCGCCGTTTCCATGACTGACCAGGAGAACGTCCTGGATGCAGACCTCCTGCTTGGTCGCATCGACATCGTGGCGGGGCGCTACGAGAGCGGCATGCGAGACGGAATGCGGGCTGCCCGCGAGGCACGCGATGCTGGCTACGAATCCGTAGGCGTGACTGGGTATCGGAACCTGGCGATCCTGGCTGCTCGAATCATGGATCCGGGGGCCGCCGAAGTCGCTCTGGACGAGGGCCTGAAATACGCCGATGCCATCGAGCAGTCGCACTGCCGCCAGATGATGGCAACCACGGCCGGCATCCTCGAGTGGGGAGCAGGGCGCTGGGACATGGCCGACGAGCGCGCGCGGCAGGAGCTCGTCGATCGCGGCTGCAGCCGCGGCATGATCGGGTGTCGAGACGTGATCGGTTTGGTCGCGCTGGGTCGTGGCAACCTGGCGGAGGCGCGGCGGTGGCTGGAGGAATCAATGGCAACGGGTCGGCGCATCGGCGAGCCTGACCTGATCCTGACGCCACTCTGGGCGCTGGCGGAGACCGACCTGCAGGAAGGGATGGCCGACGGTGCGCTTGCGCGCTGCCAGGAGGCATGGTCAATGGCCACCGCGGCCGGCGAACGCGCACTCTTCATTCCGTTTGTGGTCACCGGCGCCCGCAGCTTCGTCGCCGCGCGGCGGCCGGACGACGCGGAGCGCTGGCTCGCCGCAGCCCGTGAGTTCCTCACCGGTTGGGATTCGGTCGCCGGAGCGGCACTGAGCCATGCCGACGGCCTGGTGCGCCTGGCCGGCGGATCGCTTTCTGCGGCGCGTGAGGCGCTGGAGCGCGCTATCCGCGGATGGGATGAGCGCGGCAGGACCTGGGAAGCGCTCTGGGGGCAGCTCGACCTGGCGCAATGCCTGATCCGCATGAACCGGCACGCGGACGCGTCGGAAATCCTGGGCGGACTGCGCGCCCGCGCCGAGGCCATCGGCAGTCCGCCGATGCTCGCCCGTGCGGATGAGCTGACCAGGGCCAGCCGCGGTCGTGGAGGCGACCAGGAGCCATGGCGGCCGCTGACCGTCCGCGAGTTCGAGGTAGCGCGGCTGATCACGAGGGGCCTCACCAACGCCCAAATCGGCGCCGAGCTGTCGATATCGCCCAAGACCGTGAGCGCTCACGTCGAGCACATCCTTGCCAAGCTTGGCGTGGCCAGGCGGGCCGAGGTCGCCGCGTGGGCGGCGGGCATTCGCGCCGGCGACCCATCGCAGACGGTGGCGGCCACGGCATCCCGCTGAGGCGCCCGCTCCCGATGCCGACTTCCGCGGAGTAAGGTTGTGGCTCCAACCATGAGGCAGCGGCATGACCCAGGTAGCTGAAACACGTCCCGCGGACGGCCCGAGCGGGCAGGACCGGGTCAACCACTGGATCGGTGGCAAGCGAGTGGCGGGGACATCGTTGCGTCAGGGGCCCGTCTACAACCCGGCCACCGGCAAGGTCGCGCGGCAGGTCGACTTCGCCTCGGTCGAGGAGGTCGACGCGGCCGTGGCCACCGCCAAGGCGGCATTCCCGGCCTGGCGTGCCACGAGCATCAGCCGTCGCACCGAGATCCTGTTCCGCATCCGCAACCTGGTCGAGCAGCATCGCGAGGAGATCGCGGCGCACCTGACCCGCGAGCACGGCAAGGTCCGGACCGATGCGCTGGGCGAGGTCGCGCGCGGCCTCGAGAACCTCGAGTTCGCGACCGGCATCCCACACCTGCTCAAGGGCGGCTTCAGCGAGCAGGTTTCGAGCGGCATCGACGTCTACCAGATCCGCCAGCCCCTCGGCGTCGTCGCCGGCATCACGCCCTTCAACTTCCCGGCCATGGTGCCGATGTGGATGTTCGCCAACGCCATCGCCTGCGGCAACACGTTCATCCTGAAGCCCTCCGAGAAGGACCCGTCCGCATCGGTCTATCTCGGTGAGCTGCTCAAGGAGGCCGGGCTGCCGGACGGCGTTTTCAACGTCATCCACGGTGACCGTGTGGCCGTCGACCACATCCTCGAGCATCCCGACATTGCCGCGGTCAGCTTCGTCGGCTCGACGCCGGTCGCCCGCCACATCTACGAGACCGGGACCGCCCACGGCAAGCGGGTGCAGGCGCTGGGGGGCGCGAAGAACCACATGATCGTGCTGCCCGACGCGGACATCGAGATGGCGGCCGACGCCGCCGTTTCCGCCGCGTACGGCTCCGCCGGCGAGCGCTGCATGGCGATCTCGGTGGTGGTTGCCGTCGGCGACGTCGCCGATTCGCTCGTCGACGCGATCGAGGAGCGGCTGCCGAAGATCAAGGTCGGCCCGGGCAACGAGGAGGGCTCGGAGATGGGCCCGCTGATCACGAAGGAGCATCGCGACAAGGTCGCGTCGTACCTGGAATCCGGCGTCTCCCAGGGCGCCACCCTGCGGGCCGATGGCCGTCAGCACGTGCTCTACAACGAGTCCGACGGCTTCTTCCTCGGCGTCTCGCTGCTCGACAACGTTACGCCCGAGATGGAGTGCTACCGCAACGAGATCTTCGGGCCGGTGCTGGAGGTCGTGCGCGCGCCCGACTACCCATCGGCCCTGGAGATCGTCAACGACAACCAGTACGGCAACGGGACGGCCATCTTCACCCGCGATGGCGGCGCGGCGCGGCAGTACCAATTCGACGTCAACGTCGGCATGGTCGGCATCAACGTGCCGATCCCGGTGCCGGTCGCCTACTACAGCTTCGGCGGCTGGAAGGCATCGCTCTTCGGCGACCTGCACATGTACGGGCCGGAGGGCATCCAGTTCTACACGCGCGGCAAGGTCATCACCGCCCGCTGGCCCGATCCGGGGACGTCATCGGTCGATCTCGGCTTCCCGCGGACGAGGTAGCGCCGGTTCTCGCCATCCGGCAACCGTGTTGCCGTTAGCCGTGCGGTGAGCCCTGCGACGCCAGGACTCCATGCTCGGTTCGCCTGCTGCGCCGTGGCAACGGCAATGACGTTGACAGTGCCAGAATGTCGTCGTGGCACAACGCATCGCGGCAGTGGTCCACCTCGTTGCCGCCTGGCTGCTCGTCGCCGGCCTGCTCTTGCAGGTCTTCCTCGCCGGCCTGGGCATGTTCGCCGACGAGAGCGCGTTCGACACGCACGCAGTATTCGGCCATCTCCTCGAGGTCTTCCCGGTCGTTCTGCTCGTGACCGCGTTCGTCGCCGGGTACGGGCGATGGCGTGTGCTGGCCGGCCTTGGCCTACTGGCGCTGCTGTTCCTGCAGACGATTCTCGTCCTCCAGCGCGGCTCCTCAGACATCTTGGCGGCCCTCCATCCGGTGAACGGCTTCCTCATCCTCCTGGTCGCGGTCTGGCTGGCGCGCGACGCTCTGCATCAGTGGCAGGCTCCCGTCGCCGAACTGCCGGCGGAGCCGACATCTCCGGAGTCCGCGACAAGCTGAGCCGGAACCCCATCGCCGGCCTGTTTGCGGTCGGCGAGCGAGCGTTTAACCGATGAGCAGGCAAGTCAAGCGGCAATTGACTGGCGGCTGACGCGGCTCGCTACCGCTGCTAAACTCGTCGGGCCCCGCGCCCAGTGCCCAATGGACGTGTGCCGGTAATTCCCGCGGTAGGTGCCAATCCGCGGCATTGGAGGGACCCAGGCTTTGCGACACCGTCGTATTTGGCGTGCCAGCGCTTTCTGGCTGACCGTATCTCTCGTACTCTCGGCAGTGGTGCCGATCAGCGTGTCGGCAGTGAAGCCGACCGAACCGAAGCTCGGGCTGCACGACGAGCAGCTCCTTTCGAAGGCCCGCGTGGAGGGTCGCTCCACCGTCACCATTCTCGTCGCCGCCAAGGGCGGGGCGGCCAAGCAGGCGGAGGCCGCAGTGACCAACGCGGGCGGGACGATCCGCTACCGCGACGCCGCTCTCGGCTACATCCGCGCCGACGTCCCGACCGCGAAGGTCATGGCGATCGCATCAAACGCCAGCGTGCAGGCAGTCGACCTCGACGAAGTTGTGCCGCTTCCGGAACCGGCTCCCGATGCCGCGGCCGCGGCCGCCAACCGGCCGCCACCGGACGCCACCACCCCCCGCGCGAATCCATACATGCCGATCCAGGACACCGGCGCGGCCTCGTTCCTCGACGCCCACCCGACGTGGGACGGGCGCGGCGTGACGATCGGGATCGTGGACTCGGGCGTCTCGCTCGACCACCCCAGCCTCACCACGACCAGCACCGGTGCGCGTAAGATCGTCGACTGGGTGACCGGCACGGATCCCCTGACCGACGGCGACCCGACCTGGATCAACATGGCCACGCAGGTGAGCGGCTCGACCTTCACCTTCCAGTCGGCCACCTACACCGCGCCAGCCGCGGGCTCGTACCGCATCGGCCGCATCAATGAGCGCGTCTCCGCGCTCGGCGGAGAGGTCGGCAACGACCTGAACCGCGACGGCAACCCGGCCGGCAGCAGCGGGTTCTTCGGCATCCTGTGGAACACCGCATCCAACCAGGTCTGGGTCGACGTGAACCAGAACCTCAGCTTCGCCGACGAGACGGCGATGACGGATTACAAGGTCAACTTCGACGTCGGCTACTTCGGCACGGATCGGGCGAGCACCCCGGTCGTCGACCGCATGCCGTTCGTCGTCCAGACCGATGGCAAGAACAAGTTCGTGAACATCGGCATCGTGTCGGCATACCACGGCTCGCACGTCGCCGGCATCGCGGCGGGTCACTCGCTATTCGGCGGTGAGATGAGCGGCGCGGCACCGGGCGCGCAGATCGTTTCGTCGCGTGCCTGCCTCTTCACCGCTGGCTGCACGGGCCACGCCCTGCTCGAGGGCATGATCTACGTCGCCAAGCAGGCGAACGCGGATGTCATCAACATGAGCATCGGCGGCCTGCCGGCGCTCAACGACGGCAACAACACCCGCTGCATCGTGTACGACCGCCTCATCGAGCAGGCCGGCGTGCAGATGTTCTTCTCCATCGGCAACAGCGGGCCGGGCCTGAATACCGCCGGCGACCCCGGGGTGTGCGGCAAGGTCATGGGCTTTGGTGCCTACCTGACCGATGACACGATGTTCGCGGACTACGGCGTCGTGACGCCGTACGCCCACAACCTCCACTACTTCAGCTCGCGCGGTCCGCGCGAGGACGGCGGGTTCAAGCCCGACGCGGTCGCCCCCGGCGCGGCGATCTCGACCACGCCGCTGTGGATGCAGGTTCCCGGCATCCAGCACGTCCCGGCCCTTCCGCCGGGCTACACGCTTGCCAACGGCACCTCAATGGCGGCGCCCCAGGCGACCGGCGTCGGGGCGCTGCTCGTGAGCGCCGCTCAGCAGGCGGGCGTGCAGCACCAGCCGGCGCAGCTCCGGCAGGCGCTCATGTCATCCGCCACCTACCTGACCGAGCCCGATCCGGGTGTCGGCGCACGGTTTCAGGCGTACGACCAGGGCGCCGGGCTGCTCAACGTCAACGCGGCGTGGAGCCTGCTCAGCCAGAAGATCAGCCCGGTCACCATCACCGGCTCGGTGCCGGTGAACACGGTCCTCTCCGGCCTCCTCGCCACTCCCGGCGTGGGCTCCGGAATCTACGATCGTGAAGGCGTGACCGCCGGCGTCGCGTATGCCCGCACGTACACGTTCCGCCGGGCCGATGGTCCGGGTGGGACGAGGACATACAACGTCTCCTGGGTCGGCAACGATGGGACCTTCTCGTCGGCCGGTTCGGTTGCGTTGCCGAAGGGAGCCAACGTGTCGTTCCCGGTCACGATCAACGCGGCCCCGGGCGCCCACTCGGCAATCCTCCGGCTCGACGACCCGTCGACCGTCGGTGTCGACTACCAGTCCATGAACACCGTCATCGCGGCGGACCAGCTCACGGCCGGTACCGGATTCTCATCGACGAAGGCGGGGACGATCGATCGGGCACAGACGGCCCACTACTTCTTCAGCGTCCCCGAGGGCTCGCCCGCATTCAAGGTCGACATGACCGGCGGGGGAGCGGCCGTGGGGGCAGGGCAGATCCGGTTCCTGCGCTGGTCGCCGGTCGGCCTCGGCATCGACGCGAATGCGGTCTCGAACTGCTACAACCCGGGCACCTGTGCCACGGGAGAGTCGGTGACCAGCCGCACGATCTTCGACCCGATGCCCGGCGTCTGGGAGGTCACTGTTGACGCGCGCCGGACATCCGACGCCGACAACGTGCCGTTCACGCTGAAGGCGACCATCCTCGGTGTCACGATCGACCCCGAGGAGGTGACGATCCCGACTGCCACGATCGGTACGCCGGTCAACCAGTCGTACGACGCTGTCAACGAGTTCGCCGGCTTCACCGGCGGCGCGGTGGATACGACGCTCGCAAGCGCCAAGATCGGCACTCCGAGCATCGATCACCTCGAGGTGCAGCACAATGAGGTCACGCTGCCGACTGGGGTCAGCTCGTTCCGGGCCACGATCGGAAGCCCGGACGATCCCGGCGCCGACCTGGACCTGTTCGTGTACGACTGCGCCGACGCATCGGACAACCCGACCACGTTGGCTGGTTGTAACCTCCGCGGGCAGAGTGCCGACGGCGACTCCGAGGAGTCGGTGACGGTCACCCCGTCAGCTCTGCGAGCCGGACGGTGGATCGTCGTCGTGGACGGCTTCGACGTCCCGGCCGAGACCACGACATTCGACTACATCGACGTCTACACGGCGACGACGCCGCTGGGCACGATCGATGTGAACGACACGAGCCAGCCTCGCGCCACGGGCGCGGAGTGGAGCTTTGACGCGGCCATCACGGCCAACACGGCACCCGGTGAGGGTCGCGTTCTCTACGGTCACGTGGAGGTGCGGACGAGCGACGGCGTGCTCGTCGGCCGCAGCCAGGTGATCATCGAGAGTGTTGCGCCCTAGGGCACCTCGCTCCTGACCAACGGAGAGTGAATACCGAGGCCCGCCGGTCCGCCGGCGGGCCTCGTGCCGTCCGGGCCGTACGTGACAGAATGGGCGCGCCCATGACCGACCGATTCGAGACGCTGGCCGTCCACGCCGGCGCCCAGCCCGATCCCGAGACCGGCGCGGTCGTGCCCGCCATCCAGATGAGCACGACCTTCAAGCAGGACGGCGTCGGCGGCCTGCGCGGCGGTTTCGAGTACGGCCGCAGCGGCAACCCGACGCGGGCGGCGCTGGAAGGCGCCATCGCGATCCTCGAAAACGGGAGCCACGGGATGGCCTTCGCCTCGGGACTGGCCGCGACACAGGCGATCGGCTACCTCCTCGACCCCGACGACCGGCTCCTGATGAGCGACGACGTCTACGGCGGGACCTGGCGCCTGGCCGACAAGGTCTGGCGGCGATACGGCATCGAGACCGATGCGATCGACCTCCGCGACCTCGACGCCGTTGCGGCTGCCTTCAGCGCCGAGCGGCCACCGAAGATGGTGTGGATCGAGACGCCGTCGAACCCGATGATGAAGGTCATCGACATCAGCGCCGTGGCGCGGCTTGGGGCGGTCGTCGGCGCGGTCACCGTGGTCGACAACACGTTCGCCACGCCGTGCCTCCAGCGGCCGCTCGAGCTGGGCGCCGACCTCGTCCTGCACTCGGCGACGAAGTACCTCGGCGGCCACTCCGACGTCGTCGGCGGCCTGATCGTGACGCGCTCCGACGAGCTGGCCGAGCGGCTGCGCTTTCACCAGAACGCGGCCGGCGCGGTGCCGAGCCCCTTCGACTGCTTCCTCGTCATGCGCGGCCTGCGCACGCTCGCGCTCCGCATGGAGCGCGCATCGGCCAATGCGCTGGTGCTTGCGCTGTGGCTCAGCGAGCGGCCGGAGGTCGCCGCCGTCCACTATCCCGGCCTGCCGGACCACCCGGCGGCGGGCCTCGTCGAGCGCCAGATGCGGCTGCCTGGCGCGATGCTGTCGATCGACCTCTCGGACGAGGCGCGCGCCCTCCGGTTCGTCGGCGCGACGCGGCTGTTCACCCTGGCCGAGTCGCTTGGCGCGGTCGAGTCGCTCATCGAGCTGCCGGCGCCGATGACCCACGCGTCGGTCGCGGAGTCCCCGCTGGCGGTCTCGCCCGCGCTCGCGCGGCTGTCGGTCGGGATCGAGAACGTCGACGACCTGCGCGACGACCTCGAGCAGGCGTTCGCCGCATCGGCCCTGTGACCGAAGAGCATCCACGCGAGGACGGCCCGACCGAACTGGTCGAGACCGACCAGGGAGAGCTGATCGAGCGGCTGTCGGGAGGGACGGCGACGCTGCTGCTGGTGTGGCTCATCGGTGTCGGTGCCCTGTCGACCCTGCTGGCCGCGTGGCTGTTCGTCTGGTTCGTCAGCGGCCAGCGACTCGGCATCGACGCGCTGCTCGGCGGCTTCGGGATCTACACCGCCCTCGCCGGCGCCGCCGGACCGTGCGTGCTCTGGCTGGCCGGCCGCGCTCAGGGCCACTCGCTCGGCTGGTTCATGGTGACCGCCGCGAAGATCGCGCTGGTGATGATCGGGCTCGTGCTCGTCTTCGTGATCAGCGTGGCGGTGGTGATGGAAGGGGCTGTGCCGGGCGTCGGCGCACTGCTCGGGGCGGCCGTCCTCGCGATCGGCGCGGTCATCCTGGCGCAGGTCTGGGCGCTCGCCACCTGGGCCGCGGACCGATGGATCGCGCGGGCGCGCCTGGAGACCTAGTTCCGCGCCTCGATCTCGGCGCGCAGTTCCTTGCGCAGCACCTTGCCGATCATCGTCTTCGGCAGCTCGTCGCGGATCTCGACGGTCGCGGGCACCTTGTAGCGCGCCAGGTTGGTGCGGCAATGGGCAAGCAGCTCCTCCGCGGTCGCCGACGGATCGGCCGCGAGCACCACGAAGGCGTACGGCACCTCGCCGCGCCGCTCGTCGGCCACGCCGATGACGGCCGCATCGGTCACCGCGGGATGCGTCAACAGCACCTCCTCCACCTCGCGCGGATAGACGTTGATGCCGCCAACGATGACGAGGTCCTTGGCGCGGTCGACAATCGTGAAGAAGCCGTCCTCGCTCATCTGGGCCATGTCGCCGGTGCGCAGCCAGCCGTCGGGGGAGACGCAGGCGGCGGTCTCCTCGGGCCGCTCCCAGTAGCCGGACATCACCTGCGGCCCGTGCACTTCGAGCTCGCCGACCTCGCCGGGCGGGAGGGTGTCGCCGCTCTCGGGCTCGACGACGCGTGCATCGGTCGATGGGAGGGGCAGGCCGATCGTGCCCATCCGCCGCTCGCCGTGCACCGGGTTGCAATGCGTGACCGGCGACGCCTCGGTGAGGCCGTAGCCCTCGACAACTCGGCCGCCGGTGACCGCCTCGAAGTCGCGCTGCACCTCCGGCGCGAGCGCTGCCGCGCCGCTGACACAGGCCTCGATGCTCGACAGGTCGTACTTGCCGACGTCGGGGTGCTTGGCCAGGGTCTGGTACATGACCGGCGCGCCGGGGAAGAGGCGTGGGCGATGCTTCGTTGCCTTCAGCACCATCTCCGGGTCGAAGCGCGGGATGAGGATCAGCGTCGAGGCGGTGAGCATCGCGAAGTTCATGTCGACGGTGAGGCCGTAGATGTGGAACAGGGGCAGCGGGCAGAGGATGCCGGCCGGCTCATCGGCCTGGGCGATGGCGGGGAACCATGCGGAAATCTGGTGCGCGTTGGCGACGAGGTTGCGGTGGGTCAGCGTCGCAAACTTCGGGACCCCGGTCGTTCCGCCGGTCGGCTGGAGCACGGCCGGATCACCCGGCGCGGCGAGCGACTCGAAGGTCGTCTCGGAGGCGCCGTCGAGCAGGCGGAACAGGTTCGGGGTCTCGTCGGTGTGCGGCGCCGGATTCCATCGGCCCTCGCGCCGCGCCTTCAGCGGGTAGAGCCACTTGATCGGCACCGGCAGCGAGTCCTGGATGCCGGTGACGACGTAGCGTCCCGGCTTGCCCCGGGCCTCCGCGGGCACGCGGTCGAGGCGAGGCAGCAGCAGGTCGATCGTGACCGACACCTTCGGACGGGTCTGCTCGAGGAGGATGCCGAGCTCGCGCTCGACGTAGAGCGGGTTCATCGGCACCGCGATGGCGCCGGCGCGCATGGCACCCATGAACGCGATGACGAAGGCCGGGCTGGTGGGCAGGTGCAGGCTGACGCGGTCGCCCTTGCTTACGCCCATCCCGCGGAGCGCGTGCGCGAACCGATCCACCGCATGGTCGAGGTCGCCGTACGACGTCGCCTTGCCGAAGAAGATCAGCGCCGTGCGGTCGGGGTGGCGAGCCGCCGTGCGGCGCAGCATCGCGTCGACCGGGACCTCCGGCACCTCGACCTCGGCCGGCACGCCGGCCTCGTAGTGCACGAGCCACGGCCGCTCGGCGCCCGATGCCGTCCGCGTGGCCCCCGCCAGGGTGGTCATCTGTCAGCCTCTCAGATCTCGTAGGTCTGCGACGGCTCCGCGATCTCGACGTCGGACTCGAAGGCCTCGGAGGCGGTCGTGCGCGCCCACGACCCGTCGCCGTTCACCGGCATGTGGGTGAGCATCAGCCGTCGCGAGCCGCCGTCGCGAGCCGCCTCACCCGCTTCCGCCGGGGTCAGGTGACCGCGCGGCGCGGGCGGTGTCGCGTCCTCGTCGAGGGTGCGCAGCGTGGCCTCGCTGAGCAGGAGGTCTGCTTCGTCGGCGAGGTCGGCCAGGCCGCCGCACGGGGCGGTGTCGGCGGTGTAGGCGAGGCGGCGGCCATCGGCCTCGAAGCGGAAGCCCCAGCACGGGATGTAGTGCTGCGTGCGAACCGGGGTCATCGTCAGGGCGTCGAACGGGAGGCTGGAGGTGCCGTCGTGCTCGGCCAGCCGGAAGCACGCCTCGAAGTGCCTGGGATTGCCGACGCCCTTGGCCAGGTCCAGCACCTGGTCGGCCGAGCCGGGCGGCAGGAAGACCCGCAGGCGCTGGTCCTTCGGCCGGTCGCGCCACGGGTAGACGTAGCGAAGCGTGACGAGGTCGAGCATGTGGTCGGCGTGCATGTGGCTGACGACCACCGCGGTCAGGTCGTCGGGATGATGGCGGCGCACGAGCTGGGCCACCACGCCGGGGCCGATGTCGACGAGCACCCGCGAGCTGCCGCCCTCGACGAGGTAGCCGGCACACGCCTCGCCCGGGTTCGGCGAGGCCGGGGATCGGCCGAGGATCGTGAGGCGCATCGGCTCAGTGGGCGTGCGTGCCCGCGAGGGAGCGCGCGCGCAGGTACATCGCGACGTGGCCGTGCGACTCGGCGAGGAAGCCCATGGCCGCGAAGAATGGCACGGCGTCGGGTGTGCTGACCAGCGCAACCAGCCGCCGATCGGCGCAACGGGCGAGCGCGGCGCCGACCAGGGCCGTCCCGACGCCCTGGCGACGGCGGTCGGGACGGACGATCACGTCCCACAGGCTGGCGTGCAGCCCGCCGTCGTCGAGCACGCGCGCGACGCCGACCAGCGAGCCGTCCGGGTCACGGGCGGCGAGCCAGGTGCAGCTGCCGGCGATCGCGTCCAGCCGCCACGGCTCGCGCTGCGGCCAATCGGCCCAGGCGTACGCGGCATTCACCTCGTCGGGGGTGAGGGCTGCATCGGTCTCGATCAACGCTGTTCGATCGGCGTGTAGTCGCGCGTCGGTGGACCGATGTACACCTGCCGCGGGCGACCGATCTTCGTCTCCTCCGCGGCCATCATCTCCCGCCACTGCGCGATCCAGCCCGGCAGTCGGCCGATGGCGAAGCAGTTCGTGAACATGTTCTTCGGGAAGCCGATGGCGCGGTAGATGAGCCCGGAGTAGAAGTCGACGTTCGGGTACAGCTTGCGACTGACGAAGTAGTCGTCGCGGAGGGCGACCTCCTCGAGGCGCTTCGCGACCTCGAACAGCGCGTCGTCGGCGCCGGTGGCGGCGAGCACGCGGTCGGCGGCGGCCTTGATGATCGTCGCCCGCGGGTCGAAGTTCTTGTAGACGCGGTGCCCGAAGCCGGCGAGGCGGAAGCTGCCGCTCGGGTCCTTGGCGCGGTCCACCCACTTCTGGACGTTGCCGCCGTCGGCGACGATCCGCTCGAGCGTGTTGATGACGGCCTCGTTGGCACCGCCGTGGAGGGGGCCCCACAGCGCGCTGATGCCGGCGCTGATCGAGGCGTACAGGTTGGCGTGCGTGCTTCCGACCAGGCGCACCGTCGAGGTCGAGGCGTTCTGCTCGTGGTCGGCGTGGAGGATCAGCAGCAGGTCGAGCGCCTCCGCGACCTTCGGGTCGACCTCGTATTTCTCGGTCGGCACGGCGAACATCATGTGCAGCAGGTTCGCCGAGTACCCGAGGTCGTTGCGCGGGTAGACGTACGGCTGGCCGATCGCCTTCTTGAACGACCACGCCGCCAGCGTCGGCAGCTTGGCGATCAGCCGGTTGATGGTGATCTCGACCGCGTCGTCATCGAAGATGTTCTGGCTGTCGGGGTAGAAGGTGCTCATGCCGACGACGCCCGAGGCGAGGACCGCCATCGGGTGCGCATCGGTCGGGAACGAGTCGAAGAAGTGGCGCATCTCCTCGCGGATGAGGGTGTGATGGGTCACCTCGGTCGTGAACCGATCGAGCTCGTCGCGCGTCGGCAGCTCGCCCCAGATCAGCAGGTAGGCCACCTCAAGGAAGGTCGAGTGCTCGGCCAGCTGCTCGATCGGATAGCCCCGGTAGCGCAGGATCCCCTCCTCGCCGTCGAGGAAGGTGATCGCGCTGGTAGCGGCGCCGGTGTTGCCGTAGCCGGGGTCGAAGGTGATCAGCCCGGTCTCGGCGCGCAGCCTGGCGATGTCGATCGCGTCGTCGCCCTCGGAGCCGTGGACGATCGGCAGCTCCAGCTGCTCCTCACCGATGCGGAGGCTGGCCGCCTCCGTGCGTGCCGGCGAGTCGGTGGTCACGACAGCAGCTCCTCGACCGCCGCGCGCTCCTCGAGCAGCTCCGCGGTAGTGGCCGCGATCCTCTCCCGAGCGAAGTCGCCGTGCTCGATGCCCTGGACGATCGCGACGCTGCCCTCGCCCGTGACCCGCAGCGGGTAGCCGAAGACGAGGCCCTGCGGGACGTCGTAGCCGCCGCCGGCCGGAGCGGGGATCGCGGCGCTGAACTGCTCGCCGGTTGGCCTGGCGACATTGCGGACCGTGTCGATGACCGCGTTCGCGGCGCTCGCGGCCGAGCTCTGGCCGCGAGCCTTGATGATCGCGGCCCCGCGCTGCTGGACGTTGGCGATGAACTCGCCGCGCAGCCACTCCTCGTCATCGATGACGTCGGGCGCAGGCCTCCCGCCGATCGTCGCGTGCCAGGCGTCGGGGAACTGGGTCGACGAATGGTTGCCCCAGATCGCGAGGTCGTGGACGTCCCGCACGGGCACGCCGGCCTTCGCCGCCAGCTGGGATCGGCCGCGGCTCTGGTCGAGCATCGTCATCGCGAACCATCGGTCCTTCGCCATGCCCTCACGGTGAGCCGCCGTGGAGCCGATCAGCGCGTTCGTGTTGCACGGGTTGCCGACAACCAGGACCCGGCAGTCATCAGCGGCGTTGCGCGCGATCGCGGTGCCCTGGCCGGTGAAGATGCCGCCGTTGATGCTCAGCAGGTCCTTGCGCTCCATGCCCTCCCGGCGGGGCACGGCGCCGACCAGCAGCGCCCAGTTCGCGCCGCTGAAGGCGGTATCGGTGTCGGAGGTGGTGACGATCTCCTCGAGGAGCGGGAACGCGCAGTCCTCGAGCTCCATCCGCACGCCCTCGAGCGCCGGCAGCGCAGCCTCCAGCTCGAGCAGCCGGAGCGCCACCCGCGTGTCGGTGCCGAAGGCCTCGCCCGACGCGATCCGGAAGAGGAGCGCGTAGCCGATCTGGCCGGCGGCGCCGGTCACGGCGACGCGAACGGTGGAGTCGGGCATCGGTCTCCTGTCGTGATGGGGTCGCCAATCGAGTGTAGCGCAGCCTCACTGCGAGCTTGAGCGCCGCTCCATGCCGGCCGGCCGCGTTCCGTTGAGGCGAGCGCGCACGAGGCCCCGTTCTGCCGCGTTTCCTCAGTCGATCGAGGGGGCGTCGTCCCCGGCCCAGTCCGCCAGCGCACTCGCCATCGAGGCGAAGGCCATGCGCGGCAACCATTCCGGGACCGACGAGCGGGCCACCCAGGCGTGGTCGCTCGACTCCGCATCGGTGCGCACGACGGCGCCGGGTTCGACGGCTCGCCCACGGAAGACGGCCGTCACTGCGTTGGCCGGCTCGGAGTGGTAGACGCCGGTGAGCGCGAGGAGCTCGACCTCGATGCCCGATTCCTCGCGGGCCTCGCGGTGGGCGGCCATCTCGAACGACTCACCCGGGTCGAGGTAGCCGGCGGGCAGGTCCCACGCGCCAAAGCCCGGCTCGACCGCTCGCCTCAGGAGCAGGACCGATGGCTCCGCCGCGTCATCGGCCCGGCGCTCGAGGAGGACCGCGGCCGCGGGCTTCGGGTTGGCGTACCAGCGCCAGCCGCATCGGTCACAGGTCAGCGGCTGCTCGTCGGCGGTGGCGCAGCGCGGGCAGGCGGGGACGGGACGGGTCACCCGGCGAGGGTAGCAGCGGCGGGCTCAGGCGCCGATGCGGGTCGGCTCCGGCTGCGGAAGGTCCTCGCGGCCGGCTGCCAGCAGGAAGATGTGGACGCGGTCGCGGATGACGTCGCGCGCGGTGCGAAATGCCTCGAGGCGCTCCTCCTCGGTGCCCTCGACGATGGAGGGGTCGTCGATGCTCCAGTGCGCCAGCTGGGCGGCACCGGGAATGACCGGGCATGACTCCTTTGCCGTGTCGCAGACGGTGATGACCCACGCGAAGGCCTCGCCGATGAACGGCAGGATCGTCTTGCTCGTGTGGCCGGTGATGTCGATGCCGATCTCGTTCATCACCGCGATCGCCTCGGGTCGGACCCGGGTCGCCTCGGTGCCGGCGCTGAAGGCCTCGAAGCGATCGCCGCCCCAGGCTCGAACCATGCCCTCCGCCATCTGGCTGCGGGCGCTGTTGTGGGTGCACACGAACAGGACGCGAGTCGTCTCCATGGCCGCATCCTACGACCGTCGTGTGAAGCGTGCGTCAAGCCGGGTCAATGTCCACCGTTGGGGACAACATGTGGATAACTCCCGGAGTCGCCTGCAAGGTCGTGGACAAGGGGGATTGCGGGGCGTTCCGCCAGGCGCCTATTCTGTGGTTGTCCCGAAGGGGCAGCCAACGGCACCGGAGATTGCATCAACGGTCCGGCGGCGGTTCCTTCGGGACATTTCTGTGTCCCGCGGTCACTCTCGAAGGTCGCGCTGGAGCCGGCGCACGACCTCCGCGGTCTCGTCCGACGGTCCGTGGCCGGGCTCCGAGGCCGGCCCGGCGAATGTGCCGAACTGGCGGTCGCCCGCGTCACCCAGGCCCGGAACGATGTACCCGCGCTCGTTGAGGTGCGTGTCGAGCGCCGCCAGGTGGATGTCGACGTCCGGGTGCGCGCCCTCGAGCGTGGCGACGCCCTCCGGTGCGCCGATCAGCGAGAGCTGCTTGATCCGCGGCGCGCCCCAGGCCTTCAGGACGTCGACCGTCGCGGCGGCCGAGCCGCCGGTGGCCAGCATCGGGTCCAGGATCAGGCACAGCTGGACGGTCGCCGCGTCGGGCAGCTTGTTGTAGTACTCGACCGGCTTGAGCGTGCGCTCGTCGCGGTAGAGGCCGATGTGCCACACCTCGGCGGTCGGGATCAGCTCGAGCATCGCCTCGACCATGCCCAGCCCGGCGCGAAGCACGGGCACCAGCCCGACGCGCGGCTCCACCTCGGCGCCCGTCGTCGGCTCGAGCGGCGTCTCGACGGTCCGCTCGCGGGTGGCGAGATCGGCCATCGCCTCGTACCCGAGGAGCCAGGTCAGCTCGCGGACGAGCTCACGGAACCGCTTCGGCTCGGTGGTCCGATCGCGGAGGATCGCGAGCTTGTGTGCGACCAGCGGGTGCTGGCTGACCTTCGCGGGCATCGCGGGCGATTCTAGGTGATTCTGGCTGGTACGCGATATGCGATGGCCAGGGCCTGAACTACCTCCGCTGGCGGAGTGCTGGTAGGCTATCGGTCCTTGCACGTAGTTCTCGCGCACGGACCGTGCCCAGCCCGTCGCCTGATCCGTATCTGAGGAGGTTAGGAGCGCATGGTCTTCGGATCGAAACGAGAAACCAAGCCGGACAGCCTCTCGCGCGAGGACGTCGTCGGAAACCTGTATCCGGATAGCCTGACGAGTGAGGTGGACGTGGCACAGCCAGCGAGCGAATTCCCACGCGGCGGTGGAGACCGCGGCAACGAGTCGGTCATCGACCCGCACGCGCGATTCAACGGTAAGTACGTCAGTGACCGAGACCTGCGGATCGAGGGCGAGGCGCAGGGCGAGATCGAGTGCCAGGGAACGCTGATCATCAGCCCGCAGGCACGCGTGCGCAGCGCCATCAAGGCCCACAACGTGATCGTCAACGGCGACTACGAGGGCGATGTCGACTGCGGCGGTCGCTTCGAGATCGGCTCAACCGGCCGCGTCAAGGGCAGCATCAAGACCCAGGTGCTGGTCGTGAAGGAAGGCGCGCACTGGGAGGGTGCCGTCACGATGACGCGCGAGCCCGGCGCTCGGCCGGCGACCCCGCCGGGAGCGACGTCCTCGCAGCAGCAGCCCGCACGATCGGGTGGCGGCTCCGGCGGCGGTGGGGGCAGCATCTTCAGCAAGGGCGATCGCCAGCCCGAATCGCCGCCCGCCGAGCAGCGCGAGGGCCAGC
Organism: uncultured Chloroflexia bacterium; assembly: GCA_963840145.1. Taxonomy (GTDB): domain Bacteria; phylum Chloroflexota; class Limnocylindria; order QHBO01; family QHBO01; genus JACDBZ01. The sequence continues at coordinate 71,295 of CAWIXR010000008.1, forward strand.
CGGCCGGACAGAGCACCGGCGGGTAACCGCCGGACATCTCTGCCGCGGTGCCTGCCAAAGGCCGGTCGCCGCGTCGATCGGCTCCGGCTCCGCCCGCCCTGGTCGAGGTCACGCGCGGCGGCCGTGTCGAATCGGTCCACCGCGGGTCGATCGTAGTCGTCGCGCCCGACGGCTCGCCGGTGGCATCGGTCGGTGATCCGGAGCAGTTCGCGTTCATCCGCTCGAGCGCCAAGCCGTTCCAGCTGGCGCCGTTCGTCGCCTCCGGGCGCTTCGACGAGTACGGCCTCGGGACCGATTCGCTGGCGATCATGGCCGGCAGCCACTCCGGCGAAGACCGCCACGTCCGCCTGGTCCAGGAGATCCTGCGTCGGGCCGGCCTGACCAGCGCCGTCCTCCAGAACCAGGTACACGCGCCATTCGACACCGAGACCGCGCATCGCCTGATCCGCGACGGCGAGAAGCCGACGCTGCTGCGCAGCAACTGCTCGGGCAAGCACGCCGGGATGGTGCTGTTCGCCAAGGCTTCCGGGTGGCCAATCGATACCTACTGGCACCCGGACCACCCGGTCCAGCGGCTGCCGCTCGAGACCATTTCCGCGCTCTCCGACGTGCCGATCGAGGAGATCGCCACCGCCGTCGACGGCTGCGGGGTCGTCTCCTTCGGCATGCCGCTGCGCGGACTCGCAACAGCCTACGCGCGCCTGGCCGATCCTTCGGCCGTGGCCGACCCGCCGCTTCGCTCCGCGCTGACCCGCATCCGAGACGCGATGATGGACCACCCCGAGCTCGTCGCCGGCGAGCGCCGTCGCATCGACACCGCGCTCATGCGCGCGTTCCCCAAGCGCATCGTCTCCAAGGCCGGGGCGGAGGGCGTGCTGGCCATGGCCCTGCCGCCGGGCGCGCTGCCGAAGTCGGCACCCTTCGGTGATGGACCGATGGGGATCGCGGCCAAGATCGAGGACGGCAACCTGGCCGGACGGGCCGGAGACGCCGCAAGCATCACCGTACTGCGACAGCTTGGCCTCGTGACCGATCCGCTGGCCGGGCTCCTGGTCGACTACGCCGCTCCACCGATCGTCGACCCGCGCGGCAGCCAGTCCGGCGACGTGCGCACGGTCTTCCGGCTCAGCTGATTCTCAGGGGCCGGGGAGGCACTCGGAATCGAATCGCGACCCTGTCATCGGTTATATCAGTACTGATATATCGGCTGAGGCGCGGCAGCGGTCGTGGAAGGCGAGCCCGGACCTCACGAGAGCATTCCACGGACCGCATCGGCCAGGCGGAGGAAGAGCGGGGCGAGCAGGAGCGCCGGCAGAAAGCTGGCGACGCGGACCTGGCGCAGTTCGAGCAGCCGCAGGGCGACGCCGATGAGGATGATGCCTCCGGCAGCGCTCACGACGAGGATCGTGCGCTCGTCCATCACGTCGCGCAGCAGGAAGGCACCGCCGGCGATCGCCCCCTGGATCACGAACACGGTGATCGCCGACAGCGCCACGCCCCAGCCGAGGGCGGCGGCGAAGGCGATGGCCGCAACGCCGTCGAGCAGCGACTTCACCGCCAGCAGCCGGATGTCGCCAGTGAGGCCGTTCTCGATCGAGCCGAGGATGGTCAACGGGCCGACGCAGAAGACGAGCGAGGCGGTGATGAAGCCCTCGGCGATGCGGCTCGGCTCTCCCTCTCGGGATAGGCGCTCCTGGAACCAGCCGCCGAGCGACTCCAGGCCATCCTGGAGCCGGAGCAGCTCACCGATGGCGCCTCCGAGCAGCACCGCCCCCAGCACGGCCAGCTCGTCGCCGGGCAGCGCGGCTGCATCGGTGAGGACGCGGAGGCCCATCGCCACGCCGAGCAGCAGCGTGAAGAGGCCAAGCCCATCGATCAGGGTCCCCTGGATCCGCGGTGGCATTCGGCTGCCGATGAGCACGCCGATGGCCGTGCCGATGAGCACGGTCACCACGTTGAGGATCGTGCCGGTCAGGAACATCGGTCCGTCAGGGCGTGAGGCTGAAGGCTTCGACCGTCGAGTCGGCGCTGAGGGTCGGCTCCGGGCCGCCGAGCAGCACATACGCGACGCCGTCGACGACGGCCGCGCCGTGGCCGTGGTGCGGCTCGTTCAGCGGCGGCAGCGTGGTGACCGTGCCGTCGCCGCCCACGCACTCGACGACGGTGAAGGCCTCGCTCGGTGCCTCGCCGCCGGTCAGGCACGCGCCGTGGTCATCGGCGTAGAAGGCGGCCGCGCCGCCGCGGGGCGTCGCCAGCCCGGCGACGATCTCGATCTCGCCGCCGACGACGGTCTCGACGATCGAGAGGTTCGAATTGAGGCCGCCGATGCGCCCGCCCATCAGCCAGACCGTGCCCTCGCCATCCGAGGTCGCGGCGAGATGATCGCGCGTTTCCGACATGTTCCCGATGCGCTCCCACGCGCCGCCCTCGAGCGCGTAGACGTCGGCGTGGATATCGCTCGCCGAGAAGCCGCCGGCGTAGACGACCCGGGAGCCGTCGAAGGCGGCCGCCCCGGCCGCACGCGGGTTCGGCAGCGACGGGCCGGCAACCCACTCACCGTCGCCGAGGACCAGGACGATGTCGGTCGGCCGGCTGAAGTCGGCGCCGATGTAGCCACCGATGAACATCATCCGCTCGCCGTCCGACACCAGTGCCGCGTGGTGGACGCCGGTCGGCAGCGACGGGCCCTCGGACCACTCGCCGGTCGCCGGGTCGAAGATCTCGACCTCGGTGAGCGCCTCGCCCGTCGGTGAGTAGCCGCCGGCCAGCCAGATCCGCCCGTCGTGGGCGGTGACCGCCATCTCGAGCCGCGCGAACGGCGCGTCCTCGAGCACCTCCCACGCGGCTTCGGCAGCCGACGGAGCCGCGCTCGCGGACGCCCCCGACGGCTGCGGCTCGACGGTTCCAGAGGCGGCACCGGCCTGGGTCGAGGTCGCCGATGGCGGCGGCGTGGCGCAGGCAGCCAGGACCAGCAGCAGGACGGCGGCGCGCAGCATCGGTGTAGGGTAGTCGGCCGCATGGCCCTCCGCGGAACGCTCATCGGTGGTGCGCTCGTCGCTCTCGCGCTGACCGGCTGCGACGGGGAGGCCGAGGAGGACGCGGGCGTGCGCTACGTGGCTCTCGGCGACTCGTACACGATCGGCACGGCCGTCGAGGAGGCCGAGCGCTGGCCGAATCAGCTGGTAGAGCGGGTTCCCGGCCTCGAGCTCGTCGCCAACCTCGGGGTGGGTGGCTTCACGTCGGGGGACCTGATCGCCGTCCAGCTGCCGGCGCTCGACCAGCACGAGCCCGAGCTCGTGACTCTCCTCATCGGCGTCAACGATGTCGTGCAGGGCGTGCCCGACGAGCGGTACGCGGCCAACGTGCGACTCATCGTGGAGGCGCTGCTCGAGCGGCTGTCGCCCGATCGGATCGTGTGCGTCGCGACGCCGGACTACGCGAAGACCCCGCGAGGTGCCGAGTTCGGCGGTCCCGACCGTTCGCAGGCGGTCGAGCGGGTCAACGCCACGCTGCGCACGGTCTGCGAGGAGCACGGCATCGCCTTCGTGGCGGAGCCGCACGGGATCAGCCTGGAAGCCGCCGCCGACCCCGCCCTGGTAGCGGCCGACGGCCTCCATCCCTCGGGCGAGCAGTACCGCCGCTGGACCGATGCGATCGCCCCGATCGTCGAGGATCTGCTGCGAGATTGAGGGGCGCTGCTAGCATCGGTCGCATGGAGACCTCGATGCGGGTGCGGATGGCGCCCAGCCCGACCGGGCCGCTGCACATCGGCACGGCGCGGACGAGCCTCTACAACTACCTCGCCGCGCGCCACGCGGGCGGGACCTACGTCCTGCGCATCGAGGACACCGACGTCGCCCGCAGCACCGCCGACTTCGAGCGCGACATCATCGACAACCTGCACTGGCTGGGCATCACCTGGGACGAGGGCCCGCAGTTGGCCGGCGGGGAGGACATCGGCCCGCATGCGCCCTACCGCCAGAGCGAGCGGATGGAGCTCTACACGCGCGAGGCGTCACGGCTGCTGGAGGCCGGCGGGGCGTATCGGTGCTGGTGCACGCCCGACGAGCTCGAGGCGGTTCGCCGTGACCAGGAGGCGAAAAAGGAGCCGCCGCGCTACAACGGACGCTGCCTGAACCTGACCGATGCGGAGCGTGCCGCCTTCGAGGCCGAGGGCCGGACCTCCGCCATTCGCTTCAGGGTCGAGCCCGAGACGGTGCGCTTCGATGACCTGGTGCGTGGCGAGGTCGAGTTCGACAACGCGCTGCTCGGCGACTTCGTGATCGTGCGAGCCGACGGGATCCCGCTGTACCACTTCACCGTCGTCGTCGACGACGAGACGATGGAGATCACCCACGTCATCCGTGGTGAGGATCACCTGAGCAATACGCCGAAGCACATCGCGATCATCCGCGCCCTCGGCTATCGCGAGCCGCGCTTCGGCCACATCCCGCTGATCCTCAACACGGATCGCTCGAAGATGAGCAAGCGCAAGTCGCAGACGTCGATCACCGCCTATCGCGAGGAGGGCTACCTGCCCGAGGCGTTCGTGAACTTCATCGCCTTTTTGGGCTGGTCGCCCGGAACCGAGGAGGAAATCTTCAGCCTCGACGAGCTTGCGACGCGCTTCGAGCTGTCGAAGGTCCACAAGGGCGGCGCCGTCTTCGACCGCGACCGCCTCGACCATCTCAACGGCGTCTACATCCGCGCAATGACCGATGAGCAGCTGGCGCTGCGCCTGCGGGCCTGGGTGCCCGACGCGGTAGCCGATGAGGACCTGCTGCGCATGGTTCCTCTCGTCAAGGAGCGGCTCGTGAAGCTCGGCGACGTCGTCGAGCTGCTCGGCTTCGCGTGGGAGCCCGACGACGTCGTCGCCGCCTGGTACGCGCCTGAGCTGCTGGTGCCGAAGAAGGGCGACGCCTCGCATGCGGCGGCCGCCCTGGAGGGCGCCCGGGCGGTGCTGTCGGAGTTGCAGGACGCCGACTTCAGCGCCGACCTGCTCGAGCAGCGCTTCCGCGAGGCGGCCGATGCGGCCGGCATGAAGGCCGGCGACTTCTTCTCGCCGCTGCGGGTCGCCGTGACCGGGCGCACGGTCTCGCCGCCGCTCTTCGCGTCCCTCGAGCTCCTCGGCCGCGAGCGATCCCTGGCGCGCGTCGACACCGCGCTGGCCAAGCTCGCCCCGGTGACCGCCGCGTGATTGAAGGCCCGCCGCCCGGCTCGGAGGCGCCACGGCTCGACGCCCTTCTCGATGCCGAGCTCGTCGTGCCGATCCGCTCGTCAACCGGCGCCGCTCCGGACCCCGAGCGCGTGGGGCCGGACGCCTACCGCCACGGCGTGGACGAGGCCGGCGAGCGGTTCATCGCGGCCTTCTCGTCCGCCGACGTGCTCGAGCGGTTCGGCCCGCCCGGCAGCGACCACGTCCGCGTGCCGTCGCGCGAGCTGTTCGAGCGGGCGGAGGCCGCCCACGAGCGGGTGGTGGTGGATCCCGGCGCGCCAACGGAGATCCGGATCGCGGTCGGCGTCCTGCCGTTCCTGGCCGCCGGGATCGATCCGAACCGGCCGGACGCGATGCGCGCCCGACGGCCGGTCGGCGGCGTGCCCGCGCTCTCCGTCCCCGATTCCGTCCCGGAGCCGTTCGCGGCCGGGCTCAACGCCGCGCTGGCGGACCTGCCGCTCGTCGAGCGAGCCTGGCTGCTGCGCGCCGGAGACGCCTGGACCGCGGGCATCCAGATGGTGCCGGATGCCGTGCTCGGCGACTTCGATGCCGTCCGCAACCGGCTCCACGCGGTCGCGTCCGAGCACCTCGGCTCGCGCCGGCTCCTGGCCGTCACCGACCTGCGCGCGCCGGCCCTGCGCGAGGAATACGACGCCACCGCCGCGCCGTTCTACGTCCGGCAGCCCGAGAAGCGCAGCCTCCTCGGCAGGATCTTCGGCGGCTAACGCGCGGCCTGCGGCACGAGCACAATTCGGCCGCTTGCCTCGCCGGCGCGGACGCGTTGGTGTGCGGACTCGGCGTCCTCGAGTGGCATCGCGTCGGTGTCCCAGCGGATGCGGCCGTCCTGGGCCAGGCGAACGACCTCGCGCAGCTCCTCGACCGATCCCCACGCGGTGGTCGTGACCCACGACTCGACCGCCGGACGATCGAAGCCGAAGCTCAGCTCGCCGCCTCCTTCGCCAACGAGCATGACCAGCCCGCCGGGCGCGACGACTTTGCCGGCGAGCGCCAGCGTCTCGCTGAGGCCGACGAAGTCGAGGACCACGTCTACCGGTCCGCCGAGGGGCCCTGATTCGGCGCCGAGCTCCTCCGCGCGCTCCAGCCGAGCCACCGACCGTTCGGAGACCGCCACGAAGAGATCGGGGACCGGCAGCAGCCGCAGGTATTGGATGGCGAACTGGCCGAGCCCGCCGGCACCGATCACCAGCACCCTCGCCCCGGCGCGCAGCCACGGCTCGGCGCGCCGCACGGCGCGATAGGGAGTCAGTCCCGCATCGGCCAGGGGTCCGGCCTCGACGGGGTCGAGGGAGCCGAGTGGCACCAGGTGCCGAGGGTGGGGGACGAGCATGAGCTCGGCGTAGCCGCCATCGGCCTGGAAGCCGGGCGAGCGGCCGTCGGGGCAGCGCTGCTCCGCGCCGGAGGAGCACTCGCGGCAGGCGCCGCAGCCCCAGCCGCCGTACACGAGCACCGCGTCGCCGGTCGACACGCCCTCGGCGTCGGGACCGATGGCGTCCACCCAGCCGGCGACCTCGTGGCCGACGATGAGCGGGAGCTCCACGCGAGCCTGCAGCCCGTCGACGATATGCAGGTCGGTGTGGCAGACGCCGCAGCCCGCGACCCGGATGCGGACCTCGCTGCCGGACGGCTCGGGCACCGGCACGTCGACCAGGCGCAACCCGGCGCCGGGTGCGTCGAGGCGCACGGCGCGCATGCGTGTGGCTATGAGCCCGCGGAGGCGTCCTCGGTGGCCGCCGGGATCGGTTCGGAGAGCGCGCGCATGGCGGCGTCTACCAGCGTGTCCGGATCGGCCGGGTCGAGGACGGCGCGGACGATCCCTTCACGGTCTACGGCGACCCCCACCGGTCGCGCCACGTTGAAGTTGGCGCCGTCGGCGACGGTGTCGATCCCGAGCAGCTCGACCGCGGAGCGCCGCTCGTCGCTGAGGAGAAGGAACGGCAGGTCGTTGGCCCTGGCGTACTCGGTCTGCTGCTGCTCGGAGTCGGTGCTGATGCCGGCCACCGCGATGCCCGCCTCCCGGAGCCGCTTGTGCCCCGCGACGAGCGCCTCGATCGCCTTCGTGCCCTTGCGCTTCGCGGCGCCGGTGAGGGTGGGGGCACCGAAGAAGAGGAGCAGGGCCGGCTGCTTCGTCACGAAGCTGCGCAGGTTGAGCAGGTAGCCGTCGGTGGCGCGCAGGCCGACCGAGGGCAGCTCGTCGCCGGCCTTCAGGTTCACGGTCATGCGCCGATTGTAGCGGCGCTCGACCGGGTGCCCGCCCGAGGCGCCTGGCCCTATCGTGGGCCGATGCACGAGCCAGCCATCCCGTCCGAGGCCCGCGCCGCGATCCTCGAGTGGTACGACGGCCGCGGTCGCACGCTGCCGTTCCGGGGCGTACGCGACCCGTACGCGATCCTCGTGTCGGAGGTGATGGCGCAGCAGACGCAGATCTCGCGCGTCTCGGCGCAGTGGTCGGCGTTCATGGCGACCTTTCCGAGCGTCGAGCGCCTTGCCGCCGCACCGACGGCCGACGTGCTGCGCGCGTGGCGCGGGCTCGGATACAACCGGCGTGCGCTCAACCTCCAGCGGGCGGCGAGGATGATCGTGACCGAGCACGGCGGGAACGTTCCGCGCGACGTCGCCGCGCTGCAGCGGCTGCCAGGGATCGGGCCGTACACCGCGCGCGCCGTCGCCGCCCTGGCCTTCGGCGAGGCCGTCGGGCCGGTCGACACGAACGTCCGGCGGGTGCTCGGCCGCCTCACCGCAACCGAGGGCGCAGGGCTCCAGCGCGTGGCGGACGCCGTCGTGCCGCCGGATCGGCCCGCGGATTGGAGTCACGCGCTGATGGACCTCGGCGCGACGGTCTGCCGCCCGGCGCCGCGCTGCGCCGAGTGCCCGGCCAGCCCGTGGTGCCGCACGCTTGCGAGCGGCGGCAGCCGGCGCGCGCGACCACGCGGCAGGCCCGAGCCGGCATTTGCAACGACCAGCCGATGGCTGCGCGGGCGGATTCTCGATCGGCTGCGCGACGTTCCCGGCCATCGGTGGGCAGCCGTGGCCGCACCGATCGGCGCGCACGACGACGCAGCGGTCGAGACGGCCCTGGCGTCGATGGCGGCGGAGGGACTGCTCGAGCGCGACCGGACCGACCCGACGCGCGCCCGGCTGGCGCGGTGACGCCGCGCCCTCAGGCAGGCCGCTCCCGGAACGTCACGCAGCAGAACCCCGGCTGAGCGTCGAGGACTGGAACGAGGCCGTCGGCGCCCGCGCCATCGACGATGCCTGCGGCGAGGGCGACGTTCGTGCCACACACGAGCGTCCGGTGCTCGTCCACGAGGGCGTCGAACGGGCAGTTGCGCAGGCGGATGGCGCCATCGGGCTCGGTGCTCGGTTCGTAGCCGCCGGCGTCGAGTGCCTTCAGCAGCCGGGTCCGCGGTGATCCCCGCCGTGCCTCGCGCCCGAGCTCCGTTCCGAGCTCGCGGGCGGCGCGTGTCAGCTCAAGGGGCGGGCCGCCGTCACCGATGCGCTCCAGCGCCGAAGCGAAGAGCTCGGCGGCTCGCTCGTAGCGCCGCGCCGGCAACGAGACGCTGAACTCGCGCTCGGCGCGCCGGTACACCCGCGCCGGCCGGCCCGCGCCGGGCCCGACCTTCCCGGTCAGCCGCATGTAGGAGGCGTCGAGCAGTCCGGCAGCGGCGAGCTTGTCGAGATGGAAGGTCGCGAGCGCGCGCGTGGCGCCGACGGCCCGCGCGGCAGCCTCGCGGCCGACCGGGCCCGGCTGCGCGACGACCCAGTCGTAGAGCCGCCGGCGGACGGGCTCGTCGAGCAGCCCGAGTGCCACCAGGTCCCTGCCCCGCTCCTCGTTCATCGGCCGCAAACCTATCACACGCGAATGCTGTCGATACAGACAGCCGATCCGCGCCGGGCGCCCTCATCGGCTCGTGGGCGAGTGCGCTACCGTGCATCCGCATGAGCTACCGGCTGCTGTGCCTCGACGCGGGCTTCACGCTGCTCACCCCGCGCCGCTCGCTGGCCGAGGTCCTCTCCGAGGCGCTGGCCGGCGACGGCCGCACGGTCACCGAGGACGAGATGCAGGCCGTCTGGGACGAGGGCGACCGCTGGTTCTGGGACGAGTACCACCGCCCCGGCAACGACACCTGGACCGATGACTCCCGGATCGACGAGTACTGGCGCCGATACCACGGCATCATCCTCGATCGCCTCGGCGTCGAGGCCCGCAACGAGGTGCTCGACTTCCTCCTGGCCAGCCAGTTCACGGCCGATGCATGGGAGCTATACCCCGACGTCGAGTCGATGCTGCAATCGGTCCGGTCGATCGGGCTGAAGATCGGCGTCGTCAGCGACTGGGGCTCGAACCTGCGCCAGATCATGGCCGGCCTCGAGCTGGACCGATACCTCGACTTCGTGCTGCCCTCCGGCGCCGTCGGCGTGGCGAAGCCGAATCCGGCCTTCTTCCGGATCGCCCTGGATGCGGCCGGCGTCGCGCCGGCCGAGGCCGTCATGGTTGGCGACTCGTACCGCGCCGACGTCCGTGGCGCGTGGGCGGCCGGCATGGACGCGGTCTGGCTCGATCGCACCGAGGGGATCAGCATCACGCCCGACGACGAGCCTCAGCCGAGCGACGTTCGCGTCATTCGCTCGCTCGACGAGGTGCCGGAGATCGTCCGCTCCGGCGGCCCGTTGCCGCGTGGCGACGTCGCCGACCTCGTTCCCGCGTCACCCGGCTGAGGTCTGCCGCAGATGGCGCGCGCGGAGTCCGAAGTGGTCGTCGACAAGTTCGGCGGCTCGGTCCTGCGCCGCCCGGAGGACATCGCCGAGGCAGTGGCCGTGGTCGAGCGCCAGCGGGGGGCCGGCCTGCGCCCGGTCGTGGTGGTCAGCGCCTTCGAGGGTGTGACCGATACGATCCTCTCCGCCGCCCGCGTGCTCCTGCCGGACTCGGGTGCGCTGCTCGGCGAGCCATCACAGGACGCCGATTCGAGCCTCGCCCGTGAGACCGATCGTGCCCTGGCCACTGGCGAGGCGCTTTCCGCCGCGCTGTTCGCCCTCGGGCTCCAGGCGCGAGGCATTCCGGCCCGATCGTTCTCCGGCGCGGAGGCCGGCATCCGCACAGCGGCCGCGCATCTCGGGGCGGAGGTGCGCCGAGTGCTGTCGCGACCGCTGCGCGCCGCGCTGGCCGACGGGTTGGTGCCGGTCGTCGCCGGCTTCCAGGGCATCGGCACGCACGGCGAGCTGACGACGCTGGGGCGTGGCGGCACGGACCTGTCGGCGGTGGCCCTGGCGGTCGCGCTGCGCGCCGCGCGCTGCGAGCTGTTCAAGGACGTCGGCGGCGTGCTCGAGGCCGATCCGCACCTCGTGCCCGGCGCCCGCTTCCTGCCCGAGGTCGACGCGCTCCAGCTCGAGCTGCTTGCCGAGATGGGCGCCGAGGTCGTCCATCCCGTCGCGGTGCGACGCGCGCGGCGGGGTCGGCTGCGACTGGTCGTTCGCGCCCTTGACGACGCTGCCCCCCAGACCGTGGTTCGGCCGTCTTCCGCGGCCGATGAGGGCGTCCTGATGCTCGCCGTCGACCGCAAGGAACGGATGGCGCGCATCTCACTGGTCGGGCCGGCGGCGTTGACGCCCGAGCTGCTGCCGCTGCCGGCCCACGGCGAGGGCGCATTCGACGAGGGTGGGCTGCGGGTGGTGTGGGCCGAGGTGCCGGTCGCATCGGCCGCATCCGCCGCTCAAGCGGTGCATGCCTCGTTCATGACCCGGGGTTAGTCCTCCGGCGGCTCCAGCGGGTCGGCGGGAGGGAGCTGCCCGCCGTCGAGGAGGGTCCGGTCCCCGAGCGGCTCCTCGAGCTCGATCGTGTAGGGCGTCAGCGGATTGCCCTGGCAATCGGCGCCACCGACCTTGCGGACGGTGATCGTGACGGTCACTGCGTCCGCACCGTAGACGACGGTTGGCGTCTCGATCCGACCGGTCGCCTCCCGGCCGCTGGCGCACGCGGTCTCGTGCACGAGCGCCGGAATGGTCTCGCTGTCCGCGCGGATCGGCTCCGCCGTCGAGTCCACCCACCACGCGGCCACCGACACCGTGTCGGGCACGACCGGTCGGGGCGTGCACGCGCCGTAGCTGTCGACGGCCCACCCGTCCAGCACCGGCGCGCCGACCTGGCCGGGGACGACGTGCACGACGGCGTGTGGCGCGCCCTCGATCCCCACTTCGGAGAGGAAGACGACCTCCTGCGGACCGTCCACGACGCGTCGCCAGCCTCCGACAGGCAGGAACCCCTCGTCGACGACCATACGCAGGAGCTCGGCGGCCGTGTCGTCGGTGGCATCGGCGGCGGGCGCGCCCAACAGGTCGGCGATCGTGAACGAGGCGTGATCGGCCGAGCACGCGTACCGAAGCTCCGGGTCGGTTCCGTCGCTCGACGCCCGTGGCGGCTGCTGGAGGCCGGGCAGGCCCATCGCGATCCCGAGTGCGGCCACACCGACGACGACCGCCGCCAACGCGGCGATGACGATGTCGCGGCGCGGAGGCCCGGCGCCCATCCGTCCGCTTTTCACGTGACGGTCCTCACCGCCGGCTTCACCTCCGCACCGAGGATGTCGGAGAGGCGAGCGGCCTCGGTTCTGAGCGCGGTCCGCGGCACGCGCCCGGCCTCCCTGAACCAGCCGATGCGTACCTCGGAGCCGTCGAGCTCCCACGTCCCGCACACGACACCGCCGGAGACGACCACCGGCGAGATCCAGCCGGCCGTGCGGCTCACGTCGCTCCGCCGCGCGGTCGGCGTGACGCGGCCGTCCTTCGTGCCCGGGCCAAGCACGAACTGGTCGAAGCCGGGGAGCAGCCTGACGGCGGAGGTCGGCTTCGTGTCCGACAGCTCGTCGGCGTGCTCGGCGAGAATCCAGGCGCGCTCGCCATCGACCTCGACCTCGACGAGCGCGTCGCCGAGGTCGGCGAACCAGGTGCGCATCCGCTTCTTGCTGAACCATCCGCCCGACACCCAGTCCGAGAAGGCCTCCACCGTCGCCGGGCCGTAGGCGCCGAGGTAGGCGCGGATCGCGATCGGTGCGGCCAGGTCTGGCTCGGGAAGACCGGTCCACCGCGCGCTGCCCGCGTGGGGCGTGGTGAAGGTGACACGCGTGCCGACACTGGGCCCGAAGACGAGGTCGCCCTGCCAGGCGATCGGCTTCAGCAGCGTGCCCCAGCCGGAGCGCAGTCCCTCTGCGACGCCCTTGAAGCCGCGCTTCCGGCCGACGGCCTCGATCAGCTCCTCGCGGGTCAGCGGCCGCTCGTCGATCGCCTCGCGGACGACGCCACGCAGGCGCTCCATCTGCGCGGGCGTCATGCCAAAGTACTTCACCCAGCTCGGCCGCTCCCACGAGCGCCCCGCCGCCATCAGCGACAGGAAGGCGCCGCCGTCCTCGGGCGTCAGCAGGTGGAGCGTGCCGCGCATCGCCCAGGTCCTGACCAGGCGGCCGTCGGCTAGGGCTCGGACGACCTCCCCACGCCGTGACGACTGGCGGCGCACGCGGATCGCGAGCTCGGCAGACGAGGCGACCTGCGCCTGCACCGCGCCGAGCCGGCGGACGACGCCCGCGACCGATTCCGAGCCGACGGGCTCCAGCAGCTGGCGCCGCATCCGCCAGGCGAGGGCCTGCGGCCATGTGACGCGCGGGGTCATGCCGCCACCGCCTCGTGCTCGGAGGCGCCGCGTCCGCCGACCTGCAGCAGGACCGCCGCCACCAGGATCAGCACGCCGCCGAACAGCTGGAGCGGGGATGGCTGCTCGTTCAGCAGCCACGCGGCCAGGGCGACGCCGACGACCGGCTCCAGCGTGGCGAGGATGGCGGCCCGCGGGGCGCCGAGCAGCCGGATGCCGGTGATGAAGCACAGCGTCGGGATCGCCGCACCGATCAGCCCCGCCAGCAGCACGGCGACCATCGCGTCGCTCGACTCCAGTGGCGCGCCGAGGGCGGCGAACTGTCCGCTGACGAGCGCGATGGCGACGTAGCCGATGGCGGCCAGCCCCATCGTCGAGGTTGCCGCCTCGATCGGGTCAACGTCGGGGAAACCGTGTCGCGCGGCGAGCACGTAGAACGCCTGCGCGAACGCGGCGAGGACGGAGAGGCCGATGCCGACCGGGTCCAGCTCACCCAGCCCGCCGGCACCGGCCAGCGTGAGCGCCAGGCCGAGCATCGAGACGCCCAGCGCGGCCCAGCGCAGCCCATCCAGGCGTTCGTCGAACCACAGCACCGATGCGACCGCCACGAACGCCGGGAAGAGGTAGAACAGCAGCAGCGACAGGCCGATCTCGATGCGCACGAAGGCGATGAACATCGCCAGGTTGAGGACGAGGTTGGCTCCCGCGCCGGCGATGAGGAACCAGCGCTGGCGGGCCGGGATGTCGCGCGGTCGCTGCGGCCGCCTGCCGAGCGCCGCGAGGCCGCCGAGGAGGAGCAGCGTCGCCGTGGCGCCGATGCCCGCCCGCCAGGCGACGAGCGCCAGCGACTCAACGCCGGCCTCGTCGGCAAAGCGGGTGATCGGTCCGAGCGTGCCGAAGCACACCGAGGCCAGGATCACCAGCCCGGCCCCCAGCGCGCCGCCCGTTGGCTCCGTCCGGCGGCCGGTCACTCGGCCGCTCGTCTCACGCGCTGGCCCCCGCCGTTGCCTTGTCGGCCGCCTCGAGCTCGGCCGTCAGCCGCTGCTCATCTGCCTCGAGGACCGGAATCCGATCCAGCGCCGCGTTGTGGCGGGCGACGAGGTCGCGCACCAGCGCCGGGTCGGCGTACGTCGCGGGGTCCGCCAGGCGCTCGCTGGCCTCGGCGACCTCCTGGCGCGCGGCGGTCGCATCGGCCCGGGCGCGCTCGAGAGCCACGCGCAGCTCTCGCGTGCGACTGCCGCGGGCGTTCCGCGCTTCGGCCTCCTGCCGGCGCCTGGAAGCGGCCGCTCGAGCGGTCTCGCGCGGCTTCGGTGACGCGGCGACCGTCCCGCGCGGCGTGGCGCGCGCGCCCTCGACCGCGCCACGGGTCTCGATGTCGACGCCGCGCTTGGCGGCGTAGTACTCGAAGTCGCCCGGGTACATCGTGGCCTGCCCCGCGTTGACCTCCACGATCACGTTGGCGACGCTGCGGATCAGGTATCGGTCGTGGGTGATGAGCACGATCGTGCCGCCGAAGGCGTTCAGCGCGTCCTCGAGCACGTCGCGCGACTGGATGTCGAGATGGTTCGTCGGCTCGTCGAGGCACAGCAGGTTTGCGGGATCGGCGAGCAGCTTGGCGAGCGCGAGGCGCGTCTGCTCGCCGCCTGAGAGGACGCCGACCTTCTTCTCGACTGCGTCGCCGCTGAACAGGAAGGCGCCGAGCAGCTTGCGGACCTCGGCGGTGGCCATCATCGGGGCCGCGTCGTTGAGCTCGGTGAACACGGTGTTGGTCGGATTGAGCGCCTCGATCTGGTGCTGCGCGAAGTAGGCGACCCGCACGTTGGAGCCAAGCTCGCGCGTGCCCGCATCCGGCTCCAGGGCGCCGGCCAGCATCTTCAGCAGGGTCGACTTGCCGGCCCCGTTCGGACCGATGAGCGCCACCTTCTGCCCGCGCTCCAGGGAAATGTCGAGGTCGCCGTCGTAGACGACGGTGTCGCCGTAGCGCTTGGCGACGTTGGTGAGGCTGATGACCGTGCGCCCGCTGCGCGAGGGCTGCGGGAACCGGAATTTCACCGACTTGACCTTCGTCGAGCGCACCTCGACGCGCTCCATCCGGTCGAGCTGCTTGATCCGGCTCTGGACCTGGCGCGCCTTCGTCTTCTTGTAGCGGAAGCGCTCGATGAAGCGCTCGAGTTGAGCGACCTTGCGACCCTGGACGCGGGCCTGGCGCTGGAGGAAGGCGATCCGCTCCTCGCGCAGCTCGACGAAGTCGGCGTAGTCGCCCACGTACTCGGTCGCGAGCCCGTCGTGGAGCTCGACGACGCGATTGGCGACCTCGTTGATGAAGTCGCGGTCGTGGCTGACCAGCACGACAGCCCCGGCGTACTGCGCCAGGAACTGCGTGAGCCACTCGACCGACGCCAGGTCGAGGTGGTTGGTGGGCTCGTCGAGGAGCAGCACGTCGGGGTTCTGGAGCAGCAGCCGGGCGAGGGCCACGCGCATCATCCAGCCACCTGAGAAGGTGCCGATGTCGCGCTCCATATCGGCCTCGGCGAAGCCCAGCCCCGCCAGGATGCGTCGCGCCTCGGACTCCATCCCGTAGCCGCCGAGCGCCTCGAACCGGTGCTGGAGCCGGCCGTACTCGTCCATCAGCTCGGTCAGCTCGTCGTCGTCGGCGGCGTCGTTCAGCTCCTGCTCGATGTGCCGCATGCGCCGCTCGATGCCGCTCACCTCGCCGGCACCGGCCAGGACTTCCGCCAGCGCCGTGCGCCCGCGGCTCTCGGCGACCTCTTGGCGCAGGTAGCCGATGACGGTGTCCCTGGCTCTTGTGACCGTGCCTGCGTCCGGCGACTGGTCGCCGGTGATGATCTCGAGGAGGGTCGTCTTGCCGGCGCCGTTCGGTCCGACGATCGCAAAGCGCCGGCCGGCGCTGATCATCAGCCCGACGTCGCTGAACAGGTGCTGCGCCGCGTGGCTCTTCGACACGCCGGACAGGGTCACGAGGCTCATGGGCCTCGCATGGTACCGGCGCCGGGTCAGTCGGTGACGAGCCGCGCCCCGGACGTGTCGAACCGCAGACGAGTGGCCATTCCCGGCACGCGCGCGGCGTTCCAGGCCTTCTCGACGGCGTGGGCGCTGGGCGTCGAGTCGCAGATGGCGAGGACGGTCGGTCCCGCACCGGAGAGGCAGGCGCCCGCCGCGCCGCGCTCGTAGGCGATCTCGATCAGCTCGGCGCTGCCGGGGAGCAAGGGGAGACGGTAGGGCTGGTGGAGCTCATCGGCCATGGCGTCGCGCAGCAGGCCGGCGTCGGAGGTCATGATCGCGGTCGCCAGCAGCGCGCTGCGAGCCGCCTGGCGCGCGGCCGCCGCGTGCGGCACCGACGGCGGAAGGGCGGCGCGCATCTCGTGCGTGCGGCTCTCGCGCTGCGGGATGAACGCGACCGGAATCCACGCCTCGGGCACCCGGAAGCGTCGTAGCGCCACGCGGTCCGCCGCCTCGGGAAGCGCGATCGTGAAGCCGCCGTACAGGGCCGCGGCCACGTTGTCGGGATGCCCTTCGAGGCGGGCGGCCAACGCCAGGAGCTCATCGGCCTCGACCGTCCGGCGGCCGACCGCGGCACCGAGCACGACCCCGGCGACGATGGCAGCGGCGCTCGACCCGAGCCCGCGAGCCGACGGGATCATGCTCGACACCTCGATCCGCCAGGCCGCGGCACCGAGCGCCGACGAGGCGCGCAGGCCCTCCCGGAAGGCGCGGATCAGCAGGTTCTCGCCGGCCGGCTCGTCGTCGCGTGGCGCGCCCTCGCCGCGCGCGTTGAGGACGATTCCGGTCTCGTCGCCGACCCACAGCTCGGCGCGCAGCTTCAGCGACAGGGCTACCGCGAACGAGTCGAAGCCACTGCCGAGGTTGGCGCTCGAGGCTGGAACGTCGACACTGGCGACCGGCGGCATCGTGGCGGAGTATAGGAGCGCGGCTACGTCATCCTGCCCGCGGAAGGACCTTCCAACGTCGGAGATCGGGGCGCGACGTCAAACGGTAGGCCCGCGGGTCGCCAACCGCGAGACTCGGCGCATGACTCGTCCCGCCCAGACCGACCAGACCCCGCGATGCCGGCCCTCGATCGAGGCCGCGTTGCGCGACGACCCGGTCGTGTGGCTCAGCTCGGTCCAGACCGACGGCCACCCGCACCTGGTCCCAGTGTGGTTCCACTGGGACGGCGACCGGATCGTGGCCTTCAGCAAGCCGAACGCGCGCAAGGTCGCCAACCTGCGCGACGAGCCGCGGGTGATGCTGGCGGTCGGCACGCCCGGTCCCGAGTTCGACGTCGAGCTCATCGAGGCGACCGCCGAGCTGCCGGATGGGCCGGCCGGCGAGCTCATGCCGGAGGGCTTCGGCGCGAAGTACCGCGAGCTCCTGCACCGGGCCGGGCTCACCGTGCAGCGCTTCGCCGAGGTTTACTCGCAGCCGATCGTGCTTCGCCCGACGCGCTTCCTCGGCTACGGCGGGAACGGTTGGGACCGCGGCAGCGCCCTCGCGACCTAGGCGGCCGGCGGCGAGACCCCCTCGACGGCGGCGATGAGGTCCTCGAACCCGAAAGGCTTGGCGACGAAGGCGGCCGCGGCGATCTCGGCGGCCCAATGCGCGGCGTCGCGCGCGGCGGTCATGACCACGATCGGGGTGCGGTAGCCGCGGCGCCGCAGCTCGGCGGCGAAGCCCCATCCGTCGAGCACCGGCATGCGCATGTCGAGCAGGATCACGTCGGGGCGTCGCAGCTCGAGCACGGCGAGCGCATCGGCCCCGTTCGAGGCCTCCGCGACCTCGTAGCCCTCGATCTCGAGCATGGCCGAGACGGTGGCGCGGATGTCGGGCTCGTCGTCGACGACGAGGATCATGACCTCACGCATCGGCCGCTGCCTCCATGACGTCGGGGCCGCTCGCCGACGTCCACTCCGCCGCCTGCGCGTTGCTCACGACGGCTCCCGTCTCTACGGCGATCGACACGACGAAGACGCTGCCGCCCTCGTGCCCGGGCTCGACCCAGATGCGGCCGTTGTGGGCATCCATGATGCGGCGGCAGATGTACAGGCCGAGCCCGATGCCGGACTCCGACGTGCCCTGCACGTTCGAGCCGCGGTAGAAGCGGTCGAAGATCCTCTCGCGCTCCTCCTCCGGGACGCCGACGCCGTTGTCGGTCACCGAGATCCGTGCCGCGCCACCGTCCACCGTGAGCTCGACCTCGGGGAGCCTCCCGTCGGAGGTGTACTTGATCGCGTTCTCGACGAGGTTGTCGATGACCTGCTCGAAGCGCGGGGCGTCGATCGAGCCGACCACCGGGTCGGCCGGGATCGTCACCTTGAGATCGATCCCCTGGTCGTGATACCGGCGACGGACCGACTCGACGATGGTGCGCAGGTCCACCGGCTCGAGGTCCATCACCTCGGCTCCCTGCTCCAGGCGCTGCGCATCGAGCAGCTCGGTGACGAGGTCGCGCAGCCGCCGTGCCTCGCGGACCATGCGCTGGATGCCGGCGGCGTCGGGCGGCGCGGTCGGATCGCGTGCGACGCGCCGCTCGAGCAGCTCGGCCTGGCCGAGGACCACGGTGAGCGGCGTGCGCAGGTCGTGCGCGGCCGCCGACAGGAACTCCTCCTTGAGGCGAGCCGACTCCTCCCGCGCGCGCAGGCCGCTGGTGACGGTGGCGTGCGTGCGTGTATCGAGCAGCAGGGCGGTGTGCGCGGCCATCAGCTCGAGCAGCCAGAGGTCGTCCTCGACGAAGATCGGGGCCCGGTCGGCGTACACCGACAGGACGCCGATGCGCCGATCGTCAATGCTGACCGGCGCGGCGATGATCGTGGTCGCGGCGTTGCTCTCGTAGACGGCGGCATGCTCCGGATCGGCCTCCGAGGCATTGAGCGCGATCACGCGGTTCTGCTGACGGAATGCGGTGCCGGCGATGAACGCGTCGTCGGGGTATTCGACCCACTCGCCCTCGCGATTCACGTAGCGCAGAACCGGGTGCCCGGGGACCGCCAGGCCGATCGCGGCCCCGGACGCGCCGAACGCCGCCGCCGCCGCGTTCTGGATCTCGATCAATGCCCGTCGCTCATCGGTCAGCGTCGGAAGGTGGATCGAGCGCTCGAGGAAGTTGCGCAGGTCGGGCTCGCGCCATGCGCGGCGAATCCACGTCGGCGTCGCGAAGCCGAGGAAGAACGCGATGGCCGCGACGAGGGCGATGACCTGCGGAAGACCCGCCAGGGTGACCGTCTCGGCCAGCACGTCCGCCAGGCTGATGACGATGGCGACGACGAAGAGGACCGTCCCGACCGTGACCGCGATCATCCGGCGCTGCGTGATCCCGCGCGAGCCGAGCGCGGCGCGGCCGAACGCGAGTGCAGCGTAGCCGCCAACGCCGAGGAACCAGGCGATGGCGATGACCTCGTACAGCTGCGGCGCCGCCCCGAAGAGCACGAAGCCGAGCACCCCGATGATCGCGAGGGATCCGCCACCGGCCAGCAGCGTCCAGCGTGGGGCGCGGCTGAAGTCGTCGACCAGTCGCAGCATCGCGTACGGCGCAGCGGCCAGCATGAGCAGCACGAGACCGATGAGCCACGGCTGCTCGCCGACCCCGAAGAAGTCACCGACACGGGACAGGACGACCACGGCGGCGATCGAGCCGAAGAGGAAGACCGTATCCCAGGCCGCACGCGACGGCTGCTTCAGGGCACGCCAGAGGACGGCCGCGAAGAGGCCGATGAAGAGGACCTGGTTGACTACGTCGATCAGCTCGAGGGCGGACATCTCACTCCCGGCACGCGTCTGGCGCCGCTCCAGCACGGAGCGTGCCACAGAGCGAATGCTCGCTCAGTAGGCAATCCGTTCGCCCCGGGGTTACAGCCCCAGGATGGCCCGCGCGATCAGGAAGTAGACGACCAGGCCCGATGCGTCCACGAGCGCGGTGATCAATGGGACGCTCATCACCGCCGGGTCGGCGCCGACGCGCTTTGCGGCAAGCGGCAACGTCGAGCCGATCAGCGAGGCCAGGGTGCAGACCGTCACGAGGGTGGCCGCCACGACGGCGGCGAGCGGCGGGTCCCAGAGCACGGCGATCGGTCCGAAGGCGATGACCCCCAGCGCGAGTCCAAGGCCGATGCCGGTGCTCGCCTCGCGCAGTGCGACCCGGCCGAGATCCTCGAGCCGTACCTCGCCGACCGCGATCGCGCGGGTGATCGTCGTCGCCGACTGCGCTCCTGTGGAGCCGGCCGTGCCGATGACGAGCGGGACGAAGAAGGCGAGCGTCACGACCTCGTCCAGGGACTGCCGGAAGACCGACAGCACGTTGACGGTGACGAACCCGGCCACCAGGAAGACGATCAGCCACACGACGCGGCTCCGGCCGAGCTGGAGGATCGAGGTCGACAGGTACGGCCGGCGGAGCGGCTCGGAACCACCGGCACGGGCGAGGTCTTCGGTCTCCTCCTCCTCGAGGACCTCCATCGCGTCGTCGACGGTGACGATACCGACGAGGCGGTCCTCGGAGTCGACGATCGGGATCGCCAGCAGGTCGGCATCGCGCATGAGCCGCGCGACCTCCTCCTGGTCGCTGTCGACCCGCGCCGAGAAGACCTCGGTGTCCATGAGGTCGCCGACGAGCGCATCGGACGGTGCGAGGACCAGGTCGCGCAGCCCGAGCATCCCGACCAGCCGACGATGGTCGTCGGTGACGGGCAGCGCGTAGATCGTCTCCGCGCTCTCACCGATGCGCCGCAGGCGCTCGAGCGCATCGGCCGCCGTCAACCCGGCGCGCAGGCTCGCCACCTCCGGCGACATGAGCCGGCCGGCC
Organism: uncultured Chloroflexia bacterium; assembly: GCA_963840145.1. GTDB lineage: Bacteria > Chloroflexota > Limnocylindria > QHBO01 > QHBO01 > JACDBZ01. Next base: position 91,983 of record CAWIXR010000008.1, read on the forward strand.
GAGTCCTCCGGGTAGCCCAGCAGGGTCGAGGTCAGCCGCCGCTCGTTCGGGGAGAGGCCGGCGAGGAGGCGTCGGGCGACCTTTGCCGGCATCTCCTCGGTGAGGCGCGCGCGGTCGTCCGGGTCGAGGTCCTCGAACAGCTGGCGAACGTTCGCGTCGCGCATCCCCTCCAGCAGCTCCTGCTGAAGCGATGGGTCGAGCAGCTCGAACACCTCCAGCGCGCGGTCGCGGGCGAGGAGGCGGAATGGCACGGCCCGCTGCTCGCGCGGGAGGCGCGAGAGCTCATCGGCGATCTCGACGACGTCGGCCTGGCCGAGCCACCGGTCGATGAGCTCGAGGTCACCACCCTCGAGCAGCTCGGCGAGCTCGACGGTGGGGACCGCGTCGGGCGTGCCGCTGATGGTCGGTCGCGTCACGTGGCGAGAATAGCCCTCGCCGCGCGCGCGAAAACGCCCGGGCCGCGTGGCCCGGGCGTCATCGGTCTTCCTTGGCGGCTCAGCTCTTGGATGCGGCCGCGCTGAAGCGAGGGAAGCGAAGGATGGAGCGCCAGTTCCCCGACGCGAACCTCGCCTCCGGCGCCTCGGTGGGGGCGTGAGGTGCGCGTGCCATTCGGCGCGCCTCGGCTCGACGAAGACGCTCCTCGTCGAGGGCCTGCACCATCTGGAACGCTGCGATCGAGTTCATCGGTTGCTCCTGCGGTGGCTCAGTAGGGGTAGTGGTGGATCCGGGGGAGGTAGTCGCCCGAGGTCGCATCGGCGGCGTCGGCAAGTGCCTGGCGGATCGATCGGATCAGGAGGGAGAACATCGGCGGCCTCCTTCGTTGGTTCATTCGTCGTTGATGAGTGGATCGTGCGCTCCCGGGCCCTCGGTGACGACGGACGCCGGTCCCGTTGGCCGCACGACCTTGCGCCCCGCGTCGCTACGTCATTCCGCCGTGCGGCGCTCTCGGCGATGGCCGGTATCCTTGGCGACGTGGAGCAGGCTCCCCCGCAGACTCGACATCTGACCTTTCTCTTCGCGGATGTCGAGGGCAGCACGCGGCTCATGGAGCGGCACGGCGCGGACGCCGGAGCCGCGCTCTGCGGCGCTACCACGAGCTCGTCGCGCTGGCCGCATCACGCCACGGCGGCAAGATCTTCGAGCGCATCGGTGACGGCGCCTACGCCTGCTTCACCGATGCGACCGAGGCCGTCGCCGCCGCCGATGCCCTCCAGCGCGCGATCATCGACCACGACTGGGGCGTCATCGGCCGCATGCGCGTCCGCATCTCGCTCGTCACCGGCGAGGTCGAGGCGCGCGGCGACCGCTACTACGGCCGGCCGCTGTTCCGCGCCGCTCGCCTTCAGGGCCTCGCCAACGGCGGCGAGACTTTCCTGGCCGGCAGCACCGTGGACGAGCTCGGCGGCTCTCTGCCGCCCGGCACGCTGCTCCGCGACCTCGGCACCCAGCGCCTGCGCGACGTTCCGGAGCCCGAGCGAGTCTTCTCGCTGGTGCATACTTCCCGCGCTCGTCCCGAAGCTGCGGACGCGGCCGATGCATCCGAGAATGGGCAGGGGAACGCGATCGTGAGTGACGAAGAGGGGCCGATTCGGGTCCTGCTGGTTGACGACCATGCCGTGGTTCGGCGCGGCCTGCGCGGCTTCCTGGAGCTGATCAAGGACTTCGACGTCGTCGGTGAGGCCGAGAACGGACGCGACGGCGTCGCTGCCGCCGATCGGCTCATGCCCGACGTGGTGCTCATGGATCTGCTGATGCCCGAGATGGGCGGCCTGGAGGCGATCGGCCTCATCAAGCAGGCCCATCCGGAGATCGAGATCGTTGCTGTCACCTCGTTCATCGAGGAGGAGAAGGTCACCTCCGCGTTGGAAGCCGGCGCGTCGGGCTACCTGCTCAAGGACGCCGAGGCCGAAGAGGTAGCCCAGGCCATCCGCGCCGCATACAACGGCGAGGTTCACCTCGACCCGGCCGTCTCGCGGCTGCTCGCCCAGCGCATGCGCCAGCGTAAGGACGCCGAGCCCGTCGAGCCGCTCACCGCCCGGGAGAAGGAGGTCCTCTCGCAGCTGGCAAAGGGCGCGGCGAACAAGGAGATCGCCTACGAGCTCGGGATCACCGAGCGCACGGCGCGCACCCACGTCTCGAATATCCTCGGCAAGCTGGGGCTCGCCTCGCGGACGCAGGCCGCCCTTTACGCGGTCGAACACAAGCTCGTTTGACGCCGGGTTCGGCCCGACGGCACCAACTCGCGGCGCGCGGCGTCCTGGCCCCCATGCGCCTCCTCCCACTCCTCGCCGTCGTGCTCCTCGCCACCTCCTGCCAGGCGGCCTCATCTACTCCCGCCGGCCCGTCGCTCGTCGCCATCCCGACGGCTGAGCCACCGGGCCCGAACGCCGGCTGCATGGACGCCCTGCTCACGGGCCAGCTCGTCGCCGATGACGACGTCGGGATCGTGGTTGAGGCTGACGACGGCACCCGGATCGTCGTCGTCTGGCCGAACGGCTGGGCGGCGGTGGACGCCGATGGCAGCCGCACGCTGCTGAACGACCGCGGCGAGCCGATCGCGCGGGTCGGTGAACAGGTCGGGATCGGGGGCGGCCACGGTCAGGACGGGCGGTTTTACACGTGCGGCGAGGTCTCGCCCGCCCCGTAGACGCGGAAACGCCCCGCCCGGCGAACCGGACGGGGCGTGACGGAGGAAGGGGAGCTAGGCGGCGGTCGGGCGGAACCGCGCCGGCAGGACCGGGGCGACCGACTCCAGGGCCGCGCGGACGAAGCCCCTTGGGCTGCCGTAGACCCGGAAGATGTCGACCGCCACGAGGACGATCAGCGCGACCTCGACGCCCTTGGCGATCCAGCCGAGGGTGAAGTAGGGGCCCATCACCAGGTACCCGGCGATCGTCAGCGCCGCGTAGCCCATCAGCGCGATGCGCGGGAACCAGCTGAAGCGCTTGATCATCGCGGTCGGCGCGGCGGCTCCGATCACGAACAGCGCGGCGAGGCCGATGTAGCCGAGGCCGTTGAGGGTGAACAGCGTGCCGCCCAGGCTGAGGTGAATGTTGGCGGTGACCAGGGTCAGGCCGACGATCGCCGTGGTGAGCGCGAATCCGAAGGCCTTGCTGTGGAAGAACGAGGTCATGGTCCCGAAAACCCTCCCGAAGGTTTGGATGGCCCGACGCCAGGTCGGCATCGGCTTGATGTGAGCTGTCCGCAGGATGGCAGCGGGCCATCGGTCACCGAATCGGGCAGGAGGGCGACGCCGATCCCCGGCATCCGCGCGAGGCGGATGTCGGCCGAATGACGTACGGCGAGCACTCTGGAGCGCCGATGGGAGGCTGAACCCACATGGCGTATCCTCTCGGGCCGATGACCCGCGCACCCGCACGCCCCGGCGCCGAGCCGACACCCGTGACCGCCGCGACCGAGACGGCTCCGCTGGCGATGCTGTCCCATGCCGTGGAGGAGGCCGCCCGCCTGCTCCGCGCGGACGGCGCCATGGTCTACCTCGTGGACGGCGGGCTGATGCGCTTCGCGGTCGATGCCGGGATCCGCAACCCGGAGGCGCAGCAGCTGATCCGCGACCTGACGCTGCCGATCGGCGTCGGCATCTTCGGTCACGCCGCCGCGACCGGTGAGCTGGTGGTGTCGGGCGACTACCGCCGCGACGGACGCTTCCCGCACTCCGACGTGGCGGACCGCATCGTGCTCGTCGCAAACATGCGCTCGATGGCCGCCGCGCCGCTCATCGCCGACGGCGAGGTGCTCGGCGCCCTCGGCGCGTACTCGAGCCGGATCGACGACTTCGACGAGGCCGAGCTGGCACTGCTCCGCGCCCTCGCCGATCATGCCGCCGCCGCCGTTTCGAACCAGCGCCTGATCGAGCGGCTGGAGGTCGCCAAGGCCGAGCTCGCGCGGCGGGTCGACGCCCAGCGCACGCTCGGCGAGATCGCGGCTCGGATCGCGGTCATCCGCGAGCCGGAGGAGGTGCTCCAGTCGGTCGTCGATGCCGCCCGCCGGCTGATCGAGTCGGACGGCGCGCACCTCACGCTGATGGAGCCCGGCGGACGCGTCCTCCGCCCGACGGTGGTGGTCGGCGGCAACCCGGCCTGGACCGAGGACTGGCTCTCCGACCTCGAGTTCCCGATCAACGACGGGATCAACGGCCTCGCCGCCGGCGAGGATCGGGTGATCCACACGGAGGACTACATCGTCGACCCGCGCATCCCGCACGAGCCCGGCGACCAAAAGGTCGCCCAGCGCCTCGAGCTGCGCGGCATGGCCGCCGCGCCGCTGCGCGGTCCCGAGGGCGAGGTGATGGGCACGCTGGCCGTCTCCTTCGAGCGTCCGCATCGGTTCGGCGACGACGAGCTGGCGCTGCTCCAGGGTCTCGCCGACCAGGGCGCGATCGCCATCGCCAACTCGCGGCTGACCGTGGAGCTGCGCCGCCACGCCGACGAGCTGGCGGACCGCGTCGAGGCCCAGCGCACGCTATCGGTGATGGCTGCCGAGCTGACGTCGCTGCGCGACCCTTCGGACGTGCTGATCCAGACCCTCAAGGAGGCGGTGCGGCTGCTGAAGGGCCACGGCGGCCAGATCGGCATGGTCGTCACCGATGAGCAAGGCGTCCTGCGCTGGGGCGACGGGCACTCGCTGATTCACACGCGGCTCGTGCCGTTCACCAAGGAGGACCAGACCAAGGTCGACGACGGAATCTCCGGCCGTTCTGTCCGCGAGCAACGCGCCTCGCTGACCGACGACTACCTCGCCGACGAGTCGTTTCCGCACGACGCGGCGTCGGACGCGGTGGCGCGCAAGCTCGGGCTGCGCGCGGTCGTCGCCGCTCCGCTGATCGGCCCCGATGGTGCCATCGGCGCCATCGGTGTGTACTCCGAGGAGCCCGCCGCCTTCGATGCCGACTCCGCCGAGCTGCTGCGCCTGCTGGCGGACCAGGCCGCGATCGTGCTCGCCAACGCGAAGCTCAACGCGGAGGCCGAGGTCTCGGCCCACCAGCTCGCGCACCAGGTCGAGGCGCAGCGCACGCTGGGCGAGATCGCCGCCGCGATCACGTCGCTGCGGGACCCATCCGCGGTCCTGCTGCGGACGATCGACGAGGTGAAGCGGCTGCTGCACGCCGATCACGTCGTCATCCACCAGGTCCGCGCCGGCACGCACGAGCTGGCCGACTACCGCTCCGTCTTCCGCGCCAGCCCGGACATGCCGCCGGCCGACGAGGTGACGGTCAGCATCGGCCAGGGAGTGGCGGGCAAGGCGATCTCCGACCGCGAGGTCGTCTGGACCGGCGACTACCTGACCGATACCTCCTTCCCGCACACCGCCCGCGCCGACGAGTGGATCACCCGGACCGGCTACCGCTCGCAGATGAGCGCGCCGCTGATCGGCGAGGAGGGGCCGATCGGCGCGATCAGCGCCTACTCGGTCCGCCAGGACGCCTTCGAGCAGAGCGCGTCCGAATTGCTCGGGGCGCTCGCCAGCCAGGCGGCCATCGTGCTCGGCAATGCGCGGCTGTACGAGGAGCTCGAGCACCGCGTCGAGGCCCAGCGCACCCTCGGCGCGATCGCCGCGCGCATCACGGCCATCCACGATCCGGGCGACGTGCTCCAGCGGACCCTGGACGAGGCCGTGCGACTCCTCGACGCCGACGGGGGGCGCATCGAGCTGGTCGTCGAGGGCGGCGGGCTGCACTGGGCCTTCGGCCACTCGGCCATCGACCTGCCGATCGAGCGCGTTGCCGGCGAGGCGGGCGTCACCGCCGAGGAGGGCGTCTCGGGCCGAGCCGTGCGACAGCGCAAGGTCGTCTTCACCGGCGACTACCTCGTCGACGATGCCTTCATCCACGCCGAGGCGCCGGACCGATACATCCGCCAGCACGGCATCCGCTCGGTGATGAGCGCGCCGCTGATCGGCGAGGAGGGCGCCATCGGCTCGCTCACCGTCCACTCGCAGGCGCGCGACGCCTTCGACTTCGCCGACGCCGAGCTGCTGGAGGTCCTCGCCAGCCAGGCCGCCATCGCGGTGACCAACGCCCGCCTCTACGAGCAGCTGGGCCAGGAGTCGGCCGCGCTCGCCCGGCAGACCGACTCGCAGCGTCGCCTGCTCGACATCAACCGCAGCCTGCTGACGACGCTCGACCCGGCCGGCGTGCTCGAGGTCATCGCCGATGGCCTGAAGTCCGTGGTCTGGTACGACAACCTCGGCGTGTACCGCGTCGACGAGGGCGAGTCGATGCTGCTGCCCGTCTACGCGCGCGACCGCAACGCGGGGGCGATCCTCGACTTCTCGATCCCGCGCGGCCAGGGGCTGACCTGGTGGAGCCTCGAGCACCGCGAGCCGCTGCTCATCAACGACGCGCTCGCCGACCCGCGCCTGATCCAGATCCCCGGCACCGAGGAGGAGGACGAGGCGATCATCATCGTTCCGCTCGTGTCCGGCGACGAGGTGATCGGCGCGATGAACATCAGTCGCGTCGGCGGTCCGGAGGTCGCCTTCACCGATGCCGACTTCGAGCTCGTCCAGCTCTTCGCCGGACAGGCCGCCGTGGCGATCACGAACGCGCGCCTCTACGAGCAGCTGCGCGACCGGATCGAAGCACAGCGCACGCTCTCGGAGATCGCCGCGCAGATCGCCGCGCTGCACGAGCCGCAGACCGTGTTGGATCGCGCCGTCGCGGACGCCGCGCGCCTCCTCCGCGGGGATCGGGCCCAGATCAACCTGCTCGCGGAGGAGGGCGACCATCTCGATCGGCCGATCGCTGCCGCCCCGGTGCCGCCCTCGCCCGACGACGTCGAGGTGCCGATCGGCTCCGGCATCGCCGGCATGGCGGCCGCCGAGCGCCGCGTGCGCTGGACCGGCGACTACCTCACCGACACCGACTTCCCGCACGACCCGGGCGACGCGCGCATCGAGGCGCAGTCGGTGCGCTCGATGATTTCCGCGCCGCTGATCGGGACCGATCGGCTGCTCGGGACGATCACCGTCCAGTCGGTGGAGGCCAAGTGCCTTCGGGACCGATGACGCCGAGCTGCTCCAGCTGCTGGCCGACCAGGCCGCGATCACCCTCACCAACGCGCGCCTCTACCTCGAGGTCGAGGAGTCGGAGCGCCGCTACCGGCACCTCGTCGACAACTCGCCGGACATCGTGTGGAGCGTCGACGCCGAGGGCCGCTTCACCTTCTTCAGCGACTCGCTCGAGGCCCGCACCGGCTGGAAACCGGAGGACCTGCTCGGCAAGCCGTTCACCGCGCTCGCCGGGGAGGCGTCGATGTCCGACGCCGTCACCGTCTGGGAGGCCCTGCGCGCCGAGCCCGGCCTCGAGCGGCGCGTGCGCCTCGAGCTGCCGCTCGCCGACGGCCGCATCAGCAAGTCAGAGGTGGCGATGACCGGGACGATGGTCGACGGGCGCTTCGCCGGCGCCCACGGTGCGGTCCGCGACATCAGCGAGCGCGAACGCCTGGAGGGAGACCTGCGCGACCAGGCCGCCGAGCTGGCCGCCAGCCAGGAGCGCAGCCACTTGGCGCGCGAGCTCCACGACTCCGTGACCCAGGCCCTCTTCAGCATGGGACTCACGCTGCGCACCCTCGAGCTGCTGCTCGACACCGATCGCGACGCCGTCCCCACCAAGGTCGCCGAGCTGCGCGAGCTCCAGCAGGATGCGTTGGCCGAGATGCGCACGCTGATCTTCGAGCTGCGGCCGTCGTCGCTCGAGTCAGACGGGCTCGTCCAGGCCCTGCGCACCCATGCCACGGCGGTCCAGCGGCGCACCGGCCTGACGATCGTGGTCGACGCCGAGCCGATCGAGCGCCTGCCTCTGGCCACTGAGGAGGCGCTGTACCGGATCGGTCAGGAGGCAATCCACAATGTCGTGAAGCACGCGAACGCGTCGTGCGCCACGATCCGGATTGCCGCCGAGACGGACGACCGGCTGCGCCTGATGGTGACCGATGACGGCGACGGCTTCGACCCGACCGAGGTGCCGCGCGGCCACCTGGGGCTGATCGGCATGCGGCAGCGCGTGGATCTCGTCGGCGGCGAGCTGCGTGTCGAGAGCGCCCCCGGCAGCGGCACCACGATCGACGCGCTCGTGCCGCTCGACGCTCCCGCCTCGGCCGAATGACGTAGATGCTGCTGCGCCTTCCGCCGGTATCCGTCGCATTCAATGGTGCTTAACGTTTCCCGCATGCAGGCAACCGCGCGTTCAGTCCTGCCCTCCGTTCCGAGGGTGGTGATCGTCGATGCCGATCGCCGTGTCGTGCAGAGCCTGGCCGACCTGCTCAGCGTGAACGGCGATGTCGAGATCGTCGGTCGCGCGGGGGACGTGCGAGCGGCCCTCGAGGAGATCGAGCGCGTCCAGCCCGACGTGGTACTGCTCGACCCGCGGCTCCCCGACGTCGATGCCGGCATGGCGCTCATCAGCGGGATGACCCGCGCCTGGCCCTCGATCCGCATCGTGATGACCGGCTGGGGCGACACCGAGGCGCGCCCCGCGCTGAACGGCTCCACCTGCTACGTCAGCAAGGGCAGCACGCCCGAGGAGTTCGTCGCGGCCATCGTTGCCGGCTGCCGCGACTGACCGCCGACCTCAGAGCCCTATCGCCGCCCGGATCGCGTCGGGCTCGGCCGGGATGGGGGTGAGCGAGCCCTCCTCGGCCTGGACCGCATCGGGATCCTTGAGCCCGTGGCCGGTGAGGACGCACACGACCACCTCCGCCTGACCGATGCGGCCCCCGGCCGCCAGCTTCCGCACGCCGGCGACGCCCGCCGCCGATGCCGGCTCGCAGAAGACCCCCTCCAGCTGCACGATCAGCCGCTGTGTCTCGAGGATCTCCTCGTCGCTGACGCTCTCGATCAGCCCGCCGGACTCGTCTCGTGCCGCGACCGCGCCCTCCCACGAGGCCGGGTTGCCGATGCGGATGGCAGTCGCCACCGTCTCGGGTGACTCGACCGGCTCGCCGCGGACGATCGGTGCGGCGCCATCGGCCTGGAAGCCGAGCATCCGCGGCAGGGCGGTTTCTCCGCCGATGCGCCGGAACCCGCGCCAGTAGGCGGTGATGTTGCCGGCGTTGCCGACGGGCAGGGCCAGCGCATCGGGAGCGCGCCCGAGGTCGTCGACGACCTCCCAGGCGGCGGTCTGCTGCCCCTCCAGGCGGTCGGGGTTGATCGAGTTGACGACCACCGCCAGGCCCTCGTCGCCGAGCCCGCGCACCGCGGCCAGCGCCGCGTCGAAGTTGCCGTCGACCATCGTCAGCCGCGCACCGGCGGCGAGCGCCTGCGCCAGCTTGCCGCGAGCGACCTTGCCGGCCGGCAGGATCACGTGGCAGGGCAGGCCGGCCGCGGCCGCGTAGGCCGCCGCCGATGCGGACGTGTTGCCGGTCGAGGCGCACACAACCGCCTTCGCGCCGGCCGCCACGGCCCGATTGACGGCCAGCACCATGCCGCGGTCCTTGAACGAGCCGGTCGGATTCGTGCCCTCGAACTTCAGGTGCAGCCGCTCGAGACCGATCTCGGCGCCCAGCCGCCGGGCGTGGATCAGCGGCGTGCCGCCCTCGCCGAGCGTGATCGGGAAGGCCTCACCGTCGCGGGCGAGGAGGGATCGGTATCGCTCGAGGAGCGGTGCGGTCACGCCGCGAGTATAGGAAGGCTGCCCGTATCATCCGGCCGTGACCACCGCTGCCCGTCTTGGCTCGACGCTGATCAGCATCGTCCTGCTGGTGGCGGTGAACGCCATCCCGATCATCGGCGTGGCCTTCTGGGACTGGTCGCTGATGATGATCCTGGTCCTGTATTGGATCGAGTCGGGGATCGTCGGCGTCATCAACGTCTTCAAGATCGCGCGCGCCCAGGGCGGCGAGGGACCCGCCGTCAGCGTCGACGGCAGCCGGGTCACGATCCGGATCTCGGGCATGGCCTCCGGAATGGGCCGCTCGTCCGTCATCGGCTTCTTCATCCTGCACTACGGGATCTTCTGGGTCGTGCACGGCGTGTTCATCTTCCTGTTGCCGCTGTTCGCCGGGCTCTCCACGGGTCTACTGCAAGGACAGATGGACTTCGGGCCGCTGCCGCTCGACGGCCTGCTCCTGTCGGCTCTGCTGCTCGCGGGGAGCCACACGGTCAGCTTCTTCACGAACTACCTCGGGCGCGGCGAATACCTGCGCGCGACGCCGACCGGCCAGATGATGAGCGTCTACGGCCGCGTGGTGGCGCTGCACGTCACGGTCGTGGCCGGTGCGGCGCTGATCGGGGCCTTCGGCGCGCCGATCGCCGCGCTCTACCTGCTGGTGGGGATCAAGACGGCGATCGACGTCGTGCTGCACCTGCGCGAGCATCGTCGGGCGGTCCCTTCGCCGGCATGACGTTCGCTGTCAGCCCTTCCGCGTGAGATCGTGCCAACGTGCGCACGTTGTCACGCAGGGCCGCTGACAGTGGCGACTACCGGCCGGTAAGCCCTTCTCGAACGATCCGCGCCTGCTCCGCCGAGTGTGCGGTCGGGTAGCCCTCGGCCGGCCGAGAGCGCTCGGGCCGCGAGATGTCGCCGAGGGGAATGTGGTACGGCACCAGGTGCCGGATGCGCGGGAGCACGAACTTGCGGGCGCCCATGTTCCGCGGCTCCTCCTGGACCCAGGCGAAGGACTCGATCTTCGAGTATCGGTCGAGGACCGGCTGGAGCTCCTCCGACGGGAAGGGGTACAGCCGCTCGACGCGCACGATCGCGACGTCCCGGGTCTCGGCGAAGAGCTCGGAACCAATGAGGTCGTAGTAGACCTTGCCCGAGCACAGCAGCAGGCGGCGGACCTTGGCGGCGGACTTCGGATGGTCCGCGAAGCGCGGGTCGTCGACGACGCTGCGGAACGCGCCGGACGACAGCTCGGAGGGCCGAGAGGCGGCAGCCGGCAGGCGCAGCAGCGACTTCGGCGTCATCACCACCAGCGGCCGCGCATCGGCGTGTCGTGCCTGGCGGCGGAGCAGGTGGAAGTACTGCGCCGGCGTGGTGGGATACACGACGCGGATGTTGCCCTCGGCGCCGAGGGCCAGGAATCGCTCGAGCCGGGCCGATGAGTGCTCGGGCCCCGAGCCCTCGTAGCCGTGCGGCAGCAGCAGGGTCAGCCGCGAGGTCTGCCGCCACTTCGCCAGCCCGGAGACGAGGAACTGGTCGATGATGATCTCCGCCCCGTTGACGAAGTCGCCGTACTGCGCCTCCCACAGCACCAGTGCGTCGCGAGCGGTGACCGCGTAGCCGTACTCGAAGCCGAGGCACGCGTACTCCGACAACGGCGAGTTGTGCAGCTCGAATGCAGCCCGCGCGCCGGGCAGGTGCTGGAGCGGGACGTGCCGAGCGGCGGTTTGCGCGTCCCACAGCCCGGCGTGGCGCTGGCTGAACGTGCCGCGCACGGTGTCCTGGCCGGTGAGGCGAATCGGCGTGCCCTCGCGCAGCAGGGTGGCGAAGGCGAGCAGCTCGGCGTGGCCCCAGTCGACCGCCGGCTCGTCGGCGTCCAGCGCAACGGCCCGACGCTCGAGCTGGCGGGTCAGCTTCGGATGCGGGTGAAGCCGTCCGGCACGGCCAGCAGGCCGGCATTGGCCGCCTGCAGCTCATCCAACGCCACCGCCGTCTCCGGCTCCGCCGGCTCCTCCGGCGCGATCGCCTCCGACCCGCGGTCCAGCTCGCCCGACGGCTCCTCGGCGCCCTTGCGGACCGATGCCTGCCGCTTCGCGAGATCTCGTTGTGCGCCCTTGACCAGCGCCTCGGCGTCATCGGCGCTGATGGCGCCCGCCTCGACCAGCTGTGCCTGGTACAGCTCGCGGACCGATGGGTGCTCGTCGATCGCCGCGTACATCGCCGGCTGCGAGTACGCCGGCTCGTCCCCCTCGTTGTGGCCGTAGCGGCGATAGCCGACGAGGTCGATGACGATGTCGTTGCCGAATTTCTCGCGGTACATCATCGCCAGCCGGGCCGCGGCCAGGCACGCCTCGGGGTCGTCGGCGTTGACGTGGATGATCGGGATGTCGAAGCCCTTCGCCAGGTCGCTGGAATAGTCCGTCGAGCGGCCCTCGCGCGGGGCGGTCGTGAAGCCGACCTGGTTGTTGGCGATCAGGTGCACCGTCCCGCCGGTGGCGTAGCCGTCGAGGCGGGCGAGGTTCAGAGTCTCGGCCACGACGCCCTGGGCGGCGAAGGCGGCATCTCCGTGGATCAGCAGCGGCAACGTGGTGGAGTGGTCGAGGCGCACGACCGCTCCGGATCGGTCCGACTGCTCGGCCCGCGTGCGCCCCTCGATCACCGGATCGACCGCCTCGAGGTGGCTCGGGTTCGGCGAGAGGACGACCCGCACCTCTGAGTCGTCATCGGTGAGGTAGCCGCCCTCGGCGCCGAGGTGGTACTTCACGTCGTCGGAGCCGCCCTTCGGCGCGGTGGCGGTCTCGACGCCGGCGCGCCCCGCCTCGAACTCGGTGAGGATCGTCTCGTAGCTGACACCGACGACGTGGGCGAGCACGTTGAGCCGACCGCGGTGCGCCATGCCGATCATCACCATGCGCGCGCCCTGGTCGGCCGCGTCGCCGATGATCACGTCCAGCATCGGCACCATCGTGTCGAGGCCCTCGATGCTGAACCGCTTCTGCCCAAGGTAGGCCTTGTGCAGGAAGCGCTCGAGGGTCTCGACGCTGACAAGGCGCTCGAGCAGCGCGACGCGGTCCTCGGCCTCCATCGGCCGCCGGTGCTCGCCGGACTCGATCACGCGGCGCAGCCAGACGCGCTCGGTGTGCGAGGCGATGTGCTCGACCTCGTACGCGATCGTGCCGGCGTAGGTCTCGACCAGGTGCGGCAGCGCCTCGGCCAGGGTCTCGCCGGGGACGTAGATGCGCAGCAGCTCGGCCGGCACCTGCGCCATGTTCTCCGGCGTCAGGCCCAGCGGCGCGGGGTCGAGGGCGGGGTCGCCGGGCGGCTCGGAGCCGAGCGGGTCGAGGCGCGCGGCCATGTGACCGAAGTGGCGGTACGCCTTCACCAGCGCCATCGCCGCGGCCACGGCCTTGAGCTGCTCCTGGCTGGCGCTCACCGCGGCGCTCGGCGCGGGAGCGGCGACGGCCTCGGCGGCGGCCGGCACCGGCTCGGCGGTGCTCACGTCGGCGGCGCGCGCGCCGAGCGAGGCGAAGGCATCGGCGTAGAAGCCGTCCTCGCCGTTCAGCAGCCCTTCCACGCGGCGCAGGAAGAGCCCGGATTCGGCGCCCTGGATGATGCGGTGGTCGTAGGTCGATGTGATCGTCATCCGTCGGTCGGCGCCGACCGTGCGGATCGTGCCGGTCGCCACGATCGTGCCCTGGTTCGGCATCAGCCGCGGAACGCTCGCCGCCGTTCCCAGCGTGCCGGGGTTGGTGAGCGTGATCGTCGCGCCCATCAGGTCGTCGACGCTGAGCTTGTTGCCGCGCGCGGCGGTGACCAGCTCCTCGTAGCGAGCGTAGAAGCCGGCGAAGTCCATCTCGTCGGCGCCCTTGATGACCGGCACGACCAGGAAGCGACTGCCGTCGCGGCGCTCGACGTCCACCGCCAGCCCGAGATTGATGGCGCCGGGGTCGACGCGGTAGGGCTGGCCGTCGGCATCGGTGAAGTAGTGGCTCATCGAGCGCTGCTCGCTCGCCGCAGTCACGATCGCCCAGCCGATCAGGTGCGTGAAGCTCACCTTGCGCGGCGCGATCTGGTCGTTGAGCTCCTTGCGTCGCGCCTCCAGCGTCGCGACGTCGAGCTCCCGGAAGCTCGTCGCGGTCGGGACCGCCAGGGAGGCCGTCATGTTCTGCGCCAGCCGCGCGGCCGGGCCCTTGATCGGGGTCGCTCCCTCCGGGACCGATGGTGCCGCCGGCGCCTCTTCCACGGCCGGGGTTGGCGCGGGCGGGGGCGCCTGCTGGTCGCCGTTCGGGTCGGTCGTGGCCGGTCGCACCGGCTCGAACCCGGCGACGCCCTTGTCGAACAGGCTCCGCCATTCGGGATCGATGCTGCCCGGATCGGCGCGATATCGCTCGTACAGATCGGCGACGTAGCCCGCGTTGACCAGGTTCAGGTCATCGAGCGGGGACGGCGCCGGATCTGATTGGGGCATATCGGCTCAAGGATACGGCCCTCGCTGGGCCTTCGCGCGGCCGACGCCGGTCGGTTCAGCCGCCCTGCGGCTCTCTCCGCTGCATGATGCCGCGCGCGAGGACCACGACGCCGATCGCGATGACCGCCACCGGCAGCACCCACTCGGGCAACGGTACCTCTCGCCCGCTGATGCCGATCACGCCCTCGAAGAAGAGGAACCCGACGATGAAGATACCCAGGCCGCCGAGCAGCGCCCAGGTCCCGTTGCGGATCTCGGAAGGGTCACCGGTGCGGGCACCCCACAGCAGCAGGCCCAGCCCGCTTGCCGCCGGCCCCACGAGCGCCCAGGCGTACGCCCAGCTCTCCCAATGGCCGGTGCTGTTCTGGTAGAAGAGCACGAGGCCGACCGTCGTCACCACCGTGCCGCCGATGACCATGCCCTGCTCGTTGTTCACGAACAGTCCGAGGGCGAGGATCACCACGCCGATGCCGATGACTATGGCGGGCCAGCCGACGTCGTCGATGCCGATGTCGAAGAGCTGACCGATGAACAGCGCGACGCCGATCAGCAGCAGCGCGACGCCGAGGCCGACGGCCGGCGGAACGTTCGGCTCGTCGGTGCGCGGTGGCGGCTCGTCGGCTGTCGGTTCGGTCGCGGTCGTATCGGTCACGTCTCGATCGTACGCCCGTTGCCAAGAGACAAACGTACGATGACGGCGATGGACCTCAACGCCGACCTCGGCGAGAGCTTCGGGCACTGGACGCTCGGCGACGACGAGCATCTGGTCGCGCACCTGACCAGCGCGAACCTCGCGTGCGGCTTTCACGCCGGCGACTTCCGGGTGATGGAGGCGACCGTCGCGCTGTGCCGGCGCGCGGGCGTGGCGGTCGGAGCGCAGCCGGGCTATCCCGACCTGCTCGGCTTCGGTCGCCGGCCGATGCCATTCGAGCCCGACGAGGTCGAGTCGCTGGTGCGCTACCAGATCGGTGCGCTCGAGGCGTTCTGCCGGGCTCACGGTGTCCGGATGCAGCACGTCAAGCCGCACGGGGCGCTGTACAACCAGGCCGCGGTCGACCCGATGCTGGCCGCCGCCATTGCGCGAGCCGTCGCCGGCTTCAGCCGCGACCTGCTCCTCTTCGGGCTGGCCTCCTCCGAGCCGATGGCGTCCGCCGCCGCCGATGCCGGACTGCGCTTCGTCCCCGAGGCCTTCGCCGACCGCCGCTACCTGCCCGACGGCACGCTCCAGCCGCGCTCGGAGGCGGGGTCGCTCCTGACCGATGCCGGCGAGGCCGCCGCGCAGGCGGTCGCCATTGCGTCGGGTTCCGTGACGGCGTTCGACGGCACGAGCGTCGCGCTCCGCGCGGAGAGCATCTGCTGCCACGGCGACACGCCGGGCGCGGTCGAGATTGCGGCTGCCGTGCGTCGGGCGCTCGAGGCGGCCGGCGTGACAGTCGCCGCTCCATACGTCGCGTGATTCGCCCATTCGGCGAGGCGGCGCTGCTCGTCGAGATTGGCTCCTCGGAACGTGCCCAGGCGCTGGCGGCCGGGCTGCGCGACGCACCGATCCCCGGCATCGCGGCGGCCGTGCCCGGCCTGGAGAGCCTGCTCGTCGAGCTCCATCCAACGGCGGAGGTGACGTCGGTTCCCGACGCGCTCGAGCGTCGCCTGTCCTCGCCGCTCCAGGCGGCGGCAAACGCGCGCCTCCGCTCGATCCCGGTCGTCTACGGCGGCGAGACGGGTCCGGACCTGGCGGACGTCGCCGCCCTGACAGGCCTGTCGGAGGCCGACGTCGTCGCGCACCACGCCACGGCCGAACTGCGGGTCCTGTTCGACGGCTTCGCCCCGGGCTTTGCCTACCTCGGCGAGCTGCCAGAGGCCCTGCGGGTCCCGCGCCTCGACACGCCGCGCACGAGAACGCCACAGGGATCGGTCGCGATCGCCGGCACGATGACCGGAATCTACCCGGCGGCCCTGCCCGGTGGTTGGCGGGTCATCGGCCGCACGCCGGTCACCCTCTTCGACCCGCACCGCGATCCGCCCGCCTACCTGCTTCCCGGCGACCGCGTCCGCTTCGAGGCTATCGACCCCGACGCGTGGGACGACCGCGCCGGCATGCCGGACGACTGGTGACGATCGAGATCCTCGAGCCCGGCCCGCTGACGTCGGTGCAGGAAGCCTTCGGCCGGCCCGCGTGGCGCCACCTCGGCGTGCCGGTCGGCGGCGCGGCGGACGCGTGGAGCGCGCGGCTCGCGAACCGGCTGGTGGGCAACCCCGACGGCGCCGCCCTGCTCGAGATCACGCTCGGCGACGCCGTGATTGCCACCGACCGAGCCGCCTGGATGGCGCTCACCGGCGGGCTGCGAGCCACGGCCGGCGGGATCGATCTGCCGGCGCACGAGGCCTGGCACCTGCGGCCCGGCGCGAGCGTGCGGATCCATGCCGGCGACGGCGCACGCGGCTACCTGGCCGTCGCGGGAGGCCTCGTCGTGTCGCAGGTGCTCGGCTCGGCGTCGACCGACCTGCGCACCGGCTTCGGCGGGCTCGACGGTCGCGCCATGCGTGCCGGGGATCGGCTGGAGGTCGGCCCAGCGACGGTCGGCCCGGCTCGCTGGACCGGCACGGCCCGCAGCGGACCGATCAGGATCGTCCCAGGCCCGCACCCCGAGGACCTGACCGATCTCGAGCGCGAGTGGACGGTCGCGGTCGAGGCCGACCGCACCGGCGTGCGCCTCGACGGCCCGCGGTTGGCGGGTGGCGAGGTCCCGTCGATGGGCCTGCCGCTCGGTGCCATCCAGCTGCCGCCCGACGGTCGCCCAATCGTCATGCTCGCCGACCGCCCGGTGACCGGCGGCTACCGGGTCCCGGCCTGCGTGATCCGCGCCGACATCGGCCGCGTCGCCCAGCTGCGGACCGGCGACGCGATGACGCTCGCATCGGTCTCTGTGGAGGACGCCCGCGAAGCTCTCATGGCAGCCGAAGGAGAGCTCGCCGACCTCGAGCCGCTGGATGCAGCCGAGGACGACGAGCCAGGTTGGGCCGGCTCACACGGGTGAGCTCAGGAGGCTGGGTGGGCCTCCGACTGCGGCCGGAAGACGAGCCGGGTGGCGCCATTGCTGGCCGGCGTCACGTCGATGGCCGCGTCGCTCAGGGGCGCGGCGACCTCCGGGGCGACGAACACCTTGAAGCCCTCCTGCTCGGTGACCTGGTCGCCCTCGGCGGGCGAGTCGGTGAATCCGAGGCCGATGCTGACCTCGTCTGCGCTCGTCGTCTCGGCGAAGACCCGCAGGCCGTGGTCGTCCGGGACATCCTGTTCGCGCCGCAGCTCGGTCAGAAGCTCTGCCGCGGCATGGGTGATCTGAAGCACGTTTTCTCCTTGGGTTGGAAACCCTCGAAGGCCGCAAGACCGATACCACCCCGGTATTCAGGCGCCCGACCAGCCGCTCCAGCGCTCGACCTCGATGACCATGGCCGGCCCGGTCAGCGCGACCGTCGCGTACTGCGAATAGCGCGCCCGCAGCGCCATGAACGCGACTTCCAGCGCGGCGCCATCGGCCACGATGCTCGCCAGTCCGTCCGCCCGAGCCCACCAGAGGCGAGTCCAGTCGGGGTCATAGGCATCGACAAGCACGGAGACCCGCGGGTTGGCGGCGACGTTCGCGAACCGGCGCAGTAAACCGCCGCGCTTCGGCTTGGCATCGGTGGCGGTGTAGATGACGTCGCCGGCGACGGCGAAGGTGATCGGCACGATATGCGGTGCGCCATCGGCCCCGACGGTGGCCAGGTGCGCGACCGATGCGTCCGCGAAGCGGGCGCGAGCCTCGTCAGGTGTCAATGACGGTTCGCAGGACGTCGGGGCTGATGTTGCGGCCGGTCGTCACCACCGCCACGCGCTCATCGGCCACCGGGATGGCACCGGTCTGCAGTGCCGCGATCCCGAGGACGCCGCTGCCCTCGAGCAGCAGGTGCGGAACCTCGAGTGCCCAGCGCATCGCATCGGCGATCGCCTCCTCGTCGACCACGACCACCTCGTCGACGAGCTTGCGGCAGAGCTTCCAGGAGATGCTGTCGCCCTCGATGTTGCCGGCGACGCCATCGGCCAATGTCGGCGCGATCGGCATCGGTTCGGTCTTGCCGGTCTCGAAGTAGGCGAACATCGGCGGCGAAGCCGAGGGCTGCACACCGATGAGCCGCAGGCCGGGCTTGACCGCCTTGGCCCACAGGCCGATGCCGGAGATGAGCCCGCCACCGCCGATCGGCACGACGATGACCTCGACCTCCGGCCAGTCCTCGAGGATCTCGACACCGACCGTCGCCTGGCCGGCGATCACCTCGGGGTCGTTGTAGGGCGGGATGTAGATCGCGTGGCCCGCGTCGTCGCGGCGGCGGGCTTCGGCCTCGGCGTCATCGGTGTCGTTTCCCGTCAGCTCGACGGTGATGCGCTGCGTCTCCAGCGCGCGCAGCCGCTCCAGTTTGGCGGGGCTGACACTGCGGCCGACGAGGACCGTGAGGCGCATCCCGTGTCTGACGGCCGCCGTGGCGACCGCGATTCCATGGTTGCCGCTGCTGGCGGTGACGAGCGCCGCTTCCGGGCGGGCCTCGGCGACCAGGGCGACCTTGTTGTGCGCGCCCCTGGTCTTGAAGGCGCCGGTCGGCTGGATCTCCTCGCGCTTCAGCCGCACCTCCGTCGCGCCGGTCTGCTGCGCGAGTTCCGGGCTCGGCTCGAGCGGCGTGTGGATGGCGATCCCCCGGAGGCGCCGTCGCGCGTCGTTGACGTCGGCGAGGGTGGGCATGCGCGGCATCCGCTGAGTCTACGGGTGCGCCGATGCGTGGCGGTTGCCGAAAGGAGACGTACCAGCCACTGACCTGATGAGGTGTTGCCTGATGGGTGCAGGAAGCCTACGGAGCGCGAAGACCTACGCGGCCTTCATCGGTTCCGGAGCGGGCGACGGCGGCCGGCCCTCGCGGACCTCGCGCAGGCGGATGCCGACGCGCATCAGCGACCCGAGCCGGTCCTCGATCCGCGCGCGCTCGACGGGCGTGGCCCAGTGACGCAGCGTGTAGTCGATCTCGTGCTTGTGACGCGTGGCGGTGGCCAGCAGGTCGTCGACGCGGGCGCGCACGGCATCGTCCGGGCGCATCTGCATGATCAGCCGATGCGACTCGAGGATGTCGACGTAGTACGAGGTCGACAGCCGGTCGAGGTTGCGCTGGGCGCCGTGCTCCCAGGGCTCCGGCGGACCGCCGTGCCCGTACCTGCGCCACTGGTGCGGATGCGCCTGCTGCATCGGGTTCGTTCACCTGCAAACGGATGAGTCCAACGGGCTGAAGGTAAGCGGAAGCGGCTTGCCCGGCGAGTGACCGTTCCGGCTACCCGAGGCCTTACGAACGGATGCTCCAGAACCACACCTGACCGATACCGACCACCGCACTACGTCATTCGGCCGAGGCCGAACCGCATCTCACGGCCGTTGGCGCTTTGGCGTTCAAAGCGTCACCATGAACCAAATGGCGCCCGGCTCCTCGACCCGTCTCGACTGGTTCCTGTTCACCCTCCTCGGCTTCTTCTGGGGTAGCAGCTACCTCTTCATCAAGATCGGCGTGGAGGAAGGGCTGCAGCCGTTCACCCTCGTCGCGGCGCGCCTCTTCTTCGGCCTGCTGCTGCTGGGCGCGGTCGTGGCGATCGCCCGCGAGAAGCTGCCGACGCAGCCGCGGATGTACGGCCACCTGCTGGTGATGGGCCTCTTCAGCGTGGCGCTGCCGTTCGCGCTGATCACCTGGGCCGAGCAGAGCGTCGACTCGAGCCTCGCGGCCGTTCTCACCGGCGCGGTCCCGCTGTTCGTCATCCCCTTCGCCGCGGCGTTCCTGCCGACCGAGAAGATCACGTTCAACGCGGTGCTCGGCATCGCCATCGGCCTGGTGGGCGTGGCCGTGGTGGTCGGCTTCAACCCGGCAACCCTGGCCGGGACCGATCTGGTGCCGCAGCTCGCGCTCATCGGTGCGGCGGCCTCGTATGCGCTCGGCGGCGTCTATGCGCGGCGCAACGTGCAGGGCCTGCGCCCGATGATCCCGGCCTTCTTCCAGGTCGCCTTCGCGCTGATCATGACCGCCATCCCGGCCCTCCTGCTCGAGCGCCCGTGGGAGGCGCCGGTGACGGTCAACGCGGTCTTCGCGGTCGTCTGGCTCGGCCTGCTCGGCTCGGGTGCGGCATACCTGATCTTCTTCCGCATCCTGCGCAACTGGGGCGCGACGCGCACCTCGCTGGTGGCCTACCTGCTGCCGATCTGGGGCATCGTGCTCGGGGCGCTCGTGCTCAGTGAGCCGATCGACGTCCGGCTGATCGCCGGCACCGCGCTCGTCATTGCGGGCATCGGCCTCGTGAACATGCGCGGATCGGTGCAGGGGATCTGGCGACGGCGGCCGGAGCCCGCCCCGACGGCTCCCGAGGGCTGAGCGCCGGTCGTCCACGCCGCGTTCACAATCTGCGCGCAATCAGCCGTCACCTTCGAGCACAGACCGATACGGACGCCCACAAGGGCAGTCCCGGCTCGAAAGGAGACCCACGTCATGAGCGGATTCCTGCGGTTCCTGGCCGCGATCGTGTTCGTCGCGCTGCTGGCCGGCATCGGCGTCAGCGTCTACAACGCCGGGGTGAGCGAGGGCCTGACCCAGGCGGCGATCGCCGCCCAGGCGGCGGGCGATGACCCGGCCGTCGTCATCCCGCCCTACGCCGGCCCATACGGCTACGGGTGGGGCCACTGGGGCGGCGGCGGCTTCGGCTTCTTCGGCTTCCTGTTCCTCATCCTCGGCTTCTTCCTGTTCATCGGCCTCCTGCGGGCGATCTTCGGATGGGGCCGATGGAATGGCGGTGGCCGCGGCGGCCCCGGCGGCTGGGGCGGCGGCCGCGAGGAGCGGATTGCGGACTATCACCGCGAGCTGCACAAGCGCGACGCCGAGCCTTCGGCCGGGTAGTGGCCGATCCAGCGAGCGGTGCGGTGGGCCGATGCTCACCGCGCCGTCGCGTACGATCCGCGCACCGATGACCACCATCCTGGTCGTGGACGACGAGCCGAAGATCACCCGGCTCGTCCGCGACTACCTGGAGTCCGCCGGCTTCGCCGTGACAACCGCCGTCGACGGGCAGGAGGCCGTCATGCGCGCACGCACCGAGCATCCCGACCTCGTGATCCTCGACCTCGGCCTGCCCCGGCTCGACGGCCTCGACGTCACCCGCCGGCTGCGTCAGGACGGCGACGTGCCGATCATCATGCTCACCGCCCGCGACGACGAGACCGACAAGCTCATCGGCCTCGAGCTCGGCGCCGACGATTACGTCACCAAGCCGTTCAGCCCGCGCGAGCTCGTCGCGCGAGTCCGCGCCGTGCTCCGCCGACACGAGCGCTCCGGCGCCGCCGACCGGCTGGCAGCCGGGGCCCTGGTGCTGGACGTGCCCCGGATGCGGGCTACCGTTGACGGACGCGGAGTCGAGCTGACCGCGACCGAGTTCGCGCTGCTGGCAGCCATGGCTCGCCAGCCCGGCCGCGTCTTCACCCGTTCGCAGCTGCTGGACGCCATCCACGGGGTCGCGTTCGACTCGTACGAGCGGGCGATCGACGCCCATGTGCGCAACATCCGGCGCAAGATCGAGGCGGACCCGCACCAGCCGATGCACCTGCTGACCGTCTACGGCGTCGGCTATCGACTGGCCGATGCCTGAGGGACGCCACGACCGATGGCGCGGCCGCGGCTGGGGACCGCCAGACGGCCGTCGCCCGCGCTGGTGGCCCGAGAACGAGCCGTGGCCGCCGGCCGACGGCGCGCCGTGGCGCCGAGTGCGCCGCCGCTTCATGTGGCGCATCGGCTGCGGGTTCCTCCTCTTCATCCTCCTGGTGGCCTCGCTGATCGCGTTCGTCGCCTGGCTGCTCGGCGAGGTGTTCGCCGGTGGCGCCCTCGTCTGGCTGGGCGCCGCGGTCCTCGTGGTGCTCCTGCTCGTGGTCGTCGGTCGCCTCTTCCGGCGGGCGAGCGCGCCAGTCGGCGACCTCATCGAGGGAGCGGGGCGGATCGAGGCCGGGGAGATCGGCACCCAGGTGCCCGAACGTGGCCCGGCCGAGGTCCGCTCGCTGGCCCGCGCCTTCAACGCGATGAGCTCCCGGCTGGCCGACAACGAGCGCGCCCGACGCACGCTGCTTGCCGATGTCAGCCATGAGCTGCGCACGCCGCTCACCGTCATGCAGGGCACCCTCGAGGGGGTCCTCGACGGCGTCTACCCGGCCGATGAGGCGCACCTGCGCCCGGTCCTCGACGAGACCCGCGTCCTGTCGCGGCTGATCGACGACCTGCGCACGCTCTCCCTGTCCGAGGCCGGCGCGCTGCGACTGCATCGCGAGCCCACCGACCTGCGCGCGCTGCTGACGGAGGTAGCTGCCAGCCACCGCGCCGTCGCCGACGAGGTGGGTGTGCGCCTGGATCTCGAGGTCGGGGAGCTCGCGCCGATTTCGGTCGACCCGTCGCGGATTCGCCAGGTCCTGGCCAACCTCGTCGCCAACGCCCTGCGCTTCACGCCGTCGGGCGGTCGGGTGCTGCTGACCGCATCGGCCACCGACGAGGCGGTCACGATCCGCGTCGAGGACTCCGGCGCCGGGATGGAGCCCGAGGAGGTCGAGCACGCGTTCGATCGGTTCTATCGGTCGCCCGGCTCGACCGGGAGCGGGCTGGGCCTGCCGATCGCACGCAACCTCGTGGAGGCGCACGGAGGGCGCATCGGCCTGACGAGCGAAGTTGGAACGGGCACGACCGTCGAGGTCAGCCTGCGGCGCTGACGATTGGCAGGCTCCATGCTCTGCTTGGCGAGCACGGAATCGATGAAGGAGACACGCCCATGTGCCTGACCTGTGGCTGCATGGATGCCCACCTCGAGATGGGCGCCAAGAACATCACCTACGAGGATCTGAAGGCCGCGGCCGACGAGAACGGCCGATCCGTCGGCGAGACGCTCGAGATCTGGCAGCGGACGGTCGCCGAGGATCGCGGGGACCACGCCGAGGAGTACGCCGGGTCCTGAGCGAGCGTTAGCTAGGCCGCCAGCTCGCCCATCCGGGCCGATCGGCCCCTTCGGCTACAATCCCTCCTCGGTTCCTGCGCGCACTGGGGAGTGGCCAAGCGGTAAGGCGCCTGACTCTGGATCAGGAGATCGAAGGTTCGAATCCTTCCTCCCCAGCCAATCTCCGATCAGTGCCCGAGGAACCGACCGATGCGGTCACGCAGGCTCGCCGCGTCGAGGCCATGCGCCTCATCGTGCTCCTCCGGCCGGCCGTAGTGGCGGTTCTCGAGGGGCCGGACGCCGATCGATAGCATCCGGTGCGGCGTGTCGCGCAGCGCCTCGCTCACGCACAAGGCGGACGTTCCCTCCAGGTAGGGCTCGACCAGCACGACGGTCGCGGTGGCGCTCAGCTCGGCGCGCAGCGCATCGGCGTCGAACGGGCGGACGGTCGTCGCGTACAGCACGGTCACGTCGAGATCCTCGGTCGCCGCCAGGACCCGATCCATCATCGGTCCCACCGCGATGACCGTCGCCGCCGTGCCGCGCCGCACGACGTGCATGCCTCCCGGCTTCATCGGCATCGGCGCGCGATTCGCCCGCGACGCGAGGCGGAGGTAGACGTTGCCGTCGGCGGCGACGGCCTCGCGCAGGAGCGCTTCGGCCTCGTCCGGATGGCCGGGGACGTGGATCGTCCAGCCCGGGAGGCTGCTCAGTAGAGCCACGTCCTCTGGCGCCTGGTGAGTGCGTCCGTTGTCGGAGGCGTCGTACGAGGCACCGATGCTGACCAGGACGGCACCGACGCCCTGGTGGGCCAGGTCGAGCTTGACCTGCTCGAACGGCCGCTCGACGAGGAAGGGGGTGTACGAGTGCGCGATCGGGCGCATGCCGGCCAGGGCCAGTCCACCGGCGACGCTGATCATCAGCTGCTCGCGGATGCCGACGTTGATGATCCGATCCGGGTGGCGGCGCGCTGCCCGCGCGAAGCCTGCGAGGCCGATGTCGGCCAGGACCACCGCCAGCCGCGGATCCTCGTCGAGGAGGTTGCCGGTGACCCGGGCGAAACGATCGCGCATGGTCTCGGACGTCGCAGCGCCGGCGGTCACGACCCGCGCTCCACCACGGCGACGACGACGTTGGGCTGATCGGCGTGCGTCGCGCTCAGCGCGGCATCCAGCGCGTCGTGATCGCGGCCGTCCACCATGGACGATGCCCAGCCCTCGATCTCGAAGCGGCGTTCGATCCCGCCCGGCCAGCCGTGGGTCGCCGATCGGTTGTCGACGACCACGACCGTGAGCCGATCGAGGCCAAGCCGTCCGGCGAGCGCGATCGCCTCGTGGTTGCTGCCCTCGTCGAGCTCGGCATCGCCGACAAGCACGACGACCCGTCCACGGCGCTGCTGCGCCCGCAGGCCGAGCGTCAGCCCCAGCCCGATCGGCAGCCCGTGGCCGAGCGAGCCACTCGAGATCTCGACGCCCGGGACGAGCATCCGATCGGGATGGTGGCCGAGCGGCGAGTCGTACGCGCCGAAGGTCGTCAGCGTCGCGACCTCGATGAATCCCTTGGCGGCCAGGATGGCGTAGTACGACATCGGTCCATGGCCCTTGGAGAGCAGGAACCGGTCGCGGTCGGGGTCGTCCACGGTGGCGGGCGAGACGTTCAAGACTCGGTCGTACAGCACCCACAGCACGTCGAGGGTGGAGTCGGCGCTGATGGCGTGCTTCTCGTCGCCGGTCATGACGGCGACGAGCCGCGGGAGGTCGTCGTAGCCGAGCGGGGGAGGGGCCCCGGGCTTGTCAGTCATGTCGCGCACTCTGCTACTTCAAGTGCACTTGAAGTCAAGCGGTAACCTGCCGGCATGCCCGCATTATCGGATCGAGTCACGATCGGCGAGCTGTCGGCGCGCAGCGGCGTCGCCACCTCGGCACTGCGGTTTTACGAGGAGCGCGGACTGATCGCCGCCGAGCGCACCCGCGGCAACCGGCGTGTGTACGCCCGACCGACGCTGCGGCGCGTCGCGTTCATCCGCGCTGCACAGGAGGTGGGGTTGACGCTGGACCAGATCAGCGGGGCGCTGGCGGCGCTCCCGACCGATCGGACTCCGGTGAAGCGCGACTGGGAACGCCTGTCGCGGGCCTGGGCCGCGCGGCTCGATGAACGGATCGCGGAGCTCGAGCGGCTGCGCGACACCCTGACCGGCTGCATCGGTTGTGGCTGCCTCTCGCTGCGTACGTGCTCCCTGCTCAACCGAGCCGACCGGATCTCGGCAAACGGGCCCGGCGCTCGCTACCTGCTGGGAGACGCGAGCGAGGAGTGACGTGTCGTGCTCCGGCTCAGACCTCGGCCTCGTCATCGAAGATCTCCTCGATGGGCTGCTCGAACAGCCGTGCCAGCCTGAACGCCAGCGGCAGGCTCGGGTCGTACTTGCCGGTCTCGATGGCGTTGACGGTCTGCCGCGAGACGTCCAGCGCCGCCGCCAGGTCGAGCTGGGTCCAGTCGCGCGCGGCGCGTAGCACCTTGAGCCGGTTCTTCATCGGTACCGCAGCAGGCCGGCGATGCTTCCGGCCAGGTAGACGAGCGCCATCAACACGATCAGGTGGCCGATCTCGGCCTCGAAGCCGACCAACTCGTGCCGCGCGAAGAGCGTCCAGGCCGTGCCACCGACCAGACCGGCCCCGAGCGACCAGGCCATCGCCTGGAGCTGGATCGTGCGCTGGAGTTCGTCCAGGCTCTGGAGGTATCGCTTGTTGGCGAACAGCATGCCGATGCCGACCACGACGCTGAAGGCGATCGCCAGCATCGTCGGCGCGCGCTCGTTGTTCCAAAGGGCGTCTGGCCCGAAGGCGGCCAAAGCCACGGTCGCGGCCCAGGTCGCGGTCCAGGCGGCCAGGCCCACGGTGTTGCGGGCCATCCGCGACGCCCAGGCCTTGGTCTCGGGTGTGTGTGCGGACACGGTGTCTATGCTCCTTGTCATTGTGTAAAGGAAACGCGACACCATGCTGCCGGAGCCGCGCTCCGATGTCAAGGGTCATTGACACGCCCCCGGGCGACGCGGTGGGGTCAGCCGAAGGTGAAGCAGTACGCCTCGACGCCCTTGTCCAGGAACTCGATCTCGAAGCGGCGGGCCGCGATCGGCCCGGTCTGGCGGATCAGCTGGTAGGTGCGCTGGTCGGTGACGGTCCCGCTGCCATCGGGCTGGACGTCGCTGCCGAGGGCCCCAACCGCGACCTCGCCGTCCAGGTGGACCCGGAACGGGATCGACGCGCCCCTGGTGGCCGGACCCATGACGAGGTTGACGTCGCGCGCGTGGAACTGGAACGCCACCCGTCCGCCGGGCTCGTCCAGGACCGAGGCATGTCCGGCGACCGTCCACGTCCCGGAGAGGTCCCACTGGTTGAGACGGAGCTGCGAGGCCGCCGAGTAGGCGTGGGGCTGGTCGAGCCGCGCGGATCCCTCGGAGGCGAAGCCGGTCGCCTGGCGGTGCCCGAGGTAGCTCTCCGGCGATTGCAGCGTCTGCCAATCGGCCGCCACCTCCAGGCCGCGAGGCTCGACGTTCACGAGGTCCAGGTCGACTCCATCGGCGCCGGCGTCGAGGAGCAGCTGCTGGATCGCCATCTCGGTCATCGCGTACTCGCCCTCGCCGAAGTGGTGGAAGCGAATCCGTCCCTCCGTATCGGCGAGATAGACCGCCGGCCAGTAGTGGTTCGCGAAGGCGCGCCAGACGCCGTAGTCGCTGTCCACCGCGATCGGGTACTCGACGCCGAGGCTCTCCGACTGTGGCACGACGTTGTCGAGGTCTCGCTCGAAGCCGAACTCGGGGGTATGGACGCCAATGATCGTCAGCCCGGCGGCGCGGTACTTCGCGTCCCAGGCCCGGACGTAGGGGAGCGTCCGCAGCCAGTTGATGCAGGTGTAGGTCCAGAAGTCGACAAGGACGACGCGGCCGCGCAGCGCCTCCGGCGTCAGCGGATCGGAGTTCAGCCACCCCGTGGCGCCGTCGAACGGGGCCAGGCGACCCTCGACCGGCAGCTCGGTCCGCTCCCCCGCCAGGCGATGGACGATCGATCGGGCCAGGCCGGGCCAGCCCGCCGTTTCGACGCCGGATGCCCCCTGGGTGCCCTCTTGCTCATCAGCCATCGGTCGCTCTCCAATCGGGTGTCGCCATGGTGCGCCTACGCGACACCCTGCGCCAGTCCTCGACGGGATCGAAGTTGACGCGTAGCCTGAGCGCATCAGCGGATCGGTGAGGAGTCGGCCATGGGCTTCATCTCGCGGGGGTTCCAGCGCAGGCAGGCACCGGAGGCACCGAGCGACCGCGTTCCGCCCGGCCAGTACGTGACCCGCGACTTCCCGGTGCTGTCGGCGGGCCCGACGCCCAGGATCGCCGGCGACGCGTGGCGCTTCGAGGTGATCGGCCTCGTCGACCAGCCGCGCTCATGGAGCTGGGAGGAGTTCACGTCCCTGCCCGCCGAGGACGTCACCGTCGACATCCACTGCGTGACGAAGTGGTCGAAGCTCGACACCACGTGGAAGGGCGTGGCGATCGACACGCTCCTCGACGGGCTCGGGAGCAAGGCTCCGTACGCCGTGGCGCACTCGTACGGCGGGTACACCACCAACCTGCCGCTGGCCGATCTGACCGGGGGCAAGGCCTGGGTCGTCTACGAGTACGACGGCGAGCCGCTCGACCCGGAGCACGGCGGCCCGGCGCGCCTGCTCGTCCCGCACCTCTACTTCTGGAAGAGCGCGAAGTGGGTCCAGGCGCTCGAGCTGCGCGACGCCGATACGCCCGGCTTCTGGGAGGGCTACGGCTACCACAACTACGGCGATCCATGGCGCGAGCAGCGGTACTCCGGCGACTGAGCTGGGCGATCGCCGAGGTCGTCGAGCGCCGCGACGAGACGCCGCGCGTCCGCAGCATCACCCTCGACGTCCCCGACTGGCCGGGCCACCTGCCCGGGCAGCACATCGACGTGCGGCTCACCGCCGAGGACGGCTACCAGGCGCAGCGCAGCTACTCGATCGCGACGCCGGCGGACGGCACCCGGGTGACGATCACGGTCGAGCGCCTCGACGACGGCGAGGTCTCCCCCTACCTGGCCGATGTCCTCGTGCTCGGCGACAAGGTGGAGCTGCGCGGGCCGATCGGCGGCTACTTCGTCTGGGAGCCGAGCCGGGGCGGCCCGCTCGGGCTGATCGGCGGTGGCAGCGGTGTCGCGCCGCTGATGGCGATGCTGCGCTCGCGGATCGAGGCACGCAGCAACGTCGCGGTACGGATGCTCTGCTCGTGGCGCTCGGCCGATGACGTGATCTTCGCCGAAGAGCTGGACGCCATCGCCCGCGTGGCCGACGGCGTCTCGATCACGCACACGCTGACGCGATCGGCGCCGCCCGAGGGCTGGACGGGGCGACGCGGTCGCTTCGACCGGGCCTCCGTGTCGGAGCTGGCCTGGCCGCCCGACGTCGAGCCGCTGACCTACCTCTGCGGGCCGACCGGCTTCGTCGAGGCCGTCGCATCGGTCCTGGTTGAGCTCGGCCACGATCCACGCCGCATCCTGACCGAGCGATTCGGTCCCACCGGAGGAGACTCGCGATGACGGACGAGACCCACGTCGATGGCAACGCGCTCGGCGGCCTGCTCATGGAGGTCTTCGGGCGGGAGATGACCGATGCGCGCGGCTGCTGCGGCGGCTGCGGAGCGATGAGCCAGGTCGGCGCGATGCGGGTCTACCGCGGGCCTGGCGACGTCATGCGCTGTCCGTCCTGTGACGGCGTCTTGCTGGTCGCCGTGACGATCCACGAGCACACACGGGTCCACATCAACGGCCTGCGCTGGCTCGAGCCGGCCCTCGGCTGATCGTCAGGAGACCGAGGGTTCGAATCCCTCTTCTCCGGTCACCACTCCGCCGGACGGTTCTCCGGCCTCCTTCATTCGGAGCCGGTGCTCGCGGATGCGTGCGCGGATGCGGGCGATCACCTCGTCGAGGTCGAAGGGCTTGCCGATGTAGTCGTCGGCTCCCGCCTCCAGCCCGGCCACCGTTTGCTCGGTGGTGTCCATGGCGGTGAGGATGACGACCGGGAGGAGGTTGCCCCGGGCGCGTAGCTCACTGAGCACCTCGATGCCCGGCCGCCCCGGCAGCCCGAGGTCGAGGACCATGAGGTCGATGTCCTCCGCCTCGGCTCGTATCAGCGCTTCGTGGCCGTTCGGAGCGACGGTCACGATGAACCCATGCTCCGACAACCCTTCCTCGAGCAGCGAGGCAACACCGCGATCGTCCTCGGCGATGAGGATCCGTGACTTCATGCCCACAACCTCACGAGGATGCGCCCCCCTGATAAGGCTCAGGTGAGCGCCCGATTAGAGGATTCCTTTACTTTCGACATCATTTCGCAGCCCGATGAGATAAGGGACCCGCCTGGAGGCCGTTGAGCACATGGTGTGCCGGACGGAGGCCGCAGCCGGCTAGAAAACGCCTAGTCGCACTCAGTGGGGGCCGGATCGTCGGCGCAGACGTTCATCACCACGTCGATGCCCTCGCCCCCGCGCTCCGGCGCGCCGTTGATTCGAAAGTTGAGTCGCACGCCGGTGACGATGAAACGCCCGGGCTCGTCCGCGGTCACCTCGGCGACGATGGCGACCATGTTCTCCGGGGAATCCGCCGATGAGTCGGCCAGGTCCTCGACCCTCATGCCTTCCAGCTCCTGGGGCTCGCCGAGCACGACATCACCCGCGGCGTCCTCGGTCATCGTCGCCGCGTGGAGCGTGACCGTTGCACCCTCGAACTGCCCGATCGCTTCGCCGGACACGATCTCGACCCGGGTCCGCGGGAGTGCCTCGATGAAGAGGACGGCCTCGGTGACCGACTCGCCGACCGAGACCGGGTGGAACGTCGAGGCGCCGGGTGGGTCGTCGGGAAGCGGATACGAGTCCTGGATCCCGCAGGCGGTGAGGACCGTCATCGCCACGATGGCGATCGTCGCCGTCCGCTTCATGGCAGAACCATATACTCCGCGCATGCTGTTCATCGGTCTGATCCTGTTCGGGATGCTCATCGGCGCGGGGGCCCAGCTCATCCTCGGCCGCTCGGGAGGACGGACCGACTGGGGAATCGCCCTCGTCGCCGGGCTCGTCGGCTCGTTCGTCGGAGGCCTGCTGTTCAGCCTGGTGGCCGGCGACGGCTTCGAGTTGCAGCCGAGCGGAATCATCGGCTCCCTCATCGGTGCGGTGATCGTCACCGCGCTGTGGCGCTGGTACGCGCGTTCGAGCGGAGCCTCCGCCTAGACCTCGGCCTGCTCCCGCACCTGGCGCTGGATCCTCGCGAGCAGCGCCGATGCGCCGCGCAGCCGCAACGGGCTGACGACCTCGGCCAGGGCCAGGCGCCCGGTCACGTCGGGAGGCACGGCCAGCACCGCATCGGCGCGGAGGCCGTCCAGTCCGGCGAGCATGATGCCCGCGAAGCCGCGGGTCGTCGGAGCCTCCGGCGGCACGTCGACGTAGAGGTGCACGGTGCGGTCGGCGTCGACCTCGGCGGCGACGAACAGCGGCGACTGGCACTCCGGCACCGGCTCGAGCCGCTCGGGATGGTCGCGCAGACGCTGTGGCAGCGGCGGGACCTGCTGCGAGTACTCCAGCAGGAGCTCGAGGCGGTCGCGCGGCGGCGAGGTCGAGAAGAGCTCGACGATCTCGGCAAGCGCGGGCGGCAGCACCTCGACGCTCACGAGGCCGGCTCCTCCTCCCGCTCGATCGGCACGCGCACGCTGTTGCCCCACTCGGTCCACGAGCCGTCGTAGTTGCGGACTTTCTCGAAGCCGAGCAGGTGCGTCAGCGCGAACCACGTGTGGCTCGATCGCTCACCGATGCGGCAGTAGACGACGACGTCGTCGGCGGGCGCCAGCCCGACCTCGCCGGTGTACAGCGCCTCGAGCTCGGCGCGCGACTTGAAGGTGCCGTCCTCGTTCGCGGCCTTCGCCCACGGCACGCTCTTCGCCCCGGGAATGTGGCCGCCGCGCAGCGCGCCCTCCTGCGGGTAGTTCGCCATGTGCAGCAGCTTGCCGCTGAACTCGTCCGGCGAGCGCACGTCGACCAGCGGCTTGCCGAGATGGGCGAGCACGTCGTCGCGGAAGGCGCGGATGCGGGCGTCGTCGCGCTCCACGATGGGGTAATCGGCGCTTGGGCGGGTGGGCTGATCGGTCGTCATCGGCCTCCCCTCGGCCTCCCACTTGGCACGGCCGCCGTCGACGAGGCGCAGGTCGGGGTGGCCGAAGAGGCTGAAGACCCACAGCGCGTACGCCGCCCACCAGTTGGACTTGTCGCCATAGAAGACGACGGTCGTGTCGCGGCCGATGCCCTTCGAGCGCATGAGGCGCGCGAAGCCCTCGGCGTCGAGGTAGTCGCGGGTGACCGCGTCGTTCAGCTCGGTGTGCCAGTCGACCTTGATCGCTCCGGGGATGTGCCCGGTCTCGTAGAGGAGGATGTCCTCGTCCGACTCGACCACCACCAGCCCGGGTTGATCCAGGTGCTCCGCCAGCCACTCGGTGGTGACGAGCTTCTCGGGGTGGGCGTACTGGGCGAGCTTCGGGTCGGTGTCGAGGTTGATGGCCATGGACCGATGCTAGGCCTTTCCGCGCTCATTGTCCGAATGCGATAAGGCGGCGGCTATTCGCGTGGCGCGTGTATCGGCCAAGCAGTGGCCGAATATGCGCTGACCGCGTGGAACGGCCAGGCAGACCTGCCGATGTTGGCCGTTCCATGCAGCCCACGATTGAGACGGCCAAGTCGTGGCCGATACACCCTCGTAGCGAGTACGGCAAACGCGTCGACCGTCAGCTGGTGAGCGCGGTCCGCAGGCGCCAGGTGGCGAGCACGAGCACGACGACCGCCGCCGCCAGCAGGACGCCGACCTGCAAGGCGACGTCGGCGAGTGTCCCCCCGGCGACGAGCTCGCGGAGGCCGTCGATCGCCCAGCGGTGGGGGATGAGCCATGAGATCGTCTCCATCACCGGCGGGAAGATCTCGGGCGGAATCATCGAGCCGCCCAGTGCCGCGATGCCGAGCCCGGCGAAGACCCCGATCGAGCTCGCCTGCTCGGCGTTCGAGCTGATGGAGCCGATGAGCATCGCCACGCCCGCGCAGACGAGGCAGAACGCGATGACGATCGCCGCGACGCCGACCGGGTCGCCCCAGACGACGCCGAAGAGGATCGCGGTGGCGGCGACAATGAAGAGGCCCTGGAACATCGCGACTCCGAAGCGGCCGAGCGCCTCGCCGAGCAGGATCGACGGCATCGGCGTCGGGGTCGACAGCATCCGGCGCGAGACCCCCAGCTGGCGCGACACGATCAGCTGCGACGCGCCGGTCAGCGAGGTCAGGAAGATGAAGAGGACGAGCTGGCCCTGCGCGCCGAGCGTGAACCCGGCCAGCTCCGGCGGGAAGAGCGACTCGCCAACGGTCACCACGGCGACCTCGATCGGCGGCAGCGCGTCGGCCGCGCTCTCGACCGCCGGGAGCACCGCCTCGATGGTGGTGCCCGTCTCGGCAGCGGCGAAGGCCGCGGCGCGGGTCAGCGCCGACTGCTCGGCGAGCGCGGCGGCCACGACCGTGCGCGTCCCGAGGGTCGTGTCGTTCGGGGCCGCGTGATACTCGACCTCCAGCTCCTCACCGGCGAGAAGGAGCTCGGTGTATCGGTCCGGCAGTACCACCCCGAAGGCGATTGCGCCATCGGTCACGTCGGTGGCCAGCACCGCGGCATCGGTGTAGCGCTCGACCTGCCAGTCACGCTCGAGCGTCGCGACCAGCTCGTCGGCGAGCGCGCCGCCGTCCACGGCGACAACCCCGATGCGTGCCTCGAAGCCGCCGCCGAACTGGAGTCCGGTGACGAGGATGATGATGAGCGGCAGGACGATGATGAAGAAGAGGCCGAGGCGGTCGCGTAGGAGGCGAACGAGGTTCGCGCGCGCGATCGTCAGGGGCCGGGAGAGGGTCATCGGGCCGTGACCAGCCTGCCCGCACGGAGGAGGCCGATGCCGCCGGTGACGACCGCGATCGCCAG
Source organism: uncultured Chloroflexia bacterium (assembly GCA_963840145.1). Taxonomy (GTDB): domain Bacteria; phylum Chloroflexota; class Limnocylindria; order QHBO01; family QHBO01; genus JACDBZ01. The sequence continues at coordinate 125,138 of CAWIXR010000008.1, forward strand.
CAGCGCCGCGAGCGGCAGCGCAAGGTTCGCGAGCGTGGCGCTCGGCGCGGCCAGCTCGTCGAGCCCCCGAAGGAACCAGGCGTGCGGCGTCAGGAAGCTGAGCCGGCTGAGCAGCTCGGGCGCCTGGGCGAGGCTGAAGAACGCGCCGCCCAGGATTCCAAGGGTGACCGCGACGATCGCGTTCCAGCCGCCGGCCTGCTCCTCGGTGCGGGCGAGCGTGGTGATGAGGGCGGTGATGCCCATCGCCGAGAGGACCGCCGCCACGATCAGGGCGGCGACGCCGATCGGGTTGCCCCACTCCGCCCCGACCAGCAACGTCGACGCTATGACGATCACCGCCAGCGACACGACCCCGAGGACGAAGCTGCCGATCGCCTTGCCGGCCACGATCGACCAGGGCGGGATCGGCGCGGCAACGAGCCGCGGAAGCGTGCCCTGGCGTCGCTCACCGAGGAGTGAGAGCGGGCCGAACTGCGCGGTGAAGAAGAGGAAGAAGATCGCCATGCTCGCCGGGAAGTACGTCGCCGGCGACGCGCGGCGGAGCTCGGCCTCGGCGTCGGTGAGCGTGATCGGGTCCTGTGTGGCGCGTGCGCGCTCCGCGAGTGCGGCGATCGCGGCCTCGTCCGGCGGCGACGGCTGGCCGGCCACCACGGTCGCCACGGCGACCCGGATCGCCTGGAGCTCGGCGGTGTAGCCCTCGGCCAGCGAGCGGAGGATCTCCGTCGCCAGTCCGGCGCTCGGCTGGCCGATGACCTGCACCTCGGCCGCCGCCCCCGACTGCACCGCGGCCTCGAAGCCCGCCGGCATGACGGCGGCCGCGTCCGCGTCGCCGGCCTCGATGGCGGCCCGGGCGGCGTCCTCGTCGTCGACGACCACGATCCCGGCGATCCCGGCCTCCTCGAGGGCGGCGAGCGGGCCGCTCCGGAACGCGGCCGACGTCGCGCTGCCGTCGAGGTCGACGAACGCGTACTCGGCGCTGAACGCCTCGTCGCCGGACGGCAGCAGCAGGCTGAAGATGATCGCCAGCCCGAGCGGGGCGATGACCGCCAGGATGATTGCGCTGCGGTCCCGGATTCGCTCGCGCAGGTCCTTGCCCGCGATGATGAAGGCGGCCCGCATCGGTCGTCAGTCGCGGAGGGCGCGGCCGGTGAGGTGCAGGAAGACCGCCTCGAGGTCCGGTTCCACGATCTCGACGCTGGTTACCCCGGCGCCGGCCGCGGCGACGGCCTCGAGGATGCGGGGCAGGATGCGCCGCGCATCGACGACGATCAGGCTCAGCCCGCCCTCGTGGACGCTCGCCTCCTCGACGCCCTCGATCGCCCGCACCGCGTCGGCGGCGGCCGACAGCTCGCCGCTCGCGGCGAGCTCGATGCGATCGCGCTGGCCGACCATGCTCGTGAGCTCGCGGCGCGTGCCCTCGGCGATGATCCGCCCCTCGTCGATGATCCCGACGCGATCGCAGAGGCGCTCCGCCTCCTCCATGTAGTGCGTCGTGTAGAGGATGGCCATGCCCTGCCGGCCGAGCTCCTCGACGCTCGACAGGATCGCGTTGCGGCTCTGCGGGTCGACGCCGACCGTCGGCTCATCGAGGACGAGCAGCCTCGGCTCGTGGAGCAGCCCGATGCCGATGTTCAGCCGCCGCTTCATGCCGCCGGAGAACTTGTCGGTACGCTCGCCGGCCCGCTCGTCGAGGCCGATGATCTCGAGCACCTCGCCGATGCGCCGCTTCAGCGCGTCACCGCCCATCCCGTACAGCTGGCCGAAGAAGCGCAGGTTCTCCGTCGCGGTCAGCTCCGGGTAGATCGCGAGCTCCTGCGGGACGTAGCCGATCGCCTGCTTCGCCTGCGCCGTGCCGATGTCGACCGGGCGTCCGGCGACGTGCACCTCCCCACCGTCCCGCTCAAGGAGTCCGCAGACCATCGAGATCGTGGTCGTCTTGCCGGCACCGTTCGGCCCGAGCAGGCCGTAGGTCTCGGAAGGGCCGATGCGGAACCCGACGCCGTCGACCGCGGTGCGATCGCCGTACTGCTTGCGGAGCCCGTCGCAGGCGAGGACGCTCTCGGTCGCCATCGGGCCGATGGTATCGCAGGCCGCGCGCCGTAGAATCTGCGCCGATGGCTGGCCGCTCGATCACGATGCTCGGCACCGGGCTGATCGGTGACTTCTATACCGGCGCGCTCCACGCGCAGCGCAGCCGTGACCGCGTCCGGGTCGTCTACTCCCGGAGCGATGAGCGCGGCGGCGCCTTCAGCGAACGCTGGGGCATCCCCGAGCACACGACCGACCTCGTCGCCGCGGTCACGCACCCGGAGACCGATGTCGTCGTGGTCGGCATCCCGAACCACCTCCATGTCGAGGCCGTAGAGGCGGCGGTCGCGGCCGGCAAGGCGGTGCTCGTCACGAAGCCGCTCGGCCGAAACGCGGACGAGGCCCGGCGGATCCTCGAGATCGTCGAGGGCGGCGGCGTTTTCGGCGGCTACCTCGAGGACCTGTGCTACACGCCGAAGGCGCTGAAGGCGCTTGCGGCGGTCGAGGCCGGCGCGGTCGGCGACGTAACCTGGGTCCGCTCGCGTGAGACACATCCCGGGCCGCACTCGGCGTGGTTCTGGGACGGGCGGCTGACCGGCGGTGGCGCGATCATCGACCTCGGCTGCCACTGCATCGAGGTCATCCGCGGCTTCGTCGGCAAGGGCAACCGGCCGGTCGAGGTCATCTGCCACACCGACACGTTGGTGCACCCGATCGCCGACGAGGACAATGCGATCGCACTCATCCGCTTCGAGTCCGGAGCGATCGGCCAGTTCGAGGTCAGCTGGACATTCCGCGGCGGCATGGACCTGCGCGACGAGATCGCCGGCACCGGCGGCACGATCTGGATCAACCACTTCCTGCGCACCGGGTTCGAGATCTTCACCGCCGCCGGCGCCGAGGGCTACGTCGCGGAGAAGGCGGAGACGAGCGCCGGCTGGCTCTTCCCGCTCGGCGACGAGCTGAGCGAGCTCGGCTTCACCGACATGTTCACCGACATGCTCGACGCGCTCGAGAGCGGCCGCGAACCGCGCGAGACGCTGTACGACGGGTATGTCGTCAACGCGGTGATGGACGCCTGCTATCGGTCCGCGAAGAGCCGCGCCTGGGAGCCGGTCGAGCTGTTCGAGTGGCGCGGCGGCGAGACGCCGCGGATCGCGGCAAAACCCGAGATGCTCGACGGCAGGGTCGTCATCAAGCGCGAGCTGCTGCCCGACGGGCGCCAGAAGCTGATCGTCAAGGACCCCGGCTCCGGCGACTTCGCCGATATCGTCGTCGGCGACTGACCCGTCAGACGCCGGCGACCGCGCGGTCGAGCGCCTCGTCCGGCCCGCCGAGCTCGACGAGCCGCGCGAGCGCCTCGCGGCTGAAGAGCTGCTCGACCACCATCGTCGAGGCACCGATGACCCCGGCCAGCGCGCCGAGCGACGAGCGCTTCAGCAGCAGCTCGCGCGTGGCCAGCGGCAGGGATCGGCGGTAGACCGTCTCGCGGATGGCGGCAAGCAGCTGGTCGCCGCTCTGGGCGACGCCGCCGCCGACGACGATCAGCGACGGGTTGAACAGGTTCACGACGCTGGCCAGCATCAGCCCGACGCGCCGCCCGGCCGACTGGAGCAGCGCCACCGGCGACCGGGTCGCCGAACGAGGCCGCCCGCGCGACGTCCGCCGCGGTCACCCGGCCGTGCTGGTCGAGCGCCGCGCGCAGCCGATCGCTGCGGCCCTCGATCGCCGCGGCCTGCCCGTCGCGGCCGAGCGCCGCGCCCCCGGCCAGCGCCTCGAGGCAGCCGACGTTGCCGCAGCGGCAGATGACCGAGGTGTCGTCGACGACCTGGATGTGGCCGACGTCGCCGGCGCTGCCCTGCGCGCCGCGGTGAATGCGCCCGTTCGAGATGATCCCCGCGCCGATGCCGGTGCCGATCTTCACGACGATCACGTTGTCGTGGCCGACGGCGATGCCCGATCGCCACTCCCCGAGGGCGAGGAGGTTGACGTCGTTGTCGACCCAGACCGGCGCGGCGTGGCGCGCGACGAAGCGCTCGCGGACGGGGTACCCGTCCCAGCCGGGCATGATCGGCGGCGACACGGGGCGGCCACTGCGGAACTCGACCGGCCCGGGGATCCCGATGCCGATGCCCCACAGCCGACCCGGCAGGTCGCGCGTGGCCGTGGTCAGCTCGGTGAACAGCTCGTCGACGCGCTGGAGGCAGGCCTCCGGCCCGGCGGCGATGTCGGACGGCTCGTCGCGGTGGCCGAGGATGCGGCCGTCGAGGTCGGTGATCGCGACGTCGATGCTCGTGGCACCCAGGTCGGCGACGAGGACGTGCCCCGCGTCCGCGCGGAAGGTCATCTGGCGCGGCGGCCGGCCGCCGGTGCTCGGCCCGATCTCGTCGTCTACGACCAGCCCCAGCTCGATGAGCTCGGCCACGCGCTGGGCGACGATGCCCCGGCTCAGGCCCGTGCGCGCCACGAGCTCGGCACGGGATCGCGACCGCGCCTGGCGGATCTCGTCGAGGATCGAGACGAGCGCGTCGAGCGCCTCGCCCCCGACGTCGGCCGTCCTCTCGAGATTCACCTCGCCGCGATCATAGCGGCCCGGCGCCACCTTTTGCACTTGACATGCAGAAGTACGATCATTCCGTGCAATTCCCCGAACGGGCGTGGGCGTGAGGCCCGCGAGTGAGATCGGCGCTGCCGTCATCGGCAGCGGCTTCATCGGTACCGTTCATGTCGAGGCCCTCCGTCGTCTCGGCGTTCCCGTGCACGGCATCCTCGGTTCGAGCGCCGAACGCGCGGCCCAGCGAGCCCGCGAGCTCGGCCTCCCGCGCGGCTACGGCAGCCTCGCCGAGCTGCTCGACGACGATCGCGTCGAGGTCGTCCACGTCACCTCGCCGAACCATCTCCACCACCCGCAGGTGCTCGAGATCCTCGAGGCCGGCCGCCACGCGGTCTGCGAGAAGCCGCTGGCGATGACCGCCGGCGAGTCGGCCCAACTGGTCGAGCGCGCAGCGCGCAGCGGCACGGTCAACGCGGTCAACTTCAACATCCGCTTCTATCCGCTGAACCAGCACGCGCGCGAGCTCGTCGCCTCCGGCGAGCTCGGCGAGGTCCGCCTCGTCACCGGGCGCTACTTCCAGGACTGGCTGCTGCTCGAGACCGATTGGAACTGGCGCCTCGAGCCCGACCGCGGCGGCGCGCTGCGCGCCGTCGGCGACATCGGCTCACACTGGCTCGATCTGATGACCTTCATCACCGGCCGGCGGATCACCTCGGTCATGGCCGATCTGGCGACCTTCATCCCCACCCGACGCCAGCCGGCCGGACCGGTCGAGACCTTCTCGACGGAGCGCGCGGCCGACACCGTCGAGCGCGAGATCGGGACCGAGGACACCGCCACGATCCTGCTGCGCTTCGAGGGCGGGGCCCGCGGCTCGGTGGCGATCAGCCAGCTCAGCCCCGGGCGCAAGAACTCCCTCCAGTACGAGGTGGACGGCTCGTCGGCCGCCGCGTTCTGGGACTCGGAGCAGCCGGACCAGATGTGGATCGGCCATCGCGAGAGGCCGAACGAGATCCTCATCCGCAACCCGGCGCTGATGGGTCCGGCCGGCCAGGCCGCCGCGTTCCTGCCGGGCGGCCACGTGGAGGGCTTCGCCGACACCTTCCGCGCGCTCTTCCGCGCGATCTACGCCGACGTCGGCAACGGCGGGCCTTCGGAGACGCCGGGCTACCCGACCTTCGCGGACGGCCACGACGAGATGCTCGTCAACGACGCCGTGGCCGCCAGCGCCCGCGACGGCCGCTGGACCGATGTCGAGCGCACGCAGATCGCGAGGCCGATGGTGGCGGCGGGCGAGGACTCGCGATGAGGCTCGGATTCCTGACCGCGCCGTTCCCGGACACGCCGCTCTCCGAGGTGGCGGATTGGGCCGCCGCCAACGCATTCGAGAGCCTCGAGATCGCGTGCTGGCCGGCCACGACGGGGCAGGCGCGTCGCTATGCGGGAACGTCGCACATCGACGTCGCGAATCTGTCCGAGCCGCAGGCGAGGGAGATCGTCGACGAGATCGCATCGAAGGGCCTGGCCATCTCCGGGCTCGGCTACTACCCGAACCCGATGCACCCCGACCGCGAGGTGCGCGACGCCGCCATCGGCCACATGAAGCTCGTCATCGAGGCCGCGGCGAAGATGGGGGTGCCGTACTTCAACACGTTCATGGGCGGCGACGCGTCGAAGACGGTCGACGCGAACTGGGAGGACGTCCTGAAGGTCTGGCCCGAGATCGTGAGCCATGCCGACGCGCACGGCGTGAAGGTCACGATCGAGAACTGCCCGATGATCTTCAGCGACGACGAGTGGCCGGGCGGCCACAACATCGCCTGGTCGCCGTACGTCTGGCGCCGGATCCTCGAGCAGTGGGGCGGCAGCATCGGCCTCAACTACGACCCGTCGCACCTCGTCTGGCTGATGATCGACCAGGAGCGCTTCATCGCCGAGTTCGGCCCGCACATCCTCCACGTCCAGGCCAAGGACGTGATGATCGACCGCAACGGCCTCTACGAGCGAGGCAGCCTCTCGTCCGGCATCGGCTGGCAGATCCCGCGGCTGCCCGGGCTCGGTGAGGCGAACTGGCCGCGCATCTTCAGTGCGCTGTGGCGCGCCGGCTACGACGGCGACGTGGCGATCGAGCACGAGGATCGCGACTTCGAGGGCAGCGACGAGCTCGTCAAGCGCGGCTTCCTCCTCGCCCGCGACGTGCTGCGGCCGTATATCAAGTGAACGCCATGATTCTGACGATCGACCAGGTGACCGAGCGCCAGCTGGCGAAGACGATCGACCACTCGCTCCTGCGACCCGAGCTCGACGACGACTTCATCGCCGATGGCTGCCGCCTGGCAGTCGAGTACGACGTCGCATCGGTCTGCGTGCGCCCGACCGATATCCACCGTGCTGCCGAGCTGCTGGCCGGGACCGATGTCGCCGCCGGCACCGTCGTCGGATTTCCGCATGGCAGCTCCACGACGTCGACGAAGGTCTTCGAGGCCCGCGAGGCGCTCGCCGCCGGCGCGAGCGAGATCGACATGGTCATCGACATCGGCGCGCTGAAGTCCGGCCGCGACGAGCGGGTCGGCGCCGACATCGGTGCGGTGGTCGAGGTGGCCCACGCGGCCGACGCGATCGTCAAGGTCATCCTCGAGAATGCCTACCTGACCGATGACGAGAAGGTGCGCGGATGCCAGGCCGCCGAGGCGGCCGGGGCCGACTTCGTGAAGACCTCGACCGGCTTCGCGGCCAGCGGCGCCACGCACGCCGACCTGGCACTGATGCGCAGCACCGTCTCCGACCGCGTGCAGGTCAAGGCCGCGGGCGGCGTGCGCACGTTGGACGACCTGCTGGCGGTGATGTCGCTGGGCGTCACGCGTGTCGGCGCGACACAGACGAAGCCGATTCTCGACGAGTACCGATCCCGAAGCTCCGGCGCGCCGAGTGCGGCGATGGCGGCGGATCGGAGCGGGTATTGACCGCGGACCGATGCGGTCGCCAGCGAGGAGGTAGCAAGACGGAGACTGAGGCGCGGGTCACGTTCAGCGCATTCCAACCAGGAGACCGGCGGTCCATGATGGCGCCGGCACGATTCACCGGAGAAGGAGTCACAACTCGATGAACGTATTTCGGAGGAGCCGGGCGATCACCGCGTCGCTCGGCGTCGCCATCCTCGTCGCGGGCTGCACCGGCGGCGACGGCGGTGACGGCGGTGACGGCGAGTACACGATTGGCGTGTCGAACACGCTGACCAACAACGGCTGGCGCGAGGAGATGATCTGCTCGATCAACGCGCAGGCGCTGGTCTCCGGCGAGGTCGCCTCGCTCAGCATCAGCCATCGCGATACCGATGCTGCCGGCCAGCTCGAGGACATCCGCAACCTCATCGCGGAGGAGGTCGACGCGATCATCGTCAACCCGGCCGATCGCGAGGCCCTTGACGACGCGCTGACCGAGGCCGAGGAGGCGGGCATCACGGTGGTCGCCGTCGACCAGGCCGTGACGACCGAGAGCGCATTCGTCCTGAGCAATGACCAGGAGGAGTACGCCTATCTCGGCGCCGCGTGGCTGTTCGAGAAGATCGGTGGTGCGGGTGACGTCGTCTACATGCGTGGTATCGCCGGGGCGGCCGCGGACGACGATCGCGATGCGGGCTTCCAGCGAGCGCTGGGCGAGTACCCGGACATCAACGTCGTGTTCGAGAGCCACACCAACTGGGACCAGGCGACCGGCACGCAGCAGTTCAACGACTTCCTCGCCACGGGTGAGAACTTCGATGGCATCTGGACCTCCGGCATCGACAACGTGATCGTTGACGCGATGATCGAGGCCGGCGTGGACCTCGTGCCGATCGTCGGTGCGGACAACGCCGGATTCGTCCAGCAGCTGCTCGAAGTCGAGGGCCTGGAGGGCGCCGCGGTCACAAACTCCGCGGCGGTCGGCGGTGCGGGCGTCACGCTTGCGCTGCAGATCCTCGGTGGCGAGGAGCCTGACGAGCAGGTCACGCTCACCGAGCCGCAGATCTGGGCGAACGACACCGATGAGGGCATGGCGTCGCTCGAGGAGGCGGCGGATCCCGACATCAACGAGACCTGGCCGCTGCAGTACAGCCTCGAGGGGTGGACCGACTACACCAAGGAGGACATCATCGCCTGCGAAGGGCCTGGAGCCTGACATGAACGCGGGGGTGCCGGCCCGATGCCGGCATCCCCGCACCCCCAAACACGTAACGGAGCGGATGCGATGACGGAGCTCTTGCTCGAGGCCATCGGCGTCGAGAAGCGCTACGGCGCCGTGACCGCACTGCGCGATGCGTCGCTCGCGGTGCGCCCCGGAGAGATCCACGCCCTGATGGGTGCCAACGGGGCCGGCAAGAGCACGCTCGTCAAGATCCTGACCGGCGCCGTGAAGCCGGACGGCGGCACGATCCGCCTGAGGGGAACGGAACGCGTCGTCCACTCGCCGGCGGAGGCGCGGCGCACTGGCATGGTGTCGGTGTACCAGGAGCCGGCCATCATCCCCGACCTGACGGTCGCCGAGAACCTCACGCTCACCGAGACCCCGGTCGAGCCGTTCCGCGCGCGGATCGCCGAGCTGGGGCTCACGAAGCTCGACCTCGCCACGCATGCGCGCGACCTGCCGCTGGCGACACTGCGGGTCGTTGACCTGGCGCGAGCGCTGGCCATCGAGCCCGACGTCCTGCTTCTGGATGAGATCACCGCCGCGCTGCCATCCGATCTCACCGCCCGGGTCCTCGAGGTCGTCGCCGGCCACCGAGGGACCTCCCGGTCGGTCATCTTCATCTCCCACCGCATGCTCGAGGTCGCCGGCCTCTGCGATCGGGCCACGGTCCTCCGCGAGGGCAGCACGGTCGGGGTCGTCGACATCGCCCCGGGCTCCGGCGCCCAGGAGGAGATCGTCACGCTGATGCTCGGGCCGGCGCACGAGTCCGACCGCACCGCCGAAGCGCCGGCTGCGCGCGCAGCCGCGGCGGATCCCGATTCCGTGCCACGCCTGTCGGCACGCTCGCTGGGAGCGGCTCGCAACCTCAACGACGTCTCGTTCGACCTGCATGCCGGCGAAGTCCTCGGCGTCGTCGCGCTCGAGGGGCAGGGACAGGACGAGCTCTTCGAGATCCTCTCCGGCCAGGAGCGTCCCGGCAGCGGCGAGCTACTGGTTGACGGCGCGCCGGTGCAGCTGCGCCATCCGGCCGATGCGATCCGGGCGGGGATCGTCCTCGTGCCCGCGGATCGGTCGACGGCGCTCCTCCTGCAGCGATCGGTCCGCGAGAACATCGGCCTGCCGCCCATTGCCCCTGCTCTCCGTTGGGGCGTCGTGAACTCGGGAGCCGAGCGGCTACGGGTCGCCTCGGCCATCGAGCGGCTTCAGATCGACACCCGCGCGCAGTCCGAGGCGCGGCGGCTCTCGGGTGGGAACCAGCAGAAGGTCACGATCGGCCGCTGGCTGGATAGCGGCGTGCGCACCTTCCTGTTCTACGACCCGACCCGCGGGATCGACATCGGCACGAAGCGCGAGATCTACCAGCTCGTCCGCGAGCTCGCGAGCGCCGGAGCCGCGGTGCTGCTGCTCACCTCGGAGCTCGACGAGATCCAGCGTGTCTGCGACCGCGCAATCGCGATCTTCGGCGGCAGGGTGGTCGACGAGCTGCCAGCGGATCGCGCCGACGAGCCGGCCCTCCTGCGTGCGGCGCACGGCCTCCCGGTCGCAGCGGGAGACGCGGCGTGACCGAGGCGATCGAACAGCCGGTCGTCGCCGAGCCGGTTGCGGAGCGCATGAGCTGGAGGGACCGGCTCGCTCGCGGCATGGGCGGCGATGCCTGGACGATCGGCCTGGCCGTGGTCTTCATCGGCCTCTTCGTCTTCACGCTGATCCTGCGCCCCGCCTACGGGCTCGAGGCACTGGCCATCGCCTCGCTGCCGGTCGCCTTCGCCGCGGCCGGCCAGGCGATCGTCGTGATCTCGGGTGGGATCGACCTCTCGATCGGATCGGTCATCGCGCTCACGAACGCCATCTCGGCGGTGCTGCTGCTCAACGCGCCGGAGCTGTCGGTGCCGATCGTCGTGGCGGTGCTCCTCATCGGCGTCCTGGTGGGCCTGGTCAATGGCGCGCTCGTCGTCATCAGCCGGGTCCCGGACATCGTCGTCACGCTCTCGATGCTGTTCGTGTGGGCCGGTGCGACCCTGCTCGTGCTGCCGACGCCCGGCGGCGACTCGGTCCCGTGGCTCGACGACCTCGTCGACGGCGGGTTCATCGTCGACATCGTCCCGCGAGCCCTCGTCGTCCTGCTGGTCATCGTCGGGCTGATCTGGATTCCGCTGCGACGTTCGCGCCTCGGCCTGTCCCTGTATGCAGTCGGCTCGAACCAGCTGGCCGCCTTCCGGAGTGGCGTGAACGTGGGGCGGACGAAGGTCATCTCGTACGGCTTCGCCGGCCTCTTCGCCGCGCTCGGCGGCCTGGCGCTCACCGCCAGCACCGGCGTCGGGCAGCCGGTTCCGGGGCCATACCTGTTGCTCTCGGTGGCGGCCATCGTGCTCGGCGGCGTCAGCCTGGCCGGCGGGCGCGGCGGCCTGCTCGGACCGATCATCGGCATCTTCATCCTCGGCCTGATCCGCGCCGACCTGCTGTTCCTCGGCGTCGAGCCTGCCTTCTCGACGGTGGTCCAGGGGGTGATCATGGTGGCCGTCGTGATGCTGGGCGCCTACGTGACGCTGCGGCAGGGGACGGCATGAGCGCCGCAGCCGCCACCGTCCGCAACCAATCCGCCCTCGCCGTCGCGCGCGCCTGGATGCGGGACCGACCGCTCGTCCCGCTCTTCGGCCTGCTCGGCCTGCTCGTCCTGATCCTCCAGATCGCTCAGCCGGGGATCATCACCGCGAGCTGGGTATCCGGCACGCTGCGCTTCGCGATTCCGCTGGCGATCCTCGCCGCCTGCCAGACCCTGACGATGCTCACCGGCGGGATCGACCTGTCCGTGGCGGTCGTCGCGTCGATGACGGCCTACGTGATGTCGACGTTCGTCGCCGACGTCGGCTGGCTCGGGGCGTCGCTCATCGCACTGGTCCCGGCGGCGGTGGTCGGGCTCGTGAACGGGATCGGCGTCGGGATCTTCCGCGTCCACCCGCTGATCATGACGATCAGCATGAGCCTGGTCGTCTCGGGCGCGGTGAACGTCTATTCGCGGGCGAACATCGCCGGCGGGTCGAGGGTGCCACCCGAGATCGTCTGGCTCGGCGGCCAGTCCCTCTTCGGCTTCCTGCCGAACAGCCTGCTGCTGTTCGTGCCGCTGGCCGCGGTGATCCTCTTCGGCCTTCGCCGCTCGGGGTACGGACGGCTCCTCTACGCGGTGGGCGACAACGAGACGGCGGCGCGGCTGGCCGGCGTCCGGATCGGTGCGGTGCTCGTCGTCCTGTACCTGATCTCCGGAGTCCTGGCCGGCGTCGCGGGCCTCGTCTACGCCGGCGTGATCGGCAGCGCGACCGGGCGGCTGGTGGATCCGTATCTGCTGCCGTCGGTCGCGGCGGCCGTGATCGGTGGAACATCGATCTTCGGCGGCCGGGGCGGGTACGCCGGGACGATCGTCGGCGCGCTGATCCTCACCGTGCTGGCGACGCTCCTGAACGTGCTCGGCATGCCCGAGGCGACGCGCCAGATCCTGTTCGGCGCGATCATCCTGGCCGTCGCCGCGGCCTACACCCGGATCACCGAGGAGACCTGACCTCAGGTTCCCTCGTTGGGCGTGTCTGCGGTCGGATCGGCGTCCGAGTCCTCCGGCACATTGGCCTCGTCGGTATCGGTCATCTCCGGGTCGTAGGCGAGCCCGGCGTCCGGCGGCTCGCCGGTGGGCTCGTCGACCTTTGTGGCGTCGCGCTCCTGTTCCATCGGTCTCGTCTCCTCAGCGGTTCTTGCCGGCCTCGCGGAGCTCGTCGTCGCCGGCGTGCTCACCCTCGCGATGGCCGGACGGCACGTCCTCGTCCGGGCTGGCACCCGACTCGTTGTCGGTGACGGCCACGCGCTCGGCACCCTCGTCGAGCTGCCGGCGCACCTTCTCGGTGTTTTCGTCGGGGTGCTGGCCGATCCAGGCCCCGCCCTCTCGCTCATCGGTCATGGGTCTCCTCCTGGACCGATCTCCATGCAAGGTACGCGCCGGACCAGCGCGGCATACTTCGACCGATGACGGAGGCAGACCCGGGGGCCGTGCTACTGACCGGCGCCTACGGAACGGGCAAGTCGAGCGTGGCGGCCGAGATGGCCGAGCGGCTCGAGGCGCGGGACGTCCCGTACGCGGCCATCGACCTCGACTGGCTGATGTGGGCGAACGTGCCCGACGCACACGGCGAGGCGGGCCACCGGCTCATGCTCGCCAACCTGGCGCCGATCGTTGCCAACTACCGCGCCGCGGGGCTGACCCGATTCATCCTCGCCGGTTTGCTGACCAGGGCCGATGAGCGCGAGCGGCTGCGCGACACCCTCGGCATGCAGCTGCGCATCGTGCGGCTGACGCTGCCGATCGAAGAGATCGAGCGCAGGCTCGGCCCGGATCCAACGACGGGCCGTCGCGACGACCTCGAGCGCGCGCGGCAGCAGGTCGCGGACGAAATCGGAGTGGGGCTGGAGGACGTGGCGCTCGCCAACGACCGGCCCGTCGGCGAGGTCGCGGCTGAGATCGTCCGCTGGCTGGGCTGGACCTAGCGCCGATGTGCGGCAGGTTCAGCCAGGGCGAGCCGTCTCGCCACGTCAGCGACTACTTCGGCGCCTACCCCGACGACGATCTGCCCGACGGCCTCTACAACGTTCCGCCCACCGAGATGATCCGCATGCTCGTCGACCGCGACGGCGAGCGCCGGCTGACGGCCGCCCGCTGGGGCTTCCAGCCGTTCTGGACGGAGAAGGCGGCCGCCGGCGCTCCGCGCTCGTGGATCAACGCTCGCGCCGAGACCGCCGCCGCGTCGCCCGCCTTCGGTCCCGCCCTGCGCGCTACCCGCTGCGTGATCCCGGCCGACGCGTTCTACGAGTGGGACCGGTCGGCGCAGCCGCGTCAACCGTACGCCATCGGTCCGGCGGTCGATGGCGAGATGCTGGCGCTGGCCGGCATCTGGAGCCGCAGCCGCGCGCTCGGCGTCACGGCCGCGATCCTGACCACTCGTCCGAACGAGCTGGTCGCGCCGATCCACAACCGCATGCCGGTGATCCTCCCGCCCGACCTGCTCGACGCCTGGCTCGATCCATCGGCCGCGCTGGCGGAGCTGGAGCCGATGCTGGCGCCGGCGCCCGAGGCGATCTTGCGGATGTGGCCGGTCAGCACCGACGTCAACCGGGTCGCGGCTGACGGTGCGCACCTGCTCCGACGGATCGAGCTGCCGGCGACGCTGGGCCTCATCGGCTGAGGCGCCGGTACCGGTGCACCGCCAACGGCGCGAAGATCGCGACGATCAGCACCGGCACCACGATCGCCAGCAGGACCGCGTTATGGGCGACGAGCGAGGTGCCGTCCGCGCCGGGATTGCCGAACAGGCCGCGCGTGGCGTAGATCGTGGCCGACAGCGGGTTGGCCTCGGCGACGAAGCCGAGCCACGCCGGCATCGTCTGGGACGCGGCGAAGGCCACGGTGACCATGGTGAACGGGAAGAGCAGCGTCCAGACCGAGTTCACCGCCGCGGGACCGGGCACGAGCAGGCCGAGGTAGATCCCGACCCATAGCATCGCGAAGCGCAGGAGCAGCAGGAGGCCAATGGCCGCCGCCGTCTCGCCCATGCCGCCGTGCCAGCGCCAGCCGAGCACGAGCCCGCAGCCGATCATCACGGCCAGGCCCACGGAGGCGTAGATCATGTCAGTGATGCTGCGGCCGAGAAGGACGGCCGAGGCGGCCATCGGCATCGAGCGGAAGCGATCGGTCACGCCGCGCTCCGCATCGGCGGCGACGTAGGCCATCGTCTCGCCGATGCCGAAGGCCATCGTCATTACGAACATGCCCGGCATCAGGAACTCGAGGTAGTTGCCGCCGCCGGGGACGCTCATCGCGCCGCCGAACAGGAAGCCGTAGAGCACAACCAGCATGATCATGAAGGCCATGCCGGCGACCACGCCGAGCGGCTCGCGGATCCAGTGCTGGATCCCGCGTCCGACGATGACCAGCGTGTCGGAGAGCGCCCAGCGCATGCCGTCCATGCGGGTCGGGTTGGTGGGGGACTCGGTGATCGCGGTCATGCCGCTGCCTCCTTCTCGGCGCCGATGGTGAGCGATGGCGGCGCGGACGCATCGGTCCGGTGGCCGGTGAGCTGCATGAAAACCTCGTCGAGGGTGGGCCGGCGCACCGCACAGTCCTCGGGGTCGATGCCGGCCGCGCCGAGCCCGGTCAGCACCGCGGTCATCGCCGACATCCGATCGCGGACTGGCGCGCTCACGCGCCGGGCATCCGGGTCGACCACTGCCTCGGTGCCCGCCGCGCGAGAGACGACCGATGCGGCCGCCGCCAGCTGCTCGGGGTCGCGCACGACGACGTCGACCCGGTCGCCGCCGAGCTGCGACTTCAGCCGGTCCGGACTGCCCTCGGCGATCACGCGACCGGCGTCGATCACGCAGATCTGATCCGCCAGCTGGTCTGCTTCGTCGAGGTACTGGGTGGTCAGCACCACCGTGGTGCCGTCGCGGACCAGCGCGCGGATCGAGCCCCACACCTCGTTCCGCCCGCGGGGATCGAGCCCGGTGGTCGGCTCGTCGGCGAAGAGGACGTCCGGCGCCAGGATCAGGCTGGCGGCGAGGTCCAGCCGCCGCCGCATGCCGCCGGAGTACTGCTTCACCGGCTTGCGGCCGGTGTCGGCGAGGCCGAAGTGCTCGAGCAGCTCATCGGCCCGCTGCTGCGCCTGGCGCCGGCCGAGGTGGTAGAGGCGCCCGAACATCACGAGGTTCTGCTTGCCGCTGAGGATCTCGTCGACCGCCGCGTTCTGGCCGACGAGGCCGATCCGGCGCCGAACCTGCGCCGCCTGGCGCACGACGTCGAGCCCGGCCACCTCCGCGCGGCCGCCATCGGGTCGGAGCAGGGTGGCGAGGATGCGGACCGCCGTCGTCTTGCCCGCGCCGTTCGGGCCGAGCAGACCCACCACGGACCCCGCGCGGACCTCGAGGTCGACCCCGTCGAGCGCCTTCGTCTTGCCGTAGTCCTTCGTCAAACCCTCGGTCCTGACTGCTGTCGTCAATTCGTGCATCGGTAACTCAATACGCTGTACGAAGTTGGACGGCTATGATACCGTACGGCCTACGGAGTTTGTCAAGAGGGTAGTCTCGGAACCGATGGCGCCCGAATATCTCGGCCGCGGCGACGCCCGCCGGAGCATGGACCTGCTGTGGGGCCGATCCCAGCCTGCCACGCGCGGTCCGAAGGCCGCGCTCGAACTGGAGACCGTGATCCGCTCGGCGATCGAGCTGGCCGATGCGGAGGGCCTCGACGCCGTCTCGATGCGCCGGGTGGCCGAGCGCCTGGAGATGGGCACGATGTCGCTCTACACGTACGTCCCGGGCAAGGGCGAGCTGCTCGACCTGATGGTCGACACGGTCTACGGCGAGCGTTCCGCCGAGGCGATCGCAGATCCCGCGAGCAGCCTCCGCTCGCGGCTCGAGGCGCTCGCTCGGCATCAGTGGGCGTTCTTCCAGCGGCATCCCTGGGCTTTGTCCATCGCTTCGGGCCGTTCGGTGCTCGGCCCGAACGAGGCCGATTCCTACGAGCTCTCCCTGGCGGTGGTCGCCGACCTCGGCCTGCCGGCGCGCGACGCGGTCGCGATCGTCGACGCCGTCTCGATGTTCGTCCGCGGCGCGGCCCGCGATGCCGCCGAGGCCGCCGGCGCGGAGGCCGCCACCGGCAAGACCGAGACGGAATGGTGGACCGAGCGCGACGCGATCCTCGGCGAGGTGATGACCCCCGAGCGCTTCCCGACGTTGTCCCAGCTCGCGGCAGACGGCGGATTCGACGTTCCGCCGGATACCGAGAACTACAACGTGCGCTTCATCGTCGACGACTTCGAGTTCGGCCTCCAGCGCCTGCTCGACGGCATCGAGAGCCACGTCGAGGCTCAGCGCCGGTAGCATCAGGGCGTGAACCTGGTCGCCCAGCTTGCCGAGATCGTCGGCCCCAACCACTGCCTGACCGATCCCGACCTGCGGGCCTCATACGAGACCGACTTCACCCGCCGCTGGACGGGCGCCGCCCTGGCGGTGGTCCGGCCCGGCTCCACCGATGAGGTCGCCGCAACCCTTCGCGCCTGCGCCGATGCGGGCGTTGGCGTCGTGCCGCAGGGCGGCAACACCGGGCTCGTGGGCGGATCGGTGCCGCGCGGCGGCGAGGTGGTGCTGAGCCTGCGACGCCTCGACGCTGTCGAGGACATGGATGCCGACGCTGGTGAGATGACCGTTGGCGCCGGCGTGACCCTGGCCGCGGCGCAATCCGCTGCCCATGCCGCCGGCTGGGAGGTCGGCGTGGACTTCGGCGCGCGCGACACGGCGACGATCGGTGGCATGGTCGCGACGAACGCCGGGGGCGTGAACGTCCTCCGCCACGGACCGATGCGCCGACAGGTCGTCGGCTTCGAGGCGGTCCTCGCGGACGGCACCGTGGTGTCGCGCCTACCCGGGATGCCGAAGGACAACACCGGCTACGACCTCGGCGGGCTACTCGCCGGCAGCGAGGGCACCCTGGCGGTGATCACACGCGTGCGGCTGCGGGTCGTGCCGCGGCTGGCGCGCCGGGCGGTGGGCGTCATCGGCCTCGACAGCGCGACCGAGGCAGTGGCCGCCGCCGGCCGCCTGCGCCGCGAGCTCGGCATCGGTCATGGCGCTGGAGCTCTTCACCGATGCCGGCCTGGAGCTGGTCATGCGCCACGCATCGGTCGCGGCGCCCTTCGCCCGACGGCCGATGTACGTGCTCGTCGAGGCCGGCTCGGACGAGGCCGATCCGACCGACGACCTCGCTGCGGCCCTGGACGCCATCGGCGCCGGCGAGTCCGCGATCGCGACCGACCCGGCCGGACGGCATCGGCTCTGGCGGCTGCGCGAGGGCCACACCGAGGCGATCAATGCCGAGGGCATCCCGCACAAGCTCGACGTCTCGGTGCCGCTCACGCGGTACGCCGAGCTCGTCGAGCGGGCGCCAGCGGCGGTCCGGGACGTGGACCCCGGCGCGCAAACGATCGTCTACGGGCACCTCGGCGACGGCAACCTCCACGTCAACGTGCTCGGGCCCGCCCCCGAGGACGAGGCGACGGACGCGGCCGTCCTCGAGCTCGTGCTTGAGCTCGGCGGCAGCGTCAGCGCCGAGCACGGTATCGGCGTCGCGAAGGTGGACTGGCTGGTCCGCGACCGCGGCGAGGCCGCGGTATCGGCCATGCGAGCGATCAAGGACGCCTGGGACCCGGCCGGCATCCTCAATCCAGGCGTGATCTTCCGACCGTGACCGCCCACCAGCACACGACGAGCGCGCGACCGCTGCTGCTCGTCCTCGTGATGGTCGTTGCCTTCGGGCTGGTCGAGGTCGTTGGCGGCATGCTGACCGGCAGCCTCGCGCTGTGGGCCGATGCGGGCCACATGGCCACCGACGCGGCCGGCCTGCTGCTGGCGCTGCTGGCGATCTGGTTCGCGCGGAGGCCGGCAACGCCGGATCGGTCCTTCGGCTACGCCCGCGTCGAGATCTTCGCCGCCGTGGCCAATGCGCTGATCCTTTTCGGCGTGGCCGCTGTCATCCTGGTCGAGGCGCTCCGTCGGCTCGGCGAGCCCGGCGAGGTCGTGGCCGGACCGATGCTGGTCATCGCGGCCATCGGCCTCGTCGTCAACCTCGTCTCCCTGCGGCTGCTGCACGCGGGCGCGAAGCTCAGCCTGAACATGCGCGGCGCCTACCTCGAGGTGATGGGCGACCTGTTCGGCTCGGTGGCGGTGATCGTCGCGGCGGTGGTGATCCTCGCCACCGGCTGGACGCCGATCGACCCGATCGCGTCCATCGCGATTGCCGTGCTGATCGTGCCGCGCACCTGGAGCCTGCTGCGCGAGGCGCTCGACGTGCTGCTCCAGGCCACGCCGCGCGGGATCGACATCGGCGAGGTGCGCCGCCACCTGCTCGACGCGGCGGGCGTGGTCGACATCCACGACCTCCACGCCTGGACCCTGACCTCGGGCAAGCATGTGATCTCGGCGCACGTCGTCATCGAGCCATCGGCCGATCCTCCGGCGGTCCTCGACGAGCTGTGCGCCTGCCTGACCGATGACTTCGACTTCGAGCACTCGACGATCCAGCTCGAGTCGGTCGACCGCCGCCGCCTGGAGGAGGGCGGCCACCCCTGATCGGCGCCTATCATCGGTCCATGACCCAGTTCGTCGAGACCAATGGCGCGCGGATCGCGTACGACGTGGATGGCAGCGGCGAGCCGGTGCTCTTCGTGCACGCCGGCGTCGCGAATCGGAGCATGTGGGACGGCCAGGTCACCGCACTGAAGGACGCGTATCGCGTCATCCGCCACGACACGCGCGGCTACGGCGAGACCGAGACCGAGGCCGTGTCGTTCTCGAACCGCGCCGACATCGCCGCGGTGCTCGACGCGGTCGGTGAGCCGTCGACGCACGTCGTCGGCCTCTCGCGTGGCGGCGTGATCGCGCTCGACTTCACCCTCGAGTTCCCGGATCGGGTGCGGTCGCTGACCGTCGTCGCCGGCGGCGTTGGCGGCTACGAGTCGCCCGCCGAGATGCCGCCCGAGACCTGGGAGGCGGTCGATGCGATGGTCGAGGCGAAGGATTGGGAGGCCGTATCGGACTGGGAGACCGCCTTCTGGGCCGATGGACCCGGTCAATCAGCCGATCGCGTGCCGGACGTTCATCGACGGGTGCGCGAGTGGGTCCTCGCGAACTACCGCGCCGAGAAGGTGGAGGGCCAGCCGATCGTTCTCGACCCGCCGGCGGAGGCGCGACTCGGCGATCTGCGCGCGCCGCTCCTGGTCATGCTCGGCACGCTCGACGAGCCGGCGACCGTCGACTCGATGCGCCACCTCGCCGGCCGCGTACCGGGAGCGCGGCTGGAGGAGTTCGAATCGGCGCACATGGTCAACCTCGAGCATCCCGGGCGCTTCAATCGAGTGCTCCGAGCGTTCCTGGACGAGCACCGCCGCGGTTGAGGCGCCTGCGGTATATACATATATACTCCCCGCGCCGCGAACCCCTAGACCACCTTCCCGGGGTTGAGGATGCCCAGCGGGTCGAGCGCCGATTTGATCGATCGCATCACCTCGAGCGCATCGGTCCCGACCTGCGCCTCCAGGAAGAGTCGCCTTGCTGCACCGATGCCGTGCTCGCCGGTCAGCGTCCCGCCCAGCGCGATGGCGGCCCGGTAGAGCTCCTCGCAGGCGGCGTGCGCCCGTGCCTCGGCAGCAAGATCGCCGCGATCCCAGACGAAGGTCGGGTGCAGGTTGCCGTCGCCGGCGTGGCCGAACGTGCCGCACCGCACGTCGTGGGCGGCGGCGACCCGCTCGATCGCGGCCAGCAGTTCAGGGACGCGCGCCCGGGGCACGCCGACGTCCTCCATGCGCGCAACGCCCAGCCGTTCCATCGCGCGGAACGCCATCCGCCGCACCTGGCGCAGCCAATCGGCCTCCATCGGGTCCGTGGCTCGGGCGACCGAGACGGCGCCGGCATCGGTGCAGCAGGCTTCGGCCGTCGCCAGCTCCGCATCGGCCGCGTCGCCTGGCCGATCCGATTCGACCAGCAGCAGCGCAGCAGCGGTTCGGTCCAGGCCGAGGTTGTGCCAGTCGTCGACCGCGGCGATCGTCACGCGGTCCATCAGCTCGAGCGTGCAGGGCTCGACGCCGGCGCGGGTCATGCGCGCCACCGCGTCACCGGCGGACTCGACGCTCGGGAAGAACGCGAGCATCGTCTGCTTCGGCGGGGGAGCGGAGCGGAGGCGCAGCGTCGCCTCGGTCACGATCCCGAGCGTGCCCTGCGAGCCGACGAACAGGTGCGTCAGCGAATAGCCGGCCACGTCCTTGACGTTGCGCCCGCCGGTGCGGATGACGCGGCCGTCGGCGAGCACGACCTCCAGGCCGAGCACCGCGTCGCGGGTGACGCCGTACTTCACGCAGCACAGCCCGCCGGCGTTGGTGCCGATGTTGCCGCCGATCGTGCAGAACTCGTAGCTGGCCGGGTCGGGCGCGTAGAAGAGGCCCTCCGTCGCGACCGCCGCCTTGAGATCGGCGTTGATGACGCCGGGCTGCACGACGGCCACGAGGTTGTCGCGATCGATCTCGAGGATCGCGTTCATCCGGGTCATCACGACCGTCAGCGCGCCCTCGACGCCGGCCGAGCCGCCCGACAGACCGCTGCCCGCCCCGCGCGGCACGACCGGGACGCGGTAATCGGTGGCGAGCCGCATGATCGTCGCGACCTCCTCGGTGGTCGCCGGCAGGGCGACCGCCAGCGGCAGGCCGGGCTCGAAGTGAGCGGTCTCGTCGCGCCGATGCGACTCGCGGTCGGTCTCTGCGGTCAGCAGACGAAGATCCGGAGCGCGTGAGCGAAGGTCGTCCAGGAAGTCGGTCACCGCGGCGATGGTACGGGGCGCTGCTAGGCTGCGGAACGTGAGCGAGATCGACGCGATCCTCGAGGCGGCCGCGGAACGCCGGGCGCGAGGGGAGCGGCTGGCGCTGGCGACGGTCGTATCGGTCCGGGGGTCGTCGTACCGCCGGCCCGGCGCAAGGCTGCTGGTGCCGGAGGAGGGTTCGCCGATCGGCCTCATCAGCGGCGGCTGCCTGGAGGAGGAGGCCGCGCGGCTGGCGCGTGAGGCGCTGGCGGCCGACGTGCCGATGCTGGTGACGATCGACCACTCCGCCGAGGGTGACGAGCTGTGGGGCATGGGGCTCGGATGTCGTGGAGTGATCGAGCTGCTGGCCGAGCCTCCGGAGATGGCCGCCGAGACGCTCGACGCGCTGTCCGCGGCACGCACCGACGGCCGGCCGACCTACCTGCTGACAGGGTTGGACGGCGAGCGCCGCCGGTTGACCGCGACCGAGGCCGATGCGCTCGGCGAGCGCGCGGTGCTTGCTGTTGCCCACGGACGCCCGACGGTGATCGGCGATGCGGTGCTCGATCCGATCCTGCCGCCGCTCCACCTGGTGGTGTGCGGCGCCGGGCCGGACGCCGGTCCGCTGGTCGCGGCCGCACTGCGGCAGGGCTGGCGCGTGGACGTCGTCGACCCGCGGCGTTCGTGGCTTCGGCCGGACCGGTTCGTCGGCGCTCGGCTGCTCGATTTCGAGCCGGCGGAGGCTGCGGAGGCGTCGGGGGCGGGCGAGTGGACGGCCGTCGTCGTCATGAGCCACGACTACCTGCGCGACGCCGCGTTCGTCGCCGGCTTCCTCGGCCGCGGCATCACCTACCTCGGGATCCTGGGCCCCAGGGACCGCACGGATCGGCTGCTCGCCGAGCTTTCCACGCCCCCGTCAGACGTGGACCTGGCGGTCGTCCACGCGCCGGCGGGGCTGGACATCGGCGCCGATGGGGCCGAGCAGGTCGCCACGGCGATCGTCGCGGAGATCCTGGCCGTTCTTCATGGACGAGCCGGCGGCCGCCTGCGCGACCGCCCCGGCCCGATCCACTCCTAGCCGCCGATGTAGCTCATCTCGACCTTGGGCAGGTCGACGGTCTCCAGGGTGCGCAGCTCGGAGTAGCGGTCGTCGCGGCCGGCCCAGATGGCGCGGAGCGCATCGGTCAGGTGGCGGTCATCGGCTCCGGAGCGAAGCAGGGCGCGGACGTCGTGGCCGGTGGTGGCGAAGAGGCAGGTGTACAGCTGGCCGTCGGCCGAGAGGCGGACCCGCGTGCAGTCGCCACAGAACGGCTGGGTGACGCTGGAAATGACGCCGATCTCGCCGGCACCGTCGCGGTACCGATACCGTCGCGCGACCTCGCCGCGCTGCTCGGGCTCGACCGGCTCGATCGGCCAGCGCGCGCCGATCGCGTCGACGATCTCCTGGGCCGGCACGACGTCCTCCATCCGCCAGCCGTTCGTGTGGCCGACGTCCATGTACTCGATGTAGCGGACCGTGACGCCGGTGCCCCGGAAGTGATCGGCCAGGTCGAGCACGGCGTGCTCGTTCAGGCCGCGTCGGATGACCGCGTTGAGCTTGATCGGCCCCAGGCCGGCGGCCTCCGCTGCCGCGATCCCCTCGAGCACGCGCGCCACAGGAAAGCCGACATCGTTCATGCGGCCGAAGGTCTCGTCGTCGAGCGCGTCGAGGCTGACGGTGACGCGCCTCAGGCCGGCCCCGGCGAGGGCGTGCGCGCGAGCTGCCAGCAGCGAAGCGTTCGTGGTCAGCGTCAGGTCGTCGATGCCCTCGAGCGACGCCAGCCGCGCAACCAGTCCTTCCAGCCCGCGACGGACGAGCGGCTCGCCGCCGGTGAGCCGGACCTTGCGCACGCCCAGCGACACCGCCACCCGCACGACACGCTCGATCTCGTCGAAGTCGAGGATCTCGGCGCGCGGCAGGAAGGCATGGTCCGGCCCGAAGGCCTCCTTCGGCATGCAGTAGCCGCAGCGGAAGTTGCACCGATCGGTCACGCTGATGCGCAGGTCGCGCATCGGTCGCTGAAGCGTGTCGAGGACGGTGATCGGCGAGGCCATGGGTTGACGATCGTACGTCAGCCCACCAACTGGCGAAGACCGATGAGCAGGCCGAGCGCCACGGCGACGGTTCCGCCGCCCATCAGCGCGAGCCGCGAGGCAAGGCGCTCGGTGCGCGGCAGGGTGAATCCGCCGAGGCCGAGCCCGAGGCCGATCGCGCCGCCGACGCCCAGCGCGAGGGCGATGACAGCGCCCCAGGTGAGGATCGGTTCGAGCTGCTCCCTCCGAGATGCCGGTCTCGTCGAGCGCGAAGGCGAAGCGCTGCCGCTGGAGCTCGGCGCCGCTGTCGGTGAGGATGCGGACGCTGGCGTCCCAGCTGCTGTCGGCGGGGAGGACGACCGCATCGGCGATCCAGTCGATCGTGCCGTCCGCGTTCGGGATCACGTGGGCGGCGTGCGCCACGCCCGGCATCTCCTCGAGCCCCTGCATCCCTTCCAGGATGAGCGGCACGCGGGTCGAGGTGCCGTCGTCGAGGTTCTCAAGCGCGAGTTCCATGCGGTCGATCGCGATCATCGCGCCCGTCGTGTTTACCACGATCCGGTTCACGCCCGGCCGGCCCTGGACGATTTCCATCTTCATGCCCGGCGCGATTTCGCCGAAGGCGTCGGGCAGCGGCTCGATCGGCACGCCCGCCGCCTCGTTCACCGGCGGCGTGGTGGCCAGCGCCGCGCTCAGAAGCAGCACCGCGCCGCCGAGCATGACCTCGATCTTCAGCCGCGTCGGGAAGCCGTCCAGCCAGCGCCGCATCCGCCCGCCGTCGAAGTAGTTGAGCGCGCCGATCGTCAGCGCGCCGAGGACGAGCGCCGACTTCATGATCAGCGTCCGCCCGTACTCGGTGCCGATCGGCAGGATGCTGCCGGTCTCGACCCAGGCCGAGTACGCACCGGTGACCGCCACGAGGCCGATGGAGACGAGCGCGAGGGCCGAGAAGCGCGGCACGGCGGTGCGCATCGGCGGCGGCTGGCCGTTCGAGATCCACGCCGGCCGGACGAGCAGCAGCAGCAGTCCGGCGACGCCGCCGAGCCAGATGCCGACGGCCGTCACGTGGACGACGCCGGCGAGAATCGGCACGAACCCTGGAATCGCCGAGGCGTGCCCGGCCATGATCAGCAACACGACGCCGACGAGGCCGGCGCTGACCGCCACCAGGCGAGTCCAGCCCACCGGCCCCCAGATGAGCAGCGCGGCGCCAGCCCCGGCAACGGCCGCTCGACCGAGCTGCAGCAACCCGGTCCGGCTGTCGACGAGGTACGCCGGGCCCGCTCCGGACTCGACGCCCGCAGCCAGCACCGAGAGGAACGTCGCGATGGCCGCGACCGCCAGGCCGATGGCCAAGAGCTGGACGAGGCGTCGCGGCATCGGCCCCTCGCGCAGGACGAGCCGATGGAAGGCCGCCAGTCCGATCGCCGCCAGCAGCCCGAGGTAGGTGAGCCAGCGACCGACGACGCCGATGACGTCCGCATCGCCGTGGACCTCGTGGCTCGATGCGCCGGGCAGGTCGCCCTCGACCTCGCCGACGCCGAAGTGCAGGAAGCCCTCGGTGATGTGGCCATCGGCCGCGGATAGGCTGCGCCAGGTGATCGAGTAGATCCCGTCGGCGAGCTCGGGCGTGGCGACGACGAGCGCGAACGGATCCTCCGGGTCGACCTCGCCGGCGCGCTCGAGGATCGGCGTTCCGTCGAGGGCGGCGACGTCGAGCGAGGTCACTTGCTCCTCGAGCGGCTCGCTGAAGACGAGCCGGATCTCTTCCGGCGCCTCGGGCAGGACGGCGCCCGAGGCCGGCGAGCTGGCGACCAGCTGCGAATGCGCGAGCACCCGGCCGCCGGCAGCGCCCGGCAATGCCGGGGCCGCCAGGACGGCCAGGACGGCGACTACGCCTCCGAGGCGCCACCACCGGGGTGCTCGCATCAGGTCGCGCGGCGCGCCAGCGTCAAGCCCAGGGCAACCAGGCCCGCCAACAGTCCGATGATCGCCAGCACGAGCGCGATCGTCGCCTGAGTGGCGGCGGCTGCGCCTGCCTCGGCATCGGCCACGACCTCGGCCGGGGCCGGGAACTGGACCGGGAACTGGCCGCCGGCAAGGTCCTCGACCTCACCGAACGTCTCGGGTCCGGAGCTGAACGACTCGTCGAACGGCTCGCCCTCGACCTCGCCGAAGATGCGGAACGTGTACGGGCCGGCCGCGGTCGGGAAGAAGACCGACTGGTACGCGCCGGGCTCGCCGAAGCGCGGGCTGATCTCCAGCACGCGGGTATCGGCCCCGAACGTCACCTCGGCGTCGAGCGTGTCCTCCAGCCCTTCGACCGGCTGCTCCTCGCCGGTCGAGACGAAGAATTCGAGCCCGCTCTTCTGGCCGGCGAACACCGGCTCGTCGATGAAGCCGACGGCGAACGTGTACGCGCCGACCTCGCGGACCTCGTGTGCCAGCGCTCCGCCGGCGGTCAATGCGACGAGCGCGGTCGCGAAGACGGCCGCTCGTCCGATGCGATGGATCATGGTTCCTCCCGGGTTCGCGCCTCATGACGCGACCCTGCTCGTGGTTCGTTTCAGGTTGCTGAGACGACCAGGGCAGGAGGTGCGCGACCGGCACCGGGGTGGGCGAGGATCGAACCGATGGCGGCCACGAGCCGCGCGGGCGGTCGCGGACCGGCGATCGGTGCCCGCATCGGCCGCCGCATGGCTGCCTCGATGGCGGCGACGAGCGCTTCCTGCGCCCCCTCCACGAGCGCGGCGATCGCAGCCGCGACTGCGGTGATGAGGCCGATCACCGGCAGCGCCAGCGGGGTCTCGGGGCCGAGCAGCGCCCCGGCGCCCGGCGCGTGTCCGTGGGCGATCAGGTGCTCGACGTTCTCCTGGATCGTGAAGCCGATCGCGACGACGACGCCCAGCCGCAACCAGGCGACCGCGAAGCGCCGCGCGAAGGACCCCGGTGTGTCATGCCGCGCGCCGAGCGCGCGGGCGCGACGGCGAAGGCGGCGCATCCGCAGCCAGAACGAGATCCCGGCAACGAGCGCGACCGCGGTCAGCGCGAGGCTGGCCCACATCCAGTACCCGTGCCCGGCCGTGCGCAGCGCGGTGGCGAGCGCCTGGCCGGGACCGATCTGGGCGAGGTAGATCGCATCGTGGGCGACGAGCAGCGCGACACCGACGAGCGCCCAGAACGCGAGCCGATTGCGCAGGTCGGTGGAGATCGCCGGATACCTCACGTCAGTTCATACGTTGTAGGACACGATTCTGTTGTACCTGGGATCTCGCGGACGTACCGTACGGCCGTGGTTCGAGATCATCGATCGCTCCTGCTCATCGGTCTGATGGCGGTGGGTGTCTTCGTGTGGTGGTTCGCGCCAATCGGACTCTACTCGTGTGACGTGAATGACGGCATTCGAGCGTGCTACGTCGCCGAGGACGCATTCGAGGTTGGGCTTGCCCGAGCGGCATCAACGGCCGGCGCGGTCATCGCGGTGGGTGCGGGGCTCGGCCTTCTGGTTCGTCTGATCCTGAGCCGGAGGTGATCATGCCGATTCGCCGTGGCCGTGGGCGTGCTCGACGAGGCGCATCGGCAACGGGGGGAGCGGCCGCGGGTCGGGATCCGGCTCGTATTCGCTGCTCCCCGCGTTGACAGAATAGGTCCATTGCGGCCCGTCGGCCGCGACCGCGCGCAGCGCATCGGCCAGGATGTCGATATCCGCCGTGGTCGAGCCGAGGCCCAGGCTCATGCGTGCCGCACCGGGCAGGCGTTCGTGGTGTCCGGCGCGCATCTCGACCATGAGCCGGTCGACCTCGTCATCGGCCACGCGCAGCAGGCGGACCATCAGTGGGTGGGCGCAGAAGCAGCCGTGGCGGATGCCGATGCCGTGCTCGGCCGAGAGGACGGCGGCAAGCAAGTCGTACGGCACCCCGGCGAGGTTGAAGGTCAGCAGGCCGGTGCGCGGGTGGTCATCGGCCCAGACGCGGTAGTGCTCGAAGCCCTCGACCTTGGCGAGCTGCCCTCGGGCGTACGTCGCGAGCTCGTGCTCCTCGGCCGCGACGCGATCCATGCCGGCGGCGGCAAGCGTGTCGCAGGCGACCCCGAGCGCGACCGCTCCGACGACGTTCGGCGAGCCGGCCTCCTGGCGGTCGGGGAGCTCGGCCCACACGGTATCGGTGACCGTGACGAGCTTCACCGCGCCGCCGCCGCGCAGGAACGGGTCGCCGGAGCTCAGCCAGTCGGACTCGCCGATCAGCGCCCCGGCGCCGTATGGCGCGTACAGCTTGTGGCCGGACATCGCCAGGAAGTCGATCCCGTCGCGCTGCATGTCGATCGGCGCGTGCGGCGCCAGCTGCGCCGCGTCGACCAGCAGCCGCGCGCCGTTGTCGTGGGCAATCCGCGCAATCTCGGCCAGCGGCCAGATCTCGCCGGTCACGTTGCTGGCGCCGGTCGCCGCGACGAGGTGCGGGTCGTCGCAATGCGGCAGGTCGCGGAGCGTGGCCTCCAGTGCCGCGAGCATGTCGGCCGGCGACTCGGGCACCGGCAGGAAGCGCACGCCGATCCGCTTCCAGGGCAGCAGGTTGGCGTGGTGCTCGCCGGCGAAGCACACGACGTGCGTGCCCTCCGGCAGGGTGCCGGCCAGCAGGTTGATCGAGTCGGTCGTGTTGCGGGTGATGACCACCGCGTCGTCGTCGCGGGCGTTGACGAAGCGGCGGATCGACTCCCGCGCGCCCTCGTAGGCGGCGGTCGAGGCGCGTGACTTGAAGCCGGCGCCGCGATGCACGCTCGAGTACCAGCCCAGGAGCTCCTCGACCGCATCGTGGACCGCCTGCAACGCGGGCGCGGAGGCGGCGTAGTCGAGGTTCACGTATCGCCGCTGCCCGCCCGTGACGAGCGGCACCTCCACGTCGGCACCGACCAGGCGCAGCGCCTCGCTGCCGTGGACCGATGCTGGCTCGTGCGTGGCGGTCATGCGGGCCATCCTACTCCTGCGGACGCGGGCCTCGGGCCACCTCAAAGCCTTGGTACATCTCTAGACATTCAGCCGCTAATACGTAGACTTGTGCCTGAAAAGAGCGACCTCGCGCCGGTGTCAGAGGTTCTGCGTGAGATCGTGCCAACGTGCTGCACGTTGTCACGCGGAGGCCTTGACAGTCGCGCGGAGCCGTCGCAGAGGAGCCGAAGGATGGACGAGCAATCGGTTCGCATCGGCCAGGCTGCCGAGCTGCTCGACGTGACCGTCGAGACCCTGCGCCGATGGGAGACGGCCGGTCGCCTACGAGTGACGCGCTCAGGCGGCGGCCAGCGGCTGGTGCCGCTCTCGGAGGTCACGCGACTCGTCGGCGAACGGCGCGCGGAAGGCGTCGGACACCAGACCATCGTCGCGCAGTCGGCGCGCAACCAGTTCCGCGGCGTGGTCACCCGCGTCGAGCGCGACCGCGTCGCGGCCGTGGTCGAGGTGCAGTGCGGGCCACATCGGCTCGTGAGCCTGATGACGGCCGAGGCGGTCGACGACCTCGACCTGAAGGTCGGTGACGAGGCGATCTGCGCAATCAAGGCAACGAACGTCGTTGTGGAGGTTCCCGGATGAATCGCATGCTGGTAGCACTGCTGGCGCTTGGCCTCATCGGCTGCCAGGGCGAGAGCTCCGACGAGCTGACCGTCTTCGCCGCCGCCTCATTGACCGATGCCTTCGAAGAGCTCGGCGCGGCCTACACCGAGGAGACCGGGGTGACCGTGATCCTCTCATTCGACGCCTCCAGCGCCCTCCGCGCCCAGATCACGGAAGGCGCCCAGGCCGACGTCTTCGCCAGCGCCGACCTCGCCAACCCGCAGGCCCTGGCCGACGAGGGCCTGACCGATGGCGACCTGGCCGTCTTCGCGCGCAACGCGCTGACGATCATCACGCCGACCGATTCGGACGCCGTCGACGACTGGACCGATCTCGCGACTCCAGGCCTGCTGATCATCGCCGCCGGCGAGGACGTACCGATCACAGCCTACGCAGAAGAACTCGTCGTCAACCTTGCTTCCCAGGCCGATGCGCCCGAGGGCTTCGCAGATGCCTACGCCGCCAACATCGTCTCGCGCGAGGACAACGTCCGTGCCGTGCTGGCGAAGATCGAGGTCGGCGAGGGCGACGCGGCGATCGTCTACGAGACCGATGCGACCTCGTCCGATGCCGTGACGGCGGTCGTGGTTCCGGAGGATGCCAATGTCCTCGCCGAGTACGGGGTGGTGACGCTTGCCGAAGCGGCGGCCGGAGCAGCCGACTTCGCCGCGTGGCTGCTGGAGGAGACCGCGCAGGAGATCCTCGCGTCCCACGGCTTCCGCCCGCCGGACTGAGGTGATCGGTCGCGTTGCGGTCGTCGCTGCGGCGACCATCCTCGTCGCGCTGCTGGCGCTGCCGGTCGTTGCGCTGCTCGTGCGGGCGCTCAGCGGCGATGCGGCGCTGGGCGACTCGGTCGGCGCCGCGCTTCGGCTCAGCCTGATCACTACGGCGCTGAGCCTCGGCCTGACGCTGCTGCTCGGGACGCCGCTGGCGTGGCTGCTTGCCCGGCGCTCGTTTCCCGGGCGGCGGGTGGTCGAAACGCTTGTCGACCTGCCGGTCGTGCTGCCGCCGGCGGTCGCCGGGCTGGCGCTGCTGCTTCTCCTCGGGCGGCGCGGGCCGGTCGGGTCGCTCGGGCTGGAAGTCGCCTTCACCACGGTCGCGGTCGTGCTGGCGCAGACCTTCGTTTCGGCGCCGTTCTACGTTCGTGCCGCGCGCGGGGCGTTCGGCACCGTGCATCGCGACCTCGAGGACGCCGCGCGGATCGACGGGAGCGGCGACTGGCAGGTCTTCCGCAGCGTCATCCTGCCGTTGGCACTGCCGGTGGTGGCCGGCGGCGCGATCCTGGCGTGGGCACGGGCGCTGGGCGAGTTCGGCGCCACGATCATGTTCGCCGGCAACGTCGCCGGCATCACGCAGACGCTGCCGCTCGCGGTCTACGCGGAGTTCCAGTCGTCGCTCGAGGCGTCGATCGCGGCCGCGGCGATCCTCGTGGTGGCCGCCTTCGGAGTGCTCTTCGGGTTGCGCATGATCCGGACGGATCGGGTCGACGTGGATTAGCCGGCGACGGCGGCCGGGTCCTCGCGCCGCAGCAGGATGCCGAGGTACGCCTTCCACGGGCCGACCTCGGCGTCGTGGCTGCCGGCCATGCCGGCGAAGATCTGGCTGACGTGGTCGAGGTCGTGGACGGCCCAGGTCGCGAGCAGCTCGCGCAGCGTCACCTCGCCGAGGGTCGGGTGCAGGCCGCGCCGGTCGAGGTCCTCCTCGGTCGCCAGCGTCTCGAGCCGCGCGAGGTTCTCGGCCCGCAGTCGCGCGAAGTGCTCGACGAGGTCGTCGAGGGTTTCATCGGCGTCGCGTTCGTCGTGCGCGAAGCGGTCGAACCGGTCGAACGGCATCGACGTGCCGTGCTCGAGGATGCGCTGCGTGCGCTCGACCCAGTCGGTCAGCTCGCCGGTGATCAGGTGCCCGACGACGTCCTTCGGCCGCCAGCCGTTGTCCGGCACATCGGCCGTATCGGTCCAGGCCTCGGGGACGCCCTTCAGGAGGACCCGCAGCAGGTCCGGCGTGCGCCGCAGGAGGTCCGTCGTCTCACCGATGAAGTCGCTCACGTGCCGATGCTACGCCTGCCGCGCCAGCATGCAATCTCAGCACTGTCACGGAATATATCGATAGTGATATTACCGATGACATCGTCGTCAGGCCGGCGAGACAGCGCGTCTCAGCCGAGGTCGCGGTCGGCGTCGATGAAGGCGGTGCCGAGGACGCGGGCGACGGTCGGGAAGGCGTGGATCGTGTCCGCGAGAATCTCGATCGGGATGTCGGCGCGGATGGCGAGCACGCACTCGTGGATCGCCTCGGACGCTCCGAGCCCGGCGATGAACGCACCGGCCAGCCGGCGGCGCGAGCGGTCGACGACGATCGTGCAATGGCCCTGCGACTCGGTCGTGTACCCCTTCGAGGAGGTGCCGATGTCGACCGTGTACTCGGCGGCATCGATGCCACGCTCCTTCGCCTGCTCCAGCAGCAGCCCGACCGATGCGACCTCCGGATCGGTGTAGGTGGCACGCGGGATGGCGTCCAGGAAGGGCCGATAGTCCGCATCGCCGAGCGCGATCCGCGCCGCCGCTTCGCCGGTGTAGTGGCCGAGGTGGGTGTGCATTTCCGGTCCGCCGACGTCGCCGGCGACGTAGACGTTCTCCGCGATGGCCAGGCGATCGTCCGGCTTCAGGCGCCCGTCCTCCGGCGTGACTCCGACCGTCTCGAGGCCAAGGCCCTCGAGCGGGAGGTCACGGCCGATGGAAAGCAGGATCTCGTGTCCCTCGACGGGGTCGCCCTGGTCGACCACGATCCGGTGCGCGCCTCCACGCGGCGCGGCCTCGACCCGGGTTGCTCGCGTCTTCAGCCTGAGGCGCACGCCATCGGCCTCGAGCGATTCGGCCAGCAGCTCCGAGGAGCGACGATGCTCCTTGTCGAGAACCCGGTCGCGCGGGTGGACGAGCGTGACCGGCACGTCGTATCGGGCGTAGACCTGCGCCAGCTCGACGCCCGTCGGGCCGGCACCGAGGATCGCGAGCGAGCGGGGCAGCTCGCGCGTCCCCGTACCCTGCACGTTCGTCCAAGGCTGCGCCTCGGCCAGGCCGGGAATGTCGCTCGGGACGCGACTGACCGATCCGACGGCGAGCACGACGGCGCCCGCAGACAGCAGCCGGTCGCCGATGCGCACCTGGCCGGGGCCGGCCAATGCGGCAGAGCCCCGGATGACGGTCGCGCCCGCTCCTTCGAGCGACTTCGTGTGGCCGGAGTCGTCGGGCGTATCGGTCCCCTCGCGGTTGATCATGTAGTCGCGGAAGTCCGACGCCTTCGACCACGGGTAGTCGCCGCCGCCGTGATGCACCGCGGCCGCGTGGAGGAGCGCCTTCGAGGGCATGCACGCCCAGAACGGGCAGGAGCCGCCGAAGAGGCCGCGGTCGATGATCGCGACCGATGCGTCGCGCGAGCGGGCGTAGTGCGCGGCCGCCTCGCCGGCGGCGCCGGCGCCGACGACGACAAGGTCATATCGGTCCATGCAGGGATGATAGGGCGCCACGCGTGGCATGCCGTCTGCGTGGCATGAGGCGTAACCAAGCACCGCAGTGGGGACGCTCTTCATGACCGTTCAGACCCAGACCGGACATCACTACCGGACCGGCAACATCCAGTCGCCGATCGACGACCAGATGTACGACCTGCTCCAGACGCTGACCAGCAAGTGCGAGGCGATCGAGACGTACGCGAAGTACGAGGACGACGCCACCGGCGACGCCAAGCGGGTCTTTCAGGAGATCGCGCAGGACGACATCCGTCACGCCGAGCGTCTGCTCGAGGTGCTGCGGACGCAGCTGAGCAAGAGCTAGGGAACGATCTCCTCGCCGGAGATCCACACTCGCAGCGGTCTGACGGCGCCGAGGCGCAGGGCGAAGGCGCCCTCGTGCTCGGCGTCCCAGGCCACGAGATCGGCCTCCGCGCCGACCTCCAGCGTTCCCAGATGCGGGCGCCGAAGCGCCCTCGCGCCGCCGCTGGTCGCTCCCGTCAACGCTTCGGTGGCGCTCATGCCCAGCAGGGTCGCGCCGAGGCCGATCACCAGCGGCATCGTTCCGAACCCGGAGTAGGTGCCGGCGTTCGCGTCGCTCGCCAGCGCGACGGTGGCGCCCGCATCCAGCAGCGCGCGGGCCGGGGGCAGCCGCTCGCGCAGCACGATCGCCGGCGCCGGCAGGAGGGTCGCGACCGTCCCGGAGGCGGCGATTGCCGTCACGCCCGCGTCGTCGAGTTGCTCGAGGTGGTCGACCGATGCCGCGCCGAGTCGCGCGCCGAGCTCCGCGGCTCCGGTGCGCGCGAGCTGCTCGGCATGGAGGCGGAGTCCAAGGCCCGCGTCGAGTCCCGCCCGGCCGATGCGCTCGGTGGCGGTGAGGTCGTAGAAGCCGGCATCGGCGAAGACGTCGACGAACTCTGCCAACCCTTCCGCGGCGACGGCCGGGATCATCTCGTCGCCGACCGCGGCCGCGTGCTCCGCGGCGGTCACGCCCTCGGGAACGGCATGCGCACCGAGGAAGGTCGCCACGACCCGCAGCGGCAGCCGGTCGCCGACGCGCCGGATGATCCGCAGGTGGCGCAGCTCCTCGTCGAGCGACAGCCCGTAGCCGGACTTGCACTCGACCGTCGTCGTCCCGGCAGCGAGGGCGGCGCGCAGGCGGGTCTCGCACAACGCCTCGAGGGTGGCGTCGTCGGCGTCGCGGGTTGCGGCGACGGTGCGCAGGATGCCGCCGCCGGTGTACGGCGCGCCCTCGAGCCGGGCGGCGGCCTCGTCGGATCGGTCACCGTCGAAGACCGGATGGGTGTGGCTGTCGACGAGGCCCGGTGTCATGAGGGCCGATCCAAGGTCGACGCGCTCGTCGTCGGCGGGCGCCTCGGCGGGCGCCCCGACCCACGCGATCCGGCCGTCACGGACCTGCACCGCCCACGGCGAGATCCCGGCCGGCGCCAGTCGGCCGCTGCCGGTCAGGAGCATGCGCGGGCCAACATGCTCGCAGCGTAGCGCCTCCCCGTCGGTACACTCGCCGGAATGGCGGGCAAGCCGGCAATCCTCGCGGTCGACGACGACGCCCCGGTCCTGCGGGCCGTCGAGCGTGACCTGCGCGCGCGCTACGCCGAGGACTACCGGGTCATCGGCGCCGGCTCCGGGGCCGATGCGCTCGAGGTCGTCCGCGACCTGACCCAGCGCGACGATCCCGTGGCGCTGTTCCTGGTTGACCAGCGAATGCCGGCGATGACCGGCACCGAGTTCCTCTCCGAGGCGCTCACGCTCCAACCCGAGGCGAAACGCGTCCTGCTGACCGCCTACGCCGACACCGACGTCGCGATTCGCGCGATCAACGAGATCCGCCTCGACCAGTACCTCCTCAAGCCCTGGGACCCGCCCGAGGAGAAGCTCTACCCGGTTCTCGACGACCTGCTCGCCGACTGGGTCGCCGGCTACCGTCCGGCGTTCGACGGGCTGCTCCTGCTGAGCGGCCGATGGGCGCCACGCGGCCACGAGATCCGCGACTTCCTGACCCGCAACCAGGTGCCCTATCTCTGGCTCGACCCGGAGGCCGATGAGGATGGCCGCCGGCTGGCGGCCTCGCTGGACGAGGCGGTCGACCCGACCCGTCCGCTCGTCCGGCTGCCAGACGATCGGATCCTGCGCGACCCCTCGAACCGCGACCTGGCCGATGCGATCGGCATGTCGACGCACGCGGCGCTGCCGTTCTACGACCTCGTCATCGTCGGTGGCGGCCCGGCCGGGCTGGCGGCGGCGGTCTACGGGGCCAGCGAGGGGCTGAAGACGCTGATGGTCGAGCGCGAGGCACCCGGCGGCCAGGCCGGCACGACGAGCCGGATCGAGAACTACCTCGGCTTTCCATCGGGCCTCAGCGGTGGGGACCTCGCGCGGCGGGCGCTGACGCAGGCGAAGCGCCTCGGTGCCGAGATCCTCTCCTCGCAGGAGGCGACGACGATCCGGCGAGAGGATCCGTATCGGTTCGTCGGCCTGGACGACGGCAGCGAGGTGGCCTGCCAGGCAGTCGTCGTGACGACGGGGGTGAGCTATCGGCAGCTGGAGGTGCCCGGCGCGGCCGAGCTGGCCGGCGCGGGCGTCTACTACGGCGCCGCCACGACGGAGGCGCTGCTGTACCGCGACGGGGAGGTGGCCGTCATCGGCTCCGGCAACTCGGCCGGCCAGGCGGCGGTCCACCTGGCGAGGTACGCGAAGCGGGTGCACCTCGTCGTCCGTGGCGGGGACCTGGGTGCCGGGATGAGCGCCTACCTCGTCGACCAGCTCCGAGAGCTTGGCAACGTCGAGGTCCACCTGAAGGCCGATGCCACCGCGCTGCGCGGGGAGTCGCACCTCGCGGGCGCGACCTTCTCGACGCCCGATGGCGAGCTCGACCTCGCGCTCGACGCGATGTTCATCTTCATCGGTCAGCAGCCGCGCACGGCGTGGCTCGACGGCATCGTGGCCCGCGACGAGCGTGGCTTCGTGCTGACGGGCCCCAACGTCCCCGGCTGGACGCTCGGCCGGGAGCCGTTCTTCCTCGAGTCGAGCCTGCCGGGGCTCTTCGCGGCCGGCGATGTTCGTCACGACTCGGTGAAGCGGATCGCCAGCGCCGTCGGGGAGGGCGCGATGGCCGTTGCGCTCGTCCACCGCTACCTGGCGCAGCTGTGACGCACGCGCACCTCCCCGTCGACGAGATCGTCGCCCGCCTGCGGGAGACGCCGCTGTTCGCCGGCGTCGAGGACGAGCCGCTGCGCGGGCTAGTGGCCCGGGGCGAGATCGTTGACCTCGAGCCGGGCGAGACGCTGATCCGCCAGGGGGACGAGGCCGATGCGCTGTTCGTCGTGCTCGACGGCGAGCTGGAGGTGACGCGCCAGTCCGGCGACAGCCGCATCCCGCTCGCCGTCGTCGGCCCCGGGTCGCTCCAGGGAGAGATCGCCGCGCTCGAGGGTGGGCGGCGCCTTGCGAGCGTGGCGGCCACGCGCAACGCCGAGGTGCTGCGCATCCCCGTCCACGCGCTGCGCGAGCTGCTGGCCACCGGCCCGGATGTCGCGCTCGCCGTCATTCGGACCGCCGTCTCGCGGCTGCGGGGGATGGAGGCGACGCTCCGAGAGCGCGAGAAGCTGGCTGCGCTCGGCACGCTGTCCGCCGGCCTCGCGCACGAGCTGAACAATCCGGCCGCCGCGGCGCTGCGCTCGATCTCCGCGCTCGAGGATGCCGTGAACGCGGCCGGAACCCTGCCGCGACCGAGCCCGCCACCGCGGCCGCCCGCGGACACCCCGCCGCCGAAGTCCGCGCTCGAGCGGGCCGACCGGATCAGCGAGATCGAGCCCATCGCCGGTGGTGCGGACGCGGCCAGTGCCCTCGTCGAGGCGG
This sequence comes from uncultured Chloroflexia bacterium, assembly GCA_963840145.1. Taxonomy (GTDB): domain Bacteria; phylum Chloroflexota; class Limnocylindria; order QHBO01; family QHBO01; genus JACDBZ01. The sequence continues at coordinate 161,316 of CAWIXR010000008.1, forward strand.
GGTGGACCGCCGCCAGCCTTGGCGAGCAGCCCGCGGACGTCGTCCCGTGGCTGGCGGCGGACGCATCGGTCAGGCAGCTGCTCGGGGAGCTGGAGCTCGCGCTGACGCGGATCAGCGACATCGTCGGGGCGGTGAAGGGCTACACGTATCTCGACCAGGCGCCGGTCGGTCGGGTCGACGTCCGCATCGGCCTGGAGCAGACCCTCGTGATTCTTCGGCACCGGCTGAAGAACGTCGAGGTGCGCACCGAGATCGCCGACGACCTGCCGCCGATCGAGGCCTTCGGCTCGGAGCTGAACCAGGTGTGGACGAACCTCATCGACAACGCGGCGGACGCGATGGACGGACGCGGCACGCTCACCCTGCGCGCCGAGCCGGAGCCGAGCGCGGACGGGATCGGCGTGCGGGTCACCGTTGCCGACACAGGGTCGGGGATTCCGCCCGAGATCCGCACACGGCTGTTCGAGCCGTTCTTCACCACCAAGGAGCCGGGTCGCGGAACGGGGCTCGGGCTCCACATCTCGTACGGGGTGGTGGCGCGCCATGGCGGCCGGATCGAGGTCGAGAGCGTGCCCGGCGACACGCGCTTCACGGTCACCTTGCCCCCAACGCTGCCCGCCTGACGCCTCAGCCGGCCTCCGGCTGCGCGCGCTGGGCGTCCGGCGACCGGACCCGGAGCGTCGTCAGCAGCAGCCCGGCGACGATGAACAGCACGCCGAGCAGCTGGAATGCGCTCGGCGCCTCGTTCAGCAGCCAGATTCCCAGCAGGACCGATCCGACCGGCTGGATCGTCAGCACCACGCTCGTCACCGCGGCCGGCAGGCGCGGCAGGCTGATGCTGATCAGCAGCCAGCCGAGGACCTGGACGCTCAGCGCCAGCAGGATCAGCCAGAAGTGCGACGGCCACGACGGAACCAGGTCGACCTGCCCGAGCGGCAGGCCGATGAGCAGCGAGAAGATCGCTGCGGACAGCGTCGCGTCGAACAGCGGACCGGCCGGCCGCCGCGGGTCGGCGTTGGCACGGCGCTGGACGAGGAGGAAGCCGGCGTAGGCGATGCCGGTGCCGATCCCGAACAGCACGCCGAGCGCCGGGTTGTTCCCGAAGGCCTCGTCGCCAAGCACGCCGCTGATCAGCACGACACCGATGAGCACCAGCGGCACCGATGCCGCCACTCGCCCGCCTGGCCGCTCCCCGAGGAACAGCCACGCGGCGATCGGCACGATCACGACCTGGGTGTTGCCGAGCACCGTGGCGAGCCCGGCGCCGACCTCCTGGATGGCGTGGTGCCACAGCACGAGGTCGACGGCGAAGAAGATCCCCGCGATCCAGGCGAGGCGTCGCTGTCCCTCTGCGCGCGTGCCGAACCGGCGTCGCTCGAGCCAAGCCAGCAGGAGGAGGGGCGGCAGGGCATAGGCGCAGCGAAAGATCGCTGCGGTGGCCGGCGAGACATCGGCGAGGGACGTGAAGATCGCCGAGAAGGCGATCGTCAGGGCTCCCAGCACGGCGGTCAGGACCGGCCGCTCGCGGAGGAGGGCGACGAGGGAACTCACCGCTCGAAGCCTAGCCGAGGTTCGCCCCGAACCCTTGCGCGCGCGGCCCCGCGAGCGGCACACTCGCGGCGATGCCCGAGCTGCTGACCGGCACCGTCACGTTCTTCTTCAGCGACATCGAGGGCTCGACCCGCCTGCTGCGCGCCAACCCCGAAGGCTGGCCCGCGCTGCTGGCGCGCCACCAGGACCTGCTGCGCGCGGCCTTCGCGGCCACCGGCGGCAACGAGGTCGGCACCGAGGGCGACTCGTTCTTCGTGGCCTTCCCGACGGCGCCCGCGGCGATCGCCGCAGCAGTGGAGGCGCAGCGCGCGCTCGCCGCGGAGCCGTGGCCGGACGACGGCGAGGTGCTGGTCCGCATCGGCCTGCACACCGGCGAGGCCAGCCTATCGGCGAAGACGTACGTCGGCCTGCACGTCCACCGTGCCAGCCGGATCGCCAGCGTCGGGCACGGCGGGCAGGTGCTCCTCTCGGACGCGACGCGCTCGCTGGCGCTGGAGGCGCTGCCCGCCGGCGTCGGCCTGCGCGACCTCGGCGAGCATCGGCTCAAGGACCTCGAGCATCCCGAGCGGCTGTGGCAGCTCGTCATCGACGGGCTCCAGAACGAGTTTCCGGCCGTCAGCTCGCTGGACGCCACGCCGAACAACCTGCCGACACGGCTGACCACGTTCCTCGGTCGCGAGGCGGAGATCGAGGGCATCGGCTCGCTCCTGGCTGAGAGCCGGCTGCTGACGCTGACCGGGCCTGGCGGCACCGGCAAGACGCGGCTGAGCCTGGAGGTCGCCGGACGCGCGCTGCGGCACTATCCGGATGGCGTCTGGTTCGTCGAGCTGGCGCCGATCAGCGATCCCGAGCTCGTGCTCTCCACGATCGCGCAGACGATCGGCCTCCCGGAGCGCGGAGGCCGGCCGCCGATCGATCGGCTCGTCGACTTCCTCGGCACGCGCCGCACGCTGATCGTGCTCGACAACTTCGAGCAGGTGCTCGGCGCGGGCGCATCGGTCAACCAGCTGCTCACGGCGTGCCCAAACCTGAGCGTGCTCACCAGCAGCCGGAGCGCGCTGCAGGTGTCGGGCGAGCAGGAGTACCCGGTCCCGCCGCTCGACCTGCCCGATCCGGCCAACCTGCCGCCGCTGTCACAGTTGTCGCAGTACGAGGCGGTCGCGCTGTTCATCGAGCGCGCGCGTGCGGTGAAGCCCGGGTTCGAGGTCACGAACGAGAATGCCCCGGCCGTGGCGGAGATCTGCGTCAGGCTCGACGGCCTGCCGCTGGCGATCGAGCTCGCCGCGGCGCGCATCCGGGTTCTCACCCCGCAGGCGATGCTCGGACGGATCGGCGACCGGCTCGGCCTGCTCTCCGCCGGCGCGCGGGACCTGCCGGCCCGCCAGCAGACCCTGCGCAGCGCGATCGCATGGAGCCACGACATGCTCGACGAGACCGATCGGGCGACCTTCGCCTGCCTCGCCGTGTTCGTCGGCGGCGCCGGGCTCGAGGTGATCGAGAGCGTCTGCGGCGGGGAGGTGGGCGGCGATTCGCTCGACGGGCTGACGTCGCTCACCGAGAAGAGCCTCGTGCGCCAGGCCGAGGGCGCCGACGGCGAGGCGCGCTTCACGATGCTCGAGACGATCCGCGAGTTCGCGATCGAGCAGGCCCGGGAGCGCGGCCAGTGGGAGGTGCTGCGCGAGCGCCACGCGCATGCGTTCGCGGCGATCGCGCGCGAGGCGGCGGCCAACGTCATGGGCGCCGGCTCGAAGGCATCGCTGGACCGATTGGATCTCGAGCACGACAACCTGCGCGCCGCGCTCGCCTGGTCGATGGAGCACGACACCCAGACCGCCCTCCACCTGAGCCACGACCAGTGGCGCTTCTGGCAGCGGCGCGGCCACCTTGCCGAAGGGCTGGAGCGCGCGGAGGCGGCGCTGGCTTTGGCCGACGCGAGCGCTTTCCCGGAGGCACGCGCCGAGGCGCTGTCGGCCGCCGCGGGACTCGCCTACTGGCGCGCGGACACCGAGCGAGCGCGGATGCACTACCTCGCGGAGATCGAGGCTCGATCGGCCCTTGGGGATCGTCCCGGCCTCGCCGAGGCGCACTACGGGATGTCGTTCACCTACTCGGTCATGGACCTCGAGAATCCCGAGACGGTGGCGAGCGCCCAGGCCCACATCAATGCGGCGATCGAGATCTACCGCGAGCTCGGCGACGATGCCGGTATCGGCCGATGCGAGTGGGCGCTCGCCAACGTCCTGTGGGGCTCGTCGAGGACCGATGACGCGCGCGCGCACGCGCTTCACGCTCTCGAGCTGTTCGAGGCAAGCGGCGACCGCTTCATGGTCGGCTGGGCCGCGTACACCGCCGGCCTCGCTGACCTGACCACCGACCAGGAGACCGCCGGCGGCAGCGAGTCCGCGCGCGACGAGGCCCGGCGCCGCTTCGAGCAGGCGATGCGCACCTTCCGTGAGGCCGGCGACCTGTCCGGATACACGCTCGTGCTCGACGCGATGGCCGTGCTCGCGGCTCGCGAAGGCGACCGCGGGCGCGCTGCGCGGCTCACCGAGGCGGTCACCCGGCTCGAGCAGTCCAGCGGCACCGCCCTCAACCCGTGGAACCGGGGCATCCTCGACTTCGATCCCGACGAGCTTCGGGCCGATCCGGCGCTGGCGGACGACATCGCCATCGGCGCGGCGATGAGCGTCGAGGAGGCGGTGGCCTACGCGCTCGGCGACGAGGCGGAGGTTGCCGTCCTAGGCCGGGGCGGCGAGGTCGCGCTTCGGGAAGACGAGCAGCGCGTAGATGACCGGGATGATCGCCGCCGCGAACACGATCACCAGGTCGATCGGATCGAGATCCCCGGTGAGGATCGCGCCGGGGTCGAAATGGTGGAGCAGCGAGTACTCCTGGGTCCAGGCGGCATCGGTCCAGAGCGATCCGAGGATCTCCAGAAAGTAGTGGATCAGCAGCCACGCCAGGCTCAGACCGATGGCCGGGCCGGGGCGATCGAAGCTGACGGACATCGCCAGGCCGAAGGTCGTGAACGCCGCCCACAGCCCGAAGCCGTTTAGCAGGACCAACGGCAGCTGGCCGAGGTCGAGCTCGTCGACGATGCCGAGGACCGCGGCGCTGCCGACCATCCCGCCGAGGATCGCGCTCAGCACGACGAGGACGATGAGCAGCAGCGCCACGAGGAGGCTGGTGTACAGCGTCGTGCGCGAGATCGGGCGGGCCAGGAGCACCTCGAGCGTCCCGCGTGCCCGCTCGCCGGCGACGGCCACGGACGAGGCGCCGACCGCGAAGATGCCGATCATCGCGATCGCCAGCGGGTGCTGGAGCCCGAGCGTGATACTCCCGGGCAGCGTGAACAGCGAGCCGGAGCCGATGTTCATCATCTCCTCCGGAAAGGCGCCGGAGTTGGCGAGGTCGCGAATGACGGCACTGAACTCGTTGTAGATGATCGGGATGACCGCGCCCCACGCGATGCCGGCCACGACCACGACCAGCAGCCGGACGCGCTGCCAGCGAAGGGTCTGGCGGAAGAGGCGGACGCTCATCCTGCTGCGGCCTCCGGCTTCTCGGCGGGCTCGGTGCCGTCGCCGTCGGCGTAGTACTCGAGGAACGCCTCTTCCAGGCTGGCCGGCTCGATCGTCAGGTCCTCGAGGTTCGGCGAGGCGATGGAGCGCACGAAGCCGGCGATCTCGCCCGACAGCGTGCCGGTGATTCGGCTGCCGTCGACCTCCACGTCGGCCAGGCCGGGCAGCGTCGCCGGATCTGGCGCCGCGCCGCGCCAGCGCACCATCACCCGGCGCTTGCGGCGCTCGAGCAGCTCGGTCACGTCATGGACCGCCATCAGGTGGCCGGCCCGGATGATGCCGACCCGATCGCACAGCCGCTCGACCTCCGACAGCACGTGCGAGCTGAAGAAGACCGTCTTGCCTTCGAAACGCAGGTCGTCCAGGAGCCGATAGAACGCCTGCTGCATCAGCGGGTCGAGGCCCTCGGTCGGCTCGTCGAGGATTGCCAGCTCGGGGTCGTGCTGGAGCGCCTGAACGACGCCGATCTTCTGGCGCATCCCGCGCGAGTAGTCGCGCACCTTGCGCCGCAACACCGATCCGGGCAGCTCCAGCCGATCGCACAGCTCGGCCCGGCGCCGCGGCTCGGTGCCCTGCATCTCGACGAGGTAGTCGAGCACCTGCTCGCCGGAGAGCGAGTCGTAGAGCGCCACGCCGCCCGGCAGGTAGCCGGTCGATCGGCGGATCTCGACCGAGTCGGTCGCGATGTCGTGGCCGAGCACGGTGGCCGTTCCGCGCGTGGCGTGCAGGAAGCCGAGCAGCGTCCGGATGGCGGTCGACTTGCCGGCCCCGTTCGGCCCGAGGAAGCCGAAGATCTCGCCGCGCCGGACCTCGAGGGTCAGGTCGTTCAGCGCGCGCACCGAACCGTAGTGCTTGGTCAGCGCGTGCGTGCTGATGACCGCGTCGACTGGCGTGCCTTCCACGGTGCTGATCGTAGCGCCCGCTCACTCGCAGCGAGCGAGCGCTTCGTCCATCGAGGCGCGTACGATCCGCCGATGCACGTGCTCGTCATCGGTGCCGGCGCCTTCGGGTCGTGGACCGCGCGCTGGCTACTGCGGCGGGGCGCATCGGTCACGCTGATCGACCAGTACGGCGCGGGCAACTCGCTGGCCAGCTCGGGCGACGAGTCGCGCGTCACGCGCTCCGCCCACGGTGCCGACGCTCACTATCCGCTCTGGCAGCGCCGCTCCCTGCAGCAATGGCTCGCGCTCGACCCGTCGCTGTTCGTCCACACCGGTGTGGTGTGGCTCGCGCATCGCGATGACGGCTTCGAGGCCGACTCGCTCCGCACCCTGGCGCGGCTCGGCATCTCGGCCGAGCGTCTCGAGGCCGATGCGCTCCGCGATCGCTACCCCCAGATGGGGCTTGCCGACATCGGCTGGGCGCTCCACGAGCCGGAGGCGGGAGTGCTGCTGGCCCGACGCGGCGTGGCCACCACCGCCCGGGCGGTGGCCGATGCTGGCGGGGACGTCCGCATCGGCCTGGCGCAGGTGTCTGAGGGCGCCGTCGTGGTCGACGGCGAGCCGGCGACCGCCGATGCCGTCGTCTTCGCCGCCGGCCCGTGGCTGCCGAAGCTGCTGGGAGCGGTCCCAGGTCTGGAGCTGGCCGTGCCGCAGCAGGAGGTCATCTACTTCGCGACGCCGCCCGGCGACGCGCGCTTCGACGCCGGCAGCCTGCCGACATGGGTCGAATACGACGCCGCCTTCTACGGCCTGCCGTCGATCGAGGGCCGCGGCGCCAAGGTCGCGCCGGACTGGCCTGGACCACTCGTCGATCCCGACACGCAGGAGCGGCGCCTCTCCGACGAGCGGGTCTCCGCGTCACGCGAGTACCTGCGGCGGCGCCTTCCCGATCTCGCTCAGCGGCCGGTGGCCGAGGGGCGCGTCTGCCAGTACGAGCTGACCGCCGACACGCACTTCGTCATCGACCGCCACCCGAACTTCGAGGGCGGCTGGATCGTCGGCGGCGGATCGGGGCACGGGTTCAAGCACGCGCCGGTGGTCGGGGAATATGTCAGTGGGTTGCTCATGGGCGCCGATGTGACCGACCTCGCCCCACCGGACGATCGATTCTCGCTCCATCCGCGCCGGTCCGGTCCCGGGCTGCGCACCGCCGCGCCGGTGCCGCTCGCCTGAGTCGGGCTACGTACCGGCCAGCTCGGACAGGGCAGCGGCGAAGTGGTCGTAGGTCTCGTCGCTGAACAGCACGAAGCGCACGAGCTCGATCCCGGTCTCCCCGCCCAGGTGGCCGGCCACGGTCCGCACCGCCACCCGCGCGCCATCCTCGGCGGGGTAGCCGTAGATGCCCATGCTGATCGCCGGGAAGCCGACGCTGCGTGCGCCGAGCTCATCGGCCAGGCGCAGGCAGGACCGATACGCGCCGTCGAGCAGCTCCTCTTCGCCGTGCTCGCCGCCGCGCCAGACGGGCCCGACGGCGTGGAGCACCCAGCGCGCCGGCAGGTCGTGGCCGTCGGTCGCGACCGCGGTGCCGGTGGGGGTTCCGTTCGGGTATCGGCGGCGAAGCTCCGCGAGCAGGCCGGGTCCGGCGGCGCGATGGACCGCCCCGTCGACGCCGCCACCGCCGCGCAGCGCCTCGTTGGCCGCGTTGGCGATCGCGTCGAGTCGCTCGGTGGTGATGTCGCCGTGGACGAGCTCGATGCGACGCGCGTCGGTGACGGCCAGCGAGCTCATCGCGCGACGCGGGTCGCGCGCCAGACGCTGCGTAGCCCGACCCGCTGTCCGTACAGCAGCACGCCGGCGCTGTAGATGCGCGATGCGATCCAGAGCGCCACCGCGACGGTCACCACCAGCAGGATGAGCGCGAGCGCGATCTCGCCGGCGCTCGGCGTCGTGAGCAGCATCCGCGCGGGCATGAGGTACGGGCTGAAGAAGGGGATGACCGACAGCACGACGACCCACTGCGCGTCGGGCTCGTTGAGTCCTGCGAAAGCCGCGAGGTAGCCGCCGACGGCCAGGAAGATGAGCGGCCCGGCAGCCTGCTGCGCGTCCTCGACCCGGCTCACCATCGAGCCGGCCGCGGCGTAGAGGGTCGCGTACAGGAGGAAGCCGAGCAGGAAGAACGCCCCGAACGAGAGGATCATCGTGGGGTCGAGTTCGGGTAGCGTGATCGGCGCTTCGCCGCTGAGGCCCATGGCCTCGGCGATCGGTCCGCTGGCGAGGTAGCCGATCGCCGCGGCGAGCGCGACGGCCAGGTATTGGGTGAGACCCGCCGCGCCCGTGCCGAAGACCTTGCCGACGAGCAGCTGCCGCGGCGTGGCGGCGGTGATGAGCAGCTCCATTACCCGGCCCGACTTCTCTTCCGCGACGCTCTGGGCGACCCAGTTGCCGTAGGTCAGGATTCCCATGAAGGTCAGGATGACGATCGCGTAGGCGAGGATGTAGGAGCCGCCGAAGTCCTCATCGTTGCGAGCGTCGTCCGGGTCGATCGCCACCGCCTCGAACGACGGCGGCTCGAAGAGCTGCGCCTGCTCCTCCGGCGGAACGCCTTCGCGGGTCAGACGGTCGGCGATCGTGATTCCCTGTGCCGCCTGGGTCACGGCGAGGCGCGTCTCGTTGGTCGGGCTCGCGCTGCCCAGGTACTCGTACGCGAGCTCGCCGTCACCCTCCCGCGTCACCGTCAGCAGGGCGTCGAACTCGCCATCGCGAACGGCCTGCGCGGCCGCCTCGGCGTTGTCCTGGAGGACGACCTCAGGCTGTTCTCCCTCGGCGCCGGGGGTCGCGAGCGCCTGCTCGATCGGCACGACGACCGCGGCGGGCTGAAGATCGTCCGCCTCGACAACAACCGCGACCGTTGGCGGGTCGGCGACGCCGACGGCCGCAAGGATGGTCGGGATGAAGATCACGCCGATGACCAGCACCGCGAGGAGCGCGGTCGTGATGAGGAAGGCGCGGCCACGTACGCGGACGGCGTATTCGCGGCGCGCGACGTGGAAGGCATTCGGCAACAGTCCGCTCATCCCGCCGCCCCCTTTCCGGTGGTCGCCAGGTGCTCCTCCTCCTCGTCGACGGCGCGACGCCCGACGTGCTCGATGAAGATCTCCTCGAGGCTCGGCTCGGCGATCTCGAAGTGCGTCACTTTGTCGCCGCGGTCGAGTGCGGCGCGCAGGATCGTCTCCGGGTCTCGGTCGGCCGGCACGCGCAGCTCGATGTAGTCCTCGCGCTGGGCGGTGACATCGACGCCCGGCAGCTGGTGGAGCCATTCGACGCCGTGGCCGTTACCGTTGGTCGCCAGCCGCACGACCTGGCGGCCCATCGCGCGCTTGACGTCGCGCACGGCCCCGCTGACGATCACCCGGCCGCGGTCGATGATCGCGATCGACTCGCACAGCTCCTCGACCGTCTCCATCTGGTGCGTGCTGAAGATCAGGGTCTTGCCGCGGTCGCGCATCTCGACGAAGGCCTCCTTCAGCAGCCGGACGTTGACCGGGTCGAGGCCGGTGAACGGCTCGTCCATGATCAGCACCGCGGGGTCGTGGAGGATGGCCGCGATGAACTGGATCTTCTGCTGGTTGCCCTTCGACAGCTCCTCGACCCTGCGATCGAGGTAGTCGGGGATCCGGAAGCGTTCGAGCCAGTCGGTGATCTCCGCGCTCGCCGCTTCGTCCGAAACGCCGTAGAGGGCGGAGAAGAAGCGCAGCTGCTCGCCGACCTTCATCTTCGGATAGAGGCCGCGCTCCTCGGGCAGGTAGCCCCACGTCTTGCGCGGAAGGGCGGTGTTCTCGGTGCCCATCCAGGTGACGCGGCCGGAATCGGCGCGGAGGATGTCGAGCACGATCCGCATCGCGGTCGTCTTTCCGGCCCCGTTTGCCCCGAGCAGGCCGAAGATGCGGCCGGGCTCGACGCTGAAGCTGGCGCCGTCGAGGGCGACGACCTCACCGAAGCGCTTGCTGATCGAGTCGAGAATGAGGCTCACGCGTGGTCTCCGCTCGGGCCAGCTCCATCGAGCTGGGCGGACATCGGCCTAGAGGATGCCGGCTGAAGATCGCCTCCGCCGGCAAGTCGAAGTACTCCGCCGCGCGGAGGGCGAGCTCCAGGCTCGGGTTGTTCTCGCCACGTTCAAGGTAGCCGATCGTCTGGTTGTTGACGTTAGGGCATCGGCCAGCTGTGACGCGTGAGGCCGCGCTCGGCCGGCAGGACGGCGAGGGAGATGTCAAGCGTCGATGGCAAGCGAAGGCCGCCGGCAGTGTGCCGGCGGCCTTCGGGATGTGGCCCCTATCCGAGCAGCTGGTTGATCAGGGCGATCAGCCGGTTGATCAGGCCGCCCAGCGGACCCGGGCCGTCAAGCAGGCCGGCCACGGCGCAGAGCAGGTTGCCGAGCAGGTTGCCAGGTCCCGGCACCGCGGTCAGGTCGATCTCGATAAGGGAGGTCTCGAGCACTAGGCCGAGGAGATCGAGGAAGATCGGGCCGATGTCCAGGGTGAGGATGTCACAGGCGACCTGCTGCACCCCGACCTCGGACGCGCCACCGAATCCGATCGGGACGACGGCCTTCGTCTTGTTGATGCCGTTGCCGGTCAGCGTCACGTGGGCGAGCAGTTGCTCACCGTCCGTCGTGATGCGATCGACCGACAGCTCTCCCTCGAACGGGACTCCGCCCGGGAGCGTCCCGGTCACCGCCTGGGTGAGCTCGACGCGCTCCGGCGCCTTGGCTGCCACCGCCGGCGCCGCGACGAGCATCGCGAGCGACAGGGTGACGAGGATGAGGATGGTTCTGCGTATCATGAGGTTCCCCACTTCGCTGGTGTATGAGCCCCGCGCCGCCTGGACCCGAGGCATTGTCGAACCAGTGGGCATGCAGTGCCCGTTCCAACCGAGCCGAGCGCTCGCAGGGCCTCAAGGCAGTCCATCGACTGCGTGTCGAGCAACAGACTTGCGCCGATTTGTTGAGGTTTGATGCAGCGCCTCGGCGCGCGCGGGCAGTACCGAATTCCCATCCGACAGACCCATGCCCGGGCCTCTGCTACACTCGGCCCCCGAACCGCCTCGCGCCCTCGAAGGAGGAGCTGCGGCGGTTCGCGGCATGCATGCCCACCCGAAGAGAGCTCCTTCCATGAAGATCGGTGTTCCACGCGAGACGGCGGACGGGGAGACGCGCGTCGCGCTCACTCCACAGATCGCCGGCCAGCTGATCGGCGACGGGCACGAGGTCCTCGTGGAGGCCGGTGCCGGCGAGGCCAGTGCCAGCCTGGACGACGCCTACCGCGAGGCCGGCGCGACGATCGTGCCCGATGCGGCGCAGCTCTACAGCGACGCCGACATGGTCCTGCGGGTCGGCCGCCCCTCCGACGAGGAGATCGAGATGCTGCGCAGCGGATCGGTCCTGATCGGCACACTGGGGACGCTTGCCAAGCCGGAGCTCGCGCAGAAGCTGGCGAAGCAGGGCGTGACAGCGATCAGCATGGACGCGATCCCGCGCATCACCCGCGCGCAGTCGATGGACACGCTGTCCAGCCAGGCGACGGTCGGCGGCTACAAGGCGGTCCTGATCGCGGCGGACCGGCTGCCGAAGTTCTTCCCGCTGCTCACCACCGCCGCGGGCACGATTCGCCCGGCGCGCGGGATCGTCATGGGCGCCGGCGTGGCCGGGCTGATGGCGATCGGCACGGCCAGGCGCCTCGGAGCGGTGGTCGAGGCCACCGACGTGCGCCCGGTCGTCAAGGAGCAGGTCGAGTCCCTCGGCGGCACCTTCATCGCGGTCGAGATGACCGACGAGGAGAAGGCGAAGGCCGAGACCGCCGGCGGCTATGCGACCGAGATGAGCGACGACTACAAGCGTCGCCAGGCCGAGCTGATCGCCGAGCGCGTCAAGGAGGCCGACTTCATCATCACCACCGCCCTCATCCCCGGCCGTCCCGCGCCGAAGCTCGTGACCGATGCGATGGTCGCGAGCATGAAGCCGGGCAGCGTCATCGTCGACATGGCGGCCGAGATGGGCGGCAACGTCGAGGGCACCGAGGCCGGCAAGGAGGTCGTCAAGCACGGCGTCCGGATCGTCGGGATCACCAACCTGCCGGCGACGATGCCGGCAAGCGCGACGCAGATGTACGCGAAGAACATCCAGACGCTCGTGAAGCACCTCGCGGCCGATGGTGCGCTGAAGCTCGACTTCGACGACGAGATCACGAAGGGCGCGACGATCACCCACGGCGGCAAGGTGGTCCACGAAGCCACTGCCAAGGCCCTCGGGATCGAGGTCGAAGCGACAGCGCCGGCCGGCGCCGCCGCGACTGATCCCGCGGAGCCGGCTCGGTCAAGCACATCGGGCGTATCGGAGCCCGACGCCGCGGGGACTCTTCCCGCGCCAGAACGCGACGGCACTTCCGCACCGAAGGACGCATAGACCGATGGAACTCGATCCGTTCGCGCTGATCTCGGCGCTCTTCATCCTCGTCCTCGCCGCGTTCGTCGGCTACGAGGTCGTCTCGAAGGTGCCGACGATGCTCCACACCCCGCTGATGAGCGGCGCCAACGCGGTCCACGGCGTGATCGTGGTCGGCGCGATGCTCGTCGCGGCCACGGCCGACTCGCCGGTCGCGATCGTCCTCGCGTTCCTGGCGGTCGTTCTCGGCACGATCAACGTCGTCGGCGGCTTCGTCGTCACCGACCGCATGCTCGAGATGTTCCGCAAGCGACCGGGGGATCGCGGTTAGATGCAGCCCCTCGAGATCCTGACCTACCTGGTCTGGTTGGTCGCGAGCGTCACCTTCATCCTGGCGCTGAAGTTCCTCGCCAGCCCGCGGACCGCGCGGACCGGCAATCTGCTCGGCGCCGCCGGCATGGGGCTCGTCGTAGTGTGGACGTTCTTCGTCCGCGACGGCGAGCTCGGCATCCCCGACACGTGGTGGATCATCGTCCTCGGCGCCATCGTCGGAGCGATCGCCGGCTGGCTCGGGGCGAAGCGCGTCGCGATGACGGCGATGCCGCAGATGGTCGCGATCTTCAACGGTGCCGGCGGTGGCGCCGCGGCGCTCGTGGCCGTCGTCGAGTTCCAGCGCGACACCCAGCTGCACCCCGGCGAGCTGCTGCCGCTGGCGTTCGTCATCGCCACGCTGCTCGGCGCGATCATCGGCTCCGTCTCGCTCACCGGATCGATCGTCGCCTTCGGGAAGCTCCAGGGCCTGATCGCCGCGCGGCCGGTGAAGTATCCCGGCTCGCAGATCGTGACCGCGGGCCTGTTCCTGGCACTGGTCGGCATCGGTGTCTATCTCGCCGCCGTCGAGCCGAGCATGCCCCTCTTCCTCGTCTTCGTGGCGCTGTCGCTGGTGCTCGGCGTCCAACTCGTGATGCCGATCGGCGGGGCGGACATGCCGGTCGTCGTGTCGCTGCTGAACTCGTACACCGGCATCGCGGTGGCGGCCACGGGCTTCGTGCTCAACAACTACGCGCTCCTCATCGCCGGCACGCTCGTCGGCGCCTCCGGCGCGATCCTTACCCAGCTGATGACGAAGGCGATGAACCGATCCCTGTTCAACGTCCTCTTCGCCGGCTTCGGCACCGGCGGCGGAACCATCGCGGCCGGTGAGGAGGGCGAGGAGCAGCTTCGCGAGATCAACGCCGAGGACGCCGCGGTGCTGATGGCCTACGGCAAGCGCGTGATCATCGTTCCCGGCTACGGGATGGCCGTGGCGCAGGCACAGGGCCCGGTGCGCGAGCTGATGGACCTGCTGATCGCGCGCGGCGTGGACGTGCAGTTCGCCATCCACCCGGTGGCGGGGCGCATGCCGGGGCACATGAACGTGCTGCTGGCCGAGGCCAACGTCCCCTACGACCGGCTCAAGGAGATGGACGAGATCAACGACGACTTCGCCGATACCGACGTCGCCCTGATCATCGGCGCCAACGACGTCGTCAACCCGGTCGCCCGCGAGGAGGGCTCGCCCATCAGCGGCATGCCGATCCTCAACGTCGACCAGGCGGCGAACATCATCGTCCTGAAGCGCGGCCGCGGTGCGGGCTTCGCCGGCATCCCGAACCCGCTGTTCAGCAACGAGAAGACGAAGATGCTGTTCGGCGACGCGAAGCCATCGGTCGAGGGCCTCGTCGCCGGGGTGAAGCAGGCCTAGGTCACCGGCCGCGAGGCATCGGACTTGCGATGGGCCCACCATCTGCCACGCAAGGTGAACCCGATGGCTACCACCGCAACCCTGATCGACAATATCAACGAACAGCTTTCCGACCAGCGAATCCGGCGCATCAGCGATCGGATCGGCTCCGACCCGGATCGCACCCGAACGGCAATCGGCGACGCCCTGCCGATGCTGGTCGGCGCGCTCGGCGCCGAGGCGCACGACCCTGACGCCGCTCCGGGGCTTCAACGCGCCCTGGCCGAGGACCACGACGGTTCTCTGCTCGACGAGCTCGACAACTACCTCGACGGCAACGTCTCTGGCCGCCGAGCCGATGGTGCCGGAATCCTTGAGCACGCTCTCGGCGACCGCCGACCGGCAGCAGAAGAGGCGCTCGCGGCGAAGAGCGGTCTCGACATGAGCACCATCGGGCCGTTGCTGGCCATGCTGGCGCCGATCGTCATGAACATGCTCGGCCGGAAGCAGCAGCAGGGCGGCGGCGGCATGGGCCTGGATGACCTGCTCGGGTCCGTCCTCGGCGGCGGAGGCGCGAGCGCCACCGGGCAGCGCTCCCAGGGCCAGGGGCTCGACGACCTGCTCGGCTCCATGTTCGGCGGGTCACGCTCGGGGCGCTGAACCGGACCGACCGCAGCCTCCGCTACGATCCGCTGGTGAAGAGCGGGCGCTGGGTCGTGCTGGACGTCGGCGAGACGCTGGTTGACGAGACGCGCGTCTTCCGAACCTGGGCCGAGATCTTCGGCCTCCCGGAGTTCACGCTCATGGCTGTCCTCGGCGGCTCCATCTCCAACGCCGACAAGCCCGAGGACTGGCGACGTTTCTTCGACCTGCTCCAGCGCCCCGACTGGCAGGACAGCCGGCCGGAATTCGAGGCCCGCTACGGTGACCTGCGGCCGGACGACCTCTATCCCGATGCGCTGCGCGCCATCGACGGCCTGAAGGAGCGTGGCTACCGCGTCGCGATCACCGCCAACCAGCCGGCCCGTCGCCACGATGAGCTGGTCGCGCTCGGCATCGACGTCGAGGCGATGGGCATGAGCGACGCGATGGGCGTATCCAAGCCGGACCCTGCCTTCTTCGCGCGGACGCTCGAGATGCTCGACTCACCGTCGGCGGGGAACGTCGCCTACGTAGGCGACCGGGTCGACAACGACGTGCTGCCGGCCGCGGCCGCCGGGATGCGGGCGGTCTGGATCCGGCGCGGGCCGTGGGGCCTGCTGCACACCGACCCCGACGGCATCGCGCATCTCGAGGTGCGCACGCTCGACGAGCTGATCGAGCGCATCGGCGAGGCCTGGAAGGCCTAGCTACGCACATCCGTCGCGCGACGGATGCCACGATCGTCTTCGAGACCGATGCCAGCCGTGGTCGTCGGGCGTACCGTATCGGCCATGCTGCAGCGCTGGCGGGTTTGGTGGGCCAGCGAGTCGCGCGCGAACCTGCTCGACGCGCTGCTCGCGTGGGGGATCGGTGCGATTGCGATCTTCGCGTTGATCGCCACCACGCCGCGAGGCGAGCCGGTGTCGATCGTCTCCTTCGCGCTGTTGCTCATCCAGTCGGCTGCCCTCACCGTCCGACGACGATGGCCGCTTGCGGTCTACACCGTGGTCGGCGTCGGCACTGCGGTGTATGCATGGATCGGCGAACCAGCGGGCTCGGTCGCCGGGCTCGGCGTGCTGATCGCGATCTACACCGTCGCAGCCCACATGCCGCTGCGTGATGCGCTTGTCGCGGGCGGTCTGTATGTCATCGGCATGACCGTCAGCCTCGCCGGGTTCGCCCTTCGCGAACCGGTCCCGCCGGCGGTCTTCGTGGCCGACTTCCTCTTGAACCTGCTGGCGCTCGCCCTTGCGTGGACGATCGGAGTCACGATCCGCACGCGGCGCGCTTACGTGGGGTCGCTCGAGGCCCGCGCCGCTCTTCTCGAGCGCGAGCGCGAGGACAACGCCCGCCTGGCGGTGGCGCTCGAGCGCGGCCGGATCGCGCGGGAGCTGCACGACGTGGTTGCGCACAACGTCTCGGTCGTTGCAGTCCAGGCCGCGGCCGCGGAGCGCCTCGTCGACGACCAGCCCGAAGCCGCCAAGGTGGCGATGCGCAACGTTGCCCAGGTAGGCCGCGACGCTCTGGCCGAGATGCGGCGCGTCGTCGAGGTCCTGCGCGAGGACGAGCCGGTCGTCGCGCTCGACCCGCAGCCTGGGATCGCCGAGCTGCGCACGCTCATCGGTCGGATGGAGGACGCCGGGCTCGTCGTGGAGCTGTCGATCCAGGGCGAGGAGCGGCCGCTGCCCGCCAGCGCCGCGCTGTCGGTCTACCGCATCGTGCAGGAGGCTCTCACGAACACGTTGCGCCACGCCGGTCCGGCCCGCGCGCGGGTCATCGTTCGCTACCTGCCCGACGCGCTCGAGGTCCAGGTGAGCGACAACGGCGGCGACCGGCGGCCGGCCGAGGTCCCGGCCCCCGCGACCGAGGGCGGCGGCCACGGCCTGATCGGGATGCGCGAGCGCGTTGCCCTCTTCGGTGGTGAGCTGAGCGCTGGCCCGCGTCCGGAGGGTGGCTACGCCGTCCTGGCGCGCATCCCGACCGTCGGGGCCGGGGCGTGACGATCCGCGTCCTCATCGTCGACGACCAGCCGCTGCTGCGGGCCGGGTTCCGGATGATCCTCGAGGCGGAGCGGGACATCGAGGTTGTCGGCGAGGCAGCCGACGGTGCCGCGGGAGTCGCGGCCGCCGCCGCCCTCGCGCCCGACATCGTGCTCATGGACATCCGAATGCCGATCATGGACGGCGTCGAGGCAACGCGACGACTTGCCGGCCCCGGCGTCGAGCGGCCGGTGCGAGTGCTGGTGCTGACGACCTTCGACCTCGACGAGTACATCGTCGAGGCGCTGCGCAACGGCGCCAGTGGCTTCCTGCTCAAGGACGTGCCACCAGAGCAGCTGGTAGATGCCATCCGCGTCATCGCCGATGGGGGCGCGCTCCTCGCGCCGTCGGTCACCCGCCGGCTCCTGGACGCCTTTGCCCATCGCCTACCACGCGGCGCCCAGGCGTCGGGCCTGGCCGACCTGACCGAGCGCGAGCTCGAGGTCCTGCGCGAAGTGGCCGCGGGAAAGAGCAACGCCGAGATCGCCGAAGAGCTGGTGGTCAGCGAGACGACGGTGAAGACCCACGTCAGCCACATCCTCATGAAGCTCGACCTGCGCGACCGGGTGCAGGCGGTCGTCTTCGCGTACGAGAACGGCGTGGTCCAGGCCGGCGGCGTCATCCCTACGACGGACGACTGATTCC
This sequence comes from uncultured Chloroflexia bacterium, assembly GCA_963840145.1. Taxonomy (GTDB): domain Bacteria; phylum Chloroflexota; class Limnocylindria; order QHBO01; family QHBO01; genus JACDBZ01. The sequence continues at coordinate 178,814 of CAWIXR010000008.1, forward strand.
GTCCTCCGGCCGACGACATCGGGCCCGCGGTGATTGACCCTGAGTCAACCAACTCGCCATCTCAACACACCGGAGGAACCGATGCGCCTGCTGCGCGAGCTCTCGCGCCGAAAGCTTCGAACGGCCCTCACGATCCTGGGCATCACGATCGGGATCTGGGCTCTCGTCGTCTTCAGCTCGATGGCCAACAAGATCAATGCCCTCGTCGAGGGCGGAAGCACCTACTACGCCGACAAGATCGTCGTCAGCGACGCCAGCAACATCGGCGTCGGGCTCGGGACCGCGCCGATGGACATCGCCGCGGCCGATGAGATCCGCGGGCTCGACGACGTCGCCGCGGTCGACCCGCAGGTCCAGATGCTGTTCGAGGAGCAGCTCGACGGCGGTGCCGCGTTTGGCATCCCCAACCTCGTCATCGGCGGCGTCGCCGGGGCCGATGAGGGCCTCGAGGACTTCACGATCGAGCCCGCCCAGGGTCGCCTGCTGACGCCCGACGATGAGGGCTCGCAGGTCACCGTGCTCGGCTCCGACCTGGCGCGCGAGCACGCGGTGTCCGCCGGCGACACGCTCATGATCCGCGGGGTCGAGTTCGAGGTGGTCGGCGTCCTGCAGCCCACGCTGACCGCACCCGACACGACCGCCCTCGTGCCCCTCGCCGCGGCCCAGGAGCTCTTCGTCGAGACCCTTCCGCCCTCTGTGCGCGAGGCGCTCGACGCCGACAGCCTCGTCTCGCAGATCGTCGTCTACCCCGTCGAGGGCGCGGATGCCACCGCGGTCGCCGACGCGATCGAGGCCGAGGCGGAGAACGTCACCACGATGACCGGCGCCGAGTTCGACGAGCAGGTCGGCTCGTCCACGGCGATCTTCAACGCGATCATCATCGGTGTCGCCGTCATCAGCCTGGTGGTCGGCGGCCTGTCGGTCATCAACACGATGGCGATGAGTGTCGCCGAGCGGACGCGCGAGATCGGCATCAAGCGCGCCATCGGTGGCTCGCGCGGGCGGATCGTCCGCGCGCTCGTTGCCGAGGCCGGGCTCATCGGCCTCCTCGGTGGCCTCATCGGTCTCGGCCTGGGTGCGCTGGTCGTGGTCCTGGCCAACGAGGCTGGCCGCGCGTCGGGGACCGTCCTCTTCGACCTGACGCCCGCCACCGCGATCTTCGCCCTCGCCTTCTCCACGATCCTCGGCATGCTCGCCGGGATCATCCCCGCCTGGAGTGCTGCCCGGCTCGATCCGGTCGCCGCCCTCCGCTACGAATAGGAGCGAACTGACATGCCACTGCTGGAAGGCCGCAACCTGCGGAAGACCTACCGGCTCAGCCGACGCAATACCGTCCAGGCCCTGCGCGGCACCGACATCAGCATCGAGGCCGGCGAGATGGTCGCGATCATGGGACCCTCGGGCTCCGGCAAGAGCACGCTGATGCACCTGCTGGGACTCCTCCACGCCCCGGATCGCAACGGCGGACCGGAGCCCGAGATCCTCATCGACGGGCAATCGGTTACGAACCTGTCGGACCGGACCCGCACCCAGATGAGGGCGAAGACGATGGGTTTCGTGTTCCAGGCGTTCAACCTGGTCCCGACGCTCACCGCGCTCGAGAACGTCGCCCTCGCGGGCGAGTACGCCGGCAAGTCCCGTTCGGCGTCGACCGCGGCCGCGCGGGAAGCCCTCGACTGGGTCGGCCTTGCGGACCGTGCCGGCCATCGGCCGATGGAGCTCTCCGGAGGCGAGCAGCAGCGGGTGGCGATCGCCCGAAGCCTCGTCAACGAGCCGGCCATCGTGCTGGCCGACGAGCCGACGGGGAACCTCGACTCCGGTCGCAGCGCGGAGGTGCTCTCGTTGCTGCGCCGCTTCAACCGGGAGCGGGGCCAGACCGTGGTGCTGGTGACGCACGATGCCGAGGTGGGATCGGTCTGCGACCGGATCATCCGGATGCGGGACGGGCTCATCGTCGCCGACGAGCGCCGGGAAGGGGAGTCGGTGGCCGCGTAGCCGAAGGTCCTCGCTTCCTCAAGGCAATTTGGCAGGGCGCGCCTTTCAGGGCGCGATTCCCGCACGCTGTCGAGGACCGGCGCCGCACGACGCTCGCATCCGCGCGCCGCTCGTGCTCACCGAGTCTCGATGCACCGCGGGAATCGCGCCTGGCCAAGCGCTCGTGCGGCATTGACTCGATCCGTCGAGAGCGGGTTGCCTAGGCGCGCCGCCGCGCCTCGAGGATGGCGGCAACCTCGCGGTCGCTGACGCCGAAGCGGCGCAGGGCGTGGCGGATGAGCTCGTTCCCGAGCTCCCGTTCGGCGACGACCACGCGGGAGGCCCCGAGGCGGCGCAGGTCCGCCTCCTCGGCCTCGGAATGTGCCCGTGCAACGATCTCGATGCGCTGGTTCCTGGTGCGCGCGTAGGCGACCGCCTGGCGCGTGGCGAGCGCGTCGGGCATGGCGATGACGAGCGCATGCGCGTCGACGACGCCGGCGCGGTCCAGCACCGAGGGCGTGCCCGCCTCGCCGAAGAGCACCGGGGCCCCCGACTCGCGCGCGGCGTGTGCGACGTGCCAGTCGCCCTCGATCGCCACCCACGCGAAGCCGCGCTGGCCGAGCACGCGGGCGACGGAGTGGCCGACCCGACCGTAGCCGAGGATCACCGCGTGGCGCCGCATGCCCCGCGCCGGCTCGTCGCCGGGAAGCGACGGCATCCTGGCCCTCGCGTCGAGCGCGTCGCCGATGCGGCTCCCGACCGTCAGCAGCGGCTGGGCGGTGAGGATCGAGATGACCACCGCGCCCATCGCGAGGCTGAACGAGTCCGGCCGCACCGCGCCGAGCGCGAGGCCAGTCGACGCGAGCACGAAGCTGAACTCGCCGCTCTGGCCGATCAACGCGCCTCCGCGCAATGCCGATGACGGGCGCTGACCGTCGAAGCGCGCGAGCAGCGCGATCGGCACCGCCTTCCCCAGCGTGACGATCAGCAGCAGCGCCAGCACCACCGGCCAGGCCTCCAGGATGGCCGCGGGCTGGAGGAGGATGCCGATCGAGACGAAGAAGAAGGTGCTGAACAGCTCGCGCAGCGGGACGATCTCTCCGAGCACGCTGTCGGTCAGGTCGGAGTCGGCCAGCGCCAGCCCGGCCACGAAGGCGCCGAGCGCGACGCTCACGCCGAGCGCGCTGGCCGCGAAGGCCGTCCCCACCGCGACGACCGCCACGCCGATGACGAACAGCTCCCGTGACCGCAGCCCGGCGATGAGCGCGAGCAGGCGCGGCAACAGTCGCGACCCGGCCACCAGCATGAACACCACGAAGCCGATGGCCACCGCGACCCGCAGCAGCGCACCGCCGATGCCCTCGTCCTCGCCGCCGCCGATGGCCGAGAGTGCGACGACGAGCACGACCGTGAGCAGGTCCTGGACGATCGAAACGCCGAGCGCCGTCTTCCCGTGGGAGGTCGTGTGCAGGGCGTCCTCCCCGGCGACCTTGAACAGCACGACCGTCGAGCAGACCGACACCGCGCCACCGATGAAGAGCGCCTCGATCCACGGCCAGCCGAGCGCGAGACCTGTGGCCGTCCCGATCGTCATCGTCAGTGCCACCTGCACCGGTGTCCCGGCCAGGATCCGCGTTCCCACGGTGCGCAGCTCGGCGAGGCTGAACTGGAGGCCGATGCTGAACATCAGCAGCGCGACGCCGATGTCCGCCAAGGCCAGGACGTCCTCCTGCCCGGCGATGAAGCCCGGGGTCGCGGGCCCGACCGCAATGCCCGCGGCGATGTAGCCGATCATCGGCGGCACGCCGAGCCAATGGGCGATCGCCCCGAGCACGAGCGCCACGCCCAGCGCGATGAGCAGCGTGAACTCGAGGCCGGTCATCGGAGGCTGGGAGGCATGGCCCGATCATACCGGCGGGTGCCGATCGCCTAGACTGCCGCCCAACGGTCCGCGGACCGGGGGAGTGGCGCTCCCGTACCGGCGCCTAGGTGGAGACTGCGCACCCGCGTGGTCTCCACGGTCGTTTCTGGGCGGAGGCGATGAATTGGACCATCTGACCGAGATCCTGATCCAGCTGTTCGCGATCCTGGTTGCGGCGAAGATCGGCCACGAGATCTTCCGCCGGCTCGGCCAGCCGCCGATCGTCGGCGAGATCCTCGGCGGGGTCGTCGCCGGGCCGGCGGTGCTCGGGGTCTACTCGATCAACCCGGAGACACAGCTGTTCGCCGAGATCGGCGTCGTGCTGCTGCTCTTCCAGGTCGGGGTGGAGACGCGGCTGCACGACCTGATGCGCGTCGGCGGCACGGCGCTCGCGGTTGCGATGCTGGGCGTCGCCTTCCCGTTCGTCGCCGCCGTCGCCCTGACGGCGATCATCGCGCCGGGGGACCTCGTGGTGGGCCTCTTCCTGGGTGCCGCGCTCACCGCCACGAGCGTCGGCATGACCGCGAGCGTCCTGCGCGACCTGGACGCGCTGCGAACGACGAGCGGCCGGATCATCCTCGGCGCGGCGGTCATCGACGACGTGCTCGGCATCATCGTGCTGTCGATCGCGGCCGGGATCGCCGCCGACGAGGTCTCCCTCTGGCGGATCGTGCCACTGCTGGTTGCCGGGTTCGCATTCGTCGCGATCGTGGCCTTTGGGGGCACCCGGGTGATCCGCCGTCGCTCGTCGCTGCTCACCGCGCCCCGCTTCGCGGAGTCCCCGTTCCTGCCGGGGATGATCCTGATGCTCGGCCTCGCGGCCCTGGCGTCGGTGATCGGCCTGGCGGCGATCATCGGTGCGTTCCTCGCCGGGATGGTCGTCGGCGAGTCGCCCGAGCGACCGGCCCTGGAGGCCGAGGTCGCGCCGGTCGCGGCCTTCTTCACGCCGTTCTTCTTCGGATTCGTCGGCGCACAGGTCGATCTGACCGTGCTCGCCAACGCGCAGACGCTGCTGCTGCTGGCCGGCATGACGATCCTGGCCGTCGTCTCGAAGTTCGCGGGCGCCTGGATCGGCGCCATTCGTCACGGCCGCGACCGCGCCACGCTCGTCGGCTGGGGCATGGTCCCGCGTGGCGAGGTCGGCCTCGTCGTGGCCGGGCTGGGGCTCTCGACCGGCGCCATCGGCCGTGACATCTACTCGGTGGTCGTCGGCATGGCGATCATCACCACGCTGATCGTGCCGCCGCTCCTCCCCGCCCTCGTGCGACGCGCAGAGCCCGCGGAAGCGTAGAGAACGCCCCTCCCCGACGGATCGGGAAGGGGCGTCGTGCGCGCGAGGGACGGATCGGTCTACTCGCCTCCCGGCGTGACCTCCACCGTTCCCTTCGTGAAGCCGTCGCCGGTCGTCTCCTCCTCGATCCCCTCGAGGGCCGCCTCGGCGAGATCGGTGCGATACGCGTCGTCCGGTGGCGCCTCCGCGATGATGCCCGACTCGAGGCTGATGTCGACCGTCTGCTGCCAGAGGTCGGCGTCCATGATCCCGATCCCGTCCGGCGAGGGCCAGATCAGCGGGTTGATCTCGTTCATCATCCACGCCTGGTGGCCGGCGCCCAGCGTCGAGCCGGCATCGACCGTGTAGCCGATGCAGTCGTCCGGGTTGTCGCGGCAGTGGATCCAGCCGCGGAAGCTGGCGCGCAGGAAGCGTTCGGCGACGTCCTCGTTGCCATCCTCCTCCAGCCACGCGGCGCGCGAGAAGAGGGCGTCCTGGAGCATCGCCGTCCCGACGTCGTTGTAGTCGATGACGGTCAGGTCCTCGGGCTGGTACAGCTCGCCGGTCTCGGGGTTCTCGGCCTCGAGCACCTGCGCGTACTCGTTGTAGATCATCGCCTCGGCGACGTCGATCTCGTCCTCGAGGAACGCGAGCATGTTGAAGTCCTGGATGACCTTCTCGTAGTCGACGTTCTCCTCCAGGCCCTCCGCACGCGCCGCGGCGGTCACCTCGAACTCGTTGCCGAAGTCCCACACACCGACGCGCTTGTCGGCGAAGTCGGCCGGCCCACTGATGCCCGAGTCCGCCCACGCCACCGAGAGGGTCCCCGAGCGCTGGAAGACCTGGGCGATGTTGACCAGGTCGCAGTCCTGTTGCCGCGCCTCGAGGACCTTCGGCACCCAGCTGATCGTGAACTCGGGGCCGTCCGTCGCGCAGCCGACGGCCTGCGGGATGACGTCGGGGCCGCCGTCGATGATCGTGACGTCCAGGCCCTCGTCCGCGTAGTAGCCCAGCTCCGCCGCGGCGAAGTAGCCCGCGAACTGCGCCTGTGGTGCCCACTGCAGCTGCAGGGAGACGGGTGTCAGGTCCCCGCCGTCGCCATCATCGCTTTGCTCGCTGCCGCCGCACGCCGCGAGCAGCACGGCTGAGATGACGGCCGCGCTCAACCAGATCGGATACCGCTTCATCCGCCTGAGTCCTCCGCTATGCCGATGTCGGCGGGGCGGTGCGGCCCCGTCGTTCGATTGGCGGATTCTAGGGACCGCGGGACGGCGCGGCTACCGAGTTGTCCACATCATGCCGACTCGGTGCGCACCGACGCGTGCCACGGGATGAAGACCCGCTCGAGCATCACGATGATCAGGTAGAAGACGATGCCGGTGATCGCGACGAGCAGGATCGCCGCCCACGTCACGTCGAAGCGGAGCGCCGACGCGGACTGCACGACGACCCGGCCGATGACCGTCGAGCTGCCGCCGAAGTACTCGCCGACGACCGCGCCGATCAGGCTGAGGGTCGTGGCGACCTTCATCGCGGTGAAGAAGAACGGGAGGGCGTTCGGGATGCGCACCTTGCGCAGGACGGTCGTCTCGCTCGCCGCGTACGAGCGCATCAGCTCGAGCGCGGCCGGCTCCACCTGCGTCAGTCCTCGGGTCACGTTGATCATCACCGGGAAGAAGACGAGGAGCGCGGCGATCATCATCTTCGAGAGCGGGTTGGTGATGCCGAACCAGGCGTTGAAGATCGGGGCGATGGCGATGATCGGGATCGCGTTGGCGGCGATCGCGACCGGCAGGACCGCGTCTCGCGCGTTGGCCCAGCGCGACACGGCGAACGCCACCAGCAGCCCGGCGACGGTGCCGATGACGAGCCCGCCGATCGCCTCGTACAGCGTCGCGCGCGCCGACTCGAACAACGGCCATCGACCGGCGCCCCAGTTCTCGACGAGCGCGGCGCCGATGGCCGACGGAGCCGGCAGGATGAAGCCGCGGACGTCGAGCGCCTGGATCAGGACCTCCCACAGCAGGATGCCCCCGACGAAGACCGCGATCGCCGGCGCGTAGTGGCGGATGCCACGCGCGAACCGCATCCCGCGGCCGGGCCGCGGCAGGGGGACGCCGACCGACGGCGCGGCCGCCGTCATCCGATGCCGCCCTCGGCCACCAGCCGCTCGTCCGACGCCTCGGCCGGGTCGATCGAGCCTCCGTCACCGGCTCGCAGCGCCTCGCGCACCTCGGTCACGAGGCGGAAGTAGCGCGGGTCCTCGCGCGTCTCCTCGTTCCGCGGGTGGGGCAGCGGCACCTCGACGACGCGGGTGATGCGCCCGGGGCGGGCGCTCATGACGACGACCCGGGTCGAGAGGAAGACCGCCTCGGGGATCGAGTGCGTGACGAAGACGATCGTCGTCCCGGTGCGCTGCCAGATGCGCAGCACCTCGGTGTTCATCCGCTCGCGGGTCATCTCGTCGAGCGCCCCGAACGGCTCGTCCATCAGCAGGATCGCCGGCTCGAGGGCGAGCGCCCGCGCGATCGCCACGCGCTGCTGCATCCCGCCCGAGAGCTGGTAGGGATGGTGCTTCGCGAAGTCGCCGAGCTCGACCAGCTCGATCATCTCGCGGGCGCGCTCGTCGCGCCTCGACCTGTCCAGGCCGAGCAGCTCGAGGGGCAGCTTGACGTTGTCCTCGACCGTGCGCCACTCGAAGAGGACCGGCGCCTGGAAGACCATCCCGTATTCCCGGCCCAGCCTGGCGGCATGGGCGGTCTTGCCGTTGACCTCGACGCGGCCCGCGGTCGGCGCGGTGAGGTCGCCGATCAGCCGCAGCAGCGTGCTCTTGCCGCAGCCGGATGGGCCGATGAGGCTCACGAACTCGCCGCGGCCGATCTCGAGGTCGATCGCCTGGAGCGCGGTCGTGACCGCGCGACCATCGACGTCGAAGACCTTGTCGGCGCCGCTGATGCGGACGACGGGCTCGGTGGCTCGGGGCGGATCGGTCATCGGTCCTCCGGCTGGCTCAGGTGGTGTCCGGCCTGGCACCGCGGCCACGGAGGGCGATGACCTCGGCGAGGCGAATCAGCCCGAAGAAGGCGATGCCGAGGATGGCGCAGGCGAGGATCGTGGCCCACAGCTTCTCCGGGCCGGTGATGTACTGGTTGTTGAAGTTGATGATCGCCCGCCCGAGCCCGTCGGGTATGCCGCCCGGGCCCTCGCCGACGATCGCGCCGACGATGCTCGCCGTGGCCGCGATCTTCAGCGCGGTGAACAGGTACGGCATCGAGGACGGCATCCGCAGCTTCCAGAAGATGCTCCAGCGGTTCGCGGCGTACGACCGCATCAGCTCCAGCGCCCGGGGGTCCGGCGAGCGCAGGCCGCGGATCATCGCGATCGTCACCGGGAAGAACGTCAGGTACGTGGCGATGATCACGACGCTGGTGACGTCCTGGCCGAAGGCGAAGACGATCATCGGCGCCAGGGCGACGATCGGGATCGTCTGGCTGGCGATGACGTACGGCACGAAGGCCCGCTCGAGGAGGCGCGAGTGCACGAAGACGGCGGCCAGCGCGATGCCGATGACCGTGCCGAGGAGGAAGCCGAGGGCGGCTTCGCGCCACGTGTAGAACGACGCGCCGACGAGGAACTGCGCGAGGCTCTGGTCCGCCTCGCGCTGCACCGGCGCGGACAGCGCTCCGAAGACGTCCCAGACGTGCGGCAGCAGCAGGTCGGACGCGAACCAGATCTCGAGCGGTGGCTCCCACGTCCAGGTCTCGGTGCGCCAGGGGTCCCCGCCGATGAACTTCACGCCCTCCCAGGCGACGAGGATCAGCCCGACGAAGATCGCGAAGACGAGGAGGCGGCGGACCCAGCCGTGCTCAGACGACGGCCGCATCGGTGATCTCGAGCGCGCGATCGATGATCGCGAAGCCCTCGGCCATCTCCTCCTCGCTGATCGTCAGCGGCGGGTTGGTGAAGAACGAGTTCCAGCGCACGAACGTGTACAGCCCGTCGGCGCGGAAGCGCTTGCCGAGGGCCACCATCTCGTCCGAGGTTCCGTTGAAGGGGGCCATCGGCTCCATCGTCTCGCGGTTGCGCACGAGCTCGACGATCCCGAAGAGGCCGATGCTGCGCGTCGCGCCGACGCTGGGATGGCTCGCCTCGAGCTCAGCGTGGTGCCGCTTCAGCGACTCGCCCATGACCGCCGCGCGCTCGATCAGCCCCTCCTCCTCGTACACCGCGATCGTCGCCAGGGCCGTGGCGCACGCCAGCGGGTGCGAGTTGTAGGTCAGGCCGCCGTAGAAGACCTTGTCGGTGAAGTGCTCGGCGTACTTGCGTCGCATCCCGAGCGCGCCGAGCTGGACGTAGGCGCTGGTCAGGCCCTTCGCCATCGTGATCAGGTCGGGCACGACGTCCCAGTGGTCGATCGCGAACCACTTGCCGGTGCGGCCGAAGCCGGCCATCACCTCGTCGGCGATCATCAGGATCCCGTATCGGTCGCAGATCTCGCGGACGCCCTGGATGTACCCGTCGGGCGGCACGAGGATGCCGTTCGTCCCGACCACGGTCTCGAGGATGTACGCGGCGATCGTGTTCGGGCCCTCGAGCTGGATCGTCTCCTCGAGGTTGGCGAGGGCCTCGTCGGCCGTGTCCCAGCCACGCTGGATGGCGTGGTACGGGCCGAGCAGGTGCACGACGCCGGGGATGCCGGGCTCGGCCGCCCAACGTCGCGGGTCGCCGGTCAGCGAGATCGCGCCCGCGGTTCCGCCGTGATACGAGCGGTAGTGCGCCAGGATCTTGTGGCGCCCCGTGACGAATCGGGCCAGCTTGATCGCGTTCTCGTTCGCCTCGGCGCCGCCGTTGGTGAAGAAGAAGGTGTCGATGTCGCCGGGGGTGATCTCGGCGAGCTTGGCGCCGAGGCGCGCCCGCGGCTCGGTGGCCATGAACGGGTTCGCGTAGGCCAGCGTCTCGGCCTGCTCCTTGATGGCGGCGACGACCTTCGGGTGCGAATGGCCGATGTTCGTGCACATCAGCTGGCTGTTGAAGTCCAGGAACCGCTTGCCCTCGGGCGTCCAGAAGTAGACGCCCTTCGCGCCGGCCACCGGGATCGGGTCCACCTTCGACTGCGCCGACCACTCGAACAGGGTGTGGCGCTTGGTGAGGGCGACCATCTCGTCGCCGGTCATGCTGCCTCGCTCGGTCTCGATCGCCATGACGGGTGCGACTCTCCTCGATGGTGCTCGTGAAGAGGCCGATTAGACCACAGCCGCGGCGCAGCGCAGGATCGCCTCGACGCTGCGATCCGCATCGGCCTCGGTGGTCGACCAGTTGCTCACGCTGATGCGCATCGCGGCCCGGCCCTTCCAGGTCGTCCCGCCCATCCAGGCGGTGCCGTCCGCCTGGACGGCGGCGATCACCTTGCGCGTCCGGTCGTCGTCGTCGCCGAACCGGACGAGGACCTGATTGAGGTTGACCTCGTTCAGCACCTCGATGCCATCGGCCTCGCGAAGCCGATCCGCCATGCGCGCCGCCAGCTCGCAGCAGCGCTCCACCAGCGCCCGGATCCCGTCGCGGCCGAGCGATCGGATGGCGGCGTAGAGCGCGAAGCCCCGCGCGCGGCGGGAGCTGTCGAGCACGAACTCCCAGTTCTCGCGCTGCTCGCTGCGCATCAGGTAGGAGGCGAACATCGCCATCGCGGCGCGGTGGGCGCCCTGGTCGCGGACGGCGACGAAGCCGCAGTCGTAGCCGACGTTCAGCCACTTGTGGGCGTCGGTCGACCAGGAGTCGGCGCGGTCGACGCCCTCGACGAGGTGCCGCAGCCGCGGCGAGACGGCGGCCCACAGTCCGAAGGCGCCGTCGACGTGCAGCCACGCGTTCGGGTGGCCGTCAATCGTCGCCGCGATCTCGCCGATCGGATCGAAGCCGCCGGTGTTCACGTTGCCGGCCTGCGCCGCGACGATCAGCGGACCCTCGATGCCCGCGATCGTGGCTCGCGCGGCGTCCGCCCGCATGCGGCCCTGGTCGTCGGTCGGGACGCGGACCACCCGCTCGCGCCCGAGTCCCAGGTACTGGAGCGCGGTCAGCAGGGTGGCGTGCGCCTCCTCACCGATGACGACGGTGATCTCCGGCGCCCCGTACAGTCCCCTCCCCTCGACGTCCCACTCCTCCTTCGCCAGCACGGCGTGCCGCCCGGCGGCCAGCCCGACGGCGTTGCCCAGCCCCGCGCCCGTCGGCAGGCCGACGCTCGCATCTCGCGGCAGGTCGAGCAGCTCGAGCATCCAGGCGCCGGCCGTATCCTCTACCGCCGCCGCGGCCGGCGAGAGGGCATGGACGACCGCGTTCTGGGACCAGGCGCCGGTCAGCCAGTCCGCGGCCGCCGACGCCGGCAATGTCCCGCCGACCACGAACCCGAAGTAGCGCGGGCCGACGCTGGCGACGAGCCCTGGGTCGACGGCCGCGGCGAGCTCCTCGATGACCGCGACCGGGTCCATCGGTCCTGGAGGCAGTTCGACCGGCAGCCGCTCTCGGATCTGCGTGGCGTCGGCGCGGGCGCCGACATGGCGCTCCGGCAGGCTCGCCAGGTACTCCAGCCCCAGCCCGGCGGCGCGCCGTAGCGCGCGCTCGCGGTCATCCATCGGACCGATCCTACAGCCCGGCGATCAGCCCGCCGTCGACGGCGACCAGCTGCCCGGTGACGTACGACGCGCGCTCGGAGGCGAGGAAGGCGATGAGCGCGCCGAGCTCCTCCGGCTCACCGTAGCGGCCGACCGGAATCGTGGCGAGATGGCCGAGGCGCACCTGGTCCTCCGTCGAGCCCTCGCGCTCCGCGCGCCCGGAGTCGAGCTCGCGGACCCGCGGCGTGGCGATCCGGCCCGGCATCACGCCGTTGACCGTCACCCCGTCGCCGGCGACGGCGCGCGCCACCGTCTTCAGCCACGCCGCCAGCGCCGATCGGCCGGCGGTCGAGTAGACGAGCTCGGGGATCGGCTGGCGCACCGAGCTCGACAGGATCGCGACGACCCGGCCCCACCCGCGCTCGCGCATCGGCGGCAGGAGCAGCGTCGCCAGCTCGATCGGCGTGGTCGCCAGCAGCTGGAAGGCGCGCTCCCAGCCCTCGCGCTCGGTGGCGGTGGGGTCGACCGTCGGCGGGCCGCCGGCGTTGAGGACGAGGACGTCGACCGGAGCGATCGCGGCCGCGGCGTCGGCAACCGCCCGCGCCGCACCCGCATCGGCGGCATCGGCGGCGACGGACTCGACGCGGACGCCGTGTTCATCGCGCAGCTCGGCCGCGGTTGCCTCGAGCCGCTTCGTGCTGCGTGACCAGATCAGGAGGTCGCAGCCCTCGGCGGCCAGTGCGTCCGCCGATGCGCGGCCGAGGCCCGAGGTGGCCCCGCCGACGACCGCCAGCCGGCCGCGCAGGCCGAGGTCCATCGGCCTAGGCCTGCTGGAGCACGAGCGGCTGGAGCTCTCCCAATGACTCGGCCACGACCACCGCATCGTCGCCGGGCTCGAGCCGGAAGTCGGCGGGCGGATTCGTCATGCTGCGACCCTCGCGGGTGACGGCGAGCAGCGTCGCGCGGTGCTCGCCGCGAAGCTTCGCCGACAGCTCGTCGATCGACAGGCCGACGTACGCGTCCGGAAGCGCGACTCGGTACAGCTCCGAGCCGTGGCCGCCGGAGACGATATCGGTCACGAGCTCGCTGAGCCCCGGATACAGCGCCGATCGCGCCAGCAGGTGCGAGGCGAGGCGGGAGGTGACGAGAATCTCGTCGGCATCGGCACGGCGGAAGTGCCCGAGATGGGCCGGGTTGTTCGCCTCGACCACCGTGCGCACCGCGGGCGCGATCGACTCGATCGCCATCACCGTCAGGATCGAGCGCATATCGGCCTCGTCGCTTCGGTCGGTCGGGAAGACGATCGCCGAGGTCGCCTCGCGGATCCCGGTGCGGTCGAGGTCATCCGTGTTGGTGATGTCCCCGCGCACGTAGTACACGCCGTCCCCGGCGGGATTGCGTTCGGCGTCGTGGAGGAGCACGACCTTCGTGGTGAACTCGTCTCCCTTCAGCTCCTCGATCAGGTCGCGGGCGGTCGTGTTCCAGCCGCAGACGACGATGTGGTCGCGATAGCCCGCGGCGCCCATGCCCTGGCCCTCCTTCAGCAGATAGTCGATGACGAACCCGACGACCGCGCCGGTCATGGTGGCCACGATGGCTACGCCGAAGAATGCGAGCAGCCAGCCGACGACGAAGCCGCCCGGCGAGCTCACGTAGCTGGCGTCTCCGGAGCCGATGACGGTGGTGATGGCCCAGTAGAACGAGCTGCCGAAGCCCGCCATCGTCAGTCGCTCGGGCTCGAGCAGCGTGACCGCGATGGCCGCAATCACGACGAACCCGACGATCGCGGTCAGCAGGGACGTGAAGAAGTGTCGGTCCAGCTGGCCGCCGATGCGCTTCGCATGGAAGCCGATGCGCCGGAACACCGGCGCGGCGAACAGAGCAGTCAGCGGGTTGCGCACTCGTTCCTCCGTGGGCGGCGCGCTCCTCGGGTTGCGCGCCGTCGGCGTTCCGCATTCTGCCATCCGGGTTCGGTCGCGGCGAGCACCGAGTGACGACGATGGCATCACCAGCGGCCGTGCCGAGGATCGGTACTGCCCGACGAACGTCGTTCGGCGCGATCGAGGCTAGTTGAGCGGCGCGCTCAGCTGGCCCTCGACCAGGGGCGCGCCGACGATCCCCGCCAGGCGCTCGGCGATCGCCCACCAGTCGAACGCGGCGGTGACCTGGCTGGCCGGAACGCTCAGGAGGCGCTCGGGCACCAGATAAGCGGGCAGGATGCGGTCGAGAATCGCCTCGATCTCGTCGCGGAACGCGTCCGATGTGGAGCGCACGCCATCCGCCAGGAGCCTGACATCGGGAAGCAGACGGACCGAGAGGTCATACGTGGCGGCCCAACGACGGATGAGCGGCTCGACGCCGAACGGGTCCTCGCCGCCGGTGACGCGGAGGTAGTAGGCGAAGTTGTCGACCACGGAGCGGTCGGTCACCAGCACTTCGGCGTGGGGCAGCAGCTCGAGCTCCTGCTGTACCTGCGCCATCAGCACCCACAGCTGGGCCTCGGCGGTTGCGGCCTCGTTCAGGCCGAGCGGGTTGAAGCGGACGACCTCGCGCCCAACCTCCACCGACCGTCCCGCACGACCGATCGTCGAGGCGAACGCGTGTACGGCGTTCGACTTGCGCACCGAGTGCGAGCCGATGAAGGCGATCTTCGCGCTGCGCGGCCAGGCCACCCCGACAGCCTACAGGCAGGCACCGGTGTCGACGGGCGCCGTCGAACCGATGAACGGGCCGATCGACTCGCGGGCCTCGTCGGCACCGATCGCGTAGCCGACATCCGCCGACGCTCGCGAGGAGCCGAACACGACCGCGCCGACGATGCCGGGCGCGGTGACCAGCGGCCCGCCGCTGTTTCCTCGCCGAATCTCGCCGCGCAGCTCGACCACGCTGTGACCGTGCGTGCCGTTGCCGTAGATGTTCGGACCGATGAAATTGTACGTGGCGGTCACGGCGGCGGCCGTGACGGTCAGGTCGCCGCCGCCCGGATAGCCGAGCGCGGCCGCCGGCGTGCCGCGACCTGGCACATCGGTGCTCAGCTGGAGCGTCGGCGCGCCGGCACCAGGCACGTAGAGCAGGGCCAGGTCGGAGGTCGAGTCGAACGCGACGACGGAGGCGTCGAGATCCGTCCCGTTCAGGCGCACGGACGTCGTCGTGCTGCCGGCCACGACGTGCGCATTCGTCACCACATGCTCGCTGCCGATGAAGAAGCCGCTGCCGACCGAGAGCCCCGCTCCGCAGCCGGCGGCGGAGATGCGCGCGGTGCTGGCGATGGCGGAATCGGCGAGGGCGCTGACCTGCGGGTCGGCGGGCAGGTCGACCGGAGCGGCCGGCGTCGGCTCCAGCCCGGCGAACAGCCCCGGCAGGTCGGTGGTGGCGAGCAGCTCCATGATCCGCCCGGCGACGGCGTCCGGTGGGGGGAGCCGCTCGCTCGTCTCGCGCAAGGCGACCGAGTCGCGCGCGGCGGGACCGAGGATCGGCGCCAGGCCCATCGTCGCGAGCCCGCCGAGGAGCCAGACCAGCAGGATGACGTGCGCGACGCCCACCACCGCCCCGCCGGCCATGTCGACCGGTCGCAGGGGGCTGAACCGGATGCCGCGGCTCATCGTCGAGCCGATACCCGCGCCGATCGCCTCGCCCGCGAGCACGAACGCGCCAAGCCCCAGGAACGTCGCCAGCGCCCGCGTCGGCTGCTCGACCTGGAGCAGTGGCTCGCGCAGGAGCGACGCGACGACGAGCGCGATCGCGAAGCCGCAGACGGCGCCGAGGAGCCCGAGCACCGGGCCGAAGAAGCCGGCGCGCGCGCCGGCGATCAGGCCGAGCGCCAGCAGGATGAGCACGATGAGGTCGAAGGCGTTCAAGGCCCCGCGAAGCCTAGCCGGATTCCCGGATCGCGGCCCCGGATGGCGAAGGGCGGCCGGCGGATCGGCTTCGGTGCGGGTGTAGTATCGGGCCTTCCTTTTTGACGTCACGTCCTGCCGATTCAGTTCACCGGAGGATCGAAACTTCATGGCGCGAATCGTCCGTGCCGCGCTGCTCCAGGCGGAGTGGACCGGCGACAAGGAGTCGATGATCGAGAAGCACGAGAAGTACGCGCGCGAGGCGGCCGCCCAGGGCGCGAAGGTGATGTGCTTCCAGGAGCTGTTCTACGGTCCCTACTTCTGCCAGGTCCAGGACCCGGAGTACTTCAGCTACACCGAGCACATCCCCGACGGCCCGACCACGAAGCGGATGCAGGAGCTGGCCAAGGAGACCGGGATGGTCCTCGTCGTGCCGATGTACGAGGAGGACTCGCAGACCACCGGGATCTACTACAACACCGCCGCGGTGATCGACGCCGACGGCTCCTATCTCGGCAAGTACCGCAAGACGCACATTCCGCACGTCAAGGGCTTCTGGGAGAAGTACTACTTCCGCCCCGGCAACACCGGGTATCCGGTCTTCGACACCGCCGTCGGCAAGGTCGGGGTGTACATCTGCTACGACCGCCACTTCCCCGAGGGCGCGCGGGCGCTCGGCCTGAACGGCGCCGAGCTGGTGTTCATCCCGTCGGCAACGTCGCGCGGCCTCTCCGAGTACCTGTGGCGCGTCGAGCAGGTCAGCCACGCGCTGGCCAACGGCTACTTCGTCGGCACGATCAACCGGGTCGGCATCGAGCCTCTCGGCGACGACGACTTCTACGGCCAGTCCTACTTCGTCGATCCGCGGGGCCAGTTCATCGGCGACGTCGGCGACGCGCACAACGAGGAGCTGCTCGTCCGCGACATGGACCTCGACCAGATCGAGGAGGTCCGCCAGACCTGGCAGTTCTTCCGCGACCGCCGGCCGGATGCCTACGACGACCTCGTCCGCCCATAGCGCGGTGGCGGGCCGTCCGGAGGTCGTCCGCAGCGCGGAGCGACGCCCAGCGGACAATCTCCCGCGCGGCTCCGCGGGCGAGGAGGCGTACACCGACCCGAACGGGTGGGTCGGCTACCTCACGCTCGAGCCCGGGGCCGCGTCGGGCTGGCACCACCACGGGGAGTGGAGCAGCTACGCATGCGTGCTCCGCGGCGTGCTGCGCTGGGAGTTCGGCGCCGAAGGGGCCGATGCGATCGAGGTCGGAGCCGGGGACACCGGCCGGATGCCGCCGTGGCTCGTCCATCGGGACGTCAGCGCCGGCGAGGAGACCCTCGAGATGATCCTGTTCCGCGCCGGGACGGGACCGTTGACGATCGACGTGGATGGACCGGATGGAGGGCAGCTCGGATGAAGTTCGGGATCACGCTGAAGCCGGACCACAACTACCAGCGCAGCGTCGACCTGGCGCAGCGGGCCGAGGCGAACGGCTTCGGCTACGGCTGGATGTTCGACTCGCATGTCCTCTGGCGCGACCCCTACCCGCTGCTCACCCTCATGGGTGACGCCACCGAAGGGATGCGCCTCGGCACCTGCGTCACGAACCCTGCCACGCGCGACATCACCGTCACTGCCAGCTCGCTGGCGACGCTCAACGAGATCACCGGCGGGCGCATGGACCTCGGCATCGGCCGCGGGGACTCGGCCAGGCGGGTGATGGGCAAGAAGCCGACGACGGTGGCCTACATGGAGGAGTGCTGTCGGATCGTCCGCACGCTGACCGCCGGCGAGAAGATCACCCTCGATGGCACCGACATCCAGATGGCGTGGGCCAGCCACGGGCCGGTGCCGGTGTGGGTGGCCGGTTATGGACCGATGGCGCTCGCGGCCGCCGGTCGCGTCGCCGACGGGATCATCCTCCAGGTCGCCGATCCCGACATCATCCGCTGGTGCCTCGGCTTCGTCCGTGCCGCCGCCACGGAGGCCGGCCGCGACCCCGACGCGATCGAGGTGATGGCCGCCGCGCCCGCGTACGTCAGCGACGACGTCGCCACCGCCCGCGACAAGGTGCGATGGTTCCCGGCCCTCGTCAGCAATCACGTCCTCGACCTCATCAACAAGTACCCAAAGGACGAGCTGCCCGAAGAGCTGTGGCGCTACGTCGAGAAGCGCGAGGGTTACGACTACCTCCACCACGCCGAGGTCGGCAGCGACAACGCGGCCTTCGTGTCGGACGAGATCACCGATGAGTTCGCGATCGTCGGCCCTGTCTCCGCCCAGCGCGAGCGCCTCGAGCAGCTTCGCGAGGCGGGCGTGACCCAGTTCAACATCTACCTGATGAACGGCGAGGAGGAGCAGCAGCTCGACCTCTACGGGCCGATCATCGAGCGTGAGGCAGCCCTGAGCTCCTGACAGCAGAAAACGTCAAGACGCTGCCGCCGCGGGATGCGAAGGTGCGCCGATGCACGCGGCTTCCATTGGATGGCTCCTGCCGGCGCTCGTCCATGCCCAGACGAACCTGGACGCCACGCTCAGCGTCCCCGAGCTGGCCGCAACGGTTGGCCGATCCCCGAGCCACTTCGCACGGAGATTCGCGACGGCCATCGGTGAATCGCCTCGCCGGCACGTCGAACGACTCCGCCTCGAGCGTGCTGCGAGACTGCTCGTCACTCGCGACGCGACCGTCCTCGAGATCGCGCTCGACTGCGGCTACGCCAGCCACGAGACCTTCACGCGGGCCTTCGTGCGGCGGTTCGGCCAGACACCGAGTCGTTGGCGCGCCACGGCGGCAACGCGCCGCGCGTCCGACAGCCAGCGCCCTCGGGCGCAGGATGGTCTCGAGGAGGAGCTGGCCGTCGGTCACCTCTCCGAGACGCGGATCCGTCGACTCCGCCCGCTCCAGCTCCTCTTCGCCCGGCACGTCGGTCCGTACGAAGCCGTGCCCGTTTCCCTTTGGGACGAGCTTCCGGCGGCGGCGGGCCGGCTCGGCGCGGGGACGGATGGGCAACTCGTGGGCATCGCCCACGACGCTCCGGGGATCACCGATCCGAGCCGGCTCCGGTTCGACGCCGGGCTGGTCGTCCATCGCAAGCCACGGATCACCGCGCATGAGGACGGCATCGGGTTCGAGGAGATTGCCGGCGGCACGTTCGCGATCACCACGCACATCGGCCCGTACGCGTCGATCCCGTCGGCCTACGAGGCGATCGTCGGCCGGCTGACTGCCATGGGTCCGCGGATCGAGATCGTCGGCGTGCCATCCATCGAGCTCTTCCACACCACGCGGATCGATCCGGTTGGCCTCCTGAACCAGACCGAGATCGCAATCCCGGTCATCGAACGCAGCTGAGGAGAGTCCATGCCCCGGATCGAGTCCCGCGTCGAGATCGGCGCCCCGCCCGCGACCGTCTTCCCGTGGCTGGTCGAGCCCGACCGGCTGAGCCGGTGGATCGGCGGCTTCATCGGCTCGGAGCCGATCGGCTCTGGCGAGGTTCGTGTCGGCTCTCGCTCGCGCGACATCATCGAGGCCGAGGGCCGTCGCTTCGAGGTGGAGACCGAGATCGTCGAGCTGCGCCCCGGCGAGCGAGTGGCCTTCCGCATCACGTCACCGAGCCACGACCAGGACGACAGCTACGACCTCGACGCCCGGGACGGGTCGACCGCGCTGACGTATCGGTCCGACATGCGGATGCGAGGCTTCACGCGTCTGCTCTCTCCGCTGGTCGCGTCACAGCTCCGTGCTCGTGCCGAGAAGGATCTGGCGACGCTGAAGCGGGAGGTCGAAGCCGACACGGCAGTCAAGTGATTTCCGCGTGGTCTCCTGACTCGAGCCAACGGCTGAGGCTCCGCGCCTCGGTCCTTCTGACGCGACCAACTACGTCGAACGTCGTCCGGCGATCGCGTCGAAGGATGCGCGAAACCGCCGCGGTCCCCGTCGTCTGATACGTGCCTGAGCCACCTGGCTCGGGATCACGATCAATTCAGAGGGCATCATGCGACGAGTACTCGGACTCCTGGCGGCCATCGGTGTGGTGGCCGCGATCTTTCCCGGCACGGTGGCAGCCGCCAAGCCGATCCGCGACGCTGTCACGATGACCGGCATCCGCTGCGACGGGCTCTCGACCGATGCCGGCCTCGCCAACGTCTATGTCGAGGTCTTCGGAGATGGCTCCTTCGTCAGCCTCTCGCTCACGACCAGCGGCGACCCCGAGGGAATGCCGGACATCATGACGGACTTCGGCTCCGCAACTCTCGATGGCAGCCGGCTGAGCGCGACGTTCGATCTCGTCTTCATCGAGGAGTCCGAGAATCCCGAGGAGCCGCCCACGTTCACCCCGGCCGGTTCGGCAAGCCTGGAGGCAATCCTCACGCCTGCGGGCGACGTGCAGGACTTTAGCTGGGATCCCGAGCGGGTCGGTAACCGCTGGGAGCGCCAGGGTCTGTTCAGCCAGCTGCTCTCCGTCGATGGCTCCCTGAGCATCAAGCTGTTGAGTGGCGCCGACGCCACGACCGAGCTGACGGAATGCGGAGCCGGCATCCTGACCCAAACGCTCTTCGTGACGAATCCAAACGCATTTGTCGCTGGCGGCGACCAGCGATTCATCGAGTGCCGCTGGACCACGGATGGCGGATCGGTGGAGCTCCGCGCGCTCACGGACGACTTCGGGACCGACTTCAGCGAGCTCATCATCCTCGACGGTGACCGTGTGTTCGTTGGCCTGACCTCCCCCGACTACAGCGAGACGGCGTACGGCGCCAGCTACGAGCTGTTCGAGCCGGCGACCAAGGGCGAGATCGTGGGCAGCGCATCGGCTGACGCAGCGCTGGCGCCGTCCGGCGATCGGATCAACGACAAGGAGTGGGTGGAGAACATGCGCTTCAGCCTCACCGGCGACGTCATGACTGTCGACGGCTCGCTGTCGATTTCGATCGATGGCATGAGCACCGTCCTCACCATGGACGACGCGACCTGTGATGCGACGGACCTTCGGGTCAAGCTCGTCGAGAGGCTGTAGCGCGACTTGCGCCGCGGGCGCCATCCGGCGCCCGCCAGGGATCCATTCGGCCGTCAGGAGTCCGTCCCGTGGGGGCGGATTCCTGACGTTCCTTGTCAGGAGCCCATGCCATCATCGGTCCATGAGCGTCTCCATCAACAACCTGACCGTCGACTGCCGCGATCCGAAGGCACTGGCCGAGTTCTGGACCGCCGCGCTCGGGTGGCAGGTCGTCGACGAGTCGGACGAGGGCGTGATGATCGCCCCGTTCACCGAGCCACAGCCCGGCGTCTTTCCGGTCTACTTCCAGGAGAACCCCGACGACAAGGTCGTCAAGAATCGATGGCACTTCGACCTCGCCCCGGTCGACCAGGACGCCGAGGTCGCCAGGCTCCAGTCGCTGGGCGCCCGCCACGCAGACATCGGTCAGGGGGAGGTGGCCTGGGTGGTGATGGCGGACGTCGAGGACAACGAGTTCTGCGTCCTCCGCTCGCTCCCGAATGAGGCAACCGCATGAAGGTCTCGTTCGTCGCGGGCTTCGGACCGATCATCCGCGAGGCCGATGCGGCACACGCCTTCTGGCGCGACGGCCTCGGTATCGCCTTAGAGGAGCCGGCGCCGGGCTACTTCACCAACGACGACCTCGATGGCGTGAAGGCGTTCGCGATGTGGCCGCTGTCCCAGGCCGCGGAGGCGACCTTCGGGCGCGCCGAGTGGCCGGCCGACGTGCCGACGCCGCAGGCGTGGATCGAGCTCGACGTCGAGTCGGCGGAGGCGGTCGGCGCGGCGGTCGCCGAGATGCAGGCCGGCGGCCATCGGCTGCTGCGCGAGGCGCACGAGGAGCCGTGGGGCCAGACGACCTCGCGCCTGCTGTCGCCCGAGGGGCTGCTCGTCGGTATCACCTTCACGCCCTGGATGCACGAGCACGACTGAGTCAGCCCTCGGTCGCGGCGGCCTCGCGCATCGCGGCCTTGTGGGCGCGTTTCTTGGCCTGGTAATCGGCCAACGCCTCCGGGGAGTCGACGTCGCCGAGGGTCGGATGCGCGGGCAGCGCCTCCTCCCAGCCGGGTGGGCGAACGCCGAGCTGCTTGATCAGCACCGCGCTCAGCGAGGCGACCTTCATCTCGCCGAAGCCGGGGAGGGCGGCGATGCGCCGCTGCAGGTCGCGCCCGTCGGACGCATCGGTCCAGATCCGGCCGGCGTCGCCGTCGTAGGTCTGCGCGACGTACGTCGCCAGCTCGTGGACGCGGCGACCCATGGCGGCGGGGAAGCGGTGCACGGCCGGTGGACCCTTGGCGGCGGCCTCGACGGTGGCCACGTCCATGGCGGCCAGCGCCGTGGCGTCGAGCGTGCCGAGCCGCTCGAGCAGCACCTTCGGTGCGGAGAAGGCCCACTGCACGGGCACCTGCTGGTCGAGCGCAAAGCCGATGATCAGCGCCATCGGCTCATCCACGAGGAGACGATCGGCCTCGTCGTCGCCGGTGAAATGGAGCCGATCGGTATCGGTCGAGATGGCCATGAAATGATCGTACACCCGGTACGATGCGCTTCCATGTTGAGCCGCTGACGGAGGACTCGATGCGCACCCTGATCAAGGGCGGAACGATCGTCAATGCCGATGCCACGACCGCGGCCGACGTGCTCGTGGACGGCGAGAAGGTCGCGCTCATCGGCCAGTCGCTCGAGGTCAGCGCGGACCGAACGGTCGACGCCAGCGGCCGGTGGGTGATCCCGGGGGCGATTGACGTGCACACCCACATGGAGCTGCCGTTCGGCGGCACCTTCGCGAAGGACACGTTCGAGACCGGGACGCGCGCCGCGGCCTTCGGCGGCACAACGACGATCATCGACTTCGCGGTCCAGGGCAAGGGACAGGCGCTTCGCGAGGGCCTTGATGCCTGGCACGCCAAGGCCGAGGGCCGCTCGACGATCGACTACGGCTTCCACATGATCATGAGCGACGTCACCGATGCGACCCTCGACGAGATGGACACCCTCGTCGACGAGGGTGTGACCGACTTCAAGCTGTTCACCGCCTACCCCGGCGTCTTCTTCTCCGATGACGGCGCGATCTTCCGTGCGATGCAGCAGACGGCGAAGAACGGCGGGCTGATCCTCATGCACGCCGAGAACGGACTGGCGATCGACGTGGTGGCGGCCCAGAACGCCGATGCCGGCAACACCGATCCCTACTACCACGGCGTCTCCCGCTCGCCCGTCATGGAGGGCGAGGCGACGAACCGCGTCATCCGCCTCGCGCAGGTGGCGGGCGTGCCGGTCTACATCGTTCACCTTTCCGCGACCGACGCGCTCGACGAGGTTCGCCGCGCACGCGACGAGGGACTGCCCGCCTACGCCGAGACGTGCCCGCAGTACCTGTTCCTGACCCTCGAGGACATGGGCAACGGCTTCGAGGGCGCGAAGTTCGTCTGCTCGCCTCCGCTGCGTCCGGCCGAGCACGCGCCTGAGCTGTGGAAGGGCCTCGCCAAGGACGACCTCCAGGTCGTCAGCACCGATCACTGCCCGTTCGACTTCCACGGTCAGAAGGAGATGGGCCGCGGCGACTTCCGCAAGGTGCCGAACGGCCTGCCCGGCGTCGAGGATCGCGTCAACCTGCTGCACTCCGGCGGCGTGGTCGGCGGGCACATCACCCCGAACCGATGGGTCGACGTCGTCTCGCGCCGCACCGGCGCGGATGTTCGGGCTCGAGGGACGCAAGGGCGTCGTCGCGGTCGGTGCCGATGCCGACCTCGTCGTCTACGACCCTACCGCCAAGCACACGATCAGCGCGAAGACGCACCACATGGACGTCGACTATTCCTGCTACGAGGGGTGGGAGGTCACCGGTCGCGCCGAGACGGTGCTGTCGCGCGGCAAGGTCATCGTGGACGGCGATGAGTGGCTCGGCGCAGCCGGCGACGGTCGCTTCCTGAAGCGGGCCCCAACCGGGGCGCTGTTGGCCCGCACCTGATCCGGGCTAGACTGCTCGCGCCGAGCAATCTGCCCAACCGGAGGACGATCCCTTGAATCGACGTCTCATGCTTCCCGCCCTGCTTGCCATCTTGCTGGCCGCCTGCGGGACCGAACAGGCCAGTCAGGCCGATGCCACCCTCACCCCCGAGCCGCAGACGGACGCACCAGAAGCGACCGCTGAGCCAACTGCGACCGATGACGACGGCGGCGACGGCGACGGAGACACCGGCTCCCTGGACGACATGATTCCCGACAGCCTCAACGGGGTCGCGGGCACGCCGATCGCGGGCCTCGACACGATCCTCTCGGGCGCGCTCCAGGCGCAGGGCCTCGACGCCGACGATGCCGAGTTCGCCTTCGTCACGTACGGCAGCGATGAGAACGCCGTCATCCTCCAGGCCTTCCGCATCCCGGGCGTGACCGAAGTCGCGATGCAGCAGCTGGCGCAGCTGATGTCCGCCGGTGCCGGCGGCGCCGGCGAGTTCGAGACCGAGACGCTGGACATCGGCGGCAAGACGGTGCTGAGCTTCTCGGGCGGCGGGCAGGAGAACGTCGTCTACTTCTACATCGCCGACGACGTGGCCTTCACGGTCGCAGGGCAGGACGAGGGCTCGGTCGAGCAGCTGCTGTCGGAGCTTCCCTGACGAAGACGCGCGCGCCGACTGCCATCTTCTTCAACGAGGGGGCGGGCAGCGCGCGCACCGAACGCGTCAGGAGCACCGTCGAGCTCGCCCGACGCGCGCTCGACGCCGACCTGCACGTCACGAACACCCGCGACGCGGCGGAGCTGTCGGCGTGGCTCGACGAGCGGATCGGTGAGACCGAGACCGCGGTGATCGTCGGCGGCGACGGGTCGTTGGCGGCCGCCTACAACGTCGCCGCCTCCCATCCCGACGTCCGGCTCGGCTATCTCCCGGCTGGGTTCGGCAACGCCAGCCGCCACCTGCTGCGCCTGCCCGACGACCCGGAGGGCCAGGTCGAGGTGCTCGCGCGCGGCGATGACCGGCCGATCGACCTCGTCGAGGTGGACGGCCGCCTCGCCCTGTTTGCCGGCGCCGGCTGGGACGCCCTCGTCGCGGGCCGATACGCCGCGGCGGGCGCGAAGCGGATGCCCGGCTGGGCCGCAGCGGTGGCGCGATCGGTCCCGGACCTGTGGCGGCGACAGCGGGTCGAGGTGCGCGCCGACGGCTGGGTCGTGCACCGCGGGCCGATCGAGCTGCTGATCGTCGGGACCACGCCGTTCTATGGCCGCGGGCTGAAGGTCAACCCCGGCGCGCGGCCGGATGCCGGCCGGCTCTCGATGCGTATCTACCCCGGCCCGGCGCCGCGCCTTGCGCTCGAGGCGGGCCGGTGGGCGATCGGCGCGATGCCGCATGCGCCGCGCATCGACGCGACCGAGGTGATCGTCAGGGCGATCGACGGAGGACCGATCCCGCTCCAGGTCGACGGCGACCTCATGGGCTCGAACGCCGAGTGGCGGTTCGGGCTGCGCCCGAAAGCAGTACGGCTCATCGGCCGCTGGAGCTAGCGGCGGCGGACCGCGTCGAGGGCGGCGAAGGCGGCGCGACGGAGCCGCTGCGGGCCCGAGCCGTGGATGCGCAGCTCGGTGGTCGGCATCGAGACCGCGCCGCTGACCGCGACGCGTACCCGGCTGCGGCCGTTGGCGTCCTGCGGCAGCAGCGAGAGCTGGACGACGGCGTCCGCGACCGGCGGACCGGATGCGCCCCCGGCGTCGAGGATGCCGCCGACGTAGCGCGCGGAGCCCTCGTTGGGCGGTGCGGCCGCGAGGATTGCGAGCAGCGCGCCCTCGGTATCGGCCTCCCAGCTGGCAATCGTCCCCACCCCCAGCGCGCCGAGGCGGGCAAGGGCCGCCGTCGCGAGGTCCATGTCGTCGACGCCGTATGCGAGCTCGCCCAGCGCACGGGTGGCCGCGGCCACGAGCGTGTCGAGCTGCCCCGCGTGCGCGGCGGTCGAGAAGCGCACGTGAATGCCGTCGTCGCGCGCGTAGATGCCGGCCTCGACGCCCTCCGGCGGCGCCTCGAGCAGCGAACCGAGGCGCTCAGCCAGCGCGGACTCGCCGATCCCGAACGCCTTCACCGTGCGAATCGCCAGCGGCGGCAGTCCGAACCGCTCGGCCAGCCGGGGCCGGAGCTGATCGGTCCACATCAGCCGCATCTCCGACGGCACGCCGGGCATCAGCGCGATCACCCTGGCGTCACGCTCGACCCACCAGCCGGGCGCGGAACCGATCGGGTTCGGCACCGACTCGGCCGCCGGAATCACCTGCGCCTGGCGACGGTTGGTGACCGGCATCGCCCCGTACGCGCGGAATCGCTCCTCGAGCGTCGCGACGAGCCCCGGATCCTCGGTCAGCGTCTCGCCGAGCGCATCGGCCAGGCCCTCGCGGGTGAGGTCGTCATGGGTCGGGCCGAGGCCGCCGGTGGCCAGCACGACGGAGGAGCGGGCATGCGCCTCCGCGAACGCGTCGCGGATGGCGGCACGATCATCGGGAACCATCCGCACATGGCGCAGCGGCATGCCGAGCGCGGCCAGCTCCCGGCCAAGGAACGCGGCATTCGTATCGACCGTCTCGCCGAGCAGCAGCTCGCTGCCGATCGAGAGCAGCTCGGCCTGCACCATCGGATGCGAGTCTACGGCTAGACTGCACGGCCCATCCAAGGAGACCGATGAGCGACCCCGCCCTGACCGTCGGGACGGTCCTGACCGATGACCTCCGCGACTGGCTGACCGCCGAGCTCCGCTACCCGGTCCTGGCCGTGAACTCCGCCGACGGTCCGCCCAGCCAATCGGTGATGTGGTTCGAGCTGGATCCCGACCGGCCGGACTCGATCCTCATGAACACGATGGTCCGCCGCCTGAAGTACCGCCAGCTCCAGGCGGATCCGCGCGTCAGCCTCCTCTTCGAGGCGGGGCTGAAGTGGGTGTCGATGCGCGGCACCGTCGAGCTGGACGCGACCTTCCAGCCGGCGCTGGACCACATTCAGCACCTCGCTCGGCGCTACGAGGGCGACCCGGAGCGCTACGCCGGGCAGGAGCGCGTGATCATCCGCATGCGCGTCGAGAAGGTGATCCGCCATGACTGAGCGGGGGGTTTGCGGCGGCGTATATATGTATATACCCGAGCTCGGAGACGGCCGATGACCGCCACGGTGAAGCTCGGGGCGAACTGCTGGAACCAGTACACGACGTGGGCCGACCTGCGCGCGGCAGGCATTCGAGCCGATCGGCTCGGCTTCGACTCCCTCTGGACCTGGGACCACCTCTACCCGATCGTCGGCGACCACCAGGGACCGATGTTCGAGGCCTGGCTCGCCTTGGCGGCCTGGGCCGAGGCCACCGAGCGGGCGACGGTCGGTCTGATGGTTGGCGCGAACACGTTCCGCAACCCGGCGGTCGTCGCCAAGATGGCCACGACCCTCGACCACATCAGCAGCGGCCGCGCCGTGCTCGGTATCGGCGGCGCCTGGTTCGAGACCGAGCACCGCGGGCTGGGCATCGAGTTCGGTGGCTCGCCTGGTGAGCGGCTGCGCTGGCTCGACGAGGCGGTCCACATCATGCGCGGCATGCTGCACGGAGAGCGGCCATCGGGCTCGGAGTTCTACGCAGCAGAGGAGGCGCTGAACCTTCCTCCGCCGGTCCAGGCCCACTTGCCGATCCTCATCGGCGGTGGCGGCGAGCGCCGAACGCTGCGCACGGTCGCGAAGTACGCGGACGCCTGCAACCTCGGGGGTGGCGTCGAGAACGTCAAGCGCAAGGACGAGATCCTGCGCCGGCACTGCGAGGAGGTCGGCCGCGACGAGTCGGAGATCGAGCGCACCGCCGGTGTCGGCACGGTCATCATCCGCGACACCCGCGAGGAGGCGCAGCGAGCGTTCGCCGACATGTGGGCCCACCACCGCAACGCCGAGCCGTGGAGCGACCAGCCAGTCGGCACGGCCGACGACGTCTTCGAGCGCCTGCGCCCATTCGGCGAGATCGGGTTCCGGCACCTGATCGTCGGCTTCCCGTCGCCGCACGACTCCGAGACGATGGAGCGGCTGATCACCGACGTGAAGCCGCGCCTGGCCGAGGCGTGGGCCTGAAGGTCACCCTCCTCGCCGGCGGCACGGGCGGGACGAAGCTGGCGCACGGCTTCGCGCTCCTGGGCGACGGCGTCGATCTCACGGTCATCGCCAACGTCGGCGACGACGCCGAGGTCCACGGCCTGCACGTCAGCCCCGACCTGGACACCCTGCTCTATACGCTCTCCGGGCTGCTCGACACCGAGCGCGGATGGGGGATCAGAGACGACACCCTGAGCGCGCACGCGATGTTCGCGCGCCTCGGCGAGGAGACCTGGTTCACGGTCGGCGATGCCGACCTCGCCACGCACGCCCACCGCACGCGGCTGCTCCGCGAGGGAGCCAGCCTGACCGATGCGACCGCCGCCATGGCGGCGGCGCTGGGAGTCACGACCACGCTCCTGCCCGCCACCGACGACCGGCTGCGCACCCGCCTCGAGACCGATGCCGGCCTCCTCGACTTCCAGGATTACTTCGTCCGGCTCCGCCAGCAGCCGAACGTGACCGGCATCCGCCTCGACGGCCTGGCCGAAGCTCGCCCGACCGATGCGGCCCTCGCCGCGATCGCCGCCGCGGAGCTGCTGGTCATCGGTCCGTCCAACCCGTTCGTCAGCATCGGTCCGATCCTGGAGCTCGTTCGCGAGCCGTTCGTCGCCGCATCGGCGCCGAAGGTGGCGGTCAGCCCGATTGTCGCCGGCCGCGCGCTGAAGGGGCCCGCCGACCGGATGCTCGCCTCGATGGGCCACGACGCGACCGCGCTCGGTGTGGCGCGGCTGTACGCGGGGCTGGTGGATCGGTTCGTCATCGACGAGGCCGACGCGACGTTGGCGCCGCAGGTAGCGGCGCTGGGGATGGCGGTCAACGTTCTGCCGACCGTGATGCACACCGATGACGACCGACGCGCCCTCGCCGAAGCCCTCCTTCCGGACCGCTGAAATCCGCCGATTGGCGCTCCGCGATATGCTGCGGGCGTGTCTCTGCGGATCATCGTCCCGCACCGCGGCCTGGAGGCTGCGAAGACGCGCCTTGCCAGCACGCTCGCACCGGACGAGCGCATGTTCCTCGCCAGCCAACTGCTCCAGCGGGTGCTCAAGGTCTCCCAGGAGGTGACCGATGATGTCGTCGTCATCACGCCTTCGCGCGCGCTGCGCGAGATCGTCGAGCCGTCCGGCTCGCGCCTCGTCGTCCAGCGCGGGATGGGCCTGAACGAGGGCCTCGAGCAGGCGCGCTTCGACGCGGTCGTCGAGGACGTAGGCACGATGGTCGTCCTGCACGGCGACCTGCCGAACCTGCGCGCCGACGACGTGGTCATGCTGATCGAGGCGCTGCCGTCGAACGGAGCGCCCGGCGTGGCGATCGCACCGGACCGCGCCGGCACCGGCACGAACGGCCTCGTCCTGCGGCCGCCCGGCGTGATTCCGTTCCGGTTCGGGGTCGGCAGCTTCGCGCAGCACGTCGCGGAGGTCGAGCGTGCGGGCGTGCCGCTCGTCGCCGTCAACCGCGCCGGCCTTGCATTCGACCTCGACACGCCGGAGGACCTCGCGCGCTGGTTGGAGCTCGGGGACGCCGCGTGACGGCTCGCCTCGAGCTGATCGCCGTCGACGGCATCGGCGAGGTCGAGCCCGGCGACGACCTGGCCGGCCTGATCGCCGATGCGCTGGCGGCATCCGCGCTGACGCCGACCGATGACGACGTGCTCGTGGTCACCCAGAAGATCGTCTCCAAGGCCGAGGGCCGGCTCGTCGAGCTGTCGAGCGTCGAGCCGTCGCCAATGGCGGCCGCCTGGGCCGAGCGCTGGGACAAGGATCCGCGCCAGGTCGAGCTCGTCCTGCGCGAGTCCGCCGAGATCGTGCGCATGGCGACCGGCGGCCTGATCATCAGCCGCACGCGCCACGGCCTCGTCTGCGCGAACGCCGGGGTCGACGTCTCGAACGTCGGCGGCGGTGACGTCGCCTCGCTGCTGCCGCTGGACCCGGACGCATCGGCCGCCGCCATCCGCGACGGGCTGCGGGCGCGGACGGGCGCCGCCCCGGCGGTGATCGTCAGCGACTCGTTCGGGCGGCCGTGGCGCAACGGGATCGTGAACGTGGCGATCGGCTCGGCTGGGATCGAGGCGGTGCGCGACATGCGCGGCGAGCCGGACGCCGCAGGCCGCGTGATGCAGGCCACGGTCATCGCCGTTGCCGACGAGCTCGCATCGGCCGCGGACCTGGCCGGCGGCAAGGTCGAGCAGCGACCCGTCGTGCTCGTGCGGGGCTACGCGTGGCGCCCGTCGGAGGCGGGCGCAGCGGCGCTGGTGATGGAGCGCGAGCGCGACCTCTTCCCGTGATCGGGCGCGAAACCTGCATGGTTTGGGCTGCCCGCCGAGCGGGCGAGCATGGCTGATCCGCTGATCCTGGACCGATACCGGCTCGTCGAGCGCCTCGCCTCCGGCGGGAGCGCCGAGGTCTGGCGCGCGAACGACGAGCAGCTCGGGCGCGAAGTCGCCGTCAAGCGGCTCCATCCGCACCTCGTGCCCGACGACGCCTCGCGCAAGCGCCTGGCCGCCGAGGCGCGCGCCGTGGCCGGGCTCTCGCATCCGGTGATCGTCGGCATCTACGACGTCGACGCCGCCGGCGAGTCGCCGGCGCTGGTGATGGAGCTCGTCGACGGCGAGTCGCTGGCCGCACGGATCGCGCGGACCGGCCCGCTTTCGCCGTCAGAGGGCGCCGTGGTGGCCGCGGACGTCGCCGAGGCCCTGTTCCACGCTCACCAGCGAGGCGTCATCCATCGCGACGTGAAGCCCGGCAACGTCCTGCTGTCGAGCGACGGGCGCACGCGGCTCGTCGACTTCGGGATCGCGCACAGCCTGGCCACCGCTTCCGAGCGGCTGACGCTGGCCGGAACCGTGATCGGGACGCTGCACGCGATGGCGCCCGAGCAGCTGTCCGGTGGACCGATCACCCCGCGCACCGACCTCTACGGCCTTGGCGTCGTGCTCCACGAGTCGCTGACCGCGAAGCCGCCGTACCCCGCCTCCTCGCCAGTGGCGCTCGCCGATGCCCAGCGTGCCGGCCCGCCCGCCCTCGACGGTGTCGAGCCGGCGCTTGCCGCGGTGATCGCTGGGTGTCTCGCCTTCGACCCCGCGGATCGGCCACTGCACGCCGGTGCCCTCGCCTCGGCGTTGCGCGCGTGGCTTGCCGGCGATTCGGCGCCCGCCCTCGCCCTGGCACCAGCTGCGGCGGCGGTCACGATGCCGCACGCTGCCCCGGTCGCTGCCCCGGTCGCAGTCGCCGCAGCGGCGCCGAAGGCTCCGACGCCGGCCGCCGATCGACGCGGGACGCGGCTCGCTCCGATCCTTGCCGTCGCCGCGCTCGTCCTGCTCGCGCTCGCCGCGTTCGCGGTGCTCAACCCGAACGCGGATGGCGGGGCCGGGAGCGACACGACGCAGTCACCGTCGCCATCGGTCACCGTTGAAACGCCGGAGCCGGACGCGGCCGAGTGGCTGCCGGGGCTGATCGACGAGGTCCAGCAGGCGTGCTCCGACGAGGTGGCCGCCAACGCGGCGCAGGAGATGGCGGGCCTGAACCGGGGGCAGGCGCAGCGGTACGCCCGGGACCTCGTTCAGGAGTGCCAGAACGACGACGACGACTGACGGGCAGTCGCCGCGCCGGGGTCAGTTTGGCTGGAGGAAGAGCGCGACGATCTCGCCGTTCTCGACGCGGAAGTTCGCCTCGACGTGCATCGGCTGCACGCCCGGGCGGATGACCGTCAGCTCGGCGATGTAGCTGGCGCCCATGTTGCGGCTGTCGTTCGTGAACATCCGGAAGCCGTCGCCGGCGCGCACGAACCAGCCGCCGACCTTGTCGCGGCCGCGCAGGTTGGTGCGCTCGTCCGAGCCGGGGATGCTGATGCCCATGACGGCGTGCTCGGCGAACAGCTCGGCCGCCTTGTCACGGCGGTCGTCGTTGATCAATTCCAGGAAAAGGTCGACGGTCTCGGTGGCTCCCACGCGGTCGAGTATAGGCGCGGGTCAGGAACCGGTCGGAGGGGTGGCGAAGAACTCCAGGGCCGTCTTCGTCTTCGTCTGCTGCTCGCCGCTCAGGTCCACGCCCGCCTTCTTTAGGAAGAGCCTCGCCTCGGTCGCGACCTGGAACGCCTCGCGGGGCAGGGCCTTGGTCGAGAGCTCGAGGATCCGCGACGCGTCTGGATAGAACCACAGCTCGGCGACCAGCTTGCGGCCGAAGCCCTTCGGCGAGAAGGCGAGCTTGAGCACGGTCAGCGGCCCGAGCAGCGTCAGGCTGTCGAGGTCCACGCCGTCCGGTGCATGCGCGTCGTAGAAGGCGCGTTGCTGCTTCGAGAACAGGGAGCGCAGCGGCTTCTTGCCCTGATGCACCGCCCTCACCGCGGTGGGGTCGAGCTTGGACTTCATCGTTGCCGAGCAGACGTAGCCGCCTGGCATGGCGTCGATCTCCACCACCATGTTCGGCGACTTGCGGTACTCGTCGGGCACGTCCGCCGGCTTCACCGGCCGCAGCTTGATGACCGAGTCGTCGCCGCGCCCCTGGACCCGGCGGCCGCGCACGACGAGGCCGTGCGAATTCAGCGTGAGGTCCGGCGTGTCGAAGAAGAAGACCTGCCGGATCTGGGCGTCCAGCGGGTCCATTCCGAGCGCCTGCGCCGTCGATCGGAGCTGTGAGTCGGGGACGGTCAGCTTGAGCTCGACGCTATCCGCGCTCTTGGTGAGCTCCAGCACCTCGGCCAGCTGGGCGTCGCTCAGCGCGCGGGTTCCGCGATCGACAGTCATGGCGCGTAAGGTACGCCGCGGACGCGCCGAGCGGTATCACCCAAGTCGGGTGAAACCCGACCGGTAGACTCCCACCGCATGGATCGACTCCGCATCGGGCTCATCGGCTGGGGCACCGTCGGATCGGCAGCCGGTGAGCTGATCGCCGGCGGCCCGCTCCCCCTGACGCTCGCCTGCGTCGCCGTCCGCAACCGTGACCGCGAGGACCTGCCGAAGGGCATCCCGGTCGTGACGCCGGACGAGGCGCTGATGGCCGATGTCGTGGTCGAGCTGGCCGGAGGGCTGGACGGCCCCCGAGCCTGGGCGCGCGAAGCGCTCGACCGCGGCACGCCCTATGTGACCGCCAACAAGGCGCTCCTCGCCACGCACGGCGCCGAGCTCGCGGAGCTCGCGGAACGGCGCAGCGCCGCCCTCCTCGGCAGCGCATCGGTCGGCGGTGGCACGCCGATGATCGAGACGACCCAGCACATGGCCGCGACCGGCAGCATCGCCCGCATCCGCGGCGTGGTGAACGCCACGACCACGTTCATCCTCTCCGCCATGGGCCGCGGCGAGTCGTACGACGGCGCGCTCTCCGACGCCCAGGCCGCCGGCTACGCCGAAGCCGACCCGAGCTTCGACGTCGACGGCCACGACGCGGCGCAGAAGCTGGCGATCCTGGCCTCGGTGGCGTGGGGCCGATGGCGTCCGGAGGCCGACGTGACGACCGAGGGCATCGCCGGCCAGGTCGTGGCGCCGGGCACGATCGTTCGCCTTGTGGCCGATGCGACCCCCGACGAGCTGACGGTCGGGCCGAGGATCGTCGACCAGCTGGATCCGCTCGCAGTGACCGAGGGCGTCGAGAGCATGCTCGAGCTGGCGATGCGCGACGGCAGCACGGTCCGCGTCTCCGGCCCCGGTGCCGGCGGCGCCGTCACGGCCGGCGCGGTCTACGCGGACCTGGCGCGGCTCGTCAACGGGGAGCGGCCGATCCTCTTCGGGCCTCGCTGAGAGGCCCGAAACCGTCAGCCCGGGTTGAAGGCGCTGGCGGTGAACCGCGCGCCGGCCGGGTCGCGGATGACGGTGCTGCGGACCATCGGCAGGTCGAAGGGCTCGACCTCGACGCTGCCGCCGAGCTCGCGGGCCCTCGTGGCCACCGCATCGGGATCGGCCACGCTGAAGGTGACGCTCCAGTGCGGCGCCGCGCCGTCGGCGAGGGGCAGGAACCAGGCGACGCACTCGGTGAAGCCCGGTGGCGCGCCGAAGTCGATGTGCCGCTGCTTCGTGCCCGGAGTGATTGCCTCGAGGAAGTCCGCGTAGCCGGGCATCCGGACCATCGAGCCGCTCATCGCCCCCATGTCGACCTCGTCGACCTCCCAGCCGAAGACCTCGCCGTAGAACCGGGTCGCACCCGCGACGTCGGCCGTGTTGAGCTCGCTGAAGTTCCACGTGCCGGGCGCGTTCACCGACTCGGCCCCGGCGATCCCGCGGGGCTCCCAGAGGCCGAAGCCGGCGCCGGATGGATCGGCGCACCACGCGATCCGGCTGAGGTCGAACAGGTCGAAGGGTCCGGCCAGGACCGATCCACCCGAAGAGCGGACGCGCGCCGCGGCCGCATTGGCGTCGTCGACGGTCACGTGCGTGTTCCAGGCTGGTGCCGCGCTGGCGCCCGGCGGCGGCGAGGTGACCGCCGCGACCTGCCGCCTATCGAGCGAGGCGACGAGGTACCGCCGCCCGTCCTCCGCGGAGCCGTGCTCGGCAAACTCCCAGCCGAACAGGCCGGCGTAGAACGCCTCGGTCGCCTTCGGGTCGGGTTGAGCGGTGTCGATCCAGGCGGGTACGCCCGGTGGGAATCCCTTGCGTTCCGGCATCGGCCCAGCGTGCTGCAAGACTCCTGCCCCCGGCGGCGTGTATCGTCCCGCGCATGAACGGATGGCCGACCGTCGGTGTCGCCGGCGCCCGTGGCGTCGTCGGGAGCGTTTTCTGCGAGATCCTGGCCGATGCCGGCCTGCCGGCCGAGTGCCTCCGCCCCTTCGGCCACGAGGCGGGCAACACGGTCACCTACCGCGGCGCCGACGTCCCCGTACAGGTCCTCGACGAGGCGGCGGCCAAGGAGCTCGACGTGCTGTTCCTGGCCGTCGACGCCGCGCAGAGCCGCGAGATCATGGCCGGGCCGGGCTCATCGGTCCCGCTGGTGGTCGACAACTCGAGCGCCTTCCGCCTGGCCGATGGCGTCCCGCTCGTCGTCCCCGAGGCAAACGCGCACGCCGCCATCGACCGAAACGGCGGCAACCTGATCGCGAACCCGAACTGCACGACCGCCGCGGCCGTCGTCGCGCTCGCTCCGATCCGCGACCTCGCAGGGCTGGAATCGGTCGACCTCGCCTCCTACCAGGCGGTCAGCGGCGCCGGTCGCAAGGGGCTCGACGCGTTCGAGGCGGAGCGTGGCACCGAGCATCGAGACCAGGCGGCGGAAAGCCCCTTCCACGGGCGGATCGCCGACAGCGTCGTGCCGCAGATCGACGTGCTCGACGAGACCGGCTGGACCGGCGAGGAGAAGAAGATCCACGCCGAGGTGCGCAAGATCCTGGAGATGCCATCGCTGGACGTTGCCGCCACGACGGTGCGGGTGGCGGTCCATACCGGGCACTCGGTTGCGCTCCACCTGCGCACGGAGCGCGACACGACGGTCGAGGCCATCGAGGCGGCGCTAAAGGCGGCTCCAGGCCTCGAATACCGCCCGGCCGATGGCTCCCAGCGCCACCCGATGCCGCTCGACGTCGAGGGCCGCGACCCGGTGCTGGTCGGCCGCCTCCGTGCCATCCCCGGACGCGAGCGCGGCTTCGCTCTGTGGGTCAGCAGCGACAACCTGCGCAAGGGCGCCGCGCTCAACGCCATCCAATGCGCCGCCGTCGCCGACCCGGACCGCTTCGGGAGGCTCCTGCCGCCCCCGCGGTGACCGGTGGCGTGGGCGAGCCCCGACCCTATGCCGAACGCTGGTAGCCGCGGAAGGCTCGGGTGGCGAGCGCGACGCTCAGCAGGGCCACGATCGACAGCCCCACCACCCGCGGCAGGATGAACGACCAGTCCGGGCTGGCGAGCAGCGCCTCGCGGCCGGCCTCCACCGCCCAGTTGATCGGGTTGTAGGCAGCGACGGTCTGGATCCACTCCGGCGCGAGCGCCAGCGGGATGAACGCGGCCGACAGGAACGTGAGCGGCAGCGTGAGCATCGTGTTCACGCCGATCACCGACTCGCGCTGTCGCACGGTCAGCGCCGTGGCGCACGACAGCGCGGCGAACGCGAATGCGACCAGGATGGCGACGCCCAGGAGCACCGCGAAGCCCAGCGGCCCGCTCGCGAACTGCGCGCCGAGCAGCCAGGCCAGGCCGCCCATGATCGAGCCCTGGATGACGAGCGCGATCGCCTCGTAGCCGATGCGTCCGAGGATCAGCGAGCTGCGATGCGTCGGCCCGGCGAGGAAGCGATCGAGCAGGCCGCGATCGATGTCCTCGATGACGCCCATGCCGGACCAGCCACTGGCCATCAGGGCGGTCATCACGATGATGCCCGGCACGAGATAGTCGAGGTACGTGCCCGCCGTCGCGAAGCCGGGGATCTCGGTGACGCTGCGAAACAACGATCCGAACAAGAGCAGCCAGATGATCGGCTGGATGAGGGTGATGACCACGAACCACGGCTGTCGCAGCAGCTGGCGGGCGTGGCGCTGGGTCATGAAGTAGGACTGCGCGATGGCGGTCATGCGAAGGACTCCTCGGTGTGCCGGAAGGACCGGCCGGTGTGACGGAGGTAGACGTCGTCCAGCGAGGGACGGCTGACGGTGACCGACGCGACGCCGATACCGGCGCCCTCGAGGGCCGAGAGCACCGCGGGCACCGCGGACGCGCCGCGCTCGACGCGGGCCCGCAGCGAACGCCCGTCGAGCAGCGACTCGCCGATGCCCGGCACGCGGGTGAGGACCGAGACCGCCCGCTCGTCGACGACGCCGTCGGCGAGCTCGACGACGATCGCGTCGCCGCGCAGCTCGGCCTTCAGCTCGTCGGGCGAGCCGGTGGCAACGACCCGGCCGTGGTCGACGATCGCCAGTCGGCCGGCCAGCCGATCGGCCTCCTCGAGGTAGTGGGTGGTGAGCAGGATCGTGAGCTCGTCGGCGCGGGTGAGGCGCTCGATCTCGGCCCACAGGTCGGCGCGCGCCTCCGGATCGAGGCCGGTCGTCGGCTCGTCGAGGAAGAGCACCCGCGGCCGATGGACCAGGCCGATCGCCACGTCCAGCTTGCGCTGCATCCCGCCGGAGTAGGTCCGCGCAATGCGGTCGGCGGCGTCCGTGAGGCCGAAGCGCTCGAGGAGCTCGGCGCAGCGTGCTCGCAGCTCGCGTCCGCCCAGGCCGTGGATGCGGCCTGACAGCTCGAGGTTCTCGCGCCCGGTGGCCTCGGGATCGACCGCGATGTGCTGGCCGACGGTGCCGATCACGCGCCTGACGGCCTCGGGCTGCTCGAGCACGTCGAGGCCGGCGACGGAGGCCGCGCCCGCATCCGGCCGGGAGAGGGTGGTGAGGATCTTCACGGTCGTCGACTTGCCGGCTCCGTTCGGCCCGAGCAGTCCGAAGATCGTGCCCGCCTCCACGCTGAAGCTCAGACCGTCGAGGGCGGTGACGTCGCCGCGATAGCGCTTTTCCAGCCCATCGGCCACGATCGCAGGTGTACCATGCAGTGGCATTCTTGCCTCCTGATTATCTTAGGTGCTAAGATATCTGCATGATGAAGCAAGGCCGATGACGATGTCAAGCCCCGAAGACGCCGCCGGTGCGCTCCGCCGGCTCATCACCGAAGCGATCGGCACGCACGAGGTCGTGGCCGGCAGCCTCGGCCTCAACCCGACCGACCTGCGTTGCCTCGAGCTCGCCGCAAGCGAGCCCGAGATGACCCCGACCCGCCTGGCCGAGCTCAGCAACCTGACCAGCGGCGCCGTCACCGGTGTGCTCGACCGTCTCGAGCGCGCCGGGTTCGTGCAACGCGAGTCGGACACTGCGGACCGCCGCCGCCTGCTGGTGCGCGTCGACCCCGAGCGTCGCGCCGAGCTCGAGGCGCAGTACGCGCCGATCATCGAGCGGGCCATCGAGGCCGGCGCCGGCACGAAGGATGGCGCGTACCTCACCGCCCTCGCCGACGCCCTCGGGCGCGAGGCCGACCGGCTGCGCGTGACGACCTACGGCGGGATCATCGACGACGCCTACACCGTGCCGATCGGCGACACCGTGCGCGCGCGGCTCGTGCTGCACACCGGCGCACCGCGGCTGAATGTCGGCGGCGCGGCCTTCGGCCAGCAGGTTCGGATGGTCGCCGAGACCGCCGCCACCCGGCTCCTCCTGCATCACGCGGAGCCCGACGGCGAGCTCATCCGTGCCACGTTCGACGGGCCGGCGCCGGACGTGCGGACCAGCGACGGGACCGTGACGATGCGCTACCGGCGGCGGGTGATCGATACCCGCAGCCGCGCCATCGACGCCGCGCTCCATCCATCGGCGGCGTGGGCCGTCGAGATCGAGAACGGCATCACCGACGTCGACGCCGACCTGCGCGGCCTGAACCTGCTCACGATCACGGCGCGCGGCGGCGTGAACCACTTCAACCTGCGCCTGCCTCGGCCCAGCGGGACGGTGCGGATCGCGATCGACGGTGGCGTCAGCGAGGGCCGGCTGACGCGCCCAGCCGGCGTCCCCGTCCTCGTCGCCGCGGTTGACGGCGTCTCGCGGCTCACCTTCGACGGCGAGGAGCGCGAGTCGTCCGGTGTCGCTCTCCGCGTTCGGTCGCGCGCCTACGACCGGGCGCCGGATCGCTACGAGCTCGAGATCGGCGGCGGCATCAGCGAGCTGGCGATCACCGAGGAGTGAGGCCGCGGAGGCATCGGTCTAGACTGGAAGCTCCCGAGCCGATGCAGGAGGTTTCCGCATGCCGTCCTTCGCCGAGCTCTCCGGTGAGTTCTTCGACGCCGAGCTCGCCGACGCCCCGGTCCACGCCAGCCGCCTCGGCCTGACCGAGTACGACGATCAGCTCGACGACCTCTCCGAGGCCGCCTTCGAGCGACGGCGCCGGACCGATGCCTCGTGGCTGGCTCGCTTTCGGGAGACCGATGCGGGGGCGCTCACCTTCGACGAGGCGATCGACCGCGACCTGGTGATCAGCATCCTCGACGGGCGCCGGATCGTCGACGACTTCGAGACGTGGCGGCGCCAGCCGGACACGTACCTCAACCCCGGCCTGGGCGGCATCTTCTCGCTGTTCCTGCACCGCCTGCGGCCGATGCCCGAGCTGGTCGACGCCGCGATCTCGCGCCTCGAGCTGATCCCGGGCAACCTCGAGGACGGCACGCGCAACCTGCGGCCGGAGATGGTGCCGGCGATCTTCCTCGAGCGCGCCGCAAACCAGGCGCGTGCCGGCGCGCGCTATGTCCGCGAGCTGCTGCCGGCCCAGGTCGAGGATCCGGACCTCGCCGGCAGGCTGGCGGAGGCGGGCGAGAAGACCGCATCGGCCTACGAGTCGTACGTCGCCTTCCTCGAGGAGATGAAGCCGCGCGCGACGGGCGAATGGGCGCTCGGGGAGGATCGGTACAGCGCGCTGCTGCGCGAGAAGGAGCTGCTCCGCTTCGACGCGCGCGAGCTGCGTGACCGCGGGCAGGCCGCCTACGACGAGCTCGCCGCCGAGCTGACGCGCTGCGCGCGGGAGCTGCGCGGCACCGACGACTGGAAGTCGGTCCTCGACGAGCTCAACGAGGACCACCCGACCACGCCGGAGGAGATGCGCGTCGGCTACGAGGACTGGACCGAACGCGCTCGCGAGTTCCTGCGCGAGCACGAGCTCGTCAGCTTCCCGGCCGGCGAGCAGTGCGCGGTCGTGCCGTCACCGCCGTTCCAGCGCCCGGTGCTGGCGGTCGCGTCCTACCAGCAGCCGCCACCGTTCAGCGACAAGATGCTCGGGCACTTCTTCGTGCCGTTCCCGCCCGACGGGGCGAGCGAGGAGGAGGTCCAGAAGCGCCTCGCGTCGAACGCCTATGCCGGCATCCCGACGACATCGGTCCATGAGGCGTATCCCGGCCACCACTGGCACCTGGTGATGTCGAAGGCGAATCCGAGCCGCCTGCGCCAGGCGTACCGCACCTCGTACTTCAGCGAGGGCTGGGCGCTGTACGCGGAGCGGATGATGCGCGAGCAGGGCTTCTTCACCGACCTGCGTCACGAGATGTACCAGTACCAGGCCACGATCTTCCGCGCGGCGCGGATCATCGTCGACACCAGCCTGCACATGGGCGAGATGAGCTGGGATGAGGCGGTCGCGTTCATGACCGAGCACACCGCTCTCACCGAGCCGACGGCAAAGGCCGAGGTGACGCGCTACTGCGCCTGGCCGACGCAGGCGTCGTCGTACCTGACCGGGTGCCTCGAGATCGTGCGGATCCGTGAGCGGTTCTTCGAGGCCTACGGCTCGAACGGGACCGATGCGCTGCGCGCCTTCCACGACGGCATCACCACGTCCGGGGGCCTGCCGATCGCGCTCGCCGAGCGCGCGGTGCTGGCGACGGCCGCGCCGACGCGTTCGGGCTGAGCGCGGGGCGCCCGAATCGGCTCAGCGCAGCTGGTCGGTCACGTCGAAGAACTCGTACCAGTGCTGCTGGCTGCGGTGGGCGTGGATCTCGTCGGGCAGCAGCGGCAGGTCGGCGTCGAAGTAGGTGTTGAAGACGACGCGGAACGAGTTCACCGGCGTGATCTCCGGGTAGAGGCCGGCGGCCTCGGGCTCGACGCCGGGCAGGTGGTAGGCGCTGAGGATCCCGAACTTCTCGGCGAGCTCGGCGGTCGTGGCCGTGCGCCAGTCGAACCGGGCCTCGCCCGCGTCGTAGCGGGCCGGGAAGGGACCCTCGTCGGCCTGGATCAGGATGATCGGCCGCTCGTCGGGCGGGCGATCCAGGAGCCGATCGACGAGGCCGAGGATCCGCTCGTTCGTGTACTGAAGCTGGCGAATGTAACCGGCGCGCTCGTCCTCGGTCGAGATCGGCTCGTCGCGCACGAAGGAGCCATCGGGCTCGAAGACGTACGGCGGATGAGGGACGAGGAAGTGGGCGAAGACGAACTTCGGCCCCGGCTCATCGGCGAGGCGCTCGAGGACGCGGAACTCGTAGAGCGTGTGCTCGTACAGCACCGCGCGGTCGAAGGGCTGGGCGCCTGCCCCGGCCCCGATCGCGCCGAGCGCCGTCATGCGCAGCAGCGCCGATGAGAACTCGGAGCCGGCCTCGTAGCGGTAGACGACGTCGGCGGTGACGTTCGTGGCGGTCGGCTCCCACCAGTTCGCGATCTGGATGTGCCGATAGCCGAGCTCCTTGAGCTCGCTCGGCACTCGCAGCCGGCCGCGCAGCTGCCGATGGATGACGCCCGAGTCCCTGCCCGAGACCGCCTCGGCACGGAGCGCAGCGGCGTCGAGGTAGTCCATGTTCAGCGAGCTGACCAGCGACAGCGGCGTCTTGATGTAGTTCGCGTGCGCCTCCTCGGCGACGTAGAAGCCGCGCTCGCGCAGCGCATCGAGGAACGGCGAATTGTCGTAGCCGTAGTGCTCGGCGAGGTTCTCGCCGGAGGCGTATCGGTCGTAGATCAGGTAGTAGATATCCCGCTTGTCGTCCTGCCCGACGTCCCCGACGCCCGAGCTGCCCGTCGGCGTCGTCTGCGCGGCGGTCGCCGATCCGAGCGTGTAGCTCGCGATCTCCACCGCGTTGAAGACGACGAGCACGGCGGTCACGAGGTTGAGGACGGTGCTCGCGGGCCGCCGCCACGGGCCGGCGCGCACGGCCACGACCACGCCGGCGATGGCGATCGCGATCCACGCGACGATCAGCGGCACCTGGCTGCCGAGGAAGGTGCCGGTCAGGTTCCACGCGTGGCCGAACCAGAAGAACAGCGTCACCAGCAACGTGACGACGAGGCCGGCTCGCCACGGATCGCGCAGCAGCGCCCACAGCCCGCCGAAGGCGACCGCGGCGACCGCCACCGCCACGAAGAGCGGAGCCCAGAGCGGGTCAACGGTCACCTGGTCGGCCGCGTTGGCGGCGAACAGGAAGACGACAGGGTAGGCGGCGGCGAGGAGGGGATGGATCGGGAAGGAGGGATCGAGCCTGGGGCGGCGCGTCCGGTCGGAAGGACGCGTCATTGGCGGCGGGCCACCTCGGAGCGCGGGTGGCAGTGGCCCCATTCGACGCCTGCGGTTAACATCGGCCTAACACTAGACGAGGCTCTCACCGCATGCCATTCCTGGCGTACATCGATCCGGGCTCCGGCAGCATGCTGCTGCAGGTGGTCCTGGCCGGCCTGCTGGCCGTTCCGTTCTTCTTCCGCCGCACCGTCGCCGATGTCTGGCACCGAGTGCGCGGCAACGGCGATGATGTGGCCGATGCGCGAGAGCCAGCCGAGGTCCCAGAGGAGACCGATCCCCGGCACTGAGGGCCCGGTCGTCGATCCGGCCTCGTTCCGAGATCCGTCCGGGTTCGTCTTCCGCCGCGACGGCGTCCTCTACCGACAGATCCAGCCATCCGCGGCCGCGGACTGGGAGGCCCTGCGCACGTCCGGCCTCCTCGCGCGGCTCGTTGCCGATGGACTGCTCGTCGAGCACACCGACGTCGGCACGGAGCTCGCGGCCCGGCCCGGCGCGGTGGCCGTCATCCGGCCTCGCCTCCTCGACTTCATCTCCTACCCGTACGAGTGGTCGTTCTCGCAGCTGAAGGAGGCCGCGCTCCTCACCCTCGAGATCCAGTCGCGGGCGCTCGATGCCGGCATGCGGCTGAAGGACGCGAGCGCCTACAACGTCCAGCTCGACGGCGGGCGGCCGATCCTCATCGACTCGCTGAGCTTTGAGGTCGCTGCGCCGACCGAGCCGTGGCCCGGCTATCGCCAGTTCTGTGAGCACTTCCTGGCGCCGCTGGCGCTGATCGCGCACCGCGATGCCCGCTCCGGCCTGATGCTGCGCGACTTCATCGACGGCATCCCGCTGGACCTCGCAGCCCGGCTGCTCCCGGGCCGGACGCGGCTGAACCTCGGCCTCGCCTCGCACCTGCACGTCCATGCGGGCGCCCAGCGCCGCGCCGCGACCGCGGCCCCGGCGAAGGAGGGTGATCAGGCCCCGGCGCGGCGGATCAGCGAGACCGGCCAGCGCGCGCTGCTCGACTCGCTGCGCCGGACGGTGGAAGGGCTGCGCTGGAAGCCCTCGGGGCACTGGTCCGAGTACGCGACGACCACCTCGTACACCGAGGCCGCCACGGCCAGCAAGGCAGCGCTCGTGCGCGAGATGCTCGACGCAGCGGGCGGGAGCTCGGTCTGGGACCTCGGCGCGAACACCGGCGTCTACAGCGCCCTCGCCGTCGAGGCCGGCTACCGGGTCATCGCCTGGGACTCCGACCACGGCAGCGTCGAGGCGCACTGGCGCCGGGTTCGCGGAGCCGACGGCCCACCGATCCTGCCGCTCATCGGCGACCTCGTGAACCCGTCGCCGTCCATCGGCTGGGCGCTCGAGGAGCGCTCCTCGTTCCTGGACCGCGCGAACGCCGACGCGTTGCTGGCCCTGGCGCTCGTCCACCACCTCGCGATCGGTAACAACGTGCCGCTGCCCGCGGTCGCGGCGCTGTTCGCGCGGATCGCGCCGCACGCGATCGTCGAGTTCGTGCCGAAGGAGGACCCGATGACCCGGCGGCTCCTGGCGGCGCGGCGCGACATCTTCGACGCCTACTCGATCGACGGCTTCCGCGCCGCCTTCGGCGAGCCGTTCGAGATCGTTCGCGAGGCGCCGATCACCGACTCCCCGCGGACCCTGTTCCTCCTCCGCCGACGCTAGACCTCAGCGTCGTTCGCTGAGGTGGATCGTCACCGCGTCACCGGCCTGCTTGCCGATCCGGTCGCGCGTCTCGGCGGTGATCGCCAGCTTGTGCGTGCCGTCGCCCATGGCCATGAACGAGCCGCTGAACGGTTGCCCGTCCACCGTGCCCGCCACCCTGACGAGGCCGCGGGTGCCGAAGAACTCGGCGGTCCAATCGGTCACGACGTAGGTCCAGCCGCCCGGCGCCGGGCTCTTCTCGAGCACGCCGGTGAACGTCCGGTCGAGTGCCTTGGCGGTCACGACATCTCCTCCACGACGTAGAACCGATTGCCATCGGGATCGTCGAAGGTGTACATCGGCGGGACCCCGTCCCAGCGCAGCAGCTCACCGACGCTCACCCCGCGCTCGCTCATGGCGGCGTGCTCGGCCTCGGCATCGGGGACCGTGAAGCGGATCCCGGTGTCGGCGGGCGTCGCATCGGTCGTGCCGTCGGCCGCGTTGAGCGCGATCGATGCCGTCGCGTCGGCCGGCGCAACCTCGATCCAGCGCGTGGTGGGGGAGATCGGCGCGTCGAGGCGCTTCTCGAAGCCGAGGGTGTCGACGTAGAACGCGAGTGCGTCGTCCTGGTCGGCGACGGTGATGCCGATCGTGCGGACGTCGGTGATCGTGGTCATCGGTCATTCCTCTCCGTACATCAGTGAGCCTGGGGTGGTGAGGGTCTCGCCGGTCTCCAGCCAGGTCTTCAGGCCGGAGAGGATCATCGGCCAGCCGCCGTAGATCTCCTCGGGAGCCGATTCGCTGAGCTGGTCGTGGGTGACCGTCAGCCGGCACGAGTCGCCGACCGCCTCGATCTCCCACGTGACGCGTGAGGTGGGAACCGCCTTCGCCGCGTCGCTCCAGAGCACGTTCATGGACTGGACGAGGCGTCTCGGCGGG
This sequence comes from uncultured Chloroflexia bacterium, assembly GCA_963840145.1. Taxonomy (GTDB): domain Bacteria; phylum Chloroflexota; class Limnocylindria; order QHBO01; family QHBO01; genus JACDBZ01. The sequence goes on from CAWIXR010000008.1 coordinate 223,028, forward strand.
TCGACCTCGAGGTTCTCGCCCTCGGCGAGGGCGCCGTCTGAGCCGGGGTGCACGAGCGCGTAGCTCGACCCGGGCGTCCAGTCGGACTCGGCGCGCACGCCGAAGTGGTATTTCTCGCGGATCGATGGGTCGGTGATCGCCTGCCACAGGCGTTCCGGGGTCGTGCGGATGTAGATCTCGAAGACTTTCTCCATCGGGTGCTCCAGTTCATCTCTGAGGCCGATCAGGCCGGCCGCCCACGCTTCGGTGTACTTGCTCACCCATCGGTCATGGATGAGGCGGATCGGGACGGGGTTGAGGAAGTGCAGCTTCTCGCGCCCGCGGCGCCGGCTCACGACCAGGCCGGCCTCCTCGAGCAGGCGCAGGTGCTTCGCCACCGCGATCCGGGTCATGTCGTGCGGGGCCGCCAGCGCGACCAGGGTCTGGCCGTCCTGCGCGAAGAGCTGATCGAGCAGGGCTCGCCGGGTCGGGTCGCCAAGTGCCTTGAACGCCATGTCCACCGGCCGATAATAGGAAACCGAATGGTTACCTGTCAAGCCCGCGCGGTGCTTGCGTCCGGGGTCTATCCTCGTGGTGCGCCCGGAGCGGCAACGTGACCGTGGCCATTCGTCAGACCGATGCCGGACCACGTAGGTGGCAACGCCGGATCACGTAGGGATCGGTCGGTCGGGAGGTCGCAGGATGAGCGGAGTCACTCCGGGCGCATTCATGCCGCCGCCCGTCGAGTTCATCGGTCGAGAATGAAGCCATGACGCTCGAGATCCACCCGCTCACGCCGAAGCGCCTGCCGGATCTCGCCGCGCTGTTCGGCCACGGCGGCGACCCGAAGTGGTGCTGGTGCGCGTACTACCGCGTGCGGAGCATCGACTTCGCGACGGCGACCGCCGCCGGCAACCGCCGCGTCCTCGAGTCGGCGGTGGAGACCACGGCCGCCGAGCGACGCAACCCCGGCCTCGTGGCCTACCGCGATGGTGAGGCGGTCGGCTGGGTCAGCGTCGGCCCGCGCGACGACTACGAGCGGCTTCAGCACTCGAAGGTCCTCGCGCCGGTCGACGACAAGCCGGTCTGGTCGATCGTCTGCTTCGTCGTCGCCCGCAGGGCGCGCGGGCAGGGGATCGCGAAGGCGCTGCTCGACGCGGCCGTCGACTACGCGCGCGACCACGGCGCCACGCTGCTCGAGGCCTACCCGGTCGAGACCGATGGCGGCCGGGTGCCGGCCGCCCACGCGTTCAAGGGCACGTCCGGCATGTTCGAGCGGGCCGGCTTCAAGGTGGTCGAGCGCCGGCGGGCGAACGCCGCATCGGCGCCGAGGCCGATCGTTCGCCGCCGGATCAGGCCTCGGAAATCCTGAACGCGCGCCGAGCGCGAGCCTTCAGCTCGAACCCGAGCGACTCGAGCCCGGGCCGCAGGCGTCACGGTTCGTCGCGCGGTTCGTCCGCCACGGATACGTCGACCACCGTCGCCCCCAGGTGCCGCACCAGGTCGCCCGGCGCGAGGTGCAGGTTGACGCCACGTGCTCCGCCGCCGATCGCCACCAGCGGCCGTTCGAGCGCCGCCGCGTCGATGAGGACCGGCCAGGCCCGCGTCGCGCCGAAGGGCGTGATCGCGCCGCGCTCGTAGCCGGTCACGGCCCGAGCCTCTTCGGCATCGGGCATGGACATGCGGTTCACGCCGAGCTGTGCCCGCAACTTCGGCCAGTCGAACCGCCGGCCGCCGGGTACGAGCACGAACAGGTAGTCGTCCTCGCTTCGGCGCACGACCAGCGTCCGCAGCAGCGCGCCCAGCTCGATTCCCTGGAGCTCGGCGCTCTCCTCGGCGCTCGACGCCGGCACGGTCTGCACGACCGCATGCTCGATCCCGAGCCGCTCGACCGCTTGGATCGCCGCGCTCTCAACCATCGGTGCGGCGCGGGCTCAATCGGTGACCTCGATGCGGATGCGCTTGTTGATGCGGCCCTTCGACTCGTAGCCGGTGACCTTCACGCGGCCGATCTCGCCGGTGTGGGCGACATGTGTGCCGCCATCGGCCTGGAGGTCGAGCCCGACGATCTCGATCGTGCGGACCTCGGTAATGCCCTCGGGCAGCAGGTTGATCTTCGTGCGGATCAGGTCCGGGATGGCGAAGGCCTCCTCGCGCGGGAGGATCGAGACGCGGATCTCGCGGTCGGCGTCGATCTCCGCGTTCACGCGCTTCTCGATCTCGCCCACCAGCTCGCCCGACATCGTCTCGAACTCGAAGTCCATGCGCCCGGTGAGCGGCTCCATGTTCCCACCGGTCACCGATGCCTGGTGGTCGCGCCAGATGACGCCGCACAGGACATGGAGGGCCGAGTGGGTGCGCATGAGCCGATGCCGCCGCTCCCAGTCGAGCTCGGCGGTGACCTGTGTATCCAATGCGGGCAGCTCGTCGTCGGCATGGATCGTGTGCCAGATGTCGTTCTCGCGCTTCTTCGCACCGATGACGCGCCAATCGCCGCCTGAGTCGCCGGTCAGCGTCCCGTGGTCGGCCGGCTGCCCTCCCCCGCCGGGATAGAAGACGGTGCGCTCGAGGAGCACCGCATGGGCTTCTCGGTCGACCTCGACGACCGTTGCCTCGGTCCGGCGGGCATACGCGTCGGTGTAGCAGAGGTTTTCGCTCACTCCGCGAAGGCTAGCGCAACACCGAGCGGGATCGTCTGGGCTTAGCTGGTAAGGGACATGCAATCACGCCAGACCGCCATGGCAGATCGACCCTGATGGAGCAGACGCGCGACGACGCCACACAGCGGCGGCGGCGAGAGCATTGGTGGCGTTCCGCGCTGTACACCGTCGCAACGGCCTATGTGGCGCTGCTGCTGCTGCAGCTTCTGCTGCAGGTTCTGGGCGGCTTCGCGCAGATCTTCCTCATCGTTTTCACGGCATGGCTCCTGGCCTTCGTCCTGTCGCCGGTCGTGGCCTGGCTGGTGGAGCACACCGGCATGTCCCGCGGCGTTGCCATCGGGGTCGTCTACGCCGCGACCCTGGTCGTCAGCGGCGCCCTGCTCTTCTACGCCGCCTCCAGCATCGGCGCCTCGATCGCCGAGGCCGCATCGGAGTTCCCGCAGACGCGCGAACGCATCGAGGAAACCTTGGCGGATTGGCAGGGTGCGATCGCTGCAGGCCCGTTCCAGCCCGACCTGGTCGTGCTCTTCCGGGACACGGAGGCGACGGCACAGCGCGTGATTGCTTCGGCGCTCGGAGACGCACCGGCCCTCACCGTTGCGATCCTGGGAGCGCTTTTCCTCGTCATCGTTCTTAGCCTCTACATGCTCGCCGACAGCTCGGGCATCGTTGCGAGGCTGAACCGAATCGTCCCGCAGCGCTTCGCCGACGAGGCCGAGATCCTCGAGCGGACCGTTTCGACCGCATTCGGTGGATTCCTGCGCGCGCAGGTGGTCCTCACCGCGATCCAAACCGCGCTCACGACCGCGGTGGTGCTGTTGGTGGGCCTCCCGTACGGGCTCTTGATCGTCTCGGCGTCGGCGCTGGCCATGCTGATCCCGTTCTTCGGGCCGCCGTTGGCGCTGCTGCCGCCGATCATCGCCACGGCCATCTTCAAGCCCGAGTGGCTGATCGTCGTCGCGCCGCTCCTGTTCGTGGCCCAGACGCTGCTCGTCAACTACTTCCAGCCGCGGCTCATGCGCGACGCCCTTGGAATGCACCCGCTGCTCGTCCTCATCGGGCTGCTTGTGGGGGCGCACGTCGCCGGTCTCTGGGGCGCGCTGTTCTGCATCCCGATCCTGGCCGTCCTCAACGTCTTCTTCACATACTTCGTCAACCTGCGAACCATCGACGAGGCGTCCGACGGTGAACTCGCCGAGGTGATCGACGAGGTGCAGAGCGAGCAACCGGGCGCTCCTAAAGAAGAGGTCGTCGCGCTTGCCGCCGACCGACTGGCAGCAGAGACCGAGGAGGACGAGGGCTTGTCGCCCTCGGGCCCATGACGCCAGCGAGCCGCTGGAATCGAAGATTGAACGAATCCGCCCGCCGACGCCTCATACAGATTGGCGCGCGACGACTCCGAGCCGGTAGGCCACCGCATGCGCCGCCAAAGCGCTGGTTAGCGCCGGCGCCGGAATATCGATCAGGCCGTACCCGAGGTGCAATCGATGTCCAGGTCAGCCATCCCCGATGCCCAAGCCGGGGCGCGGCGGCGCCGCCGCCTGGCCGCCGTCGTCGCGGCCGCACTATTGACCGCGACGCTGGCTGGTCCCGCCAGCGCGGTACCCGCCCACAGCTACGTTCGCGAGTGGAACACTCACGCCCTGACCGCGATCTTCAATGCTCGTTCGACGGCCAACCCTCCGGGTAACCCACCCGGTGCCGGGCAGACCGCTTACTTGGGCGCTCTTCACATGGCCATGGTCCAGGGCGCGGTGTACGACGCGGTCAACGCCATCGCGGGCGGCTACCAGCCATATCTCGAGGCCACCGGATCGGCAACGTCGGACGCATCGCAGGACGCCGCTGTGGTGACCGCGGCGTACGACGTCCTCTCCGATCCCACGCTCCAGCTGCCGGGTGACACGATCGCCTGGCTCACCGCCGCACATACGGCGTCGATTGGCGATATCGAAGACGCTTCCGACCCCGACGACTTCGCCGCCGGCGTTGCCGCCGGTCACGCAGCCGCGGACGCGATGATCGACGCGCGGACAGATCCTTCGGATGGGCGCTTCCCCGCGGTCGCATTCCTCCACCCGGTCGGCGATGATGCCGGCGAGTGGCGAACAACCAGCCCTCCTGCCCAGATGCCCGACCAGTTCGCCTGGGTCGGCAATGTCGAGCCGTTCATGCTGAATAGCTCGTCGCAGCTGCGGACAGATGGTCCGGCGCCTCTGTCGAGCCCCGCGTACGCCTCCGAGTACAACGAGGTCAAGGCCAAGGGCTCGGCGACCGGGTCGACCCGCACCGCGGCCGAGACCGCCCTCGCCAACTTCTACCAGCCCAACCCGATCGAGATGTTCAATCGGAACTTCCGCACGATTGCGGAGCTGGATGGCCTTTCCACCGCGGATGAGGCGCGTCTGTTCGGCATGCTCAATCTCGCCGGTGCCGATGCGCTGATCAGCTGCTGGAACGACAAGACGTTCTGGCACTTCTGGCGGCCGCTCACGGCGATTCAGAACGGGGACGACGACACCAACCCAGCCACCGATGGTGATGAGAACTGGATCCCGTTCATCAACAATCCGAACTACCCGGATCATCCCTCGGGCTACAACTGCGCCACGAGCGCGATGATGCAGACGGCGGCCGACTTCTTCGGCACGAACAAGTTCGAGTTCCGGATCACTCGGACCGCGGCCGCCGGTTCGACCTTCCGCGACTACACCCGCTTTACTGACGTGGTCAAGGACACGATCGACGCCCGCGTTTATCAGGGCATCCACTTCCGCAGCGCCGATGTCCAGGGCGCGAACATCGGCAAGCACGTCGCTCACTGGCTCGACAAGCACTTCCTCCAGCCCTTGGACTGATCGCTGGTCGATCCCGGCGCTGGCTCCGGCGTGGCTTCCACGCCGGAGCCTTCTTGTGCGTGCCGCAGAGACTTTGTCCTGCCCTCCAGTGGAAGCCGACCATTCGCCTGCCGTGCCAAGCTCAGCCCAGAGTTTCCTTGCCCGCCGCACCGCGCGTGCGCCAGATCCACCTGAAGATTGAGTCAGTCACTCAAGATGCAACCCCATACCGGGTAACGGCGCTGTCGAGTGGTGACTGCCGAGCGGAGAACGATGGATACCGATCTGGTAACTCGGGCGCAGCACGGCGACGAAGAGGCGTTTGCGAGCCTCGCGGTTGCGGTGGGGGATCGGCTTCACGCAGTTGCGCACCGAATCCTGCGTGACGCCGATCTCGCCGAGGACGCGTCGCAGCAGGCGCTGCTCGCCATCTGGCGTGACCTTCCGAAGCTTCGCGACGCCGGCCGTTTCGAGGCCTGGGCGTATCGACTCCTAGTGCACGCCTGCTACGCCGAGGGTCGCAAGGAGCGCCGCTGGGCACCGAATCTGCGCCTCCTGCCCTCTCACGAGCCGACGAGTCCTGACGCAATCACCTCGATCGTCGATCGAGACCAGCTCGAGCGCGGGTTCCGTCGCCTCTCCGTCGATCATCGGGCGGTGGTCGTCATGCATCACTACCTGGACTGGCCGCTCGATCGGATCGCCGGCTCGCTCGGAGTCCCCGTCGGGACGGTCCGATCTCGACTGCATTACGCGATGCGCGCGCTACGCGCAGCGCTCGATGCCGACGCGCGGCGGCCGATGCGGGAGGAGGCCCAATGAAGCCCGATCGCGATGCGACCCGCATCGTCCGCCCGTGGCTGGAGGACGGTGTCACGCAGCTGCCCGATCGCGTCCTGGACGACGTGCTCCAGGAGATCCCATCGATCCCCCAGCGCCGGACATGGTGGGGCGGCGCTGGCCTGCCGCAGCTCAATCGCGCGGCGCAGGTTGGGCTGGCCGCGGTCGCCGTCCTTGTCGTGTTGCTGATTGGTCTCTCGGTGCTCGAGTCCGGCCGTCTGCTCGGAGGCCGGATCGGGGGGCCGCCTCCGACCCCGACCCCGACTCCGACCCCGATGACGCTTCCTCGGGATGTGATCAGCCTGCGACCGGGAACGTACTTCGTCGGTAACCCGTTCCCGGTGCGCTTCACCTTCGAGGTTCCGGCGGGATGGACGGCGTGCTTCTATGGTCCGCAGGAAGCCGGTGCCTGCCGACCGGATAGCAGCGGGGTCTCGGTCATGATCGTTGACAACGTTGTCAGTGATCCGTGCGACGAGCCCTCGCGCTTGCTCGTGCCGCCTGTGGGACCGTCGGTCGACGATCTGGTCGTGGCGATTTCCAATCTCGACGGATTCGAGGCGACGGACCCGGTCGCCGTCACGGTGGACGGGTTCGAGGGGATGCAGTTCGAGCTGGGCGCCCCCGAGGCCGGGTTCTGCCCTGGGAACATCTCTACCTGGTCGGACGCGGAAAGAACGAACGGTGTGTCTGCGCGCGAAGTCAACCTGGTTCGCATCCTCGACGTGGCCGGGACGCGGGTCATGGTCTCCGCCGCCCATCAGCCCGCGAGGACGTCGGCGGATGAGCTTGCCGAGATCCGCCGCGTGTTCGACTCGGTGCATTTCGCCCCCTGAACGCTTTTCGGGCGAAGATTGAAGGTCTCGGCCAGCGAGCAAGCCCATACCTTGTGAACATCGGTCTCGAGTCGATGCCGTCATGCGGAGGAATCGCCGACAACCCGGCGGCCGGCATTCGCATGAGACCATGCGTCCATGAGCTTCGCCACCGCGCAGGACGCCTTCTTCGACGACTTCTTCCGCCACTACCCGGTGAACGCCACCGAGGCCGGGAACCACGAGTACGACGACCGCTGGCCGGACATGACCGATGCCGGCTCGCAGGCTCGCCTCGAATGGCTGGCCGATGCGCGCGCGCGTCTCGAGGCGGCCGACGGCCTGAGCCGCGAGGAGGAGATCGACCAGACCGTGCTGCTCGGCGTGATCGACGAGCTGCGGTTCGAGGAGGAGGAGCTCGACGAGCTGTCGTGGTCGGCGATCACGTACTCCTACATCCTCGGCGGCGGCATCTTCGCCCTGCTCAGCCGCGAGTTCGCGCCGCTGCCGGATCGGCTGGCCAGCGCCGCGGGGCGCATGGAGGGGATCGCCGCCGTCCTCGACGCGGCCCGCGACAACCTCTCGTCGTCGCGCAGTCGCGAGGTGAGCACGTTCCACGTCGAGAAGGCGATCGCCACGATGCCGGGCGTCGCGGATCTCTGCCGCACCGCCGCCGAGATGGCCGCCGAGGTCGAGTACACCGCGCTCCGCACGCGCGTCGAGGCGGCCGCCGCTGAGGCGATCGCGGAGGTCGACGCCTTCGTCCAGTGGCTGCGCGACGAGCTGCTTCCCAGCGCACAGGGCGACTTCCGGCTGGGTCGCGACCTGTACGAGCGCAAGTTCGCGCACGCGCTGAAGGCGACGATCACGCCTGCGGAGCTCGAGGCCCGGGCGTCGGCCACCTACGATGAGGTCCGCGCCGAGATGCTGCGCCTGGCCCGCGAGCTGTGGCCGACCTGGGTCGGTGACGAGCCGATGCCCGACGACCCCGATGCGCTGACCCGTCGCGTCCTCGACGCCATCGGCCAGGACCATCCGAAGGCCGGCGACCTGCTCGACTTCTGCCGCGCCGAGCACGAGCGGATCGAGGCGTTCATCAGGGAGCGCGATCTCATCGGCCTGGCGGAGGAGCCACTCCAGATCATCTGGACCCCGCCCTTCCTGCGCGCCTTCGGCGGCGCGATGCTCATCCCGCCGGGACCGCTCGACAAGGGCCTCGACAGCTTCTTCGCCATCACCCCGCCGCCCGAGGACTGGACCGATGAGCAGGTCGAATCGATGCTGCGCGAGAACAACAGCCGATCGCTGCGCGTGCTGACCATCCACGAGGCGGTTCCCGGCCACTACCTCCAGCTGTCGTGGTCGAACCGATGCGAGTCGCTGGCGCGCTCCGTCTTCGGCTCCGGCGTCTTCGCCGAGGGCTGGGCGGTCTATGTCACCCAGGTGATGATGGACGTCGGCTACGGCGCCGACGACCCCGCGCTGATGCTCGCCCATTGGAAGTACTTCCTGCGCGCCGCGACGAACACGCTCATGGACATCCGCATCCACACCGGCGAGATGAGCGAGGACGAGGCGATGGCGCTGATGGTCGGGGGCGGCTTCCAGGAGGAGTCCGAGGCCCGCGAGAAATGGAGCCGGGCGCGTCTCAGCTCGACGCAGCTGTGCTCGTACTACCTCGGCAGCGTGGAGATGGGCGAGCTCGAGGCCGAGGCGCGTCGCCGTGCGGGTGACGCGTTCGAATGGCGCCCCTTCCTGGAGTCGGTGATCAGCCACGGCACGCCGCCGATGCCGGTCATCCGCGACATCCTCTTCGGCGAGGCGCCGGCCGAGGGCTAGGAGTCGATCGCCAGCCTGAGCAGCGAGGGACCACCACCGGGCGGCCGCTGCTTGATGACTTCGACCGGGTCGACGCCGGTCCGGTTCACGAGCATCGCGATCGTGACGTCGTCGGCGGGCAGGTGCAGCAGCAGGGCGGTATAGGTGTTCAGCCGGCCGGTATGCCCGTACCCGATACGCGGTGGGAGCTCGAGGCGCCTCACGCCGAGCCCGTAGTCGTCGCGGTTGATCGTCATCATCGAGCGGATCGTGCCCTCCTCGAGGAGCGCGACGTCGGGGATGTCGTCGTCGTACAGGGTGTCGCCCCAGCGGGCGAGGTCACTCGCCGATGAGCTCATCGCGCCCGATGCCCAGAAGATCGTGCTCCAACCCGCGGGGAGCTTGCCGCTCGTGTCCTCCGCGGTCAGCGTCCTGGTCGCGTCGAGCTCCAATGGCGTGAGGAAGCGCCGATCGAGCTCCCCCTCCAGGGTCGACCCGGTGACCCGCTCGAGGATCAGGCCGAGCAGGTAGTAGTTCGTGTTGGCGTAGGCCCACGACTTGCCGGGCAGGTACCACGGTTCGTGGAGCGTGGCGAAGACCTCCGCCGAGGTCCACGACCGGTCCGGCTGCTGCTCGAGGCTGACGCGGGTCGTCTCGTTGTAGACGTCGGCCAGGCCGCTGGTGTGGTCGAGCAGCATGCGGACCGTGATCTCGCGGCTGACCCAGCGCTGCTGCGGGAGGTGTTGGCGAACCGGGTCGTCGAGGTCGATCCGTCCCTCGTCGACCAGCTGCAGGATCGCGGTCGCCACGAACGTCTTCGTGACGCTGCCGACCACCATCGTGCTGCCGGGCTTCAGGGGGGTGCGTGCGTCTCGCTCGACCCCGCTGCTGCCTGTCCACACGAGCTGACCGTCGCGTACGACGGCGAAGGTGACCCCGAAGGCTTCGCCAGCGACGCGAGCGGCATCGAGCGCCGCCTGGAACTGCTTCGCCACGCCGGCGCTGGCCGATGGCCGCTCATGGGCGGGTGGCTGGGCCCTGGCCTGCGGAAGCATCGGCTCGAGCCGCGGCTCCACCCCCAGGATCGGACTCACGGGCTGGCTGGCCCGCGCGGCGACCTCGACGATCGCGCCGGCGGGCTCGTCGGCCTGCGTCGGGAGTTCCAGCAGCTCGGGGGAGAGGCTCGTCAGCACGGCGAGGATGCCGGCGACGAGGATGACGCGCAGCAGCCGCCAAGCAGGGGGTCGGGAATCCTCCCCCCTGACCGTGATCGCTCGGGCCTGCCGCTTGTATCGCTTCGTGCTGCGCATCATGAACGATCGTCCCGACGCTTTACAACCTACTTTCGTCACCCTCCGCCCTTGCCGGGACCGGCGAAAGTTGTTAGCATTGCTAACGAATGACGGTCTTCCAGCTCCCGCGCCGCCTTCGAGGCGCGATCCCCACGATGGCACGCTCGACGCGCCGCCCCGACCGGGCGGCGTCGCTGCCTCCTGCCACCGGCGGCGGCCTTGGCCGAGGACTGGTCGCGATGCGCCACCCGAACTACCGGCGCTACTGGTTCGGCCAGATCGGCAGCCTGATCGGCGCCTGGATGCAGTCGGTCGCGTTGCCCTGGCTCGTGCTCCAGCTCGGCGGGTCGGCCTTCCAGCTCGGCCTGGTGATGGCGTTCCTGTTCGGCCCGTCGATGATCGTCGCGCCGCTTGGCGGCGTGCTCGCCGACCGTGTCGACAAGCGCCGGACGCTGATCATCGTCAACCTCGTGGCGATGCTCCAGGCATCGGTCCTGTTCGCGCTGACCCTGACCGGCATGGTCGAGATCTGGCACGTGTACGCCCTGGCCCTGGTGGCGGGAGTGGTCGGCGCCATCGAGATGCCGCTGCGCCAGGCCTTCGTCGCCGAGCTCGTGCCGCGCAAGGACCTCGTCAACGCGATCGCGCTGAGCTCGACATCGTTCAACCTCTCGCGCGTCATCGGTCCGGCGGTCGCCGGCGTGACGATCGCCGCGTTCGGGGTCGCCAGCAACTTCGGGGTCAATGCGCTGAGCTACGTGTCGGTCGTCGTCGGGCTGCTGCTCGTCGAGCCGGATCGGCTGTACCGCACCGCGCGGCCGGAGATCTTCCCGTCGGTGCGCGCCAGCCTCGCCGAGGGGCTGGACTACGCCAGGCGCACGCCGAGCGTGCTCTGGCTGCTCGTCCTGCTCGGCGGCACCGCGGCGCTGGCGATGAACTTCCAGACCCTGCTGCCGCTCTTCACCAGCAGCGCCCTCGGCCTCGGCGCCCAGGGCTACGGCGCGCTGTTCGCCGCGATCGGCGCCGGCTCGCTGATCGGCTCGCTCGGCCTGGCGTTCATGAGCAGCCAGCGGCCGATGACGCCGCTGGTCATCGGCGGCGGCGCTCTGTTCCTCGTGCTCACCTTCGCGCTCGGCTTCGCTCGCAGCCCGGCGGTGGCCTTCCCGCTGGTGATCGGCATCGGCCTGGGGGCGATGCTGATGATCAACACGATCAACGTGACGATCCAGAACGCCGTGCCCGATGCGCTGCGCGGGCGGGTGATGGCCCTGTACGTGACCGTGTTCGCCGGCAGCGCGCCGATCGGAGGGATCTTCGCCGGCTCGCTGGCGCAGGCGTTCGGCGCGCCGGTTGCGCTGAGCGTCGGCGCCGCCCTTGGCGGTCTCGTGCTCGGGCTGGTGGCCTGGAAGCTGCGCCCCGCGCGCTCGGAGGCCACCGTGGATGCCGTGACGGAGCGCGCGGCCCTGGAGGTCGAGTCGCGGGCGGCATGACGTCTGCACGGTCGGTTGTTAGCATGAGCAACTTCCCGGAGGCCTGACCGCGTGGCCGATCTCGCACCCGCACCGCGATCCGACCAGCCCCGCGAGCAGCCGCGCCGCGCGGGGCTCAGCGGGCTGAAGCGTGGCTTCGAGGCGCTCGGCGTACGCAACTACCGCCTCTTCTGGTCAGGGCAGGTGGTGAGCCTGATCGGCACGTGGATGCAGCAGGTGAGCCTGCCGTGGCTCGTCCTCTCGCTGGGCGGCACCCCGATCCAGCTCGGCTTCGTTGCCGTCCTCCAGTTCGGGCCGGCCATGCTGCTGGCCCCGTTCGGCGGGGTCTTCGCCGACCGGATCGAGAAGCGCCACGCGCTGATCGCGACCCAGGTCGCGGCAGCGGGCCAGGCCTTCGCGATCTTCCTGCTCACCGCGACCGGCATCGTCGAGATCTGGATGGTGCTGGCCATGGCCGGGGTGCTCGGCCTCGTCAACGCGGTCGACCTGCCGGTGCGCCAGTCGCTCGCCTCCGACCTCGTGCCGCGCAACCTGCTGGCCAACGCGATCGCCCTCAACTCGATGGCCTTCAACTCGGCGCGCGTCGTCGGCCCCGCCCTGGCCGGCGTGATCATCGGCTTCGGAACGGCCGCGACCGGATCGGCCGTGGCCGGCGTGGCCATCAACCTCGGCATCAACACGTTGACCTACTCGGGCGTGCTGATCGGCCTGCTGCGCATGGATCCGCGCCAGATCCGGCGCCACGAGAAGCCGGACCGCCACCCGCCGGTGCTCGAGAGCCTGCGCGAGGGCTTCTGGTACGCCGTTCGCACGCCGCTCGTGCTGTGGTGCCTGGTCCTGCTCGGCGGCATCGCCGCGTTCGGATTCAACTTCCAGATCCTGCTGCCGCTCTTCTCGGTGCAGGTGCTCGGCCTGAGCGCGGAAGGCTATGGCGCGCTGTACGCGGCGATGGGGGTCGGATCGCTGGCCGGCTCGTTGACGCTGGCCTTCATGCGCACCCGCCGCGCGATTCCGCTCATGCTCGGCGGCGGGCTGGTGTTCGCCGCCACGCTCGTCGGGATCGCGGCGTCCCGCAACGTCTGGGTCGCCGCGAGCCTGGTGCTCGGCGCCGGCTACTTCAGCATGCTGATGATCAACACGATCAACGCGACGGTGCAGGCAAACGTCCCCGACGCCCTGCGCGGGCGGGTGATGAGCTTCTACGTGACCGTCTTCGCCGGCTCCGCGCCGCTGGGCGGCCTCTTCGCCGGCGTCGTCGCCCAGGCCTGGGGCACGCCCGCCGCGTTCCTCGCGGGCGCGGGACTCTCGCTGATCACGCTCGGCGTCGTCGGGCTCGGGCTGCGTGGAGCCGGGCGGCGCGGCCCGCTGGGGGTGACGAGCCTCGACGGCCCCTCCGCGCGACGCGGCGGACAACCCGAGGCGCGGGGCGCCTCAGCGGCTCGCTGAGTGGCCGGGGAGCAGCACCTTCAGCTCCTCGAGCGCTCCGGCAATGGCCGCGCGCCGATCCTCGGGGAGCGGCTCGAGCAGCTCGCGCGCGGCGGCGAGCAGGTCGCGGCGCATCGCCCGCGCGCGCCGTTGCCCGGTCTCGGTGAGGGCCAGGATCACGGCCCGCTTGTCCTTCGGATCGGCCTGGCGCTCGACGAGGCCGGCGTCGGCGAGGGCCGCCGCGAGCCGCGTGACGACCGGCGCGGTCACGACCAGGTGACGGGCGACCTCGGCCTGCGGCTGCGGGCCGGAGGTGTCGATCAGCCGCATGACGTTGTACTGCTGGTAGGTCATGTCCCGCCACGCGCGCCGGCGGCGGGCATGGGCGACGAGGTGCCGCATCAGCGGCGCGACGGTCGCGATGAGGTTTGCCTCGAGTGCCTTCGGCCCGCGCGCGGCGGCCTTCGAGCCGCCGGGCGCCTTGCGCCGTGGTGCGGGTGACGTGGGCATCGGGCTCGATCGTAGCAGCCGCACCCCGCCGGGCGTGACCCTTGTCCTGCTCTCGACGGGGCACGCCGCGATCCACGCGCTGTCCGCGCTCCTTCCCCTGGTCTACGCGATCGTCATCGTCGAATACGGGCTCGACGAGCGCGACATCGGCACCTTCATCGCGATCACCACCGCGGTCGGCGGCACGATGCAGCTCGCCTACGGCGTCCTGACCCGCTACATCGCACGCCCCTTCCTGTTGGCCGGAGGGCAGCTCGTGTTCGGCGTCGGCCTGCTCATCGGCGGGCTGTCGTCGTCGATCGGTCAGCTGCTCGGCGCGATCAGCGTCACCCGCATCGGCGCCAGCCCGCAGCACCCGGTCGGCAACGCCCTGCTCTCCGACACCTACCCCGAGGCGCGTCGTGGATTCGCGATCAGCGCGCATATCGCCGGCGGCAACGTCGGCACCGTGCTCGTCCCGTTCGTCGGCGGCGCGCTGCTGGCGACGATCGGCTGGCAAGCGACGCTCGCCGTCTTCGGTATTCCGGCGCTGATCATCGGCGTGCTCATCGCGCTGCTCGTCCGCGAGGACCGCGCCAACTACCGCGAGGAGGTGCGCGCCTCGGGATCGGCCCGCGAGCACCTGCGGGAGGTGGTTGGTCGCCGGGACCTGCGCCTGATCATCGGCGCCTCACTGGTGGCGGCCGGTGGCCGTGGGCTGGACATCGTCGCGCCGTTCATGGTGCTCTACCTTTCCGGACCGCTCGGCTTCGATGGCCAGACCGTCACCCTTCTCTACGCGCTTCTGCTGGTCGGCGCGGTGATCGGACCGATCCTGGCCGGCATGCTCTCGGACCGATACGGCCGTCGCCCGACGCTGGTGGCCTACTACCTCCTCTCGGCGGTCGGCATCGTCGTCTTCGTGGCCGTCGGCGCGAACCTCGTCCTGCTGGTGCCGCTGCTGCTCCCGTTCGGCACCGCCGTCTTCAGCGAGTCGCCCGTCCTCCAGGCCTATCTGGCCGACCGCGCCTCCGGACCGATCCGCGACGTCGCCTTCGCGGTCTACTTCACCTTCGCCTTCGGCATCGGCGCCTTCTGGGCGTTCGTCATCGGCACGATCATCGGCGAGTTCGGGTACCCGGTCGCCTTCGGGGTGATGGCGGCGTCGTACGTTGCGGCCGCTGTGCTGCTGCTCGCGATCCGCGATCGGTCAGGGGCAGAGGCCGGCTAGCAGACGGGGACGCCCTCGCAGATCTCCTCGACCCGGGCGTCGAGCGCCTCGATCCGCTCCAGGATCTCGTCCAGCCGCTCGACGATCGCCGTCCCGGCGCCGCTGTCGGTGCCGGGCGAGGTGTCGAAGCCGCCATCGGCCCCGGTGGCGATCAGCCAGTCCCGGATTCCGCCCTCGAGCGTGACGAGGTGCTGCTCGAGCTCATCCACCGTCACGCCGGGCTCCATCTCCTCGACCGTTGCTCGCAGGGCGGCCAGCTCGGCGCGGGTCGCCTCGAGCTCCGTCCGTGT
Organism: uncultured Chloroflexia bacterium; assembly: GCA_963840145.1. Classification (GTDB taxonomy): domain Bacteria; phylum Chloroflexota; class Limnocylindria; order QHBO01; family QHBO01; genus JACDBZ01. The sequence goes on from CAWIXR010000008.1 coordinate 238,194, forward strand.
GCCGAGGCTGACGAACAGGAGCAGCACGAGGACGATCGTCATCGCCAGGCCGATGACGACGAGCAGTGGGCCGGTTGCAGTGCGCATCGGCTTCCTCATCAGCAAGCGGTGGGCCTCAGACCACGAATGCGCCGGCCAGCACCACAACTCCGGCCACCGCGAAGAGGACCGCCGAACCGATCCGGATCACTCGCGGCGGGAGTCGCGTTCCCACCTGATGCCCGACCGCGACCGCGATGAGGTTGGCGGCCACCTCGCCGAGGGTCGAGCCGATCCAGGTCGCCAGCGCCCCCTGGCTGGCCGCCAGGGCGAACGTGGCGAGCATCGTCTTGTCGCCGAGCTCGCCGGCGATGAAGGTGCCCGCGACGGTCAGGACCAGCGCCATCCCGGCCAGCGGCCGGACGCTTGCGTGACCTTCATCCGCGTCGTCCTCGTCCGATCCGAGCAGGGTCCACCCCGCGACCGCCAGGAAGGCGACGCCGGCGATGACCGCCACGAGCGTCTCCGGCAGCACCGCGCCGACGGCCGCGCCGACGAGCACGCTCGCTCCCTGGACCAGCGCCGCGGCCAGCACCACGCCGGCGACCACCGGCCGCCACGGGTAGCGGGTCGCGAAGGCGAGGACGAGGAGCTGGCTCTTGTCGCCGAACTCGGCGACGAAGATCACGGCGAACGCGATGCCCGCCGCGCCAAGGAATTCGGCCATCGGCACCGATGCTAACCGGGTCTAGAATCGCCGCCATGACGACCGAAGAGCGCACCGACGCCGCCACGATCGAGAACCTGCTGCGCGAGGAGCGCACCTTCCCGCCTCCGCGCGACTTCGTGGCCAACGCCCTCCTCAACGACCCGTCCATCTACGAGCGCACCGCCGACGAGGAGGGATTCCGCGCGTTCTGGACCGAGGAGGGCAACCGGCTCGACTGGATGGCGCCGTGGACCGACCTCTACACCTGGGATGTGCCGTACACGAAGTGGTTCATCGGCGGAAAGCTCAACGTCAGTGTCAACTGCCTCGACCGCCATGTCGCCGCCGGCCTGGGCGACCGCGTCGCCTACTTCTGGGAGGGTGAGCCGGGCGACACGCGGACGATCACCTACGCGCAGCTGCTCGAGGAGGTCTGCCGCTTCACGAACGCGCTGCGCTCGCTCGGCGTGCGCAAGGGCGACCGGGTCGCGATCTACATGCCGATGATCCCCGAGCTGCCGGTGGCGATGCTGGCCTGCACCCGCATCGGCGCGCCCCACTCGGTCGTCTTCGGTGGCTTCAGCGCCGATGCCCTGGCCGACCGCATCGACGATGCGGAGTGCAGCGTCGTCATTACCGCCGATGGCGGCTATCGCAAGGGCGCGACCGTGGCGCTGAAGAAGAGCGCGGACGAGGCGATCGGGCGGACCTCGTCGGTCAAGCACTGCGTGGTCGTAAAACGCACCGGCGACGAGGTCGCGTGGGATGCGAGCCGCGACCACTGGTATCACGAGCTCATCGCCGACCAGCCGACGACCGCCGACCCGGAGCCGATGGAGGCCGAGGACCTCCTCTACCTGCTCTACACGAGCGGCACCACGGCGAAGCCGAAGGGGATCATGCACACCACCGGCGGCTACCTCGCCGGGGTCTCGGCCACCCATCGGTACATCTTCGACCTCCATCCGGAGACCGATGTCTACTGGTGCATGGCCGACATCGGCTGGGTGACCGGCCATTCGTACATCGTCTACGGACCGCTGGCCAACGCCACGACCGGGGTCATCTACGAGGGCGCGATCGACTTTCCCGACAAGGACCGATGGGCCCAGGTCGCGGCCAAGTACGCCGTGACGATCCTGTACACCGCCCCGACCGCGATCCGCGCGCTGATGAAGTACGGCCACGAGCAGTTCGCCGATGACGACCTCAGCTCGCTGCGCCTGCTCGGATCGGTGGGGGAGCCGATCAACCCGGAGGCGTGGGCGTGGTACTGGAAGTACATCGGCGGCGAGCGCTGCCCGGTCGTCGACACCTGGTGGCAGACCGAGACCGGCATGATCATGCTCACGCCGCTGCCGGGCGTGACGACCCTGAAGCCCGGAAGCGCCACATTCCCATTCCCGGGGGTCAAGGCGGACGTCGTCGACGAGGCCGGTTCGTCCGTTCCGCTCGGTGGCGGCGGGTACCTCGTGCTCGAGCGGCCGTGGCCCGCGATGCTGCGCGGCATCTACGGCGACCCCGAGCGATATCAGCAGACCTACTGGTCGCGCTACCCGGGGCGCTACTTCCCCGGCGACGGCTGCAAGCGCGACGAGGAGGGCTACTACTGGCTCCTCGGGCGCGTCGACGACGTGATGAACGTGTCGGGGCACCGCATCTCGACGACCGAGGTGGAGTCCGCGCTCGTCTCGCATCCCTCGGTGGCCGAGGCCGCGGTGGTCGGTCGTTCGGACCCGATCACCGGCCAGGCGATCTTCAGCTACGTGATCCTGCGATCCGGGTTCGAGGCGTCGGACGAGCTGGGGGCGGAGCTGCGCGAGCACGTCGCCAACATGATCGGCAAGTTCGCGCGGCCGAAGCAGATCCTGTTCACGCCGGACCTGCCGAAGACGCGATCGGGCAAGATCATGCGCCGGCTGCTGCGCGACATCGCCGAGCAGCGTGACCTCGGCGACGTCACGACCCTCGCGGATGCCGGCGTCGTGACCACGATCCGCGACCAGTCGGGCCGCGGCGAGGACTGAGCACCTCGCCTTCCGCGCGAGGTGCGGTCAGGTATAGACGTGAGCGGTTCGGAGGCGTAGGCTCGGCCGCAGCCTTCGAATCGCTGTGGAGTGCCCCGCCATGCGCGCGTCCCGAGCTCGCAGCGTAGCCGTTTCCTTCGCCCTCGCCGTCAGCCTTCTCGCCGCCGCGATGCCGGCGGCCGCCGCCGGTCCGTCGGTCCCGCCGCCGGACTCGATCGCGGCGGTGGGCGACTCGATCACCCAGGCTGCCAGCACTGCCGGCGGGCTGGGGGTCGATGCCCCGCAGAACTCCTGGGCCACCGGCACCTCCGCGATTGTCAACAGCCACCTCCTGCGCCTGCTCGCCGGCGGCGCCCCCATCCCCGCCGATGGCGTGCACAACATGTCGGTGAGCGGCGCCAAAGTGGCCGGCCTTGCTGCGCAGATGGCCAGTGCCGGTGACCGCGCCCCCGACTACTTGACCGTCCTCATCGGCGGTAACGACGTGTGCACGCGGACCGAGGCCGAAATGACTTCGGTCGACGCCTTCCGCGCTGGGTTCCAGGCAGCCATGGCCGAGCTCCGGGCCCGGTCGCCAGAGACCCTGGTCTACGTCGTTAGCATCCCGCGGGTCATGGGCCTGTGGGAGCTGTTCCGCAACAACTTCTGGGCGCGCCTCGTGTGGAGCGCCGGCGGCGTCTGCCAGTCGCTGCTCGTCCGTCCGACCTCGACCGCCGCGGCAGACGTCGAGCGACGCGCCAGGGTCGACCAGCGCAACCGAGACTTCAACGCCGTCCTCGCCGAAGTGTGCTCGGCCGATCCACGGTGCCTCTTCGATGGCGGTGCCGCCTTCAATACGGCATTTGCCGCGTCCGACGTGTCGGGTGACTACTTCCACCCGTCCGTCGCCGGGCAGGCCAAGCTCGCTCGCGTCTCGTGGGATCACGGCTATGCCTGGCAGCTCCAGGCGCCGGTGCAAACGATGCGCATCGGTGACCTGTCGGCCTCGCGGACTCGCCTCTCGTCGAGCTCGTGGCGGGCGACGGTCACGATCCGGGTCACCACGCCGGCCGGCATCGCGGTCCAGGGTGCGACGGTGAGCGGAGGCTGGACGGTTGGAGCGCCGGACACCTGCACCACGTCGTCCGCCGGCTCATGCACGGTGACGAGCGACACGCTCAGCCGCTCTTCCACTCCGTCGGTGACCTTCACCGTCACGGGGGCGACCCACGCAAGCTACACCTACGACCCGGCCGCGAACCTCGAGACGAGCATCAGTGTGACCCGGCCCTGACGGCGTCCACCCCAGCCGCAACGGTGGGGACCAGCTCGGAAAGGCCTCCGCGCGCGGCGCGAGGTACTTCTGGGTCATTGTTGCGGCGATCTAGCATGGGAGCGTGGCTGCCCCGATCGCTCGACGCACCTGGCTTCCCGCGTCCATTGCCGTCGTCGTGGCGCTCTCACTCGCGTCGCCCACCATTGCCGAGCAGACCTTCCCCGATCCGTTCGGCGGCGACGGTGTGTTCACCGACATCCGGGCCGGATCGAGGGGGGAGGACATCGGCGACGCGTTCTTCCTGCGCGCAGACGAGACGCTGCAGATCGAGATGTTCCTCGACGACGCCGAGTTCATCGAGACCCACGTCTGCGTGAGCGCCACGCCGTTCACCCAGCGCATCCCGCCTGGCCAGTGCCAGTACCAGGAGACAGGACCGGGGGCCAACTCGTACGACATCACCCTGCCGCCCACCACCTTCCCTGGCGGAACCGAGCCGTTCACCGACCCGTTTGCGTCCTTCTGCGTGCAGGTGCACGTGAAGTACACGACCGAGCTTGCGCGCACGTCCGATGGCGGTGGCTCCGCGTTCGCCGGCTGGCAGTCCGGCAAGCCGTTCTACGGGAACTTCTGCTTCCCCGACGTTCCCGAGCCGCTGCCGCCCGACGAGGGGACCGCGGTCGTCACCAAGGTTGGTGAGCTGGTCGGCGACGATGTCGTTTTCACCGTGACAGCCACGAACCCGACGGCCGAGGTCGCCCCCGACGTCGTCGTGGTTGAAGCACTGTCGCCGAAGCTGACGCCCTGGACGGTGCCGTCGGAATGCACCCTCAGCGTCGATTTCGTCGCGCGCTGCGAGATCGGCGACCTCGCGGGCGGCGCCTCGCTCCCCCTCGTCTTCTCCTCGACGCCGCCCGCCGACGTCTGCGGCACGTTCGGCAATTACGCGCTCACGACCGTGGCTGGGCCCGTGGTCCGATCGGCGGATCTCATCATCGTCGATGTGCCGTGCGGGCCGGATCCGGTCCCCGATCCGCTGATCCTGATGACGAAGGACGTGTCCTCGACCTCGATCGCGGCGCCTGGCACGGTGTCCTACATCGTGACCTTCGAGAACGCGGGGCCGGGGACGGCGACGAACGTGACGTTCAACGACGAGCTCTCGGCCGACGTCGAATGGAGCCTCGGATCCGGCTCGAACGTGTGCTCGATCACGGGCACGACCGTGACCTGCTTCGCGGAGACGGTGCCCGACGGCGTGTTCGAGGTTCTCGAGATCATCGGTACGATCGATGCCGCCGATTGCGGCAGCTATGACAACACGGGGACCGTGACGTTCGAGGGCGGTCAGGGACCCGGGTCGGTATCCGACACCGCGCCGACCCTCGACGTGACCGGCTGTTCGGCGCCCGCGCCCGTTCCATCCGAAGGAGCCGGCGGTGGTGGGCTGCCTGACACCTCCACCGATGCACCGATCCTGACGCTGCCGATTGCGATGGCGGCTGCCTGCGCCGTCGCCGCATCGGTGCTCAATCTGCGCCGCCGACGGAAGGCCTGAACCCGGCTCGCCTCCAGGGGCCGATCCGGCTCGGCGCTACCATCATCGGGCCACCCAGAAGGAGGTCACGATTCCCGCCGTCAGCGCGCCGCGAACGACGTTCGGCGACCACCTCGAGCCGGTGCAGCTTGCGCTCGACCAGGAGCGCGCGGTCACCGAGCAGATTGAGCGGCTGGCGCAGCTCGCGCGCGCGGAGGGTGACCTCGTCGGCGAGCAGTTCCTGGCCTGGTTCCTCAAGGAGCAGCTCGAGGAGATGAGCTCGATGGCGGACCTGCACACCACCGTCGAGCGCGCGCTCGCGTCGAGCATCCTGCTTGCCGAGGACTACCTCTCGCGCGCGCCGATTGGCGACCACGGCGTCGACCGCGCCGCGCCGCCAGCGGCGGGCGGCGCGCTATAGCTACCGGTCAGGACGAGTGGAGGCAATTGTCATCGCGAGGGGAGATCCCGACGCTGCCGTCAAGGCCACGGTCGGCCGAGATGCGGTAGAAGCGCTCGATGTGGGTCCGGGTGACACCAGTGCCCACGAAGGACCCCTCGGTCAGTCGCAGCTCCACGGTCCAGTGGTTTTCGGGGTGGCTCATCGTCACGGCCGACGACGAGACCTCGTCGACCTGGACGCACTTCGTCACCGCCCCGTTCAGCCGGATGGTTGGGCTCGTGGCGTCGCCGCTGGCTGAGCCCGTGAAGCAGACCTCTCCCGACTCGGAGCCGAGCTCGCCGTAGGCTCCGAGGAGGAGCACGTCGGCCAGGTTGGGACGCTCTCCGGCCGTGTTGGTGTCGTAACCGACGATGGCACCGTGCAGGACGGCCATGCGGCTGTCGGCGACTCCGTCCGGGCCGACGGCGCCAGTTCCGAAGACGACCGTCACCGGCCCGCCGTGGTACGGGTGCCCGCATCCCTCGAACGTGGTGTCGAGGGCCACGGCGGACGTTCGTCCGGCGCGGATCTCGAGGTCGAGGCAGACCTGGTCCTGGGTCCCCCAGGCAAGCTCGATGACCGCCGCCCCGCTGACGCCGAGGACCTCGCTGTCGAGGGGGAGCCGGCCGACCCGGACCGCGTCCTTCTCTGTCGGCTGCCCGTACTGGTCGCGGTCGAAGGCGGTCTCCTCCGGCACGGCGCACCAGGCGGCACTCGCCGTCGGCGCGTCCGAGACCGCGAACGAGGAGACGGCGTCATGGCCGGCGATCCACCCCGAGAGCCCGGGCGATACGACGGCGCGATACCACGTCAGCCCATCGGCCTTGACCGGTGCGGATTCGGCGATGAACACGATCTCTCCCTGGTTGGCCTGCCCTCGGACCGGAGCCGAAAGGGCCGCGTCACCGCGCACCTCCGCCACGTCGGCGACGATCGTGGCCCACTGGCCGGCCGCGAGGGGCTCTGCCGGCGGCTGGGGGGTCGCGGAAGGGGCGGCCGATTCGCTTGGTGAAGCCTCCGCGGATTCCTCCGCGGAAACCGAGGGCGCCGGCTCGCTCGGTGACGGAGACGTGCCGACGGCGGCCGGAGTCTTGGGGCTGAAAAGGAGGACGCCGGCGCCGGCGCCGATGACCGCGATCAGCAGCGCGCCGCCACCCAGGGCGAGCATCGTCGTGCGCGAGAGGCCCGCACGCTCCCGTCGAGGGATCCCCCTCGGGAAGAGCGGATCGCCGTCCGGCGGAGTCGGCTGCTCCACGATGGCGGGGTCGGGTGCCTGGTCGGCAGGACGCGAGATCGGCGGGTCGTCCTCGAGCTCCTGATCAGGGCGGTTGAAGATGGATGGCTGGTCGGGTCGCTCGGGTGGGTTCATTGGGCGGGTACTCCGGTGTCCGTGGAACGTGGATGCGGGCAACGTATGGACGACGACTGCGGAACCACCGCGGTTACGGATCATGCTCGTCGGGGCGTCGGCCAGGACGGGCGCGGACCGCGGCTAGAATCGGTCGATGGCGCACGCAACGGGGGCGACGGAGCCGAGCGGGGCCGCTTCCGAGTACCTGATGACGATCCGCTACATGCACGCCGAGGGGCAGCCGGTCATTGCCGCGCGCCTGGCGGAGCGCCTCGGCGTGAGCGCGGCGACCGTCTCGGAGATGGTCACGCGGCTGGTCCGGGAGGGGCTCCTGGCCGTCGACGGCGACACGCGCCAGCTGAACCTGACCGATCGCGGCCGCGAGGCCGCCGAGCGCACGTTCCGGCGCCACGCGCTGTCGGAATGGCTGCTGACCGAGGTCATCGGCCTTGGCTGGGCGGAGGCAGACGAGGAGGCGCACCACCTCCAGCACGCGCTCAGCGACCGGGTCACCGATCGGGTGGACGAACTGCTCGGGAAGCCGCCCACCTGCCCGCACGGCAACCCGATCCCCCGCGACGGCCACACGCCCGATCGACCGGCGGGGAGCCGGATGTCCGACGCGCCGAACGGCGGCACGATCACCGTCCTGCGCGTCACCGAGGAGGCGGAGGAGGATGCCCGCCTGCTGACCTTCCTCCAGGAGAACGGCGTTCGTCCGGGTCATGTCTTCGACGTCATCGACGTTGCCGAGCACATCGGCACGATGACCCTCCGCCGGGTCGACGGGGGGACGGCGGACGGCCACGAGGTCACCATCGGGCTCGTCGCGGCCGCGAAGCTGCGCGTCCTCGACGGGCGCGCGGACCCGTCGTTCTTCCACCGCGTGCCGGAGCGGGCCAGGCTGGCCGCTGCACGCTGAGGCCGTCTGCTAGCATCGGCCGGCATGGTTCGAGACCGAAGCCGCAGGGTCGTCATCGCCGCCATCGCGACCGTGCTGTGGCTGGGCTACATGATGGTCGGCCTGCCGGTCCTCAACGCGATGTACCCGACCGTTGGCGGCGAGGGACCCGAGGGGACCGCTGCCTTCATCGGGCTGGTCACGGGCGTGATCACGGTCGGCATCTTCATGTGGGCCGCCTCGGACTAGCGCCGATCCCATGATCATGGCGCGCTGCCCGCTGAGTACCGCTCGACGACCACCCCGGCTCCCTCGCCGCCGGTCACCAGGACGGTGCCGTCGTCGAGGAGCGTGGCCGCCTGGTCGTAGCGGATCGCCACCATGCTGACGGTGGATGTCCAGGTCCCGCTCGTCGGGTCGTAGAGCTCCGCGGCGGAGAGGAAGTTCGGCGTTGGCGGCTCCGTGATGCCGAATCCGCCGGCGACGAGCAGCCTGCCGTCGGGTAGGAGCGTGGCCGTGAAGCCGAATCGGGCTTCGACCATGCTTCCGGTGGCGGCCCAGGTTCCGGTAGCGGGGTCGTAGATCTCCGCGGTCGCGGTGGGATCCACGCTGGTGCCTCCCGCCACGAGGACCGTGCCGTCGGGCAGCAGCGTCGCGGTGTGCTCGACCCGAACCTCGGTCATGTCTCCGGTTGGCGTCCAGGTCCCGGTGGCTGGGTCGTACAGTTCGGCCGCGAGGAAGTCGGTCCCGGCGTCATCCCGGCCACCTGCTACGAGCACGGTCCCGTCAGGCAGGAGCGTCGCCGTGTGGCCGTCGCGAGCGATCGTCAGGCTGTCGGTCGCGGTCCACGTGCCCGCGCTCGGGTCGTACAGCTCGGCGGTACCGCCGCCTGTCACGAGCACGCGGCCGTCGTCCAGGAGCGTGGCCGTGTGGCCGGCGCGGGCCTCGCTCATCTCGCCGGTTGCCGCCCATGTTCCCGCTTCCGGGTCGTACAGCTCGGCCGAGGCCAGTGGCGTGGTCGACGGCAGCTGGGTCGTGACGTTTCCGCCCGCCACCAGCACCCGGCCGTCGGGCAGGAGGGTGGCGGTGTGGGCGATCCGCTGCTCGGCCATCCCCGCAACTGACGACCACGTCCCGGCGTCGGGCTCGTAGCGGAGGGCGGTGGCAAGGCTCTCACCGCCACTGCCGCTGCCACCGGCGACCAGCACGGTGCCATCGGGCAGCAGCGTTGAGGTGTGGCCTGTGCGCTGCTCGTCGAGCTCGCCGGTGACGATCCAGACCGCCTCCGCGGGAACCGGAGATGCAGACGCGATCGCGCTGACGCTCGCGGATGGTAGATCGGACGGTGTCGCCGTCACGGTCGGCTCGGTCGAGGGAGTCGGCGAGGCATCGACGGTCACCGGCAGCTCGAGAATCCCCGATCCGACCAGCGCGACCCCGGCGATGGCCACGAGGAGCAGCAGCGTGACCGCGACCAGGACCCACGTGTTGCGACGGCTCGTCGGCTCGGTGGCCGTCGATCGCTGCTCGATCTCGTACCAGAGGTCGGGCGCGCGCAGGTCGTCCAGCGCGCGGAAGCGGGTGCGCAGGTCAGTCATCGGTCTTCCCCCAGGAGAACGCGCAGATGCTTCCGTCCACGGCTGAGATGCGCGCGGACGGCCAGCGGATTGATGCCGGTTCGGCGCGAGATCTCGCGAACCGGACAGTCGGCGTAGTAGTGCAGCACGACGACGGCGCGCTGCTGTGGCGTGAGCTTCTGGAGGGCGGCGAGGAGCTCGTCGTCGGGATGGGGGTCGTGGAAGGCGCCGTCGGGCATCGGTCCATGCGAGATGCTGGACCGGCGCTTGAGGTCGCCCTTGGCAAGCTTGAAGGCCGATCGCCAGACCCAGCTGCGCACGTCCCGGATCGCCGAGCCGCGTCGCAGGGCCTGGGCGAAGGCCTCGGCGACGGCATCGGAGGCGACATCCTCGTCGCCGGAGAAGGCGTACAGCGCCCGCCAGAGGCGATCGCCATCCGTCCGATAAACGGCTTCGACCTCGCCAGCTGCCGCACTGCGCGCCACGATCGTCGTCACTATGCCCCTACAGGGACGGTTTGAGGCAAGGAGGTGACAGCAGATCGGCCCGAAGACCGGCTTTCGTGCGTTCGGTATCATTCTCGGGTGAGCCGAATATTCACCGGGGCGCCCGCGTGAGCGGTCCTTGGGATCGGCCACCATCCTCGAATCCGGACGACCGCGATTGGCCCGCCGAGGACCTCGAGCACCGCTCGTCCGCGGATCCACCCGTGGAACCCTGGTCCGCCGACGACCCGTGGCAGGAACGTCGCGATCCGTCGCCGGGCTGGGATGAGTGGCCGCCGCAAGCCCCACCACCGACTGACGACTACGGGCCGGACGAGCCCGGGCCGCCGGCGAGCGACCCGTGGGCCGAGTCCTGGGCCGATGACGTGCCCGGCATCCCCTCGTCGCCACCGGAGCCCGACCGAGTACCGGCCGGACTGACCGCTGCGGTCTCGGAGCCGTCGGCGCCGCCCGACGTCGAGCCGTCGCCCGCCGAGGCGGAGCCGCCGCCGACGCCGGAGGCCGAACCCCAGCCGTTCGTCGAAGCGGATGCCCCCCGGATCGAGCCGTGGTCGCCGGATCCGGACCCGTGGGGCGCCGCCTGGACCGAGTCGCCGGCCGTCGACGAGCCGATCGCCGAGCCGCCGACCTTCGAGGAAGCGCCCACCTTCGAGGAAGCGCCGATCGCCGAATCGGATCCCGAACCGGCTCTCGATGCGGCTGCCGAGGCCACCGCCGCAGATGACCGGGAGGTTCTCGAGGCAGACGCCGAGCCGGCGCTATGGGCCGGCCCCGTCGTGGCGGGCAGCGTGGAGCCGAACGGCGACCAGCCGTCCGGCGAGGCACCGGGCGCATGGGACGCCTGGGACGCGGACATCGAGCGCGTCGCGGAGCCCGAGGGGGTCGTGGAGTCCGACCCGGGCGCGTTCGCGCCGCTCTGGGCGGCCCAGGCCGCAGCGACGCCAGAGGACATGGCGGCATCCGATGAGCCCGAGGCCGATACGCCAGACACCACGTGGGAGGCCGACCTGTGGGCCGAGCCCGAGGCCGATGAAGGCCCAACCGAGGCGGCCGGTGCTGAGCCGATCACGGAACCGGAGCCGGAGCAGGCGCCCGCCGACGATCCAGAGCCCGTCGAGGACGCCGACGCCACGATTGCGCCCGAAGCCGTCGCGGCGGCCATCGCTGCCTCGCGCATCGGCCTCGAGACGCCGCCCGAATCTCCCTGGCCGGAGCGCGTCGATCCGACCGAGGTGCTGCCGACGACCTGGGAACCGCCCCCACCGCCCCCGCCCCGCGAGGGCGAGGGCATGGAGCCGCGGGGCGGCGAGATTCGCACGACCCTCGGCGCCACCGAGCCGGAGCTCGACGAGGAGCCGGCCGAGGATGCGACGACCGCCGAACAGGCGGTGCCGTGGCTGATCGGCGTGATCCTGCTGCTCGCCGGAATGGTCATCGTGCTGCTGGCGCTGATCTTCGCCGGCGACGCGTCCCTCGGCGGTGGCGCCGGAACGTCGCCCTCGCCGACGGTGGCGGCCCTCGGACCGAGCGGCTCGGGTCAGCCGACTGCTGTCGCGAGCCCGACCCCGCGGCCGAGTCCATCCTCCTCGCCCAGCACATCGGCCGAGCCGTCCGCGACCGCCGCTCCCGCGGCCCAGTACGGCAACCTCGAGATGGTCTATCAGGGTCGAGCGGAGGCCCTCGAGCCGATCTACCTGCTGCGGCGCGACTTCGAGGTCGAGGGCGAGCCGGCGGTGGTGACCCAGGATGCGAACCTCGACGTGCGCCACTTCGCGTGGTCGGCCGACGGCACGCTGGGGGCGGCCCTGTACGCCAATCGGCTCGTCGGCATCGATCCCGGCGAAGCGGTCAGGCATCTCAGCGACGGGGTCGCCGCGATCACGTTCGGTGACGACCCGACCACCGTCTATGCGGTGCGGGTCACCGAGGACGGCGGCAACAACGTCGCCAGCATCCTGGCCGTGAAGCAGGCCGGCGGCGAGGAGCGGGAGCTCGACCGGGTCACGTACCCGACTCCGAATCCCGGCGATGATGCGCCGCTGGCAGAGGCGCAGTTCCTCGACGATGGCGGAGCGATTCGCCTGTACTGGATGCACGACGACACGCTGCGCCTATGGATTCTCGGCGGCGGCTCGTGGGTCATCGACCCGGTCGAAGGCGGAGCCACCGCGCTCGAGGAGCACGCGCAGCCGGTGCTGTGGGGGCCCGAGGGCGAGCGGCGCATCGGCTTCGCCGGGAATGGCAGCTCGACGACGATCCGCATGGTCGATCGGTCCGGTGACGAGATGGCCACGGCAAGCGTCACAGGACGGATCAGCCACCTGCGCTGGTCGCCGCGCGGCGACCAAGTCGTCTTCACGGTCGGCCGATCGACGTCGGGCGGCGGCGTGGTCCAGAACCTCTACCTGTGGAATCTGGGCAGAGGCGAGAATCCGGCACCGGTCATGATCACGAATACCGGGGCCGCCTTCGGCGCCGAGTGGGTCGGCAGCCAGTCACGCTGGGAGGAGGACTAGGAGATGCCGATGCCACCCGTGGTCAACCCGATCGGCGTCGAGCTCGACGAGACGGCGCGCCGGATGCGCATCCGCTGGGACGACGGCCACCTGGGCGACTGGTCGTGGATGGCGCTCCGACGGGCCTGCCCCTGCGCGCTGTGCTCGGGCGAGGGGTCGCTGCCGGGCGTCGTCACGCTCGAGACCGTCTTCGACGAGCGGCAGTCGACGATGAACGAGGTCCGCTGGATCGGCCGCTACGCGCTCGCTCCGATCTGGGCCGACGGCCACGACACCGGCCTCTTCACCTACACGAAGCTGCGCGAGCTCTGCGAGTGCCCCGAGCACGCCGGGAGCACGGACCGATGAGCCCCGCGCCGGACTTCCGAAGTGGCTTCACCCTCGCCCTCGGCGGGGGCGGCGGCCGCGGGTGGGCCCACGTTGGGGTCGCCCGTGCCCTCGAGGCCTTCGACCTCGCGCCGACCCGGATCGTCGGCACGAGCATGGGCGCGATCATCGGCGCCGGCCTCGCCGCCGGCCGCACCCCGGACGAGATCGAGCAGCGCGGCCGTCAGCTCAACCTCTACCGGCACGTCCGACGCGGGCGGCTGTCGCTGTTCGACCCTCGGCCGCTCCTCGAGCGACTGGCGGACGACCTCGGCGACCCGAACATCGAGGACCTGCCGGTGCCGCTCGGGATCAGCTCCTTTGACCTCGTCGCCGGTCGCCCGCGGCTGATCACCGCCGGCCGGCTGATCGACGCGCTCGAGATGAGCATCGCGGTGCCGCTCTTCTTCCCGCCGCGCCGGAACGCGGAGGGCATCTGGTGCGACGCCGGGCCGTGGGAGGGCGTGCCGGTCACGCTGGCGCGGGCGTGGGCACCCGACGACCCGGTCATCGGCGTCCTCGTCGACATCCCGAAGCCGGCCTTCCTGGCGCGCCCGCTCAGCGCGGCCTTCCTGCGCGCCACCTCGACCCGTCTCGGGAACGTCGACCCAGGCCCAGCCCCTGACGGCACGCAGCTACCTCGGCCTGCTCGCCGCCCGATGGGCCGACCCGGTCGTCGTCGAGCCGCCCGACCTCCTCATCGCGCCGCGCCTGGGGTTCACGAACGCGCTCCAGTTCGGGCGCGTCGTGCCGGTCGCGACGATCGGCGAGCGCGACGCCCGGCTGGCGCTCGCCGGCATCGGCCTCTCGAACGCGTCCGACCATGCCGCCTGAGTCCGGCGGCGTCCTGTTCGTCCACGCCCACCCCGACGACGAGTGCGTCGGCACCGGCGGCAGCATCGCCCGCCTGGTGGCCGAGGGCGTCCGCGTCGACCTCGTCACCTGCACCGATGGCGCCGAGGGCGAGGTCCACGATCCCAGCCTCGATCCCGAGGAGGCGCGGCCGCGGCTCGCCGCGATCCGCGCGGGCGAGCTTGCCTGCTCGCTCGAGGCGCTCGGAGACGGGGCCATCCACCAGCACCTGCTCGGGTACCGCGACTCGGGGATGATCGGCACCGATGCCAACGAGCACCCCGACTCGTTCTGGAAGTCCGATCTGGCAGAGGCGACGCGACGCCTCGTGGAGATCGTGCGTGCGGCACGCCCCGCGGCGATCGTGACGTACGACGAGAACGGCAACTACGGCCACCCCGACCACATCAACGCCGCGCGCATCGCCCGGGACGCCTACACCTCGCTGGCCGGCGGCCCGGACGCGGTCTCGCGCTTCTACGAGCTCGCGTTCAGCCGTGAGCGCTGGGGCGAGCTGATCGGCGCGATGACCGAGCGCGGCATCCGGTTCCCGTGGGGCGGCGACGAGGCCGAGGCCGCGGCCGCCGGCGAGGCCTCCGAGGCTGGGGAGCCCGAGGAAGAGGGTTTCGGTCGCCCCGACGCCGAGGTCACCACCCGCGTCGACGTCGCCGCCTTCATCGATCGGAAGCGCCGCAGCATGGACTGCCACCGCACCCAGCGCCAGGACATGGGCTGGCTCCTCGACCTGCCGGAGGACATGTGGGAACTGGCGCTCGGCACCGAGACCTACGTCCTGCGCTGGCTCGACGGCGCCGATGTGCCGTCCACGCACCGTGAGGAGTGGCTCCTCGGCTGACTGGCGCGCATACGACCCGCTCAGATGCTCACCAGACGGGCATTACGGGACTCATCGGGAGGCGAATGTCCGAGTCCGCGGGCTGGTGCTCTTGGGGTGGGAATTCCTACCGTTCGCGAGCGATCCGCGCGCGCAAGGCCCACCAAGTGGGAATTCGGACGCTTCGGCGCAGAGCCGGCCTCCGTTACCATCACCTCCACCGATGGCCACCCGCACCCTCGACCTCACCGATGACCTGATCGCCTACGTCCGCCGCCTCGGGGTGCGCGAGCACCCGGCGCTGGCGCGCCTCCGCGAGCGGACCGCACCGATGCCGATGAGCCAGATGCAGATCGGCTCCGAGCAGGGAGCGTTCATGGCGCTGCTCGTGAAGATCATCGGTGCGAAGCGAATCCTCGAGATCGGCACGTTCACCGGCTACTCCTCGACCGCGATGGCGCTGGCGCTGCCGCCCGACGGGCGGATCATGTGCCTCGACGTCAGCCGCGAATGGACCGATGTGGCCCGCGAGGCCTGGACCGATGCCGGCGTCGCCGACAAGGTCGACCTGCGCCTGGCGCCGGCGTCCGAGACGCTCGCCACGCTCGACGACGACAGCTTCGACATGGCGTTCATCGATGCCGACAAGCCCGGCTACGACGACTACTACGAGGGCTGCCTGCGCGTGGTGCGTTCGGGCGGGCTCATCCTCATCGACAACGTCCTGTGGAGTGGAGAGGTCGCGGATCCGTCCAACCACGACGAGAACACGACGATCATGCGCGCCCTCAACGAGAAGGTCGCCGCCGACGAGCGGGTCGACCACGTGCTGCTGCCGATCGGTGATGGACTGACGCTCGCCCGCATTCGTTGACAGCGGTGGTGTAATGGTCTGCGGATGCAGACCATACAGCCAAACCGGACCGCAGCGAGCACAGACGACTGTGCGTGACCACCTGACGATCCGGGGCAAGGAACAGCTCCACGCCATCGGTGACCCGACGCGCTGGCGCATCCTCGGTCGCCTGCTCGTCGGACCGGGCAGCATCCAGGAGCTGGCGCAGGCCCTGGGCGCGGCGAAGGGCACGATCGGGCATCACGTTCGCGTGCTCGAGGGCGCCGGGCTGATCCGCGTCGCCGAGACGAAGCGGGTGCGGGGCGTCACCGAGAAGCGGTACCTGCGCGTCGCGCGCCAGTTCCGGCTGCCCGAGACCCAGGAGGACGGCGCCAATGTGGAGACCGCCTTCCTTCCGGTCCGCGCGGCCCTGGCGGAGGCGCGACCCGGGCTCGGCAAGGCGGACCCTTCGATGTCGTTCGTCGTCCGCGCGCGGATGCCGGCGGCACGGGCGCAGCGATTTGCCGACCTCATCAAGCAGATCGCCGACGAGTTCGCCGACGGCGCCCCCGGCACCGGGGAGACGTTCGGCTTCGTCGGCGCGATCTACATCCCCGACTGGGCGGAGGAGGGCGACCCGCGTTGACGATCGAGCGAACCCCCGGAGCCGAACCGTCGCCGAGCGAGCTGACGGCGGCCGTCCCGCATCGGCCGAGCCTCTGGCGCCAGCGCGACTTCATGAAGCTCTGGACCGGTCAGACGATCAGCCAGTTCGGCGACGAGATCACGCTGCTCGGGATCCCGCTGCTGGCCATCGCGGTCCTCGGTGCCGGCCCGCTCGAGATGGGCATCCTGGGCGTCGTCAGATTCCTGCCGTGGATCTTCTTCACGCTGCCGGCCGGCGTGTGGGTCGACCGGATGCGGCGGCGCCCGATCCTCATCGGCGCCGACCTCGCGCGGGCCCTCCTGCTCGCGTCGATCCCGATCGCGTTCGTCGGCGGATTCCTCACGCTCATCCAGGTCTACATCGTCGCCTTCATCGCTGGCACGCTCGAGGTCTTCTTCGACGTCGCGTACCAGTCGTACCTGCCGAGCATCGTCGAGCGCGACGAGCTCGTCGAGGGCAACTCGAAGCTCGAGCTGTCGCGCGCCGGATCGCAGGTCGCGGGGCCGACGGTTGCGGGCTTCCTGATCCAGGCCATCGGGGCGCCGTTCGCCATCGCCTTCGACGCGATCAGCTACCTCGGTGCGGCGCTCTTCATCGGTCTCATCAAGCGGGAGGAGACCGGACCCGCGCCGCACGACCCGGCCGAGGGGAAGCGGCCGAGCATGTGGCAGGAGGCACGCGCCGGCATCGGCTACGTCGTCTCGAACAAGTACCTGCGCAGCATCGCCGCCTGCACCGGCACGGCCAACCTGTTCGGCAACATCAGCGGCGCGGTCCTGGTCCTCTACCTCTTCCGCGACGACATCGGGCTTGGCCTGAACGAGGGCACCATCGGTCTCATTTTCGCGCTCGGCAACCTTGGCGTGATCCTCGGCGCGCTGATCGGTGGGCGGGTGGCTAAGGCGATCGGCATCGGTCCGACGATCGTCGTCAGCGCGGCGCTGGCCGGGTTGGCGTCGTTCGCCGTTCCGCTCGCTCCGCAGGACGACCCGTTCTGGGTCCTCGTGATCGGCGGCCTCTTCTTCGGCTTCGGCGTCGTCGTCTACAACGTCAACCAGGTCGGTCTGCGCCAGGCGATCACGCCCGACCGTATGCTTGGCCGCATGAACGCGACCATGCGCCTCATCGTGTGGGGCACGATCCCGATCGGCGCGCTGATCGGCGGCATCCTCGGCGCCACGATCGGGCTGCAGGCGGCGCTGTGGGTGTCGGCCATCGGGGCCAGCCTCTCGTTCCTCCCGGTCCTCTTCTCGCCCGTGCGGAGCCTTCGCGAGATCCCGGCCCAGGCCGAATGACGCTTTCGGCACCGATGCGCTGCTCGGCCCTCGCCGAGCAGCTCGGCGAGCCCCTGGCCGGCACGATCGACCAGCGCCGGCGCTGGCTGCTGCTCGAGGACCGATCGGCGTGGGGGACCGATGCGGTCGTCGACCGATTCGGCGCCGATGCGGCCGCGGCCGCCAAGCGCCTCGGCATGCGCCTCCTGCTCGTCCGGCGTCGCGAGGGTGACCCGGCCGACGACTCCGTGCGCCGCGCGATCCTCGTCGACACCGAGAGCGCGGCGATGGCCGTGCGCACCGTCCGCGGGCCCGGTGACCTCGACGTCGAGGCGATGGCGACGATCCCGCTCGACGAGTTCGGCGCGCTGATGACCGATCCGATCCTGCTCACCTGCACGAACGGCCGTCGCGACGCGTGCTGCGCGCTGCGCGGGCGCGCGTTGACGCTGGCCCTGGCCGCCGACCACGCCGAGCGCGCGTGGGAGTGCACGCACCTCGGCGGCCATCGCTTCGCTGCGAACCTCGTCTGCCTGCCGCACGGGGTCGTCTACGGCCGGGTGACCCCCGACGTCGGCCCGCGCCTCGCCGACCTCTACCTCGCGGGACACGTCGACCCGGAGCACCTTCGCGGCCGATCGGCCTGGCCGGCGCCGGCCCAGGTCGCCGAGGTCGATCTTCGTCTAAGGCTCGGGCTGGCCGGCGTGGACGACCTGCGGCTCGTTGCGGCGGCCGTCGACGACGACCGGGCCGAGGTGATCCTCGCCGGGCCGGACGCGAGCGAGCACCGGCTCGAGCTTCGATCCCAGCCAGCCGCTCCGCCCCGTCCGATCAGCTGCCGGACCGACGAGGTCGAGTCTCCGCTCCACTGGGCCGTCACCGGGCCGTGACTCCGAGCCTGCTGGTCGAGGCGGCCGAGCGCTTCGGAACGCCGCTGTACGTCACCGACCTCGATGCCGTCGCCGCGCGAGCCGGAGCCTGGCGGGACGCGCTGCCCGGCGCGCTCATCGCCTACGCGGTCAAGGCCAACCCGGACCCCGCGCTCCTGCGAAGGCTCGCCGCCGACGGCTTCGGCTTCGAGGTCGTGGGGCCGGTCGAGCTGGCGTTCGCCCTCCGCGCCGGCGCGGAGCCCCGCCGGATCGTCGTCAACGGCGTCGGCCAGACCGATCCCGACCTCGCGGACGCGCTCGCCACCGGCGTCCTCGTCAACGCCGAGTCGCTCGGCGCGCTGCACGCGCTGCTCGCCGCGGGCGACGGCCGGATCGGCATCCGCGTGAACCCGGGCATTGCCGCCGACACGCACCCGCACCTCGCCACCGGTGCGGCGACCTCGAAGTTCGGGATCGGCCTCGACGAGCTTGCGGTCGCGCGCCGGGCGCTCGAAGCGTCGGGCCGGCAGCTGACCTCGGTCGGGGCGCACATCGGCTCCGACATCGGCGACGTCGAGCCGTTCGCGAGGCTGGCGCGGCTGTTGGCCGGCTGCTCAGAGGACCTGAAGGCCGCATTGATCGACCTCGGGGGCGGGTTCACCGGCGCGCCGGCCGACTTCGCGGCCACGATCCGGGCGCACCTCCCGGACAGCGCACGCCTGATCGTCGAGCCGGGCCGCAGCATCGTCGCGGAAGCCGGCTGGCTGGTCACGCGGGTCGTGCGCGTCCAGGCGCGCGGCCACCTCGTCGCCGACGCGGGCATGACCGAGCTGATCCGCCCGATGCTCTACGGCGCGCGCCATCCCGTATCGGTCCTGCGACGCGGCGCAGCCGGTGAGGCACGCACCTGGACCCTCTCCGGACCGGTGTGCGAGGCGGGGGACATCCTCGCGGAGAGCCTTGCGCTGGACGTCGGGGAGGGCGCGCTGCTGGCGGTCGGCGAGGTCGGTGCCTACGGGCTGGCGATGGCATCGGGCTACAACGGCCGGCTGCTGCCGGCGCAGGCGGTGATCGAGGCTGGCGCGGTGCGCCTGAGCCGCCGCCGCCAGACGCTCGAGGACGTCATCGCCCGCGACGCCTGATCGGGGCCGTCGTGCTAGGGTCCGGCGATGCCCGAGCGTCGCCGTGCCAGCCTGGTCCTGGTCGTTGCCCTCGGCGCCGGATGCACGTTCGGCGCTCCGCCCGAGTCGGACCCGCCCGAGATCACGCCGCGCCCGACCCCGTTGCCGACGCCGCGGCCCTCGAACGTCGTCGTAGCGTCACCGACCGCCTCTCCGACGCCGACGGCGACCCCCGATCCGACGCTGATGGACCTCGAGGCGGTCAGCTGCCACGGTGGCGTGGTGCTCGACTGGTCGGCGAGCATCAATCCGGACTTCCACCACTACACGGCCCTGCGCAGCCCGGAAGGGGCGATCGCGCGCAACTATCCCCCGGTGGCGCCGGCGGTCGACTGGGGCGACACGTACACCACCGATCGCTTCGTGACCGTTGCCGTCGACGCCAGCCTCATCCCGTCGGAGGAGCGGCTGTGGTACTACCGCGTGATCGCCTACGACGTCGCCGGGCGCGCGATTGCCGCCACGCCGGTGCGTGCGGCACGCCTGCGCGTGCCGACCGGCCTCGGGACGCTGGAGGTCGGCGCCGGCCCCGACGGCCTGACCCGGCTCAGCTGGCGCTCCTACGGTGGCGACGCGCGCTGCTTCAGCTCCTACCGGATCCTGGCCGCCAGCGGCGGTCGGCCGCTCGACACGCTGACGATCGTCTCGGGCAAGAGCACCGACAGTCTCGAGACCGATACGCTCGCCTCCGGCACGACCTACCAGCTGCGGGTCCAGGCGGTGCGCACGACGACCCTGGGCAGCTTCGTGCTCGGCGAGACGAACACGGTCACCTTCACCGTCCCCTGACCGCGCTCATGCTTCGCGCCGGCTGGCACGCGTCGTGCGGGTTCGGCGTGCACACGAACCGCATGAGTACAAGTCACCGATGCAGACCACGAACATCACGCCTCCGCAGGTCGGCACGCTCGTCTTCGGCAGCGACGGCGAGGAGATCGGCGAGATCACGGACGTTCAGCCGGGCTACTTCCAGGTCAAGAAGGGGCTCATCTTCCGCAAGGAGGTGTACCTCCCGCTGACGGCGATCACCGGCACTGCCCTCGCCGGCGACGGGGTCACGATCGACCTCACCAAGGACGAGATCGAGAACGGAGACTGGTCGACGCCGCCCGTCACGACACCGGGCAGCGACGTCAGCTGAGCAAGCGCTTCGAGAGCCGGCCGGGAGCAACATCCGGCCGGCTTTTCCGTGTCAGCGGCCCCGCGTGACATCGTGCAGCACGATCGGACGTCTCAGGCCGAACGGCTGACAGCTACGAGACTCGCTCCGATGGCGCAACCGGCCCGGTCGACCCGCGCACCACGAGCTCCGGCTCCAGGTGGATGCTCGCCGGCTCACCGGGCTCGGCACCGGCCGCCAGCGCCACCAGCCGCTCGACCGCCCATCGGCCCATCGCGTCGGTCGGCTGGCGCACGGTCGTGAGCGGCGGGTCGATCCAGGCCGCCAGGTCGATGTCGTCGAAGCCGACGATCCCCACGTCCTCCGGCACGCGCAGGCCGGCGGAACGGACGGCCCGCAACGCGCCGATGGCGGTCAGGTCGTTGTAGCAGACGATCCCCGTGCAGCGGGCGATCGTGACGAGCCGCGAGGCGGCCGCGGCGCCGCCCTCGACGTGGCTGTCTCCATCGGCAACGAACAGCTCCGCGTCCTCGCCGAACGCACGGACCGCGTCGCGCACGCCCGCCAGGCGATCGGCGGCGGCCGCGTTCGTGCGCGGCGCGGTGATGTGCCCGATGCGCCGATGGCCGAGCTCGAGCAGGTGATCGGCGGCGAGCCGCGCTCCGCGCCGCTGGGCGGTGTCGATCGACGGCAGCCCCTCGACCCGTCCCGAGTTCAGCAGCACGACCGGCACGCCGATCTCGCGGAGCAGGGCCGCATGGCGGCGCTGCGCCCGTGACGAGGCGACCATGATCCCGTCGACGCGGCGCTCGATCAGCAGGTCGAGCGAGGCGAGCTCGCGCACCGGGTCGTCCGAGGTGTTGCACAGCACGAGCCCATAGCCGCTCGCCACCGCCTCCGCCTCGATGGCGCTCACGAGCTGCGGGAAGAACGGGTTCTGGATATCGGTGACGAGCAGGCCGAAGGTCCGCGTGGCCTGGACCTTCAGCGCGCGGGCCACGGCGGAGGGCTTGTAGTCGAGCTCCTTGGCCGCAGCCAGCACCCGGGCGCGGGTCGTCGGCCGCGAGGAGGTCGCCCCCGACAGGACGCGGCTGACGGTGGCGGTCGACACCCCGGAGCGGGTGGCGACGTCGGCGATCGTCGGACGGGCGGACATGTCTCGCTGGCTTCCGGCCGGGCGGGTCAGCCGGCCCTAGGTGTGGTCGCTCACGTAGCCGCCCGGCGGCAACGGTGGCTCGATCCCGACCACGCCCTCGAGCTCGTGCCGCAGCTCGTCGAGCTCGGCGCCGCCGCCCATGTGCTCGAGCAGCTCGGCGGGCGTCATCTCGGCCTTCGTCCACGTTCCCTTGGCGCGGCCGCGGTCGAGGATCGTGAAGCGGTCCCCGACCGGGAAGGCGTGGTTGACGTTGTGGGTGATGAGGATGACGCCGATGCCCGAGTCGCGCGCCTGGGCGATGAAGCGCAGCACGACCGCCGCCTCCTTCACCCCGAGGGCGGACGTCGGCTCGTCGAGGATCACGACCTTCGCGCCGAAATGGATCGCTCGAGCGATGGCCACCGACTGACGCTCGCCGCCGGACAGCGTGCCAACCGGCTGGCTCGTGTCGCGCAGGTCGATGCCCATGTCGCGCAGCGCCTCGAGCGTGATCTTGTCGGCGGTGCGTGAGTCGTACACCCGCATCGGGCCGATGCCACTGGTGGGCTCCGAGCCCAGGAAGAAGTTCCGGCTGATGCTCATCAGCGGGATCATCGCCAGATCCTGGTAGACGGTGGCGATCCCGGCCAGGAGGGCATCGCGCGGCGAGCTGAAGCGGACCTCGACGCCGTCGATCAGGATCTGGCCCTCGTCGGGCGGGTATACGCCGGAGAGCGCCTTGATCAGCGTCGACTTGCCGGCCCCGTTGTCCCCGAGCAGGCAGAGCACCTCGCCGCGCCCGACGGTCAGCGAGACGTCGTGCAGGGCGATGACCGAGCCGAAGTACTTCGTGAGGCCGCGGGCCTCGATGAGCGGCGGGTCCGTGGACGCCACGGCGTTCGTATCGGTCATGTCAGCCTCCGCGCATGGCCCGCGAGCGGACCCAGTTGTTGACGAGGACGGCCGCCAGCAGGAGCACGCCGAGGACGGCCAGGTACCAGTCGGCGCTGATACCCGCGAAGCGAATGCCCTGGCTCGTGACGCCCAGGATGAAGGCCCCGAAGACGGCACCGAGAGCGCTGCCATAGCCGCCGGTCAGCAGGCAGCCGCCGATGACCGCGGTGATGATTGCCTCGAACTCCTTGCCCTCGCCGCGCAGCACGTCGCCGGAGCCGAAGGTCAGCACCTGGATGACGGCGAGCAGCGACGCGGAGGCGGCGGTCGCCATGAACAGGATGATCTTCACGCGGTTCACCGGGACGCCGACGTTGCGCGCCGCCACCGCCGAGCCGCCCGCGCCGAAGATCCAGTTGCCGAATGGGGTCCGCATCAGCACCCAGGTGGCGATCAGCGCCAGGCCGAGCCACCACAGGATGATCACGTCGAAGTCGCCGAACTGGTAGGTGAAGATCGCCTTGAGCGGGTCGCCCTCGGTCGCGGCGTGCACGCCGGGCACCTGGGTGCGTCCGGTCAGCGTGCGGGTGAGGCCGATCGTGGCCCCGCGCAGGATGAAGAGCGTGCCCAGGGTGACGATGAACGACGGCAGCCCGGTGCGGGTCACGATCCAACCGTTGATGAAGCCGACCACGAGCCCGAAGCCGATGGCCGCGACGACGGCCAGCCAGACCGGCCACCCGAACTCGGCGATGCCGATCGCCATGATCATGCTGGCGGCGCCGATCATCGAGCCGACCGACAGGTCGAACTCGCCGGCGATCATCAGCAGCGCGACCGCCGATGCCACGATGCCGACCTGTGCCGCGACCTCGAGATAGGTCGCCGTGCCGCGGACGCTGAGAAAGCCGCTGTCGCCGGCCAGGATCGCGAACAGGACCCAGACCAGGATGGCGCCGACGACCGCCCCCAGCTCCGGTCGGTTGACGAGGATGCGGCCGAGCCCTGCCCGCCGGACTCGCTCATCGACGGGTTGCGCCCCTGCGCTGGCCATGGCTTGCCCTCCGTGCGGGATGGACCGATGGGGCCGCCCGTCCGGACGGCCCCATCGAGTGCGCTTAGCGGATTCCCTCCGCGCTCAGGTCGATCACCTGGGCCGCGGTGTCCTGGGTGACGAAGCCCGGGCCGGTCAGCACCGGCGCGCCTCCGCCGGGCAGGAGCCCGTACTGCGCGAACTGGGTCACGATCAGCACCCCGAGGTAGCCCTGGAGGTACTGCTGCTGGTCGATCGCGAAGAGCATCCGCCCCTCGTCGATTGCGGTCAGCACGTTCTCGCTCAGGTCGAACGTCGCGATCTGCGCGTCCGAACCTGCGGCCTCGAGAGCGGCCAGCGCCGGATCGGCGCCGGTCGGGCCGAGGGTCAGGATGCCGTCGATCGTGTCGTCGGCCGACAGCGCGGCCTCGATGGCCGCCTGCGCGCCCGCCGGATCGGCCAGGTCGACCGCCACGACGGTGGAGGGGACCCCGCCGAGGCCTTCGGCGAAGCCCTCGCAGCGCAGGTCGAGAGCGACGTTGCCGACCTCCTGGTTGACGCAGATCGTGTTCGTCACGCCCGCCTCGGCCATCCGCTCACCAGCCCCGACGCCGGCCTCGAACTCGGTCTGGCCGACATGGGTCAGGATTCCGACGCTCTCGTACACGTCGCTGCCGGAGTTGATGGAGACGACCGGGATCCCGGCGTCGACGGCGGCCTGGATCGAGGGACCGAGCGCGTCAACGTCCGGAAGCGATACCACCAGGCCGTCAGGCTCGGCCGCCACGGCCGTGTCGATCAGCTGGGCCATCGCCGGCATGTCGAACGTCTCGGGCGCGCTGTACTCGACCGTGATGCCGAGGTCGATCTCGGCCTGGTCCACGCCGTTGGCCACGACCGACCAGAACGGGTCGGATGCCTGGCCGTGGGTGACGACGTGGATCGTCAGGTCGCGATCCCCACCACCACCGCCGTCGCCGTCCTCTCCGGGGCTGCCGCCCTGTTCGCCACATGCGGCGAGCACGAGGGCGAGCGCCGTGAAGAGGATCATCAGCTTTTGGTTGCGCATAGGTTCTCCTCCGCTCTTGAGCTGGGGTTTGACTGCGCCGGATCGATTGATCGTCACTCCACCTCCGCCACCTTCACGGGCCGGTGCTCGCGCATCGATCGCGTCGCCGCGACCGCCACGCGGACCGCCTCCAATCCGTCTCGCGCCGTGCAGGCGCTCTCCTCTTCCCCGCGCGCGACCCGCAGGAATGCGCGTAGCTCCTCACGATACGCATCGGCGAACCGATCAGGGAAGGCCGACCACGCCGGACCCGCCGGTGGCGGGACGCCCGGCTCCACCGATCGCATCGGCGTCCGCGGCCCGAGCCCGACGCTCACGCTGTCGCGCGAGCCGAACAGCTCGGTCCGGATGTCATAGCCCAGCGGGTCGTGCCGGGTGCACGACAGGATCGCGCGCGTGCCCTCGGACAGGCGCAGGACCGCGACCGCCGTGTCGACGTCGTCGTACTTCGCGAACATCTCGAAGGCGAGCACGTCGCCATCGGCGTAGACCTCGATGACCTCCTGGCCGGTCAGCCAGCGGGTGACGTCGAAGTCGTGGACGCTGAAGTCGTTGAAGATGCCGCCCGACGCGGGGATGTAGGCCTCGTGCGGCGGCTCCGGATCGTGGCCGGCGAGTCGCAGGACGTAGAGCCGCCCGAGGTCGCCGCTCTCCACCAGCCGCCGCGCCTCGCGGTAGGCGGCGTCGAACCGGCGCTGGAAGCCGAGCTGGAACCGGATCCCCGACGCCTCGATCTCGTCGACCAGCCTGTGGGTCTCGGCGAGGTCGGTCGCCAGCGGCTTCTCGCAGAAGATCGGGATGCCGCGGGCCAGCCCGCCGCGGATCAGCGGCGGGTGCGCGCTCGAGCTGGCGGCGATGACGAGCGCATCGGCCCCGGCGATCGCCTCCTCGATGCTCGCGGTCTCGGCACCGACCTCGGCTGCGACCTTCGCCGCTCGATCGGCATCGGCATCCGCGATCACGAGCGCGCCCGAGTCGACCAAGCCCGCCAGGATCGGTGCGTGCATCGAGCCGATGCGCCCGGCGCCGAGCTGCGCGATCCGCATCACGCCACCTCCTGGCGGGCCAGGCCGGGGATCTCGTCGAGCGTCACCGCGCGCCGGTCGACGTGCGACCGCGTGGCGGCGACGGCGATGCGCATCGCCTCCATCCCGTCGCGGGCGGTGGCCGCTGGCGGCCGGAGGCCGCGGCAGCAGGCCAGGAACGCCTCGAGCTCGGCCTTGTACGCGGCCGCGAAGCGCTCGAGGTAGCCGCGCCAGCGCGGTTCGCGCGCTTCCTTTGGCCAGTCGGCATGCGTGACCGGAGTGCGCGGCGAGAGGCCGCCGCTGACGGCCGCGCCCTCGCCGACGAGCTCGACGCGGATGTCATAGCCGGCCGGGTGGAGGAGGCTCGCGTCGAGGACCGCCAGCGAGCCGCTCGCCAGGCGCATCGAGACGACCGCGCTCTCGATTGCGCGCACGTCATCGGGCCGTGCGCCGTCGCGACTCCCGGCATGCACGACCACCTCGGTCACCTCCTCGCCGGAGAGCCATCGCGCCATGTCGAAGTCGTGGATCGACGAGTCGCGGAACATCGGCGCCACCTCGGGCGGTGGGCCGCCGGACCCGGACGGCGGCGGCACGCGCGGATCGTGGGCGGTCAGTCGCAGCAGGTGGATGCGCCCGCTGCCCCGCGCGGCCTCGCGCACCCTGGCGAACCCGGCGTCGTGGCGGCGCTGGAAGGCGGTCTCGACGTGCGCGCCGCTCGCCTCGACCCGGCTCGTCAGCTCGATCGACGAGGAGAGCGTGTCGGTCAGCGGCTTCTCGCACAGGACGTGCAGCCCGGCGTCGATGGCGGCCCGGATCGCGCCGTCGTGAAACTCCGGCGGCGTGGCGACGACCATCGCCTCGACGCGCGTGATGGCCTCCTCGAAGCTCGCCACGGTGCCGCCGGTGCGCTCGGCGACCGCGGCGGCGCGGGCGCCATCGGTGTCGACCACGATGAGCTCGTCGACCCCCGGCATGGCGCCCAGGAGCGCGGCGTGCGCCCCGCCCATGCTGCCGGCGCCGACGACCGCGACCCTCATGCCACGGCCTCCCGAACCGCCACCCGCCGGGCGTACTCGAGGACGCGGCGGCCGATCGCCGCTGCTTCCGACGGCGCCAGCCACGACGAGTCCTGCTCGACCATCAGCCAGCCGGAGTAGCCGATGCGATCGAGCGCGCCGAGCACGCCACCGAGGTCGAGGGCGCCGTTGCCCAGCTCGGTGAAGATCCGCTCGCGGACCGCGCCGCCAAGTCCGTCGAGCTCGCCGGCTCGCAGCCGCGCCAGCACCGCCGGGTCCACGTCCTTGACGTGCACATGGGTGACGAGCTCGCCGTAACGGCCGATGGCGTCGACCGGGTCGCCGCCGCCGACGAGGTAGTGCCCGACGTCGAGGCAGAGGCCGGCGCCGGTGGCGGCCAGGCGGTCGGCGAGGGCGGCGACCTCGTCGGGTGCCTCGATCCAGGTGGCGGCGTGCGGGTGGAAGGCGATGCGCACGCCCTCGGGGGAGTCCGCGGCCAGCTCGGCGAGGAGCGCGGCAACGCCGTCGTAGGCGGTCTCCGGCCAGCGCGGCGCGCCGTCGACGACGCGGCCGGCCCACCGGTCGCGCTCGCCGCCGCCGTCGAGCGCCACGACCAGCACCTCCCCGCCGCCGACGGTAAGCCGCCCGAGGTCGCGCCGTGCGATGTCCGCCGCACGGTCGGTCAACCCGTCCGGGCCGGCCGGCAACGCCGAGTACAGCTCCGCGAAGCGCAGGCCGCGCTCGGCGAGTACGGCGCGCAGGACGTCGCCCTCGGGGAGCCCGCGGCCGTGCTGCGTGCCGGCGAAGCCGAGCCGCGCGATCTCGTCGAGGACGGTGGTCGCCGGCGTCTCGGGCGCGAGGTCGAGGAGGTCGGCGTTGTTCCACACGATCGGCACGCAGCCGACGGGTGCGGCGAGCACGCTCATCGGTGCTGCTCCTCCGCGCGACCGCGCAGCTGATCCTCGTACGCGGGCCGTCCCTCCGGCACCGGCACGTCCCACCAGCCGGTCTTGTCGGGCCCTGCCGTGGCCAGGTCGCGCTCGACGCGGACATGGACCAGCGACGGGCCGCCGCTGGCCAGTGCGAACTCGACCGCCGGCCGCACCTCCTCGGGGCGCTCGACGCTCGCGGCGTGGATGCCGAAGGCGCGGCCGATTGCGGCGAAATCCGGCGAGTAGGGCTGCCCGTCACGCAGGAAGTCGGTGGCGGCGGTGCGGCCGAAGTGCGTCTGCTGCCCGCCCTTGATGCTGATCCAGCCCGAATTGTCGAGCACGACCGTGCAGACCGGAATGCCGAGCATCGCCACGGTGCTGAGCTCCTGCATCGTCTGGAGGAAGTCGCCGTCGCCGCAGATGGCCAGCACCTGGGCGTCGGGCCGCGCCAGCTGTGCGCCGATCGCCGCCGGCAGCGTGAAACCCATCGTCGAGAACCCGCCCGAGGTGATGTGGGTCCGTGGCTCGCGCGTCACCCAGCGCTGCTTGACCATCCCCTGCGGCAGGCCGGCGCCGGTGACGACGATCGCGCCGGGGCTTACCGCGGCCTGGACCTCGCGGACGGCGCGCGCCATCGTCATCGGCACCGCGTCGGATCCGGACTTCACCTCGACCTGGCGGTCCCACTCGGCCCGGAGCGTGGCGACCTCGTCGGCGTAGGTTGCGGCGGCCTCACCGGGGCCGAGCGCGTCGAGCAGGTCCTGCAGCCCCGCGCGCGCATCGCCGACCAGGGCCGCGGCGACCGGGTAGTTCTTGCCGATCTCGCGCTCGTCGATCTCGAGCTGGATCAGCCGTGTCGGCGGGATCGCGAACGTCACGCCCTTCCGCCACGACGACGCCGACCAGTCGACGAACCGGCAGCCGACGCTGAGCAGCACGTCCGCCGTCGAGGCCAGCACGTTGCCGATCGTCGAGCCGGTGTCGCCGATCGTCTGCCCGGCCAGCGGATGAGTCTCGTCGATCGCTCCTTTCCCATTCCAGGTCGTCACCACCGGCGCCCCGAGCCGCTCGGCGAGGGCCACCAGCTCCGCCGAAGCCTCCGAGGTGATGACCCCGCCGCCGGCGACGATCACCGGCCGCTTCGCGCCGGCAAGCAGTCGCGCCGCCGTCTCCACGGCGTCGGCATCGGGCCGCGGCCGCCCGCGCGCCTCGCGCGCATCGGCCTCTGGCATGGTCACCGAAGCAGCGTCGGCCTGGACGTCCATCGGCACGTCCAGGAGCACCGGTCCTGGACGCCCGGAGCGCATCGCGTTCCAGGCGCGGTGCAGGACGAACGGCAGCTCGTCGACCCGCGACGGCTGCCACCACTCCTTGACGACCGGCTCGAAGATCCGCGGGTTGTCGGCGACGTGCCGGCGCTCGAGCTCCTGGAGCAGGCCGTGGCCGCGCATCGAGGTGTGCGGCGAGCCGGTGAAGAGGGCGACCGCCGTCGAGTCGACGTACGCCGTGGCCATGCCGACCACCGTGTTCGTCGCGCCCGGACCGATCGAGGTGAAGGCCAGCATCGGCTCACCCGAGGCGCGGTAGTAGCCGTCGGCGAGGTGCACCGCGGACTGCTCGTGCATGACCTGGATCGTGCGGATCGCATCGGCGCAGTCGAGGAGGGCATCGGTCAGGGTCCAGCAGCCGTGGCCGGGGATGCCGGCCGCGTAGCGGACGCCGGTGCGCGCGAGGTGCTCGACGACGATCTGGGCGCCGGTCAGGCGCTCGGGGGGATGCTCCACGCTTGCCCTCGGAGCCTATGATGTAATCGATTACATCGGTGCCACTCTACACCGACCGTCAACGCTGACTAGACCGATGCAGACGCTCACCGACACCCCGCTCGGCCGCACGATCGCCGAGACCGCGACCGACATCTGGAACGACAGCTGCAACGTCGACGAGCTCGCCTACGCCGTCGAATTCGGCGCGGTCGGGGCCACCGCCAACCCCACGATCGTCGTCGACAACTGGCGCAAGGATCCCTCCCAGTGGGCGGCCCGCGTGCGCGCGCTGGCGCTCGAGCACCCGACCTGGTCGGAGCGCGAGCTGGCCTGGGCGATCGTCGCCGAGATGAGCGTCCGCGCCGCGCCGCTCCTGCTGCCCGCCTTCGAGGCATCCGCCGGCCGATCCGGACGCCTCAGTATCCAGACCGATCCGACCCTCTTCCGCTCCGCCGATGCGATGGTCTCGCAGGCGATCGGCTTCGACGCGCTGGCGCCGAACGTGATCGTCAAGTTCCCGACCACCCGGGCCGGCGTGGCGGGCATGGAGGAGGCGACGTTCCGCGGCATCTCGATCAACGCGACCGTCTCGTTCTCGGTCGCCCAGGCCGTGGCCGCCGCGGAGGCCGTCGAGCGCGGGCTGGCACGGCGCGAGGCCGAGGGGTTGGACGTCGCGAGCATGGGCCCGGTGATCACGATCATGATGGGCCGCCTGGAGGACTGGCTGCGCGAGACCGTCGACCGCGACGGGCTCTCCGTCCATCCCTCGGCGCTGCCGTGGTCGGGGATCGCGGTCTTCAAGCGCGCCTACGCGATCTGGCAGGAGCGGGGCTTCCGTGCGCGGCTGCTCGGGGCGGCGATCCGCCACCACCTGCACTGGTCGGAGCTGATCGGCGGCGACGTCGTGATCACGATGCCCGCGTCGTGGCAGCGACGCTTCAACGCCTCCTCCGTCGAGGTGCGGCCGCGGATCGACGATCCGGTCCCATTCGTCGAGGAGCTCATGGCGCTCGAGGACTTCCGCCGAGCCTACGAGCCTTCCGGCCTGGCGCTGGAGGAGTTCGATACGTGCGGGCCATCGGTGAAGACGCTGCGCACGTTCATCGACAGCTACCACGAGCTGCTGCACCTGGTCGGCGAGGCGCTGCTGACGTGACCCGCCTGCCGCCCGGCGAGCCGGTCTCGCCCGAGGTCGCCGGTTGGGCCTACCTGTCGTTCGCGGTCCACGAGCTGTCCTCGCCGATGACGGTCGGCGGGCCGGGCCTCGAGACCGCCGTCATCGGTCTTGCCGGAGGCGCCTTCCGGGTGGGGGAGCTGGAGCTGCCGGGGCGCGCATCGGTCTGGGATGGGCTGCCGTCCGCGGTCTACCTGCCGCCCGGGGTGGTCGCCACCGTCGAGGGCTCGGTCACGGTGGCGGTGGCGCAGGCGCCGGCGTCCGGCCGGGTCGGCGGTGAGGCACCGGTTCGCATCGGTCCGGAAGAGGTGCACGTCGAGGTTCGGGGTGCCGGCAACGCGACGCGGCAGATCAACCACATCATCACGCCGTCCTTTGCGGCTGACCGGCTGGAGGTTGTCGAGGTGTACACGCCGTCGGGCAACTGGAGCTCCTGGCCGCCGCACAAGCACGACACCGATGACATGCCGCGCGAGGCGATCCTCGAGGAGGTCTATCACTACCGATTTCGGCGGCCCGAGGCCTGGGGCGTGCAGCGGCTCTACGGCGGGTCCGTGGAAGGGCTGTGGGCGGTGCGTGACGGCGACACGGTGATCGTGCGCGACGGCTACCACCCGTTTGTCGCCACCCACGGCGACGACGCCTACTACCTCAACGCGCTGGCCGGCGACGTGCGCACGATGGCCTGCTCCTTCGACCCGGCGCTCGACCACGTGCGTGAGGCATGGGCGCTGATGGAGCCCGATCCGCGCGTGCCACTCGTCCGTTAGGCCGCTTTCCGTGGCAGTCTCGCTGCTGTCAACGAATATATCGCTAGTGAGATATTCCGTGACAGTTTGCGCCGCCATCCACGATGAGAGGACTCTCAGCGCGGCCTCACCGTTCGTCCGAGGCGCCACAACGATCGTGTCGCCATGCTCACCACACGCTCCCGCTGGTGGATGCCCAGCTGGGCGCGGGCCGGGGCGACCGTGGCGCGACCCTTGACGGATCCCCAGAACGCGCACGGCTGATCCCGCGGGAGCGCGCCGGGGTGGGGTCGGCGACACGCGGTGTATGCTTGATCTCTGCGCGCCCGGGAGGATGAGATGGCACGCGTCACGGTCGTCAACGACAACGCGGAGTTCCTGGACCTGGTCCACGACATCCTCGAGGGTGATCGGTACGAGACGACGATGATCGATGGCGATCGTCCCGAGGTCCTCGACCTCATCCGCTCGTCCCGCCCCGACCTGCTGATGATCGACGTGCGGCTCGGTGTGCCGGGGGATCACGGCTGGGAGATTGCGGAGGCGATCCGCAGCGAACCGCAGTTCACACAGCTGCCGGTGCTGTTGTGCAGCGCCGACGTCGTGGCCCTGCGGGAGCTGGAGTTGGGGCTCGCCGAGACCCGGCGCGTGGCGATGCTCGAAAAGCCGTTCACGGTCGACGATCTCACGTCAACGATCGACCAGCTCCTCGCCGACCCGGCACCTCGCTAGCTCGTCTCCTCGTCTCCGGACCAGGCGCGTGCCGCGGACTCGAGCTCCTGCACGGCTGACTCGAACAGCTGCCTGATGTCATCGGGAACATCGGCGCCGAGCTGTTCGCGCAGTCCGCCGAGGAGCGTCAGTCCGCGTCGCGCGCATTCGGCGGCCACGTCCGGTCGCCCGATCTTGTTGCTGCTGTCTACGGCTGCGCGCGCGCTGACGGCGATCGTCCGGATCGCCAGTCGCAGGTCGGATTCAGTCCCCACGTAGGCTCCACTTGCACCCCGTGTGCCCGGCCGCCCGGTGCCTCGCCAGCTTGCCGTCCCCTGAAGGAGTCGACCGAACCCGGCCCGCGTCATGCGGACCGGGTTCGTCAAGCCGACCGACGGGGGTCAGCTTCCCTGGGCGCTGACCTTGTGCTCGGTCTCGTCGAGGGTCTCCTCGGCCTTGGTCGCGACGTCGTCCACGGTCTGCCGGACGGTGTCGGCGACCTGGCGCGACGCGTCGCCGAGCAGCTGCTGCTCCTGCCGCGTCTCCGGGATCAGGGTCCCCGCGAGCGCGCCCGCGCCCGCCGCGATGGCGCCCACCGCAAGCGGGTTGGCCTGCATGAAGCGGTCGAGCCGCCAGCCGACCTCGTCGACGGCCTGGGTCGCGCCCTGGGCCACCGTCGAGGCCGCCTCACCGGCGCCCTCCTTGACCGTGCCGATGGCGCCGCCGACCGTGTCGCCCACGGTGCCGGCGACGTCGCCTGCCTTCTGGCCGATGCCGGGGCGCTCGTACTGACCGCCGTATCCGGATGCCCGGTAGCCACCGGGCCGGTACGCGCCGGACGAGTTCTGGCCGTTGCCATTGCCGTCCGATCGGTTCATCCACAGCAGCGCCAGTCCGGCACCGGCCAGTGCGGCCGGGAACGGGTTGCGCTTGATCGTGTCCATCACCATGTCTGACATCCCCCTTGCGGTCTCTTCGACGCGGCCGATGGTCGCGTCACGGACGTTTTCCTTCGCCTGGTCCATGAGATTGCCGGGCTCAAGCCGATCGCCGAGCTCGTTGAGCGTCCCGCCCATCTCCTCGCGCGTCTTCTCGATCTCTGCCCGGATCTCGTCGGCCTCGGCCTGCTCCTCATCGGTCAGGGAGCCGGCGTCCTCGGCCGGGACGTCTGCGGCGCCCTCCGCGGGCAGCCGTTCGACGTCATTGCGTTCCGTCGTCATTTCACCTGCTCCTTGACGAACTCGACGTTCTCGCGAACGGTCTCGGCCGTCTGCTTCGGTGCCAACTCGGTGCTGCGGACCTGCTGCACGCCGATGGCGGTCACGAGGCCACCCACGAGCAGTGCCACGGCTCCCACGATCAGCGCGGCGAGCCACGGGTCGAGGCCCGCATCGATCAGCGCCAGCACGATCGCGCCGAGGACCACCAGCAGGCCGGCGTAGATCAGCGCGCCTCCCGCGGCGGTCGTCGCGGCGCCGCGGCCCATCCGGCCGATGCCCGACAGGATCTCGACCCTCGCGAGGTCGATCTCCTTGCGGACGATCGTGCTGACCTGGCGGCCGAGGTCACCGAACAGGGTGCCGATGCTGCGGCCGTCCTCTGGCTCGCGCATCTCAGCTCTCCCCGCGAGCGCCCGACCCGGCGGGGGCCCAGTGCCCGCGGTCGCCCGAGCCACGGCCCGTACCGACGCCGTAGCTCGCGGCGTAGCCGGAGCCCTGCGCCTGGCCGGCGCCGCCCGCCGCCTTGATGAACCGCGACGCGGCCATGCCGAGGATGAACGCGCCACCGATGAACAGCAGTGGCTGCCGGCGAGCGAAGTCCTCGACGCTGCCGACGATCTGCCGCACGTCGTTCTCCCGCAGGTACCCGGCGAGTGACTCGGCCTGGTCGGCCGCGGTCGAGGCGAGCTCCGCGATCTGCGGCTGGTCGGTCTCCATGTCGGCGGACACCCGGCGGATGCTGTCCGCGACCGTCTCGACGCCGGTCGCGGCGTGTTCGAGGCCACGGTCGGCCTGCTTGAAGCCGATGTCGGCACCGCGCTCGACGAGATGGCTGGCGCGCTGACCGGCCTCCTTGCCCGTCTCGGCGAGCGGATGGGTGGACTCGCCCGTCGCCGCGCCGATGTCCTGGCCGGCGCTCGGAGAGTCGAGGGTGGTTGATCGATCGTCCGTCATCGGGATTCCCCCATGCGTGTGTGTTGAGGCGATGCGCCAATGCAGCGCCCGTGCCAACTCGCCCTGGCTAGCTGCCGACGAGGGCGTCGACGGCGCGCCCGACGCGGTCCAGGACGCCCCCGCGGGCCTCGTCCCTGACGCGCAGCAGGTCGCGCTCGATCTGGAGGCGCTGCCGGTAGAGGATCTCCCACTCCTCGTGCGGCACCACGAGACGAGCGAGGCGGGCGTCGATCGCCCCGAGCGCCTCGACGGCTTCGGCTCGCGCGGCGGCATCGGTCACGTCGGTTCCGCGCAGACGGCGCAGCTCGTCCTCGATCTCCTGGGCCTCCTCCGCGACGGTCAGGTACGCCTCGGTCTTCGTGAGGCGATCGGCGACGGCCGCCCGGGCGCGCGCCACGGCCTCCTTGTCGCCCGCGATCGCGATGTCCGACGGATGGATCGTGACCTCGAGCGACGGCGCCTTGAGCATCACCAGCCGATCCGGCACCAGGCGGCGAACGCTCTCGCCGCCCACCGTGGCGAGCAGGCGCGACGGCACCTCGAGGACGCGTGGCGCGCGGGCGCGCTGGAGGTCGAGGCCCGCCGAGTCGATCGCCTGCTCGAGCTCGCCGGCGACCTGCTCGTAGCCATCCGGCTTGATGATGATCGGGATGTGGGCGTCCTCCCAGCGCTTGACGATCGTCCGCACCTTGAAGCTCGGCGCGACGACGAGCAGGAAGAGGATCACCAGCGCCAGGACGGCGGCGTACGGATAGCCGCGCAGGACCTGGACGGCCTTGCCCCCGAGCCCTTCCGGGCGGTCCGCGGGGTCCATCAGCATCAGGCCGCCGGCGCCGATGCCCAGCGGCAGGGTCAGAGCCAGCACAAGCATCCCGACGCGGATCCAGCCCTCGTCGACGAAGTCGGGTGCGGGAACGAACGCAATCAGCCACGCACCGAAGTCGGGGACCGCGACGCCGATCAGGAGCACGAGCCACAGCAGGGCACCGGCGGATACCCCCGCGAGAAGCAGCTGCTTGCTCTGCGGCACGCGGCCGAACAGCATCAGCGTGGCCCAGCCGAACACCATCTGCACCAGGCGCCCGAGCTGGCGACCGATGAACGCGATCAGTGGCGCCAGGACAGCCATGAAGCCCTCTTCGGCAACCCGTGTGCCACGGGTGGCACGCCCCTTGCGAATGTGCGCCGGCCATACCGCTGGAAGCGCCGGCGACCGAGAAGGGGGGAAGCGTTGAACGAGACCGTCGACAGCTGGGGCGACGCCGTTCTCGTCTCGGTGACCGAGGCGCTGAGCAACTTCCTCGGCTTCCTGCCCGCGCTCTTCGGGGCGCTGCTGATCCTCGTCCTGGGCTGGATCATCTCCGGCTTCCTGGCCCGCCTCGTCGAGAGCGGCCTGAAGCGCATCGGCTTCGAGCATGCCGCCAACCAGACCGGCATCAACGACGTCGTCGCGCGTGGTGGTCAGGGATGGTCCGCGAGCCGGATCGCGGGCGAGATCGTGAAGTGGTTCATCAGGCTCATCGCCATCCAGGCCGCGGCACAGGTCCTCGGCATGGACCAGGTGAGCGAGATCATCAACGCGGTCCTGCTGTGGATCCCGAACCTCGTCGTGGCGCTCGTGATCATCGTCATCGGCGCCTTCATCGGCCGGGTGGTCGGCGGAGCCGTCCGCGCGTCGACCTCCGAGATGGGCCTGGGCAGCCCGGAGCTGCTGGCGGGGATTGCGCGATACGCCGTGATCGGCTTCGCCGTCGTTGCGGCGATGGGACAGCTGGGCATCGGCGAGACCGTCGTCAACACGCTCTTCATCGGCATCGTCGGAGCGGTCGCGCTCGCGTTCGCCATCGCCTTCGGGCTGGGCGGCCGGGAGGTCGCGGCCGAGATCACGCGCGGCTGGTACGACAGCGGCAAGGGTGCCGGCCAGAAGATCGCCACCTACGCCGAACGCCGCCGGGTCGACCGCGAGCGGGTGGCCGTCGCGGGCGAGCCGGTCGGTGGCGGCACCACCATTCGCCCGGCGGGAGAGAGCTCATGACGCGCCAGCGCTCGACGCGCGAGACGTCCGCCGCCGAGACCGACGAAACGCGTGCGCAGCCGATCCAGCCGCTCGACCCGGACAGCGCGACCCTGGAGCGCGTCGAGGAGCGAATCGTCGCAGACGTCCGGCCAGAGCAGGCCGGGAGCGTCCGCATCGAGAAACGGGTCGTCGAGGAGGAAGAGACCGTCGAGGTCACGCTCCGCCACGACGAGCTCGACCTCGAGAGGCGCCGCGTGAACCGCCCGCTCGAGCCCAATGAGCAGCCGATCCGCGAGGTCGGCGACACCACCGTGCTGCTCGTCGTCGAGGAGCGCCTCGAGGTCCGCCGCGTCCCGTACGTCGTCGAGGAGATCCATCTCCGACGGCGCCTGGTGACGGAGCGGCAGCAGGTCAGCGACACCGTTCGCAAGGAGCGGTGGGACGTCGTCCCGGAGGGAGGGGTCGAGGTCGAACAGCGTTGACATCCCGCCCGAAGGGTCACCCCCACGGGCAGACGAGCAGGCAGATCCAACCCACGGCGCACACGGAACAGGAAGAGACTGATGCAGACCGATTACGCAACCCAGATCCAGACAGGCACCGATGTCTACGGCTCCGACGGAGAGAAGATCGGAGACGTCGCCGGTGTCTCGAACACCTACTTCATCATCGAGAAGGGCTTCTTCTTCACGACCGACATCTACGTCCCGATGTCGGCGGTCTCCAGCCTCGATGAGGACGGCATTCGGCTGAGCCTCACCAAGGACGAGATCGAGAACGGGGACTACGCCAACGAGCCGACCGGCGACTCGTACGACACCGATGCGACGGCGGCCACCGGCTACGCGGCAGGCTCCGCCATCGATCACGACTCCGATGAGGAGGATGTCCTCGAGCGGCGCGAGGAGCGCCTGACGGTCGACAAGCAGACCGAGAAGGCCGGCGAGGTCCGCGTGGGCAAGCGGGTCGTCGAGGAGCAGCAGTCCATCGACGTTCCCGTCACGCGCGAAGAGGTGACGATCGAGCGTCGCGACGTCGACCGCCCCGCGACCGGCGAGGCGTTCACCGAGGAATCGCTCGAGGTCCCGGTGTACGAGGAGCGCGTCGAGACGGGCAAGGAAGCTCGTGTCGTCGAGGAGCTCGAGGTCGACAAGACGGCCACCACCGAGACCGCCCGCGTCCAGGACACCGTCAGGCGCGAAGAGTTCGAGATCGAGGGCGAGGACGACCTCGACACCGGCAACACCACACCCACCAACCGCTAGTCACAAGGGGGAATCACCATGACGAATCTCGATACCAACTACGGCGACGACGTGCGCACCCGCGAGACGCGGTACGTCGCGGCGTCGAACGTGAACACCGCAGAGGGTGCCTGGCTCGGCAACGGGACCCGTGACCGCGTTCGCTGGGGACCGATCTGGGCCGGACTGATCACCGCCATCGCGACCTTCGTCGTCCTCACCGTCGCCGCCATCGCGATCGGCGCGCAGGCGGTCGACAGCGGGGCCGAGGGCGACACTGCCGGCATGGCCGGCGGCATCGCCAGTGGGGTCGTGGCGCTGCTTGCCTTCTTCGCGGGTGGCTTCATCGCCGCCCGCACGGCGGGCGTCATCGGCCGCGGCTATGGCGCGCTCAACGGGTTCCTCGTCTGGGCGCTTGGGCGTGGTCATCATCCTGGCGCTGGCCGCCTTCGGCCTCGGCTCCCTGTTCGGTGCGTCGGGCGACCTGTTCGCCCAGTACCAGCAGATGGGCGCGCCACGGGCCGATGTCGACCGGAACGCCGCCCTGGAGGGTATCCGCAACGGCTCGATCGGCGCCCTGATCGGAATGCTCCTGCCTGCCGTCGCCGCCGCTGGTGGCGGGTGGCTCGGCTCGCGCGAGGAGGAGGTCGTGGTCGACGCCACGTAGCTCACGTCCTTGCGTTTCGAACCGGCCCGTGGGTGCCCTCCACGGGCCGGTTCACCTTGTCCCGTCGGCGGTGTTGCCTGAGCGGGTAACCAACGGCCATCGGAGACACGTTTGCTATCGGTCCGTTGCCGCCGGGGGCAATTCTCGCTGCAATATCGGCCCTACGCGCCGGCCCGATCTCCGTTGGTTACCCAATGGAGCAAACCACGAAGATCCACCCGCCGGTAATCGGCCGGTAACCAGCCGGTAAGGCCGCGAGGCAGATGATGCGGGCATGCCGACACGCAGCTCTCCGCTCCACGAGGCGAACCGACTGACCGCGTGGCAGCTGATGGAGATCGGGCGCGAGATCCGTCTCGGTCGGATCACCGGTGGCCGGACCCAGAGAGCGGTAGCAGAGAGCGTCGGGACATCGGTCGCGCGGATCAGCCGCATCGAGCGTGGCCTGGTCCCGACGATCACCCTGCGTCAGCTTTCGCGTACGGCGGCCGCCGTCGGCCTGAAGCTCTACATCCGTGCCTTCCCCGCGAGCCGCCGCCTTCTCGACCAGCCGCAGCAGGATCTCCTGGGCGAGCTGCAGCGGCGCGCTCACCCGTCGTGGCGGTGGGAGAGCGAGGTCCCAATGCCGATCGCGGGTGACCTTCGAGCAGGTGACGCACGATCGTCCGTCCCCGGCTGCTCCGTCCTCTACGAGCTCTGGACGCGCCTTGCCGACTGGCAGGCACAGACGCGCAGCACTCTGCTGAAGCAACGCGATCTCGGCGCCGATCGAGTGGTGCTCGTCCTTCGTGCGACCCACGCGAATCGAGAGGCGCTGCGCCAGGCCGGTCCGGCGGCCCGAGTGACGTTCCCGCTCCAGGGCCGCCAGGTGCTCCGGGCGCTCGCCGAAGGTCGGGATCCGGGCGGCAACGGGATCGTGCTCCTCTGACCCCTTTGCGGTTTGCCCGCACCGATAACCAACGGCCGCCGAACCGCTCCCCGATGCGCCCCGGCTACCCCTCCGGGCAACTCGCCGACACCAAGCGAGCGAGGTCCCGATGCCGATCGCGGGCGACCCTCGAGCGAGTGACGCACGATCGTCCGTCCCCGGCTGCTCCGACCGCTGCGGTTTGCCCGCACCGATAACCAACGGCCGCCGAACCGCTCCCCGGTGCACGTCTGCTACCTCTCCCGGCAACTCTCCGACACCAAGCGACCCGGTTTGGCCTCTCGATGCCCGTTGGTTACCGCCCACGGCACATCCACAGCCCGTCCACAGCGCGACCCGGCTTCCCCACATTCCATCCACACATGTAGCACACTCGTTCCGAAGCTCCCACCGCATCTTGTGGTGGCTCGCACCGAAGGTACCACCAGATGTTGTGGTTTTGGCTTGACTCGGGCCTGTGCGCGTCATACACTGCAAGACCTGAAACACGGCGCCAAGCGAGAGGCGCCGGACCGACCCGAGGGCCACTCGATCGCCTTCGCCTCGGCCACATTTGCAGCGCAGAGGGACGCCCGCACCATGGCCCGATCCACGCCCGCCACTCCGACCCGAAAGCACGCCAACGGCATCGGCACGAACGGCAACGGCCACGCGAGGGCCAACGGGACCGGGAACGGGAACGGGGCGAAGACGAAGCCCACCACCGGCTACACCCAGCTCGAGCCGGGGCAGAAGGCGACGTGGAAGGGTCTCCAGGTCGAGCGGCGCTTCACGCGACCGGGCGTCCACCCGTACGACACGGTGGAATGGGAGGCACGAGAGGCCGTCATCACCAACGAGCGCGGCGAGGCGGTCTTCGAGCAGAAGGACCTCGAGATCCCGAAGGCCTGGTCGCAGCTGGCGACCCAGGTCGTGGCCAGCAAGTACTTCCGCGGCCACCTCGGCACGCCGCAGCGAGAGCGAAGCGCCAAGCAGATGATCGACCGCGTCGCGGACACGATCGCCGACTGGGGCATCAAGGACGCCTACTTCGCGACCGATGAGGACGCCGAGGCCTTCCGCAACGAGCTCAAGGACATCCTCGTCAAGCAGCGCGCCGCCTTCAACAGCCCGGTCTGGTTCAACGTCGGCATCGACGAGCACCCGCAGTGCTCCGCCTGCTTCATCAACTCCGTCGACGACACGATGGAGAGCATCCTGACCCTGGCCAAGACCGAGGGCATGCTCTTCAAGTTCGGCTCCGGCGCCGGCAGCAACCTCTCCACCATCCGCTCCTCCAAGGAGACCCTCCGCGGCGGCGGCGAGGCCAGCGGCCCGGTCTCCTTCATGAAGGGCTTCGACGCCTTCGCCGGCGTGATCAAGTCCGGCGGCAAGACCCGCCGAGCCGCGAAGATGGTGATCCTCAACGTCGGGCACCCGGACGTCGAGGAGTTCATCGACTGCAAGCTGAACGAGGAGAAGAAGGCCTGGGCGCTGATCGACGCCGGCTACGACGGGAACTTCAACGGCGGCGAGGCGTACGCATCGGTCTTCTTCCAGAACTCCAACAACTCGGTGAGAGTCACCGACGCCTTCATGGAGGCGCTCGAGCAGGACGCGGACTGGACGACGCACGCGGTCACCACCGGCGAGCCGGTCGAGACCGTCAAGGCCCGCCACCTGATGAACAAGATGGCCGAGGCCGCCTGGGTCTGCGGCGATCCCGGCATCCAGTACCACGACAACGTCAACCGCTGGAACCCGGTCGCGGCGACGCACACGATCAACGCCAGCAACCCGTGCAGCGAGTACATGCACATCGACGACTCGGCCTGCAACCTGGCGAGCCTCAACCTGATGAAGTTCGTCAAGGACGACGGCGAGTTCGACATCGAGGGCTACAAGCACGCGGTGCGGATCGTGTTCACCGCGCAGGAGATCATCGTCGACAACGCGAGCTATCCCACGCCGCGGATCGGCGAGAACTCGCGCGACTTCCGGCCGATCGGCATCGGCTATGCCAACCTCGGCGCCCTGCTGATGAACCGCGGCCTGGCCTACGACTCCGACGCCGGGCGCTCGTACGCGGCGGTGATCACCTCGCTCCTGCAGTCGGAGTCCGCGCTGCAAAGCGCCCGGATCGCCCGCGACCAGGGCGGCCCGTTCGCCGGCTACGCGCCGAACCGCGAGCCGTACCTGAAGGTCATGAACCAGCACCGCGACGCGGCCTACCGGATCGACGACAAGCTCGTCCCCGAGGACATGCTCGATGCGGCGCTCGTCGGCTGGGACGAGGTCGTGGCCCTCGGCCAGAAGAGCGGCTTCCGCAACAGCCAGCTATCGGTCCTGGCGCCCACCGGCACGATCGCCTTCATGATGGATTGCGACACGACCGGGGTCGAGCCGGACATCGCGCTCATCAAGTACAAGCGCCTCGTCGGCGGCGGCTACCTGAAGATCGTCAACCAGACGGTGCCGCACGCGCTGAAGGCGCTCGGCTACACCGCCGACCAGACCGATGAGATCGTCGCCTTCATCGACGCCCACGAGACGATCGAGGGCGCGCCGCACCTGACCGATGACCACCTCGACGTCTTCGACTGCGCCTTCAAGCCGGCCAACGGCAATCGGTCCATCCACTACAACGGCCACCTGAAGATGATGGCCGCGGTCCAGCCGTTCATCTCCGGCGCGATCAGCAAGACGGTGAACATGCCGGAGGCCTCCACGCCGGAGGAGATCGCGCAGGTCTACGTCGACGGCTGGAAGCTCGGGCCTCAAGGCGATCGCGGTCTACCGCGACAACTCGAAGCGCTCCCAGCCACTGAACACGAAGAAGGACGACGGCAAGGGCAACGTGGCCGATGCGGTGGCCCCCGAAGTCCAGACCGTCTACAAGCCGCTGCGCCGGCGCCTGCCCGATGAGCGCGCCTCGATCACGCACAAGTTCAACGTCGGCGGCCACGAGGGCTACCTGACGATCGGCCTCTACGAGGACGGCACCCCCGGCGAGATCTTCCTGCGCATGGCGAAGGAGGGCTCGACGATCAGCGGCCTGATGGACAGCGTTCGCGACGGCCATCAGCCTGGCGCTCCAGTACGGCGTGCCGCTGAAGGACCTCGTCAACAAGTTCAGCCACCTGCGCTTCGAGCCGGCCGGGTTCACCGGCAACCGGGACATCCCGATGGCGAAGTCGCTGGTCGACTACGTCTTCCGGTACATGGCCACGAAGTTCATGTCGGCCGATGAGAAGACTGCGGTTGGGATCATCAATCGGCAGCTGACGCTGTCGG
Source organism: uncultured Chloroflexia bacterium (assembly GCA_963840145.1). GTDB lineage: Bacteria > Chloroflexota > Limnocylindria > QHBO01 > QHBO01 > JACDBZ01. Next base: position 280,803 of record CAWIXR010000008.1, read on the forward strand.
ATGCCAAGGTGGTGAGTGGGGAGGCTTCCGGGGACGCCCCGAACGCCTCGCGCTCCGCTAGCTCGGCGTCCGCGCCGCCCCCGGCCGCCGCCACACGGACCGACTCAGGTCCGACACGGTCCGCTGAGGGTGGTGAGGCCACAACACGGGCCTCTGATCCGGCGGCATCAAGCGGTGGCGAGGCACCCGAGGCTGCGGGCGAGCAGGGGACGTCGGGCATCGCGAGTATTCCGGTCGGGAGCGATGCGCCGGTGAAGGACCAGGTGGACCTGGATGTCGAGTCGGCGGCGCGGAGCCTCGGGCTGCTGGACGGGCTGAAGATCGTGGCGCAGAACGCCGAGTCGAAGGATCGGGCCGAGCGGCTCGCGGTCGGCCAGGCGCCGGTCGTGTTCGACACCGCGGACTCGCCGGCCTGCACCGACTGCGGCTCGATCATGGTCCGCAACGGCTCCTGCTACAAGTGCATCAACTGCGGCGCGACCAGCGGCTGCAGCTGACCTAGCGGGAAGCTAATGGGGCCGGGCCATCGCCCCGCTCTCGGTTCTAGGAAGGTGGTGTCGAGTCAGGGCCGGAACTATTCCGCACTCCTGCAGACTGTCGCGTAAGGAGCGAAGAATGTTTTCGGCTCGGGAGGAAGCATTAGCGTTGCTGTTTCGCGCGCTCGGCTAATCGCAACGTAATGCAACCGGGTTGTTGCAATCCAGTCGCGCGTCGTCGCCACCTCGGGCGTGTAGTCGCGTTGATCATGGATGAGGATGATGGCGTCGAGTTCTCGCCCTTTGGCTTGGTGCGTTGTCATCAGTTGAACCGGACTTGGACTTGAAGGAAGCCCGTCCACCGCCGCCACGACGTGGCGCTGCGCGGCTACGGAAGCGACGACATTGGCCGACGTCTCGTCCAATGGGACTGGCGCCCAAGCAAGGGTCTGACCGACTAGGTCGTCGAGCCCAAGTTCCCACAGCTTGATGCCACGGTGGCCGACGAACATTTCTGACCAGGAGCGGCGTGTCCAATCTAGGAACTCCGAGATCGGGCGGCCACGCATCGCCGTTGCCGTATCGCGCGCGGCGTCTAAGGCTCGTGCCAGCCCTCCGGGCAGCGGCTCACCCATGGCGAGCCGTCGCGCTAGTTCGGGGGTACTTCTGAGCGTATAGCTCGAGGCGAGGAAGAGCGCGAGCATTTGGTGCACTCGTGCCCAAGTGTCCTGGTCGGTCGCAAAACGAGCAATGGCCGCTGCAGCCTTCTGGGCATAACCACTCGCCGCACCGAGCCCGGCAATTTCGTGCTCGATCCCTTCGTCCCGGAGTCGGTCGGCCGCCTCCTCCACCATTACCCTCTGGCTGAGAAAGACACCAATCTTCCTCGCCCCAGCTGCGGCAAGCCGCTGGATTTCCGTCACCATGGCGTCGTGCGGCCCCATTTCGTAGTGAACTACGCGGAGCCGTCCGGCTGAGCACGCCTCGCCAACGGCGGCGTCGCCCAACTGGCGATCGAGAAACGCTCGCGCGACCCGGGGTATCAAGTTGGTGGGATCTCTGTGGGACTCGTGCTCGAGCGCGACTTCGCGTGGGGCGCGCGCCCGCAATGCATCGATCCGCGCGCGCGATACCCCTGACCCTGGGAGGGTTTCGTAAATCATCTGATCAATGTCCGCCAGGCAGACCAATCGACAGGCACTCGAAAGAAAGTCGAGCAAAGCTGCCATCTCAGAACCGGTGTCCTGATACTCGTCACTGACAACGATCGCGTAGCGCGATGCATATTCGTCCCCGAGCCAATCTCCCGAGGTGAGCATCTCTAGGGCGGTCGGTACAAGTTCGCGGTAGCGCAAAGCACCCGGCAGGCCGAGACCCAGCGCTTCCTCAGGGTCCGTCAAGATCGTTAGGGGCTCAAGCCCTCGTCCGAAGTATCTTCCGTGAGCGCCTATCAGCGACGCTGCAAATCCGTGAAACGTGGCGATCTCGACCTGGCCGCCCAGCTGACCGGCGAGGATACCGGGAGCCCGCGAGGTCAGTTCCGCGACCGCGGAGCGAGAAAATGTCAGAAATAGAGCGCGCTTGTTGGCGGTTTCCGAGTGTCGTTCAAGCTCCCGACGGGCCGCCCATAAAGCAACCGCAGTCTTTCCTGTGCCAGGTCCACCCGTCACGAGCAACAACGGCTCGGTAGCGTCGTACACGGCGCGCTGCTGAGGAGTGAAATCCTCGGGTGTGACTACCAATCCACCAGCCCGGTTGACGCACGACCGACTGCTAGAGACCGGATGCGCTCGAGAGCGCTGACCGCGGTCGGGCATACTGCCGCATCGTCGAGTGCCTCGACAAATGCAGCGTGGATCGACCCTTTCGTGTCATGCAACAGCTTGACGACGAATCGCTGGAGTTCTTGCCCGGCGAGCGCCTCCCATGTCGCGGGCACTCGAAGGTCGGTCATCGACTCCGTCAACGCCTTGACGGCAGACAAAAGTTCCGTGTCGCCAATACCGTCAACCAAGAGCCACTCAAGCTTGCGTCTTGGCGGGAGCCTGAGAGCGACGTCGGCTTGGGTTGCGGCTTCGATCGTAGCTGCGTTGGGCGGTTCCCCTGCAGACTGGTCATTGTCAAGAAGGACGACCACATATAGGCCGAGCTGCCGAGCAGCGTTGGCGACCTTAGCCAGCTCACCTGAGCCCGCGGCGTCGACATAGGCAATACCAGCTGCGGCAAGAGACTGAAGGGTTCCGGCAGAGGTGGCCCGCCGCTCAACCGACTCGAGTGCTAGACGGTCGTGAACGCCGTCTACGACAACTACCGCCGATGCCCCTAGCGCCCGCGTCAGACGACCCGCATAGAAGTAGGCGCTGATTCGTTCCGACTTCGTCGCTCCGCGAGAGCCGCGCGCTACCCGTCTTTGAGTGTCCGCCCGGAAGACACGGACGATCTCGGGGATGCGGAACGTATCGACTACCGTAGGCGACCGAGTTGCGAGGATCAACTGGCCGCTCTGGGCGCGCAGGCGCCGAGCCACATCCGCGGCTAGGTGGGGGTCGAACTCACCCCCAAAGTCATCGACCGCGACTATTGAGCCGTCGTTGCTCTCAGCAGCCGCAATGAGTGCACCTGCGCGCAAGGCACCAAGGACCGTTGCTCCATGGCGTACCGCCGGCAGGTGATCTGGCCCGTCCTCCATGGTTATCGCCGCTGTCAACGTCCGAAGTAGACCTGATGGTGAACCGCCATCCGGGAGGAAGCGGACGAGCTGCTCCGCGGGATCCGGCTTGAATCGACGGGCGTCGCGTAACGGCGCTAGAACGCTCTCAAGCGCGGCCTTGACTCGTTCCTGCTCGCTGAATCTGGCGGAGGCCGTTGAGACCTCAGTGACGAAGCGCTGCACGGCCTCGTCAAATCGCTCTCCGCCCTGACGCTCGACCAGATCCCGTAGCTCTCCGCGACCGGCCAAGTCCAGCGGTCGCGTGCTTAGCCCACGCTGCCAGAAGAAGGGCAAGTACGCTCGCTCGGCGGTGCGGACAGGATCGAATTGATCGAGGTCAGGATTGCTGGACTTTGGCCAGTACACCCTCTCCTCGAATCGACCATCCTCACGCGCAGCGAGCCGATAGGCAATTCTGACAACTCGCTCCTGGTCCCGTAGCCCGACCGGCTCAAGCGCACCACTCTGAGTGATCAATGTTTCGGCCGCTGGATCCCACCACTCCCAGTGCCCGATGAGGGCTCTCGCCTGGGCATCACTCAGGCCGCCGAGGACGGCCTCGGCCGTCGCCGGCTCGTCAATACTCAGCTGCCAAAAATCGAGTTCCTCCCCTCGGTGCGTCCTTAGGTACTCGGGATCCAAGAGCCGAATGAGTATCTCGATGAGGTCCGATCGCCCCGCACCGGGCTCGCCTACGAGGACCGCGTGCTCCGGGAAGCCGGTTGACCACTGCTCAAATCCCCGGAACCGCGACACTGAAAGCCGCCTGACAGCAACCATCAGCCGAGTGCCCCTGGATCAGTGCAGCGGTCGCTGCTGTGCCATGCTCTAACCCGGATCGCCTCGCTGGTCACATCATCCCGCCCTGAATGATTCGGGTGCCTCAAGGGTCATGGCGATGGCTGCCGCGATGGGCCCCGTTCGCTCACCGAACAACCGCCGAAGGCGGACATCGTTCCGATCCGGTACGGAGTCACCCTCACGGCAAGTCAACAGCTCGTCGGCGACGAATGCCTCAAGACGCCAGCCGAACGGAGGCAATTCGATGGTGTCTAAGAGATCCCCAAGAGACGGCTCCGCGCGGCTGATGCTCCCAAGAAGGTCGTGCATGAGGGCGGCCGGGACTACCCGGATCCCCAACTCAGGCAGCCCCTCGCGTCGGACATACTCTGACACTGGAACGCGCTGGCTAAATGGGACCTGCCACGGGTTATAGAGGTGGTAATAGACCTTCAGTCCGGCCTCCCGTTCGTACGCCTGAATGGCGCCCACCTGGTGGCTGCCGCGTACCAGCTCCCGATACCGGCTCCGATGCGTGAAGCTGTATGTGCGGCGCTTCGCGAGCGAAAGTAACTCGTCTTCGGGATCGTCGAGACGAGCGAAGCCGATCAAATAGTCGGACTGCGTCTCTTGGCGTACTGTCCCTCGGGTCGGGTACAAGCGTTTGGACTGCAAGAGGGCGACCTTGCGAACCCACGTCCCGCTTGGATCGCGCAGGCGCACGATGATGCCAATGTCCGCGACCTCCCACGAGCCAAAGTGGTGCCCGCCGCCGAGGAAATGGGTGTCAATCCTGACGATCCAACCTGGACCGACGACACGAGGCACCGCATACTTGGCGAGGCTTGCGATCCAACCCTGATCAAGAGCGGGCTCAGGGAGATTTGGGGCCTGCGAAATGGCGGCCGTTGACTCTCGGTTGCACTCCGAAAACGCGGCCCGCGCCCATTCGATGACCTCGATTGGAAGCGACGCCCATGGCTCCATCGGAGGTTCGACAACCCGCATCAGCCTTTCCTATGCCATTGGGGTCCGGCGCCCAGAAAGTTGAGGGCGGGATACCGGGAGCTAGGCGCCCGGGATCGGACTCGGCGTTCGAGGGCATCTGCTTGCTTTGTCAACGGTTGCCCTTGGCGCGGTTGTGGGTGACACACAGCATCGCGCAGTTGGCGAGCGTGGAGTAACCCCCCTTGGACCAGGCGGTCACGTGGTCGGCGTCCATCTCGTTCTGCTTGTAGATGCGGGTCTTGTTGGCATCCGTGCCGATCGCGCACAGCGGGCAGTTCGATACGCCGTCGGTCTTGGCCTTCTGCGTCTGTTGCTCGTAGGCGGCAACCTTGGTCCTCTCGTCGAACAACCGGACGTCGAGCAACTTGCGGTCCGTCTTGCCACCCAGCAGGTATTCGTAGATGCCCCTGTTGTTGAGCACCGCTGGATCGGCGCGGAGTGCGTCGATGTCAGCGTCGATCGCGGCCGCGTTGTAGGACTTCGAGTGGTAGCTCTCGTACAGCCGACCCCAGTCAAGCCCGCGCATCTCCTTGTCCGGAGGGCGAGTGAAGACGCTGTCGATCCAGTCGATGACGGAGGTGAAGTAGGTCTTCAGACCCGCGATATCAGTGTCCCCGCGATGCTGCGCTAGGTAGGCGTCGACGCTAATGCCCTCGGCGGACGAGACCCACTCCAGGGCCTCCTCGAGGATCTCCTGCCGCTTGGGGTCACCCTTGATGTAGGACGACCACTTCTGCATGTTCGCGTTCTGGCTGTTGGAGAACTCGGCCTTGGCCCCGTGATGAACGGGCCGGAGTAGATCGCGTTCAAGCGCTCCTGGCTGTTCAGCGGCACACCGGCGATGTTGATGGTGTCAAACCACTCCTTGATCTCCTTCTCGGTGCCCAGGCAGTGATAGACGAGCAGTTCGCTCTCAAGGATCTTCTGCTTCGCCTCGGCGGGCAGCGAGGAGAAGGTCTGCTCCTTGCCGTCCTGCTTGATCGCGAACTTGCCAGTCACGAACCGGCCGATACTGGTGATGCGCTGCTGGCCGTCGAGGACCTCGAGGGTGTCACCGGCGACGTTGAAGTAGATCAGCCCGAGCGGGTAGCCCTTCAGCAGGGAATCGATGACGGCAACGTCCTTCTTGCCTTCGTCGTAGATGTAGTTCCGCTGGTACTCCGGCTGGATGACGAGCTTGCCCGCGAGGCCGAACAGCCCTTTGCCTTCCAGTTCGTTGTAGACGAAGCCCTCGATGACCTGCTCGACGGTGTAGTGATGCAGCGTCGGTCTTCACGAGTCAGCCTTTCGCCGGATGAGGATGCGCATGTAGGGAACGACCGGCCGACCGTTGATGTCGTAGTAGCACAAATCGGGGTGGCCTTCGCTGTATCTGCCCGGTCTGTCCCGAGGCGTAGTAGGCCGCAACGAACTCCTTGGACATGCCCTCCGTCTTGGTGTACCTGCTCAGTTCCACAATTTCGAACTGGTCTGGGTTGTACCTGTCGAGGAAGGTGATCGGGACGCCCATCATCTCGTCGTAGTCACTCGGGATCGCATCGACGATATGGCACCTCGATGGCATCGAAGTTGTCGTAGCGCCGGTAGCCGACTCCTCGGATGTCCTTGTGCTTGCTGAACTTGATGTTGTCCGCCATCGTCATGAGCTGAAGTGGCTCGTGGCGACGGCCGTGCTCCAGGTTGGTGAACCAGCAGGAGTTCCCGAGTCGCGTGTAGTCGTAGCGATCGTCTGAGGGATATCCCAGCCTCTCTGCCTTCAGGCGATCCGCCTCGGCCACAGGAACGCCTTTGGGCACGCCGAAGACCATGTCGGAGCTATTCGCCGTCGCGCCCTTCCACAGTTTGTCGTTCTGGATGAGCGGGAACACTTCCTTGTAGGTAGTCGCGTTGCTGTTGCCGATGATGGAGAACTTCTTCCCCTCGACGAGCCAAGCGAGGAACTCCCGGAACAGGCTGAATGGCGGGTTGGTGATCACGATGTCAGCCTCGTCGCGGAGAGCGGTGACCTCGGCACTGCGGAAGTCTCCGTCGCCCTCTAGGTAGTCCCACTGGAGGTCCTCGATGTTGATGACGGCGTCGTCGTTGATGTCCTTCGATTCGAGTGTGAAGACCTTGCCGTTGGTGCGTGTCTTGGCGGGGTCGAACTTGGGATCCTCCGTCTCGAACAGCGTCGTCTGATAGAACCGTCCAGCGGGGTTGCTGTCAGGGGCGTACGAGGTCGAGATGAGCTTCCTGAGTCCGAAGTCCATGAAGTGCAGCGCGAAGAACTTGGCGAAGTTGGACCACTCCGGGTCGTCGCATGGCAGAAGGATCACCTTGCCGCGGAACACGTCGGGGTCATATTCCAAGTAGGCGTTCATCTCGCGCTCAATGTCGGCCCACTGGGTGTAGAACTCATCGTTCTTGGCGCGCTTGGCCGCTGATAGGCTCACGTTTGCCATCGTTCGTGCCGCTTCCTTCTAGCTCAGGCTGGCGGGTATATCTGCGTGATCCCGACTTCCGGAAGTTCGGACAGGTCATACACGAATCCACGGAAGTTGGGGCGGCGTGCGGTCGGGGGTAAGGGGTTACGAGGCTTGTACACCGACGGATGCGCGCGAAGGATGTGGGCCGGGACGTAGTAAATCGAGTGCGGACGCCCGCTAGAGTCGAGCGTGACGATGAACAGCGCCTGAAAGATGTCCGCAAGGATCTGCTCATGCTGCGGGGTCCAAGATCCACCGAGGACGCGCGTCGGTCTCTTCTCTGGCGATACCCGGGTTGCCTTGACCTGCGCAAGGAAGCCGCAAAACTTGCAGATGACATCCGCGCACTGGAAACCAGCCTCCAACGGTCGAAGGTGACCGGGTTTGCGGCCGCACCGCGGACACGCCACCAGTCGGGTGACCGCGGCTTCTCCTTGGCGTCCGGTCTCGGCATTCGCCGGCCGCGGAATCTCTGGACCCTGGCTCGTCCCCATCAGTTCGGTGTCCTCGCTTGCTTGAGCTCGACGACGACCGCGTTCTCGGCGCTCGTTGAGGCGTGGCCGGTGAGCATCGCGTCGAGCCGCCGGCTCGTTTTGCCGAGCTGGTATTCGAGGATGACGCCGTGGTCGTTCAGCTCGGCCTGGTCGACGAGCATCGACAGCGCCATGAGGCTGTTCTGCCAGCTCGCCACCTCCGACGGCGCGGGCTTGTGGCCGATCTGCGCGACGTACTCGGCGCGCAGCTTCTCCGCGATTCGATGCTTCTGGGCATCGGCCCGAAACTGCTCGGTCGTCCCGGCGTAGAGCCTCATCAGCCTCGGCGTTCCACCGAGCCCTTGGCTTCTGGCCGGCGCTGGAGTCCGAACCCACTCCACCAAACTGCAATGAGCTCCGCTTCCGATGTGATTTGCGCTACCTCCGCTTCAGGGATGACAACCGGTTCTCGCCCGAGCGCAACCGCATCGGTTTGCTCTGCGAGGCACTGCTGCAGCCGCTCGGAGGTTGCTCCTAGTGCCTCGATGTCTTCGATGTATGGTGGATTCGTCTCGCGATCACATCGAAACATGGTGTTGACCGCGCTGTAGTACGCGCTCAAGGCTTCGCGATCCCCAATCAATCCGGGTCGCGCGTCAGCGTAAGGCACAGGGTCCCATTCCCTGCCGACGTCAACCCACGACAGCAAAACATGTTTCGTGAATGCGGCGACCCACTGGCTGGTCTTGTGCAGTGCCTGTAGGCGCGCTTCGCGCAGACTTCTGCGAGTCGTCCGTCCTTCTTCGCGTTGAGACGCAATCTCAGTCGAAATGACCCCTATTGCGGCTGTGAAGATTCCACCCAGAACAAACGCGACAATGGGATCCATGGCCCCTCTTGCGGACTGCTCTCGCCATGCTGCCGTTCGCAAGGCTAGCATTCACCCTCGATCATTCGCTACATAGTTGACGGTCAAATTGCGCTTCTGGGTCGGCATCACCGACTGGCACTGGTACCGCTTTCTGGCAGCGAGGCCGGAGCTGCCGGAGGTGAACTTCTGGCAGCCCAGCGCGACGGCGCCTGCGAGGTTCGCCCAGGGCGAGCTGTTCCTGTTCAAGCTCCACGCCCGACACGGCGGCCGCATCGTCGGCGGAGGGTTCTTCGCGACGTTTTCGTCCTTGCCGGTGCGGCTGGCATGGGACACCTTTCTCGAGGAGAACGGCGCGGCGACGATCGACGAGATGGTCCGCCTGATGGAGCGGTATCGGGCGCGGAAGATCGATGTGCACGCGGACCACATCGGTTGTTTGGCGCTCGTCGAGCCCTTCTTCCTGGATGAATCCGACTGGATCGCCCCGCCTGCGGACTGGGCGTCAGGCGTGCAGCGCGGGAAGTTCCTGGACTCGGACGTCG